>JAXMBV010000034.1:0-72116 GCA_046349695.1 Planctomycetaceae bacterium | reverse complement strand
GCCCACGTCTGCAGCCCTTTGGAAAGCGCTGACTGCACGACGTCTTCGATCAGGTCCAGCTGACGAACCCCAAACGAGTTCGTCAGCAATGCAACCAGACGACCGTATTCGTGTCGAAAGAAATGTTCGACGAGTGAAGAGACGTCAGACGGCATGACCTGCAAGTTCACGAATTTCAATGTGCCCGCCAATTTTCGCAATCGGGCACTCTCGAGCAATCTCAATGGCGGCTTCGTAGTGTTCCGCCTGAACGACGGAATATCCGCCGATCATCTCTTTAGCTTCAACATACGGACCATTCGCCACGTCGCCGTTTCCATGCAGCACTCGACCGGTTGGGAGCAATTCATCACCGGCATCCACAATGCGGTCGCCAAACTGCTTCATCCAGCCATCCCACATCTGCAGAAAACCCTGCATCTCTTCGGGAGAAATGACGGGACGGTCACCAGCCTGGTCACGGTAAATCAACATGAATTTCGCCATCGTTCTGTGTCCTTTGAATGTTGCAATCATGGAATCTCGTCAGAGAACACAGGAACGACGAACGAGAAAAAGCGGGCCGGACAACAATTTCGAAAAGACCTGCCAGAAAAGAAAAAGGGACCAAAACTCAGGGCATCTCTACCCCATTTTTGGTCCCTTACTGTCCTTAAGCCCCAGACGTCCCTTGCTTTCGCTCTTCCCTACCGGCTTTCCAGGGCATTGAAGAACGCGTCAATTCCGTCACGGAACTCCGCCGGAACCTGGTCCGTCGAGTTGCCGGTTGACTGCTGAACACCGCGAGATTCGATCTTTGCATTTGGATCGGAACCCGGGCCGTACAACTCCAGAGCCACTCGGTCCGTGTTTCCGGAACCGCCGCCACCTGGAGTTGAACCGCCACCGCCGCCGCCACCCTTTGGATTGGCTCGACGTGACTGCAGCAGGAGTTCAATTGCTTCCGTTTCCGCAGCAATGGCTCGCCCACCGGTTTCCGGTTCGGCCAGAATGTCCATCGCGTCACTCATCGCCCCGGCCGCCGCGGTAATGATACCGATTTCACGACCGAACTTCTGATCTCCCAAAGGAAGAGCACGAATGTCGGTCACAACATTCACACAACGATTGTGAAGTACTCGCTGAGTCTCCGCCTGCTGCTCGGCCTTCGTTGCGTACTCACCCGTCTCCATCTTGTCGCGAATCTTCTCGAGTGCTCGTGTTTCTTCACGAAGATCCATTTCGCCTTCCAGAATTCGCATGACCTCAAGAACGATGGATGGCGGAAGACTGTCGCCCTTGCAGCCTTTGCACTGGCCACATTTGGAAGCTGACACCAGTTCTTCTGCCCAGCGATCGAGTGTGTCTGCCCAGAATTCGGCCTTCACAATAGATTCGCCAGTATGGTTCCGACGAACCGAATCACCCAGTTCGTTCAGCTTCGAGACGACTTCGTATTCATCCATTTCTTTCAGGATGCGTTCAAACTTCGCTTCCTTGCGGCGATCAAAATATGCCTCAAGGTCGTCCTGGATCGTCCGAACCTTTTCGCTTTGAGCAGTTTCGCGAGACGCCAGTCGATCCGTCTGCTCACGAGACCGATCATCCAGCTTCTTCTGATCGACGCCGAAACCGTCAAACACCGTCCGATTCAGAGCCGCAGCGACTTCCAGTTGTTCACGAGAAGCAGACTTCAGACGTTTGACGAAGGTGCTGTCTTCCAGATCATCCATGATCTTCTGCAGGTCTTCACGCACCTTTTCAAACTCGGCGAGCAGGTCCGCCTGTTCTTTCACCGCTTCGTCTACCTTCTGCTCAGCAGGGTTCGATGGCTTCTGTTCCTCTGGCTTCTGCTGAGGTCCACCCTGCAGCACTGTCTGAGGCAGTCCGAACTTTCCTTTGCCAGCCTTGCTTTCGCTGCTGGCCTGCTTTTGATCCTGAGGATTCTGCTTGTTGAATCCTGACTCCACATCACTGATCTTTGGAACCGCAGGCTGGTTTGGATCCGACTTCTTCGGTTCGCCAGGACCACCCGTCATCGTCCCCTTGTTATTACCAGCCTGAGGAGCCGACTTGCCTTCACTCTTTGAATTCGGACTTCCTGCACGTCGACCTGGAGCCTTTGCCCCCTGAGCCAGCAAATCGGAAACAGATGGCATGCGGTTGTCCGCGATGGCTCGCAGTCGCTGAAGCCCATCCGCCCAGGTCTCGAGATGGCCCACCATCATTTCTTTGTTTCGCATTGCCTGCTTGACCAGCTGATCTCCTTGATCAACGACGGCACCGAGACGCTGTCCATTCGCCTTTTCCGCTGCCGCCTGCTGTTCGATTTGGCGACGAACATCAGGTGCATTCAGGTCATCAGGATTCATCTGTCGAATCTGACGGTTTGCGTCATGCAGTCGCATCTCTTCTTCGTAAACATCATCCGCCGTGCTGGCCCAGCGTCGAAGCTGTTCCATGATCCACACGGAGTGCTGTTCGGGAGTCATCACATGCACAACAAACGCCGGCGAATACACTCGACCTCGTCCAGGCAGATAGTCTTCCGCCCATGCTCGCAGTTCCAGTGTTTGAGCGGGCACCTTGTCTGACTCTGCACAGAAGGTTGCCTTTGACGCCAGACGAGTCGTTTCCGGTGCTCCCCCTTCAACGAGTTTTGATCCGTTTTCCGGAGCCGGATTGTTCACCGGATGCTCAATCCCCTTCCACTCAAGTCCGACGTTCTTCAAACCGAAATCATCGCGGGACTGCACGTCGAAGGTCACAACATCGGTTGTCAGCAGCACCTGAGGAGTTTCACCTGGCTGCATGGAAACTTCCGGCTGCTTGTCATCGATCGCATTCACCTTCAGCTTGAAGGCATCACGCGACGTCAGACCCAGCTCATCCTTCCACTGGAATTCCAGAACGTCTGAGTTTTCCACAACGACCGGCTCAGGACGAATCTGATTGCCATCCACTGGGGCCGTCTGAGACTTCACGGAGGCTTCTGCGAGGTTGCGACTGACTTCAGCAATGAAGGCCGCCCTGGAACCCTTCAGAATCGAGATCGCTCCGCCACGAACATCGGCCTTCACTGGTTTGCTGTACTGCAGATAGTCAGGCAGAGTAATCGACGCGGACATGGAACTAAGCTCTGGCCGATCAGCGACCTGAACATTGACTTCCTTTGTCAGGTCACCGACGCGTACATGCATCTTTCCGTTTTCTGTCTGTCCCGGCAGCTGCAAATCGTACGCTCGCTGATCCTTCTGCGAACGAACTTTCGGCTGGCCTTCAATCGATGCGGATGCCGTTGCAGGTTCCCATCGAGTTGAATCCTTCAGGGCAACCTTCACACCAAAGTCTTCGCCGTGAGGCACAACCATGGAATCTGGAAGCTGTTCGACCTGCGCAAACGTGTAACGGTCCACATCACGCCATGGCATCAGCCAGCGAGTCAGAGCGTTTGTACCGGCTGCCGGAACAACGGCCAGTGCAAGGACAGCAACACCCAGAGGCAGTCCTGCAATCAAAGCCCAGCGTCGATGACGTGGTGCCGGCACTGCGTCAGTGAAGTCACGATCTCGCACTACCGTGTCGACCTGATCGATGGCCGCCTGAGCCAGTCGAGTACTGGTGCCGAGATCTTTTTCGCTGTGAGCGAGTTCGATAATCCCGAGCAGCTGATCACCCAGCGCGGGGAATTTGTGCTTCAGAAGAATCGCGACCTGCTCCAGTCGTCGAGTTCCCCAAACCCATCGATGAAACTTCCAGGGGAACAGGACGCCAATTCCCACCGATCCTGAAAGCAGGATCGCGAGTCGAGTCGCCGTTGATGTGTCGACGAATCGATCGATCGTGAACACCACAAGGTACGAAACGACAAGCCCGAATAAGCCCGCCAACAGACCTTCTGCGATCTTGACGATTCGCACCTGTTGACGAAACTTCTCAAGCCTCTGCTGAGTCGTTTCAGGAAGCCGCAATGCATTCTGTGACATAGTCCGGGGCTCCATTTTGCTTTCGATTGTGGGGCCGCAAGTATAACACCCCACAAAGTGGCTCGGCAGGGCAAAAAAACACATTTCACTGAAGTTTTGCGAGCCTCTTTTGCTGCAGATTTGTCTACTGATTCACTCGACCAGGCGAAGTTCCTGAATCCAGCTGAGTTCAATTGTTCGGGTTCTTTCGCCATGATCCCGCAAACAACGACAGGATTTTGCGATCCCAACCGGTCGAAAAGTGTGTCGAAACACTGCATTTGCAAGATCGATCGCGTAGTGGAACTCGCCAGAGTTCCTCCTCACAACAATATGAACCGAACTCGCCAGAGTTCCTCCTCACAACAACACGAACCGAACTCGCCAGAGTTCCTCCACCAACGAAAGTCGTGGGATCTCTGGCGAGATCCACTACGCATTTCTCCACAATGTTGCCCACCAGGCAAAGGATGTCATGGCTGACAAAGGACGCAAATATCATCGTTCAGGCGAAGGACGCAAGGTGCGAGTCGACCTGCGCCGGAACAAACAGAATCGCGCTCGACAGCAGAACCTGACTCATGATCTGATGAATGATCGGGAGTCCGCTGAAGACGTGTCACTCTCAGAACGTGTGACGGCTCGAGGCGATCTGTTTCGCCGCCGAACCATGGTGGGTGTTCGGGCCGAAGGGGATCAACTGGTCCGCGATGTGGATCCGTCAACATGCCGCACCGGGCGAGTCTCCAGTTTCATCGGCCTTCACATCATGGTGCGGGATGATGAAACGGGTGTCGAATATTCCTGTTCGGTTCGAGGCATCCTGCGCTCTCTCGCACGCGATGCTCGCAATGTCGTCGTCACCGGCGATCAGGTTCTGTTCCGCCAGGAAGGTGATGCATCTCAGGGAGTCATCGAACGCGTTGAACCTCGCCACGGAATCCTGTCGCGAGGCAGTCATGGTCGAGAACACATCCTTGTGGCGAACATCGACCAGGTCCTCATCGTCGCCTCGGCCGCGGATCCGGAATTCAAGCCTCAGCTGATCGATCGCTATCTCGTCTGCGCGGAAGTGCGTGAGATTCAACCGATCATCTGCATCAGCAAGGCCGACCTTCTGGATACTCGTTTGCTGCTTCCCAACATCCAGGCGTTTGGCAGAGCAGGGTACAACGTTGTTCTGGCCAGCACGAAAACAGGGCAGGGGGTCGAACAGCTCAAGCAACTTCTGAAAGGAAGACAGACGGCTGTCAGCGGACAAAGCGGTGTCGGCAAGTCGTCGCTTCTGAACGCCATCGACCCGGAGCTGGGCCTGAAGACAGCCGATGTCAGCGACTGGTCTCACAAAGGAACTCATACAACTCGCCGAGCCCGCCTGGTGCCTCTGTCGTACGGAGGCTGGGTCTGCGACACGCCAGGGATTCGCCAGTTTGAGCTGTGGGATATCTCGCTGGAAGAAGTTGACGGCTACTACATCGAATTCCGTCCCTTTGTTCCCTACTGCCGCTTCCAGGACTGTACTCATACCCACGAAGACCACTGCGGTATCAAACTGGCCGTTGAAAATGGACTGATCCCTCAAGTCCGCTACCAAAGCTATCTCCGCCTTCGCGAAGACGACACCTGGGCCTGGAAAAACCCCGCCCGAGGCCACACCAAACAGCCGTAGGATGCCCGCCCTCGGCCGTCTGCGATTGCGATTGCGATTGTTGTCACCTTTTAGCCAAAGGTGCCAGTAGGATGGCCGCCCTCGGCCGTCTGCGATTCCTCAACAAGGCGGATGGCCCCGTTGCATGGCACCGTGGTTCGCAACGATCAAAAAGTAGCTCTCAAAACCGTAAACATGGACTACCACAAATCGCTGACGGTGTGTCGCAGGACGAACAGACTGCACCAAACGATAGATGGCACGCCCCTTGTTTGCACGCCCCTTGTTTGCAAGTGGTTTCGGTCAAGCGTCGGCCGACCGAGTTCCATGACGCGAACGCGTTTTGTCTCCTGTGCTCAGGGAGTAACGGCGTGATTCCGGAAGAACTCAGCAATCTGCGTTTTATCAATATGACCTCGACTAACCCCGAGAACAATTTCGACGAGTTGCTCGTCGTCAGCTTCGATCGACTGGCCGTTGAGTTCGAGGAAGACCAGAGCCGCCTCCAAACCAATTCGTTTGTTGCCATCAATGAATGGATGGTTCTGAACAAGATGGAACAGGTAGGCAGCGGCCATCTGATAGATGTCGGTGTGCAGGAACTGTCCGCCAAAGGTTACCCATGGCTGGGCGATGGCAGACTGCAGCAGATCGCTGCTGCGCAATCCTTCACTTCCGCCGTAGTTCTTGATCTGGCCGGCATGCAACTCAAGCACATCTTCCAATGTCAGGAATTCAGGCATGTCGCTCTACTCAGCTAGTTTTTGAAAGGCCTTCCTGTGACGGGCGTTTACCTTTCTGCTGGCTTTGCGCAGCTCTTCCTTTCGGCTGCCGTCTTCCGCGGCAGTGATCCGGATGGACGAACCATCGGTGGTCAGTTCCACCAGCGCTCAGGATCAATCTTCAAAAGGTCGAGAATCGGCCGATCAACGACAAGTGCCCAACTGTTGCCATGTTTGACGAAGTTTTTGAGCATGCTCAGGTTCCCCACGATGTTGATACAATGGTGATACACTGTAACACCATCATTCACTCCTGTCAAAAAGAATCATGGGGTTCTGTCTGAAAGCGGCGAACAGCAAGTGCGAGCGAGGAAGGGTGTTTGTTTGCGTGGAGGTTCGACATGGGAATTGCCTGTGTTTGTTTCTGGATTTGATCGAAGTATAGAGATGGCTGGCCCCGTTGCTCCCGCCAAACAGCCGTAACAAAAGTAGCCAGTGTCCCTGTACTCATCCACCACCCAACAAACCTCCTAATCTTAGTCTTGATCTTAATCTTACCCCCCAATCCCTACCCCCAATCTCCAAAAAGCAGCCAAGCACAATCACCTCTTTCACTAAACTCGAACGCTGAGCGGACACAGCCTCCCTCCATCTCCATTCACAACCGCAGCCAATTTCGCAGTCTGTTCCACCAACCGGATAACGAAAAACCATGCCCCTGGCTGCCGTCCGTTCCGAGAGGAAAAACATGGACGCTCTCCGGGTCTTCAACAAGACGTCGAAGGAAGTCCTCAAGGCTGTCGGCCACCCTGACCGACTCCGTCTGGCCGTCAAGATGGAAGTATTGCGCATGCACCGATGAAGTGCTCTGGTCTTCGGGATGCAGACTGAAATAGTGGGATTCAATGAGGTAGTCAGCAAACCAGATGTCAGTCGTTGGGTTGTGAGCATTCTTCTCTTCAATCTCCGCCAGTGACCAGAGAGAGAAGTGATGACAACAAGACTGGTGATCCGTGAAGCCATCCAATGACTCGTACAACTCCAGCACGTCACGAGTGGGACGTTGCTGATAGGCCAGGAACACCGACACGATCTCGGCACGGTTCGCGGGCGGCCGAAGCTTAACACCCTGCTTTTGCCAGTATTCCGACGCCAGAGCAATGGGCGATGACACGATTGAAGTTCTCCGTCAGTAAGCAGTCGCCTCTTTCTTCTGCTCAACCGGCTGCCGGCGACATTGTGACACTGACACTCTCTGGCCGGGCGAACATCGTGTGGTTGTTGACAGCCGGCGAAAAATCGCAGGTTCGTCACTCAGAGAGTGACGGCTACTTTGTCAGGTACCAGGCAGGAGACCATCGCTTGTCTTCACTCCATCGCACCCAGCCATCGACTGCCTCGGGATGACGCCGCAACTCCTTTTCCAGCACCTCAATTTCAAACGGCAAATGGGCATGTGCCCGAGCCGCAGCCTGCAGCGCGGTCAGGTCACGGCTTCCTGTCGCTCCATAGGTCGCACCAATCTGGCAACATTCGAATGGTGTCATCATTGGCTTTCGAGATTGCAGAAACTGCGAGATCGCAAAGTCATCGATAGTTTGAGATTTGAGATTTGAGATTTGAAATCAGAAATTCAAGCTCAACGCCTCATCGGTCATCGTCTTCGACATTTGTGGACAGTTCAACCACTCGGCACCTGGCACACAAGGGATAGTCTGCCAGCAGTCCACGAAGTGCCTTGCGCATTTTCGCGTGAGATGAACCGTAGACGTAAAGCGCGGTTTCAGTCGGACCTTGCCAATAACTCTGATAGGACCCAAAGCCTTCAAGCAGCTCGTCAATCGCTGAGATCACATCATTGACATCGCATTTGAAGTAAACTTCTTTGGGCAGGTCTGTACCGTTCAGGTAGATCGCCAGGCCAACCGTTTTTCCGAATCGGACCACGCGCTGCTTTCCTTTTTGGTCCGCATAGCTGATGTACGAGCCTTTCGGAGCGCCGGCCGCAGTGAGCGTCTCTGTAATTAGTGGAATGGAATTGCCCAGATGATGAATATCAATGTCGATACAGCAGTACGCGATCTTGTTCCCGCCCGGAAAGAGCATTGAGCCCCCTCCAACGACCTCATAATAGGCCCGGTCCGCGAGCGCTTCCATCAGAGGATCTTCATATCGCTCACCGCGATCCATCGGCTGAAGACGTGCATTCAATGTGACAGTCGCTGTGAGAGTCATAGTCGATGTGAACCTTTGCTGTTCGTCGCTGCCGCAGGAATTCCCTTATTCGGTAACTCAGTAATGCTCTCAGTCGATGTGGACGGCGGAAGCACCGCGGAACGCATACCCGTAACTGTTGACTCATGGTGATACGACGCGAGTCAACGTTTGATTTTCGGGGAGCATTTGGACTAGCAAAGGGATTGGTGAAAAAATCAGAAACAAAATCAACGTCAGAAGTGGCGAGGAATACTCAATAAATCGCGAGCTGATTCGACGTGCACCAATGTGCTTTGGATACGGAGTTTTCCGAAACCCAGAGGAACGGTGGGCTCTCTCGAGATCGGAAAACGTCGCGAACGGGTAAATGATCTGTTCGTAGGGATCAGCGACAGTTGAAGTGCCGGGACGCCAAAGGGAAAGTGCAAGCGAAACAAGACCAAACGGGATCGACAGAATCATCAGATGCGGTCCCCAGCCTGACTTGATGGCGATCAATGCAAAGGCGCACAACGAGGACGCTGCCATCAGCTGCTCACTGGCCCAAAGTCGTTGGAACTGAGTCTCGATATGGCAGTCGGATGAAAGAACAAGCAACAGGCGTTGAAAGTAGTCCCATTGTTGCCTGGAAAAGCAAACCCAATGATCTTCACAATCGTCGTAGTGATACCACACTGCTTCAACGACATGACGAATGACCGGATCTTCAGAACCACGAAAGGCGTCGAGGTTCCGATCCAACGCGAATGCTGTGATTTCACTCGCCAGAAATGATCGAATCAGTCCGGCAAGTGACTCGCGAGAGGGCTCCGAAGTCACAATGTCACCCTGACATGACGCCGCCGGCGGCTCATAGGGATTCGAGTCGAAGCTCATCATTCGGTCCTATGGCAAACGAAGTACGACCGCTGCTTATTCCAGTGTACAAGTCGCAAACGGCGATGTCACCTTGACCTTGGCACTTTGCAGCTGCGACGATCGAACGATGCATGTCGTTTCATACGTGATCCGGCGATGCCTGGGCCTCTCCGGGAACATTCTGGACCGTGGTACCGTGAAGTTGATGCATTCCGCTCGCCGCGGGAAGACGCGAGGCGTTGGGCCGATACGGTGCCAAGCTTGAACAAAGGTGCCAAGCTTGAACAATGCGAGGCACGGGTGCCATCCACCAAGGTTTGCTGACACAAGTGCCATTCTGAGCATTGTTTACGTCCGGCGATATTGTGGTGCTGACACTTCCTGGCACGACGAACATCGGGCGGTTGTTGAAAGCCGGTGAAGAATCGCAGGTTCGTCACTCAGAGAGTGACGGCTACTTTGTCAGGTACCGTGCAGGCAGACCATCGCTTGTCTTCACCCATCGCACCCAGCCATCGACGGCCTCGGGATGACGACGCAGCTCCTTTTCCAGCACCTCAATTTCAAACGGCACATGATGTGCCCGCGCTGCAGTCTGCAGCGCGGTCAGGTCACGGCTTCCTGTCGCTCCACAGGTTGCACCGATCCGGCAGCATTCGAATGGTGTCATCATTGGCTTTCGAGTTTGCAGAAACTTCGAGATTGCAAAGTCATCGATAATTTGAGATCTGAGATCTGAAATTTGAGATCTCACATCCACACTCAGTGCCTCAGTGTAGAACGGCTGTCCTCAGCCGTTTCGCGTCCGCATTTGTGATTCCATGCCCGTATTTTACTGCAAGGCATGAGCAGTTGAGGACAACTGCTCTTACACTCGCTGCATCAGGAATTCCCTTCTGAACTCACCACAATCCTACGCAAGCCGTCGCAGAACCCAAAACTCTTCAGATCTTATGCAGTCCGCTCTTGAGATAGGAATGCAGGGACTCCGGGTCAGGATGTCCGTACTTCATGAACTCAGGCACACGTTCGCGATGGAGTCGACAGCCAAGGTTTGGGAAACAGCCGGACAGGATCACATTGCGAAGCTCTTCGTTGAAATACGTGACCTCGCCATCGTTGAAGAACTCAGCATCCATCAACTCACACGGCAGCATGAATCCCTTGTTTTCGTTGTTCGAGGCGAAGCTGCCCAGCGGAAGGAAGCGAGCCGACTCGTCCGGCGTTTTGCAAAACTGATTGAGATACCCATCGGCGTCAAAGTCATCGATCTTTGTTGAGAGCATTCCCTGGTACCATTCAATGTACTCTGCATGTTTCCTGAGGCCTTCTTCGTGGCATCGGCTCAAAGGATGGTAGATTGCCAGCGGGAACCATCCCAGGTTTCGCAGCTCGTGAGTCGCATCCCTGCACTGCGTCGCAGCCTGAGAGAAGTTCACGGAATGAATGTGTGAGTACCATATTCGAGCCAGCCCGGGGAGCGGACCATAATGAGCCTCGATCGTCGAGATCTCATTCGCGGCTTTCTCCGGAGTCGTGGTGACAAATGCCATGTCGGGCTCGGCGAATTCGTACCCAAGAGCACAGAGTCGGTCATAGATCATCTGAAGATTGTCCCGTGCTCGGCTAACCGTTTCCTGTGCAACGGCCACTGCTTCCTCATCATCCGCACTCCGGCCCTCTTCAACGATCTGTTGCCAAACCTGCTCGCAATCGCCCGACCTGTATTGATCAAGAAGTGTCATCGAATGTTCAGTCCTGCTCTCCAAAATTCTGCGGGTTTCAGCCCGCAAAGAACATTGAGCCCCTTCCGACGACCGTACGTATCACTGGCTGACCCCGCTGCTCGACGAGTTCGTCATTTTAATCGAGTACTCGACGACAACGGCACGGTGGTCAGACGGCCAGAGGCATTTGGGAACAATGTCCGCGTCCTTTTCATTCTCGCCAACGACTTCTGCAGCGACCGGATGACATGAAGAACCGAAGTGATAAATGCGATCGATACGGTCGAGGCATTGGTCGTCATACGGACGCCTTCCCGGAGTTCCAGGCTCGTATGACGGCGTCCAGGTGATCCCGCGCTTTGCCACTTCGTTCGTATGAATGCTTCGGTACGAATCGATCATGCCAAGATTCTCCAGCGCCTTCGAGCCTGGCCATTCAATGGCGAATCTCAACGGTACCGCCGTTGGATTCCTGACCCAACGATCAGTTCCCTTCTCAGCATCTGCTGCGGTCCAGTCGAGATGCGAAGGTTCGTTAAAGTCGCCGGTCAGCAAGACAGTGGTACCAGCGTCCACAAAGGGCTTTAGAAGATCCAATGTCCTGTTGTAGCCGCGTGGTCCATCAGCGACGCGACAGCGGGAGACAGCAAGTTCCGCCAGTTTCACCGCATCGATCGGGCCACCCTTTCGCAATTCCGCCTGCACGACATCGGGACCATAACCGTTGGCGGGCGGTAGCCAGTGACAATTGACGACGTTGACAAAGTGCGCCTCCGTCAGTTGGACTCGGACCACCGTGAGGTAGGGCTTCACAGTCGCATCACTCAGCGGAAAACGTGAGTAGATCGAACCCTTGCGATGCCAATCGTTTCCCAGAGCAACCCTCAATCTGTCATCGTCGCAGTCCTCCTGAACACCAACGATATCGGCCCCTGCCACCTTGATCACTTCGGCGATTTCATCAATCCTGGAACCACCGAACTTCATGTTCCCGAAGCCCACATTTCCAGCATCGTTACCTCCCTGAAGGATATTGAACGTCATGACACGAATCGTCCGCACATCCTCGGCCGTTGGCTGAGCCTGCAAGCGGGATGCGAGATTCAAAGCGAACAGGAAGATCACCAATTGAAACAATGGCATGGATTCTCCAGTCCCGAAGCAAACCGTGTTGAACGAACCTGCAGCAAGCCTGCAGCAGTCCAAATGGGTTGGGTGTTGAGTCACAAACTTGAACAATGCAGAGTCGTCAGCAACAATGGAAGTCGATTCAGGCGATAAGACCTGAGGAATTTACGGACTTCTACGGACTGTGACCCGCATGTTTTTCTGGTTGCGTGAACTGGCAGGCTGGGGCCTGATTGGCGGGTCGCTGGTTGTGCTGAAACTGGGACTTGACCTGGCGCTGGACCTCGAGCGAACTCAGATCGTTCAGGCTTCCATCATTGTCTTTGGAGCGATGGGCCTGCTTCGAGCCGGAGTGTTGCTGATTCGAATGTCGACCGCAGCACGGATTTGCCGGGCCGATCAGGAAGCGGAACGGGGTCGCGCGTAGCCACATTCTGCTGACCGATCTGCCTCCACCGTCCTGATCCTGCACAGCTCGACTTGCACAAAAATGCCCTTCAGCGCGATGCCCCCACGAAACTGGTTCCTGAATGTCATCCCCGTATTCTGCTCCGGAAACTGAAGCGTCGAAGTCTGTTCCCGGAAGCATGGCGGAACTCTTTAGAGTCGCCGTCCCACTGATGATCAGCGCCGGCTCCCAAAGCCTGATGAATGCGGCGGATCGAGTCGTGCTTGCCGGATGTTCACAGGAAGCACTCGCTGCCGTGACTCCGGCGTCGATGCTGCACTGGACCTGCATCTGCATTCCCCTTGGAACGGTGCTCTATGCGAACACTTTCATTTCGCAGTATGAAGGTGCCGGGCGCAAAGACCGAATGATGGCCTCGTTGTGGCAAGCCATCTGGATTGCGATCGCTGCGGGACTGCTGCTACTGAGTCTGCTGCCGCTGACTCGCCAGTTGCTGCAGCTGTCCGGGCATCCGCCGAAGGTCGCAGAGCTGGAGGCTCAGTACTTCAACACACTCGGCGCGGGAAATCCCATCTTGCTGGTGGTGACCGCGATGACCTGCTTTTTCAACGGCCGCAGGAAAACCTCGGTCGTCATGGTCATCACGATGTGTGCCGTCGTCTTCAACTTTGTCGCCGACTATTTGCTTGTGTATGGGATCGGGCCGTTTCCGGAACTTGGCATTCGAGGCGCTGCGCTGGCGACAGTGCTGGCTCGCTGCTGTGAAGTGGTGATCTATGGCGTACTGATCTGGAGAGAATCGAAACGGCTGGGGCTTCCACTGATGAGCGAGTGCCGAATCGATCGGGAACTCCTCTGGAAGTATTTCCGATTCGGCATTCCAAGCGGCCTGCATTACTTCGTCGACTATTCCGGCTTCACAGTCTTCCTGATGCTTGTCGGCACACTCAGCAGCGAAGCACTGGCAGCCACAAATCTTGCGTTCAGCGTGAATGGGCTGATCTTTGTTCCGCTGCTGGGATTTGGTACCGCCATCCAGACGCTGGTCGGACACCACATGGGAGCACGTCGTATCGACTGGGCTCGTCAGACAACACGCAGCGCGACTCTGCTGGGAATCCTCTGGACCGGCGGGACAGGCCTGCTGCTCATTCTTCTGCCACAGCTGATCCTGCGCCCGTTTTCGATGTTCGCCGATGAATCTCAGATGGTCAGCCTGGAGACACTGAGTCACACGGCATCCACGCTTCTGTATTTCGTAGCCGTTTATTCCGTGTTCGATGCACTGGCCGTCGTCTATTCGTCGGCTCTTCGAGGAGCAGGGGACACCATGTATCCGATGGTGATCACGCTGGTATCGACATGGCTTGTGATGGTCCTGCCCGCTGGGTTGGTGGTGCAGAGCGATTCGCCATCTCTGCTGAAACTGTGGTTTGCAAGTTCTGCCAGTATCGTCTTCACAGGCAGCTGCATGCTGTTTCGCTACCTGCTGGGGCGGTGGACCAGGATCGAACTGGTCAAAGACGAACCCGTGGCCCACTGAACGGAAACGGGCGAAGGGCTTTCGCGTTTGTCACTCCGGACGACGTCAAACGCGGGTGAACGGCAAGATTTCCCGGCGGCTCAAACCAGCGCCCTGAAGACCGAGCCTGTGCTGTCAGGGATCCGCCATGACAGCTGGCCATCAGAGCGCTGGTTTGAACCGCCATCATTCTGCATCCTGCGGAATCACGGCCACGCGGATTATGGCAGACAGAGTGCCGTTGTCGGCTCGTTGTTCGATGAGTTTCCGCTTAGACTCACCGTTGATGAGATTTTGATTAGCTGCCTGCATTGACCACACTGTCCTGCAGTACCAAAAACTAGACTCCGGACGACTGTATTTCCCTCCATTGCACTGAACTGCCGCCCAGGTAAACGACACTATGGCAAGACTGCTGCTTGTCGAAGATGAAACAGCCCTCCGACGCAGCATGACGAAAGGGCTCGAAGAAGAAGGCCACGAGGTCCTCACTGCAGTCAGCGGTGATGAAGCGGTTCTCATTTCGTCCCGTGAACCGCTCGACTGCATCATTCTGGACCTGTTGCTGCCGGATGGAGACGGGATTACCGCATTGAAACAAATGCGAGCCGCCGGACTGACTCGCCCCGTCCTGATTGTGACGGCCCGCGATTCCATCGAAGACCGAATCACGGGACTCGACAGCGGCGCTGACGATTATCTCATCAAGCCATTTGCCTTCGCAGAACTCCTGGCACGTCTTCGCGCTCTGCTCCGTCGCAACTTCGCGCCGGGCGAAACGGTGTTGCGTTACGACAACCTGGAACTGGACCTGCTGGCGAGGAGTGTTCGTCGAGGAGGCGAGGAAATCGTCCTGACTCGGCGGCAGTTCGAACTTCTTGAGTACCTGATGCAGCATCTGAATCAGATCGTCTCCAGAGACCTCATCGCGCGGGATGTCTGGAAGGCGTCCACCGCCACCTGGACCAACGTCATCGACGTCCAGGTCAACCAGCTGCGCAAACGTCTGGAACGCGACACGTGGACAACCATCCTGCATACCGTGCGTGGATCAGGGTACAAACTGGGAGATCCTCCATGATGCTGACATCATGGCCTCCCCGACTGAACATTCGCTGGCGTCTGACCGCATGGAACGCCCTGGTGATGACAGCCGTGCTGACAATCTTCAGTCTGGTTTTGCTCGTCGCCGTCCGACAGCACCTGATAGAACGCGCTGACCAGACACTGCAGGAAGAACTTCGGGAGCTGATTGAAGAGGTCAATTTCTATCCCGATACCAGCAATCTGGGGTCGCAGCTGGAACGACGCTATTCCGTTCATGCTCATTATCACTTCCGAGTGCTGGACGAACATGGCGAGCCGTTGTTTCGAAGTCGATTTTTGACCAATGTGGATCTGCCGAAAGTTGATGATCCGGCAAAGATGCGGGGAGCGGTCTTTCAGGACGTGGAGCTTCCGGAAGTTGGAACACACCGACTGCTTTCCATGGCCATGCGGGACTCACGATCCAATCCGCTTCTGCTGCAGGTGATTGCGCCTCGCATGGCACTGGATTCAGAGTTTCGCTCCTACGTCTGGATGATTCTGACGGCAGGCCCAATTGCCGTTTGCGCGGCCATTCTGGCGGGATACTTTCTGGCCGGGCGGTCATTGGCACCAATTGAAGATATCGCGGCAACCGCCGAACGAATTTCCGCGAAGAATCTTTCGGAGCGAGTCCTCGTCTCTGATCCCAACGATGAACTTGGACGCCTGGCGATCATGCTGAACGAAGCATTTGACCGCCTGCAAACCTCCATCAACGACGTGCGCCAGTTTACCGCAGACGCGGCTCATGAACTTCGCTCTCCGCTGGCCATCATGCGCACGGAAGCGGAGGTGGCCCTTCGAAGCGCGAGGACCGACGACGAATATCGCCGCGTCATCCAGGTCACACTCGACGAAGCCACGCGGCTGGGAGAACTCAGCGACCAGCTGCTGACTCTGTCGCGTCACGATTCCGGCGCACTGGGGCCATTCGATGACATTGTGGCCATGGATGCACTGCTGTCCGACGTACTTGAAAAGTTTCATTTGCTGGCTCAGGAGAAAGGTGTTCGCTTCGAGTCGAGCGAACTGCCAGCATGGTATGTTCAGGGTGATGATATCTGGCTCAGCCGGCTGTTCTTTAATCTTCTGGACAACGGGCTGAAGTACACGGAACCGGGAGGAACCGTTCGCCTGACAGCCTCTGTTTCCGCAGAACCTGATGGCTCACAGATTGCCACCTATGTTGTGGAAGATACGGGTCCGGGAATTGCCCCCGAACATCTGCCGAGCCTGTTCAAGCGATTCTACCGGGCGGACGAATCACGCAATCGGCGTCTTGGGGGGACGGGACTGGGGCTTGCCATCTGCCAGTCCATCGTGAATGCTCACAAGGGAACGATCCGAGTCGAAAGCAAGGTTGGTGTCGGAAGCCGGTTCATCGTGACTCTTCCAGGCAGCTCGGAGGATCGCCTGTGACGCTCCGCCGCGGATTTACGCTGATCGAACTGCTGGTCGTTGTGGGAATCATCGCAGTCCTTGTGGCACTGCTGCTTCCTGCCGTTCAGTCCGCGCGCGAGGCTGCTCGACGAACGCAGTGTCGCAACCATCTTCGGCAAATCGGCATCGCCATTCACAACTACGCTGATGTTCACAGCCGCCTTCCTCCAGGCTCGACATTTTCGCTGCGAGAATCCTGGAGCGTCCATGGGCGCATTTTGCCGTATCTGGAACAGGCAGCCGCGTATGGCAAGATCCGACTGGATATCGAATGGCATGATCCGATCAATCTGGCAACCGGTGTGCAGACTCTGAACATTCCCGTCTATCACTGTCCCTCAGATCCAAACTCCGATCAGCTCTACGACGCAGGGGACGGAGAAGGATTTGTGCAGACGAATAACTACGGTTTCAATTATGGAACGTGGTTCGTCTATGACCCGGTCACGAATCAGGGAGGGAACGGGATGTATCATCCCAACGCAAATCTCTCGCTGGATTCCGCCAAAGATGGACTGTCACAAACGCTCTGTGCTTCGGAAGTGAAGTGTTTCCAGAGTTACTTTCGGAACACGGCAGATCCTGGTCCCGTGGTCCCGTCAACCACCAGCTATCTCTCCAACTTTGCCGGAGGTGCCAGCTTTGAACTGGGACCAGCGCTGAATGACAACGGCGGGCACAATGAATGGTGCGAAGGAACGGTTCACGACAGCGGCTTCACGACCGTCTTCACTCCGAACACGGTGGTGGATTATGTGCATTCCGATGGCCGACACTATGACATCGACTATACCTCACGGTACGAAGGCACCAGCCTGTTTCAGCGAACCTACGCGGCCGTGACTTCTCGAAGTTATCACACCGGTTTGGTTACGGTCCTGCTAATGGATGGCTCCGTACGTTCGGTTTCCAGCAACATCGACGGGACCGTCTGGCGATCCCTGGGAACACGCGACGGTGCTGAGGTCATTGGGGAGTTTTAAAGGGCTGGCAGCCGTCGATCGACCGGCCGGAGAAGTCCGGCAAGTTAAAGAAGAACTCACCAAACCGGTTAGCTGAAGTACACTGATTCCTCTACATTCCCGGCTCGAGCCAGCTGGTCCCAAACGGATTTCTTCGGTCGTGCCACGTGATTGGCAGACTGTGGAAATGAACCAAACCGCAGACAGTTTTCAAGATGCCCCTCGTCCAACGCCTTCCCCAAACTGGCTTCTGGCTCTTTCGCTGGCGCAGTTTTTTGCCAATCACGATGGTAGTGCTCGCCTGCCTTGCCATTGTGCCATTGCCGAACTCCGGACACGATTCTCTTTTTGCTCAGTCACTGGAGGTATCGGGACTTGTCATCTCGTTTCTGGGGCTGCTGCTGAGATGCATGACCATCGGGCATACTCCCGCCGGTACCTCGGGACGCAACACGGAGCGACAGGTGGCCGTATCGCTCAACACGACGGGCGTCTATTCGATTGTTCGGCATCCTCTTTATCTCGCCAACTTCCTGATTGGTCTCGGCCTTGCTGTTTTCACTCTGAATCCGTGGTTTGTCGCTACGTACATCCTGACGTTCTGGCTGTACTATGAACGCATCATGATGGCGGAAGAACAGTTTCTGCTGGAGTCATTTGGAACTCAGTTCAGCGACTGGGCCGATCGAACACCGGCATTTATTCCATGCTTTCGCAACCACGTTCGCTCAACTCTGCCGTTTTCGTTTCGCAACGTTCTTCGACGTGAATACAACACGGTACTGCAAATCGTTGTCGTCAGTTTCATTCTGGAACTGATCGGAGACGCGATTGACCAGAAGAAGTTTCAGCTGTCGATGCCGTGGATCATCTTCCTGTGCTCCGGCCTCGCCGTCTGGGGCATCCTTCGCACGCTGAAGCGACACACACACCTGCTGGATGTGCCCGGGCGTTAGATCGTGGTGCCTGTTGCAAAACGTAGTCCGGTAAAGCGATGGTTTGCCTAAGCCGCCCAATCCGAGGGCTTGCAAACCATCAACTGCTCGGCAGGAGCCTCGCACTCCCTTTTTCAACAGGCCGCCGTTGGCTGACTCCACCCGCATGAGTCAAACCGGCCGCTCGAACGTGGCCAGAATCTGGCCAGTGCTTCGCTGCCGAATTCTTCAGGGCAGCCAAAGACACGTAGTCTCGGCGAGGAATGCCGTACGATTCCATCATGATCTGATCATTAACGAATCGTCATCTCAATAACGCTGCATTCATGTTGGCGTCGGCGACTCCCCCTGTTACCTAAGCACTGTGACGTCGGGTGAGATTCGAGCCATCTTCTCCAGCCCGACTCGCAGGTCCTGGGAATGGAATACCCCTATGTTCAGCCACTCGATTCGCGGTTGGAAATCGCACGTTCGATTCGTTACTTCGGTCATCCTGATCCTGTCAGCAGCACAGACGCTTCAAGCGCAGGATGTCCCTCAGCTTCCCGCAATCCCGAACCCACAGGGTTCCTCCGCCTCCGGAAACACAGTTGCTGAATCGCCTCCAGCACAACAATCACTGCAGGCCCAGCGTGACGAGCAGAAAATCCGAACTGCCGTTGCCGACAGCCGATTGATAGCCGCCGGTGAATCAGCCTTCCAGCAACGCTGCATTCAGTGTCATGACGCTGAAAAGTCTCTTCAGCGGTCCAAAAGCCTGAGCGGCTGGCGTTCGACCGTGGCTCGCATGGCACGTCAGGATGGTGCAGACATACCTCAGTCCGATTGGGAGTCCATTGCTCAGTACCTCGCATCCACAAATCCATCCAGCGGAACAGACAGTACGCAGGACTCGGGAGCAGCCTCCGAAGTGACGGTCTTCGGAACGATCTCACCAACGCTGCGAACACATGGCACTGAGCTGCAGAATCCTGGTTTCTTTCCCGACATCTGGGCCGGGATCGCCTGGGAACCACAGAATGGCCCCGTCAGCGCAAAAGCGATCGCCTGCATTTCGTGCCACAACGAACATGACGAAGGATATCTCAGTCGTATTGAAATTGTGCAGGCCACTCTGACGCTCGACCTGGGCCAGGTCATTCGCGGTGACAGTGGCAAATCCCGGAACGGCGGCAGTAATTGTTCGAGATGTGGTGAGCAGTCGTGTCTTCCGGCATCTCAGTTCGCCGGACAGCAGGGTTCCGACATCGAAGCATTCGTCAACGCAGGTCGGCTTGTCGTACCATTCGGAGCCTATTCGTCTCAGGTCAATCCAGGTGTGTATCGCACTGTCTCGCGTCCTCTGATCTTCAACATGGGCCAGCGAGTCTATGACGAGAACCTTGGAGACCCGGTCCTGCCAATGCCGTTTTCCGACGAAGGTGCCAGCCTGAATCTCTCTGTTCCGCTGCTGGATGACGTGATGGCCGGGATGGATGTCTATGTTGTCAACGGCCTGCAGGGAAACAGCAACATCAGCCTTGATGACAGCCGCGACTACGTTGACAACAACCGCACCCCATCAGTTGGTGGTCGCTGGACGTTGGGCACGTCTGCGCTGCGACTGGGAACGTCGGTCATTGGCGGACAGTACAACCCTCAAAACGGCACCGGAGTCGACAATCGCCAGCTCAATTATGTGATCTTTGGATACGACGTCAGCTGGAAGTACCAGGATATCTTCCGGATCCAGGGCGAGTTCGCGCAGCGAAACACGGACGCCTATTACGACTTCGCTGGACCGCAGTATGGGCGTGACAGAGTCTCCGGCTGGTATGTCGAATCAGAACTGCTGCTGTCTCGATCCGCTCGCCTCAGCGCCCTTGCACGATGGGACGAACAGTCTCAGCGATACGCCGCCTGGGATCCCGCTTCCACGCTGCCGTCCGCCGGATTTGATGTCCGTCGGCTGACCTATGGCCTGAACTGGACTCTTCCGGGAGGCAGTCTGCTGATGTTCAACATGGAACACTGGTACCTGCCCGGAGGATTCAGTGACATGGACATCGCAGGTGTCCGATGGGCAGCGTCGTTTTGACGATCAACAAGGGCAGATTTGCTGAAAATCGATTCAGTCGACCTTCAGCCAGTCGACCTTCCATTCATCATTTTCGGGGCCAACAATCACGGTTACTTTATGGCCGTCCTTCGAATGGAAGCGGAATTCGTTCCGCTTCTTTCCATTCATGTCTGCAGTCTGCACGGAGTCGAACGTCAGAGGCTCCGTCAGAAAGGTCTTGCCTTTCAGGGAACGAATGAACGACTCTCTGCCTTCAGCACTTTTGAATTCTGCTGTCGTCGATTCCCATGCCTCTGCCGATTTTCCACTCCGAAGAAGTTCCACAAACTTGTCCGCAACAGGACGCCCCTCTTCTTCGGAGACCACTTCGGTTTCGCCGTTCAGCGAACAGCCCGCCGTCGTGAGCAAAAGCATGGTGCCACAGGCCAGCGACATCAGTGCTGACGTGAATGCTCTGAGAAATGCTGAACGAAACATGTGTTGGCCCCGCCCTTCATGCTGGCTTGAACGGAAAGCACACCTATTCAAGTGAGAAAATCTCGCCGTTGCCTCGCGTCCCAAGTCCGCGCCAGACACCAAGATCGATATTGTCGCTGACGGACCGAACAGATCCGTCCATCAGCATGATGTTCACCGAGCCAGGATGAAAACTGCGTGCTGTGATTGCAGCATACGTCGGAACGGTCGTCGATTCTCCATCTCTCATTGAAGTCACGTCAATGCTGTAGGTGACACCACCGACGGTGTAGGGCACCATGGCATTTGGGCCAAATGTGGTCGTGAACCCCGATTCATGAACGTCGCCTTCCACCCATTCGGTGTGGCCGTTTGAATCAAACGTTCCTCCGTAGAACGCAGAGGCTGCTGCCGGGTTTGCCGGAGGAGCCGCTCCCAGTGCGGTGGGCTTGTTCGTGTCCCACAAATTTGGCTGGAACGCCTTCACCTCAGATGCACCAAGAGTATTGCTGAGACCATCAGTGAAATCCGCCGTACGAAACGCGCGATTGGGATGGAACGCACCGTCTCCAACGTTGCCGGTCACCGGGTCGTAGATGAACCAGGTCCCTTCGTTGAAGGCATAATTCAGCGGATAATGAATGAGCGTCGGCGTAATTCGCTGCCGATCGTTCACTTCATCCGGACACATGTAAATCGACACCCTTGTTTTCGCTGCGAGCGGATTGGTGGTGAATTCCGAACTGACATTCCAGTCAATCAGCCCGGCGAGATTGGCCTGCTCGATAAACGGCAGCAGCCGCACGTGACCGGAATACGGCTCAAATGTCCGCCCTGCCGGAAGCACGGAGACGGGAGCAAACCGAGTATAACTGTCGAGGTAATTGTGAAGAGCCAGTCCGACCTGCTTGAGATTGTTCCTGCACTGTGTTCTTCGTGCCGCTTCTCTTGCCTGCTGAACAGCGGGCAGCAAAAGACCAACAAGAATTCCGATGATCGCGATGACGACCAAGAGTTCAATCAGCGTGAATCCACGAGTCCGTCGCGCGAGGCCTGCTGTTCGAACAGCCATACAAGTCTCCTGATGGGGCCATTTCCGACAATAAGTTTCTGCAGGGAACGCGATGGATTATCGCGGCACAAAAGCGCATTCAGCAATGATGCTGCGTCCGGGTTCCGGAGACCGGCAGTCCATGTGCTTTCCCAGAGTTTTTCCTCAGGATTCGAACCAACTGGCGATTCGTGTCGTCTGCGTGGAAATGAATTCGCCTTTAGATTTGGGCACTCACCGGAGTATGCGCTGAGTGCTTCGGGTTTTCAGAACTGCGCTCCGGAATCGCTGCGACCGATGAGTTTGCAGTGAGTCTGCGTCCGGGGAGCAAGACTGACACGATTGTCCCATTCCCCACGCGGCTTTGAATCGACACGCTGCCACCCAGACTGTCGACGTGAGACTTGACGATCGCAAGCCCCAGTCCGGTCCCTTCCGTCGATCTGCCGGAATCAGCACGGTAGAACCGTTCAAAGACATGGGGAAGGTGCGCTGGAGCGATACCAGCACCGCAATCTGACACGGTCACTTCAGTCCCTGCAGCACCGTCCGCCAGACTGACGACAACCGTGCTGCCTTCGGATGAGTACTTGATTGCATTCTCCAGCAGGTTGATCAGGATCTGACGCAACCGACCGGCCTCGGACACAAGTCGGCAAGGTGTCGGCACATCCAGCTTCACAAAAATCCCGGATGCGGCTGCCTTCAATCGCAGCTCATCAATCGCTTCACCAGCGAGATCTTCCAGATCGACAATCTCCACCTGAGATGTGTCGGCACCATGACATCCGGCATCATTTCGAGACAACACCAGCAACTGATCGGACAGCTTTCCAAGTCGCCGAGCTTCTTCCACCACCACCTGCAGCGCTGCAATGTACTCCTCAGGAGTTCGCGATCGACTCAGGGCCAGTTCGGCTTCCGCCTGCAGCGCCGCAATGGGCGTCCGAAGCTCATGCGATGCATCAGCAGTAAATCGCTGTATTTCATGGACGGCTGTTTCGAGGCGTGCAAGGAACCCATTGAGAGTTGTTGCCAGCACGCCAATTTCGTCAAAAGGATTCGAGACCGGAACGCGGGCATCGAGAGAGTGGATCGAGATCGTCTTTGCGGCATCTGAGAGCATCCGAATTGGAAGCACCGCTCGCGATGCAAGCAGGTATCCGCCAAGCACCGAAGGAATCAGAGAGGCAGGATACAGCCACAGCAGCACAGAACGCACGGCCGCCATCTCCGTCGAAGTGACCAGCATCGACGTCAGCGCTACGACGTTCAGGCTTCCAAACTGGCTCTCGACATCGGACTGAACAACGCGGCATGCTCCGGCACCATCGACGTCCGCAGTCTGACAGCCATCTTCGACCGACCGTTCAAGCAGAGAAATCATTAATGGCCGCACCGCTTCTTCAGAAACTCCGGCGCTGCGAAACACAACATTCTGCTGATCATCAACGATCAGAAAATCGTACGCGTCATGTCGGTAGAACCGGCTGTTGGCTGCCTCAAGAAAAGTAGTCCGCGTCGCACTGATTTCAATTTCAACACAGATTTCCCGAAGCTCCTCCCTCAGCGCAGCATCCAGCCGGTTCAGCAAAGCGGTCTTTGCAGCGATATGAATCGCAAAGCAAAATACGATCAGGACGATGGCCATGGAAAGCCCATACCACAGCGTCAGACGCGTTCGGATGGAAAGCCCGATCATGGACTGTCTCCCAGCAGGTATCCTTTTCCCCGGATCGTATGCAACAACGGCGCTGTTCCAGGGACGTCGAGTTTCTTTCTGAGCTGGTTGATGTGGACTTCGATAACGTTCGTCCAGGTTGCCGAAAGATCCTTCCAGACACTTTCGGCAATCATTTCTCTGCTCACAATCTGATTCGCCTGCCGCATCAGGCAGGCCAGAAGTTCAAACTGCCTCGTTGTCAGACTCAGCTCCACAGCGCCGCGCCATGCGACTCGATCCAGCAGCGACAATCGCAGACCATTCACTTCAAGCAGCATCCCGGCAGCGCGCTCATCCCGTCGAAGCAAAGCACGAACTCTGGCCATCAGTTCGGACATGGAAAATGGTTTGACGAGGTAATCATCCGCCCCGGCATCCAGACCCGCAACGCGATCCCGAACAGCATCCTTCGCTGTGAGGACCAGAACCAGAACGCTCCGCCCGGCCTGACGCAGGTCTTTCAGCCACTCAAGCCCATTCCCATCCGGCAGCATCAAATCCAGAATGATCAAATCAGTCGCTATGGCGCAGGCATTTCCCGCATCCGACAACGAACCTGCAGCAACGGCCTCAAAGCCTGCCTCGACAAGCATCTGGGTGATGCTTCTTCTAAGGTTTGGATGATCTTCGACGACGACAATTCGAGGCATGGCGAGACGGAATACTTCGTTTTCCATCGATCGTACCATGATTTCAGCAGTCGTCGCCTCCAACGCCGTTCGATAAAACCGAATTAATCACATGAGCGTTGACGGATCCTGTCGCCATCTCATCCTGGTGATTCCGTTCGGCTCCACTTCAACAACAGCTCAAAGTGACTCTTGAACCTGCCGCCACGAATGCTGCCGGCGATCTGAACGGGATCGCGACAGACAGACGATGCCCCGGGGCCAATTCGAGCATCATCCACAAAAAGACCCTTGACGCGTTCGACCTGAACCGGAACATCCGCCGCCCATTTCAGAGATGTGGTCGACGGACCGCATAGAACAAGTCTCTTCGCACCAGAGGACGACTCCAGCCCGGTGATCCAGCTTTCAGGCAACTCCTCCAGATGATTCCCCCGCACCAGAGAAACATCGCCATAACACATCATCAGACGTTCATCCCCGCGAAGCTCACAAAGCACCGATCTTGCCGCGGCTGTCGGTATGGACTGGTAGAGTTCAGGGTCCGGGCAATGTTCTTTCAGGCGGTTCTTCCAGGCTTCATCCATCCACTGGCGCCCCTCAGCGGGCGTCCTGCGAAAATAACTGCAGGCTTCAAGCACCAGCTGTTCCAGTTCGGCAGCAGGTTCCTCCGTCGCTGCACAGCAGGTTGCAAGGTCCCGCAGATAGGCTTCCGTCAGATCGGAAGCAGGATCAAGCCCCGGTGCTTCGAAGTTGACGTTTTCCCCGGCGAGTTCCATCGAGTGCAGCCTCTGCTTCTGCTCCTCGTTCAACAGGGCAGCGATCCGCAGCGACTTCAGAGTTGGCAGGGCTCGCGACTCTTCCGGCTGGACCAGATATTTCAAAAAGCTGCAGAGCGACGAAGCAGCTTCCAGCAACTGCTCGCTTCGCTGTGTGATGAGATGTGGATGCGAGGCATCGAGTTTCAGTCGCAGATCGAAGCGATGTTCCACTCCTTCACGCCAGGCTCGCACTGATGGATCTGTTGCACCATGAATATGGTCGGAAAAGAACTTCTCCAGCGAATGCG
The DNA here is from genome assembly GCA_046349695.1 of Planctomycetaceae bacterium. Taxonomy (GTDB): domain Bacteria; phylum Planctomycetota; class Planctomycetia; order Planctomycetales; family Planctomycetaceae; genus SXXK01. The sequence continues at coordinate 46,528 of JAXMBV010000034.1, read as the reverse complement.
CGATGGATTCACGTTCCGCCCGAGTCAGCATGGACGGTTCGGCCAGATGTAATCCCGCCGAACGATGTGCGGCGAGGCATCGGTAGAGATAGATTCTATCGTATTCACTTCGCAGTGGCAGAGCAGTGATTCGCTTCAGGCCGTGACGAAGACTGTCGCCGGAGGCAGGGAAACTGGAAATGAGCTCAACCAGCTCTGCACCCTCAATCCACGCCGGATCGCGCTGACGAAATCCCGGAGCGTAGATGTTCGCCGCCTCGACACCGACCACAGTAATGACCTGGTGGAGCAGGGCGACGGCCTGCTTGTCGACAACATGTTCAATCGCCTTTTTTGCTCCCTGCTTGCCCAGTTCAGTCGCCAGCCACCATGCTCCCAGTGAAGCCGGATTGGTCGCTGCGGCAATTCGACCGGCGTACAGTCCTCGAGTCAGATACGTCATCCAGGGTCCGGCCTTCTGGTAAACGCCGTAGCCAATCACGGCCTTCCGAATGTAACCGTACAGCGTCGCAATGTTGTACTGCTGCACATTCATCGGCAACTGTTCCAGCAGCACCAGCAGATGCAGCCAGATTCGGCTCGCCGCCCGCGCCAGCTGCTCAAGGCTGGTGTCGAGGATCGGTGTCTCCGCCCCGGGCTTATAGATCTTTGCCACCTGCTGAATCAGATGCAGCGCTTCATCACGAATCGTGATCAGATCCACTTTGCCGTTGACCGTATAACCATTGGTACGAATCTTCTCGTAAACTCGTTCCGCTTCCGCCTCAAGCAACCTTCGAACCTGCCGGTCCTGTTCGGTCAGCTGGTGCAGTTCATCCGAGTTCTTGCCGGAATGCAGATCCTCTGTCGGATACTCCAGAAACTCATGGAACCGTGCAAACCGCGTGGCAAGATCCTGTTCGCGGCGAGCCAGATCGCCCGCACGAACTTCCACTTCCCGAAGTAACTCGGCCCGCTCCGACTCCGCCGCTTCAGACTGTTGTTTCAGCAATAGTTTTTGCTGCTCTGCCTCCGACCGAAGTCGCTGCAATTCGGCATCAGGCGGTACAGTTGCGGTGCGAAGAAACAAGACCGCTCCGGCAGGAAGCAACGCCGCCAGAAGCCCCCAAAACTGCCATTCATCGGGTCGAAAACTGACCGCACCAACAATCAGGACGGCAATCAACGAGAGACCAACAAGCCATTTTCCAGCCTGTGCCGAAAGGTTGTTCATATCAATGTGTTCCGCAAACGCCCCTCAAACAACTCTCACACCTTCCCAAGCAGCCCTCAATCGTAGTGGAACTCGCCAGAGTTCCTCACTCACCTTCACGCATCACGATTTGGGCCAAGGGACTACGCGAGTCCCACGTCGGCGGATCGTCTGCCGTTAATCAGCCCACTTGAGTTCTGCTGACACAGGAAAATGATCGGACGGGTACCGGTCCCCATCATGATCGTGCATGATCGCGGCGGTTTTGGTTTCGAAGTGTTTCGTCGTCAGTATCCAGTCAATGCGAGCATCCCCCGGCTTGCCGCTGAAACCATGAAACGTTCCTTCGCCTGGTCCCTTCTGACCATGCAGCTGACGATACGTATCGCGCAAAAAATGGTCCCCGGTCAGGTCCTTGAAGGCAACTGACTCATCGCCACAATTGAAGTCACCTGTCAGCACGATCGGCAGAGCAGCGACGTGTTCAGCAATACGTCGGCGGATGAGCTTCGCAGACTCCTGACGAGCCGTCTCGCCCTGATGATCAAAATGAGTATTCGCGAAGATCAATTCCCGATCGCCATTCTTTCGGTCCTTCAAATGGCACCACGTGACGACTCGGGGCAGAGACGAATCCCAGCTCTTCGAATACTTCTCGTCCGGGGTTTCACTGAGCCAGAACTGGCCGGTCCGGATCACTTCGAAGCGATCCCTGCGGTACAGAATCCCACACTGCTCCCCATTGTTCGAAGCGTCCCGAGACCATCCGATGTACTCAAAGCCAGTCAGATGCTCCTTCAGATAGTCTGCCTGCATCGGCAGTGTCTCCTGAGTCCCCAAAAGATCCGGCCCGAAGTCCTGGATGGTTTTCAGCACCAGTTCCTTCCGCAACGGCCATGCGTCCTTGCCGTCGTTCGCGGTGCCGTAGCGAATATTGAAGCTCATGACCTTCAGATCATCTGCCTCGGCACAATTGGTCGCCCACATCGAGCCGAACATCAGCATCGCGGCCCAAACACCTATGCACATTCGCATCGCTCGCCCTCAGGAATCACGGTCCAGCAACAGACTCTGACCTGAGTCTAGCGAATCTGCCCCCGCGGATCACGCCCCTCGCTTCGTTCGGTCCTGCACCAGCCTTCGCCACCGGGGCGACAACGGAAAACCGACAGCTGACAACTACAGGTCGCCGGTTCCCTGGACACCCGTGATCTGATCGGCCTGCAACTGGTTGCGGTCTGCATAATAGTCAAACCGCCGGCCGGTCAGCGTCTGAGGTTCTCTGCCGTTCGGCTGGTACGTCACCTTTGCCTGGCGCCCTTCGTCAGCCCGCAGAATGTACTGCTGCTTGGAATGGTCGTACGTAATCTTGTCCGCGTCCCCGGAAAACTCTCGGCTCTCCAGACGGCAGGGGGCACGAGTTCCCGTTCCTCCACCGGCACCGTTCGACTCTGCGACCAGTGAAAAGGAATTCTCAGCACTTCCCTCGGTGGAATTCATGGAGACAGTCAGATTCTCACACCCCATCGATCCGGTGTTCAGGGGAAGTTCATCAGCCCCCAGACCATCAATGTTGATCTTGTCATCCAGAGTACGAACCGGGCCAAACACCCCTCGCACGTGCTGTCGCAGTCTGACGTACCTTCGAACGTGATTCCCTTCGATCGCCCCGATGAAGGTTGCTCGCAGATACATACACGCATGGTCCGGCGTGTTGATCGGAGTATTCGCTTTGGCCACCGTACGGCCCGTGAACTTCAGTCGTTTGTTTTTGTCGGGCTGGACCGATTCAATTACGCCAGGTCCCATCGCGTGAAAGTCGCCCGTCGTCTGATCAATGACGAAGTCCGCAAACTCTGCGTGATGCCTTGCAGTGACCACTTTGTTGACCATCGTCTCTGCGTCAACGACCACCTGACCTTCGCATTCGATCTTTACGATTTCATTCTCCGGCTCAGAATTGGCACTTCCGCCGGAACCGACTTTGGAACGAGGAATGTTGAACGCCTTTTCACGTTCCTTCTGGTCTCGGGAGATTTTAACTTCTTCGGCAAAGTGGACCTTCATTCCCGCACAGGTCAGCTGCGCGTCATAGTCCATTTCGTTATTCAGCACGGCACGAACATTGCCGATGAAGTGAGCCGTTCGACCACTGAACGACATTCGTTCATTCCAGTAAATATCCAGCGGCGCCGGGCTGGCGAGCTGCTGACCATCAGGTCCCTGCTGCACAACAAAACGAACACGGCCACTTCCTTCGACCGTTGCTTCCATCTGCTGAGCACCGGAGCGGACGATTTCTGACAGGTCAATTCGCTTGCCTTCGATACGAGCCGTGTCGCGATCCACAACAGCCGGGTCACCGAACAGTTTGATTTCCCGATCGCCCGTGAATCCTCCTTCAGCGTGCAGAACGTTTCCGTACGCTTTGAAAACGGCGTTCTCGTTATTCTCCGCCGATGTGTGCACAATACTTACGTTGCCCTTCAGCCAGAGATCATGAAGCTGCGGGTCGGCATCCGGAATTGTGATCAGACTGGCTTCAATCGTCTCGCTCGAAAACTCCGTCATCCCCTGCAACGCAGTCTTCTTCGGCGCTGCAGTGCCTTCATCGGAATCACCATTCGATGCCTCCTGCTCCTGAACCATTGAGACAGGCTGCACGGCCAGGGCTCCATCTTCCAGATTGGCAAACTTCACCACCAGCTGTCGACTCGCCTTCCCGGTCAAGCCTGTGACCGTCATCAGAACGTTGTCATTCGCGATGAGTTCTTTAGCGCGAAAATGGAAGGACTTCAAGCCGATCGTCGAACCCTGCGTCTCCGCATCTTCAACCGGCTCGCTCGTCCGAGCAAACTGGTCTGAGGCATCTTCGTCCTCAAGCACGACCTCGATCTTCCCGGCCTCAAGGTCCATGTCCTTTTCCGGATAAGATACGCTCGCCGTCCCCTTCAAAGTGATGCGATCCGTTTCACCATGATCAAACTCCAGGCTCTCGTTCCACGACGCACTCACGGCCGGGATTTCCGGATCAGGCTCCCTGTCAGCAACAGGCTCGATACGACCAGGACCGTTACAGAAGCAGGACTTGAAACCCTGACCTTCGAGAAACGACACCGCCACGCGCGGAGCGATCAAGTGCCTGCTGCCCTGACGAATGTCGACGTAGATCGGCTTGCCAGTCGCTGCTTCGGGCCGCCCAATCATCTCCACCGTCTCTTCGAGCAGCTGAAAACGAAGGATGCTCATCGTTGCATGAATATCATCCAGAGCGGAATGATAGACAACCCGACGTCCGTCAGCGGTGATGCTGGCAAGTTCCAGGCTTTCTCGCTTCTTCTTTCCATCCGCATTGTTCGTTCGAATTCTTGGCTGAAGCCCCAGGACCAGTTGTGAGCAGAACAGCTTGTCGGCCGAGCCGTCTTCGCGAAGTCTCTGCACAAGGATCTGGTTGTCGACTCGGAGTTCCCGATCGACGAAACCGGAAAAAGTGCCCTGACGTGTTGGAACGAAATATTCAAATCCATTCGCGGCGTTCACGGAGAGCATGACGGGGTCGCCCTCGCCATCTTTATCCGGAAAGTACAAGCTGCACTGGACTCGTCCCAGCAGTCGAATCCGAGACACGTTCGAAACGGACATCAGCCCCGCCTGTGCCGGGTCTGAAGAAGAGACGAGTTCGATCTCTGCGCCACCTTCGGCATTCCCATCGTGTCCCTGCCAGTGAAACTTGACCGGCTGACCGGTCCAGATTTTCATCGCATCTTCATCGATGTAGAACGTGCGTCCCTCAATGCGAAGCTGTTCGGGCCCTGTGATTCGCACGTCCCCGGCCAGAAGTCCGCTCGTGATCTTTCCAAACTGTCCTTCTCCCAGACTGAATTTGGTGCTCGCATCCAGCTGAGCGGAGTCTGCGGTTGCGGTAATCGGTGTATGATCTTTTTCCGGATCATCAGCGCCGTCACCTTTGTCGCCCCACAGCATCGCGACCGGCTTGATTCGAATCGATCGGTTGTCGTTAAACAATTCATGCTTGTCGAAGAACAGCAGACGGTCGCCGTCGCGGAACTTTCCGTTCGCTTTCTGCACCCATGAATCCGCTTCGAAGTACTGCACGGCGGTTTCAAAAACCCGGGACTTCTCGCGAGCCTTTCCGGCTTTGGGAGCAATCGCCATCGGCGTCTTATGATCAACGGTCAGCCACGGTCTCGTCAGCGCGGCATAGGCGGCATACACGGACATCAGTCCGATGCCGACAAGCAGCGTTCTTGAACTTCGAGACATGGTGGCAAATGACATGGGACGATCGTTTTTGCAGGCTCAGTGTTTTAAGGGGCCGTTACGCCGAACGCAGAACTCCAAGTTGCGTCGCTGCTGCAGGAGACTCCACCGGTTCAACATGCTGCAGGACATCCGTGATGTCCAGCATCCCGACCGGCATGCGATCCTGATCGATGACAGGAACTTCACTCAGCTTTCGTTCAGACATCAGATGGATCATCTCCGGCAGCAAAACGTCCGGACTGGTCGTGATCGGGTTTCGAGTCATCACGCACTCAATCGGCTGGTCCAGCATCTCGTCACGACGCTGCTCAAACAGCCTTGCCAGGTCACTGTCCGTGAAGAGCCCGGTCAGCCGCCCATCAGCGTTCGTCAGAATCACGGCGCCCGTTCTTCGACCAGGACGACTGTGATGAATCATGACCTCACGGACCGTTTCCGTTTCCCTTGCAACACGCAACTGAGTTCCTCTCCGCATGACTTCGCGCACAGGACACAACTGGCGTCCAAGACTGCCTGCCGGATGAAATGCAGCAAAGTCCTTTGATGTAAATCCTCGTGCCCGACTGAGTACCAGTGCCAGTGCATCACCCATCGCCAGCATCGCCGTCGTGGAACAGGTCGGAGCCAGTCCCAGATCACCGGCTTCTTTATGACGACCAATCGAAACAACAACCGTCGCGCCGCGAGCCAGTCGGTTCTGCTCATCCCGAGTCACCGCGATGACCGGTATCTCCCACTGCTGAAACGCGGGCAGCAGGCTCACGATCTCTTCCGACTCACCGCTGTTCGAAAGAGCCAGCACAACGTCGTCTCGACCGACGCAACCAAGATCACCATGGCGAGCTTCGGTGGGATGCAGGAAGTGAGATTTCGTGCCCGTGCTGGCGAATGTGGCAACAAGCTTTTGTCCAATCAGCCCCGCCTTGCCAACACCAGTGACGATCAAAGAACCGCGACAGTTTTGAATCAGCCGAACGGCATCGCAGAATCCCGACCCCAGCTGTTCGGCCATCAGAGCCAGCGCATCCGCTTCCTGCAGAATCACTCTTCGCGCATCACGAAGCAGCTCCACATCGGCCAGCGCTAAAATCGCGCGCTGCGGTACTGATTGAGACATCGTGTCGTCCTTGACCCGAATTCCATTCCACTTCGCCCCGCGCAGAGAATCCCATTCTCTCGTCACCGGACGCCTCCGCAGTGTACGGCAACCCCCGCCTCACGGTCAATGTCGACCCTGAATCCACCGCTCCCCGTAAACCCATATCCAGATTCAACTTACAACAAAACAAACCTTTTTTGGACTGCGGCAGCCCGCTGCCGCTTTGAAATCAGCAGCCTGCTGCTGACAATGGACGTTAACAACACTATCACCTAATGTGTCACAGCAGGCTATGAAAACCAAAGCGGCAGCAGGGCTGCCGCACTCCAAAAGCAATAGAGCAAAGGACTCCTGCATGGAGTTGCCGACATCTGAGCAATCCGCAAAGGGAACTCGCGACTGGCCACATGCACCGCCGCATCGACTGGCGGAGGCTGGAGTCTACTTCGTCACCGCTCGGACTCGGGATCAACGGCATCTCCTCGCAGAAGACTCGATGAAGGACTGGTTTGAAGCCACTCTGCTCGATCTTGCCGAGGAATTCGGCTGGTTGATGGAAGCCTGGTGTGTACTGTCTAACCATTACCACATTGTTGCACACAGTCCCCCGGAACAAGATTCCGCTGAGTCACTCGGCGCTATGCTTCGAAAGCTGCACAGCCTCGCGACCAAAGAACTGAACCGCCGCGAGCACAAGCCGGGAAGGACACGGTTATGGCACAACTATCGTGAGACGCTTCTAACGTTTCAGCGGAGCTATCTGGCTCGCCTGCACTACGTCCACCAGAATGCAGTCCACCATGCCCTCGTGCGTGTCGGTTCTGACTGGAAATGGTGCAGTGCCAGAAAGTTCAGAAAAGCCGTCACACCCGCCTGGCTGAAAACTATCCGCAGCTTCAAGTACGACGAAATTGCCCGCGAAGACGGCGAATAGGCGGACCGGTCCACCTTTGGACTGCTGCAGCCCTGCTGCAGCTTTCCCATCCACAGCCTGCTGTGACGCGTCAAGGATTCCTTCTACGGCTAGAGTCAGCAGCAGGCTGCTGTTTTCAAAGCGGCAGCAGGGCTGCAGCAGTCCAAAGAGCATTATTGTTTCTCCGCAGTGCCCCGTCTTCATCCGCGGTTTGAAGATTGCAATGCCAGGGCCCCGCAGTTCCCGCATGCGGAACAGACTGCCGGGCCAGCCACCAAAGGCGAGCGGCAGGACGTCAGTCCTCCGTGTCCCGCACCCCGCCTCTCATTCTTAATCCTCATCTTCATCTTCATCATAATCCCCATCCCTCACACAACTCTGTCCGCCGCACGCCACCCCAAAGTAGCCATCACTCTCCGAGTGATGCTCTGCGATTCCACGAGTACACTCAGCCCGAACGAACATCGTGTGGCTGTTGAAAGCCAGTGAAGAGACTACGGGTACAGCCCCCCAAAAACAACCGGCCCCAACCCGGCTTCACGCCGGGTGAGCCTCGGTTTGGCAACTACACAAACACCCGCCTCGATGAACGAATGCTGATCGCTCGATCATGCCCCTTGGCTGTCGCATGAGCCGTCATGGAACTCGGTCGGCCGACTGTGGAGCGGAACCACTTGCGGAAATTCTTCACGCAGTCCACCCATAGCTCTGCGGAAATCTGCAGTCGCTCAAACAAGGGCTCCAGTTCCGCAGGCGTTGAACCTCGCTTGTCCGTGCGAATCTGTCGTGCCGTCCAGTCGAGCAACTGCAGGTATTCCGCCAGACTCAGCGCGAGAAAACCCTTGTTCGAGACTCGTCGTTCGGTCTTCTTCATTCGCACGGCCTGACGTTTCGATTCCAGCCCCACGGGAGCCAGCCAGCCGGCTCGAGCACCATGCTCCACCGCCGTATCAAACTTGTTCCGATCGGAGGCCGCAACATCGTCTCCGTCCGCGAATCTTGGTTCAGTGCCGGAATGGCTCTTCTGAGCCTCCTTTTCGCTCGCCACTCGCGCTTCGTTGCTCGTCGCCTTCAGATCAGCGATCCGATCGAACACGCTCGTGAACTGGCTGGTTTCCAGAGTCTTCGCGATGCCCGCCCGAATCGGATTCAGGTCGACATACTGCATGCATGCCAGAATCGCGGCGTCATCGAGCAGCACCTGAGCCTTGAAGCGGCCTTCCCAAAATCTCCCGGAACACTCGTCCTGTTTGTTGGCTTCCTTCGCGACCTTCTCGGAGAGGAAACGCATGAACCACGAGATGCTCGCCAGCCGTCGCCGCTTTTCCTTCAGGCCCTTTTTGTCCCGGCGGATCTCCTTGAGTTCCAGCTCCGTCGGCTCGGCCGGGCTGCCGTCTTTGTTCTTGCGAACCGGGCAGAGCATCCACCACTTGAGCGCGATCTGTTCGTCAGACCATGTCTCCACAATGTCATGCCGTGACCTCAGGATGCAGTGAAAGTGGTTACTCATCACCGCGTATCCGAGCACCTCAATGCCCATGATGCCCGCCAGAAACTCCAGCCGTTGCCGAATCATCTCCCGGCGATGGTCATAGTTCTTTCCCGAGACACTGTCCTTCCCGCAAAGAAACGCCCGCCGCACGCAGCGATTGACGCAGTGGACAATCTGAATCTCCCCATCGATCAACACATCCCGCCGATTCCTCCGAGCCATCGTCGCCGTCTCCTCAAAATGCTGCTCTCAAACCACCACGAATGCCCTGAACCTGAAGCGATCGCAAATCGCTTGACGGAGTGTTGCAGAACTGACAAACTGCGTCAACAGACAGACGGCTGGCCCCTTTTTTGGCCTTAATCGCAAATCGCTTGACGGAGTGTTGCAGAACTGACAAACTGCGTCAACAGACAGACGGCTGGCCCCTTTTTTGGCCTTACAGACAGACGGCTGGCCCCTTTTTTGGCCCTTGAAGTAGGATGGCCCGCCCTCGGCCGACTTCCGCCAACGTGGCCATCACTCTCCGAGTGATGCTCTGCGATTCCACGGCCACACTCTGCCCGAACAAACATCGTGTCGTTGCTAAAAAAGGCTGCCGAGCCACGCACGTACGGTGAGCGGCAGGACGTCAGTCCTCCGTGCCCGCGCAGCGTCGTTCATAGCCTCAATCGTACTACACCGCCCAGCACCTCAATGTCCATGATGCCCGCCAGAAACTCCAGCCGCTGCCAAATCAACTCACGGCGATGGTCATGGTTTTTTCCGAGACATTAGAACACAACGTGGACGGATTGCATGTCGGGCATGTTCCATGACGCCATTGTCATTCTCTTTGGCGATTTGCGAAAATAGCGATGGCTCGAGCGAATCGGCGGGAAGGATTCGGCAACAGGTGGAGCAGACTCAGGGGCTTCACGCAAATGCTTCTGAAGGGCTTGTGACTCTGGAGCATTGTGGATGGCACCATATGTGCAACCACCATATGTGCAACCACCGACAGTGTCTGACGGCGGGCCTTCTATGGCATTCGCTCAACTGTCGGACCAGCATCAAGGTGGCATCACACCGTCTCAGACATGAAATCCCATCGCGATGTCTTTCGTGTGGCGGATGCTCGTTGTTGCAATGCATTTACGGCAAGACGGTCTGTCTCTGAAAGATCAGTGAGTGACTGCAGGTGATTCCGAAGCCACTGCCTACCGGATGCCACGAGCGTCAGTTGGCGCAGCACCTCCATCTGGTCAGCACGGGTGCCCGAAAACATGACGTCGCCATACCAGCGGTCTACCAGATGAGGAGGGATCTTTTCAATTTCTCCCATCAATATCAGTGACTCAATGAGACAATGCGAGGCGGGCGAATTCTCGGGGACTCTCTCCAGATAGTCGCGGCAAAGCTTTATGTCCGTATCAGAGTGCGGGTGCTGATGATGAGCCTTGAGAATTGACCGATAGAGATCTCCATGTTCTGCCTGAAATATCTTTTCATACTCCTTTAGAAACTGCGACTCACCAAGGTCGGCACATGCATCGACAAGTCGAATCCTTTCTGCAAGTGAGAAAGGACCGTTTTGCAGAACCCGCGGCATTACATACGTCGTCGCGTAAGACAACTTTGCCCCAAGAAACTGCTCTATTCGCCCCCAGCGCACGGCTTGATCGTCAATGGGCATTCCATCTTCTGTCTGAAGCAGCATTGAATAGTTCCTCAATTCACGACAGAGCACGCAATACTCTCGCAGCCATGCAGTACTGACCTGATGTCTCCCATCGGGGAGAACTTTCTTGACCAGAATTGCAATCGCAATTCGTTCATCCTTTTTTGCAGCAAACTGATCGAGCGATGAAACTGCACTCAAATCAGAAAACAAGCGATAACCTTTCATGGCACATTCGCCACCAAGGTCTTTTATCTCTTCAGCCGCGAAATCAGGCAATTCTGAAACATGAGTCGCCTCAATGTCAAAATTGGCATCCGCCACGAGCAGATCAAAATCTGAATTGACGGTCAATGCTGAGATACCAGCAACAAACTTTGTTGTTTGTACCTCCCAGCGTCTCAACGCAGTTCCCAGAGCCAATTCATCATTCGGCGTACGCAACCAGATTGCGACAGAACCGTTTTGTCCATAGTCAAAACTCCACACGAGCGTCTCACCAGACGACCGCGCCTTGGTTCTCCGGCCTGCATCGCTTACCAATTCATCCAGACAAGTTGGGAGATCAATTGCAACAAAACAGTTTCCATCGGAAGGTACCGCTCCACTGCCCTGAGAAATCAAATCTCCATCGATTGAAAACGCCCATGCGGGGGTCGGACTTTGGCGAAACGTTCCTGTGGGTTTGAAAAGAAGCGACTGATGTTCAAAAGTAAACGTCAATGGAAGCGCACTTTCAAAAAATGCTACGCCACAAGGTGACTTTCCTGAAGAGAGCCACCAGCGTCTAACGTCTCGAGTCTGGAGATCCTTTCGGTAAAATTGAAATGCGAATACATCGGCATTGAGCGAGCTAAGTTGCAATGCCTGAACGTTGGCAACAACCGGCGGGGCGTCACCTGCACGCGAACACTGCAAATCGACACACAAAACTCTAGCGACCAAAACCAATAGCCAGGCGCGTCCATACATACAATTTAACTCCTGCCATCTGGTCAATCCGCTTCGACAAACGTTCCACCATGGCCTGCCATTGCACCACCAGCGCTGCCTGGTCATCGTAACCCAGTTTTTAACACGCTCCGTCCATACGCGGTTTCTATCACAGATCGCTGTACGCCAAAACGCCAGCTTTCATGAGGAAATGGACAGCTACAATTTGACAGACTCAAAGAAATGTGATTTTGTGCCCCGTTGTCGGCCGGATGCTGGGAGTTGACGGACTGAAAGATAGTGGCGCCAAAAAGGTGTTGGGCGTCCTGTACGGCAGAAGAATGAGGTCAGAAGAATGGAAACAACAAAGTCTATTCTCCTGCCCACATTTTTCTGCCATGACAACTCAGCCGGCGTTTGAACGAATCGTATACCGGGAAGCTGACGCATCCCGCTCGCCGGAAGGGAGTTTTCAGTTTTCGGTTTTCAGTGAATTGATGCTGGGGCACGGTGCACTGGGATAACCATGCTGTCCCTTCAGTTTCCGACCGCTTCGCGACACAGGCTGCACCTGGGCTACCCAACTCGTCAGTACCGGAGCGTTGATGCACTCCGCTGGCCGATGTTGTGGACGCGGTGGAAACCGCCGGGGGCCGAAAGAAACGGAAGAAGCAAAAAGAGCGGACACCAACCAGGCACCACCGACTGCGATTATTTTCCGTCACCCATTTTTTGTCGGCCAAACACGACGGTACGAGTTGAGAATTGTGGTTGGGCAAAAGATGGTTGGGCAAAAAATGGAGGCAGGAGAATGAAGTCAGAAGAATGGAAACAACAGAGTCTATTCTCCTGCCCACATTCTTCTGCCATGACAACTCAGCCAGCGTTTGAACGAATCGTATACCGGGAAGCTGACGCATCCCGCTCGCCAGAAGGGAGTTTTCAGTTTTCAGTGAATTGACGCTGGGGCACGGTGCACTGGAATTGCCATGCGGTCCCTTTGGCTTCCGGCCGCTTCGCGACACAGGCTTCACCTGGGCTACGCAGCTGTCTGTACCGGAGCGTTGACACACTCCGCTCGCCAGTGCTGTCGACGGGGTGGAGACGAACGGAGGGCTGATGCCCAACCGCTCGCTGTTGTGTGGTGTAATTGTTCTACCAGGCAAGGACCTGAAACAGGTTGGAAAAGTCATCTGTCCATAACACCGGAGCTGTTGACTTGTCACCTCGACCGGCCTTTCGAATGCGATCGGGAATCGCGTCACGCTTGCCAAGAATCACCCAGCGGCTTCCCGGACTGGACATCAGGGGGGCCCCTGTTTCCGGATCGCGAATCGGCGCGGTTTCGATCACGGTGCTCGCCAGGTCATTGGAACGAGCCAGTCCGTCGGTGACTCGTGTCAGGTCGAAATGCAGATTCGAAACATGGAAGGCAATCAACCCCTTCTCTGAAAGATGACGTTTGTAAATTTCAAAGGCTTCCTGAGTCAGCAAGTGGGTTGGAATCGCGTCGCCGGAAAAGGCATCCAGCACCAGCAGGTCGTAGGACTGAGGAGTTTCCGCTTCCAGCGATAATCGAGCATCCCCGGCAACATGCTCAATGGACGCGTCCGAGTTCTTCAGGAACGAAAACTGAGACTCGGCGATCTTCACCACCTGAGGATTGATCTCGTAGAACCGAAATATGTCTCCCTGCTGGCCATAGACCGCCATGGTGCCCACGCCCAGGCCGACGAGGCCGATACGCAATGGCCTTGGAGTCGTCTCACGGATCGCATCCAGAGTCAGCCCGACACCGGTTCGGTAGCCGTAGTACATCGTCGGCACCGATGGGAGTGCCTTCAGTTGAAGACCGTGAATGATTCGTCCGTGGCGAAGAAGCCGAGCATCCTCCACGGGGTCGTCTTCCACCTCGAGCACACCATAGAAGCTTCGCAAAGTTTCCACAGAGCGAAGGTAGGTCTGCACGGCAGAAGCCGTCACCGTAATGATGGCCACGGCAAGCATCACGACGACGCCCAGAGACCACAGGGGAGCATGCTTCTTTCCGGACAGCCAGCCTTGCGAATCCATCCAGACGAAGATCGCCAGCAGGCTGGTGCCGACAAGCGTGAGGTAATGTTCCCAGTAGCCGGGAAAGAGGACAGGGGCAGCGAGACCTGCGAAGAGTCCCGCAGAGGCACCTCCCGCGGCAATGGTCAGATAGAACGTTGTCAGATCACGAGGTGCCGGCTTGTTGGCCGCGAGTTCCCCGTGGCACAGCATGAAGATCGAAAACAGGTGAAGTAGATGGCGACCTGCAGCATCAGATGAGTCTGCGAACCGAAACTCTGCACCCAGCACACCGCCAGCAATAATGCTCCGGTCAGCGGACCATACATCTTTCTCTGGCACCATCGCTCATGTTCGAAGCAAAGGATGAAGCTGAGCAGGTACAGCGACAAAGGAGCAATCCACAGGAATGGAATGACCGCCACGTCCTGACAGATCTCATTCGTTTCAGCCAGCAGCGCAGACATGAAAGGAAAGAAAGGCCGAACCACGTTAGCCGGGAACGGAAGGTAACAGACGAAGCCACGTGTGACGTGCTTTGAGCAACGTCGGTGGAATCTGCAGCCAGGAGAGTGGATGAAGTCCCTGCGGCTCGAAGTTTCCACATGCAAACACAAAGCCCCGCAGAGAACGCATAGAACCCGACGCACCAGAGTCGGTCCAGTGTTGAGATCGAAAAGAAGGGTTCCATCAGAAATGGAAACGACAAAAGCGCCAGGAGCGAGCCTGCGTTGGACAGGGCATACAGACGATACGGGGATGCTCCTGGTGAAACGACGTTGAACCATCGCAGCACCAGAGGCCCGGTTGTCGCCAGAAGGAAGTAGGGCAGACCAACCGCGCGCGAAAGTGTCCACAGGATCTGAAGGGCAGGGGACTGATCAGCCGCTGGCACCGACCGCTGATCTGGCACGATGTTGAGAAACAGGATGGTGACCAACAGCAGCGTCAGATGAATTGTTGCCTGCAGCTTCGTCGACCTTGCAAACGGCTTTATGGAAGTCAGCGTGTGAGAATAGTCGTACCCGAGAAACAGGAGGCACTGGAAGAACAGCATGCACGTCGTCCAGACCGCCGGAGTTCCACCGTACCAGGGCAGGATGACTTTGCTGATCAGCGGCTGGATCTGAAACAACAGGAACGCGCTGAGGAACACAGTGAACCCAAACCACAGGGATGGCGCCAGAGCTTTGAGCACCGAGGGCGGTTGGGAGGAGTCAGCGGGTATTTGGGAAGAGACCATGTTGAAAATTGGGCGGGCAGTCGCGTTCGAACGTCAGAAGTTCGCGTCTCTCGCACAGGTCGCAGAAGACGTGAAAATCGCTGGAAGTATGGCTCGAAGGTCGCCCTGGAGAAAGGTTGCCTCAAAACAAAGTCCGCTGGGAGACATGAATTGCTCAAAATCCCTTACTTTTTCGGAACAATGTTCAGAAGGCTCGCGTCTGGTTCAAAGGAGCCAACACCCGGAAACACCGCAAAAGCTCGAAGAATTCATGGCAGCCGGCATCGAGCCAGCGGCCTGGGATCAGGACGGAAGATCCGTTTTCACCGGCTTTGCGGATTGTTCAGTTGCGAAGGAATGCGTGAATTCGGGGAATTGCGGCGGGCTGCGGTTTCGAAATTGGTTGACGGGACCACAAAGTCGCTGGTACTTTTGGCTTACGATGATGGAAGGGGCGCGCCTTTCGGGGCGTGGGCGCCCTTCTTTTGGAATGTCGGAACAGGTGTTCGGCAGAATGTGCCGATGAAAAAACCTGTTTTGGTTTGGACAGTTCTTGAGTAATCGGAACGGTGACTGGATATGGCAGAAGCACGAAGCGCGTGGGGCATCGACATTGGGCAGGCCGGTTTGAAGGCTATCAAGCTGCGAGTGTCGGACGATGGTTCCCGAGTTGTCGCAGCGGCTTTCGATTACATTCCCCACCCGAAGATTCTGAGCCAGCCGGATGCGATTCCCGAAGAGCTGATTCGGGAAGCGATGAAGACTTTCCTTGAACGAAACAAGGTTGACGGCGACCTGATTGCGATCAGCGTGCCTGGTCAGAATTCGCTGGCGAAGTTCATCAAGCTGCCGCCAGTGGAAGCCAGCAAAGTCGCCGAGATCGTTAAGTACGAAGCCCGCCAGCAGATCCCGTTCGATCTGAACGACGTGATCTGGGACTACCAGCCGATCGGCGGTGGTGTGGAAGAAAGCGGATTCATGCTGGAGGCAGAAGTCGGCCTCTTTGCGATGAAGCGAGAACTTGTTTATGAAGCGATGAAGCCCTTCACGAACAGCTCGAAGGAAGTCGAGATTGTTCAGATTACGCCGCTGGCTCTGTACAACTACCTTTCCTACGACGTACTTGGCTTCCGCAAAACAGCAGAGACTCCTGAACCTCCGGCGATGGAAGATTACCATGTCGTGCTGGACATGGGAGCTGACAATTCCACGATGCTGGTTTCGAACGGTCGAAGCATCTGGATTCGAAACGTTCCGATCGGCGGCAATCATTTCACTCGCGCGCTGACTCGTGAAATGAAGCTGACGTTCGCGAAGGCGGAGCATCTGAAGTGCAACGCGACGAAGGCTCCGGATCCGAAGGCAGTGTTCCAGGCGATGCGACCGGTCTTCAATGATTTCGTCAGCGAAATTCAGAAGACGATTGGCTTCTTCGGCAGCGTGAATCGATCGGCGAAGATTCGCAAGATCATTGGCGTGGGCAACGGCTTCCGGCTGGCAGGTCTTCAGAAGTTCCTGCAGCAGAACCTGCAGTACGAAGTAGAACGCATGGAAAGCCTGAACGGCGTTTCCGGCGACAGCGTTCTGACTGACCCATTGTTCGTTGACAATATGATGACATTCGCAGTGCCTTACGGACTGGCTCTGCAGGCGATTGGCAAGACTCGAATTCGCACGACGCTGCTGCCTCCGGAAATTGCTGTCGATCGAAAGATCCGAAGCAAGAAGCCATGGGCCATTGCGGCGGCGGCGGGATTGCTGCTGGCAATGGGAGTCAGCACGATTGGCAGCGCTGCGGTCGCTCGATCTTTCGGGCCAGACAAGTGGAAAGGCCCGTCGGATTACGTGGATGGAATTCAGGGCAAGATTTCCAGTCAGAAGAATCTGTATGGATCTGCCGAAGGGGCTCACAAAAAGAACCTGGAAGACATCGCACAACTGGTCGCTCCTTTGGAGAAGCGTTCGCTGTGGATGGAACTGTTCAAGGCGATCAACGAATGCCTTCCGGCCGAGGAAGGAAATGCTCTGGATGAAACCGACATCACGAAGCAGCAGAAGATTCGTCTGACCTCGATCACCACCAAGAAAGTGGAAGACGTTTCGTTGTGGCACAAAGCCTTCGTGGACCAGCAGCATGGTGAAGACTTTGCAGTTCCGGACCAGACACCTCCGGCGACAGCTCCAGGGTACATCGTGACGCTTCGGGGGTATCATTTCTACAACCACAAAGATATCCCGTTTGATAAGAAGGACCGGCGCTTTGTGGAGAACACGCTGGTCACCAATCTGCGGAAGTGGGTGCTGAACTCGGGTGGCGTGGAAATTCCGGTCGGCAAGATTGGGATTTCCTACCCGGTTGTCGCATTCAGCGTGCGGTCACCATTTATGTATGACCCCAACCAGAAGGTTGGTGGTCTCGGCGGAAACAACAATTTGATGACAGGCATGGGACCAGGAATGATGCCTGGTGCGATGGGCTATGGTTCGACGCCGACGATGCCTGGGGCAGATGAAACGCCCGGAGCCGTTGGCGGGGGAATGGGACTTTCGTCCGGCGCCCCTGGCCTGGGTGCAGGCATGGGAGCAGGAATGGCGCCTGGCATGACACCGGGGATGTCGTCCGGAAAGGGCGGAATGGCCCCTGGAGCTCCTGGCGGTGGTCAGGCCGGAGCGGTTGGTCCTGGCGCCGGACCTGTCTTCGCAGAACAGGAAAAGAAAGAAATTCAGCAGATCGAACGCACTGATTTTGTGGTGCAGTTCATCTGGACTCGGACTCTTGAACGAGACCGCAAACCGGAAGACCCAAGAAAGGCAACCGCAGAAGGCGGGGCACCAGCAGATGGTTCTGCTCCAGCTCCAGGTGGAGCGTAGTTCATTCGCTTTGGAATGTGGCTGACTGTCTGACTGAAATCACGGATCAAACTTAGCAAACGTTGGGTATTCATATGGACAAGCTTCAACCTCTCATCAAGCACCGTTACTGGATTTGCTTTGGTCTGTCAGTGATCTTTGTCATCGTTGGCTGGTGGATGGCCAGCGGGGCGATCGCGACGGAGATCGAGAATGGACGCAAGGCAGTCGATGGTGCGTTCAGCAAAGCCAAGCAGGGTGCAAATGATCCCAATGCAAAATGGGTCGAAGCGGCCGATGAGCGAAACAAGCAGGATACGGCTGCGTTCACGGCAGCATCCACGGAACTGCGTGAGCGTCAGCAGAATGCTCGCCAGTGGCCGGAGGCTGTTCGAGATGAGATGAAGGGAATTCCGTATCAGGGTCCCATCACAAATCAGATTTCCCGAGAAAAATGGGCATCGGTTTACAAAGACGAAATCGACTCCCTGCTTCAGATTGTGAAACCCTTCGAAAACGGTGAAGGGCTTGTCGTTGTGACCTCGGATCGGATTACTCACAAGCCATTTGAAAAGTGGAAGTTCGGTCCTCCGCAGTCGAAAGAGATCTGGGATTCTCAGGAAGACATCTGGCTGCTGCGATCTTTACTCACTTCTATCGCTTCAGTGAATGGCGACGCCACCCGAATTACGGAAGCGTCAGTTCGCGAAATTCAGCGACTGTGGCTTCGAGGTGGTGACCCTGCAGCGACACCGTCGGCTGCTGGTGGTGCTGGCGGGATGGGAGGCATGGGCGGCGGAATGTCGGGAATGGGCGAAGGAATGATGTCCGGAAACACCGGCGGAATGTCGCTGGGTGGTGACCCATCGGCCTCAGGCAGCGGCGGTGGTGCCGCAGCGGGTGCATCGTTCCCTGGCAAAGAATTCGAAGGTACAAGTGGTGGTGATATCCTCGCTGAAGAATTCGGAGCGGACTCGAGTAATGCGGGACTTGGCGGCGGTGGAGCTCTGGGTGGCGGTGGTGGCGGCGGAATCATGGGATCAGCCCCTGCCGGCAAAGGCAGCTTCGCCAGCGATATGATGGGTGGCGGCATGATGGGCGGAGGAGAATCCGCAGCAGCCTCAACGGAAGAAAAGCGATATGTGCACGAAGTGGAAGGCTCCTACAAGACTCGAGCCTTCCTTCTGGATGTCATGGTTCGAGACGACAAGCTGCCTGAACTTCTGGCGGCTCTGACCGACTCTGACTTCCCCGTAGAAATCGTGCGAGTTGAAATCAATGCAACCCCTGGTGCCGGTGGAGCAGCTCCTGGCGGCATGGGAGGCATGTCGACGATGAGTGGCATGGGTGGAAGTTCAATGGAAGATCCAGGTCCAGGCCTCGCTCCATCAAGTGGCATGGGAATGGGTGCTGGCATGGGACTTTCCGGCGCTGGAGGAATGGGCATGGGGATGGGTGGCGGCAAAGGAATGATGCCTCCAGCCGGTGGTCCTGGCATGGGACTTGGTTTGGGGCCTGGCATGGCTGGCGGTGCTTTCGGCGCTGGTGGTGGCATGGGGTCTCCAACCGGCATGGAAGCTCTTCAGATTGCGATGTCCGATCCATTGCTCATCAGTGTTCGCATCGGTGGGTTGATGACTTTGTATCAGTCAGCTCAGGAATCTGACGCAGCTGAACAGTCGGAAGCCGCAGCGGCGACGGAAGTGACACCTCCACCGGTCACGCCGGAAAATGGTGGTGCTCCTTCGACAGCGCCAACCGACGGAACGACTCCGGCACCCGGAGCCGCTCCAGGCGACACGACAACTCCTGCACCATCAGAAAACGGTGGAGCTCCAACACCGGCGGACGGTGCGGCACCGGCTGATGCGAATGGGACCGGAACTGAAAATCCAGCAGCACCAGGAGCCGCACCCGGTACAGCACCTGCGGAACCTGGATCTCCTGCAGCTGATCCTGCGAATCCTGGAACCCCGGCCGGGCAGGAACCCAATCCTGCAGATCCAGCACCTGCACCGGCTCCTGCTGGTACAGCAACTCCTGGTGGCGAAAATCCGGCACCGGCCGGCGATGGCGCATCGCCCGCTCCGATGCCGGCGGCACCGGGCTCAAACGCGCCTGCACCAGGCTAATCGCACTCATCTCACTTCAGTCAAACGTCACTCGAATATCTGTCAACTTGGTACTTATCTGAACTTCGTCAGGGAGAACAATCATGGCCAAAATGAAGGGGCCTAATTTCAAGGCCATTCTGCTGAACCACGGAGAAAAGCTTGGAGCAGTTTTGGTTGGACTTTTGGGACTGACTTCACTGGCGACCGCAAACTGGTCCGCCTGTGAAAAGGACCCAAACCAGCTGAAGATGGATGCTGACGGTACTGAACGTCAGTGGCTGTCTTCCACCTGGCCGGAAGATCAGAAGAAGGCCTTTGCGGATACTCCGGATGTCCAGGCGATGGCAAAGAAGATGCTGGATTCCAATGATGAGTTTGGGCGATTCGCCACGACTCGTCGATGGAATGAACCCATCAACAAGATTCAGGAAAAGCTCGCCACGGCTGTGGTACTGCCAGCGGAATCTCCGGAAGCGACGTTGGTGATTTTCCCAAATGTCAAGAAGGACGAACCAGCAGAAGCAGATCAGACTCTGGTTGCTGATGCCACTGACCCGAAGAAGCTCAAAGGCAAAGAAGCAGAGAACACTGAGGACCTGGAAAACCTCTTCGGAAACGCAAACCCAGCCGCACAGCCCGGCATGGGTGATCAGTATTCCGGTGGAGATTCCGATCTGCCTGGCGGCGTGGGCCTGGCGGGAGGAAAAGGTGGCATGGCTCCCGGCGGACTTGCTCCTGGCGGCGGACTTGCTCCTGGTGGCCTTGGATCGCCTGGTCCTGGCGGCGCAACTGGCCGACGAGGCAAGGGTGGCGGCGGCGGCATGGCCGGACCGATCGGTGGTCCTGGTATGGGAATGGGACCCGGCATGGGCATGGGGCCTGGCATGGGTATGGGCCCCGGGATGGGCATGGGAATGGGCGGTGACATGGGGCTCGGCATGGGCGGCGGCATGGGCGGCTACGGGCTCGACATCGTTGCCGAGAAGAAAGTACGCTCGCATGCAGGTGTCTCGGTGCGATATGTCTTCGACATTTATCGTGAATCCGAACTGCTGGCTCAGGCCCTGAATATCGACCCTGCTCGGGCAAGTCAGATGGTGGACTTCGTCAATCTGCAGATCGAACGTCAGCGAGCACAGCCGGGTGAAGATCACTGGAATGGTCCATGGGAATCACTCGCACTTAAAGACGTGGCTCAGATTCTTGAAGAGTCGCTTGCGTACGATATCGAGATCGTGAATCCCGGTGTTGTCCGAAGTGAAATCACGATGCCACTTCCTCGCCGTGGTGCTGGCAAGTGGACACCTGCCGATGCATCGCACAAGCGTCTCGAGAAATTCCAGCTCTCAGAGAAAGAGCAGGAGATTATCGACCGCCTGATTGCAAAGATGCGAGAGGAAGCGGACAAGCAGAAGGCCATGCTTCCTCCAACCCAGGCCGCCAGTGAAGGCTTCCGAAAATACTCCTTCTCCACCAACGACCTCGCCATGGGAATGGGAGGAATGGGGATGGGAATGGGTGGTGTCGGCATGGAAAGCGGCATGGGGATGGGCAGCATGCGAGGCATGCGAGGCATGACTCCCCCAGGAATGGGTCCTGGAATGGGCTCGGGCATGGGAATGGGTGCTGGAAACGATCAGTACAATAACATGCTGGACGACCTCTATTCTGAACTCACCGACAAGGATGACGACGAGAAGAATGGTAATGAAGCCAAGGGTCCGGGTGGCGAGCCGATGAACGCCAAGGACCGTGAAGAGTTCCGCCAGAAGATGCGAAACGCGCTGGCGGGAGGTCGATTGCTTCTGGTGCGATTTATGGATTTCACATGCGATCGTGGAACGGCTTACCGGTACCGCGTGCGTCTGGAAATGCGAAATCCTAACTTCAACAAACCAATCGATGAGCTGCTGGATCCGGAAACGGCAAAGCACCCAACGGTGTCCTCCCCATGGAGCGAACCAACGGAGCCTGTCTTTGTACCGGATGCGTACCGCTACTTCCCCGAGAAGGTGGAGTCGCGACCACGAGCTGACGAATACGCTGCAATGGCAATGTATTACGAACATGACACAGCAGGCACTCCAGTCATGGCGTCTGTGCGAGTTCCTGTCGGGACACGCATCGGCGGCAAGCAGTCCGTCGAGCTTGTGGACCTTGGGAAGAACAAGCTGGAACTGACGGAGATTGAACTGAAGTCGCGCGACTTCCTCGCTTCTGTAACCGAGTCGCCGAAGGTCAACGCAACTGACATGCCTGAACTGAAGGAGTTTCTCCGAGGCCTTTCAGGGACAAAGGCGGTCGGCGACCGACTGACTGTGATTGATTCCAACGGAGCGATTGTCAGCCGTTACGGGGCTGATAAGGTGATTGTTGGTAATCGAGAAATCAGCAAGGCTGATGATGCTCGCCTTACTGCGTTCGTTCTCAAGGCCTACGACCATCTTCGCCCTGCCAAAGAAGGAGAGCTGAACGATCCATACGGTGCTACGGACGGCGCTGCAGGGATGGGAGACATGGGCGCAATGGGTGGTATGGGAGGAATGGGTCCGGGTATGGGCGGCGGTATGAATTATGGTGGCGGTATGGGTCGCGGAAGTTCATTGACCGGATCTGGTGGCTCTCGTGGTCGCCGAGGCGGTGGTCGAGGACCAGGCGGTGGCATGATGCCTGGCGCCGGAGGGCCGACCGGAAAGTAATCAGATTGTCGCCGAAGATGATGAATCGCCGCTGGCAAGTCGAACTGTGCTCAACAGTCAGACGTGCCAGCGGCGATTCCATTTGTGACGGCAGAAAGTGGTTGGCAATGGGACAGCGGACAAGCAGTGCTGCACGGCACAGCCCCCAGAACGTCGTCTCGTAGCACCAGCGGGTCCGTTTTGCACGAAACCCGCGACTTGTTTTCTCAGATTACCCCACTTCGCTGTTTCTCCCGGACGGAACAACGACGCGACAGAGATGCTGAAATATCGGTTTCTTACTGGTTTGATTGAATTCAGACACGGCAGTCGGTAGTGTCCTCGTTTCCATTTGGCGAAGTACTTCGTGCTTCCAGTTTGCGGATTCTGACCGGCAGTTCTGCCCCGTCCGTTTTCGTTTTTCCGACGTCTTTCGGCTCCCATCCATTCAGGCAATTCAATGCTGTTCAAAAGTCTTGGAGACCTTACAGCAAGGCATGCGTTTCTGATCCTGCTGGCCTGGGTTGGAATTCTGGCAGCTTGCATCTCCACCGCGCCGAAATGGTCGGATGTCGTTGAGAATGGTGAGTTTGCCTTTCTGCCTGAAGACGCTCCCAGCCGTGTCGCAACGGAGGCCTTTCATCAGGCGTTTCCGAACGACATGCTGAAGAGTACTCTCGTGCTTCTGGCGCGAAGAGAAAGTGGAAGCGAAGGCCTGCTGGATTCGGACTTTGAGTTTCTGTCCACGCGAGTCATCCCGGAACTGCATCGGATCACCAGTGTCCCTTTGCCAGGCGATGAAACGGCAGAAGAGCCGGTCGAATCTAAACCAGAAGGGGACGTGGCCGATAAGACGCCTCAGGATGCGACACGAATCGTCCAGAACATCACCTGGTTTGCGGATCGCAAAATTGGTGACCTGCTGATCAGCGAAGACAAGCAGGCGACGACGATCGTCCTTGGTCTGACCACAGAATTCCTGGACCAGGCAAACGTTGCTCTGGTCGACAAAGTGGAGGAGTTTGTCAAGCAGCTGTCGCGCAATCCCAAAGGCCACGAAGACTCACTGCCCGCCGGTCTGGAGATTGCCGTCAGCGGCAGTGCGACGTTCGGTCGCGACATGATGATGGAATCACGCAACAGTGCGAAGTCGACAGAAAAGTGGACCGTCATTCTGGTAGTCGCGCTTCTGATCGCAATCTACCGTGCTCCGATGCTGGCCATGATTCCACTGGTGACTGTTGCTGTCTCAACGGCTGTTTCGTTGAGCTGTCTTGCACTGATGGCGCGGGCCGGCTGGCTGAGCCTTTTCAACGGGATCGAAACGTACGTCACGGTTCTCGTCTACGGTGCCGGTGTTGACTACTGCCTTTTCCTGATTGCTCGTTATCGCGAAGAACTGGACGGCGGACAGACAATCGAAGAAGCAATCTCGGGAACACTTGAACGTATCGGTGCGGCTTTGACAGCCAGTGCCGGGACGGTGATGTGCGGGATTGGCATGATGTACTTTGCTGAATTCGGCAAGTTCAGTCAGGCTGGTATCGCAATTACGCTTGGTCTGGCGATCTGCCTTGTGGCATCGTTGACTTTGACACCAGCCATTCTCAGGCTCAGTGGACGGTTCGCGTTCTGGCCAAGTCTGCCGACGACATCCAAGGCCAGCGAAGACGGGTTTCCTGCCAGTACCGGCCTGCTGTCACGCCTGCAAAAGGCACACTTGCTGACGGCTGGCTGGGCACGAATGGGAGCATTGCTGGAGCGGCGTCCGTGGGCCACCTGGCTGGCCAGCGTTCTGCTTCTTCTGCCTTTCACGGCCATCGGCATCTTTTTCTTCGGTAATCTCAGCTACGGTCTGCTTTCTGAACTGCCTCAAACTTCATCCAGCGTTTACGGGGCAGCGGCTGTCCAGCAGCATTTCCCTGCCGGCGAAGTTTCGCCATTGACGGTGATCATCGAAGCGGAGGGCGTGGACTTCAGCCCGGTACAGGGTGAGTCATTCGCGTTGATCCAGGAATTCACACGGCGTCTGGTCGATCAGAAAGATGCGCTTGGCCTGCATGCTGTTCGATCATTGTCGGCTCCCAAAGGGCAGCGTGAACAAAAAGGCATGAGCATGGCAGTACGCCAGGCTCAGAAGAAGCATGCTCGTGACTACTTCGTCAGTTCAACAGATCATTCCGTCACACGTGTCGACCTGATTCTGAAGAACGACCCGTTTGCTCGCAGCAGCATCAGCGAATTTCGACACCTCCGCGACAACATTCGCAGCCACCTGCCCGACGGGCTGCGTGAAGCGAAACTGTCATACGTCGGAAACACGGCTGACATCAGCGACCTGAAGGACGTCACGGACTCCGACCAGATCCGCATCGACTCGCTGGTCGTGCTGGGTGTGTATCTCATTCTGGTCATTCTGCTCCGCAAGCCGGGCATCTGCGGCTACCTGATGTTCACGGTCCTCTACAGCTACTTCGCAACTCTCGGCTTTACCTTCTTCATCTTCTGGGCACTGGATCCGCAGGGCTTTACGGGACTGGACTGGAAGGTTCCAATGTTCCTGTTCACGATCCTGATCGCGGTCGGTGAAGACTACAACATCTTCCTGATGGCCCGTATCGAAGAGGAACAGAAGGTTCACGGGCCGCTCAAGGGAATCTCAGTCGCTCTGGAACGTACAGGCAGCATTATCTCCAGCTGCGGCATCATCATGGCCGGAACATTCTCGTCACTGATGGCGGGCAGCCTGGTCGGAATGGACCAGCTTGGTCTTGCACTCGCCACCGGCGTGGTGCTGGACACATTCATCATTCGTCCAATCATGGTGCCGGCGTTCCTGGTTCTTCTGACGACACGACGACTTGGCCCGATCAGCAGACTGGCTGGCTACGGCAAACAGGAATCGATTTCCCGCGCAGCTTGAATCAAGTGGGGCGATGATGACTGAGCCAACCTCGAATCATTCCGCCCCCAAATCTTCTGCCGCAAAAAACAAGCCACCGCGAACGTTTCGCCAGCGACTGAAACGAGCCGTATTTATCTACGCGGTCGTACCGTACCTTACGATCACGTTGCTGGCATTTTTGTTCCAGCGGCAGCTGATGTACCACCCGACTCGAGCGATGTCCCTCGACGTCAAAACGTCCGGGCTCAATGCTGATCAGGTGAAGGACGTTGCGATCTCGGTCAACGACGGCGTGACCCTGCGAGGATGGCATTTGCTCGGTCGAAACGTGACTGCAACTCCGGCGGAATCGGATCCTCATGCGGATAAAGATTCGGTCGCTCCTTTGGCCGCCGAAGCCGCCCGCCCGGAACACAGCCTCGTCATCTACTTTCCGGGCAATGCTCAGAACAGGCTGCTTCGTCTGGCCGACCTGAAGGAAATTCAGTCGTGTGGTGCGGATGTCCTGATCTTTGACTACCGCGGTTTTGGCGACAGCACCGGCAGCCCTCGCGAAGTCGACATGGAAGCGGATGCACGGGCCGTCTGGAACTTTGCACAGTCCGAACTTGGATTCAAAGATCATCAGATCATTCTGTTCGGCGAATCGCTCGGCGGCGCGGTGGTGCTGTCGCTCTGGTCTGCTGAAACGGATCCTGTTCCCACTCCGAAGGCAGTGATCCTGAATTCCACCTTCGCGTCAATGCCGCGAATGGCAGCTGCGACGTATCCCTACTTTCCGTTTCGCTGGATGGTGATCGATCAATGGCCTTCGTTTGAGCGGATCGCCAGAGTGAACTGTCCCATCATACAGTTTCACGGCGACTCCGATGAACTGGTTCCGCTGGAGGAAGCGGAATTCCTTCGGTCGTGTGCTCGCACGTCTGTGGAATTTCAGGTGATCAAAGGCGGCACGCACAACGGCCTGCCAACACTCCCTTTGAGACGCACGCTGAAGGAACTCATCTTCGGCAAAAACACGGAGCCGCCGAAGTTCTGACGCCTCCCCCAATGTAGCGGAAGGGCGCAAGCCCTCCGGTGACGCCAAACTTGGAACACTCAGGCCCGGAGCAATGCCTTATTCGGCTCCCTGAACCTTCTTGCGAGCCCGTTCGTGCAGCTCCACAGGTACGAACTTCAGCAGCCGTTCAATCACGACATCCGGTGTCACGCCCTGACTGGCGGCAGCAAACGTGGTCATGATGCGGTGACGCAGCACAGGCTTGGCGACAGCTTTGACGTCATCCGTCGTTACGTGGAATCGTCCCTGCAGCAGCGCGTGGGCTCGGGCACCCAGAATCAGATACTGACCGGCTCGAGGACCCGCGCCCCAGGAAACGAGTTCCCGGATAAACGGCGGAGCTTCCGATTCGCCTGGCCTTGTTGCCCGGACAAGGTCGCGAGCATACACAAAGATGTACTCGGCACACGGAACGCGGCGGACGACTTCCTGCAGAGCCTGGATCTGTCGACCGGTCAGCACAGGCGTCAGTTCCGGCTTCTCGTTGCCTGTGGTCTGCTTCAAAATCCGTAGCTCTTCCGCCGCCGTCGGATAGCGAACGACAACGTTGAACATGAAGCGGTCCAGCTGAGCTTCCGGCAGTGGATATGTTCCTTCCTGTTCGATCGGGTTCTGAGTCGCCAGGGTGAAAAACGGATCCGGAAGATCGTAGGTCTGCGATCCGACGGTGACGTGACGTTCCTGCATGGCTTCCAGCAGGGCAGCCTGAGTCTTCGGGGGCGTTCGATTGATTTCATCCGCCAGAAGCACGTTCGTGAACAGCGGTCCGGGAATGAACTGAAAGACTTTTCGTCCGGTCGCAGGATCATCCTGAAGGACGTCCGTGCCAGTGATGTCTGACGGCATCAGGTCCGGAGTAAACTGAATGCGTCGAAAGTTCAGCTGCAGAATGCTGGCGATCGTGCTGCACAGAAGAGTCTTCGCGAGACCCGGAACACCGACCAGCAGACAGTGAGCTCGGCAGAACATCGCGATCAGCAGCTGATCCACGACCTCGTCCTGGCCGATCACCACTTTGCCGATTTCATGACGCATCCTCTGATAGGCTGTCGTCAGACCGCGAATTGCCTGTTCTTCCAGTGCTGTGGTCGCTCCGGCAGACCGATCGGCGGAGCTCTGAGTAGACTCGTCAGACATAAACTTGATTGCTGAAAGGTTCGTCCAGGGCAGGAAATTCCATTGTTTCGAAGAATTGAAACGCCTGCAGAAGGGAATTGCGAGCGCGGAAGACCAGAATATCCCAACTGCCGCAGAACCGCACGTCAAAGAATCCCCCGGAGCGTCAGGCAACCGTCCTCGGCCGCCTGTCCGCTCGGTAACGGGTATCTTCGCTCCCGTTCATCGAACCCCGAATCAACCTGCAGGAATCTTCACCATGTCCGACATCCGCTATCTGATTTTTGACATCGAAACGGTCGGCGACGGCGACCTCATTCGTAAAGTTCGCTTCCCCGATGACGAACTGACTCCGCGTGAGGCCGTTGATCGGTATCGCAAGCAGTTGCTCGAAGATACAGGCAAAGACATTCTGCCGCTGACCTTTGTCCTTCCTGTTTCCGTCGCGATCGCCAAAGTCGCTGCCGACTTCCGTTTGCTGGATGTCCTTGTGCTGGATGCTCCGGAGTTTCGGCCCGCGGAGATTGCTCGTCGGTTCTGGCAGGGCTGGATTCACTATCAGCGACCAACGTTTGTAACGTTCAACGGTCGAGGCTACGACATGCCGGTGCTGGAAATGGCAGCCTTCCGATTTGGCCTGAGTGTTCCTGCGTGGTTCAACGTTGATTCCAAGTCGTTTGAACAGTCCCGCAATCGTTACAACCTGGACGCTCACCTGGACCTTCAGGACCTGCTGACGAACTATGGCACGTTTCGACTGAGCGGCGGTCTGAACCTGCTGGCGAACATGATTCAAAAGCCAGGCAAGTCTCTGATCGACGGGTCGCAGGTTCAGGATCTCTACTATCAGGGGCGAGCTGATCTGATCAACGACTACTGTCGCTGCGATGTGCTCGACACCTACTTCGTGTTCCTTCGCACTCAGGTGATGCTGGGACGCCTGACGCTGCAGGAAGAACAGACTCTGACGGAACTCGCCCGCACCATGCTGAAGGAGCAGGCCGCTGACCATGAAGCCTATCGCCACTACCTCAGTGCGTGGGATGATCGACTGGCGAGAAAGATGGATGCGATGAAAGCCATCGGCGGCTAAGGCGGTTGAGTCATCCCAAAAGTAGCGAAATGGCGCGAGCCCTCCGGTGCCTCACCACAGGAACGCATCTCGTTCGACGAAGTGAACCGCAATTTTGGCCAGCGCCTGCGCCAGCATCGAGAATCGCGCTGCGCAAGGAAAAAGACTGATTCTTCTGCCACTTTGCCTCAGCGCGAAACTGAGTTTGCTGCTGTATCGGAGAACCGATAAAACTCGTCGCGTGTCATTCTTTTCTTCGGGCCGGAATTCGCGACTTCTCGTAGCAGCCGCGACATGATGGCTCACCTTTGGACAGAACTGTAGAAATGATCCAGGTTAAGCTGCCGGACGGCAACATTCTCGACCTCCCCGATTCCGCTTCTGCACTGGACGTCGCCGCTGGTATCGGCGAACGCCTTGCAAAAGCGACCATCGCTGCCAGCATCGAAGGCAACATCGTCGATTCGATGCGACCCCTTGCGGAACTGACCGAACTGCGCCCGGTGCCGCTGAAGCTGATCACCGAGCGTGATGCGGATGCACTCGGCGTCATGCGCCACAGCTGTGCTCACGTGATGGCTCGCGCGGTCATGCGATTGTTCCCCGGAGTGGGCCTTGCCTTTGGCCCAACGACAGGCCAGGGGTTCTATTACGACTTTGACCTGGCAACTCCGATCCGCGAAGACGACTTTCCTCGCATTGAAGCGGAGATGCAGAAGATCATCGATGCTGCGGAACCATTCGAACGATTTGTCGCCGGACGTGAAGAAGCCATTCAGCTGTGTTCTGATCTGAAGCAGGTTCTGAAGACCGAACATATCCGCACAGGCCTCGCCGATCATCCGACGCTCAGCTTTTATCGCCAGGGCGAATTCGTTGACCTGTGCCGCGGCCCGCACATTCCTCATGCCGGAAAAATCAAAGCGTTTAAGCTGACGAGCGTTGCTGGTTCGTACTGGAAAGGCAACTCCGCGGGTCCTCGACTGCAGCGTCTGTATGGCATCGCGTTCTTCGACAAGAAGGACATGAAGGCTCATCTGGATCAGCTGGAAGAAGCAAAGAAGCGCGACCATCGAGTCCTCGGGAAACGTCTTGGCCTGTTCACGATCACCAACGATGTCGGGCCGGGACTTTGCCTGTGGCTCCCCAAAGGTGCAACGATTCGCGCGACGCTGGAAGAGTTCATCAAGGCCGAGCTGCTTCGTCGAGGTTATCAGCCGGTGTATTCGCCACACATTGGCCGAGTGGAAATGTACGAGACCAGCGGACACTTTCCGTACTATCGCGACTCACAGTTTTCTCCGATCTTCGGTCACACTGCCGGACAACTGGTCGACTACTGGATTCGGTGTCTGGACCCGCGAGAAGCAGAACCCGCTCCGCCTTCTCCGGAAGACGAACGAAAGCTGCTGGAAGCCGCGCGAGTTCTTGGCTTTGACGTTAAGGACTTTCCGGTCAGTGGCTCCAATGATCAGAAACGTGAAGTTCTCCATCGCTGGGAGCAGACTCAGGAACGCTTCCTTCTGAAGCCTATGAACTGTCCTCACCACGTCCAGATGTACAAGGCCATTCCGCGCAGTTATCGCGATCTGCCTGTGCGTCTTGCGGAGTTCGGCACGGTTTATCGCTACGAGCAATCCGGCGAACTGAACGGACTCCTGCGAGTTCGAGGACTGACTCAGGACGATGCTCACCTGTTCTGCACTCCGGAACAGGTGGAGAAGGAGTTCAAGGAAACTCTGGGCCTGGTGAAGTTCGTTCTTCAGTCAGTCGGCATGGACGACTACCGCGTTCAGCTGTCGACTCGCGATCCGAATTCGGACAAGTACGTGGGCAGCGATGAGCTCTGGTCGAACGCAGAAGCGACTTTGCGAAAAGTGCTGACTGAAGAAGGAATGAACTTCGTCGAATCGCCGGGCGATGCAGCGTTCTACGGTCCAAAGACCGACTTCATGGTGAAGGACTGCCTGGGCCGCGAATGGCAGTTGGGAACGGTGCAGCTGGACTACAACCTGCCGGAGCGATTCCAGCTGGAATACACGGGACCGGATAACAAGCCTCATCGTCCGGTGATGATTCACCGAGCTCCGTTCGGTTCGATGGAACGATTCTGCGGAGTGCTGATTGAGCACTTTGCAGGTGCATTCCCGCTGTGGCTGGCGCCGGAACAGATTCGAGTTCTGCCGCTGAGTGAGAAGTCAGATGACTACGCGACTGAAGTTGCTGCGAAGCTGCGTCTTGCGGGCTTCCGAGTTTCCACGGACCTTCAGAGTGCTCGAGTTCAGGCGAAGATTCGCGAAGCTCAGATGGACCTGATTCCTTACATGTTGGTCGTTGGACCGAAGGAAGCAGAAACAAACTCCGTCGCCGTTCGCTGTCGAATCGATGGCGATCTTGGTGTGATGACTCTGGATGACGCGATTGCGAAACTGGTTCAGGAACGAGACGGTCGCACGATTCGTCAGATTCCAAAACCGTCTGCTCCACCTGTGTCAGTGACAACCGGAACTGAGCAGAACGAGTACTAATGCGCCCTTGAAAAGTAGCGGAAGGGCGAAAGCCCTCCGGTGACACTCGAGGACCTGGTCCCAAAAACAAAAGCCCGGCTGGAACTTTCCATCCGGGCTTTGTTTTTGCTTTGGTTCAACGTCTTCAGTCGCCAGGCTAGCTGACGGCGACCATTTTCTGTCACCCATTTTTTGTCCGACCAAACACCATTTTCGGATCGGTCGTTTCGAGACGACGAGGCCTTCATCCCCGGAACTCGTGTCGCTCAAAATGCCGTTAGTGAGCGTGTGAATCGCCTGGCTTTTCCAGCTTGGCAGTCTTTTCCGCGTCTGTCATTTCGTCCCACTCTTCAAGACACGGTGGGCAGCAGAAACCGACCTTCTTACCGTTGAAGTCGCGAGTCAGTTCCGGAGTCAGTTCTTCGGGCTTCACTTCGCTGCCCATGATCGGACAAACCTTGTTCACAACGGTAATGCCGCTGGTTGCAACTGCGTCCGTCGTTGCATCGGAGCATCCGGTTGCCAGTCCGAGAACTGAAAATAAACCAAGAGTCAAAGTTTTTCGCATGATCAATTCCTATGAAAAAGAGATGCTCTGAGTTTAGTCAGGCCCGAACGGGTTTGAAGACCAGATCGGCAAAATCCTCGTTTCCGAACCGCTCAATCCCTCGTTCGGAAAGAAACACGGGCAGATTCCTGCGTTTTCGAGTTCCTGCAGTCCCCGGTGACGACATATGCTTCGGCACGATCGCGGAAAACTGAAGCAGCCCGCCTGTTTCGCAGATCCGCGTTTCAATATCGGCCGTTCCTGCCGATCTCTTTCGGCCGTCGAACGGGCCTCGAACAAGTTCAATCCCAGGGCACCGGTGATCCAAGGACTCCACGATGGGGGAATATCTGAATGGCGAGTCGCTCGCGGCACTTCTGACGCTGACATCGCTGGAACTTGTCCTTGGCATCGACAACGTCATCTTCATCGCCATCCTGTGCGGAAGACTCCCGGAAAAGGATCGCGACAAGGCTCGAACCCTCGGACTGCTGCTGGCCGTCGTGTCACGCATCATGCTGGTTCTGGCCATCGGCTGGGTGATGGGACTGACGAAGGTTCTGTTCCGCATGGGAGGATCAGAGATCACCGGCAAGGCGATGATTCTGATCTTCGGCGGACTCTTCCTGGTCTTCAAAGGCACCAAAGAAATTCACCACAAGATGGCTGATGCACGCGGCGAGCATTCGTCGACGCCGAAAGTCAGCACTCTTACTGCGGTCCTCGTGCAGATCCTGATGATCGATGTCGTGTTCTCACTGGACTCAGTCATCACCGCCGTAGGAATGACCCAGGGATTGACTCACCCGATTCCCATCATGGTCACGGCAATCATCCTGTCAGTGATCGGAATGCTGATCTTCAGCAAAGCCATCGTGGTGTTTATCGAACGAAACCCAACGGTCAAGATTCTGGCCCTGAGCTTTTTGATCCTGATCGGAGTGCTGCTGGTCGCCGAAGGATTCGGACACCACATCCCGAAAGGCTACGTCTACTTTGCGATGTCGTTCTCGTTCATCGTCGAGATGCTGCAACTGTGGACACTCAAGCCATCCAAGTCGCCAACCAAACCACCAACGCACACCGGGCAGTATTGAGCGCCGTAGCGGGGAGCCCCAAAACGTTCCTCCCCCAAACGCAGTTTGGGGGAGGTCGATCGAGCGCCAGCAAGATCGGGAGGGGGCCTCAGTCGCAATCGCAACCCTCCCCCGGACTGTCGTCCGACCCCTCCCGCTTCGCTGCTCTGCGCGGGAGGGGAGCATGATTCCGATCACAGAATCGCCACAGGTCAGCGTCACAAAATCGCCAGCGGATTCCGTCGTGCTTCCAGTGTCCCTCGAGTAATCCCAACACGGTTCATGGCATGCAGTGATGTCCAGACGTGCTCACCCGTGATACTGCCGTCCAGCAGTCGTCGATACAGAACCAGCAGCTTCTCAATCTCATGCGGTGTTTCGCGAAGCAGTTCGATTCGAAATCTTCGCACGCCCTTCTGAATGAGTTCCGGAACAAGCTCCGCCGCACTTTGAGGCGTCGCGTTGAACAGAGTATTCCGGCATCCCACGTCAGCGATGAGCGGATGATCCATGCCGGTTCGGTCACGAAGTTCCACCTGATGAACATCGCACGGTCGGCCACAGTTCGTCTTGTTCGTCCCTGGTGACAGCATCGCGCAGAACACACAATGCTCCATATGAAACATCGGCATGTGCTGATGGATAACAACTTCCAGCCATGACGCCGGCATGTGCGAAACCAGATCGCTCAGCTGATCACGATTCAAATCGTAGGAAGGTGTCAGCCAGCGAAGTCCCTGGGCTTTCAGGAACTGAGCCGTCAGTTCGTTCGTGACGTTCAGAGAATAGTCACCGACAACGCTGATACCATGATCACGGAAGAACCGCAGCCCCGACAGATTACGGACCAGAACGCCATCCGGTTCGGCCTTCAGCATCAGTCGAAACAATCCGATCTCACCAGGCTTCTGAATTCGAGGAGGAGCCAGCAGCAATGTCAGGCCGGCCGTGCGACTCAGCTCCACGGCTTCCCGATATTCACGAAGGTCCTGAAAATCCGCGATCAGCAGCTCGGGCTTCAGTTCGATCGCAGCCTTCAACTGATCCATCGTACGACATAACAAATGCAGCTGGACCCCCGCAGACTTCGGCTCATCATCGGCAACCAGCGTGCGCAGTCGATCAAGTGCTCCGGGAGCTGACTGAGTACGCTGGGTCCACGGCAGTGAGGAATTCAGCTGCTCCAGCATCTGGCGACGGATCTTGCCAAGGACACTGTGAGGAACCATCGGCACTCCGGCGATGCTGGCTTCCAGCTCCGCGAGTTCAAACACTGACCCGCCAAGCCGCCCAAGCTGCTCCGCCAGAACTTCCTGAGTCACCGGATGTTTCGTAGCCGACTGCAACGGCGCTTCGGATTCCACCAGGCAGTGACATCCATTCTGCGCGAGGCCTTCCACTTTCAAGCGGCGACCGGTCTCCGCATAAACCTTCAGACGCAGGGCGACCTTTCTCTGAGGATCCGCCGTTTCGAAGGTTCGCCGAAGCTGGCTGTTCAGTCGAGGATCATCTGTCTTCCAGATCTTCTGCCCCGGTGTGATTCGTGAAAACTCCAGCGCGTCGCGGCCGAATGACAGATCTACGACACCGGAATCCACAGGCTCCGTCAGCACCTGCCCATCACGGTAAACGTGAAAAACACGGCCGCCTTGCTCTTCACCGTGGAAGCGATCGCCGTCGAAGACAACGCCGTCGCCCGCCAGAATGGAGTACTCCAACTGAACGCGAATTCGGTCCCATAACACCTGAGTTACCGTGCCGAGCAACACGCCTCGCTTGGCTGAACTGGTGGCCGGGACCAGCATCTTGTGATCGCAGCCGTTGAACCAGCCCGGCGAAAACCCTCGCGAGAACGACTGTTCCATCTGCTGAATCTGTCGACGAGTAAACTCAACCGGCCGGCCCGCCAGAACCGCATCAATCGCTTCGCGGTAATGGCGAGTAATGTTCGCCACATACTCGGGCGTCTTCAGTCGCCCTTCGATCTTGAACGAACTGACTCCGGCGTCCACAAGTTCGGGAATCAGCGGGAAGGCCGCCAGGTCCTGAGGACTCAACAGGTACTTCTGATCGCCGAAATTTCGCAACGTGTTGTCGCAGACAATCTCGTAAGGAAGCCGACAGGCCTGAGCACACTGGCCGCGATTTGCACTTCGTCCGCCCAGAGATTCGCTCGTCAGGCACTGACCGGAATACGCCACGCACAACGCGCCGTGTACGAAGGCTTCCAGTTCGATGCTGGTCTGAGAGTGTATCTCGCGAATCTCATCGATCGACAATTCCCGAGGCAGCACAACGCGAACGATGCCCAGCTGCTCAGCGACCTGAATACACTCGGCACTCGTCAGCGTCATCTGCGTCGATGCATGGATCTCGAGGTCCGGCGAAATTTCGCGTACCAGACGAGCCACGCCCAGATCCTGAATCAACACCGCGTCAACACCCGCATCACACAACCGGCGGACAATGTCTTCCACCGCTTCAAGCTCATTGGTGAACGCCAGAGTATTCAGCGTGATGAAACCTCGAACGGCCCGACGATGCAGAAATTCCATGGCCGACGACAAATTGTCCAGGCCAAAGTTCTCCGCTCTCGCGCGCGCATTGAAGCCGACATCCAGGCCAAAGTAGACCGCGTCTGCCCCGTTCTCCACCGCCGCTCGCAGACAGGTAAAGTCTCCCGCAGGAGCCAGCAGCTCCAGCGTCCGTGACGGTTTCAGCACCGAGGAGAAAGTAGACGTCGATTCGTTCACAGCAGTTTCGTACCCGGCAAAAACAGAACAGTCACACTGAATCGTGCGTATCCTGGTTATCGATCGGATTTCTGCCAGTCGGAATCCCGCAGATACTCAAAAGGAGAACGATTCCAGCAACATTCTGCGCCTGTCGCAGGAATATTGCATCAGCCTTTGCGACGACGCAACCTCCCGATCGTGCCGCCATCCTGCAGTGCTGGCGAATGATGAGCATCCGGCCGAGTAATCTGGACGTCGGGCGGAGCATCGATCCCGACATGAACGCGATTCGTTCCGACACTCAGAATCGTCAGACGAATGTTCAGTCCCGGGATGACAATCTGTTCCTGCGGCTTGCGAGACAATACGAGCATGACAACCTCCTGTTGACAGTTACTGTAAATCACATTTCCAAAAAGAAGGCAGAGGTCTCTCCTCTGCCACAACTAAAAGCAAAAGTAGCGGAAGGGCGCAAGCCCTCCGGTTACGAATCCTCCGGTTACGAATCCTCCGGTTACGAATCCTCCGGTTACGAATCACTCCGGTTGCTACAACATCACGGATCGAACTCAGAACAAGTGCTTCTGCCCGATATAGGCATCTCGCCCTGGAAACAGATCTTTTGTCCCTTCCGGAACGTAAATCACATCCAGTCTTTGAAGCCGGACAACGAGATTCGAAATGGTGACCTGAGCACGCTCAGCCAGTTCATAGAGTGCCGGCCAGGACGTGACGTCGAGATCCTTGACGGCCGAACGAATCAGCCAGTCCGGCATCAAGAGGGAGGACTGATATCGATCCACCGCGCTGCGAACTTCGGGTGAATCCTGCCCGGCGGTCAGCTCCCGATACAACTCAAAGTACCGCTCGTCGTAGGCGGCTCGATTCAGAACTTCCACCAGCACATGCCGATCGGCCGCCTGACGACGAACCACACTGGTCTGCATTTCAAAGCCCGGTAAGCGTGGATGGTGCAGACTCGTGCGATCAATATCAATGTCCCAATGTCCAGCCTCATGACCAATCGTGCTGCGTTCCAGCCCAGGCTTCTGCTGGAACAAATCAAGATGCCGACTGTTCAAAACGATCCGACGTTCTTCCGGAATCAAGCCCGCCAGAATCTGTTCGCCCGGCTGTTCTTCAATGTCCACCCAGTCAAAATCAAGCCCCAGAATCTGCTCGACGATTTTCTCCACCGGAACAGGAAACGTCACAGGCTCGCCCATCAGCTGCTCGTACTGCCGAATGCGCATGGCAGTGACGGCATCGATGGTTCGAGTCCGCATGTTGGTCAGATCATGACGTCTCATGGTTCACACTCCCTGCGAATACCGAAACTCGATCTTGAGCTTCGTGCCTGACATTCCGGCCGCTTCGTTTTAGGACTGCCGGATCCCGCGAATTACTTCCCGGATCGTGCTGGCTTGCGTTCAATCTGACTGACGAGTTCTTCCAGAGCTGCATCCGGAAGGTTCAACAACTTTCGAAAAACACCGGGCCGCGAAAGAATGCGGTCTCGGTAGGAATCCGGAATCCGTCGAGCCAGCAGGAGCAGCTCATCGGCATCCGCATTCAGGGCTTTTGCAATTTTCTGCAGTGTTTCTTCGCGAGGAGTCTGTTCATCGTCCAGCCGGTCATTTTCAACACGGCTGAGATACGTAAAGTTGATCCCAACCTTGTCCGCCAGTTCACGCTGAGTCATATTGCGACTCTTGCGGATCTCCCGAATCCTTTGTCCGACGGAAGTCATTCTTCGCTCCTTGATTCCCAATCACCGTCGCGCCGCAGGTTCTTCCTGCTCTTCCAGCGACGCCCGAAGAATATGCCAGTTGCTGTCAACTGTCAACATCAGCCGACAAGTTTTCTCTTCGAGCCTCAGTGTAGAACAATTGTCCTCAATTGTTCCCACTTCAATGTAAAGCAATTGTCCTCAATCACTTCCCCAGCAACGTAAAGCGCTGGCCCTCAATCGCCCGCGTTCTGCTCCCATTCCGCCACCAGCCTCAACGCCAGGCAAGCCGCGGAACGGCACAACACTCTTCAATCACCAGTCGCCCACACTTCCATCCGAGTAGAACACTCGCTGAAGCAGCTCCTTCTCAAACGGGTGTTTGCGGACTTCGTCTTCGTTGATGGTGATGCCAAGCCCCGGTCGAGTATTCGGTCGAACGATGCGTCCTTTCTTTTCGACCACGAATCCTTCCTGCACGACGTCCTGACGCCACGGAACATCTTCATGCACCGTTTCGCAGATGATGTAGCTCGGCTGCGAAAAACCAAACTCGAGCGATGCCGCCGTGCTGACTGGTCCCTGAGGATTGTGCGGTGCCAGTGACAAGCGCCATGCTTCCGCCAGCGCTGCGATGCGTCGTGCTTCCGAAAGTCCGCCGCAATGAGTGATATCCAGCTGACAAATCGAACAGGCTCGTGCGGCGAAGAGATCGCGGAATGCCGCCAGATTCGTGACTCGCTCCCCCGTGGCAATCGGTGTCGATACCGCCGCGGCGATGGCGGCCAGTCCGTCAACACTCTCAGGCCAACAAGGCTCCTCCAGAAAATACAGACCGTACGGCTCCAGCGCTTTTGCAAACTGGAGGCCCATCGCGGGTGAGGGGCGAGCATGACAATCGACCATGATGTCAATCGATTCTCCAACGGCTTCACGCATCGCAGCGACGGCTTTCTCCGCAGTTCGAATTGGCTTCAGGCCTTCCAGCGGCAGCGTTGGCGGGACGGCCATCGACTTGAACGCAGTAAATCCGTCGGCGACTGCCTTCTGAGCCAGCTCGGCAAATCGCTTCGCGTCTTCCGTGGACGTCTCATAGAAGTCTTCCATCCTGCCTCCGCCAAGATGGCAATACGTTCTGACATGGTCACGAACCGGTCCGCCCCACAGCTTGGAACACGGCTGGCCGGTCACCTTGCCAAGAATGTCCCACAGTGCGAGATCAATGCCGGCGATCGCGGTGGCTCGCACAATTCCATTGCCGTGCCAGAAGTGCTGGCGGTACATCATCTGCCAGAGATACTCAATGCGAGTCGGATCTTCGCCGATCAGCAGCTGAGCAAGGTCCTCAATGGCCGCAACGACGCTGCGGGTATGCCATTCGAGTGTCGCTTCGCCCCAGCCAAAAAGACCATCCTGATCCGTCATGACTTTCACAAAGATCCAGTTCCGCATGCGAGCATTGCAGACCAGGGTTTCGATTTTCGTAATCTTCATCTCAGACTCCAACCAGCTCCCGTGGCAACGAAACATTCAGCAGCAGAACATTCCGCCCGCTCACTGACGAATCGCGTACAGATGAGTAAATGTTCGCAGGAACAAAGTACCATCCGCCGCCGACGGAGAGGCTCGCATGCCTTCTGCCAGATGATTCTTCGAAACAACTTCGAATGAGTCAGCCGCTTTCACGACGAAGCAATCACCTTCTTCGCTGCAGAAGTACAGCAGGCCATTCGCAATGATTGGCGACGCTGTAAACGTCCCTTCGATGCGCCCCTTCCAAAGCTCCTCACCGTTCACCGCATTCACGCAGGAGACGACGCCATTATTTGCCGTGCTGAAGATGCGATCCCCCAGAATCACAGGAGCACTCAGGTCCGAATTGCCTTTGTCACGATTCCAGACCACATGCGATGTTGAGACATCACCTTTTGTCGAGTCTTCCAGCTTCACGGAAACCAGATTCGAACTGCGAGAACCCGTATTGATGATCGCGTGATTCTGGAAGAACAGCGGAGGCGACGATGCGTTGAAGTCATCGTGGCGGATGGTCCACAGCTCTTTGCCGGTTTCTGCGTCATAAGCAAAAGCAGCTCGCGAACCGATCGAAACAATCTGAGTCTTTCCATTGAACTCCACAAAGTTCGGTGTGCCATACGCTTTGCGAAGGTCGCCTTCCAGCTTCGGCATTCCGTTCTCATCCAGGTCACCGTAGTCGGTCGTTCGATCCGTCTTCCAGACCGTTTCACCCGTCTTCTTATTCAGCGCAGTGACGAACTGAGCATCAATGCCGTCGAACGTCAGGATCAGCAGGTCTTTCCACAGAATCGGCGAAGATCCTGGTCCGCGAAAGTGGCGACAGTTGATATCACGTCGAGTCCACACGATCTCGTAGTTGTCCGGATTCATGCGGACGGTGCCATACGTTCCAAAGTGAACGTAGACAGCGTCATCTTCCAGAGCACACGAAGGAGACGCGTACGTGTTGACCTCATTCTTGAGCGGTTCCGGCGATTGGTTTTCGAACAGCAGCTTGTGAAACAGAACTTTGCCGGTCTGTTGATCAATCGCGTAGACGTACTGTTTCGTCCCGTCTTTCGTAGCGGCCGTCAGCCAGATCTTGCCATGGCCGATGATTGGCACGGAATGACCAAAGCCTTCGAGATCGACCTTCCAGGCAATGTTCTTGCCCGTCTCTTCCGACCACTCGGTCGGAATGTCCTTCGCATCGTCCGCGGCGACCAGGCCATCGCGAGTTGGACCGGACCGAGTCGGCCAGTTGACTCGATCTGACGCCGCAACTTGAGCCAGCCCAAGGCAGGCAAATCCCGTCAGCCCCGCAAACACGATGACAGAACGAAGAAGCGAATGCACTCGGAACAGCGACGGCGACAACTGGCCATCAGGAGAGCAGTTCATGCCTGCGGTCCTTTTGAAAACTCAGGTGGGAATGGGTCGGAAGGCAAACGAACGCAGTCTAGCGAACCCGTTCCTCCGAGTCTTCTCTGGCGGGCCTGAGCACCAAACGCGGGCGCAGTCTCGGACTTTTGTAGGTGCCGACTGCCGGGCGGCACTTCGCGGCCTTGTCGCGACCAGCGCACTTGTCAATTGCCACATTCCTCATGGTAGAACGTGGATACGACATCGCCATGAGATTGCTTCATGGCGAGCGGGATTGAATGATGAACGTGCCAGAACCTGGGTTCGCCTTTCGGCGAAAGTCCTTTCCGGCAGATTCGGCAGAAAGGACCTACTAACCTCGGCGCGGAGGACGGCCCTGGTTCTGATCCGGTTCTTCCGGAGTATGGCCGACGATGATCTCGAAGCTCGCCGCAAGCTCGCCGATCTTTGAATCCTTCACTGGAGCAAACTCCGCAGTGACGGCATCCTTCCTGTCGCCCATCGCGTTGTAGATGCCGTCCTTTTCGTTGCCCGG
Organism: Planctomycetaceae bacterium; assembly: GCA_046349695.1. Classification (GTDB taxonomy): domain Bacteria; phylum Planctomycetota; class Planctomycetia; order Planctomycetales; family Planctomycetaceae; genus SXXK01. The sequence continues at coordinate 5,859 of JAXMBV010000034.1, read as the reverse complement.
ATCGCCTTTGACAAACAGCTGAGTCGTCAAGAGTCGATCCTTGCCGCGCGACACGGCAAAGTGAATGTGTGGCGTTCGACCGGGGTAGGGCACTGGTTTGATCGTTCGGAAGTAGTACCGACCTTCCATGTCCGTTGAGAATCGGCCATAGCCCTGAAAGTTACTGTCTCGCTTGTCAGCATTCGAACTGCCGGAATGCAGATAGGCTCCCTGATTGTCACACTGCCAGATTTCCACCAGGCAGTTTCGCAGAGGTTCTCCATCCACTCCCAGGACTCGCCCCGTCACGTGAGACACCGTGCCCACGGCAGAATCGATATTCTTCGTGATGATCAGGAGATCGTTGTCTGTATCGAGCGGCAGCTTGTCCGGATAAAACGGACCTTCCGTCGTTCGAGGTGTCTTGGCGAGTTCTTCGGCAAGGAGACTGGAAGAGTATGACATGGCGGCAAACCAGGCGGCTTGTCGCAGAAACGTTCGTCGGTTAGCCATTTGGGACTCCGCAAAACTGAAAGGGCACTGAAACAAAGCTGTTTTCGCACACTGCGACCGCACACATTGCAGCAAACACGCGAGAATCGCGAATGTACCAAACAAATCTCGGATTTTCCGCGCTTCACTGGAACATCTGTCGCATCTGACTTCTCATGGGCAGTTGCTCCGTGGAAATCAACCATGCCCGCCCCTTCCAAATTCGCTCCGACAATCCCGCCATGCCAGAAACGACGCAGCCACCAGCTTCACACAGCCCTCAGATTGAGGTCTGGCGAGACTATCTGCGTCTGATGGCGAGGCTTCAGTTGTCACCAGCTCTCAAGGGGAAACTCGACGCCTCTGACATTGCACAGCAAACAATCCTGATGGCGCACAGTCGTCGATCCCAATATCGCGGCGTGACAGAGGCGGAATGGCTGGGCTGGCTTCGTTCGATTCTCTCAAACATTCTTGCCTCATCCGTGCGTGAGTATTCAACCGAAGCGCGAGACATCGCAAAGGAACGTTCCCTGGAGGATGAGATCAACCAATCGTCTGCCAGACTGGAACGCATGCTGGTCTCTGATCGATCTTCCCCCAGCACGGTGGCAATCCGCTCCGAAGAAGTCCTCCGCGTGACGAATGCCATTATGCAGCTGCCGGATGATCAGCGAACGGCCATTGAACTTCATCACCTCAAAGGATTTCAGATCGCAGAGGTTGCTCTGAAGATGGACAAAACACGAGCGGCTGCGATGGGGCTGATCTTCCGTGCCATGGAACGTCTCCGAGTTCTCCTGAAGAAGGAGACGCATGCATGACTTCGAATGCGAATTCCTTCACCCGGAACTCAAAGCCGGCACACGGTCAACCGACGAGTTCGGGGACTCATGAAAACCCTGAGTCCGATTCTCGCTCTGAACGTCTGAACGAGATACTTCTGAATTATGTGGAAGCGTGCGAAGCGGGAAACACGCCAGCTCGTGAAACCGTTCTGAATGCTCACCCGGACCTGCACGACGAACTGACTCTGTTCTTTGAAGAACGCGATCGTTTGCAGTGGTTTGGCAATCTGTTGCGCGACGAACAACTCGATCACGAACAGACACCAACTCCCGCTGATCCGGAGCGGGGCCGACTGGGAGACTTCCGGCTGATCCGTGAAGTTGGTCGAGGCGGCATGGGAATCGTGTATGAGGCGGAGCAGATCTCACTGGGTCGTCGCGTCGCGCTGAAGATTCTTCCCTTTGCAGCGGCGCTTGATCCAAGGCAGCTTCAGCGATTCCGGAACGAAGCAGCAGCCGCCGCTCACCTGCGTCATGAGAACATTGTGTCTGTGCATGCAGTGGGCCATGAACGTGGCGTCCACTATTATGCGATGCAGTTCATCGACGGTCAGAGCCTGGCGTCGCTCATCCGCGAATTTCGAACTCCGCCCGATGATCGCACCGAGGCTTCGACAGCGCCGGCCTGCCGGATGGTCACCGAAGGCAAGCCGCGAACATCTCAATGGTTTGACTGGGTCGCGCGCATGGGGCACCAGGCCGCCATGGCACTCGAACATGCTCACCAGACGGGCGTTGTTCATCGAGATATCAAGCCCGCCAATCTTCTGCTCGATTCTCGGGGGCAGGTCTGGTTTACCGACTTCGGACTGGCTCAGGTCGCCAATGAAAGCGGCCTCACGTTCCACTGGCGAACTTCTCGGAACCCTGCGATATGCAAGCCCCGAACAGATCTCAGGACAGCGGCGAGGCGTCGTCGATCATCGGCGATGTCTATTCGCTCGGAGCAACGCTGTACGAACTGCTCACTCCGGCCGCCGTTCTTGTCCGACCGTCATGAACTGGTTCTTGATTGCAACTCAGGAGCCTCCTTCGCCACGAACATTTGTGCCTGAGATCCCGGTCGATCTTGAAACAATCCTCCTGAAGAGCCTGCGAAAGATCCTCTTGATCGTTGCGACAGCCGGGGAACTGGCAGAAGATCCTGGACCGCTTCCTTCATCGCCGGCCCATCGTTGCGGCCACCCAGTCTTGCCGATCGATTCTGGTCGTGGGCTCGACGTCATCCGTCAGCGATGCTGTCGGGCTCTCTTTTCCTGATCGTGCTGACGGCTGGTTCAATCCTCGCCACTGTGTTGCTGAACGCAGAACGAGCACGCACTCGGAAGGAACAGCTCCGAACACAACAGGCCTACAATGCCGAACAACAGCGAGCCGAAGAAGCAGAATCCCGCCTGAACCTTGCTCGTCGCGCTGTGAATGAACTCCTTATCATCAGTGAAGAAGAACTGGTCGGCCGTCCGGAACTGCTGGTCATTCGCAAGCGACTCCTCAGCTCGGCCCTGAACTTCTATCAGGAGGTTCTGCGAGAAAGCGAGAACAACCCGAAGACTCAGGCGGAGCTTCGTGAATCGACAGCGCGTGTCGCAGAGATTCTTGAGGACCTTGAACTGCTTCGTTCGCAGATTTATTTCGCTCTCCTGTGGCAGCCTCAGGTCCGGGAAGAATTGAATCTCACTCCCGAACAGAGAGAACAGGTCCGGAGTCTGTCAGATCGTGTGGGACAACAATGGTCTGACTCACTAAAGGAACTTGGCGTCTCATCGCCGGCAGAACGAGATCGTCAGTCGATGGAATTGGCGCGAGCCAACGATGCGGAGCTTCAGAAGATTCTGACTCATTCACAACTCTTCCGCCTCCGCCAGCTGGGAGTGCAGTTTGAAGGAGCGTCAGCGTTTCGCGATTACTCGGTTACTCAGGCAATCAGACTGTCGTCGGAGCAGCGTGAGAAGATCCGACTGATTGAAGACGAATCGACACTCGCGCGAATGCGACGCCCGCCCGGACCACCGCCGGAGCCAGTGGAAAACGGAGATCGCAAAACTCCCAACGATCGGATTCTGGAGGTCCTGAATGAGGAACAAAAGCAGACGTGGAACCAGTTGATCGGTCGGCCACTGGAAGGTGGATTCCTTCCTCCTGGTCGTGCTGGCCGTCTGCGAAGTGCAGAGAGGCCCGCTGTTCCGGCTCCCGAAACTCCGAAAACTGACTGATTGAAGGTGAGAGAAAGCTCGAGCAAAGGATCGTTCAACCGAAAGAGCCTCCTCAGGTCAACATCATGAACACACGACTGCACCCAGCAACACTGCCAATATCGAACTCATCAGCGACGGAAACTCGCACGATGGACAGTATTCGTGATCGACTCAGTCAGCGACGACACGAATTGACCAACGTGGCACGTGACGCCGATGGACCAGGACGTCTCGCAACTCTCTACGCCGACACACTGACACAGGCGTACGGACTCGCACGCCCGCTCGACGGACGCACCATTCTCGCCAGCCCCACCGCCATCATCGAACTCATTCTCTCCCTCGAATTCGGCGTCGTCACCAACTGGCAGTTGTAGCGTTGCTATATTCCCCACCCAGATAATGTAGTGGAACTCGCCCGAGTTCCCATCATCGTCGAATGGTGACGGATCTCTGGCAAGATCCACTACCAAACTCCTCACATCGCCCGATCCAAAAACGGCTGGACCAGCGAAGCGAGTGGCACGAGGTCAATCAGAAACGAATCATGTCCAAACGGACATCGAAGCTCCACAAACGACACATGCCGCCGAACATGCAGCAGCGATGAAACCAGCTCCCGACTTTGGCTCGTCGGAAACAGCCAGTCCGTATCGTAGGACGCAACAAGATACCGGCATTTGGAAACCGCCAGAGCATCGGCAAGGGATGAAAATCCGTCGGCCAGATCAAAGTAGTCCATCATGCGAGTCAGATAGAGATAACTGTTCGCATCAAATCGCTGCACGAACCGCTTGCCCTGATAGTGCAGATAACTCTCAATCTGGAACTCCGTTTCCTTCTGCATGCTGTAGGCAAACTGAGTACTGTCCTGAAGCCGGCGGCCGAACTTCAGCTCGATCGAATCTTCCGACAGGTACGTGATGTGCGCCACCATGCGAGCCAGCGCGAGACCGTAACGCGGCCCTTCGGATTCGTAATACTCACCGTTCATGAAACCCGGATCCGCGTAGATGGCTCGACGCCCAACCGCGTTGAATGCAATCCCCTGAGCCGACAGTTTCGGCGCTGAAGCCAGTACGATGGCCGCGCGAACCTGATCCGGAAAGCGCACGGCCCACTCCAGAACCTGCATGCCGCCAAGGCTTCCGCCGACAACCGCCAGCAGTTGAGTCACCCCGAGGTGCCGCACAAGTTCCGAATGCACCGTCACCACATCGCGAATGGTCAAAAATGGAAAGCTAAGGCAGAAACGTTTTCCCGTTGCCGGATTCACCGAACCCGGCCCGGTGGTCCCCTGACATCCTCCCAGAACATTCGCACAGATGACGAAATACTTGTTCGTGTCCAGCCCCTTTCCGGGACCGATAAATCCATCCCACCAGCCTGGCTTCTTGTCCGCCGGGCCATGCAGGCCAGCAGCGTGAGCATCCCCGGTCAGTGCGTGACACACGAAGATCGCATTGCTGCGGTCTGCATTCAGAGTCCCATAGGTTTCATACGCGACGGTGATCGGTCCCAGTGTTTCACCGCTGGCAAACTTCATCAAGTGAGGAGGCTGAAACAGCTCCACGAACTTCGTCTGCACGATTCCCACTGACGCCGCAGTTGATTCTGATTCTTCCAGCAATTCGGCCGACATTGTCGCTCTGATATCCCTCAACAGTTTTCAAATTGCATCGACGGCAGCAGTGTAACGACATGTCAGGAATTACGACAGCCGCGCGACAATGAAGTTGATTCGTTGAAGTGACAGGTTGCTCGTTTTTCGGTACGGTGCCAGCGGATCGGATGCAAAGGAACCCGAGCATCCCGTTCCATCCTTCTGGACGACATCCCACCTCAGAAGGTCCAAAATCCCCAAAGCCAGTTTCGCGCACCACACATCCAGCCCGGCCAGTTTTCAGTGAGGCAGGTTATGAAGGTTTCTTCGTTCGTCTTGAATCAAACCCTTCCCGTCAGCCTCGTGATGCTGCTTTGTCTCCAAACAATTCGCCCTGTCGATGCTCAGGAAACACCTGGCTCTCCCGCGCCGATTCGCCACACCGATCTCAGCGTTTATCGTGGCGATGATGGAACGCCCAAACCCATTCGAACAGAAGCCGACTGGGCCATCCGGCGCGAACAAATCCTGGCAGGAATGCAGCAAGCGATGGGACCGTTGCCAGCACCCATTGCGAATCAGAACTTCGATGTTCAAGTGGTCGAGGATGTTCGCAAAGGCAGCGTTCGACGACTGACGTTGACCATTCAGATCGAGGGCGAAGACCGCTTGCCGCTCGATCTCTACCTGCCCGCATCCCTTGCCGATTCCGTGGACCCGCAACAGCTGCTGTCGCCGAAAC
>JAXMBV010000033.1:0-73798 GCA_046349695.1 Planctomycetaceae bacterium | reverse complement strand
GTTTGCGATGCACAGACTCGACGGGACCTCAGGGTTCTCCTGCACGTCCGCAGACGACGACCACAGTCTCCCCTGCGGCACATCCACGTTCTTCTCCGTGGGATCATGACGATGTCGGGATGCTCAGCAACGCTTTTGTGGAAACTCGCGGCAAGCAACGATTCGGCTGGGCGAGCGGACTGCAAAAGGCATGGACTGAGATCGCATCGTCGGGGCCGGAAGTCGCTTACCAGCCGGCGTCGTTCTGGTTGCCATCACATTCCCTGGCGCTTCGTCGCGACGCGAACTGGAGCCCAGGCCAAGTTGTGGAGTTGAGCGATGCGGACGCGGCGAGGTACGTCCAGGGAAATGAGTTGCCAGGCGTTGGCCATGGATGGTTCGTGGCGACATGGAAGAAACATCCACTCGGCTGGCTGCATTCGAATGCTCAAAGAGCCAACAATTCTCTGCCGGCTGCGGCCAGACAGAGATAATCTGGTCGATCCGCGTGTCCGGAATCTCCCGCAATCCGTGGGCCAGGATTGTTCGAGTTTTTTGACACGTGACTGGACAGTTGCAAGAACGGTGCCACAATCACGTCGACGCGCATCTGTGAAATCGACTACATTCGGTTGTTGAGCACACAGACGACGTTTTTTCAGCGAAAATTCGGCCAAAATCATGCATCTGAACATTTCGCAGCAAATGAAGATGAGCCAGCAAATGAAGCTGGCGCCGCGGATGATCCAGTCGATGGAGATTCTGCAGCTGAACATGATGGCACTGAATGAGCGTATAGAACAAGAGCTGGTCGAGAACGTGACTCTTGAGCGTCTGGAGAAGGATTCGGACGGTTCTGTGCCCGAAGCGGACTCCGAGTTTGTTGCAACGGTCGACAACACTCGTGAAGCCAAGGAACTGAAAAAGGACGTTGAGAATCGCGAACTGGTTGTCGGAAAAGAGACGAACAACGAATCAGACTTTGAGCGGCTGCTGGAGATTTCTTCGGAGTGGCCTGAAGACAACGTCGGATTCGGCGGCTCTCGGCCTTCGTCCAATCAGATCAGCGACGACATGGATCGCCAGCATGACGTCATGTCCAATATGCTGGCTCGTCCGCAGTCGCTGCATGAATACCTGCTGGAGCAGTTTTCATTCGGTGCCACGAATGACCTGCAGCGTCAGTTCGGTGAGTATCTGATCCAGCATCTGGACCACAATGGACGTCTGCAGAGCATGTTGCCGGAGATTCTGCAGCAGTTTAACCGTCTGTATGAACATCAGATGACGATGGAGGAGGCCGAAGAGGTTCTGAAACAGATTCAGCATCTTGATCCTCCCGGCGTCGGTGCTCGCGATTATCGTGAGATGTTGTTGCTGCAGGTTGACGATCACATGCCGTTTCATGAGGTCGTGGAGACACTGATTCGCGATCACCTGGAAGATATTGCTTTCAACCGATTGCCACTGATTCAGAAAGCGACCGGGTATTCGATCGAGCTGATCAAGATCGGGATTGAGCAGATTCAGACGCTGAATCCGTATCCGGGCCGGGGATTTGAGCAGCGTCCTGTTCAGCGAGTGACTCCGGACCTGGCGGTTGAGCCGGACGATACAGGACGATACGTCGTTCGGATTCTGGACGAGTACATTCCGGAACTTCGCATTAGTCCTCGATATCAGCAGATGCTTCGGGAGAATCCAACTCAGGAAACTCGCGATTGGATTCGACGTAAGATCGAATCGGCTCGATGGCTGATTGAATCCATAGAGCAGCGATACAACACACTGCGCAAGGTGGCTCAGGAGATCATTGATCATCAGCAGGAGTTTCTGGACAGAGGTCCGGAGTATATTCATCCGCTGAAGATGCAGCAGATCGCCGACCGAGTTGGCGTTCACGTCACAACAGTCTCGCGAGCTGTCGACGAGAAGTGGATCCAGACACCTCGTGGTCTGTTTCCCCTGAAGAGATTCTTCGGCGGTGGAACTCAAACGGCCGACGGCGAAGAAGTTGCGTGGGACACGATCCGAATCAAGCTTCAGGAACTGATAGACGGGGAAGACAAACGTGACCCGCTCAGCGACGATGCATTAGTCGAATCTCTGGCGGCACAGGGAATCAAGCTCGCGCGCCGTACCATCACCAAGTACCGCAAGCAAATGCGTATCCCCAGCAGCCGGCAACGTCGCGAGTATTAGAATCCCGACACGTTCGTTTTCTAAATCCCCGCGCCACCTGGTCACTTCAGGTTCCGCGGAATCAGGAACAGGATTGTTGCTCAAAGGTGCCGCAAGCCCGTGAGATGCAGATGCACTTGAGGCTGATCAACGCTATGATTCCCACGACAAGTGGCCCACACACGTCCTCGTAGCTCAGCAGGATAGAGCGTCGGTTTCCTAAACCGAAGGTCCCGCGTTCGAATCGCGGCGGGGGCATTTTTTTAAAGTTTTGCCAGCAAAGACTTTAGGGCGGAAATCTCGTCCAGCGTCAGGCTGGCTTCCAAGCCCAGTCCCCCCACTAATCCCCCCACAAATGCGCTGTTTTGTGTGGAAGATTTCATCCGGGCGACGATTTCTGCAGCGGCGTTTTGAGCAGTACGGATTGCCCCGTAATGCTTTTCCGTTGTCGAAAAACTGGCATGCCTCATGACGACCTTCAATGTCTCGGCCGACACTCCGTGATTGATCAGCCGCTGAGCACAGCCGCGACGAATGTCATGAGCGCTCGCGAATTTCTCCCTTTGACTGGTTCGCTTGCTCGCATGCTGCACGACAATCCCAGCCTCCATTCCAATCCGACAGATGATTCGACCTACGCGTTCCACGGTAAATCTTTCCGTTTTCCGAGTCGTCGTCGAACCGGATCGCTTGGGATCTTTCTTCAGCTGCACCACCGCATGCTTCGGAAGACGTTCATTCAAATGAATGTTTCGTTCCGGCGACTGCGGCAGATCTGTCACCCATTTTCTGACAGCCGCTTCAGAAACTCCACACGCTTCGGCAATGGCAAGATTGCTGTAGTGTGGAATCGCTTTCGCTAACTGTTTTGAATTGGGCTTGAAAGAGTCGGCCTTTACTTTGAGGTCAAACTCCACGGCCTCTGGATTCACGACCCACCCTTTTCGATCCTTCGACGGGATAGACTCGAGCAAATCGACCAACCCAGGAAGCATCGGGATCTCCTGAACCCGACCATTCTTTTGTGAAGAAGCGATCACGATCGTCGGAAAATGGTTCGATTGGGTCGGCCAGATGGGATGAATACACCGTGGATCGCTCCAGGAGAAGTTCATCACGTCACCAACCCGAAACCCCGACTCCCAAAGGACTCTCAGAGTAAAGATCCAGGATTCAGCGGATGATGCCCCAACAACTTTGGGAGTAATGTCCAGCATCTTTTGAAACTCGCTCTCGGTGATTGGCCTGCCCTTCATCACCTCGTCGGATTCCAGTTTCTGCAACGCTGGCACTTCGAGCACCCATCCGCGACCTTTGCAGAATCGCACGAACGCCATCACCGCCCCCATCAGGGTATTGACCGTGTTTGGAGATCGTTCCTCGTATCGACATTCGTCCCCCGCTAACAGTCGTTCCTGCAGGTACTCCAAACGATCGAGAGTTGCCACGTCAGCCATCAGAAGTCCCTCCGAACAAGCTGACTGCCGCGGTTGAGCCTCAAGGATCCGTTCCGCGATCCCCAACCTTGACACAATCTCAACCAGTGAGTCTTCTCGCACTCGCAAGCGGCGATGGTCAAGATACCGGTCATAGCATGACTGCCATGTCGGCCCTGTTGATTTCGCAGCAGCAGCAGTGTCCACTTCTGGCACCTCTGCCCGCTGAACAACATGTGTTGCGGTGATCGCCCCGTCTGATGATTGGTAGTCACCGTTGAGCAATCGTTCCTGACATTCGCGTTGAATCCTGCGAGCATCGCGTCGGTCGCGAGTACCGCAGTTTCGGCGGATCCGTTTGCAGAGGATCGGACAATAGAATTTAAGGACGTAACCATTGCGGTCCGACTTCCGCAGCGGTCGGTCCGGGTAGAGTTGGACATTTCCAATCTCGGGCCGTCTCGGCATGATGTGTTACCTTTCTGACTGTTGATCTGAATCAATGGATTTCCTTTCTGCGTTTCTGGAAAGATGCTCGATCAAAGCCTGCCCGGTCACCCAGCGCGTGTGACCCACATTTGTGTAGGGCAGTCCTTCGGCCAGCATTTTATCCCAAAACTTCTGGGAGATTCCCAGCTTCTGAAGCACCATTTGTTTGCTGTAAGCTTCATCCGTGCGAATCACTCCGCTTGCCACCATTGCCATAGAGAGCCTCCGAAAGACGGTCAAAAGGAAAGTTGTGAGTGGTGTGGTGTTTGGAAATGCCCTGAGCTTGTGAAGGCTGCAGCTACTCAAGTCGCCGATCGCCAGTTTCTCCTTCGACGTGCGAATGTCGCAGGATGTGATCAACTGCGAATGCCACTTCAATGTTGTTTCGAGTGTCATCCAGTTCATGCACTTCCGCTGCGAGGTGCGATAACTGGGCTCCTGTAACGAGCACGTCAAGTTGTCTGCGAATGGCCCTCAGGATTCTCTGAGTGGTGATGTCCGGGCTTTCGCAGTCGGTTAGGGTCATCTCCAGAGTCTTCGATCGTGCACATACCGGGATGTTGGAGAGGATTTCAACAAGCTTGTGAAACGCTCGGACGTCGGCAGAAGTTCTGAAAGAATTTTTCACGATGACTCCTTCTCATGCGGATGCCGCCTTCACTGCAAAAGCGATATCGCCGTTCATTGGCTGCGGTTGCTGCGCTATGACGAGTCCGTGGTTTGGGACTTTGCTGGCAAGATCTGATCTGGGTACATCAATACAAAGCCAACACTGCGATTTCGCGGTACTGCACGGCAATATGTGCCAAGCTCATGGATTGCCTGTCTGCTGTTGGCGAAAGATCCATGTGTGGGCTTCTTCCAGTACAAGTTGCACAAGCGGGATGTCATCGCGTCCGAAGCGGTGGGATTCGTTCCAGACGCCGTTCTTCCGAAAGAGGCGGACAACTGTGACGGAGTGGCGCAACCCGGACTTTGTTCTCTTCCGCCAGATGCGGACTCGGATCAGGCCTTTGCGGAAATCATGAATTGGAAGAGCGGCCATAGAGTCTGCCTGTCTTTCAGTCGTTGTGCAAAAAATGCTGTGGGTCTGTAGTGGCGTCTTCTTTCACTTCGAAATCTTCACAGCCGAGGCACTTATCCAGCTTGACGGCCAACCCGGTCAGCATTGTTCGCTCAGCGGGTGTGAGGCAGCCGTCAGCAGTGATCACAGCCGCTAGAACCTGAATCAGTTTGATGAAGTGGATGAGATCGTTTGGCTGAAACAGATCGGTAAAATGAGATCGATCCTTCGAGCGACGAACAATGCTGAAGCGGTATCGCCAGCCCGATTGTTCTCCGCCCAGTTTCCAGATGCTAGACATCAGCGGACCCGCTCCGGCCAGTTCCATGGGCCGTGGGTCGCCTGGCCGACGATGAGTTCGAATCTCTTCTGGTTTCATCTCAATACCCGTTATTGATATGAGTGCGCGAATACGTTGGTAAAGGGAGGTATGGAGAGAACTGCTATTCTCTCCATACCCGGTTATCGAAACGGCTCATCCGATTCATCGTGCATCCACCCTGCGTTGAGGGCGATATCGATGTAGCAGTCGACGACATCCACGGCATTGCGGAACGAGCCTTCCTTCAGCCAGTGACGAACATCTTTTTCAAAATAGTCGTCCTGCAGCTTCACGAAGGCGTGATTTCTGAAGACCAGCAAAGCCCTCCAGAAACTGCCGGAGGGATAAGGTCGCTTCGATTTTTGTTGTTGCTTTTCCATTTTTTCTCCTTGTTTTTCCGCGGTTATTAATAAGAGATACGGGCCGCGGAGCACCGTGCACCTCCCGCATTGATGGGAATCAATCCGGGCGAAGCACTTCCAAGAAGAACCGGCTGACGGATCAGCCGGCAAAAAACCAGGCATATAACCTGTTGTAGAAAACAGCCACGAAGGCCAAACTCAATCGTCTGCCTGCCGGACACTGAGAATCAAGTCCGGCGAACAAACAGGCGATCTAATAATCGCACGGAAGCAGGATTGTGGTCACAGAGCGGTCGTATTCCGTGATGATCCAGAATCGCACGCCACTGCTGCTGCAATACTCCGACATGATGCGTCCACCATTACGAATGGCAGAATCATTTAACTGTCGGTCCGATTCACAAACTTGTCCCCAATCACCTTCGAGATGGCGAATGAGAGCTTCGTTCAGGTCTCGGTTCGTCAGAACGTTCTGAGCGTGTCGTGTGATTACAATCTGTCCCAGTGCGAACAGTCTTCCAAAGACAGTAACTGTCATATTTCCTCCATGATTACGGCTGAACAGGCTGCACCCGATCAGCGATTTACTTCCTTATCTTCCTGCCGATTCGGAATCAGAAAATGTTTCCTGTTCCCAGATCCATGCGTAGGCGACATTTACTACTCTGGACACCAGCGGCAGATCGTCCCGTCGATAACTGGTCGTCTGCTGCCAGCGGTCTCCGTCTTTGTAGAGTCGTGCCACGGTGACGTTGAACCACACCTCGCCTCGATCAGATGTGTTGGCCCAAATCGCCGCACGAATTCTCCCAAGACGAATCTCGTGTGCTGGTTTCTGTTTCTCTTCCATACGTTTCTCCATTTACATTGGCTCGACACAAGTTCCTTTCCATATCGAGCGGGTTACGAATGCGATGACATGCTCATCATGCCATCGCGTTAATCAGCAGGGAGAAAACGACCTTCCCTGACCTGTCTTCAAACTCGCGAATGAATTCAGGCTTTGCTTGCCTCTCCAAAGACACCTTTAATTCCGGGGAATTGAGGAACTGTTGTTGAGAGACTCGACAGAGACTCAAGTCACTGTCTGTCCAAGGCTGAGCATGCCGCCACGAATGGCCTCGTCGAGGACTCGTTCAACAATGTCGACTGAGTCCTTCACCGAGATTCCCCAGAGGGCACTTGCGCTGTGACCGATGCGATCCGCGTCGTAAAACACGATGGATTCGTGCATCATCACCAGCAGTGCCTTCCAGAAAATAGGTGGTGGCAGTAGAGCCATAGTTTGCGTTTTTGTTTCACTCATGTTGTTCTCCCTGATTCCGCGAGTTGTTATCGAGTGACTCGATGCGCGGTTCATCGTGTCCCTCACGCATGGCACAACCATCCGGGCGAAACACCTGAGAACAACAGACCTGAAACCGCGGCGTCAAAAGAGGAAGAAGGACCGATCAGAGAAATCTCTGATCGGCGAAAATGCTACTTCCGTTTCCTGCGTCGGGGAGTTGCTCCTCCTTTCCACCAGATCCAGAAGTGAGCCCAATAGGCCACTTTACGCACGTTCATCAGGTCATCATGATTAAATGACCCGGTGGCCTGAACGAGTTCGTTTTGGTACCTCAGTCGCACAAGGGTCACTGAGTACTTTCTTCCCGGTCCGAAATCTGGGTTGAGCCAAATACGGGCAAGGACTTGTCCACGACGAATTTCGCGGACTGGTGTTCTTTTCATCTCCATATGCATTTCTCCTTTTTTTCTTTGGGGTGTGCCCCCTTTCTGTTAAATGTCACCAACGATGTTCATCACCGTGACCATCACGATGAACCGCCTGAAGCAGTGATTCCGCCTCAGGTTTAATAACTCTCTCTTTCATCCCAACAACACGCTGCGAAGAAATTCGCGACCACTGGTAAATCCAGCGAGATGCGCAGACAGAACGAATCAGGTTCGGTCAGCATTGGATTTCTGAGAGACAGAGCCCATTGTTTTTTCAGCTCCCGGGCGCGGAGCGATGAATCGCGTGAAAGCGCAATTCATAAAAAGGACTTCTTGATGTTTCTGTTAGACACCAGCGGGAGCAGAGCTGGAAAACACTCGATTCGGACAGGCAGAGGGAAGTCATCAGCGTGGTCTTCTACCGCGTGCCGGAGTTGGTCGGCTTTCTCTGGAAGGACAGTGACGATGGTGATCTCCAGGCGATGGCTTTCCACGAACGGATCGAAAACCGGCGACTCAACGTGTTGCTGACAATCACGAGCCACGTTGTGAAGTATGCGATCCCAACGTCCCTGAAGTCCTCCATCGAGTCTGGCAAGGCCCAATGAGACTGACGGTTCTGGTGAGAGGTAATAGGTGCTAGGCATTCCGGGGCGATAAAGTGGTAACAACAGCGGCTGACGAAAATCACGTGGGATCAGCCGCGTGCGAGGGACACCTGACTGTGTACAGAACAGCAACATGGAATAAGCATGCAACTTCGCCACTTCGCTCAGCGGCCCGGATCGATCTTCGGGAATCCCGTTGAGCCGAGCGCCTTTACTTGTGAACGCCCAGTACCTCAGGTTTCTATGGAGAGGAGCCGAGAACATCAGATTCCGCTGGCAGGCGATCGACAACACGCGTCGCAGCCACCCCGGGTCCACAGTCTTAAACGTTGGAAGTTGACGCAGGGAGTCAAATGTCGCGAGACGATAGCGAGCAATGAACCCGAGGATCGCCTGCAATGCCAGAGCAGTCTCTGAGCGATTTGACGTTGCTGTTTCTGTTCTAGAGTTTTCTCGTTCTGTCATGAGGTCACCACAATTCATAAGGAAGGTTGGCATTGCTGCAGTAGTCATGAATGCGTTGAATCTGAGGGGCTGTTGATCGCCCTGCGGAATCCATCACACCCACCGGACTGCCCATATTGGGACTCAGAAGAAAGGCCTCTGGTGAGTACACCTTCGAAACCATCGGAATCAGCGCCCGTCGACAGGCCCATCGGGTGGCCATTTCCGTGCGATGGGCTCGCCAGTGGCAGAACACGGACGCCAGATGGAGATCGCGATCAATCTCGTCCGAAGGAGGAATCTGGCCTGGTCGAGCGCCTGATAGATTTCCCGACGATGCCATAGCAAAGCAGACCGTTGTCGGCACTGCTGGTTTCTTCCAGCGATCCTTGGTGAGTTGTGCCAACACCTCCGAATCGGGTGCCTCTTCTCCCGGAGTCCAGACAGCCAGCGGCTGATGGAGCGGCAGAAGTGGATGAGCATTGATCACAGCCATCTGCAGATGGCCACTCCAGCAGAGACGCTGGAGGCGCCGCTGAACCGGTTTCAGGTTTCGGCGGTCCGGCCACCACACGTCCGCGATCTGCTTGACTGTCATGAGTCGAACCTGGAGCGTGAGACACAAGAGAATATCGATATCGCGAGCGGTTAATGAAAGGCTCATGACTCACCTCCGTTCTTCCGTGGTGGCCGAGGCCCCATCCCCAGATCTTCTTCGATACCACGCAGCATCTCTTCAATCGCTTCGGGGCTGACTTGTGACGGGCCGTCAATCGTCTCTTCGGTCACTCGCGGGCCGGAGGTGGCCGGTCGGGCTGGAGTCGACGGCTTAAAGCGCCCCGGCACGTAGGCACCGGGTGTCTCAGGCCATGTCATGCGGCAACGGCGCTGATATTCTTCCTGAGAGATGTGATAGCCCGATTCAATGATGACGGGGAAACCGCCAAACTGGGCGTAGCCACTACTGCGAGCGATTTGCAGAATGCTCTGGAACGGATGATCGCTCATCAGCAGGATGTCATTCATCGTGATGCGCGGCACCAGCATTTCTGATGAGGTCGTGCTGGTGTTTGAGGTGCCATCCGAATTCGAGCCAGTGCTGACAGACTTCGTCACGTCCACTGTTTCCCCACCGCTGCGGATCAATCGCTCCCGATCTTCACTGCAGGAGACCGAGAACCATTGGCGAAGACGGCAATTCGCCTCAATCGCCGGGATCAGGTTGGTTGTGCCCTTCTTCAGATCCTCCATACTCTGGTTGGCCAGGATAATGCCTACGCCCATACTGCGAGCCAATTGCAGCATGTACTCCAGATTGTTGGCGACAATCCGCTGAAACTCGTCAATCACCAGATAGACCTTGTGCTTCCGCTGAGTCGGTGTCGACGCTGCGAGGAGCATGTAAGTGACGAGTCGCGCAATCTCTGCGGCTCCGCTGGGAGACAGCGTTGCAGACAAATGAAAATACATGAGTTGTGGAGTCAGGAAGGGCTCCGTCAGGTCAATCGCATTGGCCGTCACGGCACCTGGATACCCAGACTGAGGCGTGACATTCAGAGGGTCGCATCCTGCCAGACGCTTGATGACTTCCTGGACGTGTACCCCCGCTTTGCGAATTTCCGGATGCAGATCGCGTTTCTTCGCCGTAGTGATCACAGTCCCGATGCACTCTGCCAGTTCACGAAAGGTGCGGACATGAGGAAATGCCTTCAATGCGTGATGCAGAACGGCTGAGTTGGCCGAACTGAAGTAACCCGCTCCGTAGCCGTTTCCATAGTCCAGTCCATTCGCCGCGCACAGCATGTCCGTTTTAGCCTGAAGGTCGAGACTGTCCCAGAATCGCTGCGTCATCGGATTGAACGCAAACGTCGGGCAACTGGACTGGTTCGAAAAGTACTTCAGAGGAATATCACGACCACCGGCACGCAAGCGTTCGGCAGCAGCCGCCAGTGTGGCCAGCAGTTCGAGAGTGTCGGCTTTCAGGTCGAGCACGATGACACTGCATTCGCCGTTGGCAAGCTGCTCAATGATCGGACAAAGAAACAGAGAGGTCTTGCCCGAGCCTGAGGCACCGACCGCATGTGCGTGTTCATCAAACACACTCCGAGGCACAAGCACAGGGCTGCCGTCATACACGACTCGTCCGAAGTACAGGCTGTTCCGATCAATAGGACTGGGTGAGCTACCAAGGGTCTCGACTACTGCCT
The DNA here is from genome assembly GCA_046349695.1 of Planctomycetaceae bacterium. Lineage (GTDB taxonomy): Bacteria > Planctomycetota > Planctomycetia > Planctomycetales > Planctomycetaceae > SXXK01. The sequence continues at coordinate 62,991 of JAXMBV010000033.1, read as the reverse complement.
GAGTAAGACTCTGAGTTCGGTGCGGACGCGACTTCTCGGCGACATCACGGATCAGCGGCGTCGTGATCAGGACTGTCATCGCGATCGGAAGCAGGAGAATCACGACGATGGTCGCTGCAAAGACCAGCAACCAGAGAAAGTCCATCTCGCCCAGAGAGGGAAGTCGCGACTGCGGTCGCTCAGTCACGTTGAGCAGAGCAGCGTTGGCGGCTTTGGTCGCACGATTGAGGACCCGCAGCGGCGAGAGCGGACCTGTTCCGATGACGCTCGCCATCAGAACTGAGGCCAGCAACATCAGTAAACCGCGATTCTTGATGGAACCCGCCGGACTCTGAAGAATGCCCGGATTCGCAGGCGGTTCATAGCAGAACCATGACACACATTGCTGCCAGATGACGCGCCATGTTTTGCGCGGGGAGGACACTGTGAATGGCAGGATCACCACGGCCAGCAATACCCCCATCAGAATCCACGGCATGCCCAGACTGACAACAATCACGACAACACCGGCCGTGCTGGCGGCGACTTTCATCAAGGTCTGTCGTGACGCTCGATACAGATGCAGTCCCACGGAGTGTTCGACTGGCAGTGCCGTCAGCATCGCTGCGGAGTGCGATCCGAACAAATACACCAGGACACCCATGACGCCAGCAAAGAGCAGCAACTGCATAAACGCGGGGATGGCCGAATTGATTCCCAGCAATGCCGTGGCAACGATCGCAATGGCCATCATGATCTGGCGATGAGGCTCACTCAGTCGTCCCAGAATCAACGCGAAGATCATGACCGCCGGTGACAGCAGCAGATCAAAGGGATGAAGGAGCAGCGTGATGCCGCTGGCCTTCATATAGACGAGGAGTACGAGCGAAAGTGCTCCGTACAACAGCATCCAGACCGGACTATGCCATGAATTCGCACGCCAACGTTCGGCAAACAGTTTGATGGACGAACTTGTCAGTGGCAGTCGATTCGGCTGAATCGGATTCCCGGCCGACTGATGGTAAATATTACGCATGGTGAGATCCCCCAGAAGATAGAAGTTTGGAAACAGTTGCAAAATGCATCGTCAGACCGTTCGGCCAGTCATGCCGGGCACAGGCTTTCTGAATGGCGGCCGACTTTCCGTCCGTGGCCGTAATCACGACGAGTCGAAACAATGGACTCGCCACCAGAGCCGGGAACTCCGGAACCCGGCAGCGTTTGGAAATGTCGATTGCACATTTCCGTGCGACGTGATCCGCGGGACCTCCAAGATCCACGCGGATCAGTTCCAACGTCTGTGAAGCGTCCATGCAATGCGGAGTCTTGATCAGCGCCTCCGGCAGCCATGGACAGCGATGCCTCACTTCGTCCGTCGTGAGTCGCAGTCGTGGCGTATGGCCCAGTGTTGCATAAACCAGAATCGCATAGTCCAGCGGAAGTGCCTGAGGTCCGAGCGGAGCAGATCGATGCTGCCCTAGTCCCAGTCGCCGGGCCCCGCGATCACCCAGGATCAGGTATTCACGTGGATGCTTCAACTGGAACTTTTGCAGCAATCGATCCGCACACAGTCGACGAACAATCTTTCGAATCGCGTTCAGGGACAGATTTCGAAGCAGCACCGCCTGAATGGATTCGACAGTGGACAATCGAAAGCGGGCGATATGTTCGAGAATCCGTTGATCACGACGTTCCGAGGAGGCCTTGTTCATCGTCGGTCTTTTCCTAAGGAGTCACCAAAGCTGGTAAGGAAGCTGTCTTGCAGCGCAGTCCTGATGAAACGCGTTCACGCGTCCTACGTCATAGTCACCGCCAAATTCGATAACCCAGGTCACCGTGTTATGGTCACCGAGGATGAACGCGTCGGGCAGCTTTTCACCACGACGTGTGCTGGCAAGAAGATCCTCTCCATGCCATGCGGCAGCGAGTGCTGGATTGGCCTGAAGGAATCTCAGCCAGACCTGAGCCACTCCGAGATCGTGGGTCGCCTGCGTCGGATGACGCAGGGAACCACGAGCTGTTCCTCCAAACCTTTGCGACGCCTGCTCGGTCGCAATCCATGCCACGCATTGACGGGCCGGTCGGCGTCTCCAGCGTTGCTGACACTGCCAGGCCACTTGTCCGCAGTCCGGCGCCGCATGGCCCGGCCGCCACGAAAACAGCGGTGACTCAAGCTCCGGTGTGGGTCTGGCCAGGACAACGATTCGCTGGATCCACTGGGCGTGGGCCAGTCGCTTCAGTCGTCGTCGCGTGTTGGACAGGTCCCCAAACCAGTGCTCAACAATCTGTCGCTGGCTGAAGAGCCGAACTTTCAGAACGAGTGCCTGGAGCAGCAGGCGATCTCGTTCTGTCAGATGCAGCTCGGCGCTCATGAGCCTGACTCCGCCATCGGGTCCGAAGCCGAATCCGTCAGCATCGCTGCTGGCTTCTTCTTCCTCGGACGAGCCGGAACAGCCGAAAAATCCGGCAGAGCGGGCGTCGAAGGACTGGCAGCGGTGGAAGACGCAGGCCCCGGCAATCCGGGAGTCTCCCGAGTTACCGCCTGCATCACATCGACTGCATCCCCAGCCAGATTGACCGAGGTCAGCTGGGACGATCGTTCACGAAGGCTCTGGGCAATGCCCAGTTTTCCTTCGGATTCGTAATGTCGAGCGAGATCCTCCAGGGAAGACTGTTGGTCTGCCTGAGCGACTGCTCTTATACTCTCCACTCTGGAACTGACGACTCCTGCGATCACTGCGGTCAGACGTTCCGCCAGACGATCGAGGAATCCGGATAACATTCGATTCATACACACCTCGCAAAAACAGAAGTAAAAAACCGGACCGCAGACATACCGCGGTCAGGTGCGAGGGATTGGACCGAGGATCAAAGGACAAAGAGTGTCATTCTGGTGGCATTCAGAATTCTTCAGTGGAGAATCTTCCCGTGACGAAAGAGCCCTTTCCTACGTTCGTCTATCTCGACTGGAACGAGATTGAACGTCACATGCTGCGGAAAGGCCTGACGATTCAACCCCTCAGCATAAAGCTGGAAATGTCTCTCCGGACCATAAAGCGATGGCGGTCAGGATGTCGGACCCAGGTCACCAAGGCGAAGGAACTCGCGACGTTTCTGGAGGTCCCACTGGCAAGCCTGCTGTCACGAACGGATCCGTCTTATCTGAAAATGGCGCCACCGACTGCTCCGGTTACCGGACCATCAGAATGGGAGCCACAGGGTTACCTCGACCAGCAGCGACTCACCTCCAATGGCTTGTGTGTGGTGGTCTGTCGATTGGCTCATCGACATCTGTCCGGTCGGCTCGCTCGCGGAAAGAACTATCCGCTCATGGGAGTTGCAGCGTCTCAGCGTCAATCGCTGCAGGAAAAGCTGGTGCGACATTCAGCGGTTTGTGATCGACTGAAGCACCACCCGAATATTGTTCACAATATCTCTGCCAACTTCGGTCTCACGAATCATGACTGGTGGGTGATTGATGAATGGATTGGTGAAAAGTCACTGGACGATCTCCTGGAGGCGCAGGAACTGTCACCACACGAGTTGGCAGGACTCCTGACCGGCATCTGCAACGGTCTGAAACAATTACATGTTGCGGATGTCATTATGCGAGAGCTGTCACCACAGAAAGTTCTTCTGCGCGATGGGACACTGGAACCCGTCCTGACAGACTTCGAATTAGCACGGCTCCTGGACGGCAGTCCTTCTGTGTCGTCTGACTGGCCGGAAGATCCGTTTCGTGCTCCGGAAGTCGATAGCGGCGTCTTTGAACGCAACGCAGATTTTTACAGTCTGGCCAAGGTGGCACTGGCGTGTGTTGGTGGCAATGTGCGAGATGACAGTGATGCGCAGGCGTGCTTAGAAAGTTCGGGGATGCCGAAACGCATGGTGGCGTGGTTTCTTAACGGTCTGGCCCCCGTCGCGGCGGAGAGGCCACAGTCAATCGAACCGTTACTGACTGAATTGCAGCGATGGAAAAGCAAGGTGACCGTATGAGTCAGCAAGACAGTTCGGAGCAATCGACGGGTTCGTCCGGTCGTGGATACCTGGGTCCAATCGGAGTGCGAGTTCTGGGCGAGTCCGTGTTTTGTCATCGCGCCGGACTGATCGCCTACGAATCACCGCCTGAGGCCGACGACGATGAGCCACGCCGTGGGCCGAGGCTGGATTTTTTTACCGACTACGACGAACGGGGGCTTGAAGCAGAATACGAGAGGCGCTGGCAACACCTGAAACTGATGAGTCTGATTCTGATAATCGGTTTGCTGCTGGTGCTGATGGCCTCGTGGTGGTCGTGGATCGCCGTCGGCATTGTGGCCCTGCCAGCGTTGTGGGGGGGTGTTGAGACATGGGAGGCGCTGCGCCAGTTTGTGTCAGTCAGCAAGTCGCTGTCTGATTATCGGTCATCGCCGGTACTTTCCAGCGATCTGACGCCAACAGAACGCATGCGTGTGAGTTGGTGGTCGCTTCGCAAGGCGGGATTCGACTGCGTGAAACTCCGTGAGTCGATGACGACTCCGACCCAGACTCTTCGTGGGCAGCCTTGGCGCGTGCTGCGATCGTCCCATGCCCGATGCCTTCCCGTTATCCAAAGACCCGCCGGAAAGGAATCGTATGGGGCGTCGCATGCTGTTCGACTGGCGGCCTACTGTCATTTGATCGAAGCCTGTGAGACAGCCAGTTCACCGTTTGGGATCATTCTCTATCGAGGCACTTATGAATGTGACCTCATTCCTATCACACGGGAATTGAAGGCACTGCTGCAAAAGTCGATGGAATCCGCAGCCACGATGCTGGCCGAGTATTCAGTATCGCCCAGCCATCCACCGCAGCCTGATGCGAACTGCTGTCGACACTGTCCTCTTGGACGCCCGAGCCGAGTGCGCCCCGGAGTTTCGGAGCATAAACGTTTTGACCAGGTCCTGCGTCCTGTCCCGTTCGATGGTCTGCGGTCAAACGGGTCAGTCTTTGCTCAGTTCCACAGCCCCTGTGGCGATCGATTCCATTGGTGCCCGCCGCACGAAGATTCCGAACGTCTCCGCCATGGCCGCCCCAATTGAAGATTTCATCGCGCGCGATGTTCGAACCAGTCAATAACCCGGGTCAGCCAGATCGCTCCCGGGGAGACTACAGGCGGCTGACGAAACATCTGCCACAAGTCACGCCACCGATTCTGCCAGTCCAGTGAGTTGGTGATCCGGCGGGCAGGCTCCAATGCCAAACTGGTCAAAATCAGATCGTCCAGCGCTTTCCGCAACGAGTCTGGCAGTCTGCGACACTCTGTTGAGAGTTGGCTCGGAGGTTTCAAAACGGTGGAACTGACCCGGGTCATGAATTCCGGACGGCCGGCCTTGCCTCCGAGTCCGCCCCATGGAATAGATTGAGTCAGCAGTTGAAAGGCGATGACGGCCGCCGAGAATTGGTCGCATGCCGGTGTGGGGCGACCTGCTGTTGACTGAAGCTCGGGTGCCGCATACGAACGATGATGCCCGTCGCCATCACTGCGGCGTGTGCCCCAGTCGGTCGTCCATGCGCTGCCGAAATCAATCAGATGTAGTCGGCTGGGGTTATCGGAGATCAGCAAGTTGGCGGGCTGCAGATCACCGTGAACAATCTGCAATTTTCGGTGCAGGAAAGAGAGATCCTGAACCAGTCCGGAGATCAGTCGCACCACGTGGCCCGGGTCCATGAGAGGCCGCCGTTGATCGGCAATATGCTGGAGGGCCACGTTCAAAGGAATCCCATCAAACCATGTCAGGACGACATCAATCTGATCACGATTTCGCTGCCACTCCCAGACCCGAGGCAGACTTTGCACCTTGAGTCGAGCCAGGACTCGAAGCTGCTGTTCGGAGCTGTCCCGAGGTAATCGGCGGACCAGAAAGTATTGACCGCCCGGTCCACTTCTCGGGTCGAAGGCCTTGTAGCTTTCCCGTTCGTCCTGTCCGAATTGCTCCAGCAGGAAGTACTTTCTCCGCCCAATAAACAGAGTATCAAGATAGGAAACGTGTCGACCTCGAATCAGGATGAATGGCATCGAATGCTCCGCGACGAAACTGTAAGTGTGAGGGCAATTGTCATGGCACACGCACTGCTGACACTTCTCGGACGAAACCTCATGAACATCGTCCGGGAGGCGTTGCTGCCGGCACCCAGCATGGACTCTCAGAGGGTCAGGCAAGTGGCCGGTTCAGGTGCCGCGTCTGAATCGGCCAGAATTGACCTCATGACGGGCTACGGAAGTCGTTCTTCAAGGGGCTAGCATGCCCTTTTTCACCATGAGATCACCGTACTTGATCAGCAGTTCCTGAGCCCGCTCAATGGGCTCCAGTGGCGTCGCGCTGGCAATGTGCCCGCCGACTCCTTCGGGCAGCCCCCCAGGATCTCGGTCGCTGTTTCCTCGGGCAATAAAGAACAGCGACTGGAGTCCATTGCGAGTCTTCTTGAGGCCGCCACTGCTGCGAATCAGCGACAGAGAAACTGGTCCTTTAGTGTCATCAGGTCGATACGCGTAGCCGTCGGATGTGTAGGCATGGAGCAGTCCCCTGATCTCGTTCATATCGCGGGCCATTTCCGCTTCTAGTCGCTTCTCGACCTCCTGGCGTTCCCGTTCTTCTGCCGCCATGCGATTCGCATCTTCCAACTGCTTCTTTTCGAACTGTCTCTGTGCCAGTTCATCATTGGCCTTTGCGGTGGCGAGGTCTTCCTCGACTTTCGCGATCTCGGCGGCCCGCTTCTCAAGACCTTTCCGGCGTGCTTCTTCGGCAGATCGCCGCAGCATTTCTATTTCTGACTTTTGCTGCTCCAGCTTGTCCGATTCCATCGCAGTGACCAGGGTCATTTTTCCGGCGGGAAAACTGAGAGTCTCCTGCTGAATCAGTTTCAGCATCCGTACCTGCTCAGCCAGCGAATTGGATTCTGTCGCAAGTGTCTCGGCGAGTTCTTCCACAGCCTCCAGATGTTCCTCTTCCAGAAGAGTCGATCCGTCCTGCGGAACTTCGTTGACGTTCTCCGTTAACGCCTGAACTTCTGCTTCCCAGCCACTGATCTGGTCGGCGGAAGGGCGTGACTTTGCCCATAGCTCCTGCACGATTTGAAAGTGCGGTTCACTCCCGACAATGCGTCGACCCGCCTCCGAGCCCTCCAGAGATACTCGGAGTTCTTCCCAGGTGTCAAAGCTTTCGCGAAGCTGCACAAGGCTACTGTTGACGGACTTGGCTTTCGATTGAAATCTGACAAGGCGAGCCTTCTGCACGGCCCTGCCGGAGTTGGCGAGGCCGTCGAGCTGTTGCTGCTGCGCCTCGACAATCCGTTGTTGCTCTTCGAATCGTTCGTCAGCAAGTCGCGTGTCTTCGGACGGCTCATAATCCTCGGCAGGAGGATAGGCGGCCGAAGGCGTGGAAACTGCATACGAGGATTCCGATCTGGGCGAATCAGCCGCAGGCTCGGAATCAGCGACTTCGATGGCTTGCTGGTTCGACCAGTTGTAGACGCTGGCGTACATCACGGACCCAACGACCAGCAGCGCTCCAACGACAATCACGTGTAGTCGATAAGGTGATTGTCCTGGAAGCATCTTCAATAAGAACGTGTGGTAGTCCATGTCTTATTCTTTGTTGTGAAATGGGACTGACGGAATTCAGAGAACTCTTGTTTTGGTGAACCTCAGCACGATCCCGGCAGTCCATGTGCAAAGAGTGACCAGGGTCAGGAACTTGACGGGCCACCATGCACCGGAGGTCAGGGCGAAGAATGCACATTCGGCGGTCAGGAATGCACTGGCGGCCGCCGAGGCGAATAGTCCATTCTCAAGCGACGATGCTTCTGGTGAGTCGAGTCGTCGTTTCGTCCAGACCGTATGCCAAACGCCTGCGGTGGTGGCAACGCTGAAAACAAAGAGCAGCAGAACGGAAGTCGAACTCTTCCGTGACGAAAGCAGGAAGACCATCAGTAAGAACAACAGAATCGCAGTCAGAATCTTCATCGCTGTGAGCTGGGCATGGAGTGGCGACGGGGTGGATTCCGGCGTCAATTCTCTCTGTCGATCCTGTTCGACGGTAATCTCTTTCGGCCCCCAGCCACAGAGCAGAAAAGGTCCAAGGATCAGACCGGGGTCAGGGTCCGCTGTCGGTTCTTCATGAACCGTTCGGTACTCAAGCGATTTCTGACGTCTCTCCACAATCCTTTCTCGCACCAGCGTTCCATCAATGATCTCCACAAACGGATAGAGCCATGCAGGAATCGCGTCGATTACGTCACGCACCTTTTGCGGAATGACCACTCGAGAGTTGCCGGGAGATGTGCGGATGGCTTGTATGAGTTCGTGCTCATGGCGGGCCAATACGACATCATGCGGGAATACGTCATACCGGACGCCGGAGGATTCATTCACTGATCGGTCTGCATCATCATCGGCATCATCACTCAAGTCAGCGTCGCCAGCGTCCGCCAGATAATGTGGTAGCGGACAGATCACCTGTCGAAAAAAGTGGTAGCGGCAGCAGTGATTAGGAAACCATTCCACAAGACCACAGTGCTGACGATCTACAAGATTCGACAATCCGAAGAACAGGTGATCCACGAAGCCACGAGTCTCGTCTTTTAGCGACTGTTCAAGCAGCGGCACATAGACGGATTGTCCTTGGCTCATGAGGTCGGCGTCAGAGATTGGTTTCAACGGCGGCCATTCCGTGGCAGTCTCCCGATACATCGATGGCAGTGTGTCGTGTCGAGCCAGGCTCGCGGCCCGCTGAGAATCCCGGGAGTGCATGTCATCGCCGGATCGAAATTCAAGATTGGCTTCACAGACGCGCCGAATCAGTTGATCGTAGCTTTCTTCGTACAGCCGAATTTGACGAAGACTTTCGGCATACAGTCTGGCGGTTCTCTCGCGGCTGTCGACTTCGGAAGTTTCTGTTGCCCACGGGAGCTGCGGCCACAGGGAATCAAATATCCGCGAAGGAAGGTTTTCGTCCGCGGCCGTTGTACGAAGCTGGCGAATCCGGGGATGGGTCAACGGTCCAGAAGCAGGGGCAGTGGCGGGAAACACTCGTCCGTCAAGCAGGAGCTGAATCGCTTCGGGTACTTCAGAATTGGTTGCGTTGTTCATGTGAATGACCAAACGGGTACAAAAATCATGGGAAGCAGGATCAATCCTGTCCCCCTGAGCGGCAGAGAACACACAAAGGAAACGGATCGCCCGGATGATTCTGCGCGGAAGATTCAGGTTTTCGTGAAAAAGCGGCTTGCTGATTTTGGGGCAGAACATAGTGGACTGGTGGCCCATGGCGATGAAGGCGTGCCGGCGGGAATCGCGTTTCGGGCCGCTTTGGTCGTTGGCTGTATTCAGGTTCTCCGCAGCCGAACGGGCTGAGTGCGGCCGCAGGCCGCTTTGGGGGGACCCGCACGAAGCGACAGCGTAGTGTGGGGGGCGGAGCGTCCAGCGGAGCCAAGGGATCGCATGCCGCCCCATGCGGCATCGATCCAGGTGTTTGCGTCCCAGCAAACACCGAAGAGGGCGTTCAGCCCGAAAAGCCGCACCGGCTCCTAAGCCGGTCGGCGCGGCCCGTTCAGGGCGGAGTGTGCTCGTCGGCGTTCAGCCGGTGAGCACACTCCCAGGAAAACAGAGCCCTGCTTACTGGCAGGATCGATCAAGGGGAACACCACTGCAACTTCTGCGAAGTGAAGTTGCGGCGGTGTGGCGGGGCGGGACCACCGCGGCTTCGGAGCAATTGCTCCGGGAAAGACCAGGCCCCGCTTCAGGATCGGTCGAGAATGTTCAGTCGCCGACGGAACAGTCGAGCATGATCCGCAATCGACAGCCTGAACCGTGATGCGGTTGAGGGCGACTTCAGCCGCTACGCAAACTGAACTCACAACCGAGCTCAGGGTTCTACCTCACACTATCCACATTCGTCGTCATAACGAATCTAACGATCGTTTGCTCGGAACGCTGCCGCTGAGCGTTTGTAGGAGACGAGTGAAGAAGAGAAGGTTATTTCGGTGTCCGCTATTTTGTGAGCAATCGGAAGATTGCAAGCAAAGTCCATTCACGAGTCATGCGGGTCTGTTTGTCTGACGAATTACTCAGGCAAAGAGTCCCGTATGATCGACGGGGGATAGTGGGCTTGTTTTGGCATTCCTGGCAGTGTGAACCGTTCCCCCACTGAAATCTAACGAACGTGGATGAAACTCGCCTGGCCGGAAACGAGGAAGCAATTTCTCGGAATGCCATGCATTCATGAGGTTTTGATTTCACTCGTTTCCGTTCCATATCGGAGAGTGACCAGGGTCAATCGTTCAGACCGATATCGGTGGCGTGACTCACGCGGCTGAAGCCATGTTTTGTTGAAGCCACGCCTTGAGTGCGCGTTCCACAATTTCCTGCTGGCTGAAATAATCCGCTCGGGCCAATTGGCGCTCCAGCGAGATTCGTTTCAGGGCTCCGGCGATTTCAGGACTGAGTCGGACTGTGATCGGAATCAGGCCGACCGGGAATGTGTTGTTAGTTGATGGCAACGGCGTTTGCGGTGATGGCGGACCAGCGGCTGGCATTGAGTGTGGTTCCTGAGTGACAAAGGCCCGGACTGCCTCCGGATTTGTGTGAACGGGAGAATGCACCCGTTGAGATAGTGTGCGTCGTTCGGCCATAGCTGTTCGTTACCCTCCTTGGTTTGTGTTTTGCAGTTTTCTGGTTGTTCGATTTCCCTCGGCGAATTTGGCGTCAAGCTCCGCGATGTCAGGAAACAATTCCGCAAACAGCCGATTGATTTCCTCGGCGGCACCTTTGGCGTGGTAGCCCATGTTCCAGACGAAGGTGCCTTGACCGGGTGCATCAGCGTAAGCCTGCCGCAGTGTGATCGGCGTTTCGGCAATCTGCAGGCCAAGTGCGGCCGCTGCGTCTCGCATGTCGCGAGTCAGCCGATATTCGCGTCCGACCATACTGAGCACCGCGATGACTTCCGGCGGACCTTTGCGGATAGCCTGCGCCTGCCGAACGAAGGCCGTGTTTTTGTCGAGTGCCCGGGCTTCAAACATGCTGGCTTTGCAGGGCATGATGGCCAGATCGGCCCACATCAGAAGGGCTCGACTTGTTTCTGTCTGGCTGCCGGGGCCATCAGCGATGACGAAGTCGGCTTCCTGTGCGAGCACCGGAAGTTCATCCAGCACGGCATCCGCGTTGGCCAGTCGAACGATCTGAATGTTGGGAAGTGCTTCGACTATCCATTCGCTGGACGAATGCTGAGTATCACAGTCCGCCAGAATGACGGATTGCCCATGGTCAGCAATCCAGCCAGCAAGATTGCCTGCCAGCGTCGACTTGCCGACTCCTCCTTTTGAATTTACCAATGAAATAATCATGCCGGCAATAAAGCACGATTGCCGGTAAGCTGGCAAGCATTTTTTTCTTAGGCGACTTCTGTAGGCCGACCTGTCTTCAGGTCGGCGGTGCCTATTAACGCTGAACGAGGCCGCAGCTATCTCGACATTCATCGTCAGCGTTCATTTCCGCACTGGGCTTTGGCTCAGGTACTGTACCCACGTCGATCTGAGACAGATCGACCTACAAGCCAGCAGGCATGCCAGCACGATTGCAGATTTTTCTTGCGCAAAACCTTGGAACCTGAGATGTTCCAGAACAACAAATGGAGGAGCGAGTTTTCCAGACGGCAAGGTTGATACGACTTCCGTGGGACACCCACGAAGTACCGGACAATGAGACACCTTTCAATGGCCGAGCTACCGTGAAATGAAACACGGTTTACCGGACATTGAAACACGTTTTGAGGCCCCATTACCGGACAATGAAACATCTTTTCCGGTCGCAAGTGGCTGAAACCACTGCCGAAATTCGCCCCCCTAATTTGTTATTGAAAGTAATAAACAACAGCACAGGGAGGTTGTTGTCGAACATGAAGAATGCGTGAAAGAAAACTCATCAGGCACCCTCACACAAAAACACCACAACCAGCCAATGGACTCCGCCGTGGATGAGCTCAACCTCGCCGAGTTCCCGCTGTCTGCGATTTCTGACCGATTCCTTGATGGAACCAAAACCGTCGTTTTGGAAGACACCGTCTTCGATCGGGACCAAAATCGGTATCTGCCACGACGACTGACAATCTCGGGCTCCGACCGATTCGGACTGCCGACGTCCAAAGACGATGACGTTCTGCTGGCCTGTATTCAGCTCAGTCGGCTGAATGACTTTTCAACGCGAGAAGTCTCGTTCAGTCGCTATGAGATCCTGCGGCTGCTCGGCTGGGCCGATGAGACTCGCAACTACGAACGAGTCGCGACTTCGCTTCGTCGCTGGAAGGGACTTTCGATTTTCTCCGATCGAGCCTTCTACGATCACGCACAAAAAAGCTGGGTCAATCGGGACTTCGGTGTCTTCGACACTCTTGTGATCTACCAGCGTGAAGTCTTGCAGGGCAAGGCTGCTCCCGGATGTTCACGGTTTCTCTGGAACGACGTCTTCTTCCGCAGTTTTCAGTCGGGGTATCTCAAGCAACTGGACTGGAATCTTTACTGTCGGCTGAAAAGTCCCGTGGCCAAACGCCTGTATCGATTTCTCGACAAGCGGTTCTACCACAGCAGTCGAGTTGAGATTGACCTTCAGGAGTTGGCACTGCGAAAAGTTCGGCTGACTGGAAACTACAACACGGCCCAGATGAAGCGCACGTTGCTGAAAGGCATTCAGGAACTTGAACACCTCTGGGATCTGAAACCAAGGCAGCCGGAAGATCGCTTTCGCAGAGACGGAGTCGGCAAATGGATGGGTGTGTTCGAGCGTCGCTCAAAGCAGCAGCGAGTTGTGGTTGAACATCTTCAGCCCACGTTATCAACATCCAGTTTGTCAACTCCCGCAACAATTCCCACAGCAAACCCTCAGGATCTCGAGCGAGAACTGATCAAACGCGGAATCGGACCAGCGTCTGCCGAGGAATTGTCAGTGTCGCATCCGTCGAGCAGGATTCAGGAGATGCTGGAGCTTTATGACTGGTACAACAGCAAGGGGCAGTCTCGCGGTCCGGGATTCTTGATTCAATCCATCAGAAACCCCGCAGCGATCACATTCCCGCCCGGCTTCGTGAGTTTGGCCTCAAAGCAAGAGGCAGCCAAGCGTCAGAAGGCGACAAAAGCCGCAGACGAGCAACTTCGCACGAAACGAGAGCGTCACGCCGCCGAACGAGACAAATCCCGACAGCGAGCCTTTATCGCCTTCTGGGAGTCATTGTCTCCGGCTCAGCAGGATGCCTTCGAAACGGAAGCGTTGGAGAAAGCGGAGCAGATGACTCGTCGGCTGTACCTTCAACATTCTGCAAAAGGTGGCAAGGCGTTTGAACTGTACCGCAAAATCATACTTCAGTCGCACTTTCTTAAGACGCATCAGCTTGCGACACGGTAACAAGACCAGATGTAGTCAAGAGAGTCGGCTGAGCAGCACGACACTGCGATGGGATCTCACGGAAGCGGCGGTCGTGCGGAGGTCATGGGCAGGGAGGTTTGCCGGGTGGGCGGGTTGCGAGGTGTTGCTAAGAGGCTGCGGAAACAGCAGTCGCCCGGAAGCGACTGCTGAGATTGGGGGGTGAATAATCACCGCTCGGGGAAGCGAACTATTCTTCCATGGATGCCAGATAGTCGTACGCTTTGACCGCGAGAAATGCGACTGCGGGAAGATCGTTCATGCGAAAGCCGGGTGTATTCTGAATGACGCCCTGTTCATCGCGGTAGGTTCGCTGAAAGGTGATATTGTGCCAGACGGCTTCGTCGGACTCGTTCTTCCAGATTGCCACTTCGATTCTGTTCAATCGGTGTGAGAAGATTGGTTTGCTTGCCATATGTTTTTTCCTCCATTCAAGGTGTTGTGTTTTTCATTCACCACGGTGGCGCAGCCGATGGAAAACGCAACACCTTGAAGGAGGAAAGCGAGCCACGGGCGGCCGACGGAAGCGAAGAGAGCGCAGCGGGTGCAACAAGTGACAGGCAGCGAAGCGGCTGGCACGCAGTTGCTCGAAGCGATCAAAGGCCGACCGATGGCGAGCGAGAGAACGGCAAGCCAAACACTTCCACCCGGAACGGGATCGGTGGCAGAGACCCCGGAACGAGTCCAACGCCGTCTGGCTTCACCTTTTGCATTCCGCCAATGATGGCGTCATTCGCCACGCCGTCGCAGTGGCATCTTCCCGAAAGCATCGCGGTCGCAGCGACACAGCATCCGTGAAATGGAGCTTTCCTCGCCAGCGGCAATCATTCCGCCTCGGCAAGTCGCTCGCTATCCATGGCTTCCCCAGCATCTCAGCAACACGTCGCGGGATTCGCTCCTGCCCGCATTGAGGATGGGCAGTACCGTAAACCCGTCGCTCTGCCGACGGGCATTGCGTTCTGTTGTAGAGCCCGGCGAAGCACAATCGCCTCCACCGGCCCTTGATGAAATCATTGTCTGCTCTACGCCGCAATAGCCTGAGCCTTCGTGTCCTCATCGATAGTGTGCGAGTGTTGCTTCTCCTCTCGACGTGGCTCTTGCATCAAGTCGAGAACCTTTGCCGCTGTCTGCTGGATCCGATTCATCGAGTGCAACAGCAGTTTCGCATCGCCATTGTACAGATGGATGTAGTCGCGAGACTGATCACGGCAGTCAATCCCATGGACAGTACAGACAACAAACGCCACGGCTTCCGCTTCGACTTCCATCTGTCGCGTCGACAACTGCCCTAAACTTCGATCCTGTTCAGAGTGCATCAATTCATGGGCGACTTCATGAGCCAGCGTGGAGAATCGAGTTGCCTCGCTGAGCCCCTCCTGAATCAGCACTCGTCCGACCTTTGAGACCCCATGTGTTCCCCAACTCAACTTTGCTGTTTCCACCGCAATTCCCAGTTGTTCGCAGACACACTCGAGCCTGTTCAAAGCGTCAGCATTTGCATTCGCAATCGCTGTCACAGGAGAAAAGTCTTTACCATCGGTCTGACTGATATCAAAGACGTAGACTACTCTGTATCCCATTGGATCACTGGAATCGTCCGTCTTGGCTTCCTGTGCATCGGCTCGTGCTCCGATGTTGACTGCGGATCGGTCCTCTTTGCTTGCCCGTCGAATGAGCGGAGCTAGTATCGCGATCCCGCTTTCTCCTTTCTTCACTGTTCGGTCCATCGATCTCCATGTGTGGAACCCAGCGACATGCACTGCCTCTGGACATTGCGAAGCAATCAGCATCAGGTTGCGAAAGCTGTACTTGTGCAATCTCGCCACTGCCGCCAGGTAATCTTCCAGCACCTTCGACCGTCCCTGCTCCAATGCCTGAGCCAGTTCCTGTAGTTTCTGTTCTGCCATCTTCATTGCTTCTTCTCGTTTCATCATGATGTTTCTCCGTGTTGTTGTGCTGACCTCAGCATGGTCAGCGTTGTTGTTCGTTGAGGCACTGACTGTGCCATCTGGCCCGCCGTCGGCCCACAGGGCTTCAACAACACGGCAAGTCAAGGTGGAGCCTTTGCCGCAGGCAAAGCAGCAGTGAGCCCACGGCGAACGGACCTTGACGCCGTGATACAATCAAAGACTCCCGACGGCAGCCAGTCCCCAGTCCGGTAGGTTACTCGGTGAAACCATGCTCCGGTCGACCTCGCACTCACGAATGATTGCTGGCTATGCCGCAACTCTTGGCTCTGACGGTCCAAAGATCCTCGGGTTCTTCAGCGTCTCGAGTATCGGTTGCGAATGGTTTCAGTTCCGTTGCAGCAAATAATCCATCGCCTGCGCAGACTGCATGATGATTTCTCGTCTCTTCTATGACACGCATCTGCAATGACACTGACCAACTCGATCCGTGGGATTGAGCTGGTCGAGATGAAGTGCTTGCGGATGCGGCGGTCGCGTATCTTTTTTGTTCTGTGAGTTGTGGAGATTTTCCCGATGCGAACGCACATTCTTCTTACCGCTATTCTCGGCCTCGCTGTTTCAGGTTGCGGAACTTGTCAGCCTGCTCTTGAGACATGTGAAACCACCGGAGACCAAAAGCCTCTGGAGCAATTTACTTCGGACTGTATCCCTTATGCAGTGATTCAGACGAACGACGATGGTTCTTTCATGATTCGGTATCAAACTGTAGAGCTGGTTCCGAGACAGCGAACCTTCATTGATGCGAATGGTCAGGAGATCGTTTGTACGGAAATGCAGCGGAGCTATGTGGAACACACCTCAACTGTTGCACCGGGTACAGACATCTCGGAGTATCTGAAGGTCCGTGCTGGCGGCGCAACTCTCGATCAACAAGATTTGCATTTTGATGAATACGTCGATCCGGCACCAGCGCCTCCCGCTCCTGCAGACGCGGTTATTCTTCCAGAGCTGCAGGTCGTAACATCGATTGCAGCAAGTCAATCGATGGGTTGGGCTCTCGAATGAGAATTGCGGAGATGCCGAGGGTCGCCACGGAAAGGCGGCCCATTTCGCTTTACGCGGCTTTCTGCAAAATCGTCTGGTTCTTGAAGTCGTTGTTTTCCTGCAGGCTGGCTTGCTGGCTTTCCATCCAGTTGGCGGCTTCTTGAATCACGGCGTGGAGGTCTTCGGCGTTGCGGGCGAAGAAACTGCTGGAGTAGCCTTCTTTGCCTGTGGCGGATGTTTTCCATGAGCGACTGACGGTGAAGTCAAAGTACTCAAAGCCGCTGGTGGCCTGGCGTTTCCAGATGGATGCGGCGATGGCTCCGTGGCGGATGGTTTTGACTGGGGCGGTGGTTGGTTTCTTTTTGGTCTCGTTCATTGTTGACTCCTTTCATGGTTTTCAATTCCCGTCTACATATCACGGTATTCGGGGAATTGTCCAGGGGCCGGGTCAAGATTTGTGTTCGAGATCGGACACCCTCGCGTGACTTTTTGCCTGAACTGTGGCACAAGCGAGCTGTAGGCGAATCGTGAGATTTGCCGGTCGTTAAGCTCTGGCAAAATGCCGTTGTCCGGCAAACCGATTGCGAATACGCATCGGCTAAGGACAACATGCTGACGTTCAATGATGGAGCGGGCAGGTCTCGGTAAAGTTGGCTTCATCAGCCAGCCTAAGAGATGAAAGGATCGCTTCCTTTCTTTACTGCCGCTCTTCGAGCTGGGTCCGCATCGAGAGGTGCTCGCCCAGTTCAAAGGAGGCTCGTTGGCCTAAAACCGATCGTGTGACTCACTCAGTTTGTGAGCCACACATATCTCGGAGTAATCCCAGCGTTCTATCCTATAGCAAGGGCTGAGAGCCCTTGACCCGATTCGAGCCACCGCTCGGAATGCAGGAAGCTGCTCCCGCTGTTCGCTTGTCGTGATGACAAAGTGAGACTGTACGGTGATGCGACTGTTGTGATCCGACGAGGGCGAATTCTCGATCTGAGACAGATCGAGCTACAGGCACGAATCGTGAATTGTTCTTTTCATTTTGAATTCGGGCGAGGCGGACATGCTCAGTGGTCCGGTGTCGAGATCGACGCCGTGGATTCTGAGCCGTCCTGAACGAAGCGGGTGTGGCAATGGATTGCCGAATCCCGTCACGGGGGCTCATGGGCTTGCTGTCATGGCGAGTTCGTTCAACCGTGCTGACGTGGGGAGCTGTGAGTCTGGCGACAGACCACACCGGGGCTGACAACCTCGGGGATCGGATTAAACGTCCGACCGTGAATAGCTCAACCATGAAAGGCCCAACCTCAACAGGTATGGGAGGGCTTGTCAGTGATTTTACTGGGAGACGGTGCCAAACCGTGGAACGCCGTTCTGAGTGCTGACGGATTGTCAGCCGTGGTTACCCCAATCTTCTGTCTTCGTAGGGGGAAATCCGCAGGCTATGCCTTGTGACTGGGGATATTGATAGTCGCTTCGCATGTGTTGCTTGTCTTTCGACAAGCGACCATCGGGAGCGAATACTGTCATCCGAACGTGAGTTCGAACCCGAGTCAAGTGCCGTGCCCATGCGGGAAACTGTGACAGGTCGGGAGACCTGAACACACCAGAACGGTCTGAAGGGTAAAACCTTCCAACGACGTGAACCAGTAGAAGAAGTTCAGGAACTAACGCTGGAGCCTCTGTGGTAGCCGGGAGTAGCGATCTCGGTGCGTGGTCCTGTCGACCACGTGATTCAAACACCGCAGAGGGGGAGAGTGGTCTGAGTAGAATCTCGCGGGAGCGAGACGGTGGTTCGGTCGAACGATCGAACGTCGTCGGAGGCTGAAAGCATCTCGACGAAGCGTGGCTGGCAGTCATGACCCGTTCACGATGATCAGAGGGTGATGCCTCTGGGAGTGAAGACGAAAGGACTGAGGAGCAGTATCTAAAGATGCTGCTGTAGGAAATCGCGTTGCGTTTCGACGTAACCTGAGAATCCGGCAGCAGTGATCTTTGGGAAAAGCTCCATCATTGAACGTGTCGCACGTGGCTGGCTCTCCGTCGTGGGAGCCAGCCAATGCGTCAACCGTGGCAGGCAGCAACTCGCAGTTTCAGGAGACCAATCCGGGAGGAGTGATCTCTTGAAACGGCAGACTGATGGCGGATACCCGAGTTGCGTCCAACGGACGCAAGAGGGTGACGTCGGAGAGGTTGTACTCGGGTGCTATGAATTGTGCGGCTGCACCAAGGGAAGGCAGTGCGAAAGCACGGGCGCCTTTTGTAGACGCGATTTGTAGCCATTTGTGCGGGTAGATCTGCAGACCCTTTGTCTGGGTCTCGATCGACACGCACGAACGAGCACAAGGTTGCCGAACATGGTTTTCTGGCTTTTGGGGGGGTTGAGCCTATCAACCTCTCTTTTTGTGGGCCGGTCTATCTCAGATTGGCGAGGATTTACGCATTACGACGTGAAACCGGTCGTGCTGCAGAGGAGCGTTACGGAGAAACATCACAACAACAAGGAGGACTATGACATATCGATACGAAGCTCAATCACCGGAAGCCGTCGTGCAGCTCATCGCGGCAAGTTACCTGCGACATGGGTTCTATTGGTACGTCACCGGTTCGATCCCGAACGGTAAAGATCCCGGCAAGATTGATCGGAAACTCATCGCCAAGTATGGCATCGAAGTCAGCGAATGGCAGCGTCGAAGTCGGAAGCAGCGAGGCGTCGCGAACGCCCACTACCTGCGATACCAGCGGTGGTTCATCCTGATGGTCAGCGAAGGCCACCATGCCTTGAAGCAGCCATCGGCCAAAGGCGGCGAGGGCGAACATCTCCGAGATTGCCGACGGAATCCGATCCGATTCCATGGCTATTCAATCTCGTACCGCCGAGCCGGAGTCACGCCTGCTGGCGTCGCGTTACCAAAATGGCACGCTCACGTTCGCCTTGACGATTACACGTATCAGGTCCTCAAGGATCGCTTTCTGAATCTTGCCATGCATCGATCGGCAGAGACACTGGCCTCCGAGTTCGCTCGGATCCCCTTCGCCCGATATGCCCCAATCCGACGCCAGCTGCTGAACATCCTCCGAGCCGTCAACGAACGCCGCAAGCAGCAGAACTTCGAGGTCATTCCCCACGCCGCACTGAAACTCAGGCGAACACCAGTGCCGGTCTTCGTGCAACCAGAACAGGACGTCCAACCGACTACAAGCATGGTGGAGGCGGCCTGATTCATGACTGCGATACCGTACTTTCTGCTCGCACTGCCAATCATCGATTTGATTCGTCTGTATCCAGATGGAGGCGACATTTTGCTCTTTGGCGGACTGTTGTTTCTTTCGTGGCGAAATCGCTGGCTGTGAAGATGGGGCATGTGACGAACCGAAGCAGAGGTAACAATGAAGTCCCGCAAATCTCCCTTTCCGCCGCCGATTGGACTTCGTATCCTGCTTATAAATGTTCAAGCGCCTCGATATGAACTGAACCGGAGATTTCCGATGTCCGACACGCCACTGGAACAGCGAATTCAAACGCTCGAACAACAAATGCAATCCGTTTTGATGAGGATTCAGTCGTCATCTGCGCGTAGTCCTTCGACCAAGGATTGGCGAAAAAGTCTCGGTATGTTCGATGATCACCCGGTCATGCAGCAAATCGACAAGGCCGGGCAACTGGTACGGCAGCAGGACCGCGAACAGGGTGCCGCATGATCATCCTGGATACCGATCACCTCACGGTGCTGAAGTATGCCAGAGACGGCCGATTCATGAAGCTGGCTGAACGGATGGCCGATTCCGTCGATCAGGATTTCGCCACGACTGCCATTACGCTTGAAGAACAGTTGAGGGGCTGGCTGGCGGAGATCAACCGGTTTTCAGACCCTGAGAAACAGATCCCTGCTTACTCAGAATTGACAGGGCTGATTGAATTCTTCAGCTTCTGGACCATTCTGCCGTTCGATAGTGCGGCGGCGTCAACGTTTCGCCATTTCCGCTGGCAGAAGAACCGCGCTGGTTCGATGGATCTCAAAATTGCCTCTATTGCGGTGTCCCTCGACTGCGTCTTGCTGACCGCCAACACTCGCGACTTCTCCAGCATCTCCGGATTACGGATTGAAAACTGGCTGGAATAAAGACGGGCGCAGCCACGTTCAGTGTTGTTGCGTTTCGTCGGTGCGAGGTGCACAGGCATTTCATAATCTCTACGTCAGTCGAGCACGCGTTTCGTGAATTGCCACATCAGCATCTACCAGACGATCGGCATCGGCATTTGCCAACCCACGTCTCAACGTCTGCAGACTTTGCTCCAACTCCGCCTCGGGCAGGCGAGACGCGTACCACCGCTGAAAAAATCCTTGAGCGATGCGCTTGTAGAGTCGGTCCGAGAATGCTCAGGACGTACTGTCGAAACGCTTCAACTTCTTCAATGACTGTGCTCATGGCCGCGACTCTACCACTGGAATAGTTAGAGAGCAACTTCTTTCGGCTGTGCCAAGCGGTAGTATCGTGCCAATCGAGCGTCCTTCACAGGACGCCGTTCTCGCTGAATGAGTAGTGTTCATTATCCGTGACGACGACATGATCAAGGAGCTTGATCCCCAGCAGCACACCGGATTCGAAGAGTCGCCTAGTGACTTTGTGATCTTCGTCACTCGGCAGAGGTGAGCCGGAGGGATGGTTGTGAGCAACGGCGATGGCGATGGCACCGGTGACAATGGCTCGTTGGTAGACTTCGCGTGGCGTGACAACGGCATAGTTGGCCGTGCCGATGGAGACGATGGAATAGGCTGTCACCTGATGCATTGCGTCGAGAAACATGGCCACGAAGTGTTCGCGGCTGTTGTCTGTGAGAATCGATCGAACGAACGTGGCGACGTCGGACGCTGATCTGATTTTGAACAGGGCCTGCAGGCTGTGGATGTAGCTCACCCGAGTTTCGCGAATAAAGGTGTCTTCAAACGCTGGCTGGGCCTTTGATGTTAATCGTCGGGTTCGAATTGGTTTCCTGGTGGATTCGGCCGTTGCGTTTGGAGTCTTCGATTTTGGCATAGTCCTCATGAGTTCTTGTCGGTTGTTTGTTTTTCATTCACCCAATGGCGCCAGCCGATGGAAAACGAACAACCGGCAACGAGTTGAGCAATTGCCAACACTTGAGCGGCAGCATATTGGAGCGACGTGGCTGCAAGGGCATGACAGATTGCAATGCGATCTGGCGAGACATTGCTGAAAGCATTCACGAGACATCATCACCAACAGTTACCCGTTCACTTATCCTGCTTGAATCAGCGAACGGCGAGCGAATCCTCATCGAATCGGGCTCGTCTGTTGGTGAGTCGCAGGGAAAGGAAGGTCGGAAATGCCACCGCTCAAAGATTACCCGTTCCAGCGTTATGTCAAAACCCGATGGGCGCTGCACACTGGATTGGATTCTGGACGAATGCCATTGCCCCCAGAAAAAATCTGATCAGAAAACTCTGGTTTTTGTGCGAGAGCGACACAGTCGGAAAAGCAGGTGGTCGTTGGCAACCACAGAGGATTCAATATCTTGCGCATTCGCCGAAGTTAGGTTACCGTGGGAACATGAAAGACGTTACCAGTAACAACTTCGGAGTTCTGATCGCTTACTTGGTCCCTGGTGCCACGGCTCTTTGGGGATTGAGATCTTTTTCTCCGGCATTGAGATCGTGGTTCGCCGCAACTCCCACGGATGCTCCGACCATTAGCGGCTTTCTGTATCTGACCGTCGCCTCACTGTCAGTCGGAATGACAGTCACAGCCATCCGCTGGGCCTGTGTCGACCTGGTTCACTCATGGACAGGCCTGAAGGCCCCGGACCTTGACTTTTCCCGACTGCCCGGCAAAGTTGACGCCTACAACCTGCTCATTGAGATTCATTACCGGCATTACCAGTTCTATGCCAACATGTTCGTCGCCACCGCGATCACGTGGATCAGCTACCGGCTGACTCTGCAAACCAAATGTCAATTGAGCTGGGTCGACCCTGCCTTTGTGCTCGTGGAGACGATTTTCTTCATGACGTCTCGCGACACCCTCAGAAAATACCTGAGACGGACTGAACAGCTGCTGCAGCCCGGGAGCGGCGGCTAACGCTTTTTGCGGATCTCCCCCTCGAGTTGCTCCACAAACTGGGGAAGTGACACTCCGAACTCCAGCAGAATGGTCCGCAATTGCACGATATCGAGGCGGCGATCGCCCCGCTCGATCTTGCTCACAAACGATTGTGTCTGTCCGAGCCGTTCTGCCAACTCGACCTGAGTGACGCCAGACTCCTTTCGAGCGGCAATGAGCAATTTCAGGACGAGGGCATATTCGTCCGTGTAAATCGATTTTTCAGGTTGCTTCTTGCGTTTCATGGGCGGGACGGTAAAGTCCGTCCCGGAATAGTCCAATGTGGACTATTTTGCGAATACTTGAACCAACATTGTTCGAAAGGCACCCAATCATGGCCAACGGCGGAAGTCATCACCCTCACCAGCCCCCAAAACCACAGCAGGAGCCCATTCAGCCACCCAAGGCCGACACAAAGAAGCCGTAAAGCTCCCCAACAATGAACCGCATCGCTGCCCCGGCCTGAAGTTTCAAGAAAAAACTTCGGGCCGTTTTCATTCTCCTTCATCGAGCACCGATCAATCTGCCATTCACGGTGGAAGAACGAGACAATCAATCGCAGAATGGCCAAAGAGCTTTCCACAACCCGCAGCAACAAACGACGAGCACTCCCATGGACCGCGGCATCTCCGCCCGATCCAAACAGCTCCCTCGGCACCGGCTGAATCACAATGCGCCAGATGCGATGAAGTGGATGCAGGAACCTGGCATGGCGATCCGGTGTGCATGATCATCGAAATGACCGACGACATCGGCAAGCAGCGGACCCACGCAGCCTTTGAGAATCAGGGCATGCCACGACACGAGATCCCGGAACTCATCGCGTCCTACGGCAAGAACGCCATCCCGACCTTCAAATGCGTCGTCAGTTTGGAGACCGCCAAGAAGGTTCTTTCCATCACCTCCGAAACCGCTCTCCAAGACCTCACTGCCCCACGCAAACAAGGTGTCCACTGGATCGTGGTCGTTGGCGGTGGAGGTTACAGTTACGCGCAGGTTCTGGTAGCGTAGTTTCGGTAAAAATTGCCCTCTTCAATCTGTGCCGAGTTCTGAAATTCCCATCAAGACAGTTCAGTTGCACAGGCTGGACTGTTAATCTGGAGGAGTCTTTTCTCCCACCAGTACGACAAGTTGTCAGGTCATATACGTAGCGTGACAGTCGCCGCCATTCAATCCGGAAGCATCATTGCAGGACCAACGCTACCGGAGGCCGTTGAGGTTCTTGTCGTAACTCCTTTTGGGGAAGCATCTAAGGTAATCGGCAAAGGCCTGAGAAGCGGCAAGATCTACGACACAGTCTTCAGTCCCGCTCAGCTGTCGCAACTAACGGTTTCTACTGAAAGTGAGCCATTCGACGGCGACGCTCGATTATTCAGGCTTGGTATCGAGGCCCAGCGACTCGGGCTCGCCTACGAGTACGATCCGTTTTTTTCTCTGTCGATTGCCAGCGTCGAAAGTGTCGAGTCCGACAATCGAGGTTTTGATCTGATCTCACGCCGTCCGGATCCGAAATTTGCAGGCAATTTCCTCGAAGTGCGCTTTATCGAAGTAAAAGGCCGAGCCGGCGTCGGTGTTGTAGCATTGAGCGAAAACGAGTACCGGACTGCTCAACGACTTCGCGATGACTATTGGCTTTATGCGGTCTTCAACTGTACATCTTGCCCGGAAGTGCACGTCGTTCGGGATCCGGCAATGCTTGGATGGCATCCCGTGCTCGCTGTGGAGCACTATCAGTTGGGACCAAGCGAAATCATTGGTTCCAGTTCCAGAATGGGTGACAGCTAATGCCGAAGGCCTCAAACCAAATCACCGAATACTGTGAATCAATCGCCGAGACAATTAGTGACGACCGAAAAGGAGAAATTCCGACTCCTGATGCGAAGCATGTGTTGCGATGGGCGCGGCAGTTTCCAGTTTCCAAACGCAGCACAATCCTCAAAGAGACTGCTCACTTATTCGATCGAGGATATTACTCCAAGGAAAACGTCCGAGAGTTCTTAGGGGGACTGATTGATAACGAGGAACTGATACGTGGCCAATCGCCGAAGAGCTTTTGGAAAAGGGTGAACTTCTTGAGGTTGCAGGGAAAGGGAAGCAGCCAAGAGGATCTGCTCAACATATTTGGCGGCATGCTCAACAAACGTTTCGAATTCTGGACGAGAGACTGCGGGTCAAAGTCAGGACCGCATTTCTATCTCGACGATTTCTTATTCACTGGAACCACAGTGCGAACGAGTCTTTTGAAATGGATTGAGAAATCAAAACCCACAAAGCCAGACCTTCACCTCGTTTTTATCGCTTACCATCGTTACGGGCAGTACAACGCCCAGACGAGCACTGGAAAGGCAATTTCCCAGGTTGGTGGCACGGTCACCTATTGGCGTATGACGGAAATCGAGGATCGCAAAAGGTTTGCGAGCAGTTGTGATGTATTGCGACCGCGGAAGGTGTATAGCGACCCGGCGATCAACGCCACAACCTGCCGGAAAGAAAACCATTCGCTGGTCTGGAACGGTTCCGCCGCAGAAATGGGTCAGCTTCTACACAAAAGTGCTGACGAAACTGGTATCGAACCCTGACCTGAAGCTCAGGGTCACTTTTGAGGCTCCTCTGGAGCAGGATCAAGTGGAGGCCAAAGCTGATGAAATGCGAATCGGCTTGAAAGAGCTGGGGTTCGAGGGCGATGTCAGCATTTCGTAGACAGGATTTGGAATTCATGCTTTGGAAAATAGGTGATTCTGAAGAAATCCCTACCACGATCGATCATGTCGAGCGAGGACATGTAGCCAGCAACAACGAATAGACCAAACGACTTGCGGAGGGAGGAAATGGCATCCAGTAATCCAATATCCGAACAGGAGTTAGAGGACGCATTCCGTGATGATCCAGACTTCGCGATACGAATTCTTCACTCGGAGTTTCGTAATCAGATTGCGCGGTATATCAAGTCGAAGTTGGTCGGTCTGCCACCAGGACAGCTGCCGGAAGCCATCAAAGACGTTTATCAGGAGACAATGGTCGCACTGATTCCACTTGTAAGGTCGACGGAGTTTGACAGCAGCAGTCCGCTCAGGATTGTTTTCACTTTGGCTGCACGAAAGGCAGTCGACTATTTGAGGCGAAGGAAATATCGTCCCAAACAGGATATTGACGGAGCAATTGACCAGATTGCCAAGGACTTAGCGAGCACGAGGATTGGGCTGAGATGGCGATTGCTCGACCAGATAACTTGGCAGGAATTCCGAAAAGCACTCCTTGAGGCAGTCACAACTGTCCTGACGCCCAAGCAAGCGATCGTGGCGAGATGTTTCATCGACCACTACGAAGACTTTAGGGACCACGACGTTTACGTTCCACTGGCTCGATTGGTCGGTGAGATCACTGGCGAAGTGGAAAACGTAGTAACGGTAAAAAAAACCTGGCAGGATGCTAAGGCACGGTTGGTCGAGGAACTCACAAGCAAAGGCTTCAACTTTTTGGCAACGGAGAAATAGCCATGGCAGACGAACGCGAACAGCACGCCGTTGATGCAATCTTCGTCTCACAACTCCGTGGATTCGATGACTCCAGTGTTGAGAGTCTTCCTGAGTTGAACGAAGTGGAGATGCAAGGACTTGATTCTCTTGGCGATGAATTCATCGAAATGCTGCTTTCGGGCGAACTGGAGTCGACGAATCTTGAGCAGCCAGAAGAATCTTCGTTGGCGATGGCGGGCGAAGCATTTGGAATGAATCGAGCTGAAACGATCGATGATGTGACCCGAGAAGAACTCGACCGAAAGAGGCAGGAAATCATCGATCGCATAAAGCGTGAGGAAAATGGGGATGACAGTTCCGATACATGACATAGCGAAGGATGTGCTTCAGACACTGAATCGCTGGAAAGTGCCGGTCGATCCCTTCGAGTTGGCGAAGATGGAAGGGATTGAACTCGCGCCTGGAGATTATGGCGTTGGCTTTGATGCAAGAATTGAGTTCGTGCCATCGGTGCAGAGATTTTTCATCTACTATTCCGAAGCTGGGCTTGGGCGAACAGAAGGCAGGGTTCACTTTTCGCTTGCTCACGAATTGGGACATTTCTACATCCCAAAACATCGCGACAAACTCCTCAAAGGAGATCTGCATTGTTCTCAATCTGACTTTCGATCGAGAGAGCCCCGAGAAATCGAGGCGGATGAATTCGCTGCAAATCTGCTGATGCCCAAAGAATTGTTTGTGAAAGAGGTTCGACGGTTTCGCCAGCGGGTCTGCACGCTGGCAGAAATCTGCAGAATGGCCAATGAGAGATTTCGGACCTCAATCACAAGCACCGCACGCCGTTATTGTCAGTGTGATCTGGAGGCCTGCAGCATCGTTGTCTCGTCAAACGGCATTGTCCGTTGGGCTCTGCACTCAGAAGACATGCGAGCAAGGAACATGAAATACATCGAAAGTGGTAAGGGCGTTCCACGCGACAGTATGACCGCGACGTTAGTAAAGACACTGCGCTCAAGTTCAGATGCGGAGCCGGTAGAGGGCTCTGTTGATTCGGATATTTGGTTCGAACGACCATACTACAAAGGTATGCTTTGGGAGGAAGCGATGGCACTGGGTGCGACAGGCCTTGTACTGACGTACATCACACTCGAAGACGCCGACTGAATCTTCTAAAAAGTCGTACTCCGATGCAGAGGTGCGTGCGAGAACTCTTTCGAACGGTTAGCAAAGTGCTGACTGGTTTGAATGACTCTCACTGGAGGCCACATGATGGCTACGACTGCTGCACCAGGCACCGATGCTGAACTGCCCGATGAAATTGAAGACCTTGAGGTCTGCTCCCGCGAAGGACGTGAGCCCCGCTGTGTCCGGCGATATCGCATCCGGATCGACAAGGAACCGTACATCGTGCATGTCACGCATATGACCGGCCTTCAATTGTTGGAACTGGCCGGAAAATGTGACATTGGCCGGTGGAAGATCTTTCAGAAGATGCATGGCGGGAGCGTTGAGGAGATCCGGCCGGATCAGGCTGTGAGTTTCACTAAGCCGGGAATTGAGAAGTTTAAAACTCTGCCTCTTGACCAGACAGAGGGGTGATGATCGTGCAACGCGATTTTCTATTACCACCGTTCGACGTTGCGTTCCTGGATGCGTCTTGTTGGCAATGGGAGACGTTGAGCATCGGGGCCGCAAACTGGTTGTTGATTCATCAGTTTGCGGTTCCGCCAGGCTACAACCATGCTCTTGTCACTGTGGCGTTGAGAATTGAGGCCGGTTATCCGGACGCACAGATCGATATGGCTTATTTCTGGCCATTACTGTCTCGTACCGATCAGAAACCCATAGGTGCCGCTGATTCGAAAGAAGATATCGCAGGGAAATCATACCAACGCTGGTCTCGTCATCGTACGGTCGCCAATCCATGGCGTGCCGGGATTGATGATGTTTCTACACATTTGGCACTTGTTGACCATTGGCTTGAGAGGGAGTTTGCAAGATGAACCACGACGTAATTCTACGCATGACTGGCAAACAGCATGCAATGCTTCGGGATCACTTGTTTCCGGGCGATGGCCTCGAAGCTGTGGCTATTGCACTCTGTGGGCACCGGCACGGGGATTGTCGATACTGCTTGAGCGTCTTCAAAGTAGTACCCATTCCGCACAGCGAATGTGAGCGAGCCGCAGACAGAATAAAGTGGAAGACGGATCGCGTGCTCCCTTTGCTTGAGGAAGCACGTCAGCTGGGAGCCTCAGTGGTGAAGATCCACAGTCATCCCGGTGGATACAGAATTTTTTCAGACATAGACGATGTGGCCGATCGCGAGCTGTTTGAGTGCGTCGGTTCGTGGCTTGAAACCGATCGACCGCATGCGAGCGTCGTCATGCTGCCGGATGGGAGTCTTTTCGGGCGGGCAATTCTGCCGAACATGCAATTCATCCCAATCGAGCTCATCTGCGTCGCCGGTGATTCGATTCAATTCTGGTTTGCGAGCGTGACAGATATTCTCCCTGCTTTCACAGATCGGCATACTCAGGTTCTGGGCGAAGCAACCGTTGGATGCCTTCGTAGGCTCAGGTGCGCGGTAGTTGGTTGCTCTGGTACTGGTTCACCCTTAATTGAGCAACTCTACCGACTAGGGGTCGGTGAGGTAGTATTGGTCGATCCAGAATTCCTGGGCACGGAGAACCTGAATCGCATCTTGAACTCCAGACGAGCCGATGCGGGGCATCGACTGAAGGTTGATGTACAAAGACGTGCCATTGAGAATGCCGACCTCGGGACAATTGTCACGACGATCGGCGAGGATCTATGCCGAGCAGATGTTATTAAACGTGTAGCCGAATGCGATGTACTGTTCGGGTGCGTCGACAGTGTGTACGCTCGGCATGTGCTGAACAAGATTGCTTCGACATACTGCATTCCATTTTTCGACGTGGGTGTTCGTCTTATCGCCGATGGAAACGGGGGCATTGAACATGTCACTGGAGCAGTGCATTATCTTCAGCCAGATGGCTCAAGCTTGCTCAGTCGCAACGTGTTTTCAACCGCTATGTTGAGCGCTGAGGCAATGCGGCGTTCTGATCCAGAGTCTTTTGAAAGTCGCAGAGCGGAAGGGTACATCGAGGGCGCGGACGTCCCACGGCCGGCCGTGATTCCGGTAAACATGGTCTTCGCGGGACTCGCTGTGTTTGAATTCTTGTGTCGCCTTCATCCGCTCCGCGATGAACCAAACCGCGAGTTTGCTTCGCAGCGGATAAGCCTGAGTCATTCATTTACAGATCGCAGCGAAGATGGCGAGCGGTGCCTTGCCGTTTCAAGGTACCTCGGACGAGGCGACATGCTTCCGCTACTTGGAATGCCAGAATTTAGCGAAGCAGTAGAGTGTTCAGTATGAGCCGCATCGTTCTCTTTCTCCGATGGCTGACGTCCCTTCTTCCATGGTTGCAACCATCATGGAAAGCAATGATCGTGGAGGATTTGCCTGATAAACTCAGTGCAAATACTGTCTATGTCGTTGGCGAGAACCATCACTATTGGCAGGCGGCTATGTCTTGTCCTTGTGCATGCGGAGCAGTAGTCCAGCTCTGTCTTCTGAAAAACTCATCCCCTTCCTGGGATTTCGACATTCATTCAGACCGCACAGTCACGCTTCACCCATCGGTGTTTTGCCAGACCGGTTGCCGAAGTCACTTCTTTCTCCGCAGAGGACAGATTATTTGGTGCCATGATAGGCCGCGGCGGAGTTGAACGAAGCTGGAGGGGTTCCTTGACGAGTGCCGCCTGAAGGGCGTTGCAGCTTGAACCGAGCGATCGATGGGCGTTGAGAAGTCTGGCCGACACACTGATGAAACAGAAGCGATGCGAGGAATCATTGACGGTCGTCAGCAGTGCGTTGCTGTCTGTAGCACAGGAAGAGAAGATACAAAACCTTTCCGGAAGAACGTTGGTGTCAAAAAGTGTGGGCATCAAGAATCAAGAAAACCCATGCTTGTGCGTGGAACGGGAGAGCTTCATATGGGACGAGTTCGAAGAACGCCGGTTTACACGATTGTTGGGGATGCAATCGGATGCATTGGAAAGGATCGCATACTGGATCTTGACTCTGATCCAGCCGAGCCACTTTGCGATGAGCTTAAGTGCCCCATTGCTGATACGATCCTTGTTGCACTCCGAAAGGCGTTCACACTGAGCTACCCGAGAAATCGTTCATTGATGGACTTACTCAGGCACTTCAGGAGATTCGTCGAGTTTGCGTTGACGCTCTCATCGAAATGCCCGAGGTTTTGGAAGAACTAAAGCTGCCCAAGATTCCACCGATCGTGGATGACCCGCGAGTGGGAAGGACGCATGTCTTCAAGTACTTTCTGGCCCGAACTTCGGATCTTTCCATTAAGGTCAAGTACGAAGGCAAGAGTCAGCCGCTGCTGAAACTTCTGGAACCAGTGGCCGCGGACCCACTGATCCGCACCGTTCGAGAAATCATCTCGATGACATTCTCAGAGATGTTCAGTGAGGAGCAACATGAGATAGTGCTGAGACGAATCAGAGATCAGATCTGGGAAGTGCTGCCACCCTTCAACGAACACCTGATATCAATCGAGGTGGAACCAATAGCTGCAAAGATTGAAGAGCTGAAAAATGACCGCGACGATGCTTGAACGACGAATGTTTGCGTGATGGTTCGCGAATTTCCGAAGGATGTGGAGAACAGACGACCCTTCACACTGAGATCCGTTCTACAATATTGCGGGTAACTGTTTTCTGCCTGCGATCGTACAGTCGGGTAGTTCTAGGGTCGGCGTGACCGGCGAGGTGTTGGACGTCTTCGAGTGGGACACCTTGTGACAGAAGATCGGTGATCGTGGTGACTCGGAAAGAGTGCGGCGAAAGGCGAGGGGGCAGGCCACAGGATATCAATCGACGTTTGACCATTCGACTCATGTCTCCGGCAGACATCGGGCGATCGTTGAGTGTTCGGAGATTCTTCCTTGCTGTGCAGAACATCGGCCGATCTGAAGTATCGCCGGTTTGAAGCCCTCTCGACCGAAGATAGAGCAGCAGAAGTTGCTGCAAGTCATGGCGGACAGGAATCTCTCTGGACTTTCCGCCTTTGTCGATGAAGCGCAGGCAATACTGGTCGCCAACGTCATACAGATCCTTTAGTCTCAGCCGGGCAACAGCGCCGATTCGGGACGCCGTGTAGATCAGAATCGACATGATCGCCTTGTCGCGAAGTCCGACGACGTTGTCAGTGTTGATGGACGACAACAGTTTGCGAGCCTGCTTAATGGTGATCTCGGGCGTCTTGCCTTCCAGCACCTGACATCGTTCGCCTCGGACTGACAGTGCTGGATTCAGTGCAATCGCGTGACGAGTCACCATGCCGTCGAAGAAATGTCGGAGCCCGGCGAGAATCTGTTTCTTGCTGGCGACAGAATGCTTCAGCTCATCCAAATAGATTCCGCAATCTGCCGGGGAAACCTCATGCAGACTTCGCCGCCGCTGTTCGCACCATTGCAGAAAGCCGAGGACCGCTCGCTGGTACGCTCGCCGAGTGTGGCTGTTGCGAATCTTCGCGTGAAAGAATTCCTCAAACGCAAATCGAGCCCCGGGACCAGCACGTTCAATAATGGCCGGTAAGTTGCTGCTTGCGGCCGGATCTTCGAATGACGTCGCCGAGGGCACGGCCGGAACACCCTCACTGCGATGAATGCGTTGAGTCACAATCGCGATCAGACCACGCTCGTTTCGTGAGTGGCCCATTCGAGGAATGCTCGCCGGTGCGTTCGATCCCAGTTCTGAATGGCTTCATTCATATCGAAGCGTCCACACTGCCATTCCCGCGACGGCATCCAGAGATTCAGCAGGAATCGAGCGGCATGTACAGCGTTGTTGTCGATGGCTGCTTCAGATGCCCAGATGTCGAGCTGATTCGGGTTCCACGGCGAAACTCCGGGTGCGTTCAACAATGCTGGAAACTTCACTCCCAAACCAAGAAAGGCGATGTCATTTTGCTTCATATTTCTGATGTCCTCCATGCGACGTTTGAATTTCAGGGCCAATTCCCCTGCCTCTGTATAGCGCATGATAAAGGACATTATCAAGCACAAAGTGAAGGCCGATTCCTGATCAAGAAAGCAGGCAATATGGCAAGCCAGATTGCCTGCTTGTGGGCCCGCCAGCCTACTGGTAATCGTACGAATTCCATCTGAATTCGCAGGTATTGCAGCCATGCTTGCTTGCCACTTCCCTGCGGGCAGACCGGTCCGTCATCACAGAGTCTCCCAAGACTTTGGAGAGATCAATCTCGCTAACCGGCGCAGCCAGTTCTCAGCATCATTTGCTGTTATCCCCATAATCTTCGCTATGAGATTCTTTCCGCGGGGAATTTCTTGAATGGACTGTGTGACGGGGTTCACTTCCGAAAGATGTTCCATTCCGATCTCGGGCGACAACATGCCTCGGCCGCTGTTCCCATTTAGAGGCTGTTTCTCCAAGTTCGCTCCAGCCACTGGAGCAAAACAGGCAGAAGGAACAGAGCAATCAACATTGTTTTGTGGTAGACCGAAAGAATCGGGCGAATCGAACCGGCCGTGTTCATCGAAATTGTGTTCGCAGTTTTCGGCCTCTGCGGTTGCAGTGAGCGGAACACCGAACTCACCGTTCAGTACATTGACCACAAACGTATTCAGGACAGGCATAGACATAGAAACGCTCCTCAAGGCGGTTTTGATTTTGGACAAGTATCCAGGGGCTGCGTGAAGTATCTCCTCGAACAAAACTTGGCTCTTCGAAATCTTGTGAATCGATATCCGAGAGAGCCTTGTCATTTCGAGAAACTTGATCTCAACAGACGGTTGGTTCATCGACGAAACGACAAACGGAATTTGTGAATCCGTTTATCCTCAGCACCTCGAGGGTGCCGGGTTGCCTGATGGATCGCGTGTTCCAGATATCGCGCAAGTCCAGCATCAGGCCGCGGTCGTTTGTCAGGACCGCGATGTTTCTCCTTCGCTGATACTGCAATGCGAGTCGCAAAATCACCTGGTCCGGAAAATAGTCACATTTTTCGAACCTAACTTCTGCTCGCTTCTTGAAGTGCATCTGAATGATCCGTTCTATCGCCCCTTGAGCCGCCGCGTTGAGCTGATCTTTCAGACTTAGGTTGCGGAGTTCCCAAAGTACAACTGCTGGGATCAGAACTGGGTTCCGACGAAAGACCGGGCTAAAGGTCTCAATGAACCGCGTGAACCCGGGGTGCATCGCAAAACAAGTATCGAGCAGGATTTTGTGGGACTGCAACAGCTCCCGTATGTTGGGCTCATGTGGCATTGAATTTCTCCTTACAGAAACATGACGGCAGGGTGTGTTCAGCAGACACTGAGATCACTCCGTACGCCTGAAATTGCTGCTCGGTTGCCGCCGAATAGCGAGCTTCTGAATGTCCGAGCAACAGATTCAAGACGTTCCTGGATGATTTGGTCTGCGCAGAACGAAAAGTGTGATGCCTGCGCAGACTGCTGCACTGCCATGCGTTTCATTGCCAGAGAGGTCAGAACTAAGGGGGCCTCTCGTCGTCCGATTGCACTTTCACCTTCGGCTGACACCCCAAACCTTCTACAAGGAGTCTTTCAATGGGTCTGCTCTGGTTACCGATGTATGTCAATCTCAGTCTGATTGTCGCAATGTCTGGTGAAGATCCGCATGTGCACCATTCATTTCGCTATGAAACTTCGTACGGGTCGCCTTTGGAAATCCGCACAATGGCTTTCTCTCCGAATGGTCAACAACTTGCAGTGTCAGTCAACAACCAAGTGGAGCTGATCGATTTGGACCGTGGCGAGATCATTCGGGAGTTCAAATCGCGTCCGTTCAGCATGAAATACACACAAGATGGCAAGCGACTCTACATGATATCTGAAAGTGACACTCATCTGCTCGATGTTTCGTCCGGCACCGTGATTCCAACAACCAATCGGCACATGCAGTCAGATCCCGGCATCAACATTGAGCGACGGAATGGAAAGCTGTTGGTCAAGTCGTTGGTTCCGGGGGGCTCTGCGGATGCCAGTGAGTCAGTGCAGGTTGGTGACGAGTTAGTGGCGTTCAGCAACGGACAGAACGGAGAGATGGAACGGATTACCGGATGGTCGTTGGAGGCAGCAAAGACGGCGCTCGAAGGCTACCCCGGAACTTTTGCACGTGTGACGATCTTGCCACGGGGCCAGTACGGAGCCAGGAACGAAAAAACGCTCACTTTTCGTCGTACGGTTTCGCTGGGAAGTCGTCAGGTACTTCATTCACCCTGGAAGAAACAGAACTATCCCAAAGCGATTGCGTGGTGCATGCAGGGATCGAAATATCATGAATTTCGAGATGCAGCGACTGGTCAGGCAATTTCTCACATCGAAACGATTGATATCGAGAATATCGGACGGTATGCGATTTCACCCGACCAAAAGAAATTTGCAGTTGTTGCCAGCCGGAAGGACCGAGAAGGATATGCTGTGGAGGTTTTTGACCTCGAAGCTCAAGAGCGACTCGCATTTGTGCCGTTGTCGACGAAGTCCTACCTCGATATTTCATTCGCCGCAGACAACAACCTTGTCCTGGTTGGAACCTGGGATACTGTTGAAGTCTGCGATACAACGAAAGCTCAGGTGGTCTCGCAGTTGACCTTTGGTTATGAGATTCCAGGCGAAGACAGTCTTGATCGTACTGCAAGATCTCCGGGCGGTCTGATGATGAGATCTGTGATGGCCAATGTTGCGGACGGCTCCACGTCGAACGGGTACTCTTCCCGACAGTTGGTCGACAAAATCGCAGTTTCATCGCAGAATCTTGTGGCTGTTGGCGACCCGCGTGGATCTGTGGGGATCTGGAATCTTGAGACTGACAGCCTTGTGTCAACTCTTCCTGCAGAGCATGAAGCCCCAGTGATGCACCTGCTGTTCTCAGAAGACGGCCGCTGGCTCGCCTATTACATTGATGGAGTATTACACATTGTGGATGTTTCCTCCTTGCCAGCTCGAAAAGCGGGATCGGAAGATAGCCCGCAGGACGAGTTGCAGGAGACAACAGAAGAGAACCGTGTCAGCGTGACTCCAGCTGAATAGGGTCGGTTTTCAGGACCGAGTCTGAAGGGTGCAGGTTGTCTGCACCCTTTTTTCATGCGCCTTAGATTCGATAAAGGCAATTCGCTATCGCTCTTCCAGACGAGCCGCAACACTGGTTTTCTTCTCAGACCAGCTTTATCCCGTCTGCATTTGCACCACACGCGATTTCTGAGATCATCTGGACACGTGTGCTTCAACGAAAATCGGCCGGCTTTTCG
This sequence comes from Planctomycetaceae bacterium, assembly GCA_046349695.1. Classification (GTDB taxonomy): domain Bacteria; phylum Planctomycetota; class Planctomycetia; order Planctomycetales; family Planctomycetaceae; genus SXXK01. The sequence continues at coordinate 27,705 of JAXMBV010000033.1, read as the reverse complement.
ACGTCGTGTCCGACAGAGATTCGCAAACGAATGCTCAGTTGGGGTCCATGCTGCAATCTTGGTACAGGACTGGTTCCTGAACCCTTTGCAATGACAGGTCTTCTGCAGAGAAACACTAACAGATGTCATCGGATCAGGGCTTCAATAGTTTCTTCTCTGACTCATTTGATGGGCCGATTCCGCAGATCGATCGATACGAGTTCCGGGGAAAGCTTGGTGAGGGAAAGTTTGGCGAAGTCTGGCTAGCCTGGGACCAACGCCTCGAACGGCTTGTCGCCATCAAACTGGCCCATCGAGTGTACCTGCCTGACCCGGCAGATACGCGAATGATGATTGCTGAAGCCAGATCTTTGGCGGCAATGTCTCATCCCAACATTATTGAAGTGTATGATCTGGGTGAGACATCCGAAGGTCGATTCTATGTGGTTTCCCGATTTGTCGATGGCTGTGACCTTGCTCGGATTTTGAAGCGAGGCATGCAGAATTTGGCATTCACGCTCGAGGTCATTGCCACTGTCGCGGAGGCTTTAGATTCCGCTCACAAAAGAGGATTTGTTCACCGAGATATCAAGCCGGCGAACATACTGATTGACGATGCCACGCAAAGTCCGTATCTGGCCGACTTTGGGTTGGCTCAGCGAGAATCCGATATCCTGAATTGTTCGGACCTTGCTGGTACTCCCCTTTACATGAGCCCTGAACAAGTGACAGCCGGAGGTTCGATGCTCGATTGTCGGAGCGACCTGTTTTCTCTCGGCTGCGTTCTTTATCAGATGCTCACTGGGGTACACCCATTCTCCGGGAATACGACCAGCGACGTACTATCGGCAATTGTGAACACTTCGCCCGTTCGACCCAGTTCGTTGAATGCTGAGATTCCTGATGAGTTGGAGCAGATCTGCCTGAAAGCACTTCAGAAGGATCCTGCTGAGAGATTTGCAACTGCAGGAAAGATGGCTGACGCACTTCGGCAAATAATGGAGCAAAACAAGACAACTGCTTCGACGGAGCCAGCGATTGTTGGAACCTACCGGCTGATCAAGAGGATCGGTGAAGGTGGAATGGGAGTGGTATACGAAGCGGAACAAATGCGACCTGTACGTCGACAGGTTGCTTTGAAGATCATCAAGGCCAGTGTCAGTTCGGAGGAGACAAAACGCCGGTTTCAGACGGAACGTCAGGCGTTGTCAGTACTGAATCATCCGCATATAGCCAGCGTCTACGAGTCAGGAGTCTTCGAGGACGGACAGTTGTATTTCACGATGGAACTCGTCACGGGATCCTCAATCACGAACTATTGCGAAACGAATCAATTGAGTCTCAATCAGAAACTGGAACTGTTTTTTGATGTCTGCGAGGCAATCCAGCACGCACATCAGAAAGGAATTGTCCATCGGGACATTAAACCCAGCAACGTAATGATTGGCCAAAAAGAGAATTCCCCCTGTGTCAAGGTCATTGATTTTGGACTCGCCAAGACAATACAGCCCATTGGGCGACTGACTGAAAAGGAGCTTGCCACTGAATTTGGCAAAGAAATGGGAACGTACGAGTACATGAGCCCAGAGCAGGCGGGACTGAACGCACTGGATGTCGATACTCGAAGTGACGTTTATTCGCTGGGGGTTTTGCTCTACGAATTGTTGACTGGAAGCAGGCCTTTTGAACGCAGTTCGTCGGATCGTGTTGCAATTGAGCAACTACTGACATCAATTCGAGAACGCGACCCGGAACGTCCGAGCCAGCGGCTTGCTGGCAACAAAGATTCTCCTTTCATGCAGATGGGAGAACTCCATCGAGTCGATCTTGACTGGATTACGATGAAGGCGATTGAGAAGGACCGCGATCGACGCTACGAGAGCGCGGCACAACTCGCTGATGACATCCGGCGATACCTGAAGCAGGAGCCCGTTACAGCTCGCCCACCCAGTTTGGGCTACTTGATGCAAAAGGCCGTAAGCAGGCATCGATTAGCAATTGGCATTGCGGTATTGATTGCTGTGTCTCTAGTGCTCGGAATCTTCGGCACCACTTGGCAGATGCTCAGAGCCCGAACAGCAGAACGGAAGGCCGACGTTGAAAAGTCCAAAGCGATTGCCGCCAGAGTTGAAACGGAAGCCTCTCTGGCAAGAGCCAACTACCTGCTCGCAGCGTCTCGATGGGACGAAGGGCGTACAAAAGAAGCCTTCGATGCACTCTATCTCGTGCCAACGGATTTGAGACAGTTCGAGTGGTATCTCCTTCGTCACTCGATGGATGCGGGACAAACGACACTTTACGGACACACAAAGGCTGTGAATTGCGTTGAAGTGAGCCACGATGGAACGCGGGTCGTTTCTGCGAGTGAGGACGGCAGTGTATTGCTCTGGGACACGTTGACTCTGCGAAATATTGGACAGAATAGAGTAGCAGACTGTTGGATCAACAAGGTTACGTTCAGTCCAGATGGATGCACCATCGCGGCCGCAGGTACAGATGGGAAGATTCGCCTGCTGGATGCCGAATCACTGGAGGTTCGAGCAGAGTTCTCTGATGGCTCAGCGTCAGTCAATTGCGTCGCGTTTAGCGATGACGGACAACTGATCGCGTCTGGTGACGACAAAGGAACAATCCGAGTTTGGAATACGTCTACAGGAGAAATGCGTCAAACGATTGCTGGTCATACGCGCTCAGTTAGAGCAATTGCATTTCGGCCCAATCAAGAGCAGTTTGCCTCTGGTGGTGAAGATGCCTCGCTCAAGCTCTGGAGCCTGACTTCTCAAGAACCAGTTGCTGAACTGAAAGGACACGCTCAGTGGGTGACAAGCGTCGCCTTCACCAAAGACGGCGAGCGACTTGTGTCGGGAAGTGCAGATCGAACTGTCCTTCTCTGGAGCCTGAACGACTTTAGACAGATCGCGAGCAACTCTGACAGTGTCGACTGGATTTTGGCTGTCGCAGTGAGTCCCGATGGAAAGCAAATCGCGATGTCTGGGTCGAACCAGGCAATTCATCTGTGGGATGTGGAGACAGGTCGAAAACGGCAACTGAGAGGTCACCGCGGCGACGAAATCCGAAGCATTGATTTTTCTACGGATGGTTCAATGCTCGTCTCTGCAAGTGACGATGCCACAATAAAAATCTGGGACGTTGCCTCTGAAAAGGTCGACGGTATTGTCGGAGAAGGACTGTGGGAAATTGAGTGTTTGTCGTATCAGGCGACGGGCCATAAGTTCGTGTCTGTCGGCTCGGATAGCAGGATTCGCCTTTGGGATTCAGCTTCGGGCAAGCAGATCAGCGAGATCGAGAATGAGTTTGCTCGGGTTTACTGTGCGGCGATCAATGTTACCGGGGAAGTCATCGTATCCGGGCACGATGATGGCACCGTTGTCGTTTGGGACGTTGCTTCCAATTCGGCGAAGGTCAACTGGAAAGGCCATAATGGGGCGATCCATGCGATATCATTTCTTAAAGACGGAGAGCGTTTTGTCACGGGCAGCGACGACAACACGATCAAAATCTGGGAAGCTGATTCGACAAAAGAACTTCGAGTTCTTCGCGGCCATTCTGGGCCGGTTCGATGTCTCGCGGTCAGCCGAATTCGAGATTCTATTGCCTCCGGCAGTGTTGACGAAACGGTTCGATGCTGGGAAGCAGGAACTGGCAAATCCACAGCTGTCTTTTCTGGTGACTTGGGGTCTGTGCATAGCGTCTGCTTCAATCCAGACGAGACAAAGCTGGCTTCAGGAGGAAGGGATGGTGCGATTCACCTCTGGAACCTGAAACAACAGGAACCAACGACCGCCAAGCTGTTATTGGGACACTCACGCCAAGTGGACAGCGTCGCATTCACAAATGACGGACAGCGAATTGCAGCGAGTGGTGCCGACGGCACGGTGCGATTTTGGGACCCTGCGACCGGAGTCGAACTTCGGAGATATGTCATTTCTTCCGCGTGGGTTAAGCAAATTGCATTCAATCCCAAGTTTGATCAATTGGTGATCGGGGATCACGAAGGCAAGTTGCGTATCTGGGATGCCCCACGAGAATTCGAAATGCAGGTCTTACCTTGCAAAGACGGAAGAATTTCAACCGTGAACTTTGGTTCTGACGGTCTGACGCTTTGGGCCCGTGATGCATTTGACCAGGTCATTGGCTGGAAATATGCCGATGATCGATGGACTCGCGATCCGGATGCTCGTGAGGTCCCCAAGTCAGTGGACACTGACCTTGGTCACTCCGGTGACGAACGCTGGCTGGCAATTCCATTTAAGAATACGGTCACGCTCATCGACAAGCGTTTTAGAGCAGGGGCAGGTAAAGGGAGACGAAAGGAAGGTGGCTCCGTCGAGAATAGAGCCATGAAGTGATCAAAATTGCTCATTCCTGCAGCAATGCCAGCCACTTGGTCAACAGATTACGAGTCTGGTCATCAATCCAGGAAAACTCCAACAGCCGGCAGACGCGAGGAACAAACTGTTCGTCACGATCCCGCGTCAACCGTTCGTTGAGTCGCACTCGAGCCAAACCGATAGACAGCCCGTATAGCAGCATGGTAACGGATGGTGGGAACACACTTGAAATGTTCGCATCAATTCCCAGTGAATGCGATGTCTGCGATGCATGCAGTTTCGCGACGTCTTTGATGGCTTTCAGGACAGACAAGTTTGGCGAGTTCGCGACAAGTAGGGTCTCCAACGGCGCATTCCAGATTTCAGTGGCAGTCATACGGACGTCTGGACCGCGTCCTGTGATCTCTTCCAACATGGAGCTCAGGCTTCCTCCCAGCAAGGATCTCCAGAGATTCTTCAGATCGGCGTCACTCCAGAGGCTGGTCACCTCGTCGGAGATACTGAACATCTTCAGCTTGAAAGAATTGACACTGTCGTTCACGGAGAAGTCGGCATGTTTTTGCAGATGCAACATTCCGGGAGTCGAAAGTGATCTCTGCAACTCCAGCAACTCTGCTTCAATCGCCTGTGAGGCGATGTTGCCTTCCGACGGCAAATAGTTCCCGACCAGATTTCGCAGCACTCGATTGAATTTTCGGATTGCCGTCATCAGAAAGTTAGCGGCCTTTTTGGGACTTTCAAATCGACCGCTGCTGCATAGGTCTTCATAGCTGGCAGCAGGCAGTCCCGTCTCAATCGGACGGATCAGTCGTTCGTAGAAGATCTCCCAGATTTCTGACTGTTGCTTTAGGTGGCATTCTGTGCGGACAGCTAAGCAGGCCTGATTCAACAGGCCATTCGCCCAACTGACGTTATACTGAAATTCATCGATGCCATCGTGTTCAGGGTCTTCGGCCTGCTCACCAACGTCGTCCAGATTGACTGCGACTTGCCCCTGTTTCCTGAAAAGATCGAAGAGATAATTCTTCAAGGCACATCGGAGATAGTTTCGGAATCGAATTTCGGGGTGTGATTCTTTTCGCTTTAGAAACTGGCTGGCGATGTTTTTCTCCGGCGCAGGTTCGATCAGCTTCTCCAGCAGAAAATTCTGCAAGAGTTCCTCTGCCGTATCAACACTGAGCCCGCGTGTCTTGACCAGGTAAGAAACCAGAGGCGGACCGTATGAGCGAATCATGCGATCAAGTCTTTCTCGCCTCAATTCTGGACTCAGCCTGACGATACCTGCCAGTAGTGAGTCAGTAGTCTTCTGAAACTCATCGGATGGTATCGATTCTGGCTGAAAACTCATGGATTTTACCTTCGGCGAAAGATGGAGAATGACCACAGGATACCGTAGAAACGCAATTCTTCGGGAATGCTGCGCCGCTTTTCAGATTTTTGTTCGAGCCACTTTCAGGGCTTGAAAAGAAGGCCCGGTGGTGCAATTGGGGCCTGGATGTGCAGTTGTCGAAATTGATCTCATACGACTAACACATCAAAAAAACTCGCGGACGACGTCAACTTTCTGCTGCGGACAGGTTGAAAATCCAGTCATGAGCCATGTTGGCGACTTTCATCACCAGTGGCAGATCATCCCGACCAAAACTGGTGGAATCTTTCCACTGGTTTCCGTCTTTGTAGATTCGACTGATCGTTACATTGTGACGCACGCCGTTCTCTGTGGAGTTCTCCCAGACGGCGGCTTTGATGCGCCCAAACCGGACTTCATGAACAGGACCCTTGCTGGATCCACTTTCTCTGGACATGGTTTTGCCTTTCAAAAGCAAACAACAGGACAAACTGATCCGAACAATTCGAATCAGTACAACAAAGAAGGATGAAAGCTCATTGAGCAGCCTCAATGTGCTTTCGACATTCCGGACACACACCGAGATAGTTCCTTGAGTGGCTCTCTGGAACGAATTGGATCCGAGCCCATCCGGCACGAATCGCCTCTTCGAACGATTCTGGACCGTTGGAATCGCAGTCGATGCACGACAATCTGAACCGTTCGCCGTCAGGCCTGACTGAGTGGTTCTCCAGAATTCCGTTCGCCAGCTGAATGGCAAAGCGGCATGCGGAAGTGACCACGGATCGATTGAGTTCTGGCCCATAAACAAATCGGCCCAGATTGCTCTGACCGTCGCCTGTCAATACGATAACTTCCGGAGGAAATCCTCCGTTGGCAATCCAATCAACAAGGTTCTCAGCCGCCTCAAGAACTCGCTCCCAGTCTAAATCAGTCAGTGCATTCAGCAGTTCCTTCCACGCAGCGAGTGGATCCATCAGAAATCACCTCCCTTCGGTGGCGTTTCAGAAGGTTCAACGCACTGCAATGGAAGGACTGCCTTTGCCGGATCAAACTCATGGATAAATGGGTCGCTGGATTCCGGCTCTGCAGTAAACGACCAGTCGCCGTAATAGACACCGTCATAGAAGACGAGACCCTCAACGACCTCAAGACAGAGACCCTCGCCGAACCTGATCTCCGAAAAATAGGTCATTTGGAAGTGTGGGAATGGACCAAACGTCGGCCCGTCCACATCCCAGCCTTCCAGATCTGCCTCCAGCGAACGTCGTCCATGCCACAAGCGAAGAAATGGCATGATGGAATCTCCTTTCACACCGCTAGCGTGAGCAGGCGACCGATACGAGCATCCAGCTCCGCACGATCACCGGCCTGCTTAATGCGACCAGAGATCCGAGTCAAAGCATCCACCAGTGCAAACACGGTGAACCGTGATCCACTGGAGGTCACCATCTTCATGGCTTCTTTGACGACATGCTGCGGAATGCCGCGACCGGAAAGAGTTTTCATGGTCTCCTCCTGATCCTGGCCCAGCACAGAGGTCTGTGCCGCCGTCATTTGCCGAACGAACGCATCGCGCCGTTGATCACGTGAAACCACCAGTTGCTTGAGCAGGCCAGTGATTTCCGGTAACGCATCATGGACATTTGCCGTGTGTTTACGGCTGAAGGTCGTGACCTCCATGGCATCCCAGACGATGTGATTGGCGCAGACAGACTGAAACCAGAACGTCTCAATACCGACCGTTCTTCGTCCTACTTCTGAGTTCCAAAGAAAGAACCCCGGAGCGAAGGATTCACCACCGATTTCCACCCAGCCGGACGGATCAATCAGGAAACAGAACATGTCCTGTTCGCCTGCATACAATCCAGTGGCTCCGTTGAAACCCTTCTGCGGTGGAGTGAAATCGCCCGCATGATCACGGACCATGTCGAGCAGTTCAGAATTGAACAGCCGCGTGTAACTGACTCCGTGGACCGAACGGACTCGATCATCCGTAATCAGTACCTGCAGTGGCTTTCGACCGTGCGGCATCGTGTCGCGGAAGGCCTGCAGGGCTGTTTGAGTCTGCAGGCGATTGATCGTCTGCTTGTCGACTCGCGACAGCCCACACAGTTGCCCAAACGACCAGTCGTTCATGGCAAACTGACCATACGAACCGATCGTTAGCCCAAGTTGGCCGCTGTCAAGAATCGCAGGGGTGACCGACTGAGGAGGTTCCCAGCGGTCACTAGAATGTTCCTGCAGTGTGCTGCAGTACTGATAGAGTTGATCGAATGTGTCGAACGTCTCATCAGGTGTTCGGGAAAACAATTCGCGGGAGGCCCGCACAAGATTGGACATAGTTCAAGCTCCAGACAAGTCACAGGGAAACAGAAAAACCTTAGAGAAAACCAGATGTTGCACCACCGGTCCTCATGCAAGTGACTAGGCTGGTGGAAAGCCGGCCGTCAGTTCCATGAGTCCCGATGGATCATTGCTTCTACCCGTGCCAAAATGTCAAAGAGCGTCTCTCAAAAGCGTTGTGACAGGCGACTGTCCGTGTGTGCCATAAAAAATGCTGACAGTCAATCTGCGGATTCATTTGATGGTTCTGCCTTCGTCGGCTGGCATCCATTGGGGCTCGCTCCGCCGGGGGTCCCCAATGGATGCCAGCCGACGAAGTGGCACGCGACTCGCTGCTCCTTCGCTTCTGTGCCAACACAGTCAGCTGCCAGGGCCTGCCTTTGTTGGCGGCTTTCCTGCGGGGCTCTGAGCGGGGCTTCACGCGAACAAAATTCTGGGAGAACACTGGCTCAAGTCGCCGTTGAAGTTTCGGTCCACGTCTCAGGAAACTCACGTGCCGACTTCGCCTCGCTCACCCCCGCACTACGGTTTGGAAGGTGAAGCGGCCATCAAAGCCAAGAACATTCTGCTGCCCGTGAGAGTGGGCTACTGCTGTTTCACTGGAAAGGGGCCCCAGTTCTCGTGAATAACGTTGTGCAGCCGTCGTGCCCGCAGATTCGTTGCCATGTCCCAAAGAGTCTTTTGCACGGCGATTTGTTGAACAAGCCGCTGTCCACGATTCACAGGATCGGTTGAGAACATTACGGCACTGCCCGGATCGACAAGAAAAGTGGCCCATTTACGCGGTATGTTGGGAAACTCGACGAGCCCCGTTCGTCGATTTCGATGCAGAAACAGCTCTGCCTTTTCATCGATGGGCGCCCTTGACACGTACTCAGACAAAATAGCACACGTCAGCATCAGGCAATCAACTCCATTGGTATCCTGGTCACGGCTGAGTGGCTGAATGTCCGATTTTGAGTATCCAAGACGCGACAACGGTGCACCGTCGTGCAGGCATTCTGAGATGAATCTCGAGAGCGTGCCTTGCATCCAAAGTGTATCCAAGCCTCCAAGCTCTTGCCGAAATGGATGGATGACACTTGTGACCCACGACCAAAGATCTGGAAGGAACGGGAGCAACTTGATGTACACCTTTTCAAATTCTCCCACCGCATACTGCCAGCCTTCCGCAAATGGGCTGCTCCACAATCTCTCTCTCTCCGGCAGTGCAACCAGAGAATCCTCAATGACCTGCTCGATTGCATTTCTTCGAGAGATTGCCTCATGAAGAGAGTTGCGGAACTGAACTTCGCTCCAGTTCTTTTTGTCGAATGGTGGAACGAGACATTCAACAATACAGAGTCGGATCAACAATTCGGTAGTACACACAATGACTTCATGGTCATTCGCCTCGAGGCCACTTCTGGCCTTTTCGTTTGCGATCAGATGGTGGAGGAGAAATTCTCGGCGTCGCGATCGCTTGTCATCACGATCTCGAAACACGAGCAACCTGACCATCAGGTGCGCAAAGATTTCATTCAGTCGTTCTAACTGGTGTTCAGCTTCTATTCGATCAACGACGTTTGTCTGGGGCCTGCCAATGTTCCGGGAGTCTGCCGACAGACTGCCAATCAGGGAGTTTGGCTGACGTGTGAGAATTCCGGCAAAGATCAGGTGCGCCGCTTCATGAAGATAATCAGAAAAGCTTCCTACATGAAGGATGTGAGGCACATCAGCTTCCACAAAGCAAAGCTGGGCGTCACGCTCAATCCCAAGCGGCACTTCCATCGATCTCATACCAGGCCGCATCGAGATCTTGGTAATGCCGCCGACCGACTCTCGCCGACATTTGTCTCCCTTTGCCGTCATCACGAAGTTTCTAAGAAGTCCCAATCCGCATTTGAGAGGCACGTCGGCCGCCGCGATGACCTGATTGAGTCCCCCACGCATATCAATGGCCATATCGCGAGACATCGGTTCAGAGAAACAGTTGGCCAGGCGATGAGAAAGCGCATTCTGAAGAGCGTCGACAAAGTTCGTGATATGAAGTACTCGCTCTGCATCGAGCGGTGGAATTGAGACGCCTTTATAATTCCGTATCTCTTCACGTCGCAAAGCAAACAACTGGTCTGTCAGGGCCAGATGGAGAGTGGCAAAAGCGTCGTACAAATCGAGCACGCAGTCAAAGACAAAGTAGTCACCTATGTGGATAGCAAAATTCTGGAACAGGCACTCAATGTTCCGGCGAAGAGTCACGGGTAAGCCATAGGATCTGGGAATCTGTCTGAGACGCGACAGCGAAAGACGCCCCGCTGTATTCTGAGGCCCCTTTTGTTCGTTTGGCAGCAGCCGTTCGGGATAACAGAGCCTCCGCTGAATCTGCTGAAGTGCTCGAGAAAAAAGTGGTGTATGATGCACCGAGCCCGCGAGTGGTTCAGGCAGTTCCGGGAGAATTGTCGGTACGATCAATGTTGTGAAACTATCCACCACGTTCCGCCCATGGTCGACATTTGCCAATGTGCCAAATGCTTTTCGACGATTGAGCGTCATTCCAATTGCGTCACGAAGCTTCACGGACGTGAACGCTCTTTGGTTCCTCAGGTCGGTGACCAGATCGGCGCGGCCAATCTCGATCAGCGAAACCCCCTCAGGAAGTACTTCTGGTTCAGCGACCGTGTTTTGCCGATTCAGTTCGCTGACAACAGTAACGTCGTGTCCCGGCGGGATCTGTAGTTCCACCAGTCCAGAAATCAAACCAGCACACCGACTGACAGACTTTGCGGACTGGGAAAAGAACGCCGCTGGCGCGATCGACATCGTCGTATGGGTCCAGCGAAACACGTGATTGTCAAGTATACAGTCTACAGTAGGTGCGATAGGTTCGCTTTGGATCTGCAGCAAGCTGTGAAACACAGTACTGTTCTGGATCGCAGTCTTGAGCCGTTCACCCGCTTCACTGTTGAATAGTTCTTTGTAAGTCAGCTGCCGCAGGGCACCAACAAGCGACATGCCAACGCTGGCGTTTCTGCAGAAAATCAATGTGCCGAGTTCCTCAGAGCCAAGTAGATCGACAACTGAGATTTTGAAACTCGTGACGTCGTCACTCGAAATCTGCAGTTTTGCTCCACAGTCCGTGTTTCGCGTCTTTTCCAGCAGATGTACGACAGTCTTTTGCATCACCACATCGATCGCCTGGTAGATTGCCTCCTGAAAAAGAAGTCCAAACCCTACCTGGGCAAACGCATCCAGCTTAAAGCGAGTGAACAACAAGATCGGAAGTTCTTCCTGCAACAGTGACATGGAAATGTCGTCATCTCGTTCCATCTCCGGTGCTTGAGTGGGGTGAAACAACTGATGGAGATCCACGCCATTGGTGCTGAAGCCTGGACCGAAACACTGTGTTTTGGGACAAAGGCCAAGACAGATTTCCTCGATCGAGGAATCTAGAGTCGATGACAATTGATTGATGGCTTCGAAGTCATCGAGCAACACCGCAAATTGGCAGTCCGCATGTCCCCACGGGACATAGAACAGCGGGCGAAAAAGATGTGGAGCCAGCGTGTCAGCCGGTTCTCCGTTGGCGTTTGCCGATGACTGCAGGTTCGAATGCACTCTGGCAGCGTTGTTTGTGTTTATCCCGTCAGCGTAGGCGCTGCACAGATCTTTAACTCTGCGGAAGAATTCAACGTATGGGGCGTCTACACGATGGCTGCGCCGCTGGCTCCATTCAGCGTCAGTGGAGACCAGCAGGAGAAAATATGGGTGATACGAAATCTTGCTGCGGAGCGACGTTAGGGAGGGCATAGTATCGATCAGGTTTCCAAAACTTTCGAAGACGGAGGCTCTTCCATTGCGATCAGGGGGGCAGGACTCTAATATCCCCCCTCCGGCGAATTCCAGAGTAACGTGTGCCTTATTGAAAAGTTGTGAACATGTCGTCGTGGTTCGCCTTCCCTGTGGCGTTGATCGTCGTAGTGTTTGGCCTGCGGTTCAGCTTTGCTCTGATTGACAAACTGCTCTCGACGGCATGTGGCTCGGAACGGCTGAGACTGCGGTCTCCCATTCCGGCAAGAATTGCCCGGCTGCGTACCGCAAAACGTAAGGCCAGAAATTTCTTGTGGACGCCATTTGTTGTCATTGCAATTCTGTTCTTGCGAAATAACGCATTGCGAAGGTCGATCCGGCGAATTCGTTCACTTGAGTTTGAGGAACGAGTTCGAAAGCTGTACGTTGACAGCCTTGCAAATTGGAGAGTGGTGCGAAGAATTACTCGATATGCGAGTCGCAGAGCAAAGTGTCAGGACACGGACGCGGTGGTTTCGGTAGTTCAGCGGCTCGTATCGCGTTCACAGTTCAGGTTGGTGGCTCCCTACCATACCATGACCGCTGGTTTGCTGGTTTGCTACGAAAGGGCATTCGGAGGAGCAAAACGAGAACAGTTGATTTTTGGTGCCGAACTCTGGATGCTGCTGCTGCATCGGTGGGGAGAACGAGCATTTCCCTGGGACGTCGCTCCTGCAAGAATATACGAGTGGTGCAGAGGGATTCTCACCTTTCGAAGATCGAAAGGAGTTCCGATGTCCAGCGACGTGGTTTCTCGCGGCTATTTGGCCCGATGTCTGAATCTTTTGATATTGCAGGCCGTTGCACACGAGGCGGTTCATGTCGTTCAGGAAATTTTCGAACGGTTGATTTTGATCGAGTATCAGGCCGGACGTGGAGTTGAGCGACTTTCCTGGCGTACTTACTTCAAGGCGGAATTGGCAGCACATGCGTATGGAAGTCCAGCCTTGTTGTTCGCAATGGTAACGTTTTTCCCTTTGATGTTGCTCCCCTCTTTCTACAATCCTCAGTGATATGAAAACTCCTCTTCGAGTGCTGATACCCGTTGGGCTGCTTGTTTTTGCGGTCCTGTTATCGTTCGTGTTTCGCTGGACGATGGGGAACTTTGTTTCTCCACAAGTCAATGAGAGTCTGACCGGACGACTTGTCCTTGGTGCCGTGTCGATGGTTGGCGCTGGATTAGCCGTTGTCTGGCTTGCCCAGTGGTTTGCTGTTGCGATTGCATCAGAACTTGGTACAGAAGGCGTTTCGCGGGTTGAGCAGGAGCGTCGGCTTCGTTCGGATGTGAGGGTATATCCTCGATCCGTTGGCAAAGAATCGACAGGTAATATTTCGATCGACAATCTGCGTCGAGATCCCGACACGGCAAAGCACATGGATGAACTCAAAGAACGACTTGCCAGACTTGACAGCTAAACGTGGTTCCATGCGATCAACGTGACATCGCTGGATCTGTCAGTACAGTTGGCTTCTGACGGCTGAGTCGATAGAAGTTTCCTGTGACTCCTCTTGAAATGAATGCTGCCCAATCGCAACCGGAGACTTTCTGGCTTCGCCTGAAGTGCGCCTGTGGCGTCCGATTAAAGGCCCCTCCGAAGGCGGTTGGGAGAACCTTGCCATGTCCGGGTTGCGGAGCGTCGATCTTCTGTTCCAGGGAACTGCTTCCCCTCAAAGCATTGCCTGAACCTGATTTCGGGCTTGGCGTTGCTCAACAGCTGTCCGTCGCTTCGGCCGTTGTGGAGATCACCAGATTCAATCTCAGTTTGATGGCTGCTGCCGGCTGGCAGATGGGTTGGGATGTCTGTTGGCGCGAAGGGCTTCGAGAATTACGGCGACTGCACTCGATGCTTGTAGATGATGCCAAATCACCTCCACCGCCATGTCCCCTCGAGAGACTTGCACTTGCGAACCATCCTTGCCCCCCGACTACACGGTGGGTGCCTCAGGATCCGCAGGAACATGCTGTTGAGATCGCAAGACAGAAGATTCGAGAGATGATGGATGAATTGTCTGCGTGCCAGTCAGCAGAAGAAGAGAATCACACGTATCTGCGAAAGCCACGATAGCAAACGCGTCCGTAGCCAAAACCGCTACTGCGACCAGGACGCAGAATCTGAGTCCGGAAGAGGGGCACCCGGAATTTGCAGGCTGTGCGGCACCGGCGGTACCTCTCCAGCCGGTAATGGCTCACTGACGGCCTGGTATACGTCCGTTGCCGGTATGTTGAGATGCGACTGAGTCAGTTGCTGGCGGGCCCAGTCTTTCCAGTCGGGCCTCGGGTCCAGAAAGACAACCTGCTCTAGCAGCTGTCGGGTCTCCGAATTTCGTTCACCATGCCGAATCCGAGCACGAGCGAGGTTGGAGACAAACTGATAGTCTTCGGGATCCAGCTGATGGGCCATGGAAAACTGCTCGATCGCCTGCGGGAAACGCCCGGCCGCCTCATAGACCAAACCCAGATTGTTATGAAACTCGCCGAGGTTCGGATTGAGGCGGATGGCAAATTCAAACTCCCATGCCGCGAGATAGAAGTTGCCCTGCTGGAAGTGAATCTGGCCCAGGGTGTTGTGTGCCGGAGCGAAATTCACGTCGGCGATCAACGCCTCGTCAACGGCATGGCGTGCTCGGTCGAGATGGTCTTTTTCGATCAGCCGAATGGCCTTGTCATTCAGCTCCCGCGCTCGTTCTGTGTCTGCTGTCAGTTCGGCCGTAACAGTTTCGTACGATCGGCGATCCGTCTGCGTCAACAGCGCACACCCCGACTGCAGCAGGAGAGCACAGGCGAAAAGATGGATGACAGACGTTCGCATGGAGATCTGCGGGGCAAGGTGAGGAACTGTTACTGTGGGGGAACATACTCGAATTCCCTGACGAGAAGAGTCGCTGTCCAGTATTCCGTGGCAGAATCGGTTGTGCGCTCGCGTGGTGTTAGTGTCAGTTCGGCAAAATCTGCCGCGGGAAATGCACGGTGCAGCTCTGTGAGTAGTAGCCCCAGTTCCGTCAGCTCCAATTGCCCCGCCGTCAGCTGAATGTCCCGAATGATGAAGGGGGACGTGCCTGAACGTGGCTTTTGAGAAATCCCGACGTTGGCTGACAGTTGCCAGGAGGCGTGGGCAGTATTGATTGCTGTGATTTCCTTCTGAACTTGCTCTGGCGGTGTGATGTGCCTTGCCGTTGTCGCGATGTCTCGTCGATATAGCTCCACTGCCTGCTGTTCTTTGACGACGGATTCGTAACGCTGGCGGGCTTCGCTGTAACTATCGACTGCCTCACGATAGTTGGCGTAGCTCAGACTGATTACCATCGTCAGGAGAACCACTCCCAGCACCAGGATCTGCTGATGTGAAAATCGGTGGATCATCGGCTGGACTCACTCTGCTGAGTCCGCACAATCAGACTGGCTTGAGCTATACCGCCGGAACTTGACGTCAGCTCTGTTTCATCTGACGGTGACGTGAAATGCAGTTGGCTGAACCAGCTTTCGATCTGATCCTTCTGTTCCGCTTCGACTTCTACAACAACATTCTGCGGCTCAACTGTGATCGCCTTGACCCAGACGGAAGTTCCGGTCAGCGGTTGCTGAAGTACGGCTGAGACGCGATCGAGAGGGAGAATGGGCCGCGGCAGGCTTTTCAACGACTCCGACTGTTTGCGCAATCGGTTACCTTCCTGTTCGACGCGAGCCTGAGTTCGCCGTTGGGGCGGAAGCTTGGGAAGCAAATCCTCGAGAGCCTCATCACAGTCGGCGTCAATGGTTTGTACGATGGTATTCAGGCGAGACGTGCGCCAGTGCAATGCAATCGTGCCAATGATCAGGCAAACGCACAACGTCAGCAGTAATCGCTGACGCCATGCAGCAGAAGTGTCGTTCGAGAATTCATGAAGCAATGGCTCGTTCAGGAAATCCTCGGAACGGGCGGAGCGATTACTCCAAAACCACTCGGCGGCCTTCAGCAACTCCGTATCTGTTGCCTGGCCGTCCTGGTCATCGCGGAGACCAGGATGCAGGTCTGAAGCCCAATGTTGAACGAATTGACCCTGAAACTCGACAGACTCGGTTCGCCCCCAGGCAGAGAAACTCGTTGTGTTGTTACCGCTAGCAGCACACCTCCAGCGTGCGATCAGGAGGCTGGCCGGAACTACGGCAGCGAGGCTGGCTTTTTGAATCTGCAATTGGCGCAGTAGCCTTAGCAGTGGTTGCCGCTGAGTCACCAGCAGTCGAGATCGCTGTGAGTCGGCCGAAAGCACCAGTGTGTTGTCGGCATCCCAGGGCGTGAATTCTTCTGCCAGGAAGCGTACTTGTTCTGGCGGAACATTGCCTGGGAGTCTCTGGGGCAGTTCAACCCAAAGGCAGGACGCTGTTGGAAGTGCCACAAGAACCGGTATTCCCTGAGCGAAGCTGAAGTCAGCATCGTGGCTGGAAGTCTCAGAGAGCGACAGCCGTCTGATATGCAATTCGCCACTGCTGTTCTCACTGAGACAGCGGCAAGCATTTCCTTCCAGTACGAAGACGAAGCCGGAGTTCATGGGTACGTGCAATCAGGGTTTGAAGTTAGCAGGATGTCAATCTTTGCGCAGCGGAATTCGGGCATCCTGGGTCTCGTGACTGAGAATGATATGGTCGTTGGCGATCAGCTTCACAGTCCATTGCTCCCATGGATGTGGAAGGTTTGCGTTAAGCGGAATGACATGACTCTGAATCCCATCTTTCAGGATGGCAAATGAATGGTCCCCTTCGATGGCCACGCCACTCAATTCAAGTGGCGGCGGTGGCGGCGCTGGCGTAGCCGATATGACTGCAGTGCTTTCTGCAGAGGGGGCTACCTGAGGCACAATGCGCGGCCGGCCAAACGGTCGCCTGGGAATGTCGATGATTTCGGTGCCATCGCGAGTTACTGATTGAGTCGGGGACACTGCTTCGGGCACTGACGCGATGACGGGTTCGACTGCTGGTGGCAACGGTGCGATTGTCGACCATATCGCCACACTCAACAGTGCCACGCACAGGGCCATGATGGTCATGTTGACGATGACGTTCCGCACTCTGTGTACTCTGGCTTTGATCGAAGTGAAGGGATCTCCTTGAAATTGTGTCGAGTTCCTCAGTTCGCATCAATCGGAGTTCGTCTCCAAACGATTTCACTGAAACTCCAAAACCCAATCAACGCTTCGACTTCAAGCAACTCTGAGATCAGTGATTAAGACTTTCTTGTCCGTTGAGCCTTGACACCCCGAGACATTGAGATACTCTTCGGTGGCAGTGATGCGGGTGCTTACGGCGGGCGGTCAGGGACTCCCGTAATGCGTGGGATCCCGAGCGTCACATCATGACAGTTGTCGGAGCATCGGGCGGGACCTGCAAGGAGCCAGCGATGAGTCGAGGCGTGGTGCGAGGTCAGTGGACGGCAGGGATCGCGCTGGCCGCGGCGGTGGTGCTGCTGGTGTGGATGCTGTCAGCTCCGGTGGGACGCGAGAAGCCGGAGGCTCGGCAGGCAAATGCGGGCGATGCCGGAGATGCAGCGGCGAAAGGCCCGCTGGGTGAAGCGTTGCCCGGTTACGAAGCGGTGGGCGGAGTGTATCGTCCGAAAGCCGACCTGAATTATCCGGCAAGCAATCCGGCGGACAGTGACAAACCGGTGATCGACACGGGGTTTGCTCCACCGGTGAAGCCGGATGCCAACACTCAGGCGCAGGCGGTGTTTACGGCGTTGAAATCCGGCGAACATCCGGAGCGCTTCAGTTCGTTTGTGCAGCCACCGGCGTTTGATCGGGCGGCCTGGGAAAAAGATCCGGACGCGTATCTGGCGATTGTGGAACCGGGCCGCGTGTATCAGTCGGCTGAACCGGGCAGTGACGTGCAGGTCATCCAGGCGATCAGTGGCCAGTTTCAGCGGGTCAAACAGGGTGACCAGATTCCGCTGGTGGTGAAAGCCGCACCGAATGCACCGGTGACGTTTACGTCATTTGATCTGGGGCACTTTGAAAACCAGCTGACAAGTACCACCGTGCGGACAAATGCAGACGGCGAAGCCCGCGTGCTGTTTACAGCCGGCAAGGGCACGATTGATGATATTGAGATCCTGGCAGCGTCACCGCTGACGACCGGTCAGGTGCGGTTTGTGGTCAATGTGAAGCTGTGATGACCGGGCGAAAATAAGACATCCTGAGGATCAGCATTAAGGAGTGGTCGGATGCGACTGAACAGCTGGCGAATGGCGTGGTCGACACTGATGCTGTCGACGGTGGGATTGTGCTGGAGTTCGGTGGTATCCGCACAGGTCGGTTCTCCTCCGCCTGCGGGTGGCGGCAGTACGAGCGGCAATTACACGGGCGGCACCGGGAGCACTGGCGGCAGCACTGGTGGCTCAGGCGGCACTAATCCGGGCGGCGATCCGGGGTATGGCGGCGGTACGGGCGGGGGCAGCGGGACGCTGGGAGAGACCTCGGTGACGCTGTCATTTCCGATGCTCGGCGGTGGCAGTGAGGGCCAGGTGTGCTGCAGTCCGGCGGCGACGTATGCAGGGTGGTCCACGGAAATTCAGGCCGCCGCCTCCCGCGCACTGAAATCGTGTGCGATTTCGACGCCAAAGTCCGACACGGCTGTGTGTGATTCCGTGTCACAGTGCTCCAGCTGTGGCGGGGCAAACGGACAACCGGGGTTTGGTTTAGATGTGCTGCAGAAACCGAATGCTGGTGGCGGCTGTGCAGAATGTGGCGGAGCGAATCCTCCGTCGGGCGGGAGCAGCGTGGATCAGTCGACCAATTACGAAGCGGGCCGGGCGTTTCGTCCGGATGACCGGGCGCGGTGGAGCAGCTTTGGTCCGGGGATGTTTAGTAATTACGACACCCGGATTAATCTGTATCCGGATGCCTCCGGTGGCGTGAATGTGCGGCTCTATGATGCAGTCAGTGGCCGGCAGGTGGAACTCAACGACGGCCTGAACGGCGATACGCTGGACGGGACGTACTCGGCCGTGCAGCAGCGTCTGGCTGAGTCACTGGTGCTCAAAGATGCCAGTGGCAACACCGTGACGTCTGTCGCCAGTGCGGCAACCGCCGTACTGAAACAGTGGGGCGGGAGCCAGCAGACGTTTGAGATTGTGAATCTGCAGCCGGCAGGCAGTACCCCGGAATATGTGGGCCGACTGAAATCGATCACCGATGCCAATCAGCACACGCTGACGATCACGTATCGAGACAGCCTGCCATCCACTGGCGGCGGCTTTACTGCTCAGCAGCTGTCAGAGTCGCCAACCCGTCGTCTGCAGCTGTATCAGGTGACGGACTGGCAGGGGGATGTGGCCACGTACAATTATCTGTCCACACAGGTCAGCGGTCGCTGGGCCGTGTCGTCGATCGCCACACCGGCCAGCGGGACCGTCAGCTATGCGTACACGAACGGCTTTTTGTCATCCACAACTGCCAATGGCTTTACGCAGTCGGTCAGCTATGTGCAGGATCCAGTCGCTCAGACCACCGTCGCCACGATGCGGGCAGATCAATGCGTTACGAAATCGGTGTATCTGAGCAATGATTTCATGACGATCACGCAAAGCGGTCAGCCAACACTGGTGAGTCAGCCGGCCGGCGTGATCCGGATGATTGCCAATGCCGGAGGCGAAGCCGAATACATGATGGTGCCGGATCAGACGACCGCCGGGATCATCAACATCTATGGTGGTGCGGGCGTGGTGGCCAGGATCACGGTCGGCCAGAGTGTGAAGTACTACACGGACGGCTGGACGGTCAGCAGTCCCGGTCAGCTGAATCTGGCGAACGGCACACTGGAAACGACTTACAGTGCCACGCCAAATGCGACCACACCACAGCTCTACAGCGGCGCCATTCCAGCGACGACCGATCAGACAGGACGGCAGTATGCGTACGAGTATGATGCCCGCTCCTTTATGACGAAGAAGACTTTTGTGGCGGACAGCACCTATGAGCAGTATGCGTACAATGCTCAGCAACAGCTGACGCGGCTGCGGGATCGCCAGGGAAATGTGACGCTGTTTGAATATGACAGCCGGGGCAATCTGACGAAAGTCAAACAGGGACTCAAAGAAGTCGGCGGTCAGGATGTGGCTCAGGCGGAATACACCGAACGTCAGTGGGCCTACTATCCGGCCGGACATTACGCCGCCGGGCTGCTGCAGACGGAATTCGATGCGAACTGGGACGGCTCGAGCACCGACACGCATCGCACGGACTATGAATACAATGCCCGCGGCAACGTGACCAAGCGGATTGGTCCGGCCTCCGCCGCCGGCAGTCTGCGTCCGGAAACCCTGTGGACGTATGATGCGCAGGACCGAGTCACCAGTGTGGTCGATCCGCAGGGTCACACGACCAGCTATGCGTATGACAGTGCCAGCCGCGTGATCACAACCACGTATGATGACAGCACCACAGAACAGCGGCTGTACGGAGCCAGTGGCAGCGGTCAGGAAGCCCTCGTGCTGAAGAGCAAGGACCGCCGCAATGTGGTGACCAGCTACAGCTACGATAACAGTGGTCGTGTGACTCAGGTGATCGTGGGCAGTGCGTATGACGCCAACATCCTCGACGGTCAGGCGGACGACACACCGATCACCGATCGCAATCAGAAATCGATCACGAGTTACACGTATCTGGCCGGAACCGATCATCCGGTGAGTGTCAATCGGGATGGCTCGGTGACCAATCTGACGTATGACTACCAGCAGCGGGTGATCTCCACAAAGGTCTTCCCGTATGCCGGGAAGATGCTGGAATCGCAGAAGACTTACATCGCCAACAAACTGTTTTCGGAAGAAGACCCGTATGGCCGGAAGAAGTACTATGGCTACCGGGCCTCGGACGGTCAGCTGATCCGGTATGTGACCGGAGCGTATCCGGGCTTTACCCTGGCCGATCAGACGGCCGTGTTTGCGCTGACCCGCAGCACCGTGCTGAATCCGGACTACACGATCAAGGATGCCATTACCGATCAGAACGGTCGACCGGAAACGGTGATCGATGAACGCGGTACGATCTCGAAGACCGTCTATGACACGGCCGGTCGCGTGATCCAGCAGATCGCGGCCTTTGGCACGAGTCTCGAAGCGAAGACCGAAACGATTTACGACGATGCCGGCAATGCGCTGGAAGTCCGCAGTCCGCGGTACTTTGATGCGAATGATGTCAATGGCTACCAGAAGTGCAAGACCGTGATGACGTATGATGGTGCCGGTCGAGTGCTCAATCGCACGGAAGCACCCGGCACGGCAGAAGCCGGTACGGAAAGCTACACGTATGATCTGGACGGTCGGCAGAAGACACGGACGGATGCCCGCGGCAAGGTCTGGACCACAACGTATGCCAGCTGCTGCGGCCATACCGTGTCGTCAAAGAACCCGCTCGGACATGGCTCGGTCACCAATCAGAATGCCGGTGGCCTGACCGTGCACACGGCGGGCATTGCGGATGTGGACAGCCATACCAGTCTGCTGAATCCGACGGACAACAAGACGCTGCAGGAAACGACGACAAAGTACGATGCCCTCGGCCGAAGTGTGGCCAGCACGGTGTGGCTGCAGCCGCTGGGACTGGTGGATGTGAACAATCCGCCGATCGCAGGCTTGGGCGGAGCGGCCGGAACACAGGGTCTGACAACCCAGACGCTGTATGATGCGGACCTGACGGATAACAGCGGGCTGGAAACCACGACCGGAATCACCGTGACAAATCCGCTGGGCGGAACGTACACTGTGAGTCTGGCAGCGGCCATCACCAAACTGGGCCAGCCTGTGGCTCAGGGCGGAGCCGGAATTACGCTGGCTGCCGGCACACCGGGATCTGCCGTCGTGAACATCAACGCCGAAAACGAAATCAGCTTCAGTCTCAGCGACGCTCAGGGTCGATCGCTGATGTCGGGGATTTTGCATCCGCATGATGCCGTGTCGCCGAATACTCCCGGGGCCCTGCTGACCTGGAGCTGCCAGGTCCCGGACATTACGGAAACCATCAACAGCAAGATCTATCTCACCAGTCTGTCCGTGGATGCCCTCGGCAACACGACAAAGAGCCGCAGCAATGGCCTGGGGCAGACCGTGCAGAGTGTGGATCAGGCAGGCAACATCAGCAGCGTGCAGTATGATGCAGGTGGCAACGCCATCGTCAGCCGTGACCCCAACAGTGTCGGTCAGGACTGCGTCTATGATGAACTCGGCAGACGTACCCAGTGTACGGACACCGTGGGCAGTGTGACGAAGACGGGGTATGACAAATCCGGTCAGCAGATCACAGCCACCGATGCGAAGAACAAAGTCACGCACTACGTGTATGACGCCCGGGGAAGACGGCGGAAGCAAACCGATCGGCTGACGTATCCCACGGAATGGACGTATGACGCGGCCGGGAATCTGCTGAGTCTCAAAGATGCCGAGAACCAGATCACCAGCTACGGCTACAATGATGCCGGGCAAAGAATCACGGAACAGTACCCGGATCATGTGGCCGGAGCCACAATTGGTCAGACGGGCTATGGCATCATCACCTTTGGGTACGATGCCCTCGGCAGACGCACGAGCAAACAGGACCAGCAGGGGGATGTCACCAGCTACAACTTCGACATGTCCGGCAGGCTGCTGACCCGCGGCTACGTCGGTCATGCCAGCGGACCGCTGGCCGGTCAGACGAACACCGACACGTTTACATATGACCGAGCGGGCAGAATGCTGTCCGGTGTCAAAGGCCGCTACAACAACACGATCACCTTTGCGTATGATGATCGCGGTCAGCAGACTCAGGAAACGCTGACCACGCACGGTCAGACGTACACCGTGGGCTACGTGATGAACGTGCTGGGTCAGACGACCAGACTCGTGTATCCGGACGGCTCACTGGTGGATCGCGCCTACACGAATCGCGGTCAGCTGCAGTCCGTGAACTACACACCGAACGGCGGCACCGCGTCGTTGGTCGCGACCTTTACGTATGACGCCGGTGGGCGGGAGACGCAGCGGAATCTGGGCAACGGGCTGACAACCACCCGCAGCTACCTGGCGGACAATCAGATCCTGAGCATCGCCACGCCAACGGTGGAAACGCTGACGTACACGTATGATGCCAACAAGAATCCGACCAGCGAAACCCGCAGTGGCGTGATGGCACCGTACTCGTGGAGCACCGGCACCAGCGGCTATGACGACGAAGACCGGCTGGTGAACTGGTCGAGAACCAACGGCGACAGCCAGAGCTGGAACCTGAGCCCCGTGCACGACTGGAACACCACGACCATCAACGGGGCCGTGCAGACACGCACGCATGGACCCGCGCATGAACTGCTGACGATGTCGGGAGCCCAGGTGACGAACAGCCCGCGGACCCTGACCTACGACACCAAAGGCAACATGACGACCGACGATCGCGGCTGCGGTATGACCTGGGACTTTGACAACATGCTGCAAAGCTTTGCGGCCAATGGCGTCACGGATCTCAAGAATGCCACGTATGAATACGACGCCATCGGCAGACGGGTCGCCAAGAATGTGGCGGAAACCGGCGGCACACAAACCACCCTCTTTGTGCAGGCCGGGCAGCAGGTCACCTGTGAATACACGCCGGGCAATGCCACCAGCGACTGTGATCGCAAGTATGCCTATGGAACGTATATCGATGAGGTCCTCAACTTTGTCGATGCCACAGCGGCGGCAGAAGTCAGATACTGGCTCGGCCAGAATCGACAGTACAGTGTGTACATTTCACTGTTCGCTGATGGCACGGTATCAGAGTTCTATCGGTATGACGTCTACGGCAAACCATTGTGTGTCAACGCAAATGGAATGGAAGCGGGGTTTAGCCCAACCGTTGGACTCGGCCCAACCTTCACAGGCCACCGAACTGATACTGAAATGCGTTCCCTATTCACGCGCAGTAGGCTTCACTCCTTTGACTTGGGTACTTTCTTCAGCCGTGATCCACTTGGTATGGTTGACGGAGCAAACACATATTCCGGATATTTTGCGCCTCAGTATGTTGACCCCAATGGAACGAAAATAATCACATGTTTGTGTCGGGACAATGGACACGACGGCATTCACGTACACCGCTCAGGATGCAGCGCCTCGCCAACGGTTGACTGCAAAGGGATTGGATCCAATTGCTGTAGTTCAGCATGTGTCAAAGCCAATTGCCCATGGACTGGTGAGTATACAATAGATGGCGCTGTACCAGATGTTGATGGCCCCTCTCTTTGTGCCTCGAAGCCTTGGCAACAAATGTCTGGAATGAACTGCTTTGCATGTTGTCTGAAGGATAAACAAGTGTGGATGCTGTATGGCGCTGGCATAGACCTTCCTCTAATCTACAGGAGTCCGAAAGGTTGGGTATTGCCCGGAGCAAATCCGACGGAGTCCCTCGGCACACAACTTGGAAAATACTGTCAGGCAAATTGGAAGCCACTACCCGTGAAGCCGTGCGGCATTGCTCGCTGTAATTGGCTAAATCTATGCCGCGGGCTCGGTCATCCCGTAATCGGACCCATTATTGGTGCCGGATGTGGGGCTGTAACGTCAGAGGTGTACTGTGCCGGAAAATGCATCGGGAAATGACGTTTTGAGAAAGCGGAAAGAGGACTGGTTCGGAGACGGAGGAGACCAGTGGGACGATCGCTGGATAAGACTCTGCATCGAACAATTATTGTTCTTCGTTTCAACAGCACGATGCGACAATTTACCACCAACGATCACCAACCTTGAGACGTTGAACCGAGTTGCGGATTACTGTGGCTTGGACAGTGAGCAGTTTACAATGATTCTGTGCCTGATGTTTTGCGTCAGGGAAAGCCAGAATCTAGGCGACGACAACCCTGATGTTGCGAAATTAATCGCTAGGATTCAGCGGCTTGGGACTCGACCTGCCCAACAGAATGAACCACCTCAGTCCGTATTGTTACGCCTCGTGGGTGACGGTAAATGCATTGACATTAAACGTTTCTTTGACTCACCAGAATTTCTTTGGCCTTTTTTCGCCTTATTTCCTTGTTTTTCACCAATTATTCGAGTGACGGCTCCTCACGGTTATGCTTTTGTAGCGAATGCACCCCTTGCATCAGTGTGTTTTTTTATCTTCTCAGCAATACTCTTCCTGTCTGGGGCAAATCAGTCTTTAGTAATTGCACTTGTTGCACTCGGCGTTTTTTCTCTTTGTTTCTGGGGCTTTACTTCATTTTGGGGGTATTCGAAGTTGGAGACTCGACACGATGATTATGCTGGGGATTCGCTCGAGGGTTTCTGTGAGAGAGTAAGACTATTGATGGAAAATGAAGAGAGCGCGGAGCAGTGCCGCTCCGTGCAGTAAAAAAATACTGTGACGGAAGGAAGAACTCTTGACGATCAGGTCTTACTAGACCTTAAATGTTAAGGGCCGAATTGATGTCGTAGTTTTGGCCGAATTGAGAGTGTAGGGATATCGGCATGATTGTTGGGGGTTAGGCGAGTTGTAGAGAATTCCGGAGTGGTGATCTCGGTCGGTGGTCAAATTGTGATCGAATCCTTCGGTGTTGGCCGCGCTGTCATCGCAGTTTGCATGGGCTGTGATGTTCCGCATGCGGCGCAGTGTTGCCAGCGGTTTCAGTGTTTCGGGCCTTACGGGCGCAGCAGTCTGTCGCTGTTTCGATCCGGTGGGCCGGATTGAGTTTTGAAGTGACTCGGCATGCGGCCACATGCGGTGGCGCTCGCGCGCGTCGGTTTCGGGCTGTGACGACCGGGCCGTTTGGAATCGCAGCGAAGGGATCTACTTGTCCAGCGATGGGCGGGGTGTTGCCGATTGCGTGGGCAGGCCGAGGTTATGACGGTACTGGTCCAGCCAGCTTTACAGGAGACGGATGGCTCCCAGGAAGTCATGGCCCTGCAACATCATCAGGTCGATGTTGTTTTTGGTGTCGCCGCAGCAAAGTAGACGTCACTCTCGGAGTGACGAACCTGCGACTCTTCACCGGCTTGCAGTCATCATACGACATACGTACGGACAGGGATCACTTGTAGAATCACAAAGCATTATTCAGAAAGTGATGCAGTTCCAACTGGCTGGTACCAATCACCTCCGACTGCTGCAAGTTCAGCGGAGTCTGCAGGAGCGGATTTGTCCACGAATCGCTCCTTCATCGGCCTCCCGCACGACAAACACCGACCGCTCATGCCCAGCGATCACAGAAATGCTCCAGCAGTTTGATGAAGGCTGAACGAGCATTGCCAGAAGCCTTCGCTCTGCGTCCGTGAGCTTGGCCTTTATAGCCAGTGAATCCAAACTCGCGGTCGGCTCCGCATCGAACGCTCTCAGAAAGCGAGTCATCAGGCCCCGGTGGCCATGTGCGGAGGCGAGCTCGAGCAGCAGTTCGTGGGAGGATCGCTGGTAATTCACCCGGCCGTTCCCCCAGCACGTCAATTGCCGGTCAGGGGCTTGCAAAAAACTCTCCAGTTGTTTTGGCTCGGCAGCATCCCGAAACACGTCGGCAAACGAATCGAGTGTCTTCCCTTCGACGGCCTCAGCAAAGAACCGCGAACTGAGTTCCGCTGTTTCCAGTTGGCCTGAGTACTTTCTAACGAGCGTCGCCGCTCGTGCGTTGCCCAGCGTCATGCGGAGTGAATTCACATTCAATAGAGCCGATTCATCGGTGACCACCACTCGCAATTGTGCCTCGCCGAGCGACAGATCGAGTACTCGTGAAGTTGCTGCCTTCCCTTCGCGTGAATCCGCTTCCGCCAGCAGACTTTCCGCTCGTCCCAACAGAATGGTCGTTGCCGACCAGACCGCCCAGTCCTGTTGCAGTCTTTGTTCTGCGGCACGCAACTGAGTTGCCAGGCGAAGACTTTGCGTTGCCAGGCGATTCAGCAGTACCACTGTCAATGTCAGAATCAGCAGAGCTAGCAGCAGAACGAAACCGCAGCGTGGTGAAACCCTGCGGGGTCGAAATTTGACGCATTGCAGGTATGCTCGTCTCATGACTTACCTCAGAAATCCTGCTCGAGCCATGATCCGGCGTACGCGGTTCACCGTTCGCCGCGACGGCACCGACAAATCCACGCCCTGGAGACTCAGTTCCACGGCAGTCGGGACATTTTGCCAGTCAGACACCCCTGCATTTTCCGCAACCTCGTCTCCCGGAAAATCGAGCTGGAAATGGCTGATTCCCGCGAGCATTCGTTCCGTCGTCTCACCAGCATTGGTGGCAGAGTCTGCCAGTTGCTGCGAACGCACCAGCCATGTCAGATCGTCAATTTGCTCAAGGTGCCAGCGAACTGTGGATCGCTGTGTCGTCGCCTGTCCATTGACGACTGCGCAATGCCCCGTCAGGAGAAGTTCGTTGGGCCGGATCTGCATCTGATCAGAATTCTGCAGGTCCCGCTGCAGCAGCTGATCCAGTGCCTGCAGCCACGGCTGCTCCTGATCGCCGAGCTGCTGGACCCGGTGTTCGGTTCGACGAATTGCCTGCATCAATGCCCCGGCACTGGCAAACAGAATCCCGGCCAACGTTAACGCCGCCAGCAACTCGACCAGCGTCATTGCGTGTCGGTGCATACTTTCGCCGCCCCAACCGTCCTTTCCGCAAATGCGTGAGTTCTGCCGACCGGCGTGATGAATTGAACTCCCGTCTGCACGAGAAACGCGAGCCTGGTTTCCGGATCGAATCATGACGATGCTTCCACTTCAATTCCATGTCATCCATGGGTCATCGCTGCCAGTTGTGGCACGAATAGTTCTACGTCTCAAGCACTCCAGCATTCGTGCAATGCTGTGGATTCCCGCCTGCGCGGGAATGACGATCACGCCCTCAATTCACAGGCACTTCGCTGTTCGCAGGCCTGGTCGCCAGTACAAACAATCGGGCGAGTG
>JAXMBV010000032.1:0-74898 GCA_046349695.1 Planctomycetaceae bacterium | reverse complement strand
GACGATGTGCCGGACCAGCTCGTCCGCACGCCACTTCAACGCGCAATCCAGATCCTGAAACGCCACCGCGATGTTCGATTTGCCGGTCACACGGATGAGGCCGACAAGCCGATCTCGATGATAATCACGACGCTCGCTGCCGTCGCCTATCGGCAGGAGTCGGATGTGTATAGCACACTGGCCAATTTTCTCGACAGCGTCATTCGTTATCAGGACACCGGCATCATCCGCTGCGTCAATGATCGGTGGGTCATCCCCAACCCCGTAAATCCAGCTGAGAACTTTGCCGACCGCTGGAATGACCCCGACTGTCGAAAACCAGATGCTTTTTTCCAATGGATTAACTGGGTACGCGAGGACCTCGACGAAATACTGAACGCATCAACTGCCACCGAACTTGAAAAACGCCTTCGCCGGGTGTTTGGCGATTCGCCGGGTCGCAAGGTTGCTGCAAACTATAAGGGCACCATGCCTGGCATTCAGACTCAACCGACTTCCCTTTTCCACCGCGTTGCCAGCAGGTTCTTGCGGTTCGATGTGGCACACCGCCATGCACCGCAATGGCACATTGCCGCAACCCGCTATAAGGCGTCGATAACCGGACGTTACACTCGACGAGGCTTTCGGCCAACCGCATTTACCAGCAATTCGTCGCCTCTGCCGAAGCATGCTGACCTACTCTTTGAGGCCGAAACGGACGTTCCCAAGCCCTACAAGGTTCACTGGCAGGTGGTCAATACGGGGGACGAAGCCTACCGAGCAGGACAGCTGCGTGGGGAGTTCTATGAAAGTGGGAGAACCGGACGGTCGCGCAATGAACGTACGCTTTACACAGGAATGCACTGGGTCGAGTGCTTTATCGTCAAGGACGGTGTGTGCGTTGCCCGAAGCGGAGAGTTCGTGGTCAACATCTCATGACCGCAACGACTCGTCGCCTCAACATAACCCTCATTCTGCCGTGTCTTTACTGCCATTCAGCCGCCTTCTGATCACGCCGTCCATACCGGCAACACCCGCAAGAAAAAGTTCTAACGGTGTCCTGTCGCCCCGACTTGGAAGAAGACTGGGTTTTCGACCCAGTCTTTTTTTATTGATTCCACAAGAGCCGTAGCATGGCCGCCCTCGGCCGTCTTCGCCCTTGCAGGCTCGTCTTTCGAGCTCCCGCCGCCCCCATTGTGAGCGTGAGGCGCTAGCCGAAATTGTGTTGCCGTTCGCAGTGGTTCAATGCGTTGATGGCAGGGGAATTGGATTGGGCCGTTGTTTGATTTTGGCGTGTGTTTTCGTGGGGCGGCCGACGGCTTGGGCGTGGCGGAGTGGTTTCGGCTAGCGCCTCACGCTCAGAGGCGCATTGGCCTTCGATTGTGTAGCGGATGGCATTATGCAGCCTTGATGGGCACCGTGTTCACGACAAGCGGCTTCCACCGAGGCGCGGTCGGGCCGTGAGAGTATGACGGGATGAAACTGAAGCTTCACTCGTGCTTCGGCTTCCCGTTTCGGATCCGCAGGCTGATTTCCCAGATGCTGCGATCACCCGCGTTTCGCATGAAACAGGTATGGGCAGATTACTGGAGGAAAGGGGGATCGAAGGCGAGCCGAAAAGCGGCGCAGCGTCGACAGAACGAACCAGACTCAAGCAGCCTCAGAACGAACGCTCACAGGTGGAACCGGGTCGGGCTGCCACCGTGAATCATCTTCATTCTGAATCCTCGATCGAGTTATTTTCCGGTCTTGTTGTCCGGCGTATTTTCGCGCTTGATCGCTTCGTAGACTTCTTCGCGATGTACGGTGACATCCCGAGGAGCTTCGATGCCGAGACGAACCTTGTCGCCTCGAATCTCGATTACCATCAGCGTGATCGAGTCACCGATCACAATCTTTTCGTCTTTCTTGCGGCTGAGTACTAGCATGTCCAGTCCCTGGTCAATCTTCTTCGTGAATGATTGCTGCTCGACCTTTCTGACGGCCATGATCCGACACAGACCTGGCAGTGCGAGCAGAGAAAAACTCCTGACATATTTCCAACCGGGTCTGAAGTCCGCCGTCGTTGATGTTTCGCCGGAGACCTCATTCCATTCACAGGCGTGAACTGGTCGGAACAAGGTGATGGAATGTTGGTTCCATCGTGTTAGAGTTGTGTTTAGACCAGCGTCAGAGTTTCTGTCCTGATAACCCCTGGCTGCTCTGTCTGATCCACCAGTCCGCCGGGCCTTCCTGAGCAGGGCTCAGGGGAGGATTTTCCCGCCAGACCAGTCTTTCAGACCTTCGCCACACTTCTGTTAAAACAACTTCAGCTTTGTGGCGCCGAACCATAGGTCATTTTCGACGGTTCTCGCTGGTCAGATGCAAGAATTGCCGAAATGCAAGTCGTTTGAAAGCATTTTCTGCCGCTTTATGCTGTTGAAGCATGTTCTTCCGTGGCAGCCTGTTCCGGTTGTGACACTCGTAACGGATGAACTGTTTCGGCAATCCCGGAACTCGGCTGTCTGAACGTTGTTTTCGTGGACAGATTCGCGACCATTCCCGCCTTCACGTCAGTCGCGGTCTCTGCCCACTGGCGAAGTTCAAAGTCAGGAGTATTCAATGCTGCCTAAGCGTCCCCTTGGCAAAACAGGACTGGAGCTCACAACGCTGTCGTTCGGCGCATCGTCGCTGGGAGCGGAGTTTCGAAATGTTGATCTGAATGAGTGTCTTGGGAGCGTTCACGCCGCGGTTGATGCCGGCATGAATTTCATCGACACATCCCCGTACTATGGCCGGGGAATGAGCGAAGTTCTGCTGGGCCAGGTACTGCCTCAGATTCCCCGCAGCAGCTACTACCTCGGAACAAAGCTGGGGCGTTACGCACCTCGCCATTTTGACTTCAGTGCGAAACGAGTCATCGAGAGCATTGACGTGTCGCTGGAACGCATGCGAGTCGACTACCTGGATATCGTGCTCTGCCACGACCTTGAGTACGTCGATATGACTCAGATTGTCGAAGAGACTCTTCCGGCACTGCGTCGACAGGTTCAGAAAGGCAAGGTGCGATACATCGGCGTCAGTGGTTATCCGATGAAGATGTTCAAATACGTCCTTGCCAACTCATCGGATGTCGATGTCATCCTGACCTATAACCATTACACACTTCAGAACGATATGGCTCTGGAACTTGTGCCGCTGTGTCGTGAAAAGGGCGTTGGCCTGATGAACGCCGCCCCGTTCTCGGCCAGGCTGCTGTCCGGGTCACCATTGCCACCGTGGCACAAGGCGACGCCGGAAGTTCGCAGAATCGCAAAAGAAGCGGCTGATTTGTGTGCAGCCCGAGGATCAGACATCGCCAAACTGGCACTGCAGTTTTCGATTGCCAATCCCGACTTCACGACGTGCATTACCGGCTCGGCGAATCCTGACCGCATTAAGGAATGGGCACGCTGGGCTGTCGAACCCATGGACCAGCAGCTTGTGGATGATGTCCTGAAAGTCCTGAAGCCCATCCATAACTGGTTCTATATTGAAGGTCGTCCGGAAAACAACGACGAGAAGCCATGAAACATCGCCCGGGTTCCCCCCGCAATCAACGACCGGATTCCCGCGCGCGAAGTGAGCGACGAGCTTCCTCGGAATCCGTTCCGTCGTTCAGCGAGTCTCGAGACACCACATCGCAGCTGATTCGACAGCGCGAACAACTGGGTCCGCGCGCTTCGGAACCGATCCCTTCCGTCACCGTGAAGACTCGCAGTCTCTATCCGCTGCTGTATCGCAAACGTCTGGAGCGAGTGGAGAACGCGAAACCCGGTGACCTGGTGGCCGTGTACAACGGAAACGAACCACAGCCGTTTGCGTACGGCCTGTACAATTCCCGAAGTGAGCTGGCCCTTCGACTTCTCTGGGGAAGCTCCGAACTGCCAACGGAAGAGAGCTGGCGACAAAAGCTTCACTCCGCCATTTCGCTTCGGCGCGACATCCTGAAAGTGGATTCACAGGCCAATGCCTGGCGCGTTGTTCATGCGGAAGCAGATGGACTCTCCGGGCTCGTCGTCGACTACTTCAATGGTATCGTCTCCGGGGAGGCCTTTTCGCTAGGCATGTATCAGCGAGGGTCTCTCCTGCTGCCGATGATCGCAGAGCAGCTGGGTGCCGAGCACTGGATGCTGAAGACCAGTCCTCAGTTTCTGTCCCAGGAAGGCTGTGAGCCGCCGCCGCTGAGTTCACCAGACTGTCCCTCAAACGTGATCGTGCAGGAGTATGGCACACGGTTTCGAATCCGCTTTGAGGGAGGCCATAAGACGGGATTTTTCTGCGACCAGCGTGAGAACCGGAAGCGTCTGGCAGACTTCTGCTCCGGCAAATCTGTCCTCGACCTGTGCTGCTACACCGGTGGATTCTCGGTGCAGGCAAAAACGCTCGGCCATGCTGACGATGTCATTGGCGTGGATCTGGACGAGGATCCGCTGAAGATCGCCAGGGAAAACGCCAACCTGAATCAGGCGCGCGTTCGATTTGTTCAGGCTGACATCTTCAGCTACATGCGTGAAATGATTCGGAATCAAAAGCAGTTTGACGTTGTGATCCTCGACCCGCCAAAACTGATTCGTTCCCGACTGGAGATTGAAGAGGGGACTCGTAAACACTACGCCATGAACCGGCTTGCCATGAAGCTGGTGCGACCCGGCGGCCTGCTGCTGAGCTGTTCGTGTGCAGGTCTGCTCCCGGAACCGGAGTTTGTCCAGTTGCTGGCCTCCGCCGCACGCTCGGTTGCGGAAGATGCGGATCAATCACCGCTGGAAGTTCCACGAAGCCTTCAGATCATCGCGAAATCCGGGGCGGCTCCCGATCATCCTGTCAGCTCAAACTGTCTGGAAACAGAATATTTGAAGGCGGTCTGGATGATCGTCAACTGACGTCTGCTGATTCGAAGCTCAAAAGGCTGCGACAAAAAAAGACGCCACAGTAACTCAACTGCGGCGTCAGTATCGTTGGGTGATCGATCGCTTATGGGAAGATCACACCGTTGATTTCCACAGAGCCGTTGCTGGTATTGGCCGGGATGAAGAACGGTACTTCGATGAAGTTGTTTCCGTTCTGGCCGTTGGAAATCACAGCCATCGTGTTCAGTGTGCCGAACAGATTCACAGTACCAGTGACCTGAGTGAAGATGAATCCTCGCTCGTCCGCTGCACCAAGATCACGGAACTCAACCCGGTTGCGGTTAAATCCAACGGCTGCTCCGTTGCCGGACCGTCGGATTTCGATCCCCGTGCCACCATCAGATTCAAGTCGAATATTGTTGGCCGTGAAGACAAGGTTCTGGACCTGAGGATTGTTGGTCGGCCGCAGTGACAGGAACATTGCTGTTGGGGTCGTTCCGGTAATTCGCATCGTGTTGCGAGCGATACCAAACGTTCCGTCGCTGCTGCCGATGTCGTAGTCACTGTTCAGGTCGATATTAATGGCACCTGGGTCCGTCCCAAGATTGTTCAGAAGGAAGGTGTTATCCTGGATCGACAGTTCGGTCAGGTCTTCGTCTGAATTGTTGGTCAGACTGAATGCCATGGCCTGCTCAGTGCCTCTCATGTCAACGGCGTTGCCGTCAAAGAAGATTCGGGCAGGTCCAAACCAGTCCATCACGAAAGTATCATCGAAGGCAGGACGGGTATCGTCAGCGTCAGCCGTGGTTGGATCCGTTGTGTCGTTAACCTGAATGGTATTGTCGATGAACTGTACTCGGATAGCAGCACCGTTTGCGGCCACCACGGGCTGCATGATCCGAAGGACATCGTTCGTGTTTGAAACGAAGTCAGAATCCTGGATAAGCACTTCAAACGGCCGGTCGGCCCGATCGTACTCGTCCACGTTATCGATATCATCAAGTGCGACCGTGTACAGCAGCTTGATCGATTCACGTCCAACCGCGGCATCATCGCCATTGTTGTCGAAGTTCGTTCGCAGCACTGACAGACCCATCAGGTCCTGTGCGTGAATGCCGCGAATGTCAGAATCAGAGACATTGGAATCTTCAAGACTGAAGAACTGTTCGTTGTTGTTGGTAACAGTCGTGCCGGGAGTTTCCGTGTTGATGATGCGAACACCAAACTCGTTGTTATCCAGGTTCATGAATGCGGCTGTGACCTGGCCCGCATTCTGCAGGAAGATACCCGCAGCATCATCGTCGTCGATGCCGTTACCCTTTGCCGCGGAGATTGTGCCGCCAGTTCCGGGTGTTGCATTGGCAACTGTTGGTCTGACAGTGAACGTCTTGGCTCCGTCCTTGTTGGTATCGACGAGCCGAATACCGTAGTCCGGAGCGTTCGCACTGTCGACTTCGGACAGTGTCATCCGGATGCCGCTGTTCTCAATGTCAACAGCCGTTTCATTGGTGCTGTCCACGATACCGTCGTCAGAACGGATCTCCGTGTTGTCCAGACCAAAGAAGCCTGTTCCGTCAATCGATTCGATATTCATGTCAGCAAAGCTGATGATGCCCGTGTTGCTGAAGAGGTGCACGCCAGCACCGCCGCCAGCGTTTCCCTGAGCATTCTGGACCGTCGCATCACCGAATCCGATGCTGGCAGAGTTGCCAATCGCCTCGATGGCAGCGAACTGGGAGTCGAGGGCATTTGTGACAAGGGTCGTCCGGCTTGGTGACACACCAAAGGAGATGCCACCGGAAGAATTCAGGATGGAGATCCCTTCGATCAGGCGGTTTGTCACCTGAGTCACTCCTCCGAAGTTCACCGTACCAGCGTTGCTTCCAATGAAGATTGATTCTCCATCGGTCCCGTTCACCAGAGTTGTGCTGACGGTTCGGAAGACTGAGTTCAGAGCATTGCCCGAAATGTCAATACCGCGGCCATTGGTTCGCTGTGCGGCACCGGCTGTCACGACGGACGATGTCAGGTTCAGGTTCTGCGAAAACTCGACAACGTTGCCTGCGAGGTTGTTGTGAACAAACACCCCGGCTTCATTTCCTGCACCAAGCTGATTCAGGAGGGTAACGTCATCAGAAAACGTCACGGCACCTGACGACCCGGTAACTTCAATACCGCCGGCAATACGGTCGTTAATATCCACTTCGGCGTTGAACTGAGCACTTCCGGTCAGGCCACTGATCAGGATGCCCTGCTGGGCTGTGCCTGTCAGAGCAATGCTCTGAAGCTGAGTACTGGACTTGGTGAAGGTGTAGGTTCCCGCACTGTTGAGAATCGAGATACCCGTTCCGATACCGTTTGTCACAGTCAGGTTATCGATCGTTGCTGATCCACCTGTGTTGTTCTGGATGACAACTCCAAGTCCCGCTGTGTCGGTGACCGACGAACGAGCCATAGTGAAGCGCCCGCCAGTCATGTTCTCAACAAGCAAAGCCTCCTGAGCAGAAGTGTTGCTGATCGATCCCAGCAGGAAGTTGTCCGACGAATTGAAGCTGATCGTTCCGTTTCCTCCATTGATATGCACGAGCGCATCGGTGGCTCCGGCACTGGAGGTAATTGTGGTATTGGAGATGGATGTGTTTCCGAGCGTATTCTGCAGGAAGATTGCAGAGGTCCCGGCTCCATTAATTGCGACATCGTTGATCGCAACACCCTGGGCAGCGTTGCCAAAGATGCCGTTACCGGTTGGGTTGTTGATAATGAACCCTGAGAACGTTGTATTGTTCGCGAGTGTGACCGCATCACCAGCGGTGTTCGCAAGTATTGGACGCGAGAGAGATGGATTGGCCGCAAACGTCGGAGAATCGGGCAGGTCGATCAGGAAGTTTGTTCCCAGAGCCTGAACCCTCACCTGATTGATGACATCTCGTCCGGGCACAATCAAACCTTCGCCGAACAGCTTCTGTCCGGCGTTGAGAACCACCTGGTTCTCGGGACCAGCGGTAAAGCTGCTTCCAGCGTGGACGAAGACAATGTCCGTCCCGGCGCCAAGCCCTGTCTGAAGTGACTTGAACGGATCATCCACAGTCCCGTTGAACGGGCCAACCAGGTCATTGCTGTTGACGTGAGCCACAGTGAAGGGAAGGTTCGTGTCAGGATTGATTGCAACCTGGCCAGGTGCAGAAACATCCGATTGCAGCGATACAATATTCATGTTGCGGCGAACCGGATCCCGAAACCGCTGAATCGCAGAGCGTTTCGTATGTTCCTCACTCTTGAAGCCGCCGAAGTAAACGGCCGCGCTGAACGACACCGTAGTATGAAAACGCTCGTCGTCCGTGACCTTCAGACCCAGTTCCAGCCATCGAGCAATGTCCGCCTGAAGACGAGTTGACCAGCCGGCGAAGCCATCAATGTTTTCGCCTTCGTAGTAATAACCACCACCGAAGGCCCGCAGGTCGATCGTCTCCGCCAGTTCGCCTGGCAGCAGAAAGCCGGCTTCCGCGTCAAAACCCTTCAGTGCTTCTGCAAACGTGTCAACACGAGTGTAGGTGATGTTGTTGCCGACGAATGCCGCACTGCCGGCCTGAACATTCTGCCCAACCAGGTCAAACGTGTTTCCGAATGTCTGGTACAGGTTGCCTCGCGCTTCCCACCGATGAGCCAGAAGTTCCGCTCCGGCACTCCACTGCTTCAAATGAGCGCCCGTCAGTTCATCGCGGTCGAAGTATCCGTTGCCACCGACGACCACGTCCCAGTCTTCGATGTAGTAACGCATACCGCTGCCGAATGACCAGGCCAGCCCGCCCTCATTCGCACGGACCAGTCGCGTGTCACCGAAGATCAGGCTGTTTTCAATATTCACATATGGCATGATGCCAATGTGAGAGATGGACTGATTTCGGCCCACCGTGTCGCCAGCGATGTGACCACCCCGAAAACTCGCCCCGAATCCCGCTCGATTCGAATCGACTACTTCGGACACGGAACCTGTCGGCGTGCGACCGAAGGTGAAGGGGCCATCCTGGGAATATGCTGCCTGAGAACCCATGGCCAGCGAAATCAGCGCTGCGGCTCGGGACAGTTTCTTCAGCCAGCGGTTGGGGTTCTGAACGATCTTCATGACGTTCCTCAAACCAGGATCGTGACTCACAGGCCGTTTGTTTTGACCTGCGCTGAGGTGCCAAAGGGCAGTCTCAGGGAGTTCTCCCAAGGGGACTTCAACACCAGGCATCCTGCCCGGCATCCATCCCAGTCCTTGCGAAGGTTGCAGCCATAGCCAGAACCTCCGCCGGGAGAATCGCGGCGTTTGTAACTGTGCCCCAAAACGTCAGCAACAGGGGATCATGCCTTCGTTCCACCAATTTTTTTCCAGTCACCAGCCACGCCTTTGCTCTTCTGCCGAATCTTTCGGTTCGCCAAACCGACTCGGCAGGATTCGCCTGTTTCACTCGTTTCAATCTTGACCCGCACGGCTACACGCAGGTGTCCAGAAGAACAGTATTCACCCGATCTACCTCTTGATCGTCCTTCAGCCACGAGCGAAAAACTGAGCAGGAAGGGGTCTGGAATGCAAAAGAGGCTCCCAGAGCGCCCGTAAGTGGTTTCATGAAAACAACTTACAATTAGGATCCGTATTGAGAGTTTTCGAAGGTACTGCCACTTTTCTGCGGCGTGGCTGCGGCTGGCAATTTTTCTGCGACGTGGCAGTCCTGCAAAACCTGTACTGTTCAGGGTTCCACGCCGAATCCTTTTCATCTCGCGGAGGTTTCTACAATTCGTTACCTGGGAATTGGCTCACAGTGCGAATTGACTGTGTTGAGCACTTCGCTCAGGTTCAGGCACCTCCGAGGGCGGTGTTTTTGTTTGTTCCCGTGTTTCCTGTGGACGGTTGGTATGCAATCATTTTGGCGCAGACTTCTGCAATTCACCGTGCTGGCAGCCGTAGCGCTGCTGGTTTCTCCTGTCTCAGCCCAGTCAGAAAAGAAGGACGAAGAAAACAGTCCGGCGGCACTGATTCAGGAAGGCAATCGCCCGCTGCTGACCATCACGTTCTCCGGTGCTGACCGGTTCATGGAGAAGGGCAAGTACATTTTTGATGCGGCAGAACATCCGGAGGCGTACAAAGCTCTGGAGAATTTTGTTTCAGGAACTCTGAACAACCTGGATGGCTTCAATCGTGAAAAGCCGTTTGGAATCATGGGCTATCTGCCTGTGGCGATTCCGCCTCTGCCGGAGTTCATTGCGTTCGTTCCGGTCGACTCCGTTGAGGCCGCCACTAAGCTGGTGGAGAAAGCACCTGTCGTCATCCGGAAAGATGATGAAGAAGGACGGTATGAGGTCATTGGCCCGAACCGAACGTTTCCTGTGCTGATGAAGTATGGTTATGCCTTCATTCCGCTTGGCAACAACATTTCTGAAACCATGCTGGATCGCGAGTTTCCGGATCCATCTCAACTGCTCGCCGGGCAGGCTCAGCAGTTTGACGGATCAGTGCGACTGGATGTGGAATCCATTCCCGTTGCGACACGAACTCTGCTGTATGGTCTGATCAACACCGGAATTTCGACTCAGCTGCAGCAGCGTGATGGCGAACCAGAAGGCGCGTATCGGATTCGTCGTACAGAAGGCGAACGAGGCCTTGCGGCGCTGAAGATGCTGATCATGGACTGTCAGAAGATCACGATGGGGTTTGCAGTTGCTCCGGAAGAGCAGGCTGTCAACATCGACATCATCATTGACGCCGTTGAAGGATCTGAAATGCTGAAGGAGATTTTCTCCTCTGCAGAACGCCCCAGCTACTTCATTCCTCTGCTGGATGACGACGCGGCCGTTTCAATCTCCATGTCGTCAAAGATCGCTGATCGCGACAAAGAGGCCTACATCGAAATGATGGAAGGCGTCCGTTTGGAGGTCAGCCGACTGATTGAAGAAAACAAGCTTGGCGCGGTCCCTGATGAAAACAGCCCGATCGGACAGGCGATGTCGGCCATTCAGGCAACACTTGAAGAAGGCCACGCCGACGTTTTTGCTCAGTTCTACCGTGACTCCAAAGGCAAGCTTGCGATTGTCTGGGCGGGGCGAGTCGTTGACGGCGAAGCCATGAATGCCGGCTTCGCGGATATGCTCACTCGATTGAAGGACATTGAAGAGATCAAGAAGGCCGGAGACCTGCAGATCAATTCCGGCAACCATCTCGGAGTCACCTTCCATCGGCTGACGTTTTCAGAGCAGCCGCCTGCGGCTGTGGAAGTCTTCGGTGAGAATGTGGGATTGACGGTTGGCATTGGTTCAACTGCTGTCTGGGGTGTGATTGGCGGCGAAGAATCGCTTGCCACTTTGACGGCCGTTATGGATCAGCTCGAAACCGCAAATCAGTCTGCCGCAGATCGACGGACTGTGCCGAACTTTCGAGTCATCCTGAATGTGAACAAGCTGGTTGAACTCGCGGAAACGGCGGAGACGGTCAGCCGTCGTGAACGTGAAGCGAGGGAGCAGGAAGCTGGAGCAAAGCAGACTCTGGAACTGCAGGCGGGCAATGGAAATGGCGATGGAAACAGCAATGGCAACGCCCCTGCGGCTCAGTCCGGCGACAGTGCTCGCAATGCCCGTCGGGCACAGATGCGACAGCGCCGTGACCAGGGCGGACGTATCTTCCGAGAGACACTGAAGGAAGGTGATGACCGCATTGAGATCGATTCCAGACTGACCGAAACCGGGGCGCGCACCCGAATTCGACTGGAAGAAGGATTCGTCAAGATCTTTGGTCGCCTGATTGCATCCAACCTGGCACCTCAGCAGGCTGAGACAACGGAAGCTCCTCCAGCGGCTCCGCAATCCAACTGATCCGGCATGACAGAAGTCGTCAGAAATCAAAGGCTCAGGGCGTTGCCCTGAGCCTTTTTTTTGATTCCGGTTCATCGATCACAGGAACGAGGATGCAACAGTCTTTAGTCCGTCAGCAGTGAGCGGTTGACGGATGTCATCGGTCCGGCGATTCAACGCCTTCGTCCCAGCGACTGATTCGGCACAGGTCGGAACCAATCTCAAAATCACAACAGGCCTTTGGACGATGTTCATAGTGAAGGCAGCGAAGCGTCTGTGAATCCAGCCACACGCATGGCAGCAGATCAAAGTGCTGATCAGCGGCAATGCGTTCTTTCACAGGCTGCAGCCACGCTTCTGGAATATCTCGCTCAGCCTCTTCCCCCGGCTGAAACGGAGGTACAGGAGTTCGGCGACAGCACGCCGCACAATTGTCACAGGATTCGATCACAGGAAGTGCTGACATTCAGGGCGATTCTGCCTCGACAGCAGGCGATGGACGGGACACGGACAGGAATGCCCAGTTTATCCGAATGGCGTTCCACAGGAAGATCATGGGAAAGTGTGTTTTCGGAAGAGTGATTCACAACCGGACACCTACCATGGTCACTCAAACAGACCGCCGGCAAACACTCGACGGCAGAAATTCGTCCCAGCGCCGTGCGGCAGGAGGCGGTTCCGAATACAACACCGTCTTTCCGCCGAGACGCATGAATCATACGTGGCTGAATTCTTCATGAATGACCTGGAAACCAAATCCGCCGAACTCGTTCGCCTGGAGCAGGAAGAAGCTCGGGCTGAAGGTGCAAACTGGAAACGATGGGGGCCGTATCTGTCTGAACGCCAGTGGGGCACGGTGCGTGAGGATTATTCCCACGACGGAACTCCCTGGTCTTCATTTCCGCACGACCATGCCCGCGGCCGCGCGTATCGATGGGGCGAAGACGGCCTGATGGGGATCTGCGACCGTCAGTGTCGGCTGTGCTTTGCTCTGGCCCTGTGGAACGGTCGTGATCCGATTCTGAAGGAACGCCTGTTTGGCGTCAACGGCCATGAAGGCAACCATGGCGAAGACGTCAAGGAAGAATACTACTACCTCGATTCGACGCCCACGCATTCCTACCTGAAGATGCTCTACAAGTATCCTCAGATGGAATATCCCTATTCGAAGCTGATCGAGGAAAACCAGCACCGAAGCAGATTACTGCCGGAACTGGAACTGGCAGACACCGGCATCTTTGACCGCAATCGCTACTTCGATGTCTTTACCGAATACGCCAAGGAAACGCCTGATGATGTTCTGATTCGCATTACCATCATCAATCGCGGCCCGGCTCTTGCATCAATCCACGTCCTGCCGACGCTCTGGTTCAGAAACACCTGGACCTGGGGAAAGACTCACGAAGGAAACGGCTACAAGCCTCGGCTGTATCGCGACGAACACAACCTTATCCATGCGGAACACCCGACACTCGGTCGCTTTGTCCTGGCGGCTGACCTGGGAACCGATGGTAAGTCGCCTGCGTGGCTGTTCACAGAGAATGAGTCCAATCCGAAGTACCTGCCCGACGCCTCGCTGGCAGGGCGCTACTATAAGGACGCGTTCCATGAGCACATCATTGGCCGACGCAATGAAGTGATCAACCCGGCCGGGTTTGGAACGAAGGCAGCCGCTCATTATCGAGTCACTCTTCGATCCGGCGAATCAGCCACGCTGCATCTGCGCCTGTTCAATTTCCACCAGCGTCCGGAACACATTTTCGGTGAGACGTTCCAGCGCAGCTTTGAACGTCGAAAGAGTGAAGCGGATGCGTTCTACAAGGGCAAGATACCGGAATCGCTCCCGGATCACCTCAAGCCCATTCTTCGGCAGTCCTATGGCGGTCTTCTGTGGACCAAGCAGTTCTATCAATATGTCGTTGAGGAATGGCTGAACGGTGATCCGAAGATGCCGCCGGTGCCCCCGTCGCGGCGTCAGATTCGAAACAGCGACTGGCCCCATCTGTTCAACCGCGACATTATCTCCATGCCGGACAAATGGGAGTATCCATGGTATGCGGCATGGGATCTTGCGTTCCACATGGTGGCGATGGCGGATGTCGACAGCAAGTTTGCGCGCGATCAGCTGATACTGTTCCTGCGCGAATGGTACATGCACCCGAATGGACAGATTCCGGCCTACGAATGGAACTTCAGTGACGTGAATCCTCCCGTGCATGCATGGGCGTGCTGGCGAGTTTACAAGAACACGGGGCCTCCGGGACGACGCGATCGACTCTTTCTGGCGCGCACATTTCAGAAGCTGCTCGTGAACTTTACGTGGTGGGTGAACCGCAAAGACCTGCTGGGAAAACACGTCTTCAGCGGCGGCTTCCTCGGGCTCGATAACATCGGCGTCTTTGACCGTTCGAAACCTCTTCCAACCGGGGGACATCTGCACCAGGCCGATGGCACCGCGTGGATGGGCTTTTACTGCGCTCGTATGCTGACGATGGCGCTGGAGCTGGCCAGTGAGAACCCCGCCTATGCGGACATGGCCTCAAAGTTCTTTGAACACTACATCGAGATCGCGGATGCAATGAACTCGAT
Organism: Planctomycetaceae bacterium; assembly: GCA_046349695.1. GTDB lineage: Bacteria > Planctomycetota > Planctomycetia > Planctomycetales > Planctomycetaceae > SXXK01. The sequence continues at coordinate 60,637 of JAXMBV010000032.1, read as the reverse complement.
CAGTGACGTCGGTCTGTGGGATGAGCAGGACGGCTTCTACTATGACCATCTCTACAACAACGGACAGCACATTCCTCTGCGAGTCCGATCGCTGGTCGGCATCATTCCGCTGTTCACAGCGACGATCCTCAGTGACGTTGTCCTTCAGAAGCTGCCGGGATTTCGGCGCCGAATGGAGTGGTTCATCGAGCACCGTTCGGACCGGATTCGCAACATCACGTTCATGCAGGTCTCGAAAGAGGCCGATGAAAGCCGCCCCGCACGTGGACTGCGGCTGCTGGCGATTCCGACGCGTGAGCGCATGGAACGGATGCTGAAGTATCTGCTGGATGAAAATGAGTTTCTCTCACCGTACGGTATTCGCTCGCTGTCCCGAATCCACGAACAGCAGCCGTTTGTGCTGAATGTGAATGGCCAGGAACATCGAGTCAGCTATGTTCCGGGTGATTCCGATTCGTCCATGTTTGGAGGAAACAGCAACTGGCGCGGACCGGTCTGGTTCCCGATGAATTATCTTCTGATCGAAGCGCTGGAACGTTACGACGAATTTTATGGTGACGGCTTCAAAGTGGAGTGCCCAACCGGCTCGGGCGTCATGATGACACTGGGGCAGGTGGCTGAAGAACTGATGCGTCGCCAGATTAGTCTTTTCCTTCCGGACAAAAATGGTCACCGGCCCTGCCACGGTGAAGACAATCGTTATCGCGACGATCCGGCCTGGAAGGAACTCCTGCTCTTTCATGAGTATTTCCATGGTGAAACGGGCCGGGGACTTGGGGCAAGCCACCAAACGGGGTGGACCGCACTGGTCGCAAAACTCATCAAGAAGCTGCATCGACGAGGAGTGGAGATTTCGTGATCCACACGACGGTCGTGTTCGTTCAGCGGAGAACTGAAAGCAGAATTCCGGCGAACGCACCGACGGTATGATTCGATCGTCTTCGCGCGATCACTGACTCGAAAGGATTTTCATGTCACTCGAACCCGACGGCTCACCGAAGAACTGGCCACCGCTGGGTCTGCCAACCGGCAGCGTGCGAGCATTGCTGACGATGATGGTGATCGGAGTTGTCATTAACTCCGTCGTGCGAGGAACCAAACTGGATGAACTCTGGACGGAAACTCTGCTGATCGCACTGGCCCACTACTACACATCGCGCCGTTTTGTGGCCTTGCCGCCGGATGTGGCGAAGCGTCTGCTGGATGAAGGTCTGCTCGACAGAGAATCGCATCCGCTCTATCTGCCAAAACACAGTATCCGAATCCTGATCCTCGCTGCATTCGGCGGGCTGGGCTTCTGGCTCTATCAGCGGGGACGAATCTGGGAACCTCGCGCCCTGACGCTGCTGCTGATCGTTGCGGCCTATGTCCTCGGTTCGATTGTTCGAGGAATCTCCAGCTGGTTCGCCAGCAAAACCGGAAAGCGTCCCTCATCACGATGGGGCGATCTCAAAGCCATCGTTGTCCTTCTCGCCGTCGCCTTCGCCGGGGTGACAGAACTGATGCCCCATCTGGCCGGGCTGCCTCCCGAAATTGATCGCATCGCGCTGGCGATGTTGCTGTTCTACTTTGGTTCAAGATAAGCACTCGCCGAGAGCGCTCTCTTCAGGAGGCCGATCACCAGAAGGCCTCGCAGAGCCCAGAACAGAGTTCGCAGCCAGTTGGACCTTACGAGCATCTGGTGGACGTTCGAATCAAACCCGGAAGCAAGCCGGTCATGGCACGGGACCTGAAGGAAATGAGTCGACAGCCAGATCATCGCCAGCAGCAACACTCCGGCCACAGCCAGTCGCCGTGGCACCATCAATGAAGAGACAAAGAACAGCCCGACCGCGGAGATTGCCTCCACGAGCATTCCGGGCCCGACAATCCATGTGGTCAGCACAACATTGCGCTGTTCCCACGCCGGAAACTGCTCAACACCCACAAACGCAAACATCGGGTAATGAACAATCTGCACAAACCATATGACTCCCACCATGTAAAATGTGGACAGGGTTTGAGCAATCAAAAGGCTCGTTTGCCAGCGAGGTATCGGCCGGAGCTGGTCGTCGTCAGCGGTATCAGGTGTCTTCAAGGAACTCACCTTGCCTGAGGTGAAAAGAGGAAGCGAACTGGCGGATTTCGTGCGTCCACCTGCAGGCGTCAATCCTGCCAATTGGTTGTAGGCACGCCTCTCGCGTTGTCTCCGGCTTTCGACAAACTCAAAGCGTGCAGACACCGCGGCTCAGAATAATTCGACTGAGCCGCACTGAAACTCAGTGGTGCTTCCCGTGAGGGGATGTCCGCTGGTCACGGCTGGCAGAGATTCAAACCAGCCCTTCCATCGTTCCGGCAGATGCGATGAGGCATCAGCACCGATCCACGACTGGACAGAATTCAGTTCCTTCTGAATTGCAGTGACGGCCATTCCGATCGAATTGAGCTGCTGAGTCAGCGGGTCCTGGAACTGGAGACCAATGACGGCCTGCGAGATTTGCTGTTCAAGCTCCCTGTTGACTGTGCCAGATTCTGCGATGGCGTTCAGCATCGACTCCTGGAGTGATCGCACTTTCTGCAGAACTTCACCAATGCGGCGGCTGGCTGTTTTGCACTGTTCCGACAGCCTGGAAGTCTCCGTCGCAAGCGCCATGAAGGCTTCTCGACTTGGTATCGGACGCGTCGATTCAATCTGAGCGTTGATCGAGACGACATGGGCGACTTCCGCCATCTCGTCAATCTGTTCGAGACCACTCTCGATTTCATCCAGGACCGATGCGCTGTCACCGTATCGATGAAGCCCGCCCTGAGCAGACTCAACAGCCTGCCGGGATGTTTTCGCCAGGTCTGAAAAGTTGTCGCTGATTTTTCGGACGCTGTTCTGAAGTGTGGTTGAGGCCGAAAAGATATGGTCCGAAAGGTCAGGCAAAAGAGTCGCCGCCAGCATCTGTTCCTGCGGCGAATGCCCCAGAGGCTGTCCCACCGTGACGATACCCCCCGGCGCCGTCGGCGATGGCGGACTGGCTGCCGATGTGAATTCGCGCACAGCGAAACTGACGATTCTCATGAGTCTTCGGAAGAACCACATTTCCATGCAAACCCGAACAAAAACAGATGCTCCACAGTCACCATCAGACCTATTGGTCCCGATATGGAATGGTCGAAGACTCACCGGCAGCCATGCATTGAAACTTGCCAGGTTTTCTTCCGAATCTGGTATCCTCTCCCATCGAAGGGCATCACTTCGTGCCCACTGAGCATAGCCGAATTCACTGATGCTCGGACGATGTGCCCATTCCCACAGGTCATGTGATACCCGGTGTCACAGTTCAGGAATTCCGGTGTGCAGGGGGCACACGTCCGATCTGATTCGCTCACCCTGGAAAAGCCATCCAGAGTGCGATGCATCCAGCCACGTGCATGGGGAGACAAACCACGCGGGCTTATCCGGTGCTCCATCCGGAACTTATCAGCCAGGACGCGAAAGGATCTCCTGAGGAGAGACGGCTCGATGTTCCATCGCAGACAGATAGCAGGCATCAACCAGCGCCATAGTCTTCAGGTTCTCCCTACCATTGATCATGGGTAACCGACGCTGCTCCAGTGAACACAGAAGTTCTGACATGGGCCCGATGAAGGCGTCAGGAAACCAGACGGAATCCCAGCGAGGCTGATGCCAGATTCCCTGATCCGTCGTGGTCGAATAGTCGAGAGTGCTTGGAGTTCGTTCGGGATAGGATGGCCAGCCAATTGTTCCTCGTGCAAGCCCCAGAGTGCCTTCGACTCGCCAGCGGATGCCGATGTCAGAAGCCGCTCCTTCGCGAGATGGACCAGCCCACACATCGTCCCAGGAACAGGCTCGCACGTTGCTGGGAAACTCGAGGATGTACAGCGCAATGCCGTCTTCGTGTGAAAACTTCCGAGCCGTTCTGGGATCCGGAGCCACACTCGCGAACACTCTGTCCGGCTCACCGAGCCAATATCGAAGAGTATCCAGATGATGGATACTCATGATGCGCAGAGTGACCCAGCCCTGTCGCTCCTGCCATGGCATCCAGTGCGGGATCGCACGCATTTCGATGGTCGCCAAAACTGGCTGACCGAGCTGGCCAGTCTCAAGCAGAGCCTTGCAGGCTCGAACGGACTGGTCAAATCGCATGTTCTGGTTGACACCCAGAACGATGCCCGCTTCTTCGCAAAGGCGGACCAGTTCCACCGCTTCCTGATAGCTCGTTCCCAGCGGCTTCTGCGCCAGAATGGCCTTAAGATGTCCGTCTCCCCCACGCTGAAGGGCCACTGCTTTTCGGATGACATCTGCCTGACAATCCGGCGGCACAGCAACGTCCAGCACCTCAACTTCCGGATGTCGCACCAGCTGCTCAACCGAATCGCAGACGTGACTGATGGAATGTCTTGCCGCCACCTGCTCCGCCGTTGCTTTCGTGCGCGAAGTGATGGCGACGGGGTTCAGACCATGCTGGCGATAGGCCACAAGATGGCAGTCCGCCATGATGAACCCGGCTCCGATGCAACCAATCCCGATCTCACGATTCGACGGCAGGGCAGGAGCGATGGCCCGATCAAAGAACGCTGCGTCGGTCGAGGGGTTCATTGGGGACTCGGTGGGAAGGAAAGAGATTGGAATAAGGAATCAGGGGAGTCGTGAGAGACCAGACATGAGATGGGATAGTAACGCTGGGCTGGTGTTTGGTACTCACGGGAGAGGACGGGTTGTCGTTTCTTCAGCAAATCCTGCTTGTCACGGCTCAAAAACTGACCATTTGAACAGGCCGCAAGAGTCTCAGGAACGCTGAAGTCGACCGGTGAACGACCGTGAGCTTGACAGGGAAACGGCAGAACCGTGTAATCAGAGTCGGAAAAACTGAGGGAGAGGCGGGGAGGCTTCTTCTTTGGTAGCTCACGAAAGGTTTTGGTGGACTGAAGTCTTTGAGCTGTGGCTGCGGGGGCAGTCGCGACTCACCAAAGAAGTCAGCAGTCTGGCAATTCCTGGAGCGGTCGATCTGGAGTTCGTGGGGAACTTTCGTCGATCAGATCCTGGTGGGATCTTCGTTGGAAGATATGCCAGGTGTCCAACTGGGTCAGGCGGATGAAGCGGCAGGTGATGCTTTGTCCGTCGTGTGTTAGGGCGTTTCCATGGCTGGGCGCAATAGCAACCGCGTCGTCATTACGGGCGTTGGAGTTGTGTCTCCGATTGGCATCGGCAACGATCGCTTTTGGGAGAGCCTGCTCCAGAATCGCTCGGGAATCGACTTTCTGCAATCCGTCCCTGGCGACGGTCTCCCGTCAGCATTCGGGGCTGAGGTTCGCGATTTTAACCCGGTGCATTTTCTGCGTGACCGCAAGTTCGTGAAGGTCATGTGCCGCGACATTCAGCTGGGTGTCGCATCGTCTTCTCTGGCAGTTCGGGACGCCAAAATCGGCCAGGGTCTGCTGGATCCGGAACGCTTTGGCGTCGTTTTCGGCGCGGGCCGAATGACATGCCATCCTCAGGAACTGGCTGCTGCCGTTGAATCCTGCCGCACAAATGGCGGTTTCGACCCGGACAAATGGGGCCACGAAGCTCTCAGCTCCATCGCTCCTCTGTGGCTGCTGCGTCAGCTTCCCAATATGCCTGCCAGCCATGTGTCCATCGACCACAATGCCTGCGGGCCAAATAATACAATCACCTGCCGAGACGCATCGGCCCTGCTGGCTTTGTCGGAAGCCGTTCGAGTCATTGAAGCGGGGCGAGCCGACGCGATGATCGTCGGAGCCTGCAGTTCGAACATTCACCCGGTCGACATCGCCAAATTCCACAGTTTCGAAGGCCTGTCCCGTCGTTCCGACGACCCGACTCGAGCCTGCCGTCCGTTCGACTTTGAACGTGACGGAACGGTGGTGGGCGAAGGTGCTGCTTCATTCATTGTCGAAAGTTACGAACACGCGGTTCGTCGAGGTGCCGATATCTACGCGGAAGTGCTGGGAACCGGTGCTGGCTGCGACGGGAAAGGCATCGCCAACGAATCAGCGGGACTGGGACTGGTCCGAGCGATGGAGTCTGCCATTGAGCAGGCTGGTATTTCTGCCGCAGAACTTGGCCATATCAACGCTCAGGGCAAGAGTACTCAACCGGACGACATCGTGGAATCACGGGCCTATCACCGAGTCTTCGGGGATCTGGCGCTGAAGATTCCAGTGACCGCCCTGAAGAGCTACGTTGGCCACTTCGACGCGGGTGCAGGTGCTGTCGAACTGGCAGGAACCCTTCTTTCACTGAAGCACGGCTACGTGCCAGCGACTCTGAACTACGAGATCCCGGATCCTCGCTGCCGTCTGAATGTGGCACGCGGCGAAGCGACTCGCATTCACAATCGCACGGCCATCACCGTCAACCGCACCGCCATGGGCCAAAGCGCCGCAGCTGTCCTGCGAGCCATCTGATCCACTCAACAAAACTAGCGGAAGGGCGCGAGCTCTCCGGTGTCTGCTGCACTTAACAAAGTGGTGCACCGCTCACTGAAGATATCGATCCCCAGCAGCACCTTTGCGAACACGCAACCCAGACCGGAACGTTGACACACTTTCGACGGGCAATGAAAAAGGCCTCCTGGAGAGTTCCAGGAGGCCTTTTGGGTTCACAACTGTGATTTGGTTAGTCGCAGTTCATCACTCGGAGAGTGATGGCTACGTTGACGTAGGTCGAATTAGGCTGGTGTCGCGGCCGTTTCCGTTTCGGCTGCAGGAGCGTCATCCATGCCACCTTCGAAGGTCAGCTGCTTCAAGTCGCCAACTTCCTTCACGCCGACATGGATCACGTTCTGGCCATCGAAGGTGCCTCGCAGAAGTTCTTCTGAGAGCGGGTCTTCGATGTACTTCTCGACGCTGCGACGCAGTGGACGAGCACCGTAGTCGAGCCCGTCGCCGGCTTCGCCCTTGTCGATGATGAATCCGCGAGCTTCGTCGGTCAGAATCAGCTTCTTGCCTCGTTCACGCAGACGCTCGAACACTTTTCGAAGTTCGATGTCGACGATCGACATGAGTTCGACGCGAGTCAGCTTGCGGAAGACCACGACTTCGTCCAGACGTCCGAGGAATTCCGGCTTGAACTGCTTCTGCAGCTCGTGCATCAGATTCGTCTTCATGTCGTCATAAGAACGCTCCTGATCGCGTTCACGCAGCGTATGCAGACCCATGCTGCCACCGTGAGCCATGCGGGAAGCACCGGCGTTGGTGGTCATGATCAGAATCACGTTCTTGAAGTCGACTCGACGGCCAAAGCTGTCCGTCAAATGTCCTTCCTCCATGATCTGAAGAAGCATATTGTAAACGTCCGGATGAGCCTTCTCGATTTCGTCGAGCAGAACAACCGCATACGGACGGCGTCGAATCTTCTCGGTCAGCTGACCGCCTTCTTCGAATCCCACGTAGCCCGGAGGAGCACCGATCAGTCGGCTGACGTTGTGCTTCTCCATGTACTCGGACATGTCGATCTGAATGAGAGCATCTTCGTCACCGAACATGAACTCAGCCAGAGTCTTCGCGAGCAGGGTCTTACCAACCCCGGTCGGTCCGCAGAACAGGAACGCACCCGTCGGACGCTTTGGATCCTTCAGACCGCTGCGGCTTCGACGAACAGCCTTGCAGACCTGAGTAATCGCCTGATCCTGACTGATGACTCGCTTGTGCAGCTCCTGCTCCATCTGCAGCAGGCGAACTGCGTCTTCGCTGGACAGTCGAGTCAGCGGGATGCCGGTCATCTTGGCGACAACTTCGGCGATGATTTCCGCATCGACGACACCATCGGTCTGACGTGACTTCTCACGCCATTCTTCCGTCAGCTGATCCTTCTTCTTGCGAAGCTTGTCCGCCTGATCACGGAACGAAGCTGCCTTTTCGAACTTCTGTTCGGCAACCGCTTCTTCCTTGGCGGTATTCAGTCGCTGGATTTCTTCTTCCAGTTCCTTCAGGTCCGGCGGACGAACCATCGACTTCAGACGAACACGAGCACCCGATTCGTCAATGACGTCGATCGCCTTGTCCGGCAGACATCGCGAAGTGATATAGCGATTGGACAACTCGACAGCGGCTTCCAGAGCATCGTCGGTGATCTGCACACGATGATGTTCTTCGTAGCGGTCTCGCAGCCCCTTCAGAATCTCGACGGCCTGAGACGCGGTCGGTGGATCCACCATGACGGTCTGGAATCGTCGCTCCAGAGCACCGTCTTTTTCGATGTACTTGCGATATTCATCCAGCGTCGTCGCACCGATACACTGAATCTCACCACGGCTCAGAGCTGGCTTCAGAACGTTCGACGCGTCAATCGCGCCTTCTGCTCCGCCAGCACCGACCAGAGTATGCAATTCGTCGATGAACAGAATCGTGTTGCGGGCACGACGAACTTCGTTCATCACCGCCTTGATTCGCTCTTCGAACTGACCTCGGTACTTGGTACCAGCAACCATCATGGCCAGGTCGAGCACGATGATGCGTCGATCCGCCAGAATGTCAGGCACAGCCCCGTCGACAACCATCTGAGCAAAGCCTTCGACGATCGCCGTCTTGCCCACACCGGCTTCACCCAGCAGCACCGGATTGTTCTTCTGACGTCGGCACAGAATCTGGATGACTCGTTCGATTTCTCGCTCGCGTCCAATGACCGGGTCCAGCTTCTTCTGGCGAGCCAGTTCGGTCAGGTCGCGCCCGAAGCTGTCAAGTGCCGGGGTTTTGCTGCGGCTGGCGCCCTTCTGGGCCGCCTGGCCTGGAGCACCACCGCGTTCTTCGGAACCTGGTTCGGCCGACTCCATGCCATGACCGAGCAGATTCAGGACTTCGTCGCGGACATCTTCCAGCTTCATGCCAAGATTCATCAGCACCTGAGCAGCGACGCCTTCCTGCTCACGCAGAAGACCCAGCAGCAGATGCTCTGTTCCGACGTAGTTATGATTCAGATTGCGAGCCTCATCCATCGCATATTCGATGACCTTCTTGGCACGCGGAGTTTGTGGCAGCTTGCCCATCGTGACCATGTCCGGTCCCGTCTGGACGATCTTCTCAACTTCGATGCGAATCTTTCGAAGATCCACATCAAGATTCTTCAGCACGTTGGCAGCAACACCGGAACCCTCTTTGACCAGCCCAAGCAGGATGTGTTCGGTGCCAATGTACTCATGATTGAACCGCTGCGCTTCCTGATTTGCCAGCTGCATTACCTTGCGAGCACGGTCTGTGAAGCGTTCGTACATTAGACTTCCTCGTTTCCAGTCTGGATATCCTGTGAATGTTGTCACAGGTTCAGCCGTTCTGCTCCACCATGTCAGAACGCGCGATTCGTTGCCCGCCGATTTTGACACACAAAGTCAGCCCTCCGGCTCACCTGTTGTCAAAACACACCGCATGAACTCTAGCGCCAAAACTCGCTCGGGCTCGGAATTTCTGCCCCACTTTGCAATTCTCAGTCACGTTCGGACGAGGCTTTAAGGCTCCGTCCAACTCAATCGGCGGTCATCCCAACTGGAAAACCCCCGGTCGCCGCCTCCGAAACTTCCCTGTGATTGTGACAGGTGGAACAACTGTCATAACCATCCGCCAGTTTGGCGGCAGAAAGCTGTTCGGTGGCAGTCCTCCATGAAACAGCGAATGGCATGCCAGATTCTAGGAGTCCTGAGGAATCCGGACAAGTCCGGCAAAGTTCCCGAACAAACCGCCCAGTGTAGAACGATTGTCCTCAATCGTTCCCGCGGCAATCGTTCCCGGGCCCCGTTGTGAACCGGTTCACCGTTTGAGTGCGGTGATCCGGAAGTAACCGCGAATTCACGCGAATGGACTCGAATCAGCGCAGAGCTACGCGATTCGGATGAATGCCTCTTCCAGCTTGGTTGGCGACACGCTGATCGCGGTTCCCAGTTTCTGTGCAAACAACTGCACTCGAAACTCTTCCAGCATCCAGCGAAAGTGCTGCAGCATCGGGTCGTACAGTTTCTGCTTCTCATGGTCGCGGCGCTTCATCTCAAAGCGCGCGAGCCATGGCGCGAGTTCCGATTCCAGCTGCTGCTCTGTCTTCAATCCGCCCGATCCCAGTCGCTGAAGCCGCTGTCGAATGGCGACAAAGTAGCGAGGATACTGGATCAGCCATGGCCACGGCGTCTCCATCAGAAACGTACTGTAGACCAATCCGCTGAACTGCTGGTGGAGCCCCTTCAGAATCACATCCCAGCCCGGGCCCTTTGCCTGTTCCAGCGCGCGGCGGGTTTCGTGGAACTGCTGAAACAGCTGCGGCAGGAACTGAGTAAACTCCTGAGCCACGATGCCCAGCCGCTCTCGACCCGCCTGAATGGTTCGATCAAAACTCGCACGATCACGCGGGAGTTTCTGGTCCGACAGATAGGCTCGATCGATCATCAGCAGCGAAAGATGATTCGCAAACTCAATCCCTTTGATGCTGGCGGCGAGCATCCTGACCTGGTTGATCTGCGGAATGTTTCCCACCTGAGTCAGCACGCGCTTGCGCTCGGAAAGCAAAATCAGCTTGCGAAGTCCCGTGCGAAGTTTCCCCTGTGCCTCCTCCGAGGTCTGACATAGCATCAGCGAAACCGTTTCACCGTCGTCGCGAAGCGATGGATACGATCTGAGCAGCATTCCCGCACGACGAATCTCGATCGACTCCGGAACATCCGCGAAGTCCCAGCTGCGGAAGCCTGTCCTCATCCACTGAGCTTCTTCCGGAGACGGGCCGCTTACCGCCGCCTGCTTCTCCGCCGCCGTCATTGCGGCTCGTTCACGCTGAATCAACTGTTCCCGCAGCGTCTTCAGATCGCGGCCTTCCAGGATGACTCGACGCTGGTCATCAACGATTCGAATGTTGAACTTCAAATGCTCCGACAGTGAGGACAGATCAAACTCGCGCGAATCAAATCGCTCGCCGGCCAGCTGAGACAGTCTCGTTGCCACGCTGTGCAGAAAGTCCCCTCGCCCGAATTCCAGATCGGACGCCACCAGCTTCGCCGACTCCGGTGCCGGAACAAAATGCCGTCGCAGATTTTTCGGCAAGGCTCGAATGAGTGCCAGCACCTTTTGTTCAAGGAGCCCCGGGACCAGCCAGTCCAGTCGCGACTCCGTCAGCTGTCCCAGTCCTTCGACGGGAACCGTGACCGTCACCCCATCGGCTTCCTGACCCGGATCCAGCTGATACGTCAAAGGAAGATGCATCGATCCAAACTGAGCCGACTCGGGAAACTGCGAGGCGTGTTCCTGCCGCTGCGCTTCGTCGGCAAACTGATTGATATCGAACTGCAGCAGGGCCGTATGCCGCGTATGAGTTCGCTGGTACCATCGTCGAAGCCGATCACGGTCAACGCACTCTTCAGGAATCTGTGAGTTGTAGAACTGAAACAGGACTTCATCGCCTGGCAACAGATGATGCGATCGCGTTCGAGCCTGGAGTTCCTTCAACTGCTCCAGCACGGTATGGTTGTGCCGCAAAAACGGAAACTCGTGCCCCCAGCCTTTGCGCTTGCCCGGAACGGCGTTTCCGGATCCTCGCCCCGGACGAACACGAGAAGCTCCGCGAGAGAACGCTTCCTGCTCATCATCGTAGTCTGCAGCCGGTTCATCGCCGTCACTGGCATCACCAAACAGCAATCCAAATTCCACCAGCCCGTGCTGAATCATCATCTCGCGCGCCTTCACCGGATCGACGCTGGCCAGAGTGATCTTGCGGCGAGGCACAATCGGCAGTCCCCAGAGACTGACCTTTTCAAACACCATGACGTTCCCCGCCTGAGCATCCCAGTGCGGTTCAAAGTGTTCCCGAGTCACCAGGTGCGCTGCCAGCGGCTCAATCCATTCCGGCTGTATGCGAGCAATCGTGCGGGCGAAACGTCGACTGGTCTCAACCAGCTCACCCGCCACAAACCACTTGGCGCCTTTCGGAGCAAGGGCTGAACCTGGCCAGATCGCCAGCTTGTTTCCTCCCGCTCCGGTGAATTCTCCATCCGGCGTCTGGCAGCCCAGATTCGCCAGCAGTCCCGTCATCAGCGCTCGATGAGTTGCGGCGTAGTCGTTGTGGCGATCTTCGGCATTCGGCACCGCGGGGGCAGGCTCGTTCTTCTTCGCTCCGCCAGACTTGCCGGTGTTCTGACTTCCCGATGAGCCCTGTGCCGCTTTGGCGTTTTGCCCTTTGTCCGGTCGATCAGAACGATGTCCCAGTTTCTTTGCGGCCTGAGCAATCGCGGGGTCTTCACTGTCTTCCAGAAGCTCTCGCAGCTGGCTGTGAACGTCCACCCATTCTCGCATGCGCATCCACGAGAGAAAGTTTTGCTGGCACCATTTGCGAACCTGGCTGTTCGACTGATTCCGATTGCGGTCATGCCACGCGTCCCACAGATTCAGGATCGTCAGGAAGTCCGATTCCTTATGATTGAATCGACGATGCGCTTCATCCGCGGCCTGCTGTTTATCGGCCGGACGTTCACGCGGGTCCTGCGCTTCCAGGAAGGAGGCGATGGCAAGGACTTCCGGAAGAGCATGCTCATCAACCGCGGCCAGGATCATGCGACTGATTCGAGGATCCACCGGAAGCCGCGCCATGCGCCGACCGATCTCCGTCAATTCTCCTTCCGGCGTGATGGCTCCCAGCTCTTCCAGAGTCTTATACCCTTCGCGAATGGTGCTGGCACGAGGCGGATCCAGGAACGGAAACTCTTCCAGGTTTCCCAGCCGCAGATTCAGCGTTCGAAGGATGACCGCGGCCAGATTCGTTCGCTGAATCTCCGGCGCAGTAAAGGCTTCGCGCGAATCAAAATCCTCGCGACTGTAGAGCCGAATACAGATGCCAGGAGCAACTCGCCCGCATCGACCAGCTCGCTGATTCGCCGAAGCCTGCGAGACCGGTTCGATCGGAAGGCGCTGCATGCGAGATCGCGCGGAGTACCGACTGATGCGGGCTGTTCCCGTGTCAATGACGTAGTGAATTCCCGGGACTGTCAGTGAGGATTCCGCGACGTTGGTCGCGAGCACGATGCGTCGGTGAGGATACGGTGAAAAAACGCGAGTCTGGTCGGCCATCGACAGGCGGCCGAACAACGGAACAATCTCCGTCGGATACTCGGAGGTATCACCGGGAAAGCGACGACCGGACAGCTTCTTCGTGGCTTCTCGAATATCTCGTTCGGTCGGAAGAAAGATCAGGATGTGCCCGGAGTCCTTCGCTGCGAGCTCTTCGACCGCGTCACTGACGCCATCCAGCCAGTCGCGAGGCTCGGACTCTTCGGCAGCCGGACCGAGATCAGTCGTTTCGTTACCATCCAGTGGTCGATAACGAATCTCCACCGGGTACGTTCGACCGGAAATCTGGAGTACCGGAGCTGGCTGATCGTTGGAAGAAAAATGCTCCGCAAACCGTGCGGCATCAATCGTCGCCGATGTGATGATGATTCGGAGATCACGCCGCTTCGGCAGCAGGCGTTTGAGATAGCCCAAAAGAAAATCGATGTTCAAAGATCGCTCGTGCGCTTCGTCGACGATGATCGTGTCGTAATCATCCAGGAAACGATCCGACTGAGTCTCCGCGAGCAGGATGCCGTCTGTCATCAGACGAATGCGAGTATTCGGACCGCTGCTGTCGGTGAAGCGAATGCGAAAGCCCACTTCCTGCCCCAGCCGGCAGTTGAGTTCTTCCGCGATGCGAGCAGCAACGGATCGCGCGGCAATTCGGCGAGGCTGAGTGTGGCCAATGATGCCACCGATGCCTCGCCCCATCTCCAGCAGGATTTTTGGCAGCTGAGTCGACTTGCCCGATCCGGTCTCGCCACAGGCCACAACGACCTGATGATTGCGAATGGTCTCCATGATCTCGTCACGCCGCGCGACAACCGGAAGATCGGGATCCCATTGAAGCACAGGCTGCCATTGAGCACGCTGGGCTCTTCGCTGAACAGAACGCTCCAGCTGAGCCATCAGTTTTCCGAGCAGCCTGTCAAACGGCTTGCCCGACTTCTCCGCCCCCCGCACCGCGCGCATCATCTGACGCAGTGCGAACTGATCCGCCTGCATGGCCAAAGAAATCTGCTGCTCAACGTCTCTCAGAGATGACATGCTGACAAAAATCTCAAATCTCAAATCTCAAATTTGAAATCTCAAATCCAAAAACTGAAAACTGAAAACTGAAAACTACCCCCTACCCCAACTGCAGATATCCGCTCACCAGTCCTGTCGTCAGCACGCTGACAATGAGCTGGACGACCAGAACCCACATCCAGGCACCGCGATCACGGAGTGAAAATCCCGATCGGGCGGACGCAGATGCGACGACGACCCATGGCGTCAGGAAACACCACAAGCGAGCCGCTTCTCCCATGTTTTTTCCTGACAGCCAAAGCAGCAGCCACGTCAAAAACATCGCAAGCGTCAGTTGAACGTTTGGCGTCACGGAGTCGCGTCGAACGATCCCGAGAAGGCTGTCCCGAACACCCTGAATTCCCATCAAAGACAAGCCGACGCCGGCAGCAAGCAACAATTCGAGTGGATTGACAAGCAGCCACTTCCACCAGGTTCGCGGTGACTGATCATAAAAGGCTTCATGGTTGCGAAGATTCTGAATCCAGACCTCCGCCAGATTGCACTGCGACATTTTCCAGAACACGAACAGACAACCAACGAACGTGGCGAGAGCAACGCCGGCCGAAATCGCGATTCGAGAACGGCTGGCATCGTGAGTCGACGGAAGGAACCGCCGACAAAGAAGGTGGGCGGCCAGAAACATGAAGCCCGCCACCAGAACCGGCACATGAGCCAGGCTGAGCGTCAGGCAGCCAAACGTCCAAAGTCCGCACAGCACTGCCAGAAGGATTCGCACGCTTCGACGGGAAGACAGGATCGCTCCCAGCATCAGTGTGAGAAGAATGAGTCCCGATGTGGCATACAGAACATCGGAACGAGGAGAGAACACGGTCAGCGTTGGAATCGCGATCGAAACGACTGCCGCTCTCCAGGCCACGCGCATCTCCGCTGTCAGACTGAGAAGAACAAACACCATAGCCGGCAGCATCGAGCAGAAAGCAAACGACATCAGAACCGTCAGCTGCAGCGCCGCAAGTTCTGACCTTGTCAGTTTGCGGCCGAAACGAGCCTGAGCTTCCATCTCCCGAAACATCGACAGCTGGTCTGCAGAAACAGTGTCAAGCAGCCAGTCAGAAAGCGCCGGCGAGTTCTCCGTGCAAGACAAAGCCCAGCGGTTCCATAACACGAGCCCAGGCGGATGTGTGCCTTCATGAAGCACATCGCCTTCCTTCATCCGAGCCGAATATTCTGCGAGCCATTCTTTGGTGGACGCCATGTCTCGCGCCTGCCAAAAGTATCCCGTGGCATAACGGTCATACAAAATCCACAGCGGTCGAAGTTCTCGGTGAGGCGACGGGGCCGCCTGTCGTGCGGCGGCCTGCCAGAGAAACCCCATTCCCCAAAGGGCTGCGATAAGAATACCGTGCCACAGAATCGAACGGCGTTCCAGCCGACGATCTGCAAACACACTCACACCGATCACAATCGAGGCCGCAAGCAGCGCGGGCACAAGGCGATCAAACAGTGACCAGAATCCGTCGGGATGCATCAGCCTTGGCCATGTCCATTCCGAAGGCACACCAAGCGGGATTCGGACATCCAGAAACAGCCATGCTGTTACGGCCACTCCCAGAGACAGCAGAGCTTTCCAAATGAAGCCCGAGTTCTTCCGGCCCGCGCGTTCATCCTCTGCCGCAGACTTGTTGCTCAAGCCAGTCGGTGCATGCTGATGGTCATGGGAGGAACTGGACGACATGCGAATTCAGACAGGTCCTGCGCGAAGCATCGTGGTGACAAAAGACGGGGAACTGTGGCCGAATCCTGCTCAAAGTGCCAGAACAATCAGATCCGTTTTGCCGAAGTGCAAATGATCAGAATTCAACTCGCACAGATGTTTGGAGAAAAGCGGACGGATCTGATCAGAACCGAGCATCCTTTGGGGCAACCGGCTATGATGATGTCGAATCTCTGTGAGCAAAATGATCGGCTGTTCAACCTGAAGACAGATACGATCGCCTGAGGAACACTCGCGGGAAGATTCTCTGTGAAACGGTATCACCCCGTCACAGGTTGCCGGACACGAGCCGTTCCGGGCAGCAGAACTCTGGCAACACGATGGACATGTTTGAGTCTTCCATGGATCGGCACGCGACGACTTCTTCGACCAACTCACTAACCAGTCGCGGGATTCCACTCTCGGACTTTGAATGGTACATGCTGTGCGACGATCGACCGTCGCACCCGATGGTCTTCGTCATCGCCGCGGATGTCTCCGGCACTCTGAAGGAAGCCGAATTTCGCCAGGCCGCTCGCGATCTTCTCGCCACTCAGCCACTCCTGCGCAGCATCGTCGCGGGCACAGGAAAGTCGGCGACCTGGCAACCGATCCTCATCCCGGACGACATCGTGAGGTTTGAAACGGTCGGCCATGACGAACTGAATCGCCGGATGCCCCAGGTCACTCGCATCGACATCAGGACACGCCCCGGCATTCTGATCGAAGTGCTGACGACGGGAGACGAAGCCAGGATCACTCTGCACCTGCATCATTCGTGCTGCGACGGCATCGCCGGCGCCCAGGTGATTTCAGAACTGCTGGCTCGGTACGGCCAGCTCACCGCAGGCGACGGAAAAAAGCCCGTCTTCGATCTTCCTCAAGCTGAAGATCTCTCACTGCGAGAAAACTACGATCCCCCGGAAACCGCAGCCACACAGCAACCGTCGACGCCACGTCCGAAACGATCCGTCGTGCAGATTGCCGCAAAGATCGCACGCCTGCTCCTGCGGCGACCGACACCCATCGCTTCGTCGGCACAACGAGGATGCTCATCGTTTGAACCAGCCCGCCAGGCGATTCGCACAGCGTCACTGGACATTGATGCTCACCGCGCACTGCGAACGGTGGCCAATCGTCTGCATGTCAGCCTGAACGACATCCTGCTGCGAGAAATGTTCATGCTGATCCGAGACTGGAATCAGCAGGCGAAACTGCCAACCGGAAAACGATGGATTCGCATCGCCATGCCGCTCAGCATGAGAACATCTCTTCATGCCCGAATCCCCGCCTGCAACATCGTCAGCTACGCGCTTGTGACTCGCCGGTTCTGCGAATGTGACTCGCCCGATGAACTGGCACGATCCATTCACGAACAGACCGGCGATGTTCTGTTTTATCGAGAAGGCCGGATTGCTCTGAAGTTGTTCCGGATCCTGCGACGCTTCTCGTTTGGCATGCAGCTGTTTCTCGCCGCCAAGTCCTGCATGAGCACCATCGTTGTGGCGAATATCGGCGACGTGCGACGTCGTTTCACCGGCCGGTTTCCTCTGCAGGACGGACGCTGGATCGCAGGCAACGTCCTTGTCCGACGACTATACGGAGTCGCCCCCGTCCGCCCAAACACACTCGCCGCCGTTTCCATCGGCGACTACGCAGGAGAACTCTCCATCAGCCTGCGAACCGACGGCACCGTCCTGTCCGAAGAAGACTCCCGCCACTTCTTCGAACTCTACCTGCAGCGCCTGACCACTCTGGCTGCGGGAGCTCAAAAGAAATCGTGAAAGTGATCAGCATCAAAGTAGCCATCACTCTCTGAGTGATGCCCTGCGATTCCCCGCGCAAGCAATACCAGACAAACATCGCTCGGTTATTGCAAGCCGGTGGAGAATCGCAGGTTCGTCACTCAGAGAGTGACGCCTACCGTGTGACGTCTACCGTGCAGAAGCAAAGTAGGAATCGTGAAAGCGAGCATCGCCAAAGTAGTCATCACTCTCCGAGTGATGCCCCGCGATTCCCCGCGCAAGCGATACCAGACAAACATCGCTCGGTTATTGCAAGCCGGTTGAGAATCGCACGTTCGTCACTCAGAGAGTGACGTCTACCGTGTGACGTCTACCGTGCAGAAGCAAAGTAGGAATCGTGAAAGCGAGCATCGCCAAAGTAGTCATCACTCTCCGAGTGATGCCCTGCGATTCCCCGCGTAAGCGATACCAGACGAACATCGTTTGGTTATTGCCAGCTGGTTGAGAATCGCACGTTCGTCACTCAGAGAGTGACGTCTACTTGCTAACGATGCCGGTTCCACGCGATGGCCAGAGGTGTTGTGGCGAATGGAAGGACGACAAGTGCTGTGAAGGCCAGCATCAGGGGATAGGCGGAAAGGCCAAGGACTGCTGGTTTCAGCAACAGCGCGAGTCCGTTCAGGGACAGCCACGCAATCCCACAGCGCCAGGCCAGCGCATGAGTCAGCATGGATCGCCGCACGGCTGTGAGGAACGCCACGCCGGTTCCTGCCAGCACAATCATCGCAAGAGCGATTGGAACCAGTAGACTCAGCAGGGACTTCAGCTGAGGCGTCGCATAGTTCTGTGTCAGCATCATCAGAAGGGCAACAATGAAGACGCAAATCGTGAATGTTGCAGCGAATACAGGAAATCTGCCGGTCAGAACCGTTGAGGCCACTGCTGTGATGCCGATCCAGACCGCCAGCAGCGTTCCGCAAAGATACCAGGAGTGCCGCACAATCGACGCGAACTTGTCCGACATCACTCCCGCCTGCATCCCAGTCACCGCCGCCAGAAACAGAACCAGCGCCCAAAGACACCAGGACAGTGCTGCACTCCTGACGGCCGTCCGAAGAATGATTCCGGCATACCACGTGTTCGTCATCGGACGTGTGGCCAGAAAACTTCCCATTCGATCGAACTGTCCTTCAGTATTGAGATCTCGAATGGTGGACTTGTGATCGCGGCTTTGAATACCGCTGAACGTTGTTCCCAGCAAAAGGCCAGAAAGCCCTGCGACAAGCGGAAGCAGAAATCCGGCTCCGATGACGGCTTCCTGCGTCTCTCTCAGCGTGACACTGACATTGCCCAGTGCAATCACATGGATCAAAAACACGCCGGCCCCAAAGACAATCATGATGCCGGTTGCGAGGGGCAGAGCAATGCCTTTCGATCGCCACTCGTACCATAGCTGAGCCTGTTGCGATGAACGGAATGGACTGCTGTTACCGGTTCTCAGTTCGGTGAACTTGTCCCACATCCGTTCTATCCACTTCCAAAGGCTGAGTGGCTGAAAGTGCTCTCCACAGCGATCATTGGCAATTGCCCGGACAGTCAGCAAATAGCAAACCACCACTATGGCAATCATGACGAAAATGTCCGACGCACTGACGTCGTTCCAATAATGCTGAGGTGTTTGGAACCAGCCGCCGTGTCGAGAACCGAACCAGCAGAAACTGACCACCAGAGGCAGTGATGTCATGATCAGCGAGAGGACCGTCCGATGAGTCACGCCAACCAGCATCTGGGCGCTGGTCCATGCGACTGCTGCAAACAATGAAGGCCCCAGAAGAGGGAACTGGCTCCCGAAGTATGCATTCTGAAATGCAAGCGAAGCAACCAGCTGCAGGCTCAGCAGAATGGCTCCCGGAAACATGTGCCATCCCACAATCGAAGCCGTGGTGACAGGGGCCAGAAAAAGGCGTGACAGAGTTCCCTGAGACGCAATGATCCCGAGCGCGCTCAGCATCAGCATGAACGGCAACATCATGACATGCATCATGACAAACGCCGGGTCTGCCTGGTCGATTTCGAACTTGCCAAAGGCCGAGTACAAAAGGAACGGCAGGGCGTTGCTGCCGATGAACCACGCAGGAATCTGCCAGCGGCCGCGAATTGTGATTTCCCACAGGATCGCTTTGGAAACGGAATTCATCTGGATTCTCCCCCACAGTGTCAGACAGATTCCTGAAGGACTCGACACACAAAGATCTCATCCAGTGTCATTGGCAGTTCCTCCACCACTGTCGCCCCCAGCGCGGTGGCGGCATGACGCAGCTGACCCGGCTCTCCGCTGCACACATAAGTCCATTCGCTTCCGCCGCCCTCCGATGCAAGGGCCCCCAGCAGCGATGGCGGTGTGGACATTGGCCGACTGAATCGCAGCGTCAGGCGACGATGAGTTTCCCGGATCTCGTCCATCGTCGATGTCAGCATGATCTGTCCCTGATGAATAATGGCGACTCGATCAGCAACGCGTTCCACTTCATCCAGCAGATGCGAGGAAAAGAAGACCGTACGCCCGTCATCGGCGATCGTCCGAATAATGGAACCCAGAATGTCGCGCCGGACGACCGGATCAAGCCCCGAGGATGGTTCGTCCAGAACCAGCAGCTCCGGCCGATGAGCCAGTGCAATCAAAAGCCCCGTACGGGCTCGCTGACCGCGCGAGAGCGAACGGATACTGGACTTCGGATCCAGATCAAATGCATCCAGCAGCTCATTCGCATACGCAGAATCCCACGTCGGATAGAACGCCTGCGTATACCGGATCAGCTCCCGAATCCGCATCCAGTTTGGAAGGTCCCGGTCTTCCGACAAATAACCAACACGCCCCAGAACTTCGACAGGATTCGCGATCGGATCCATCCCGAAAACCCGAACCGATCCACTCTGTGCTTTCAGCATGCCCAGAATGTGGCGAATCAGTGTCGTCTTGCCCGCACCGTTTCCACCGATCAAACCAAAGACACCGCCACGAGGAACCTGGAGGCTCACAGCGTTGAGTGCCACCTTGCTGTCAAATTGCCGGGTGAGTTCGGTGATGGAAATCAGAGAACCTGCCGACGTCGATGAAGATTCAGTCATTGGAATTCTCCTTTGTACGCGCAGAGGTCATCACGGAATGTCGCTGATTGAGAAGCCTGGTCAGTTCGTCGAGACCAACGTCCATCTGTCCGGCTTCTGCTAGAAGATGATCAATTCGATCGGTCAGAATCTTCAAACGCTCTTTGCGAGCCAGCGGGGAGCCCTGGTCGGTGATATACGTACCAGCCGTCCGGCGCTTTTCGACGATGCCGATTTGTTCCAGTTCGCGGTACGCCCGAGCAATCGTGTTGGGATTCACGACGAGCTTCTCTGCCAGCGTGCGTATCGGTGGTAGCTCTTCACCAGCCGATAACCGCCCGGCGGCGACCAAATACTTGATCTGGTTCACCACCTGCAGGTAAATCGGCACTCCGTCGCGAGTGTTGATATGGATCTGCATCTGTTTCCCTCCACTGCCAATCTTGTATTAATCAAATAATACAACAGTACAAATTCCACCACAAGGGAAAAGTTCAGATTTTCATCGTCGCGGTTCGCTCCGCGAACCAGGCGCGCCCCCTCCCCGCCGAACAACCCCGTGAAGCCTCTTTGTCTCAGAACCGAGCCATCCGTCCGGTGAATGCATGACGCAGACTCACCGGAGGGCTCGCGCCCTTCCGCTACAATCGCAGCGTTGCTGCGTGTCCGTTCCAGCATCACACCGCGCGAAGTCGATTCAAAATCGCTCGCAGCACTTCATCGTCAGACGGAAGATCACTGTGCAGAATCTGACGCAGGGGAATGGGAACTTCATCCATTCGATAGGCCGTGGCTCGGCGATGAATACCATAGATGGCCGTGTTGAATCGCACATCACTGCGAACGCCCCACTGAGATTGTGGATAGTCGAGCAGAATGACGGGAAGCCTGGCCAGATTCTCCTGAGCACGCGCACTCAGGCGGTGAATGCGTTCGGCCCCGACCAGCACCACGCAATCCGCATCCATGCGTTCCAGCATCGGGCCCGCAGAATACTCACCGGGGTTGTAGCGAGGATAGCCACGGTTCATGCTGACACTAAAGGGATATCCTGTCTGCCAGCAAAGCACACTGTCAGCACCAGTCACGTCTCCCGGAACTCGCATGCGTCGCACGACAAACCGAGTATGCAGATTCAGCTCCGTTACAAGACGCAGCAGCGATTCGACAGACAGATGTCCGGCCGTCGTTTCTGCCAGCGCGATTCCGAAGAACACCGTTCCGTAACGACAGGTCTTCATTCGTTCGGCAAGTTTTCGCAGAACCTCCACGGAGATTCCGCCGACCATCTCCTCTGTCAGCTCGACTCCTCTCACCAGCGCTCTCAGGGCCCAGAGCACTTCAAAGTCACAGCCTCGGTCTATTCGCAGAAACTCATCGGCCTTTGCAGACGTCTCCGTGGGTTCCGTATCGACAACTACAACGTAGCGATCTTTTCGTCCTCGAGGCACTGCGATCCCTGGTGCATCAACAATCCGTTCCATGTGTCGAGGATGAGTTTTCTCCGGATTACTGCCCCAGTAAATGATCAGATTGGAACGATGCCGAACCTCACCCAGAGTCGACGTGGACTCGCCAGCCCCCTGAAAAGCCATGATAGACGGTCCGTGTCCGATTGACGCCGTCGTATCAATTGTCGCGCCGAGATGATCCGCCAGTTCGCAGACCGCTCGCTGCCCGTCCGTGCTGGAACGCGACAGACCAAAGAACAGCGTGGCGCGCGATCTCTTCAACAGCGCAGCGGCCGCACTGACAGCATCATCGAGCGTCGCGGATTCACCATTGAGTTCCGCAACCGGCCCAACGATCGGCTGCTGAAGTTGCCTGAACCACGGCTCTGCCACAGAACAGCCGGGGCTAAAGGACTCAACGACATTGTTCCGAACGCGAACTGTCAGATCGTCACAAACGCAGCCGCATTTGGTACACGCGATGTTCTGAAACTCAGTCACTTCATCGACAGACATCGTGCAGCCTTAATCATCATGAGACCCATTGCAAAATAGCGGAAGGGCGCGAGCCCGCCGGTGGATCCGTTTGCAGAAGGGCGCGAGCCCTCCGGTGTTTGCAACACGGGGCAAATAACCTCGAGGCGTCTCTAATCCACTCGCCATCGTGTCAGCTGCGATTCATCCAGCTCGACACCAAGTCCCGGCCCGTCAGGGACAATCGCCGCAGGCGGGCCCAGGTCCAGAGGTTGTTTGATCAGATCGGCTTCATGATAAAACGGGCCGATGGTATCCGCCGGAAATGAATCCGTATCCACCTCCGGAAACGCAGCGGCCACATGCAGCATCGCGGCCGTTCCGATCCCAAGTTCCAGATTGCTTCCGATCGTACATCGCAATCCCGCAGCACGTGCGATCGCAACAATATCCGCCGTTGCAGAGATCCCACCATGCTTGCCGGGATAGATGCTGAAAATATCGGCCGAACGATGAGTCGACAATTGCCATGCATCTTGAAGAGTAAACACGCTTTCGTCCGCCATGATCGGAACAGCGAAGTCTCTGCGCAGTTCCGCCATCGCTGAAAAGTCACCGGCCGGAATCGGCTGCTCCGCCAATAGCAACCGCATCTCCTGAAGTTCTCGCAGGCAGTACCGAGCCTGCTGGATGGTCCAGCCGCAATTGGAATCAATCGTCAGGGGCACGTCAGGCCCGCACACTTCCCGAACCGCTCGCACTCGCGCGATGTCCGATGCGGGATCCAGCCCCGTCTTCACTTTGACGCACGTAACCCCCAGCGCCAGGTGTTCTTCCGCCATCCGACGCGACCCATCAATGTCGCGCGCCCACACGACCAGCTTGATTCGAACTTTGTCGCGGACTTTGCCTCCCAGCAAATGATAAACCGGAAGGCCTGCGGACTTCCCGGCCAGATCCCACATCGCCATTTCGAGAGCCGATTTGGTGAAGGGATTCAGCTTCACCAGAAAGTCCATCGTCCGCCGGATCGCTGTGATATCGCGCGGATCTCGACCTATCAGTGCCGGTGCGAGGTACTCACGAATCAGTGCGAGCACCGTTCCCTGTGTCTCACCGGACCACAAGGCTGAGACGGTGGCTTCTCCGAGCCCGATCAGCCCCTGATCCGTATGGACCCTGACAATCACATAAGGCGAAGTCACATGTTCGCCATGCGCAGTGCGGGCCGTCATGTGCTTTCGAAGTGGCACGCAAACGGGAATAGCTTCGATCCGTGTGATCTTCATGGCGTCAGCTTGTGATAGGAAAATCCTCGAGCGATGGTCCGGACAGCGAACCATGACAAGGCGACTATCGTAGCGGACTTCCTCGAAGGAACGCCAATGAAGGGGTACGGCGAGAGGACACCTTGATGTCTGGACCTGACGCGGGCAAGTCTTAGTGACAAGGCTTCGGGGGGCTCGCGTCGGAGACACGAGGCACTTTATTCTGCTCGCTGGGTGATGCGGGTCGAGCTGGTTTCCAGCTTTGAGGCCATCTGACGAACGGAATCCACGTTCTGCTGTCGAGCCTCAGTGGCGGCTTTCACCAGACGTCGAAGCTGGTCAACGGCCAGTTGAACAGCGTTTCGCTCTTCTTCCAGGTTCTCAAGGGCTTTGACCAGCCCGATGCGATACTCCGGATACTCAGCCACATCGGCACCGTTTGGGTCACCCAGCAGTTCACGCTTGCGAATATCCAAACCTTCCTGAGCAGCAACATTCAGTTCCTGCTGTCGGCGTGCGTTGACAATAGCGAGGTCTCGCTGCTCAACGGATCGGCGAATGTTTTGAGCCAGGTTTTCCACGGAGCGACGTGGTCCTGCAGGAATCTCCGCTCGCATGCGAATGCCGCGGGAGAAGTCGAACGAACCAATATCTTCCAGATTCACACTGCTCGATGGAACCAGCACGCAGTTCGTTGCGGCAATCTGAGCCACCGGTGCATGGAACTCACCCAGATACACAGACTGGTTCTGCTGATTGAATCCGAACACATGAACGGCAGGATCAGCTGGCGTACCATTCACATCGACTGCGCGAAGTCCCGTGTTGGCACCGAGCCCGTTCACGTTGAGATTTCCGCCGGCGACGACGTTCACGGAACCAACCTGACCGCCAGGAGGAAAGTTCCATTCACTTCCCCATCCCAGCTTGGCAGACGCAAGGGCATTCTTCGCCGCCGCAAGCTCCATCTCCGCTTTGGAATTGGCTTCGATCGTCTTCTTTGCTTCGTCCAGGGACTTTGCCAGATCTGCTTCGATGGCAAATCGACGTTTCAATACGTTAAACGCCAAATACGTCTGTGCCCCAAGGCCAACAACGACCAGGAAGAAAAGGGTGTATCGAAGGTAGACGTTCATCAACAGTACTCCGGAACTGAGCACCGATCTGGCGCAAGGTGGTCGAAATGACCACGGATTTTGTCACTCTAAACTTCGGCGGAATCCTTCTCAGACTTCGCAACCGTCCGATTTGTCTGGTTGCCTCGAACGGAATCCTTTCGCAGTTCCTGCCTTGAAGCAAACAGATTACCGACACGGCAGAGTCACCGCATCTCTCCATTTCGCCTCAACCATGCTAAAAGTGCAAAATCGGCACGGTCAAGAAGAAATACAACCGCTACGACCGTCACAGTCAATTTGGCCCGATTTTCCCGTCGTGGAGCTAAAAACGATCAGGTTTGAGCCATCGGGGGCGAACCTCTAGAATCCCGAGCGGCTCATCATGACGGCTGAATCGTTCTCCGTCCCAAGCTCAAGAAGCGAAAGCAGTTAAGGACAATGACAAACCGAATCTGGAATTTCTCTGCGGGCCCCGCTGTGCTGCCGGAATGTGTTCTGAAGGAAGCTCAGGAAAATCTGCTGTCGCTTGGGAACACGGGAATTGGCATCTGCGAACATTCTCACCGCGGGAAGCCGTTCATGGCAGTGGCGGCCGAAGCGGAAGCTCTGTGCCGCGAACTGGCTGGCATCCCCGACAACTATTCCGTGCTGTTTCTGCAGGGCGGTGCGTCGCTGCAGTTCTCGATGGTGCCGATGAACTATCTGACTCCGGACAAGACCGCCGACTACCTGGTCACCGGCATGTGGTCAGAGAAAGCTCTGAAGGAAGCGAAGTCTTCCGGCAAGACTCACATCGCGTGTTCCAGCAAGGACGCGAACTTCAACTACATCCCGGCCAGCTGCCAGTACAGCGAAGCTCCGGTGTACGTTCACTATACGTCCAACAACACGATCTTCGGAACTCAGTTTCGCGCAGAGCCAACGAACATTCCGGCATCGTCGTTTCTGGTCTGTGACGCCAGCAGCGATATCTTCAGCCGACCGATTGATGTGACGAAGTACGGCCTGATCTACGCGGGTGCTCAGAAGAATCTTGGGCCCAGCGGAGTCACTCTGGTGATCGTTCGCAAGGACCTTGTCGAAGCCGGCAGCAAGTCTCTGCCCACCATGCTGCAGTACCGGACTCATGCCGAAAACGAGTCCATGTACAACACACCTCCGACGTTCGGCATCTACCTGATGATGCTGGTGTTCCGCTGGATCAAGAAGCACGGCGGCCTGGCGGCTATGGCAGCTCGCAACCAGGACAAGGCAGCTCGACTGTACTCGTATCTCGAACAGAGTTCACTGTTCCGCGCGACCGCGCAGAAGGACAGTCGATCGCTGATGAACGTGACATTCGTCACCGGCAATGAAGAAAAAGACAACGCGTTCATCAAGGCCGCGGAAGCAAAGGGCTTCAGCGGACTGAAGGGACATCGCAGTGTGGGCGGCATGCGTGCCAGCATTTACAACGCGTTTCCATCCGAAGGTGTGGACGCACTTGTTCAGTTCATGAAGGATTTCGAGGCCTCCGCGTGAGCAGCAGTTCCAGCAAGTCCGGCAGCCAGAACAACGAGCCTGTTCCCGATCGTCGATCCGCGGACATCGGCTTCGTGTGTACTCATCGCGGCGAGCTGAAACCGTTTCTGAAGCGAGTCGATCGCCAGCGAAGTTATTCAGAAGGCCGCGTGACAGTTCGCGGCGGCTTTCTGGGGGAACTTGTTCGTCTGGTCATCGCCGAAGCCGGAGTCGGCTATGCTCAGCACCGCGCGGCGACGGAACTGCTGCTGGACGCACATCATCCCGGCTGGTTGCTGTGTGTCGGGTTCAGTTCCGCCCTGTCACCGGATATGCAGGCCGGAGATTTGGTGGTCGCGAATGAGATCGCGGATACTCACGGAAACAGCCTTCCCGTGAAGTGCACGATCGCGGCTCGCAAACGCATTCACGTTGGCAAACTGGTTGTCGCGGATAAGCACCCGGAAACGCCGGAAGAAAAACAGCGGCTGGCAGAATCGAGCGGAGCCCTGGCCGTCGATACGACCAGTCTCGCGGTTGCTCAGGTCTGCAAAGAGAAGGATGTTCGGATCGTCGTGGTTCGAGCCATCATCGATACGGCGAGCGAGCAGCTTCCGGAGAATGCAGCCTCGATGATCTTTCGAGCCGACAGCAAGTCTGTCGGAACCGCGATTGGGACTCTGTTTCGAGGCCTGCGAGGAATGTCGGAACTGAACAGCTGGCGCAATCGAGCCTCCGACGCCGCATCGAACCTGGACCGCTTCATCGCCGGCCTCGCGGAACAGATCAGCGAAATCGTCGAACGACGCAAATACGGCGCCCTGTAGGTGCCGCTTGCCGAGCGGCACTTTCGCCGCAAGGCGAACCTCGTTCTCGCACACACAAAAGCCAAAGCCACTGCGCCATTAGAACACACAAGGCGATACCGCGTTTCCACGGTCACCTGCGTTCTGTTGGAGCCTCCTCTGGTCGCTGGTCGCGGCAAGCCGCGAAGTGCTGCTCGGCAAGCAGCACCTACAATCTCAACTGCTTGCGAATCGATCGACTCACTTCTTCAATCAGCGTCTCCAGGCATCCTGGTGCCGTTGCGGCGATGACTTCCTGATAAATGCCATAGCCGAATGATGAAGCTGGAGGCACATAACCTGGCTGCCAGTCGCCGGTCAGAGTCGTGACGAAGATTGCATAGTCCGCGAACCGACTTCGAAGCTCCTGCTGAAACACCTGATAAAGCTCACCGGGTGTAAAGATCCAGATCGTTCGCCCGAGCACTCCGATGCGCACGGGGAACGGGCAGCAGCGGCCCGGAGCCAGGGCCTGAAGACGTGTCAGCTGGCGAGTCATCTGTTCCGCGTTGGCTCGACACTTGCGAAGCTGTTCGGTGTCATCAGTTGATCGAGCTTTCGCTTCTTCTTCCAGCCAGTACGTTCGCCTGGATGTCGTTTCTTCAATCGTTGGCAGATCGTGACGGTAAGGAAGTTCAACCGTCAGCGACCACCAGTTCCACAGCTCGCTGTGCTGCTGCTGTTCGCGCGTTTGTTCGACATGTTTCCATGTGCCGATCCATGTGCCGGAAAGTACCGGTCCCTGATAGGCAAACTGAGTCGCTGGCTTTGGAATCGTCTGCAGGGCCGACAGGACCGCAAAGCCAAGTTGTCGACCGTTTCGATCGGCAACGCTGGTATCACCAACAAAGCCATCGCGCGGTCCGAGATCGCCCGAGGCTCCCTGAAGGAACAGACATAGTCCTCCAGCATTCTGTTCCACCGTCTCACGCATCGCGCCGACCCAGTCGGGGCTAATCAGCGTATTGTCCCACGCGAGCGTCGTTGGATGGCAGGCATAGTTCACGACGGTGGCGATGATCTGACCACTGGAATCTGTCAGCCGGGCGATCAGTACCGTGTCATCAGCGGACCCTTCCGGATGAAAACCGCAAACCGCATGGCCGCGTTCTTCGTCAAAGAAGTCGCGATGTCCGGCCAGTGAGCATTGTCCGGCCTGGCAAACGACATCTGTCACGGTCTTGCGGCTGACGACATCCTTCGTAAGCTCCGCCAGCTTCGCGCGAAGCTCCTCGAGATACGGTCCGATCATGTCGCCGCCGGGAAACTCACTTCGCGCACGACTCATCCAGCCAGAACCATGAGTATGCGTGAGTGACACAAGAACGTTGTCCGGTGCGATGCCAGCCTCAGCGCTGATCACCTGACTGATCGCCTGCATCTCGGAGGTTTCCAGGATGCAATGGTCGAGTGACACGATGATGCGACCATCGGCTTTGCGATCGTCTTCCAGCGGAGTCAGCCACAGCATCGTTGCCGTCAGTGGTCGATGCACGCCCGTTGCTCGATCATGCAGTGCGGCGCCCCACATGCGATGATAAATGCCGACGGGCGGAGTAATGTCGCGGCGGCCAACCGACGAGACGCATCGAAACTGAGACGCTGAAAGACTCAACATGGAGGGACTCACTGTGGGATGAAACAAAACTGCGTGAAGGATCCGATGTTAATCCGAATCGACCGGCTTTGAAGGATTCAGCAGAGACCAGCAAACCGCATCGATGGCCATGATAGCCGCGAACAGGAACAGCATCAGATTCCAGTTGCCCGTGGCTTTGACCAGGGAGCCAGCCACGAGGGGAAACAGCATGGCTCCAATGTTGCCGAACATATTCATCAGGCTGAACACAGTCGCCGTGCGCTTCCCGCCGAATTCAATCGCGACTGTGTAGCCACTGACGCCACCAAACGTGGCCGCGAATGCTCCACAGCCGATGATCCCAACCGCGAGCTGAACGTTGGATACCTGTGATGACACCAGGATCAGCACAGCACAGGTCGCCATCCCGACGATTGCGATTCCCTGGCGAGCCAGCCAGCGCTTTCCGGTGGCTCGCAGAACTAAGTCGGAGACGATTCCGCCCGTCAGACTTCCGACAATGCCACCGATGCCCGCGTAGCCTGTCAGAGTCCCGGACGCTTCTTCGCTGACGCCGCGAGTCTTCTGCAGGAACACGGGAAACCAGGTCAGAAAGAACACCATCCCGGCCGCTCGAAAGAACTGCTGCAGACACAGAAGCCATGTGTTCGGGTTCTTCAGAATCTTCTCCATCCCGGACTCGCCACTGTTCGACGACACTGTCGTTGGCGGCAAACAGGCCCGAGGCACGATCGCCAGGAAGCCGAACGCCCACACGATGCCCGGCACAGCAAACACCATCAGCAACAGACGCCATTCCTGAACGTCCTGAAGTGATGTGCCGGTCGTGAGACCGTTCAGCCGGGCGAGTCCCTTTCCGGCCAGCACCGGTGCCGCAGCGCCGCCAATCGCCATGCCAGCGGCCAGCATTCCGGACGCAAACGCGCGCGAAGAATCGTTGAACTGCTGACCAATCGCCTTGGCCGCACAGGGGAATGCTCCGGCCTGTCCGGCTCCCATCAGAAACCACAGAACGGCCAATGAAGTGAAGTCGTACGAAAACCCGGTGGCCATCGTCAGCAGTGACCACACAACACAAAGAACAGCCAGTGTGAGCCGGCTTCCGTAACGATCTGCCAGCCATCCGGCCGGCATCTGAAAAAGCGCGTATCCGAGGTACCAGATCGACTGAATGATCCCCATGTTCAGAGCCAGATCGGCCAGCTTCAGATCGCGGGCGATCGTGTCTGCCGGAACACTCACTGCAGCTCGCTGGACGTAAGCGATGCAGGCCATCACACAGAGGAGCAACAGGATCAGGTAACGCATCAGGCACCTCTGCTGCGGGCATATTGTTCGAGCACAGAAAGCAATTCGGGCGAGAGACCGTGAATATGAAATCGTCCCTGAGCATCGCGTGTGGCGTACGGTTCGCCATCATAGTGAAGTGTGATGGTCGCGATGATGAGGGATACGAGAGTGGCCGCAATTCCGAGGAACACGTTCGCTCGAAATGCGGCAGGCAGTGCCCACAGGCAAACCACCAGATTCGCTGCAAGAATCAGGGTGGGAATCGCTCGACGTCGAACCCGCTGTCGTGATCCTTCTTTGCTGCGTCGAAAGATGATGTGAAAGGAAGGAATTCGCCTCAGCACCAGAATCATGAGGCCAAGATACAGAAAGAATGGAATGCCGACAGGGATTCCAAAAAGGAACGGCACTCGTTCGTTACCCAAACGAAGAAGAATGCCCATGACGAAACCGGTCACGAAGATGGACTGATGCAGAAAATGCAGAAACCGAAACAATGTTTGCCTTTGTTCTGACGGTGCAAAGAGCTTCGTGTAGTAGCTTTTGATATCTCCGGACCGAACAGGTTCTCCGGTCTCGATGCACAGTGGCGAAATGTCAAATTCCCCGTCGCAGATCACCGTTCCATCAATGACCGCGTATCGTCGAGGAGCAAAGACGACGTGGTCGCCGACTGTCACCGGATCGGGAATGCTCGGTGGTGCAAAGGGGTTGTCGGAATCTCCTTCCGGCAATGAAGCATCATCTGTCATCGACCGATCCTCGCACCTGCCGACAGCACATCCGGATTGACAACATTCTGAGGAGTTCCGGCCAGGAACGCTCGAATGTTGTCGATGCAGCCAAGAGTCAAAACATCAAGACCTTCCTGAGTCGTATCGGCGGTGTGCGGAGTCAGCACGACGCGGGAACATCTTAGAATCGAATGATCCGCAGAAATTGGCTCTTCGTCGAAAACGTCCAGGCCAGCTCCGAACAGATGACCGGATTCCAGAGCGTTCACTAAAGCATCCGTTTCCACCATGGCTCCACGAGCCGTATTGATGAGAATCGATCCGCGTTTCATGATCGCGAAGCGTTGGGCATTCATCAGGCCTCGAGTCTGATCGGACAGGCGAGTATGCAGGCTGACAACATCGGATGTCTGCAGCAGCTGATCCAGAGGGACGTATTCAAATCCCAGCCGCGCGGCTTTGGCTGGATCCGGATGCAGCGACCATGCGACAACCTTCATTCCGACAGCGCGACACAGGCGAATCATCTCGCAGCCGATGTTGCCAGTCCCGATGACTCCCAGCTGTTTTCCGGTCAGAGAAATTCCCAGGTCGCCTCGCCAGCGTCCCGCCTTCAGTTCGATCGTCTGAAAGGCCATGTTGCGAGCCACCGCGAACATCAGGCCCAGCGCATGTTCGGCGACGACCGTGGCTGTTCGGCCAGGGACATTACAAACGACGATCCCCTGTTCTGTTGCTGACGGAAGATCGATCGCGTCATACCCGATGCCACAAACAGCGATCATCTTCAGCCGAGGAAGCTTCTGAAGGACATCGCGAGGAAACTTCAGGCTGCCGCGGGAATTCAGCAAAATGTCCGCTTCGGAGACTCGCCGAATCTTCTCCTGATCGTCAATCGGCCTGTCACGATAGAGAACCACGTCAGCGATGTCATCCAACCGTGCGAGACACGGCGACGCACCGACAAGCGGAGGAGAATCGGCGGGAATGACAACACGCGGGCGAACCATAACGACTCACTGTGTTCACGGTCTGAACCTTCGGACGACCGCAACATACAGTCAGCCATGCGGAATCACCAACGAGGCGTTCACTTCACGGCCACATCATCCCATAACGCGCATCAACCAGTGACCTCCCGCAAGATTCAATACGTTTCCAAACAGTGAACTCTGCCGCATTGCTCCATTCGCCCCTAAACGGACGGCCAACAGATTCACGGGCTCAGCTGTGGATCGTTGTCACGCATCGCGATTCCACTAAGCTGCTGCCTTCACAATCCACTGACTCTGAAGCGGACACTGGCGGATTACGGGCGATGTCAAACCTCTCCAAAGCTGACGTTCAGCGACACTTCAGCCGATTGAATCGGCTCTTCTGGATCGGCATCCTCGGCATCGTTCTTGGCCCGATACTGATGATTGTCATTTCCGCGGTCGCTTACAAAGCCGCCGGAAGCAATGTCTCCGCACCGATTGCCCTGTGTTCGCCATTTGCCGCGGTCGCTTCCATCGCGCTGGCACTGCTTGTCAGGACCAGTCGAAGAATCGCTCGTCGTTCCCTCGCGATTGCGACGTTTGCAGAATCCTCCGGCTACGAATATTCATGGAAGCCGCCGGCGGAAAAATCGCAGACAATTCAGGAACTGTCGCTTTGGGAAAATCCCACATCCCTCGAGGTCACCAACCTGATCTGTACGGAACAGGATGGCGTGGACATTGAAATCGCTGATGTTCGCAGCGAGCACTTCTACGGGGCTGTCACCGCATGGAACGAACAAACGATCGTGCTCTTTCCTGATGCAGTCCATGATGACTTTCAACTTCGAATCATGCCGAAGGGGCGAGCAGACAAGATCCTTGGCAAAGTTGTCAACTACGGTGCCGACCAGCGGTTCAACAAACTGCCTCTCGCCGCGAACTTTCACATCGAATGTTCAGGAAGCGATGACCTGCCGACACTGTTCGAAGTCCTCTCCACCGTCACGCCCTTGTTTCAGAAGAATGCTCAGCTGTGCCTGACCGTGGAAAATGGCCACATCATCCTGTTTCGCGAGATGCACCTTCTGCAGGCGTCGGAGATTCGACCGATGCTGGCCACCGCATGGACGGCACTCCAGGCCTTCTCACGGCTCGGATAAGACTTCGCAGGCCGGCAAGTAATGCGACTCATGCGGTTCACACACGCGACTCAGTCATGCGGCTCAGTCACGAGGAAACTCGACGAATCGTCGGTGCCGCTTACAATGACGGCTCCATGAGTTCGCTCAATACCCGGGACAGGATGAGGACCGATCGATGACACGCTTCTTGCAGCCGGTCCTCCAGTCCCTGATCGTTTTGCTGGCCATGCCGTCTCTGGCACCTGCGGATGAGTTTCAGTCGCTTCGCATTCCTCCTCAGGAACCTCTGGCGGCGCAGAAGTCCTTCATCACGAAGGATGGTTTCCGGATGGAGTTACTGGCTGCCGAACCTCTGGTGATGGATCCCGTCGCCATGGAGTACGATGAATTCGGCCGAGCATTTGTTGTCGAGATGAGCGACTACCCGTACACCGACAGGAGCAAAGACAAACCGTTCACAGACAAGTCAGACGATGCTCCTATTGGTCGTATCCGTGTGCTCCTTGACGACAACAGGGACGGACGGTTCGACCGTTCAACGATCTTTGCCGAGGGCCTTTCGTGGCCAACCGGGCTCGCGTTCTGGAAGGGAGGAGTTTACGTCGCGGCCACTCCGGAGATTCTGTACTTCCGTGACACAGACGGCGATTTCCGAGCCGATGAGCGACGCGCTGTCTTTGCAGGATTTCGAAAGTTCAACATCCAGGCAGTGATGAATAACCTCCGCTGGAGTCTCGACCACCAGATCTATGGAGCCGGTGGCACAAATGGCGGCACGATTACGCGCCTCGCTGACTCAAATGCTGTGCCTCTGAAAATGACGTCACAGGATTTTCGCTTTCACCCGGAAACAGAGAATTTCGAACTGATCTCCGGCGGCGCGCGATTTGGACAGACCTTCGATGATGCGGGCAATCGATTCCTCTGCAACATTCGAAACCCCATTCGTCAGCTGGTCTACGATGACCGCTATCTGGCTCGTAATCCGTTCTCGGGACTGATGGCCCCGGTCCATGATGCTGCAGCGTCCGGCGACACCGTCCCCATCTACCGCATGAGTCAGCCGGAACCATGGCGAACTCTGAACGCCGGTCGACTGGCCGCCGATCGAATGTCCGTGTCGCCTCGAAGTGAAACGGTTGCAGCGGGATTTGTGACATCGGCCTGCGGAGTCACCGTCTATCGCGGCTCCGCATATCCGGACAAATACTATGGGCAGATGTTTCTCGGTGAAGTCGCTGCGAATGTGGTCCATCGACAGAAACTGATTCCCGAGGGAATGACGTTTCGCGCTGAACGAATGGATGAACGTTCTGAGTTCGTCAGTTCGACCGACAACTGGTTTCGTCCCGTCAATTTTATCAACGCCCCGGATGGAACGTTGCATGTGCTGGACATGTACCGGGAAACGATTGAACATCCCTGGTCCATCCCCGATGACCTGAAGGCACGGCTGGATCTGGAGAACGGACGTGATCGAGGTCGCATCTATCGTCTGCAACCTCCCGATTTTGATTTCACGAAGAGGATTCGTGAAACAACAACGTTCCCGGGGAACGCATCGACCGCTGAACTTGTCGCGATGCTCAGTCATCCTGACGGCTGGTGGCGGGAGACGTCGCATCGTCTGCTGTTCGAACGGCAGGATCTTTCAGCGGTCCCACTGCTTCGAAACCTGCTCGTGGCAGCGAGCGATGCCGCATCCGCGGAGAAGCGGGAGCTGAGCGTTCAGTCGCAGCGGAGTTCTGCATTCGGAAAAGTTCTCGCACTGTGGTCGCTGCAGGGACTGCATTCATTGAAGCCCGATGACCTTCTGATCACGGTACGCGATCCCAGCGACATCGTTCGTGAACATGCAATTCGCCTGGTGGAGCCTTTCCTGCGGGAGAATGCGGAATTGCGAGCGGCAGTCATTGCAGCTGCTCATGATGATGCATCGCGTGTGCGGTGTCAGGCGGCGTTCAGTCTGGGCTCTGTTCCCGACGAGTCCGTGATTCCGGCGCTGGTGTCTGTCGCGATCAGAGATGACAGGGATCCGTGGCAACGAGCAGCGATACTCACGGCTGATCCGGCATTGATGACACCGGTTGCCGTTCACATTCTGACGCATCGTCTCGGAAGTTCGGAGCCTCCTGTGCAGACTCTGCGAGGCCTGATTGCTGCCATCACAGAACGAGGAGACAAGGAGGAACTTGCCACGATTCTTCATTCGGCCGGACAATGCTCACAGCATCAGTCCGCGCAGACGGCGATGGTGTGTCAGCGAGCCGTGTTGCTTGGCATCTGTGATCGTCTTCGTCGTCGCTCAACGTCGCTGTCGGAGTTTGTCCGCTCGGCAGCGGCAGAGGAGATTTCCTGGGTCGAAACTCTGATGCAGCAGGCCAGCAGAACCGCACTGGATGATTCGCTCCTCCTGGAAGAACGGATTCAGTCGATCCAGCTGCTTGGGTATTCGGACTATTCAGAATGTTCTCTGCCGCTTCTGAGTTTGCTGACTCCCGCACAGCCTCAGTCGATTCAGTTCGCTGCCGTCACTGCCATCTCCGCTACGGGTCATGATCAGGTGCCCACGGAACTGCTGGCGCGATGGAAGTCCCTGACGCCGCCAACGCGAGTCGAAGTGGTCCAGCAGCTGATGTCACGGCCTGCATGGATTCCGACCGTTCTGAACGCACTGGAATCTGTTCCGCAGAATGCCACACTCTCGATCACGGATATCCCGATTGCCCGAAGAAGTTTGTTGCTGAAACATGCAGATCCGGTGATCCGGAAAAGAGCGGAACAGGTCTTCGGAAAAGAACCGCTCAGCAACAGGACGGCCGTCGTCAACGATTACCAGGTCGCCCTGACGATGTCCGGCAATGCGGAACGAGGACGCGAGATCGCAAAGAAAGCGTGCCTGACCTGCCATCGACTCAACGGGACCGGTCAGGATCTTGGCCCGCAGCTGGAGACCATTCGCCATCGTTCTCCCGGCGACATTTTGCTTCATATCCTGGATCCAAATCGTGAAGTGTCTCCCAACTTTCTTGAGTACATTGTCCTGCGACACGATGGCCTGACATCGACGGGGCTGATTGTTTCGGAAACACCCACAACGATTACTCTGCGCCGCCCTGAAGGTCTCGAAGAAACAATCTCGCGAAAGGACATTGAATCACTGACGACGACCGGGCGATCACTGATGCCGGAGGGACTTGAGAAACAGCTGACAATTGAAGCGATGGCCGATCTGCTGGCCGCCCTCAAGTCGTAGCGGACTCACCAGAGTTCCTTTCCTCAACCAAACCGTAGTCACTCTTGCCATTCGCATTGTCCGCAGTGCCTTTGAAGAACTGCTGGCAGAAGCGGTGCACTCGACGTTCAATCCTCATGTTTATGCAGCGGCTAACGACTGGAAGAAAGCAGTGGAGGATTCCGATGTCCGGCTGCAGTGGGATCCGGATCATGGACCGAACGGGAATCCGCTCCCGCGTCGCGCAATCCAGCTCGGCCTGCGAGGCTCAGCGCTGAGACGATATGCCCGGGACTGGATCATTGAGATCGAGAACATTTCCGCTTTTGTTGAATCTCAAAGAAAGGTCGTTGAATCCGGAGACCTGGGACAACTTGTGACTCCAATGGAGTCTGTTTTCGAAGTGACCAATTCGGCCATTGCTAATCGACTGGGACTAGACCACGGAGGCGTTCAAAAGGAGTAGATTCCAGTGATCATGCAAAGCGAGGCCGTCGAGCCATGCTGAGAGCCATTTTGATTGCCTTGAGCGATCTGTCTTCTGAGTCTTCGCGTTCCGGCGATTTGGCGTTACAGTCTCGCTCACGACCGGAAGCAAATATTCTTCGCGGAAGAGACCAGTGATTCGCACGCGACTGAAGGGTTAGAGACATGATCAAGCAACAACGCGACACGGAACGAGTAAGTCCACGGCGAATGTTTCTTGCATCGGTCTGCGGATTGCTGGTCGCAACAGTGATCGTG
This sequence comes from Planctomycetaceae bacterium, assembly GCA_046349695.1. Taxonomy (GTDB): domain Bacteria; phylum Planctomycetota; class Planctomycetia; order Planctomycetales; family Planctomycetaceae; genus SXXK01. The sequence continues at coordinate 23,592 of JAXMBV010000032.1, read as the reverse complement.
AACCGCACAGCGCAGGCTGTGTTCGATGAGGTGCCCAATCCCAAGTGGGAGTCTGACATTCAGGCGATCGAAAAGAAGATCAGCAGCGGCAGCACGAAGAAGAATGGCATCGTCTTCGTCGGAAGTTCCAGTATCCGACTCTGGAAACTCGAAAAGAGTTTCCCGGAGCTGCCGGTCGCAAACCATGGATTCGGTGGTTCGATTTTGAAGGATTCCGTGGATTACTTTGATCGGCTGGTGACGACGGCAGAACCACAGATCATTGTTGTGTATGCCGGCGATAATGATGTTGCTGCAGGAAGGAAGCCCGAGACGATTGCTGATGACTTTCGAAAGTTCCTTGGTCTGGTTCACTCGAAGGTGCCCGGCTGCAAAAGGGTCATCTACATTTCGATCAAGCCGAGTGTGAAACGATGGACGATGGCAGAAACGATGCAGAAGACCAACCGTCTGATCAAGGACCTTTGTGAGGCGGACGAACAGGCGGAGTTCCTGGACATCTGGCCGCACATGCTGAATGCGGAAGGCAAGCCGCGGCCGGATCTGCTGGCCGACGACGGGCTTCATCTGAATGACGCCGGTTACGCAGTCTGGAATGACGCCATTCGGCCTCTTCTGAACATCGAGGCAGCAAAGACAACACCGTAAAGACAACAACGCAGGGTACAGCCTGTTTCACGAAACCGAGGCACAGTGGCTCTTTGGAGTGTGCGGCACACCGAATTCCAATCGCTTCCGGGTACGGATTTGCCCGGATTTTCCTGAAAAGGAAACTCGCGAGTGTCTTCGCATGGGAACTTCGGTGAAATCCGGTCTTCGCGTTTGGGGATCGATTGAACGGCGATACAATTCTGCGTCGCTTTGTTCCGGCGATCATGGAAAAGGTAATGACCGGATGTCGGCCTGTGTCGATATCCGGTTTCTTTTTGAATCCACCTGTTTGAATCTGGGCGAGACCTGTGCCAGCAACTTCGGTCATTGGATTGCAGTGGGGCGATGAAGCCAAAGGCAAGATCGTAGACCTCCTCACAGAGAAGCATGACATTGTTGTTCGCTATCAGGGCGGAAACAACGCAGGTCACACGGTCAAGTTTGACGGACGAACCTACAAGCTCAGTCTGTTACCAACCGGCGTTCTGCAGTCGCACGTGAAGTCCGTCATCGCGCCGGGCGTGGTGGTCAATCCACTGGCTCTGCTGAAGGAACTGGACGGCCTGGCAACTGGCGGTCACGATTGTTCTTCCCGCCTGATGGTCAGTGATCGTGCTCACGTCATTTGCCCATGGCATCTGCTGGAAGAAGCCGCTCTGGAAAAATCGCGCGGCCGTGAAGCCATCGGCACTACCGGACGCGGTATCGGCACGTGCTATCGCGAAAAGGTCGGACGTACTCACGCAATTCGCATCGGCGATCTCGTGGTTCCGGAAGTCTTCGCTTCCAAAGTTCGGCAGATCGTTCCGTTCAAGCAAAAGATCCTGACAGCGCTGGATCCGGAATGTCCGGTGATGGACGCTGAACAGATCATCGCCGAATACTCGGCCGCGGCAGACCGCATTCGCCCCATGGTGGCAGACACGACGACCTATCTGCTGGATGCTCTGGAACAGAACAAGTGGATCCTGTTCGAAGGAGCTCAGGGAAGCCTTCTGGACGTTGACCACGGGACATTCCCATACGTCACGTCCTCCAACAGCTCTGGCTGCGGAATCCACAGCGGCAGCGGAATTCCTGAACGAGCCATTGTGAAGATGATTGGCGTTGCCAAGGCTTACACCACGCGAGTCGGTGGCGGCCCGTTCCCATCAGAACTCGACAACGAAGTGGGTAACCGCATCCGTATCGCCGGCAATGAATTCGGCACGGTGACCGGACGTCCTCGCCGCTGCGGCTGGTTCGACGCCGTGGCAACTCGCTACAGCGCGCGAATCAGTGGCGTCGATACGATCACAATCGCGCTGCTGGATGTGCTCAGCGGTTTCGACGAAGTGTGCATCTGCGAAGCGTACGACATCAACGGCCGCATCACTCGTGATCTGCCAAGCCGCTGCGAAGACCTTGCTGCTGCTCGACCAATCCTTCGCAAAGTACCCGGCTGGAAGGAAGACATCTCCGGCATCACGGAATTCTCCAAACTCCCACTGACCGCTCAGCAGTATTGCCGCACAATCGAAGAGATCGTCGGCCGTCCCGTGGAATTCGTCTCCGTCGGCCCCGACCGTGCTCAGACAATCCACATGTCCCCACAATAAAGTGGCTCGTGTCTCCGACGCGAGAACAACAAATCGTAGCTCGTGTCTCCGACGCGAGAAACACTCCATCGTAACTCCCGTCTCCAACACGAGCCCCACCACATCGTATCCCATATCCCCAACGCGAGCCCCACGACTGAAACCCGACTCGCCACCCCAGCATGCACATCGACCTGAATGACACGATCGTGGCACTGGCATCCGCTCCCGGACCAGCGCGGCGCGGCATCATTCGCATCAGTGGCAACCGCTGTGCTGACCTGATCGCCTCCGTGTTTGAACCGAACGAAGACTCCGCAGCATGGAGTCACAGTCGAGTCCCGCGACGATGGACGGGGAAGGTCAAGCTGGCAAACGCCGACGTCTCATTCGAAGCCGCTCTGTCGTTCTGGCCCACGAACAGAAGCTACACCGGTCAGGTGATGGGGGAGTTTCATCTGATTGGCTGTGAGCCGCTTCTTGATGCGCTGCTGGCGGAACTGTGTCTCAACGGTGCACGCATGGCTCAGCGGGGCGAGTTTACTCTGCGAGCTTTCCTGTCAGGACGCATTGATCTGGTTCAGGCGGAAGCGGTCCTTGGCGTGATTGAAGCGACCGATCACCAGGAACTTCAGAAGGCTCTGTCACAGCTTGGCGGTTCGGTTACAGAACGCCTGAAAGCCCTTCGAGCGGACCTGATCGCATTGCTCGGCGACCTCGAAGCGGGTCTGGACTTCGTCGAAGAAGACATTGAATTCATCACCAGCGAACAGATCCTCCAGCGACTCGATCGCGCCGTGAACCTGGTGTCTCAACTCCTGCGTGACTCCGCGACTCGACTTCCCTCAGGTTATCGCAGACGAGTTGTCCTGGCAGGCCTGCCAAATGCCGGGAAGAGTACGCTGTTCAATACGCTCGCCGGTGAAACCAAAGCCATCGTCTCATCGATCGCCGGGACGACTCGCGATTATGTGTCGGCCATGATCCTGTTCGATGACATCCCCGTGGAGCTGATCGACACGGCCGGCTGGGAAGTGTCAGCCGATCACATCATGACCACAGCACAGGTTCAGCGAAGCGAACAGGTTGCATCGGCAGACCTGGTCATCTGGTGTCGATCATCCAGTCTTGCTCATGATGAACGCACACTGGATGCCGAACGGTTCGCCGAGCTGACGGCACAGGGAACTCCGGTTCTGCTTCTGGAGACTCGTGCGGATCTGGCTCCCGTCGAACAGCCTGACACGCAGCCGATTCCGGATCACCGAGTTTCTGTCGTCAGTGGGCAGGGAATTTCAGCCTTGCGTCAGCTTTTGCGATCCCGGCTGCAGTCCAGTAACGTTGCACGATCCGAGCTGCTCGCTTCAACCGCCATTCGATGCCGCGACAGTCTGCAGAAATCCGTCGACTGCCTTCAGCGAGCCATCTCGGCAACCACCATGAACGCCGGCCACGAACTAGTCTCGATGGAAATCCGCGAAGCTCAGTACGAACTCGCCACCATCGTCGGCGAAGTCTACACCGACGACATGCTGGACCACATCTTCAGCAACTTCTGCATCGGTAAGTAACGCCGTCAGGAAGTGCAGCCCTCCGCTTCCGTTTCCGCGACATCCAACATCCCTGTCACAGGGAAGCCTGCGAGTGGTTTCACTTCAACCGCAAACCCGCTGGCAGTGATTCACCAATGATCATGCTGGCTTCTTCATCGGCGAGGTTTCCGCCGACTTCGATCAGTTGAATCAGATGCTCACGGGTTCCTGCGGCCGTGAGTCGTTCGACACACTGCTTGCGAAGCTTTTCGCCGATGTCCCGGAAGCGATCGCCCGTGCGGCGACACAACTGCATCAGAGCCAGCTGCACTGCTGGATTCTGAAGATCGGCTGATCGCAGCAGTGTCTCGATCCACGGCTGCACCGTCGAACCCGGCAGGACGATATTCAATCCGCCATACACCGGAACTCGTCCGCCAACTCGTCCCAGCATCCAGATCAACGCATTGTGAACAGGCTCGAAGGCCTCACGAAACATGAAGTCACACGCCATGCTGCCAAGCTCTGTGCGAGTCACCGAATCGAGGTGTTCGAGCGAACCCAGCATGCGCCAGATTTCAGCGGCTTCATGATTGCCGGATGCATAGGGCGCGGCTTTGCCACGACCCGTTTGTGCCTGACGAAAGCGTTGCCGCAAGGCCGGCATGACACTCGACGCAATCTGGTTCTGCCGTCCTGCCGGAAGCCCACCGGAAATGCGTCGACACAACGTACGAAACTCCGCGAGACACGCGGGAACGGAATGCACCAGCCGTCCGTTGATCGCCTTCCATGTCTCTTCGACTCGCCAGTCATCGGCTGCCATCCCGAAACCTGGTCGCAGGCAGAAGCCCGTGAGATTCATCCAGCGTGCTTCGTGCTGAGCACTGCGGCGACGGCCCTCGTTCAAGTCCATCAGTTCCGACCACAAGGCCCGCAGAAGCGAAGGCGGCCATTCGTTTCGCGGCATCCCGATGGCTTCACTCAATCGCGCCATCGTTTCATCAGGGCGAACCGTCGCTTCGGGTCCAAAGATCGTCCGAAGAATCGCGGATGCCGAACTGATCAGGTCCTGATCGACAATGCCTGATTGTTCGGCCAGCCCGGAATGCGATTCCCGATCTGTTTCCGTTGCCGCACGAACATCAAACTGAAGCTGCCATCGACGCGCTTCATTGATCTGTTCGCACCAAAGCTCCAGCGTTCCAATCTCGGTCAGTCGTGCTGACAATCGAGCCTCCAACGTCGCAACTTCCCCCTTGCGCCGACTGGTCAGCACTGTCCGAATCGGCGGCAGCGCGCTGAGCTGCTCGGGATCGTAGGGAATGATCTGGCCGGTTCGGTCGCTCATGCGAGTGGCCGAAACGTAAATCGGAAACTCCACCGGTTCCGACGTACGAACATGAAACGTCTGATCAATCGTGATGGCCTGCGATGTGACATCGGTGCCGGCGGGAACAAGGCACAAAGCCGCGCGACTGCCGTCCGATTGCTCAACACCGATGTAGTAGGACCGAGCAAGTCCGGCGACGATGCGTTCCCCATGGCCTCGTCGGACCATTCCAAACCAGGCCGCTCCCTGAGCCACCGCGAGGTCCAGACGATCATTTCGAAGCACCTGCGGGGACCACGCCGGATCCTCCGCGCGGAACCAGGATTCCAGAACATCCAGCAAGCGCTGACGAAGGATGGGCGATTCGAAGAAGCCGCCGTTGAACAGGACGATATCCGGCCGAGCATCCGTGAGGCCGGTGGCTTCCGCCCCGGCACTCTGCTGATGACTCAACAGGAACGCTGACAGGTAGCGAGTGATCGCCGCGTCGGCCGCATAGGGCAGACCAAACTCCTGAAAGCCTGACTGACGTTTCTGCGGTCGATCGCCAAAATTCACTTTCGGCAGGAAGCCATCCACAATCAGCGAAACCACATCGTCGCGGCGAAGTTCCGCCTGCAGCGAACCGCCAATCAGTTTCGAACCTCCTCCGGAAATCACAACGGTGCTGGATTCCGGAGCGTTCGCAGACAGCAGCACTTCCTTTGCATGGCGACATGCCGGCACCAGCATGCTCCATTGTCGAGCATCCAGCTGAACACGACCGGCCAGCGTCTGTTCCACATGATGAGCCAGCGCCAGGTCCAGGTTGTCGCCGCCCAGCAGCAGGTGTTCTCCGACCGCGACGCGATGAAACTGCAGTCGTCCCTGATCACCGGAACGCACATGAATCAGACTGAAGTCCGACGTGCCTCCGCCGATGTCGCACACAAGGATTTTCTGACCGGGACTGACGATCTTGTCCCATTGATCCTGATGAAAGTAGACCCACGAATAGAAGGCAGCCTGAGGTTCCTCCAGCAGCACGATGCGAGGAAGCCCGGCAGCTCGCGCGGCCATCACCGTCAGTTCACGAGCGACTTCATCAAACGACGCTGGAATCGTCAGAATGATGTCCTGAGCTTCCATGGGGTCTGCCGGATGAGCCGCGTTCCATGCGTCTTTCAGGTGACGAATGTATTGCGTGCTCGCTTCGACCGGCGAAAGACGATCCACGTCTGCAGCACCGTGCCACGGCAACAGGGAGGCTCGACGATCAACACCGTTGTGACAAAGCCAGGACTTCGCTGATTCGATCATGCGACCCGGAATCACGCGTCCCTGATCGCGGGCAAAGATCCCGACAACACTGGCAGAAGACTTCGGCTGCCATGGAAGCCGGAACGCTCCCGCCTGCTCATCGGCTGCCGTTCCCTGGTAATGAAACGAAGGCAGAGTTTCCAGACGCTCGACCTGGCCATGACTGACGATCTGCGGAATCGCAAAGGTCTCGACAGTCCACGGCTGGCGCTGAGTATCAATCGAACACAGAGCGCAGTTGGTCGTACCGAGGTCGATCCCGATGACATAGCGCGAGGCGGTCTTTGGAGGATCTTCCCCGGCAAGCTGCGTCGATGCGTTCGCGTTGGTGCTCATGAATTCCGTCCGTCAGCTCGCATCGTCACGGACACTGAATTCCAGCTTCCAGCGCTTGTCCTGGGATTCGTGAACGCACCAGAGTTCCAGAACGCCAAGCTCGGTGATTCGCGACTGGAAGCGAACGGGCACAAGTCCGTCTTCGTTGTTTTCGTCGGCCGGCAGAGTCGCTTCCAGCGAATCGGTCTCCGTAAGTTCTTCGGGAGACCATCGGCTCAGAACATCACCGGGTTTGTCGAGCTTTCGTTCCGAAGAACTGAAGAAACGGAATCGCTCCGCTTCTCCGACGACCAGGCCGATAGAGTCGGCAGGCACGTCCGTTTCAGAGCCTTCTTCCATTCCCTGAGGAACCACGCACAACGCCTTCAGCGGACGCCCGGCACCAGGAATGGCGAGCCCGGCGGTCTCGATGCCGACGTAATACGATCGCGCCGTACCGCCTCGAATGCGCACACCGCCGCGCTGCTTGGTCCAGCCATAAAAGCAGGCGCCTCGCGCGACGGAATAATCCAGATCCTCATCGCCTTCCACCGTGCGAGGCGGACTGGCAGGGAACCAGGACTGTAACTGTCGAAGCAATTGTTCTCGCAGCGCGCGGCCTTTGAAGACACCGCCGTTGAACAGCACATGAGTCAGAGGCGCGCCGCTGAGCGACTGCTGCAGGAATGCGGCCAGGTGCCGAGTGATCCCGGTATCGGCTTCGTACGGCAAACCAAGTTCCCGAAACCCCGACGACCGCGCGCGCTGCGGACGATCGGTCAGAGTTGCATCGGGGAAGAAACCGCTCAGCAGCAGATTCGAAGCCTGCTGACGATCGACACTGACGGAAACAAGACCGCCGATCAATCGACTGCCTCGACCTGGTACTGAGATCGTCTGAGTGTCCGGGCCACCCGGTGATAACAGGCTCTCCTTCGCGTTTCGACAGGAATGCCAGAGCGAAACAGACTGCCAGGGATCCAGCTGAACTCCCTTTTCGGCGAACAGCCCGGCGACAAAATGAGCCAGAGCCAGGTCCATGTTGTCGCCGCCAACCAGCAGATGATTTCCGACCGCAGCGCGCTGAAGGACAAGTTCACCGTTTTCCTGAGCCACCTCGACCAGCGTCAGGTCAGTGGTCCCGCCGCCGATGTCACACACCAGCATGCGATCGCCGACTTTCAGCACCTTGCGCCAGCGGTCGCCGATCGTATTCAGCCAGGCATAGGTTGCCGCCTGAGGTTCTTCGAGAAGAACAAATGTTTCGGGGAAACCTGCCGCCAGCGCTGCCTCGCGAGTCAGTTCACGAGCACTCGCATCGAATGACGCCGGCACGGTGAGCACAACAACCTGTTCCGCAAACGCCGCTGTTGGAAATTCTTTCTGCCATGCTGCGACAAGGTGTTCGAGATATCGCTGAGATGCAGTGACCGGCGAGATCTTCGAAACCGATTCCGGCGCCTGCCATGGAAGAATCGGCTGTCGTCGATCCACACGACTGTGACACAGCCACGACTTCGCAGCTCCGACTGTTCGATCAGGAAACTCCGCTGACAGTGTGCGAGCCAGCGTACCTGTCGCGTAATCACCGTTCGTATGATCCAGCTTCATCGTGCCGGATTTGGTTTCGTCGGCCGTCGGAAGGTAAAGAAACGAAGGCAGCATTGACCGAGTTTCAACGGTGTTCGCTGCGACCAGTTGCGGAATCGCCAGGACGTGAACCGTTGGAGCATCTGACTGAAGCGACGACCAGGCGAGAACACTGTTTGTCGTGCCGAGGTCAATTCCAATAACGTATTTGGAAACCATGTGTCAAAGTAGCCGTCGCTTGTCTCAGACGATGCAAGCGACAGAAAAGGTGATGGGGGAGATTGGAACCACGAGGTGACAGACAATGGCGTTCGTCAGTGCCGCGTGAGCAGTTAGTCCGGCATCAGCAGATCGGAATCGCGCAGAAGTCGTACGTCGCTCTTGCTGCTGTCCAGAGTCTCAAGAAACTGGTTGTCATCGTTCATGCCGCCGTCGTTGATCAACGGCATCATTTCTGTGGCGTTTGAAGGGGACGGTTTTTGATTCCCACTGCCGATATCCGGACCCAGATGGATTCGGTAGGTGATGCTGGCAAATGAGATCTGATCGCCGGGCAACAGAGCACCGCGAATGACTCGCTGGCCATTGACTCGAGTCCCGTTCGTGCTGCCAAGGTCTCGAAGGTAGATCAGCCCGTCCGTCTTCACAAGCATGCAGTGCTGCTTGGAGATGCTGCTGTGATCGATGACGAAGTCCGACATTTTCGAGCTGCGGCCGACCACCGTAATGGCGCGACCCAGTGTGACGGGTGGGCCACCCTGTTTTGGAATGAGTTGAGCCAGCATTCGATTCCCTTAATCTCTCTGATCTTCCGGGACAACTTGACTCCGTTGCCGCACTCGAACCTCAGCACAGTCAAGCTTCCATAGTTTGCCCCTCTGTCTGCCTTGAAACAACCAGTGAGCTGTCGCAATCCCCTATTGGGAGCAACTCATTATTCGCGGGAACATTCAAACGGACCGATCGCTACGGTCTTATTTTCGGAGGATGCCGGTCCAGGCCGTTTCCGGTCGCCCGAAAAATCGGAAGCCAGCCGCAAAAGTTCCGAACAGACCGATTTTTCCGGGGTCTTGATCGCTGACTGGCCAGTCGGGCTGAATGACTCGCTGCGACGAAACGTGCTGACGCATGGAAACAAGCGTTGACACGGAACAGCAGCGCAGAACAAACCTTCAATTTTTCGAGGAATTCGCCTCAATTGAAGGCTCGGAGATCCGAATTGGCCAGGCCTGTCATTCAATGGCATACGCTTTGCAAATCGTTCATGGGACAGACCGTCAGGCTGAGCCCCTCTGGAATCGGGAACAACTCAAAATGCTGCGAGACTCTGACAATACGATGATGGCTATTCCCTCCGCGACAGCAGTGTCGGACGGCGTGGCTGTGCAATCGGTTGCCAGAACGCCTGTTTCAAGGGCGAGTGCCGTTGAAGAAACAGGCACCAACTGGGGGAGCACGGCGGACGATCGGGAACTGCATTCAGAAACCCGAAGATTGTCGGCTGCAGAATGGTCGCACCTGGAACGTGGCCTGAAGCAGCGATTTGAGGCGGTTTCGGCCTGTCTGCAGGAGCTGGTGGGCGGCAAGTCGGTTCCCGGATTCCTTCGTGAATCTCCGGAGCTGGCCATCGCGCTGCAGAAAATTCTGGCACCCATTGCAGGGAATTCCCGCACTGACATTCTCTGGGGCTGGTTTGGAACAACGGACCTGAGCGTCGACCCGGACGGCGAGACGCTGGTCCTCGATCACGACTTTTCGCTTCCCACTGGACTGGAACGTCTGGCAGGCGGGAGCGACTCCGGTGAACTCGCCGACCTGATTTCCACTCAGCTGTTTGGTCGTGCGTCCGCACTTGATCGACGGCGCGGTGAAACGGTCGTCCTGGACCCTGGGTTCTATAGCGCGTCGTTTCAAGGCAATGAATTTCTTGCACGCTGCCTGAATGCTCACATTGCTCGACAGTCGGATCTGACAGTGCGGCCGGATGGCGTCTTTCTGAAAGTCGGCGGAGCATTACGACAGGTTCGGACCGTTGTGCGTCGAGTCGATGATGATCTGCTCGACCCAAACTGCTTCCGACCGGATTCACTCGTTGGTCTTCCAGGACTTGTGCGCGCGTGGAAAGCGGGGCTTGTGAATGTGGTGAATCCGCCATGCACCGGAGTTGTTCGACTTCGAAGCTTCGGACGTTTGATTCCCCGAATGATCCGCGAATATCTGAACCAGGATCCCGTTTTGAATTCTGCGGAAGTGCTTGAGTGCACCGACACGGAAACGCTCAGGATGATCGTTGCGCGACCGGAAAAGTTTGCTGTGCGCACCAACGATCCTCTGCACCCCGCTCGTCCCTTCTTCGGACGAACGGGAACGATCGCAGAGTTCTCCGACTTGTTGACTCGGATTCGAAAGAACCCATTCGGATGGGTCGCGCGGCCTCTGCTTCCGGAATCGTCCACAAGAGTCCACCTGCGAACCTTTGCATCGCTCGGCGGATCCTTTCGACTGCTGCGTGCCGGCCTGATCAGAGATGCTCAGCCAGATGGCGGCGCGTCACTGTCGATTTCATCCGACACGGCAGTTCGAATCTGCCGTTAGCGGCACAGTGTCGAGCGATTGTCCTCAATCGCTCCCGGATCTCGCCTCCTGGAGTTACGTCTTCTTCGCCTGTTGAATGATTGAGTTCCCTCACTCGACTCGATGCGTCAGTAAGGGACAGAAAGCGCTGTGAAATCGCGGTTCATCACTCGGAGAGTGATGGCTACATTCGTCGCTGAATTCAGGGCTGTTGAACTTGAGTTGGATCGGTTCACGACTAGACTCACACAGCCCGCAGGTGAACATTTCTGCTCACCTGCACTGATGAAAAAATGTCAGTCCGAAAGCGGGGCCAGTGCAGAGCGATTGTGTTCAATCGTGAATCGGGGAGACTCGTTGCGTGGCAAAGACGCGTCGGAAGTCCAGAAGCCAGAGCCAGCCCGAACAGCGTGCTCGCAGCACGATGTCGCGAAGCGTTTTCTTCGCACTGGCCGCGTCAGCATTTCTCGCAGTCGTGTGGTTTGGCGGTCGGTTCCTTCTGGCATCGCGATGGAAGGATCAGGGCGAACTGGCGCTGCACTGGGGCAAGGTGAAAGAAGCACGTCGGCTGTTCGATCGATCTCTTGAGTTCCGACCAGGCGATGGCGGGACTCTGCTGCTGGCAGCCAGAGCGGCGGAACGGGACCATGACGCCGCAGCCGCCAATCGGTTCCTTGAGCGAGCCGCACAGACTCTTCCCGATGACGTTGCGCTGGAACGCACATTGTTCCGTATGCGGCAGGGCGATTTGGGCGACGCAGACGGAATGCTCGACGGGATTGAGTCTCAGCTGGACGATCCTCAAAGTCCGATTGTGCTTGATGCGATTATCGAAGGAGCCCTTCAGATCTCTCAGGCGTCCACCGCGGAACGTGGCCTCGCGTTATGGGACAAGGCCCTGTCCGAAGACTGGGCTCAGGCGCAATCGCTGGCATGGAAGGGCGAGCTGGCTTTTCGACAGGGGATGCCTGACGTTGCGCTTCAGAGTTTGCGGACCGCCGTCGATGCGGCTCCTGCAAACGACCAGACTCGACTGAGACTCGCTGAGGTCCTGCTGCAGTATGGTCCGGGTGAAGCGAAGACTCAGCTTGAGTATCTTGAGTCGAAGTCACCTGGCCAGCGGGACGTTCTGATCCGCCTGGCGAGCTGTCATCGTGAGCTCGGTGAATACGACGAGGCCACAGCAATCCTTGATGACCTTCTGCAAAAGTCTGATCGTGATCTCGCCGCCATGATTGAACGAGGCCGAGTGGCGCTGGATCTGCAGGACCTGCATGAAGCCGAGCGATGGTTCCGCCGTGCTGAAGCACTGTCGCCCGACAATCGTGAGGTCATTCTTGGACTGGCTCGCTGCTTTCAGCTGGCCGGCAAACCGAACGATGCTCAAACCTATCGAGACAAACTGGCTCAGCTGGATTTGTCAAACTGAAAGTCAGCCTGGAAAGAACACACTTCTGTATCGCAGCACCAAGTGACGTGAACAATGGGAAGGCAAGAGTTTCGTGAAGCCTGCAAGCCTTGTGATTCTAAGTATCGTGGTTGTGTGTCTGGCTGCATTTGCGTTCTACAGGGCAACGAATGACGTCACAGAAACAGCGGACGGTGTGGTGCCACCTCCGGCTTCCCGACCGACTCAGGATATCGGAACGGCGGCTTCCGGCACTTCTGCAGGCAACTATTTTGAAGATGTCACCGGCGACAGCGGACTGTCATTCACGTGTCGCACCGGTGAAGAAGCGAATCGATTCACAATCCTGGAATCTCTCGGTGGCGGTATCGCTCTGCTCGACTATGACTCCGACGGGCTGCTGGACATCTTCTGCGCAGGAGGCGGAACATTTGAAGGCGAAAATCCTCCGCAGATCCGGGGGCTCGCATCAGGGCTCTTCAGGAACCTTGGCAACTTTCACTTTCAGGACGTGACAGCATCATCTGGCATCGAAACCGCATCGCTGTATTCGCACGGAGCAACCGCAGCGGACTATGACTGCGACGGCCGGGACGATCTTCTGATTACGGGATATTCGGGTCTGTTGCTGTTCCGAAATGAAGGCGATGGCAGGTTCCGTGATGTGACGAAGTCTGTGGGCCTGAACAGCACCAGCTGGTCCACCAGCGCGGCCTTTGCGGATCTGACCGGAAACGGCAAAGCGGACTTGTATGTGTCACGCTACGTCAACTGGTCGTTTCAAAACGATCCCAAATGCCAGCCGCGGGGAAGTAGAGAGGATCGCGACGTCTGTCCTCCGCAGAACTTCGACGCACTGCCTCATTCGCTCTACCAGTTCGATGGAACGCAGTTCACGGATCGCTGGTCAGAGCTGAAAATCCCGACGACAGGTAAGGGCCTTGGAGTTGTGATTGCTGATCTTACCGATGATGGTCGTCCGGACATTTACGCTTCCAATGATGCCAGCGACAACTGGCTGCTTTTGAATCGAGGAGAAGGCAGGCTTGACGAAGCCGGGCTTGCCGCGGGCGTCGCCGCAGATGACTCAGGCAGGTACAACGGAAGTATGGGCGTTGATGTCGGGGACTATGACGGTTCCGGTCGTGCGTCTCTCTGGGTCACGAACTTCGAAAGCGAACTTCCAGCGTTGTATCAGAATCTGGGCAGTGAACTTTTTTCCTACCAGTCCCAGGCCGCCGGAATCGGAGCACTGGGTGGTGCCCATGTGGGATTCGGAACCTCCTTCCTGGACTTTGACAACGACAGCTGGCAGGACATCGTCTTTGTGAACGGACATGTTGTCCGATTCCCGGCAGGTGCTCCCGTGAAGCAGAAACCCGTGCTGCTGAAGAACGAGAATCAAAAAGGGCGCAGAGTCTTTCGGAACGTCAGCTCTCTCGGCGGCAACTACTTCACCGAAGCAGGCCTTGGCCGAGGCCTTGCAGTGGGAGATCTTGATAATGATGGCTGGCCGGATCTGGTGATCAGCCACAGCAATGCGCCCGTCCGGATTCTGAAGAACATCGCTGCCACTTCAACTTCCAGCCACTGGGCAGGCTTTCATCTTGAGGGACGCAACCACAGACCTGTTGCCGGTGCGACCGTCACGGTGCGAATTGGCGAGAAAGTGATGACGCGATTTGCCAAATCCGGCGGAAGCTATCTGTCCACCAGTGACCCTCGGATTCTTGTGGGCCTTGGTGATTCTGCTCAAGCTGTTTCCGTGACAGTCCGCTGGCCCTGGGGAGAAACCCAAAGCTGGAACGATCTTGCAGCAGATTGCTACTGGCGGCTGAAAGAAGACAGCCCCACTGCGGAAGCGATCAGATATTGATTCATCGCAATGCAGTCAGTCCGCTGCGGGAAGAACCGGCGGGCTCGCGCCGGCTCGTCCCCTTCCGCTACTTCAATCGATCCGATTCATGTCGTGCAACGTCTTACTTCGGAGCGGCTTCGGACTTTGGTGCATCCAGTGAGTCAAAGTACTTCTTGATGCTGTCCACGTAGCCTGGCGGAATCTGTTCTGATTCAATGGCGGCCTGGACACCGGACTTCACTTCATTCACTGTCGCTTCGTACTTGCGATAATCCTCTTCATCAAAGTCGCGTTCAGTGGCGGCTTCCTTCGTCTTGATGGACAGCAGAACCTTGCCGGCCTGAATCTGACTGCGAGACTTTTCGTCCTTGTAGCCTTCCGGGTCGCTGTCATCTTCGGTCATCATCGCGCCAGGTTCATTACGCTGTGCCTCGCCATCCTGACCCTGACCATTCTGGCCCGCCATCTCCTTGAACTTCTTCGCGTACTCGGCCAGCGACTGACAGCCTTCACACTCTTCGCCATCCATCTGTTCTTTGTTGTTCAGTTTCTCGGCCTGCTGAAGAGTCTTCAGAGCTTCTTCCAGGGCCTTCATGTCTTCAGCGGAACGAGCAACTTCTTCCAGCTCCGTCTTTGCAAGCTCCATCGCTTCCTTCATCGCTTCGGCGGCCTGGCGAGAAAGTTCCGCTTCACCTTCTGATTCCTCAGACGGTTCACCTTCTTCTCCCTGCTTGCCGGATTTCTCTTTCTGAGCCATTGCTTCCATGGCCTTCAGAGCTTTGTCGAGCGCGTTTTCAAGGTCCTTGGAGCCCGCCTTCTTCGACGAGAATTTTTTCAGATCCTGAAGCTGCTTCTTAAGATCATTGGCCAGCTTCTGACGTTCTTCCGGAGTCTTCGCGTTCAGCATGGACTCCATCGTCTCACGGGCTTTGTCCATTTCCTGCTTCAGTGCATCCGTCTTGCCATTCTGAAGGTCCTTCAGCCACTCATTCATCTTCTTAGACTTTTCTCCGCCGAACTGTTCGTCAGAAACAGACTGGCTGAGCATCTGGCGAAGTTCTTCTTTGGAGACGTTCTGCCAGAGGTTATTCAGTTCCGAACGATGCTGCTTCAGAACTTCTGAATTCATCTGCTTCTCAATCGGCTTCATCTTTTTGAGCGCAGCCATCAGTTCTTTGGTTTCAGCGTCGATCTTTTCCTGTCGCTCTTCGCTGGACTTCACAACCTTCGACAGCTGCTCTTCGCGAACCTTCACAGACTTCAGGATCTGGTCGACCGCTTTCTTCTGTCGTTCAACCTTGGTTGCCGCTTCCACTTTTCCAAACGGATCCAGTGTCGGCAACAGCCAGACCAGCAGAGCCAGCGCAATCATCCCAATCGCCTGGAGACCCACCGGACGCTGAGGCCGGAATGGGACGACATCCGCAGGAACAATGCGCGGTGCAACTTTCGCGGCGGAAGTTTCCACCAGCGGCTGGTATTCGCCTGCTGATGAGTTCAGAGTCGCAAGGGTGAGGAACAAATCGTCGGTCTTTGCGTGCTGGTCAATCAGCCGAGCCGCGGATGTCTGCTCAACCCGACGGAAGAAGATCCATGCGCCAAGGGATGCGGCCGCTGGGAAGCACAGCAACCAGCCAAGCCGCTGCTGCGATTCTGGCAACAGGCCCAGAAGCCGAATCGCCAACACCGTCGTGCATGCAGCGATCAATGAGCCGAATGTCCACCAGTGCAAAGTCTTGGCAAAGCGAACTGTGGCCAGTCGCTTTTGGACACGCTGGAGCAATGAAGCGGCTTCGGAATGAGGCGACATGGCATTTTCCTGATTCAACGGAACACGCGAAAGGAAGAACCGCATGTTCATCCTTTCACCAGATACACACAGTTTATCGGCGATTTTCGTGCTGATCAATCAGATCCTGGCACCTTAATGTTTTGTCTGAGTTTGTCGCTTTCTGACGGCGAAACTTCGAATTCCCTGAGTACTCTGACTGACTTTGTGCGAAATCAGGCGATATTCCGTTCCTCCTGTCGTTGTCGCTGTGACCATGACAAAAACGGATCGCTTGAGCCTCTGTTCACATGCACAGTCGAAAATCCTGGCGTCGTACTCGTCCGCGGATTGAGCACAAGGCGAAGTTCATGGTTCAAATGCATCCCCCCGTCGATGATTCAAACCGCGCGTCATGCAGAGTCGCGCGATGGCTGATCGTCGTGGCTGTTGCTTTCTCCACCGGAACTGAGCCATTCTCAACATCCTGCGATGCGTGCGTCTGCAATGCCTGTGTGGACGAACCAGTGAATAAGCCGGAGCAGAAGGAAGAGGGCTTCACGAAGCTGAACGCCACGGAACTGGCAAGCCTGGTGGACTCGTTCGCAAAGTCTGAACGCATCATTACGGCTCTGAAGCCCACTGTTCGAAACAGCGAGATCCTTTACACCGGAGCGTCACGGCCCAACGAGCAGAAGTCTCCATGGATCGTTCTGGTTGGGATGAGTCGTGAGGAGTTTGAACGAAAGGACTCTGAGTTAAAGGCAGAGCGATTTGACCTTGAGCTCCATGAAACCATTTCGCTCAGCCGCCAGGTGTACCATTGTGCTGTCTGGATTCAGAAGCAGCTGCCATCCGTCAGTCTGACGATCCCGGAAGGAGACCTACCTGTTTCGGGTCAACTGGGCAAAGAACTGACTCCCGTGAACGACATGCTGCGGGATGTGCTGCAGAAGAACAACCTCCCTGGCGTGACGGCCGCCATTGCCGTGAACGGGAAGCTCGTTTATGAGCGAGCGTTTGGATATGCCGATGTTGATACGTCGACAGCCATGCTCCCCGCAACCACCATGCGAATTGCAAGTGTTTCCAAGCCACTCACTGCGGTCGCCGTTTTGCTTCTGGTTCAGGAAGGCAAGCTGACGCTCGATGATACGGCTCTGTCCTGGCTTGAGAAGCATGAACAGAAGTTCGATTCGAAGTCGGCCGTGGACGTGGATGCTCGCTGGTCACAGGTCACCATTCGACACCTTCTGAATCATTCGGCGGGATTCGATCGAGACAAATCCAAAGACACGATGTTCCAGTTGGTTCAAATCACACGAGCCGCCGGACTCAAGGCGCCTGCAACGATTCCGGACATCATTCGATATCAGCTTCGACAGCCGCTGGATTTTGATCCTGGACAGAAATTCGTTTACAGCAATGTGGGGTATTGTCTGCTGGGACGAATCATTGAAGCTCCCACGGGAGAACCTTACGCAGACTTTGTTCGAAAACGTATCCTCGAGCCAGCAGGGATGCAGCAGACTCGGCTCGGTCGTACTCGTCTTTCCGAACTGGCACCAGACGAAGCTCACTACTTTCGACAGCAGCGCCATCGGTATCCGCTTGTGTACGACGTCGCCAGAGGTGGTGTCGACGGCAAAATCGAATCTGTGGAAGCGCCGTATGGTCTCTGGGACATCACGGTGATGGATGCGCATGGAGGCTGGACATCCACAGCCGGCGATCTTGTTCGATTCATCGCCGCTCTGGAAAACTCACAGACGCCGATCCTGACGCGTGAAAGCCTGGCACTGATGAAAGAACGTCCGATTCTGAAGGAAGCCGGTGAACCGGCCGTTTGGTACGGAATGGGCTGGAGTGTTCGCGACATCGGAAACGACCAGCTCAACTACTGGCATACCGGGCTTCTTGACGGGACTTCGACCGAGCTTGTCCACCGATGGGACAACATCAGCTGGTGTGTTCTGTTCAACTGCGATCGAAATCCGGATGAAAAGCGCAGTGCTGATCTGGTCGATGGTCCGATGCATCTGGCCATTCACAGAGCGATCGAGCAGGGCCTGATTCGTCGGGAGGAACCGTAGAACCTGTCACGAGGAAAGCTCCCGCGCTGCCGAGAGTCACGACTGCTGCAGCGATCATTTTTCGATGACAGTCTGTGCGGCTAAACTGCCAAAGACCGAAACGCCAGCCCAGTTCAAACGGGAGACTTACCATGCACCGTCGACACTTCCTTCAGGTTGCTTCTGCATTCACAGCATCTTCCATCCTGCGTCCTGTCTGGGCACAGCAGCTTCAGCATAAGTATGTCGACCAAATTGGCCTTCAGCTCTGGACCGTTCGAAATCAACTGGCTGCCGATCTGAAGGGCACCATCAAAGCCGTTGCGGCTGCCGGGTACTGGCAGGTCGAACTGGGCGACGTCATGAAGTCTGATGAAATCATCGCGGCAGCCGCAGACAACGGGCTGAAGGTGACCAGCAGCTTCATCGACTGGAACGTCATCGGCAACCCGGAAGGCAAAGACATCGCCACCGTTGACCAGGTCGTCGAAAAGGCTCATCAACTCAAACTGAAGCACCTTGTTTTCGGATACATCGGAAAGGGTCATCGAGAAACGTCTGACCATTATCGACGGCATGCGGAACGAGCCAACAAGGCCGGTGAAAAATGCGCGGCTGCAGGCATTCAGTTGAACTACCACAACCACTCATTTGAATTCGGAAAACTCCCGGACGGGC
Organism: Planctomycetaceae bacterium; assembly: GCA_046349695.1. Classification (GTDB taxonomy): domain Bacteria; phylum Planctomycetota; class Planctomycetia; order Planctomycetales; family Planctomycetaceae; genus SXXK01. The sequence goes on along the minus strand of JAXMBV010000032.1, from coordinate 4,937 downwards.
AGACTGGATTTGAAGTCTTCAAGGCAGAATTCGATCCAAAGCTGGTGAAGTTCGAGCTTGATGTATTCTGGGCGCAGATTGGTGGCCTGGCTGCACTGGATGCGATTGAACAGCTCAAGGAACGCATTGCCCAGCTGCATCTGAAGGATCTGAAAAAAGGCACGCCGGTTATTCATGATGAAGGCACGGTGCCTGCCGACGCGTTCAAGGAACTTGGCAATGGCATCATCGATATGATGGCTGTCATAAAGGCTGGCGAAGCCTGTGGCGTTGATCAGTGTCATGTTGAACAGGACCAGTCGCCTGATCCGATTGCGAGCATCGGGCAGAGCTACCGTCACCTGAAAACCCTCTGAGAAGATTCAGAGCAGGAGTCTGAGATGTCACGTCGAATTGTGATCACAGGAATCTCCAGAGGCCTTGGTTTCGCGATGGCCAGGGGATTTCTGAAGCTTGGGCATACCGTACTGGGATGCGGAAGCAACGCAGCTGCTGTTTCGAACGCAGCGAAAGCACTGGTTGGTGCAAAGATTACTCAGGTCGATGTCACGAGTGACGCGGAAGTGGCGAAATGGGCAGCGTCCGTGATCGCCGACGGTGGGCCACCGGATTTGCTTCTGAATAACGCGGCAGTGATCAATCCCAACGAAAAGCTCTGGAAGCTGGGGGCACAGGAGTTTGACCGAGTAATGTCGGTTAACGTTTCCGGAGTGGCCAATGTCATTCGACATTTTGTGCCGGCCATGGTGGCTCACAAGACCGGCGTGATTGTGAACTTCAGCTCCGGCTGGGGACGATCAGTCTCCGCCGAAGTCGCTCCGTACTGCGCATCGAAGTGGGCAATCGAAGGACTGACTCTGGCGCTGGCGGAGGAACTGCCGGAAGGCATGTGCGCGGTTCCCCTGAACCCTGGAATCATCAACACGGAGATGCTGCAGAGCTGCTTTGCATCGGGTGCGAATATGTACCCGTCCCCGGAAGACTGGGCCAGGCGATCCGTGCCATTCCTGCTGAGCCTGACATCGCGCCACAACGGCCAGCAGCTCACGGTTCCGGGCGAGGAATAGTCTTCGATCCTCGGAACAGGATCGTTGGCCGGCTTTCCGCTTTCCGCTTTCCCGAGTTCGCCCACCGCCAGTCCCTGGTCTGTCATTCCGATCTGCCGTAAACTGCGGAGCATTCCGCGTTCGCGCACTTTGTCCCTGAAATCCACCGAACAAGAACCAGTCATGACCCAGCTCAATAAGTACAGCAGCCGAATCACTCTGCCCGCTTCTCAAGGCGCTTCCCAGGCAATGCTTTATGCCACCGGGATGTCGCCTGAAGACATGAACAAGCCACAGGTTGGAATTTCGAGTGTCTGGTACGAAGGCAATCCCTGCAACATGCACCTGATGGACCTGGCCGCAAAAGTTCGCGAAGGCGTTCAGGCGGTCGGTCTCGTCGGCATGCGATTCAACACCATCGGCGTCAGCGACGGCATTTCCATGGGCACCGATGGAATGTCGTACTCACTGCAGTCGCGCGACCTGATTGCCGACTCCATTGAAACCGTCATGTCTGCTCAATGGTACGACGCCAACATTTCGCTGCCAGGCTGTGACAAGAACATGCCAGGCTGTTTGATGGCCATGGGACGGCTGAATCGTCCGTCGCTGATGATCTATGGCGGAACGATCAAGCCGGGCTGCGGTCTGAAGGGCGAGAAGCTCGATATCGTTTCTGCCTTCCAGTCCTACGGGGAGTACCTGGGAAAGAAGATCTCCGAAGACGAACGTTCTGCCATCGTCCGAAAAAGCTGCCCCGGTGCCGGAGCATGCGGTGGCATGTACACCGCCAACACGATGGCATCTGCGATCGAAGCGATGGGAATGACGCTGCCATACAGCTCATCGATCCCTGCAGAAGATCCGGCAAAGCTTGAAGAGTGCTTCCGTGCTGGCGCTGCCATTCGCAACCTGCTGGAGAAGGACATCAAGCCGCGCGACATCATGACGCGAGCGGCTTTCGAAAATGCGATGGTCCTGATCATGGTCACTGGCGGCTCAACCAACGCCGTGCTGCACCTGATCGCGATGGCTCGCGCTGTCGGCGTCTCCCTGACCATTGATGATTTCCAGACGGTCAGCGACCGAATTCCGTATCTCGCGGACCTCAAACCAAGCGGCAAGTACGTGATGGAAGATCTGCACACGGTTGGCGGTACTCCGGCCGTGCTGAAATATCTGCTGGAGAAGGGCCTGATCGACGGCAGCTGCATGACGGTCACCGGAAAGACTCTGGGCGAAAACCTCAGCAGCCTGCCCGGACTCAAGGAAGGCCAGCAGATCATTCAGCCGCTCGAAAAGCCCATCAAGGCGTCGGGGCACATTCGCATCATGCGAGGCAATGTGTGTCCGGATGGAGCCGTCGCGAAAATCACGGGCAAGGAAGGGCTCGTGTTCTCCGGTCCTGCCCGATGCTTTGATTCAGAAGAGCTGATGCTGCGAGGTCTGGAGCAGGGTCGCATCCAGAAGGGTGATGTGGTCGTCATTCGTTACGAAGGCCCACAGGGCGGACCAGGCATGCCAGAGATGCTGACACCGACGTCTGCCATCATGGGCGCTGGACTGGGTTCCGATGTGGCATTGCTGACCGACGGCCGATTCAGCGGCGGGTCACACGGATTTATTGTTGGTCACATCACACCGGAAGCTCAGGTCGGCGGCACAATTGCTCTGCTGAAGGACGGTGATCGCATCACTGTCGACGCAGAGAAGAACGAAATCAACGTGGCTCTGACGGAAGCGGAACTGAATGCTCGCAGGGCCGCGTTTGTACCGCCACCATTCAAAGCCACTCGAGGAACCCTGGCCAAATACATTCGTCTGGTGAAGTCCGCGTCCGAAGGCTGTGTCACTGACGAAGAGTAATCGTGATGAAAGATCCGGGTTCATGGGAATCCGGACAGAGTGATGAAACTTCAACGAACTGAACCGGAGGAATGTCGATGTCCGATGTGTCTCGTCGATTGTTCATGCAGGCCGCTGGCATATCGGCTGTGGCCGCTGGAATTCACGCGGCTCCGGCTCGTGCGGCCGCAAAGAACGACGTGGGTGTGAAGGTCATTGCCTCCGGGAACGGTGCCGAGGCGACTCGAAAGGCCTGGGAAATGATCCAGGCAGGTGAAGATCCGATCGACGCCGTTGTCGCAGGCGTGGCGATTGTGGAAGACGATCCGCTTGACACCAGTGTTGGATATGGTGGTCTGCCGAATGAACGAGGCATCGTGGAACTCGACGCCGCCGTTATGCACGGTCCAACCCACAAGGCGGGTTCCGTCGCTTCCATTCAGAACATCCGCCATCCGGCTCAGGTCGCCTTGCAGGTTCTGCGACGCACGGACCACGTGCTGCTGGTCGGAACCGGCGCCCTGGAGTTTGCTCGGGCTCACGGTTTTCAGGAGGAGAACCTGCTGACGGATCACGCGCGCAAGATCTGGCTGAAGTGGAAAGAAACGATGAGCGAGAAGGACGACTGGCTTCCGGATCCGAATGAAGATCCTGGCGTCGCTCAGTTCTTCCAGGAACATTCCATCGCTCTGGCTGACAGTGCGGCTCGACGGTTCCGCCGACCGACGGGGACAATTCACTGCTCCGCGATCAACGCCAAGGGTGACATTTCCTGTACGACGACGACCAGCGGACTGGCGTTCAAGATCCCAGGCCGCGTCGGTGATTCACCTATCATTGGTGCAGGGCTGTATGTCGACAACACGGTTGGATCGTGTGGCAGCACGGGCCGAGGTGAAGCAAATCTTCAGAACCTTTCGTCCTTTGCCGGCGTCGAACTTATGCGAAACGGGGCATCGCCGGAAGAGGCAGGCATGGAAGTGCTGCGTCGCGTTGCCAAGACGACGGAACCGCGACTGCGTGACAAAGAAGGCCGACCGGACTATGGGCTCAGCTTCTACCTGATCTCCAAAGACGGCCGACACGCAGGCGTCACAATGTGGGGCCCGGAGAAGTATGCCATCACCGACGCCAGCGGAACACGACTTGAAGACTGCAAGTACCTGTATCGCAAGCCATAGCCGGCAGACACCGCAGCCAGGTCCTGCATCGCGGACAGCGGCTGTGAGTCGTGCTTAGGAACCGAACAGCATCCTCTGTCAGAGCACGGCAGAGGATGTTTCATTTGGCAGAGGCTATTTTCCGAGTTCGTCGCTGGATGTCTCACTGGTGTAACTGCAGGCCACGACCACAGCGTCCCGAACTTTGGGAGGTTTTGGAATGGTCGTCCCCTGTGGCACCGAGATCGGCTGACATGCGGCCACGCATTTCGGGCAGAGGTCTTCCACGACCCATTTGAAACTGGGCACCGTCTTTGTCACCGTCTTCTTCATCAGCTTGTGGCGAGTCATCACGTCGCCGCCACATCCCGGAATCCAGGATGTCCAGACAAGCTTCTTCTGGCACGAAGTCACACCAGACCTCGGATCCGTCTGGCAAACAGGTTCACAGTGTTTGCACTCCGGAGTACTTGGAGCCGGAACACAGAAATCCTCATCCTTCATGCCCCAGCAGGTCGTCGTGATCTTTCGATCTTCCTTCACCAGGCGACAAACTTTGCAGCATTTGCTGTCCCTGCAGCCGCAGTGAAGGCAACCCGGTTCACCTGCAATACAGGCCTTCATGCCGACCAGTGCAGAGCCCACGGTAACTGCAAATCCGGAAAGAAACGTGTGAGCGACTGTTCGTCGAGTGACTCTTCTCATCGTCAACATCCTGCATGGAACAAAGCTGGATTCGCTCCGTCAGACCAAACACCAACCTCGACATGGTCGCGGTGCGATCAGCACGTTACCAGTTGAAGTCAAACCGCATCGCAAGAATATCGGAGGTCGTATCGCCGTAGATCGCGTCTCTGGTTGTGACCGGATGTATCCAGTCAAACAT
>JAXMBV010000031.1:0-77558 GCA_046349695.1 Planctomycetaceae bacterium | reverse complement strand
GGTCTCGGCGGGCCGGTCCGCTGAGCTTGGGCGTTCGCCTATCTGATTCACTCGCAACGGGACATCGCGTGAGTTATTGGCTTATCGCCGAAAACGACATCGAGGATCTCTACGTCAATGTTTGGCGTTGGGGGGCTACGATGCCGCTGATTCACCAAAGCAACATCCTGGAACCCGACGTTGAAGTGTTTGGCGAGCAAATGGTCATCGCCAAGATGGATAGCTGCATCAAGCTGGCAGATTGGCTCGAACTAAACATCCTGACGAATCTCCCCGATGGCTCGCGCATTAAGCAATCGGGGATGATGACCAATGAACCAGATGATGGTACGTTTCACCGTGACGATCTAGCTGAAAACTACAGCGTTGACCAAGAATGGCTGCTAGAATTTATTTCGTTTCTCAGAGAATGTGGTGGCTTTTATACCCTCGGTTGACGAATAAGAGGCGAACAAAAAGATGCAGCCGAGTTGGCGTCGGCGGTTTCACACATGGCAAGTCAATCGCGCCAACCGGCTGATCTTGGTCGTTCGCCATGAAGAGTTGAAGACACGATGGGAAAGCTCTTCACAGCCCGAATGCCTGACGGTTCCGAACGATTTGCTGGCGGACTTTCAATGGGTCGTGCGCAATTGTTCTTCGACATGACAAAGCTCCTTGAAAAACACCTTGAGTGCACAAGCGGAATCGCAGATGACATTGGCGAGGACGAGCATGTCATTAATCCCGGAGAGTTCATAAAGTTCTTTGAATGCTTCTGGCAACAACACGATTGGATGGGCGAACGCCAAAGTGGTTTCTACCATGCCTGGGCGGCAATCGCTGCAGGCATGATTGAGAACATTACATTGACTCCGCGTCGTTGGGTTGATCGAAACGGTGAAGTGCTAACAGTCAACAGATACCAGCGACCCGATGAAGTATGAAATCGAGGTTCAACGTCTCCGCGCGAGAGCCGGCGAACCAAAAAATCCACCCGAGTTGCCGATCGGGCGTTACCTCAAATCAACGTCTCTTGGCGGCAACCGGGTGATTTTAACCGTTCGCTAAGACAGCAGCAGCAGGCATCCAGCGCATCGGAAAGAATCGCATTCGGGTTCGCGTGTGGTGACGATGGCGACTCGAAGTTGGAGTCGCAATCTGGAACCGCGAATTGACGCGAATGAACGCGAATCAGTCGCAAGCAGTGTGCGAGGATTCGCTGCGGCGGTGCTGATCATATTGATTCCTGAGCGATCGTGCGTAAGTTGAACTTGTCATCGCAAAGTTGGCTTCGTACGCTGCCATGGCTTCGCGCTTCATTCAGTCGCGATCCAGCAGTTCAGCTGCAGTGTCGCGAATCACAATGAAGTCAATCGCCCCAACCGGCTGATCTTGGTCGTCTGCGATGGCGTTTTGCACGGAGTCATACAGTTGTCGAACGCACTGGCTGTTTACTCAATCAAACCCGCCGTCTCAGGAAAGCAGCTTGTCACGGCTGCAATTTGCGATGGAATTCGATTGCGGTTTCTCGCGATGGGTGGACTAATTCCTTCGGACCCTGGTCCGTTCCAGCGGAGCCTGCGATTGGCTGGCTCGGGTGCGGCGATTGTTGTTGGTACATTCGCGACGGATCACGACGCCCTCGTTCACTTCGATGAGTTTGTGGCAACTCGGAATCGCGTTTCCTTGTCACAACTTCTGACTAATGGGGAGCTGCCGTGGGTTGAACTTCTGACTTCCGAGTTCAATTACGAGAAACATCTCAAAAGGTTTCCGAAAGATAAGGCTAAATTGGATGCCTCTGTTCTTCCTGGTGACTTACCTCGTGTGACTGCGTCAAAGATTCGGTACATAGTTTTCAATCAATCCAAGTCCAAACCCGGCCGTGAATTGATGAAGCGGCTGGCGAGTCTTCTGGTCGTACAGGCGGACGGAGTCGTTGCAAAGCACTCCAAACCGAAACGATGACAGTTGCAGAACAATCGGTTCAACCAGAGACATCTGAGTGACTGAGTCAAGGGTTGAATTGGAATTGAATCAGAAGTTATCAACAGGTTATTCACATGGCGTCGCGTCCTGAGTGAGGAGTTGATTTTGTCTTTGATGGATGACGGCGCAGTGAGTTCAGCGACGGCAGTTTGAGATGGTCAATTGTTCGAGTCCCCTGGATCCAATCGCAACCCAGATCGCGTTGGATACTGATGGTGAATGGCGTTGCTGCTCGGAGCCTCCGGTGGGAAGAGGATTGGCAGTCATTAATCGCGGATTGCGCGGATGTACGCGGATAAGTCGCAAACAAGCGCGAGTGGCTCCGATGCACGGGGTGTCATCATTGGGACTCAACGAACGGAGGATCGAAGGAGCGAGTTGAGCAGGACTTCTTCTTGCTTCGTTTCCCGTAAAGTTGGGATTAAGATGAAGCTTAAGATGAAGATTAAGATTAGGATTAGGATAAAGAGATTTTGGGAAGGAACGTGGGCACGGAGGGCTGACGCCCAGCCGCTCGCCTGTGGGGTGGCGTTCCTCTGCGCGGTGATTTGATGTATTTTGCAATCGGTTGCTGCGTGCAATGTCGGGTAGTGCAGAAACCGGGTCCCACCGAGGTGTACTCGGTGGCGGATGTTTTGTAAGGCCATCACTGCCACTGGGTTCTATCCCAGTGGAGTCAGTTTTTTGCACAACCACAGCCTCGGCGTCCAAACAGGTCACCAAACCAAGTCAGCACTGTCCGGTCTCCTCCCATATCCGCGCTATCCGCGGTTCCTCACCAAAGCCATTTCCAGGATGACAAGCTGCGTCTCCAGCGGTAGACTCTCTTCGGCGAAGGTTCCTCTCCGTGATGAATCCCGCAAGGGGCCTCAGCCCAAACCGCCTACAAAGCGGCAAAATTCAACGCACGATCTTTAGGTCGGCTGATCGCCAGACGCATAGATCGCAATTCGCTCAACGCCTGCGCAATGAGAGGAGTGGAGAGAGTATGTCTCTCAAAGGAACAGCCTCGCAGACACTACAGATCCTTGATGCTGGCTACTTCCTCACGCCGGACGGCCGGCGGATCGACATCGAAGCGGCGTTGAAGGCGGCGACCGAGGGAACAAAGCTCTACACCCCTTCCCATGCATCTGCCGTGTTCGAAAAACTGGCTCAACGGCCGGCGCGTCGTGCGAAAGTCGAAGTAACAGACGAAACCACGCAGGTCGCCGCACGTCGTGTCGTTGTGCGACAGCGGCGGGACGATTCGTCGGCGTTCAGGCGAGTGTTCTTTCAGCGCGGGCGGAGTTTGAGGAGTTATCAACAATAAAGTGGTGGCGTGAACCAGTAAATCCGGTACTCCATCGCCGCATCAGTTTTGAATTGTCGCCCGCCTCTGCTGGCTGTAGACTGGCCGCACCGAAGGCGACACATTCATCGTATGCGGATCACCATAGGCGGCCGCAAGTTCCGCCGTCTGACCGTATCGACGGTTCGGGTTAAACAACAAAAAGCCATGCGATCACGCTTCCAAAGGGTGTTTGCCACCACGGGGTCGTAGATCAACCTGCATGGCCGTCCAATTCCGGATGCATGCCGGATTTGGACACCTGACGACCGTCGCTGACTTGGAGCAACATTTATACGCTGGGCCACATACTAAGCGGGCGAGCGTTGTTCCTGGTTCCTGGTGAATCGACGGGTTTGGTGTACCGGCCGATTGACACCGGGCTGCTCGCCTTGGCGGTTCTGTTGTGGGGTTATTTTCTGTCGCACATTTTTTGTCGGAGAACGGCGTTTGCGGGTGGGGATTAAGGTTAAGATTAAGATTAAGAGATCAGATAAGATGTGGGGCACGGAGGGCTGAGGCCCTGTCGCTCGCCTTTTGGTTGCGGGGTTAGTCGATGTAGAGCAGTTCCTTCTTATTCAGGAGGACGTGGCAGACTTCTCTTAGCACGGATTCGTTTCGCACTGCTTCATTGGGGGGAATTTTGTGAACGGTTGCGAGTTCCTGGATGAACTGAGTCATCGCGGTCCTTTCAGAATCCTCCGGCAATCTGGCGAATGCCTGCTGGTAAGCGAGGTTCAGCAAATCGGTGTCTGGTGGCAACGCAAGAAGACGTTTGGCCCAGACGTCGGACTGAGCCTGTACAAACTCGCTGTTCAGCATAATCAGGGCCTGCGCGGGCACATTGGAACGTGCTCGTCGGCCTACGGTGGTTGCTGGCTGCGGTGTATCAAACGTCAGCATAAATGGATTCAGGAAGTTGCGATTGACGGACTGATAGATGCTTCGTCGTCCTGCACCATCCAGCGGACCTGAAGCTCCTGGTCGGCCTCGCCCCTGCATGAACGGAGTCAGATACACAGGGATCGGCGGACCATACATGGCCAGATCCAGTCGGCCGGAAATTGCCAGGATCGAATCTCGCAGCACTTCGCTCTCGACCCGTCGCACACTGAACCGATGGAGCAGCGCGTTGCCCGGATCTTTTTCCTCTGTTCCATCCACTTTCTGACTTGCCAGTCTGTACGTTCGACTCAACACCATGCGCCGCACGAGTCGTTTCAGGGACCAGCCGTCCCGGCGAAACTCGTCCGCCAGATAATCCAGCAGCTCGGGGTGGGACGGAGCTTCGCCTAGAACCCCGAAGTTATCGGAGGACGGAACGATCCCGCGCCCAAACAGTTGCTGCCAGACTCGGTTCACGGCAACTCGAGAAGGGAACGGGTTATCATCCGCAAGCACTCGATCTGCCAGTTCCAGCCGGCCACTTCGTTCAGAGCTCTGCAATGGGCGACCTCCATCGAGTGCCGTCATCAGGCGGCGATGGGCAACGGGACCAACGTTCTTGTGGTTGCCTCGAACAAAGATATGCTCTTCTTCGCCACTGCCATCACACATCACAAGCACAGGCTCACCTCCCACGCCTGTGTCGGCCAGAGATCTCCATTTGCTGCAGGCCTCGTCGATAGACTTTGCGGCGTCACCGTTCGAAAGTCCTGCGTCCAGAAAGAACGGAGCAAACGCAGCGTCCTTCGTCAGGGAGACAGCGACCTTTTCCACAACCTGGTCAACCGACACATCCGGTGTCACCGTCATCCGGCAGGTTTCAGCGATCTCAACGGGAACTTCAAACGTCTGATCGCGATTGGCGACCAGGCGAACTTCCTTCACCGCAAACCAGCCATCGCCTTCATCGAGAAATTCGAGATGGCAGCGGTGCCCTGGGTAGCGCCCCAGATCGCCGGCAATCCTGATCCATCGAAACTGGCCATCTGTGTCGATCGGCTGACGAAGCCCGCTGAACAGCAGTTCGGTAAACTCGTTCATCACATAGCCATCCACTACCAGGCGGACCCGAGCTCCTCGACCTGCCGCAAGGATGTGTACTTCAGGATGCTGCAGCTCCCATTCGGGTGAATGCAGAGTTCCTCGCAGTTTGGGTGACAGAGCTGCCGATGAGACACCGCCATTGAAGACGGGACGACAGCCGGAAGTTTCCCATGACCACGCAGCATCCGGAGACGACAGCACGGCCGACGACTGCACTGTCACTGATGCAAAGACGGCGGCACCTGGCACTGGTGATGTCCTTGCAACGGGCGCCTCGGTTGTAGCCACCATTGGAGACCCGTCGAACGCCTGACCGTAGGCAAACCAGTCTTTGGGAATTCCATGGCGCAAGTCAGCGAATACCTTGTTGCCGGACTTCGGGAGATTGTCAAAAGTCGCTGAATGACTTGCGAGGGCTTTGTCCCGAAGCTCGAGCCACTGCCGGATGACGTCGGCCGTTGTCGCCTCAGCGGCCTTCTGTTTCAGTGACGCGAGCAGAGAAAGCGGGTGAGATATCTGCCGTGACTCCGGCCTCGCCAGAGCATTGCGGACCTTAGCGATCTGATCGTGGTCCGGCTCCGCGGAGCTGATGTCACCGTCGGACATTGACGCTTTCAGAACGCTTCGCAGCCGGCCTGCGTCCCATCGGCCGATTTCCTCGGAGAGTGTCTGCTCGGCTTTCTGCCTGTTGCTCTGAATCTCACCAACAAGGCGTGCCTGTTCGCCGTTGGGGTCGAGCCATTCCACGCGACGGCGAGAACTTTGCAGAAAACCGGACAGGGCATAATAGTCTTCCGCGGTGATCGGATCGAACTTGTGGTCGTGGCAGCGAGCACAGGAAATTGTTAACCCCAGAAACGTTTTTCCAAAGACGTCGATCTGATTGTCAACTCGCAGAGCTTCTTCCAGCTTCACATCCACCGGAGCATGCTTGTCTTCACACAGGTACCAGAAGCCCGTTGCGATGATCGATTCATTGATGCCGGTCTTCGGGTGACGTCGGGGTTCGGTGATCAGATCGCCTGCGATATGTTCCCGGACGAACTGGTTGTACGGCAGATCATCATTGAGGGCGCGAATCACGTAGTCTCGATAGCGCCAGGCATAGGGCAGAGGATAGTCGAATTCGTGCCCCAGTGTTTCGGCATAGCGAACCAGATCCAGCCAGTGTCGAGCCCAGCGTTCGCCAAATTGAGGAGACGCCAGCAGCTGGTCCACCACCTTCTCAAGAGCCTTCTCGGTCGGATCCGGATCACTGAAGAATGCGGCTTGCTGTTCGAGCGTCGGGGGTAGTCCGATGAGGTCAAAGTACACTCTTCGAATCAGCGCGCGACGATCGGCATCTCCAGCGGGAACCAGGCCCTTGCCTTCCAGCTTCGAAAGAACAAACTGGTCGATCGGAGATGCTGGCCAGCCGGTATTCTGTACTGCTGGCGGAGTCTGCGGTTCGATCTTCTTCCACGCCCAATGCGCCTTCATGCGTTCCTTCAGCGGAAACTCCGCGCGGGCCACCGGTGCTGCTGAGGCTTCCAGATCGTCTGGCCAGTGAGCACCTTCTTTGACCCATTTCACCAGGACCTCAATCTCCTCATCCGGCATCTTGCTGCGAGGCGGCATCTGGAAACTCTCATATCGCACGGCCTGAATGATCAGACTGCGATCCGGCTCACCAGGTTCAATCGCGGCACCGCTTTCACCGCCTTCCAGGAGGGCCTTCCGGGAATTCACTCGAAGCTCTGCCTCGACGGTCTCCTGACTTCCATGACATTCGTAGCAGCGGCTTTCCAGAATCGGAATCACTTTCGCTCGAACAAATTCGAGCTGTTCCGGAGTCGGCTTGTCGTCGCGCCCCATTCCTGCCGCGCCAAGGGATCTGTTCGTTGGGAAGCATAAAATCAGCCCGGCCAGGATGAGTGCAAACGGCCAGCTGCTGTGCGTTCTTTGCGACTGTTGATCGCCGGGAGCTGCGGTCATGGCACAGTTCATTCGATAGGATCCGATCTGCTGAAACATCGGAATAGAGTCCATTCCTGAGGCGGGATTCTGTGGAGAAGCGAGGACGGCGGGAGAAATCGGGGCAAGTACCGTGCGACGGTCTTTTGTCTCGATTTGTTTCCGAAGACGAAAACTTCGGACTTGTCGTCCTCCTCTGAAACTATAGGGATGGAAACCCATTTTCGCGACGCGGTCGCCCAAAATGCAACGGCGCCGGGTAGAAACGCCCCGACAGCGGACAGATTGCCCGGCGGGAGAATCACCTGAGCCAATCGATTGTCGAGGCCACAACTCAGGCTTTGTCAACATCAAAAGCGTTGCATCTTGAAATCAGAAACGTTCGAAAACGGCGAACGGCCATTCGGGACTTGACACCTGCGTCACAGGAAATAGCCTGCACATTATCCAGCCGTTCAGATCGTGCGGAATCCCCTTCCGAACACGCGAACTGAACATCCTTCCTTTTGACTGCGATTCCAGCAGGGTTTACTCAGACTGTCAGAAGATGACTTCGGACAGTGGGCATTCGCCTCCATTTCAACCAACCATTCCGTACTGACACGATGTCGGTATTCCCGCCGAGCAGGAGATTTCCAATGACGTTTGCCCGGTTGTTTTTTACAGCAGCAATGATGCTGTCCGGCACCTCAGCAGTCTTTGCTGAAGTGATGAAGATCGAAATTGGTCCATCGACAACCGATGCGATCGCCATTCGAAGCCGTGATGCTCGTCAGCAACTTCTTGTTTCGGCAACCCACGCGGACGGCAGCCTGACGGATGCGACTCGCGATGTCGCATGGACGATTTCCGACCCGGCCGTTCTGCAGATTGATTCCACCGGCATGGCGGTTCCCGCAGCGGACGGCGAGATCACCGTCACCGCGACGCTGGGTGACAAGTCCGATACGCTGAAAGTCACGGTCACCGGTTTCGCGAATCCTCTGCCCATCAATTTTCGCAACCAGGTCGTGCCAATCTTCACGAAGCTGGGCTGCAACGGTGGCGGCTGTCACGGAAAGTCAGGCGGCCAGAACGGATTCCGACTTTCGTTGCTCGGTTTCGTCCCTGAAGAAGACTATGAGTTCCTGCGCAAGGAAGCTCGCGGCCGTCGCATCTTCCCTGGCATGCCTCAGGAAAGCTTGTTGCTCACCAAAGCCATCGGCGCGAATCCTCACGGTGGTGGCAAGCGAATGGAACAGGGCAGTTACGAATACAACCTGCTGGTCCAGTGGATTGAGCAGGGCATGCCGTACGGAGCAGACACGGATCCTTATGTGACGTCCATTCAATGTGTTCCTGAGGCTCGCACGCTGACACGCAATTCAAAGCAGCAGATTGCCGTCATCGCAACGTACAGCGATGGAACAACAGAAGACGTGACTCGCATGGCCCTGTATGAAGCCAATGAAAGCGAAATGGCAGAATCCAGCGTCACTGGACTCGTCAGCACTCTGGACCTCTCCGGTGAAGTGGCCATCATGGCTCGCTATCAGGGCCAGGTTGCAACGTTCCGTGCCACGATTCCTCTTGGTGCCGATACATCAAAGATGCCGACACCGAACAATCTGGTGGACGCGGCGGTGTTCGGGAAATTGAAGCAGCTTGGTATCCCGGCTTCTGAGCTGTGTGATGATGCCACGTTCCTGCGTCGAGTTTCCCTCGATATTGCCGGTGTGCTGCCGACTGATGAAGACGTACGGACATTTCTGGCGGACACATCCGCTGACAAACGTGATCGCCTGATCGACCGGCTGCTCGACAGCACCGCTTATGCAGATCATTTCGCGAACAAGTGGAACTTTGTCCTTCGAAACAAGAAGGACGGCGGCGAAGACGGTCCCGGTACGATGCTGTTTCATCAGTGGATCTGGAACCGAGTCTACGACAATACTCCTTACGATCAGTTCGTACGTGACATCGTGACGGCCTCCGGCGATCCGCAGATTAATCCGGCTGTGACCTGGTACCGCGATGTGGACAGCGTTGAAGAACAGGTGGAAGACACCGCACAGCTGTTTCTGGGACTGCGTATTCAGTGTGCTCGCTGCCATCATCATCCATTCGAAAAGTGGAGCCAGGATGATTACTACGGCATGGCTGCGTTCTACAGCCGAGTTGGCAAGAAGGTGATTCCGAATGCCAGCGGCAACATGCGGGATCGTCGAGTCTTCCATAATGAAGGCATGGCGTCGGCCAGCAACCCTCGAACCGGCAAGGCGCTGATTCCGACGGGATTGGGGTCTGCTCCTTACACCGTCGCGGCTGACCAGGATCCTCGCGTTCGCCTTGCGGACTGGATGACCGATCCGTCAAATCCATTCTTCGCGAAATCTGTGGTCAATCGTTACTGGAAGCACTTCTTCAGTCGAGGAATTGTGGAGCCTGAAGATGACATGCGAGCCACCAATCCTCCGGCGAATCCGGAATTGCTGGAAGGTCTGTCAAAGCACTTCATCGCGTCCGGCTTTGATCTCAAAGATCTGATTCGAACGATCTGCCGATCCAAAACTTACCAGCTGAGCGCGTTGCCGAATGAATTCAACGGCAGCGACAAGCAGAACTTCTCCCGCTACTACCCTCGGCGGTTGAGTGCTGAAGTTCTGTACGATGCGTTCCATCAGGTAACCGACACCAGCGAAAACTTTGGTGGCATGCCCCAGGGAACTCGCGCGATGCAGCTGGCGGATGCGTCCAATGCAACGTACTTCCTGCAGGTCTTTGGTCAGCCAAAGGGTGACACGGCCTGTGAATGCGAACGCAGCATGGATGCGAATCTTGCTCAGAGTCTGCACCTGCTGAACGGTCGTGAGATTCAGGACAAGATTGCTCGGGACGGCGCACGAACGGCGCGGCTGGCGGCAGACACATCACGATCGCAGGAAGAGAAGGTTCGGGAACTGTATCGTTGGGTCTTCTCACGCGAACCCGCCGCTGATGAGCTGCAGGTTGCCATCAGTTATCTCGGCCGACATACCGAGAATCCTCGTCGAGGCTTCGAAGATATTGTCTGGGCCCTGATCAACACGAAAGAGTTCCAGTTCAATCACTGACGGAACGGCGGAGGCCTCGCGCGCTGGACGAAGACGGTCTGGTCGCGCGTGGGTCCTCTTTGAACTGACGCACCTGTTTCCCTTCCGCGCGAATACGCGTTCACAGTGTGCTGACGAACCCTGAATTTCTCTCTCTCAGAGATGGCCTATGACTTCGATTCGCCTCATCGCATTTGGGCTCTTTGTGTCGGTGGCGACGAGTGTGTTTGGGCAGCTGCCTCAGACACGAATGACGTCCGTGTTTCCGCCCGGAGCCAAACAGGGCACGGCTGTTGACGTAACAATCGGCGGCGGAGTCGACCTGGACGAAGTGGATCAGATGGTGTTCAGCCATCCGGGCATCACGGCGGTTGCGAAGAAAGATGCAAACGGAAATCCCGTTGCAAACACCTTCACGGTCACGGTTGCTCCGGAGGTCCCACCGGGGCTTTATGATGTTCGCTGTCGAGGGTTGTTTGGGATCAGCAATCCGCGACTCTTCCGAGTTGATACTCTTCCGGAAGTCTCTGAGACCGAGCCGAACAATGCGGCAGCTCAGGCGATGCCCGTTGCTCCTGACAGCATCGTGAATGCTCGGGCGAACGGAGGAACTGACGTCGACTTCTATCGCATTCCCGTGAAAGCCGGCCAGACGCTGGTCATTCGCTCTGAAGCCGCGCGGCTTGATTCGACCATGCAGCCATTGCTTCAGCTGTTCAATTCCTCGGGTAAGCGTCTGATTGAAGCGCGCCGGATTTTTTCGCTGGAAGCCAGCCTGATCTGGACGTCAACTCAGGATGAAGAACTGGTGCTGCGAGTTCAGGATGCGGTCTACAGTGGTGGTGATCAGTTTGTGTATCGCCTGGCGTTTGATTCCCGGCCGATCGTCGACTGGATCAGTCCTCCTTTTGTTGCCGGCAACGCACCGTCGCGTGTCATGGTTTTTGGCCGCAACCTGCCAGGCGGACAGCCAACAGATCGCAAGCTGAACGGCCATGTGGTCTATCAGAAGGAATACTCAATTGTTCCAGCGGCAGGTTCCAGTCTGACGGGTGCGAGTGCAACGTCGGCGTTTGCGGATAGCTTCTGGTGGAACGGTGTTGACGGAAACCTGGTGCAGGTCGGTCGAAGCGATCGAGTCGCTGTTTCCGAAGCGACGGATGTGCCGGAACAGCCAGTGACGGCTCCTTTCGAAGCCACTGGTTCGTTTGCGGAACGAGGCGATGAAGACGCGTTTCGCTTCGACGCCAAAAAGGGAGAATCATGGGTCATCGAAGTGTTCGCTCAGCGACTGGGTTCCATTGCCGACCCGCTGTTGATGGTGGAACGAGTCATCTCGAATGCTGACGGAACGGTCACCTACAATCGACTCGCCACGGAAGACGATGACCGCCAGAATCCAGGCGGTGCAGAGCTTCCGACGCTCAGCGATGATCCTTCGTTCCGCCTGGATGTTCCCGAAGACGGAGCGTACCGCGTGCGACTTCGCGACCGCTACAACGAGGCTCGCGGCGACGCACGTTTGCAGTATCGTTTGTCTGTGCGTCAGCCAAAGCCGGACTACAGTCTGGTCGTTCTGGACGCGTTTCCTTCGGCCGATGGTAAAGCTCCTCCAACGAGCGGTGCGGCCAGTCTGCGAAAAGGCGGAAGCTACGAACTGACGGTTTATGCATATCGCCGGGACGGTCATTCGGCAGCAATTGAGCTGTCGGCAGAGAACCTTCCAGCAGGAATTTTCTGTCGGCCCACGGTCATTGGCCCAGGACAGGCCTCTGCTCGATTGGTACTCGCTGCTGCTCCGGATGCAGCGGAACAAATCGCTCCGATTCGGATCGTTGGCAGGAGTGGCGAAGGAGATGCGGCCATTGTGCGAGAAGCCCGAGTCGCGACGCTGGTGCACGACGCGATCAACGGTATGCCTCGAACGGCGCGACTGACCGAGTCCCTGGTTGCTGGCGTGATGAAGGACGAACAGCCGTTTTCGATCGTCGTCGATTCGGTGAACGCTACATTCTCGCAGGACCAGCAGCTGCTGGTTCCGGTGAAGCTGATCAAGCGAGGCGGGTTTGATGGGAAGGTGGACCTGACGTTCTACAACGTTCCGGGTGAAACCGACGCACCTCCGTTCGCGATCGAACCCGGAAAAGATTCGGCGCTCGCACGGATCTATTTCAAAGAGAAGGCTCCGGTTTCCATGAACACGATTCTGCTGCAGGGAACATCGACGGTGCCGTACCGCCGCAATCCCTGGCTGGCAGACCGAGCCAAACAGCGAGTCACCGATGCGGAAGCGGCGGTCGTCGCAAATCAAACCAAAGTGACAACCTCGGATGCCGCCTTGAAAGAGGCTCAGCAGAAAGTCGTTGCTCTCAATGAAGCCATCAAGAAAATCGGTGAAGAGCTGGCGGCCTATGCGACTCAGCAGCAGAAGCTTCGTGATGAATTCGCAAAGGCGGTCGGAGATCAAAAAGCATCGCTCGACGCACTCGCAAAGGCTCAGACTCTTCTGACCGGCATCAAGGCCGCCGCAACAAGTTCCCCTGAAGAACTGGCAGCGGCATTGACGGCCTTGAAGGAAGCATCCACAGCCACAGAAGAAGCCGCAAAGAAGGTCGAAGCTGTTAACTCGGCTGCTGCCGCTCTGGCAAAACAAGTGTCAGAAGTAAAGGAGATGGAAGCCACGAAGGCCAAAGAGAAGACCGCCGCAGAAACAGATGTTGCGACAAAGATGAAGGACGTCGAAACCGCTCAGGCCGCTCTGACAGCCGCTCAGAAGGAAGTGGAAGCAGCAACCGCAGCAAAGACTGCGGCCGATGCTGAACTGAAAAAGGCCGAAGACGCCACTAAGCCAAACAACATCGCTGTCCGAGCTGTCTCGGAGCCGCTGGTCATTCGCATTGCGGATACTCCCGCCAAAATCGGAGCAGCAGTTCCAGACAATGGCGCAATCAAGAAGGGTGCTTCAGCAGCGGTGAAGGTAACGGTCACGCGAAAGAACAACTTCGCCGGTGCGATGAAAGTGACGCTGGTTCTGCCCGACGGTGTCACGTCGTTGTCGGCCGCCGCAGTCGATGTACCTGCTGATCAGAATGAAACAACGCTGACGATCACCGCGGCGGCAGATGCTGCTCCTGGCGATATCGCCTACGTCGTGATTCGCGCGACAGGGGAATTCAATGGGCGACAGGCTTCCACGGACATCCCGGTTGCAGTGAAAATTGTTGAGTGAAGGACGGATTCGTACCTTCAGACTTTTGAGACATCCAGTAAGGCATAGTGCCATGATCCGAAATCTCCTGACCCTGGCTGCATTGAGCTTCTTCCTGGGAGCCGTCAGTGCAGACGAACTCAAGCCGATTCAGGACGAAGATCCGGCGCTGGGACGCCCCGTGGATTTTGAGAAGGACGTTCGTCCCATTCTGCAGGCGAACTGCATTGCCTGTCATAACGTGACGACCAATGAAGGTGACCTGATCCTTGAGAATGTCGAAGCGATGCTCAAGGGGGGAAGCAACGGCCCTGCCATCGTCGCCGGTAAACCGGAAGAAAGCCTGATCTACAAGCTTTCTCGGCGAGGCGATGAACCCGTCATGCCGCCGATGCCAAATGATCGACAGGCAAAGCCGCTGACTCCGCGCGAGCTGGGTATTCTGAAACTCTGGATTGCCGAAGGCGCGAAGAGCAGTACGGGTGCGGCGAAGGCGATGAACTGGCAGCCGATCAGTGCTCGCCTTCAGGGAGTGTACTCACTGGATATTGATCCGACGGGGCGATACATCGCTGCAGGTCGGGCCAACCATGTGACGATGTACGATCTGACTCGCCCGGAAACGCCGGCGTCACTCGTGGACAGCAGCATCATTTCTTCCGCGGCGAAGGGGCCTGCCGGAGTGGCTCACCGGGACTTTGTCCACGCGATCGCGTTCCATCCGACGGAACCGATTGTGGCAACCTCGGGATATCGCAATGTGAAGTTGTGGCAACGAGATCTCACGGCGCTTGCTGGTGTGTTCGGAGTTCCTGCAGATGCGTCGCTCGGAACCGTTCATGCTGGAACGTCCGAGATTCTTTACATCGCTCCAGGCAAAGGCCTTGTCGTCACGAATGCGGCCGGCATGGACCGCGGTGTTGTGGCATTGGATGGACAGGCAGTGACAGCCATCACGACGTTTGCCTCAGAACCAAAGTGGATCATCGCGGCAACGGCTGATCAACGGCTGAATGTGATTCGTGCGGCAGATCTTCAGTTGGCTCACAGGACGGAGCCGCTTCCTGCCGCCGTGACATCACTCAGCGGTGAACTGAATGGCGGCCGAGTTGCCGCATTACTGGCCGATGGTTCAGCTCGACTGATGACCGTCGCTGCAGATTCCGGAGCGATTTCGATCACTCAGGAAGTGAAGTCAGATGCCGGTCCAATCGTTCGTCTCAGCGGCAACGGCGCCGGGTTGCTGACGGTTGCAGGAACGAAGACCGTTCAGTACTGGAAGTCTGATGATGGCTCGCAGGTGGCAAAGTTTGATCTGCCAGGCGACCCGACTCAGGCTGCCATGAACGCCGCGACGGATCGTGCTGTTTTCCTGATCGGAGCCACAGCTTCGGTATGGGATATTAAGAACTCGAAGGAAGTGGCTTCACTGACTGCGGATGCAACGGCTCAAAGAAGTCTGAAGCAGGCGGAGTACCAAAAGTCGGTTTTTGATTCGCGAGTCGCCGTGATCAACGGTCAGATTGGCGAAGCAGAAAAGGAAGTGACTGCTCAGAAGGAAGCTGAAACCAAGGCGAAGGCCGACGTTGATAAGCAGACACCGGTTCAGGCCGAAGCAAAGAAGAAATACGACGAAGCGATGGCGAAGACCGCCGAAGCTAAGAAGGCGCTGGAAGGCAAACCGGATGATGCCGGCTTGAAGGCCGCAGTCACGGAAGCAGAGAAGGCTGAAACAGCCGCGAAGGATGCCTTCACGAAGGCGGACTCTGATCTGACGATCGCACGCAAGTCGGTCGACTTCGCGACTCAGGCCATTGGCCGTGCGGAGAAGCGACTGGCCGAACGCAAGACGCAGCAGGAAGCGGCAACGGCAGAAGCCGCCGCCGTTACCGCTGTCGTGGAGTCTCGCAAAGCCCCGGCTGCTGTCCCGGTCGCATCAACGAATGTTGGACTCACTGCCGATGGTCGATTTGCGGTGACTGCAGATACCTCTGGAACTCTGCGTGTCTGGAACAGCGTCACTGGTGCTGGCGTTGATGTACTTCCAGGAACTCAGGTTGGGACTCCGGTCAAGGCTGTCACGATGGCCGGAAACATGGCAATTCTGACAACAGAAGACAATCGCTTGGTGACTCGCAGTGTCTTCCCCGAATGGCAGCTGCTTCGTTCGATCGGCTCGGAGGATGGCGGCGATTCTGTGTTCGTTGATCGAGTCCTCTCGCTGGCATTTTCTCCGGACGGCAAGCTGCTGGCCGCTGGTGGTGGTGAAGCGTCACGCTCAGGTCAGCTGACACTCTGGAATGTCGCGGATGGATCACTCGCCCGACAGTTTCCGGAAGCTCACAGCGATACGGTGTATGGACTGGAGTTTTCTCCGGACGGCAAGCTGCTGGCGACTGCGTCGGCGGATAAGTTTGCGAAGGTGTTCGATGTTGCAGCGGGAACGTTTGTGCGAGCCTTCGAAGGACATACTCACCATGTGATGGATGTCTCCTGGAAGTCGGACCGCACGACACTCGCCAGCGCCGGTGCTGACAATGCCATCAAGATCTGGAACGTCGAAACGGGAGAGCAGGCTCGAACGATCACCACGTATACTCGACAGGTCACATCTCTTCAGTACGTTGGACTGCAGGACATGATTGTCAGCAGCAGCGGTGACAAACGAGTATTCTTCCACAACCCGAGCAACGGTAATCCAGCCAGAGAATTTCCTGGCAACACGGATTATGTCTACCGCGCGGCGACGACTCCGGATGGCTCAATCGTTGCCTCCGGCGGTGAAGACGGCAGTGTTCGAGTGTGGAATGCGGCTGACGCCAAAGTCATCGCCACATTCGCTCCAGTTCCGTAGCGATTCCTCCCCACACATACGAAGCAAGTGGTAGGATGGCCGCCCTCGGCCGTCTGCAATTCGTTACCCTTTGTTGTGTATCTTTGTTTGAGTAAGCCCAAAGCTGCTTAACCCACCGGATCACAGTAGTAGAGAACAAAGGGAACAAGACGGCCGAGGGCGGCCATCCTACTACTTTAACTTCGCCGCTGGCGCGAATCATCGTGAATTGAATTCCGGCACTGCGTTCTATGACTGATGAGAATTTGGCAAACTGGAAGCCATCCTGCTCTCTGGCCATTCTGCGTGTCCGAGCGGCAATGTTGCGAGCGGTGCGGACGTACTTCGAGAGTCAGGGTTATCTTGAAGTCGAAACGCCATGCCTCTCGCGAGACATCGTGATTGATGCCTGGCTGGAGCCCTTTGAACTTCCGATCGGACGTGAGCGATGGTTTTTGCAGACATCGCCTGAAGCGTCAATGAAGCGACTGCTGGCCGCTGGCAGCGGATCGATCTATCAGATCAGCCGAGTGTTTCGGAAGGACGAAGGCGGTCAGCGGCACAATCATGAGTTTACGATGATCGAATGGTACGGCGTCGGCACAACATGGACCGACCAGCTTTCGGTCACAGAGGCAATCGCCAGAAGCGGCTGTTGAAGCGGGAAGGCTGGCGCTGGCTGAGGTGAAGAAGTTCAGCGGGACGACGGCCGTCACGCCTTCGACGTGGTCTGATCAATCGTTCCGCGTGACCACGTACGCGGAGGCATTTCATCGAACCCTGAAGATCGACGTGCATACGGCAACGACTGCTGAATTGCAGGATGTGATTGTCGAGCGAGGATTCACGTTTCCGGAGAGTGATCAGCCCGTCCGGCGCGACGACCTGCTCAACTTTCTCCTGGGAATGGTCATCGAGCCTGAGCTTGGCGGAACACTCGAACGGGAAGTGCCCGAGTTCCTGTGTGACTATCCACCAACCCAGGCGGCACTGGCCGTGGTGTCGGAGACGGAGCCCAGGGTGGCTCGCCGTTTTGAGCTCTACGTTCGTGGCCTGGAACTTTGCAACGGCTATCAGGAACTGACCGACCCCGAGGAGCTTCGCCGGCGCGATGAAGCTCAGAATTCCACTCGCGCTGTAGAAGAGAAATCATCACTTCCCGGCGCCCCGCGTCTGGAAGCCGCAATGCAACATGGACTGCCTCCATGTTCCGGAGTTGCTCTGGGATTCGACCGCCTTGTGATGCTGGCCACAGGGGCGAACGACATTCGCGACGTGCTTTCGTTCCCGACTGACATTGCGTGAATTCAGGGTGAGGAATGATTGGGGGGCTGTTGTGGAACAGCAATGGTGAATGGAGGTTCCTGGTTCTTGGTTGGTGGGTTGGCGAGCGGGATACGTTAGGTCACCGAAGTGCGATTTGGTGTTGAGTCCGATGTGATGTACCGGCCGGTTGACACCTGGCCGCCCGCCTTGGGACTTGGTTGTGGTGGACATTTTTGTCGCACACTTTTTGTTGGAGAACGGCGCGCTGCGGGTGGGGATTAAGCTTAAGAGTAAGATTATGATCAAGAGATTGGACGGGGTGTTGGGGCACACGGAGGGCTGACGCGCTGCCGCTCGCCGGTTTGGCTTTTTCAGGAGCGAGTGGAGTTGTCGGAGTCTGAAAACTCCGGCTTCAGGACACGGATCTCACCGCCGTCGGACGGGGAGGTCTGCAGTGACAGTCGGACACCATCCACTTCGATCTCCTGGATGCGGAAGATCCGGTTCGATTCTCGTGGGCGTGATGTTCCGAAGGCGTTGCCAAGCAGAGGACGTCGGTTGTTGCGAGACTCAGAGGCAGTCGCATCAACATTCGGGTCCGATTCAAGCAGAACCACCTGAATTGGAGGCGTCCCGGGATAACGAACGGTCATCTTCAGTTCCTTCCCTGGCTCGCCGTCGGTGCGAGAATCGAGTGACGGCGCGAAGCTGACTTCTGTGGCGTCATCCAGCTGTCGATGTCCTGCGTATTCAAAGGTGCGACTGCCATCGGTGATCGTGACATCAGCATCATTCAGTTTCCAGCCACGAGCAGCCGCGACGGAAATTGCACTTGTCCGCCCCGATGTTCGAGGAATCGCTGTGAGGGTTGATGCGAGATATGTCGCAGCCCCGCGGGGCAAGTCATCCGGTCCCAGTAACTTCGCACACAGCAGCAATCCCGGAACCGGAATCCGGCGCACGATGGTCTCGTCATTCAGCAGGCGCTTCAATTTTGGACGATCCGCCGAATGAAAATAGAGAGACACCAGCGCGACGCTGCTTTGTTCGGTTTCCAGATCCTCATCCACATTGCACAGAATCAGATCCTCCGCATCGCGATAGCGTTCATGTCGGCCCAGAACCCAGGCGCAGACAAGATTTGCTTCCCAGTTGCGAGTCGAAAACTCAAAGGCGCGCATTGCCGTGTTCGGTGCATCGGGATCTTTCTCGCTCTCCTGAATCAGTGAGAGATTCGCCATGCTGCTGGCCAGCATATCATCCTGTCGGAAGTGACCCTGACCAATTTCGGCCAGCTTGCGAAACGTCTCCGCGGCCTCCTGAGTTCGCCCGAGCTGCTGCTGAGTTCGCGCAACGTAATACCAGTACGGCGGATAGCATTCCATGAATCGCTCATTGCGAGCCAGCATACGAAGGCGTCGCTCAGGGTCTCGTTCCGCCAGAGTTTCTCCAAGCAGATCAAGATCCTGATCACGCAGGAGCCAGCGGTCGGGAATGTCATTCTTTCGGCTCAGCTTCCAGAAGCTGTCGAGAAACGTTGAAGAACGAGTCATGAGCGATGTGAACTGCGATTTCTCCACCTGCCACATGTCTGAGTCACGCTTGATCTGAGTCGAACGGTAGTCCCACCAGCTGTTCGCACCCGACTGGATCACAGACCCAACCTGGCCTGTGGCAGCCTGCGCACCGATGACAAAGAAGTCGGTTCCCAGCTTTCTCTGGATGCCGCGGCGAAACTGTTCGTCGATCACAACACGTTCGCGTTCACCAATCTCCACCTGACCAATTTCATCAAGAATCGAACGGTACAGAGAGATCACTTCCGGATCGTCGATCTGGTTCAGGTCAAGATTATTCAGGATCCGTTGCTGCTCCTCGAGCAGAACCTGCTTCGAAGGCGCTCGGCGAATGCGATGCAGGGCAGCGCGGCAATAGTTCAGAGTCACAGCGGTCTTTCGACGGCTGACTTCTGAAGCCTGTACTGGCTGATCGTTTGGAACGGAATCAAGCTGCTGAGCAACGCATGCGGTCGCAGCGAAGTTAAGCAGGATGAGGAAGGTCGCGATGTGTTTCATAACACTGATCCGGAAAACTCTGGCATCCGTGGTTCGTCAAAACCTCGGTTCAAAAACCGCAATCGACGTGATCGAGTTTTTGAAGCCTGTTCCAAATCAGCTAACGCCAGCCCTTCCATGAACAGCGCAGCCGAACACCTACCATATTTTCGTTCTGAAACCGGAAGACAACCCGCATTCCGCGTTCGTCTGAACTTCCTGGAGAGAAGTTGACGCGTTTGCCTGGTGAGCAACCTGCGTATTCTGTGACGGTTGCCTGTGTTCCGACCGATCCGGCAAGGTTTGCCGTTAGGCGGCCGGGTAGAACACCTGAGCCTTCACGCATGTAGTGGAACTCGCCAGAGTTCCTGTCAAATCTCGTTCATACCGCAATTTGCATTTTTCATTCTCCAATAATCACCCTTTCCTTACAGCGATCGCTGTTCTTTTCGCAGCGGGAATGGAAAAGGGATTCGAAGGATCTCTGGCGAGATCCACTACGTGGGGATGGGGCATCCTGAAATTCTGGTTTTCATCGAGAATCCGTGATCAGTTGCGACTGTGATCCGTGGCTTTTTGGGGGCTCCTGCTATCTTCTGCGAGTGGAGGAAGGACAACTGTTCTTTTGCACACGAGACCTGAAAACAGTACAGACGAATAGTCGAGGAACCGAACTTTCATGCAATACGATGTCTTCGGCGTTGGCAACGCACTGGTCGATATTCAGGCCCGCATCTCCGACAACTGGCTGTCGCAGACGGGTTTCGATAAGGGCATCATGACGCTGGTCGATGATGCTCAGCAGCAGGGCGTGCTCAGTCGCCTCAGCGGCATTCATCTGAACAAGTGCGCTGGTGGTTCAGCGGCCAACACGATTGTCGGGATCGCTGACTTCGGGGGCCGGGCCGCTTATGCTGGCAAAGTTTCAAAGGATGCCAATGGTGAGTTCTTCCTGCAGGACATGCGGAAGATGGGAGTCAGCATCGAAGTTCCTCCGTCGCCCTCTGGCCAGACCGGCACCTGCGCCGTTTTGATTACCGAAGATGCTCAGCGAACGATGCTGACCAATCTGGGTGTCTCCGCGACGCTCAGCGAAGACGACATCGATGAAGAGACGATTCGCCGATCGCGCTACGTCTACGTCGAAGGTTATCTTCTGACGAATCCTGTTCAGAAGGCCGCTGCGTACAAAGCCATGACCCTGGCCAAGCAGTATGGAAACAAAGTCGCTCTGACAGCTTCTGACCCGTTCCTCTGCAATCTCTGCCGCGACGAAATCTGGTCATTGCTCGAAGGTCCTGTCGACCTGTTCTTCTGCAATGAGCTGGAAGCGCAGAGTCTGACTGGCAAGACCGATGTCATCGAATGTGCTGCGGCAATTCACAAGCATGCAGAGAGTGTCGCGATGACTCTGGGTGCAAACGGTTCGCTGCTGATGCACGAAGGCAAGGCCATTCCGATTGAAGGTGTTCCTGTCGAAGCAATCGACACAACGGGTGCTGGTGACATGTACGCCGGAGCACTGTTGTTTGGCATCACGAATGGCATGAGCTGGAAGCAGGCCGGGCACCTGGCGTCGCACGCGTCGGCTCGCATCGTCAGTCAGCTGGGTGCGCGAATGAAGAACCGATTTACTCAGAAGGAAATCGCCTCGTTCATGGAATAGTTCGTTCGAAAGTAGTCGTCACTCTCCGAGTGACTCATTGCGATTCGTCGCGCGAGCGCGATCGCACTTCGATTTGTTCTCTGGATTCTGTTCCCTCTGCCGTCCGTGTTCCCCTTCGTCATTCCCGTGCAGGCGGGAACCCGGTTGCCAAGTTTGATTGACGCCCTGTCGGTTGCCGTGAGGTTTGTTGGATAGTGTCACGATGAATGAAGCCGCAGACTGTTTTTCGCTCTACGAAGGGAACGGTGTGACCTTTGGCTATCCGGGGTACTGGGAGCTGACGGAAGAGGACCAGGAAGGGGACATTGTGATCAATGTGGCAGGAGACGATTCCTGCTTCTGGCTCCTTCGAATTTTCCCGGACTGTCCCCGGCCGGACGATGTGATCCGTTCGTGTCTTCAGGCACTGGAAGAAGACAGCGAAGGGATGGAAGTACAGAAAATACAGGGCAAACTGGCGGAAATGCCGGCGGACTGTCGAGAACTGACATTTTCCTGTTTCGAACTTCTGAACACCGCGGTATTCCGCTGTGTCAGGACCGTGCAGGCCACACTTCTCGTTTGGTGGCAGTGCACTGACCATGAAGCGGAGGATGTGCGTCCGATCTTTGAACAGATGACGCAGTCTGTCAGAATCCTGGCCCTCGAAAATGAGTAACGTTGACCCGAGCACTCTGCAACGTGGATGAGAACTCTGGAAACTGGACGCATGAAGTCACCCACCACCCTGCCCACCTCCGCCGAATTTCAGAAGCTGGCCGAACATGCTCGCTTTGTGCCGGTCTACCGTCAGCTCACGTCTGACACGCTGACTCCTGTCACTGCCTATCAGCGCATTGCGTCAGGGCCCTGGGCGTTTCTGTTTGAAAGCGTTGTGGGTGGCGAACGAATTGGGCGGTACAGTTTTACGGGCAGCAATCCGTTCATGACGCTGACCGCACACGGGACGTCGGTCGTCATCGAGGCCAAAGGGGAAGAAAGCCAGAAGATCGAAAACACAGATCCTCTGAAGGAACTGGACTCCAGGCTGGCTCAGTACCGCGCGGTGTCTTTGCCCGGGATTCCTCGATTCTGTGGCGGAGCGGTCGGGTTCGCGGGATATGACGTGGTGCGGTATACCGAACATCTGCCCAACGTCCCGAACGATGACCGCAAGCTGCCGGACATGTCGTTCGCATTTTACGATTCGATGGTTGTCTTCGATCACATTCGCAAAGTGATCCTGGTCGTCGCCCTCGCGGATACTCGACGCGGTGACATCGAAGAATCCAGAGCTCGCGCTGAAGAACGGCTGGATGTGTTGTGCCGCCAGCTTGGTTTCGCCGGCGACGAAGTCCAGCTGACTGATGTCGATCTGACGGTTGAAGCATTGCCGGACGTTCAGTCAAACTTCACCGAAGAGAGCTTCTGTGCGGCGGTTGAAAAGTGCCGTGAGTACATTCGTGCGGGCGATATTTTTCAGGTCGTGATCAGCCAGCGACTGGAATGTGAATCCGCCGCGAAACCGCTGGATGTGTACCGCTCGCTCAGAATGGTCAATCCAAGCCCGTTTATGTTCCTGCTCAGAACTCCGGACGTGGACCTGGTCGGAAGCTCGCCGGAGATCATGGTTCGTGTCGAAGACGGTGAGGCGACGATTCGCCCGCTGGC
The DNA here is from genome assembly GCA_046349695.1 of Planctomycetaceae bacterium. Classification (GTDB taxonomy): domain Bacteria; phylum Planctomycetota; class Planctomycetia; order Planctomycetales; family Planctomycetaceae; genus SXXK01. The sequence continues at coordinate 54,567 of JAXMBV010000031.1, read as the reverse complement.
CGGAACACGACCTCGAGGCAAGACGCCTCAGGAAGATCGCGATCTGGAAAAGGACCTGCTGGCGGATCCCAAGGAGCGTGCGGAACATGTCATGCTCATCGACCTGGCACGCAACGATGTTGGGCGAGTGGCAGAGTTTGGTTCCGTGGAATTGTCGGACGTGATGGTGGTCGAACGGTACAGCCACGTCATGCACATCACCTCAAATGTCTCCGGCCATCTTCGAAATGGGCTCACTGCGATCGAAGCTCTGCGAGCCGGACTTCCCGCCGGGACGGTTTCAGGTGCTCCGAAGGTCCGAGCGATGCAGATCATCGACGAAATCGAACCGCAGAAGCGAGGCCCCTACGGCGGCGCCGTGGGGTACATCGACTTCACGGGGAACATGGACACCTGCATTGCTCTTCGAACTCTAGTGATGCTCAATGGCAGGATCTACATTCAGGCTGGCGCCGGAATTGTTGCGGACAGTGTTGCCGAGATGGAATATCGCGAGACCATGAATAAAGCGCGCGCCATGCGAAAGGCCATTCATATTGCCGAGACGCAGCTGCTGAAAGAAGGCTGAGTCTTCGCTGGATTGACCATCGAATGACGCTGAAGGAAACGCTGTGACACGTCGCACTTCGATCCTGAATCTTGTGTTGATCGTGTCGTTTGCACACGCCATGGTGCACTTGATCGAGCAGTCTTTCGCGAGTGTTGAGCAGATTGTTTCGGACGAGTTCCATCTGACGACTCGACAATCGGGGTCATTAGGTTCCGCCCTTCGACTTCCATTCGGCTTCGGAGCGTTGCTCACAGGAATTCTTGCGGACCGCATCGGTGCCGCCCGAGTTCTGGTGATCTATCTTGCAGGCACCTCACTCGTATGCCTGACCGTCCCGCTGACTCAGACTGAGACGCCTCTGGTGTGGCAGCTGCTCCTTCTTGGAACGTTCGCCAGCATGTATCACCCGGCCGGACTTGCCCTGCTGTCGACATCCACCAACGTAGAGGAACGAGGCCGTGCGCTGGGCATTCATGGAGTTTTTGGCTCGCTCGGCCTGGCCGCTGCGCCGGTTCTGGCGGGAATTGTTCTGGCGATTCCGAACACAAACTGGCGGCACTTCTTTCTTGTGCTGGGGGTGGTGTCTGGCGTTTTGGCGGTCATGTTCAGGATTGGGTTCACTCGCTATCAGTCCGCTTCTCATCAGGTCAGTCGGTCAAACGCACCGGTGGAGCAGGAATCAGCACCGTCGACGCTGCAGATCGCTCCCTTCGTGCTGCTGATGGTTTCCTCGGCATGTTCAGGCATTGTGTATGGAGGCTTCCTTCACTTTTTGAAACGCTATCTGAGCGAGGTGGACTGGAGCGAGCTGGTTTCGTGGAAGCCGGATACCGTCGCAGGAGTTCAGTCCGGGCTGGTTCTGTTTTTCGGTGTCGCCGGACAATGGCTGTCAGGGGTCCTGGCGAAGCCGCACCGATTAAGGCTGATGCTGGCGATCATTTATCTCATTGATGCTCCGCTGCTGTTTTGGATGTCGCAGGCTAACGGACATATCAGCCTCGTTCCCTGCTGTCTGCTGGCACTCGTCCACTTCATGAACCAGCCGGTCTACAACAGTCTGTTGCCGGAATATGTCCCTGTGAAAACTCGAAGCACCTGGTTTGGCGTCAGTCAGATGATGACCTTCGGAATCGGCGCCTTCGGCCCAACGCTGGTCGGCTCATTTGACAACTACCGGCATTCCTATGTGGCCCTGAGTCTCATCTCCGTCATCAGCGGGCTGCTTCCCTTTGCATTGCCTCGGGCACGTCAGGAAGTGACAATGCCGGTCGGAAAAAGTTGATTGGTCATTTACGATTGAAGATTGAAGATTGAGCCACTGTCCATGTCCCTGGCCTTCCGTTTTCTGCTGGCAATATTGATCCTCCTGCTTTGCGGCGGGCGGCTCGCGTTCGCGCCGGCCATTGCCGGGCAAGCGTCTGCCGATGAAGCAGCGCCGAAACAGGAAAAGAGTGGGCAGCAACAAACAGAGCAGCAGGCGCTGGAACAGCAATCCACGCTGGAAGAAGAGGAGCAACAGGCGGAGGAACAGAAGGCGTATGAGCGATTTCTGGCCATCCTGAAACGCCGCCCCGCTGCGGGGACAGCGCTGGATCGAGTGTATTCGTACCATCAGGATCGGGAAACACTCGATGACTTCTGCGCGACGCTGCGAAGCGACGCGGCTGGTTCTGCGGATGGCAGTACCTCGCTGATCCTTGGCATGATCGAACTTCGACAGGGTCATGAAGAAGCGGCCATCGCAGCACTCGAGAACGCCGAAAAGCTCAGGCCCGAGGATTCCATCTGCGGCTGGACGCTCGGGCAGGCTCTGGTCCTGGCAGGTCGATCTCAGGAAGCCGTCAGTGCGTTTGAGCGAGCCTTGAAGAGAAAGCCGGCACGTGCCAACCGGCTATTGATTTTCATCGATCTTGGACGCGCTGCAAAGGTCGCGGGCGGAAGTGACGAGGCTCTGAAAGTCTGGAAGCGTCTTGAGGCAGAACAGCCGGATGATGAACGCGTGCTGGAGATCATTGCGAGTATCTCCCTGGAAGAGGGCGATCTCCAGAACGCGATCCAGCGGTATGAGCAACTGGCAGACAGGACGAAAGATGAATTCAAGTCGGTCCAGTTCCGACTCAGGTCCGCAACACTCCGACTGCGGCTGGGCGAACGCGAAGAAGCACGCAGTATTTTGAACAAACTGCTGGATCAGCTTGATCCGGAAAGCTGGGTCTACCGTGACGTGCGAGAACAGCTGGAATCCACCTATCTGGAGGCCGGAGATTCCGCGGGGCTTTTTGCATGGTTCGAACATCGGCTGCAGCAGCATCCGGATGAACTTGTCACGATCGTCCGCATCGCCGAACTCTCTGCGCAGCAGGGAAAGAAGGAACAGGCGAAGGACTGGTACTCAAAGGCAATCACCGTCGCACCGTCGAACAGCAAGCTTCGCGAATCACTGATTGAATTTCTGGAAGCCTCCGGCGACATCGCTGGTGCAATCCATCAGTACGAGCAGCTGGCCTCCATTTCACCTGGCAATCTCGATCACATGGAAGCTCATGGTCGCCTGTGGCTTCGTCGTAGAGACTGTTCTGAAGCGGAACGAAAGTCGAAGGCGACTGAAGTCTGGAGCACCATGCTTTCCGGCCATGAAAAGGATGCCGACGTGGTTCGCCAGCTGGCAGACATCCTGAAGTCGGCTGATTTTTCCGAGGAAGCTCTTCAGCGCTATCAGGAAGCCGTCAACCTCGCTCCGGAGAATCCTCAGTATCGCCGTTACCTTGGCGACTATCTCTTTCAGCTGCGCAGGAGGAGCGAGGCCTTTACAGCATGGGCGGAGATCGCAAGCGGTGATCGACGGACTCCGGAAAACCTGCTGGAACTGACCTCGGTGTTGCTCGCAAACGGCCTGAAAAAACAGGCCATCGAAACGCTTTCGGCAGCGTGTGAGATGCGGCCGGAATTCTCACAGCTGCTTCGGCTGGCGGAGATGCAGCGGTCTTTTGTCGACGGTGGTGCGAGACCTTACATCGCCGATTCTTTGAAGACTCTGGAGCGAGCCGCAGAACTGGCGGAGTCGGAAGACGACAGAGTGCTGATTGTTGACTCTCGCATCAATTCACTGGAAGCGAGCAATCGGCTTTCTGATTTCCTTCAGCAGCTGAAAGAACGCGTCTCTGCGGCAGGGACCGCGCCTGTGGAAGACTGGCTGATGCTGGCCATCGGATACCTTCGCCTGGAACAGATTTCCGTGGCCACCGAAATCACCACTCAGGCAAGAACCGAACACGCCAATTCCGTCGCGATCCTGAGAGCACATGCGCAAATCTGTCAGCAGGCAGGGCGTCTGGCCGACGCGATCGATGCCAATCGCAGACTGATGGATGTGGACCGGCGACTGCGACAGGAATACCTCGTCAGGATCGCAGAACTCCAGGTTCAGGTCGGACAACCGGCGGAGGCCATTCAGACCGGAAGGACTCTGCTTTCACTGGCACCCGGCAACGTGGAGCAGGCAGACTGGTTTGCACAGCTGTGCGAGCAATGTGGCAACCGTGAAGAAGGACTGAAGGTCATCCGGCGTCTTTCCAGAGCAGCCCCGGGTGATGTTGAAATGCGAACGCTCCTTGCCGCGGCTCTTGAGCGTTCTCAGCTTTTCGGAGAAGCCTTTGAAGTGTGGTGGAGCCTCTACCTCGATGCACAGTCCGATGCCGCTCGAAGCACAGCGATTGAACGACTTTCGCAGCTCGCGCTCCAGCAGGGAACATTTGCGGAAGTGGTTCGACGCCTGAATATGAGGCTCCAGCAAAACGAACAGGACCGAACAGTACTGCTCGGACTTGCCGAAGCGCATCTTGCGGTGGAAGACCTCATCAGTGCTCGGTCAACCCTGGAACGCCTCCTGCAGCGAGATGAAGGCAGCGTAATGGTTCTGGACCAGCTTGCTCTGATCTGTGATCGCCTGGGAGACTACGATGCGGCGGCCGGGTATCGCCGAAAGCAGTATCGCCTTGAGCCAAATGAGGGGAATGAGAGCCAGTACATTCTGGCCCTTCAGCGCGCCGGAATGTACGGCGAGGCGGAATCGCTCATCATGTCTCAGGTCGGCCCGGATACTCCTGCCATCTCTTTGCTCCGGATGATCGATCGAGCCATCGATGATGGAGCGGTCTCACTCGCCGAACGGATGTGCAATCTCTACATCGAACGTCATGAGCACCCGGAACTGGCGATCCTGCGAAAGGGTGTGCTGCAATGGACGGAAGGTCAGCGAGCAGACGCCTGCAGCAGTTTTCGAACCATCCTTCAGATCACTCAGAGCGTTCCGTTTGATCATTTCTTTGATTGCATCGCCCCCGGAAAAACGGCTCGTCGTTCCACGGCTTTCAACGATGCGACCATTCTGCAGGAACGACTTTTTGCTAGCAGAGTCCTCCTGCTGCTGAATGAAGTGTCCGAAGAAGAGACTCAGTACCTGGGAGTTCCCACGATTGGACTGTCCAGAAAAACTCGATCTGCCATTCGAATCCCATTGTCCGAAATTGACTCCATCGCAGCGGTTCGCGAGTTCGCTCTGATCGCGTTGTCTCTCGAGCACCAGGACAGTCCTGACGGGATTCTCAGGAATGTCGCTTCGCCTGAGACACCGGAGGTCTCGCAGAAATCTGATGCAGCGGCGATCGCGGCATGGGATCAGTGGGTTTTCTCCACAACTGATCCGGGCGACCAAATGTCGTTGCAGTCGGTGATTCCGCTGTCTGAATCAGGGTCTCCGCACGGAACGATCGCTTACCTCAATATGTGTATTGAGATGACGTTGATCAGCGAAAGAGAACCGGAAAATCCAGGTGTCGCAGAAGTCCGGAAGGATTGGTCGGAGAGACTTCCGAAAATCAAGCAGCTGATTCGACAACTGCTTCAGACAGATCCACAGGCCGCGACACCGTTTCTTGCGGCGAAGATCCAGGAGTCTCTTTCCAACGATACGGAACTGAACCAGTGGATCACCGAGCTCACAAGGGAGACGTCGAGCCCGTCCGAGTGCCGACTGGGAATCGAGCTGGAGTTTACTCGCAACCCAACGATCCCCCCGCGATGGTCGCTCAGTGAGTATAGGAAGCTCCTGCGTCACGCCTATTCCAACGCGCCGCTTTCCCCCGAACTCCTCGCTCCATGGATTCACCATCATGAAGCGTCACTCAGTGACAATGATCTCCTCGAAATCCTGTCCGACGTCGTGGATGCGTTCGTTCGCGAATCCGAGATGACAACTGTTCGTCTGCAGGTTTCTCCGACGGACGTACACCCCATGTTCTGGGCGGCCCTTTTACAGACCTGCCACAAAAAACAATCGCTGGTCGCGAGGGTCGCGGAGCAATTCGAATCGAATTACCACCAGGCCCTGGGAAAGCAACGCTACATCGTGGAGGTCGTTCTTGCGGAACTCGCGTCATACCGAGGCGACAGGATTGAAGCAGCCAGACACTGGATTCGCTGCATCCAGTGTGATCCTGAAAACGCGACGATCCGGAGACAGGTTTCATTGTCACTGCAGGCGGCAGGACTGTATGCCGAGGCGATTACGGTGATGGATGGAGTTTCGGAATCTGATCCGGAGCAAATTAAAGAAGACGAGTTTCGGATTCTGAGCCTCGCAAGGCTCACGAATCAGCCGGACCGATCTGCCCTCAGCCTGCGGCGTTTGGGACGCGTTCAGTTGTCCGAGGAAGAAGCCGCACGAATGCTGAAGGTCGCTGAAGAACTGCAGCTGACGGACATTGTTGCGGAACTGCGAGCACGACCGTCGATCAAGCCTTCAGAGCCGACAGCGAAAAGTCAGTATGAATACATGGAAGAGTATGATCGGCTGGGAAAGACAGAGGCAGCCGTTGCGATCGCCAGACAGATTGCCCGAAAGAAGATTGGCGAAGCGAGCTACAATTTTCGCCAGCAGAACCAACGCAGTCCCTTCCAGATGCGCGAACGAGCCTTTGCGATTTTGAAGCAGGCCGGAGCCATGGAAGACCTGATCGCAGAGCAGAAGGCACTGCTCGACGCCTCACCCAACTCGCAGGTTCTGCGGGAAGAGCTGATAACCCTGCTTCGTGCGGCCGGAAGAGAACAGGAAGCCGCTGGCCTGCAGACTTCTGAGGCCGGCAATGACGTCATATCCGGTGAGCAGCAGGTCAAAAAACTGATGGCAGAAGGGAAGAAGGAATCGGCATCGCTGCTTGTTCTCGGATGGCTCAAAGATCCTCGCCGAAAATCTCGCGCGTTGACTTTGCTGGAGGATTACTCTGAACTCTCCGCGACACTCTTTTCCACAGATCACGGAGTGGAACTGCTGGAAGCGTGCCTGGAGACAACCAGTTCGAAAGGGCTCGGGAGACAGGCTCCGGCATTTCGGGGCCGTCAGGTGAACGCCCTGGCATCCAGTCTGATTGCCGTGGCGATGTTCAGCGAGGACGATCCGCATTCATTTGTGCCAGTCATCGAGCGTGCATGGGAGGGCTCAGCGGATTCGATCGCATGGGCCGTTGTTCTTCAGCCAAACGACGCCGAAGACAGAACCGTCAAGGCATGTTCTGCGCTGATTGAACTCGTGGGTTGCGTCGGCGAAAAGCCTGCCAACAGCCATGCAGATGCGAGAGATGACCTCGTTGGAGCCGTTTTCCAGTTGCTCGCACGCACAGTGGCGGAAGTCTCGGCGGAGGAACGTGAGTATCTTCATGCGGAAGTTGTCCGAGTCAGCACTGCGAAACCCTCTCTGCGGGAATGGCCCGTCGCGCTGGCGATCACTGCCGGTGCAGCAGGAAATGCGGGCCTTGCGGATGAGTCGCTGCGACGAGTCGTTGAAGAGTCACAAAAGAACCCCTTCGCGGCCAATATTGTTCAGCCGCTCGATGCAGCTTTTCCAGACGCCAGTGACATGAACAGCGTGTTGAGCATTTTTGATGCGACGTTGTGCCGTCCTATCTCCAGTCCAAATGAAGAGTCATCACGCTATTTAGTGTTTGCCGCCTTCGTAGACCGAGCAAAGAGTCAGGGCGGACAGGAACAGATTCGTTCGCTGATTCCACGAATCAAGTACGGCAGTCAGACGAACCGCTATGGCGTCGCAAAGAAGCTGGCGGAGAATTATCCGTGGCAGGGACTGGTCGCTCTGAGTGGACCGTCCCCTGTTCGATCGCAAAGTGCCGACTTAGTTAGCCTTGTCGCAGATTCCTGTGGAAAGGCACTCACCATTCCCGCTCTGGTTGACGAGTGGCAAGCCATTCGGGCTCAGAAAACGGACGCAGGAGCTGTTCGCCAGTCCGTCACGATTGAGAGTGCGATTTCGTGGACGCCGGAAGGAAATGCGAAGGTGGAATGTCCTCTGATGGATGGAATATGGAATTCTCCCGAGACCGCGATGAAAGCGAACCCGGATTTACTTCTCGAGTTGTGGCTGGAAGCCTCAGAAAACGACTACCGAAATTCAGCATTGTTCCTTTGCACCGCGGCTCTGCTGCTGAAGCAAAATCAAAGGGACATCAATCTGCAGATTCAGGAACGCCTGATCGAGTTAGTCCGGTCCGGCCAGCTGGACATGGATCTGTCGAATCCGTCCACAACGAACTTCACAGCCAGGAAGAAGGCTGTGCTCGCCATCTTTCTGCTGGGAGGACGTCTCGAGAAAATTGAAGGCTGTGCAGAACTCTCGGATGTCCTGATGACTTCCGCGAAGGCAGCTCTTCAGCCAGTGGCGACCGAGGGAGAGCGCATGGCGATGGCAAGGGTCCGAGGGGCATTCCTGTTGAGGGCTTCTCGCCAAGAAGAAGCCGCAGCAGAGTTCCGTGAAGTTCTGAATCTGCTGCTGAATCAGCCAGAGACGGCACTGCCCGCCCAGTCCCTTGAGAGCCTTTCAATCCAGGGAACTCCCGAGGCAGACAAAGAGCAACTGCTTAATGAGCTGCGAAAAACGGGGCTTGCTCCGTGAGTTTGCGAAACAGCAGGAGCGTTGCCTGCGTGACATCCCGAAGCGACACAGTTGGTCAACGGGCGGAATCCTGCTAAACATCGTGTTTCTTTCGCTGTTCGCGTTCAGAATCTGAAATCACCAGCGCATTCCTGACCGGGGATGCCATTCATCGTTGAGGCCACAAGTGACAATCTTCCAGAAGATCATCAACAAAGAAATCCCGGCAAGCATCGTCTATGAAGATGATCTCTGCCTGGCATTTCGCGACGTGAATCCGCAGGCACCGGTCCACGTGCTGCTGATTCCGAAGAAGCCTGTTGTCTCTTTGAATGAACTTACCGCAGAGGACGCAGCCTTGTGCGGCCACCTGATGCTGATGGTCCCCAAAATCGCCGCCACGCTCGGGCTCGAGGGTGGCTACAGAACGGTTGTCAATACGGGTGTGCACGGCGGACAGTCAGTGTTCCATCTGCACATTCATATTCTTGGCGGTCGGGCTCTGGCCTGGCCCCCGGGTTAGTTTGTTCCACAGTCATTCCCTCCTCAATTCAAAGTCCCGCCTAACCTGTGAGAGATCAAAACATGAAACGCCTTATCCTGACGGCCGTCGTGGCACTCTGCTGCTGGACGAAGCCTGCTCTTCTGACCGCCGACGATGGCAGTGACACGCCAGGCGTAGCGATGGCAACGGCCGCGCTCAAGCTGGCTGAAGTCCTGCCCGAAGATCAAAAGAAGAAGCTGATGTATGGCTTTGACGATCCGGAACGTCTGAACTGGCACTTCATTCCGAAAGAGCGGAACGGAGTCGTTCTGTGGGACCTCTTCGGCGAACCTCGCAAGGCCGCGGAAGAGCTCGTGAAGACGGGGCTTTCCGCCGCCGGCTATGCAAAGACGCTGCAGGTCCGCAGCCTTGAAGAAGTCCTGTATCTGTTCGAAGGGGGAGAAGAGGCGTACCGTCGAGATCGTCGTCATCCTCACAAGTACCATCTCACGATCTTCGGCACTCCTGCCGCCAAAGGAACATGGGGCTGGCGATTTGAAGGTCACCACATGTCGCTGAACTTTGTCATTCGTGACGGGGTTGTTGTGAGCAGCACGCCGGAGATGTTTGGAGCCAATCCGGCTCTGATTGATGCCGGTCCGGGACGTTCACTTCGCGTCTTTGCAGCGCGCGAAGACCTCGCGCGACAGATTCTTCTGGCCTGCAATGACGACCAGAAAAAGCAGATGTGGATTTCCGACAAAGCGCCGGATGACATTCGAGGCGCTGCGGCTCCTCAGGCCGTCACCGATGCTGCTGCGGGACTTCGTTTTGCCGATATGTCGCCTGACCAGAAGAAGCTGTTCCGCGAGCTGCTGGGAGAATATCTGTCTGTCATGCCGGCTCAGGTCGTCAAAGATCGACTGAAAGCCATTGAAAAGGCGGGCATGGACGACATTCGAATGGGATGGTGGGGCGAATCCGAAGTCAACAAGCGGCACCACTACGTGATCCAGGGACCAACGTTCATCATCGAGTACAACAATACTCAGAATGATGCGAATCACGTGCATTCCATCTGGCGCAACCTTGAAGGAGACTTTGCAATTCCGGTTGCGAAGTAAAACTTATTACCCCCGCGTGTGACGGTTCGATGTCGAATGGTCTCGCGGGGGTTTCTGTTTGAGTTATCCCGACACACTTTTGAATTTCGTCGGAACACTGGACGGCGTATGGCTCAGAGTATTGAAAGTTTTCGGCTGCCCAACGGGTTGCTGGTGATTGTGGAACCGATGCATGACGTGCAGTCGGCATCGATGTCACTTCTGTTACCGGCAGGAGGCGTGCGGGATGGACAGGGGCGATGTGGAACCGCAGCCATTCTGACGGAGATGCTTCCGCGCGGAGCAGGCGGGCTTTCAGCGCGGGAACTCTGTGCGGCCATGGACAATCTGGGGCTTCAGCGCAGCTATCAGGTCGGAAGTGCTCACATTACTTTCTCCGCTGCCACGACAGCCGACTGTCTGCTGAATGCGCTGCCTCTGGTCGGAAAGCTGGTGACAGAGCCTCACCTGGAAGATGACGAATTTGAGCCTGCTCGCGACCTCGTGGAACAGGGGCTGTCATCGCTGGAAGACGAGCCTCGACAGCGACTGGGAAAGGTCCTTCGGCAGTACAGCTACGCGGCTCCGTGGGGGAATTCGGCAGAAGGCGAATTGGATGATCTGCCGTCGATTACTGCGGAGAACATTCGCCAGCATTTTCAGAGTTTCGTGCGTCCTGACGAAGCGATCCTGGGAATTGCCGGCAATGTCTCTCTGACGGAAATCCGAAAGCATGTGGAAGATGTTTTTGGTGCCTGGCAGTCCCGGCCCCTTCCTGCCGTGTCGATCGGATCGTGTCCGGAATCTCCTCTGCACCAGACTCATGAATCCGCACAGACTCACATTGGTCTGTCATGGGACACCGTCCCGTATCGTGACGAACGTTACTATGAGGCGTGGGCGGCTGTCAGTCTGCTCAGCGGCGGAATGAGTTCCCGGCTGTTCACCGAAGTGCGTGAGAAGCGAGGTCTCTGCTATGCCATTTCCGCTTCACTCAGCACTCTGCGGACTGAAGGCCGAGTCATGGCGTACGCCGGAACGACAACCGAACGCGCCCAGGAGACTCTGGATGTGACGGTTGCCGAAATTCTGCGACTCCATGAAGGCATTACGCCGGAGGAACTGCAGCGCTGCAAGGCTCGCGCGAAGAGTTCCCTGATCATGCAGCAGGAATCAACGTCCTCACGTGCATCATCACTGGCACGCGACATGTATCTGCTCGACCGAGTCGTCACCCTGGACGAAATTCAGCGACGCATTGATTCTCTGACGGTCGACCAGGTTCGACAGTTTGTGATTGACCATCAGCCCAGGTCGATGGTCCTTGTGACGATTGGTCCGAACTCTTTGAACGGCGGATGTTTGCCCGCCTGAGAGTCTGCATTTCTCCCTGTTCGACGGTCTGCTTCGTAAAACAAAGTCCGAGCTCCATCCATGAAGTTTCAGCAGCGTGTGCTTTCCAATGGTCTGACGCTGATCGCGGAAACAAATCCTGCGGTCTACAGCGTGGCAGCAGGGTTCTTCGTGCGAACCGGATCTCGCGACGAAACGGCAGAGGTCTCCGGCGTCAGTCATTTTCTTGAGCATATGGCGTTCAAGGGTGACGAGAAATTCTCAGCGGATGACATCAACCGAGTCTTCGACGAAATCGGCGCGAAGTACAACGCGTCGACGAGCGAAGAGGTCACGATGTACTACGCCGCCGTTTTGCCCGAATACCTGGAACAGGCTCTGGAACTGCTGTCGTCCCTGATGCAGCCTTCACTGCGTCAGGACGATTTCGACATGGAGAAGAATGTTATTCTGGAAGAGATCAGCATGTACGAAGATCAGCCTTCGTTCACATGCTACGACAATGTGATGGCCACGTACTTCTCCGGCCATCCGCTGGGTCAGAGCATTCTTGGCAGCAATGAGAGCATTACAGCGCTGACTTCAGAGCAGATGCGGACGTACCATCGACATCGCTATCACACGGGCAACATCATTCTGGCCGTCGCCGGCAACTGTGACTTCGAGAACCTGTGTCAGCTGGCGGAAAAGCACTGCAGCAAAATCCCGAGCGGCACGACCGAACGAACCATTCCGGAGTTCGTTTCGCGTCCGGCAACACATCTGGTGACTCGTGAAGGCAGCCTGCAGCAGCACATCATGCAGATGGGTCCTGCTCCAAAGGGACGTGATCCGCTTCGGTTTGCCGCAGAGCTGCTTTCGGTTGTCGTTGGCGATGATTCCGGAAGTCGACTCTTCTGGGAACTCGTGGACCCAGGTCATGCCGAATCCTGCGACCTGAGCTTCACGGAGTACGATGGCGCAGGGGCATGGATGAGCTACCTCAGCTGCAATCCGGAGGATGTTGTGGAGAATCTCGCACGCTGTCAGAAAGTTTTCGACGAAGTCTGCCGCGACGGAATTCGTCCCGAAGAGCTTGAACAGGCACGCAACAAAGTCGCATCGCGCATTGTACTTCGAGGCGAGCGGCCGATGGGACGCCTGTCATCACTCGGTGGAAACTGGCTCTATCGCCAGGAATACCGCTCAATCGCCGACGACCTGAAAGTCATCCGCAGCATTACCCTGGACGAAATTCAGGAAGTCCTTCGGAAGTACCCGCTTACCATGACAGCCACCGTCGGCGTCGGCCCACTCGAAGCGATTTAGGGTCTTCGCAAGCCTGACAAAGTCTGTCATGCGAAACAATCATCTTCAGCGGATCCAGCAGGAGTCGTGGGGTTCCATGCCGATGTGAGGATAGTAGCTGCGAGCTTTGGGTGCGGCGAGAAGCACGAGTCGCGTCTCCCTGCCAGCGGCTGCATGAGTCTCGTCGATCAGTCTCCGGCCGATCCCCTGCTTTTGGAACGTCTCATCCACAGCGAGATCTGACAGGTACGTGCAATAGGCAAAGTCAGTGATTGCCCGACTGACGCCAACCAAAACGCCGTCGACCCGCGCGGTGATGATGACATCTGCCCCTTTCAGCATGCGACCGATTCGATCGATCTGTTCAACCGGACGGCGTTCAGCAAGCGTCGATCGGCGCAGGACATCGATGAATTCCTCGACCGTCAACTCGGGCTCACTGCTGTAGACAATTTCCATGCTTGCTCGCAGCCTCAGGGTGAAGTTCGACGCAACGAAGGGCGCTCGACTTCAAAAGTTGGAGTCACTCGACAATATGATGATCCGCCAAGTCGGCCGACAAGATCGAGCAGCTCTGGTTCGGCATAACCTTCTGCGTTCAGCATCGAATCCTGAATACAGAAATGCACGATGCGCCCCACCACGATGTTCCCGCCTCCGGGGCCTTCGCCAACGGGAATGTGCTGCATCAGTTCACACTCAAAGCTCACCGGAGAAACCTCGACCCGCGGTGCTCGAACTCGCACGGACGGCGCCGTCTGCAGCTTTGCAAAGTCGTATTCGGATTCATCCGGAGGCAGTTCCGCGGACGTCAGATTCATCGAATCGACAAGGCCGAATGGAACGACGCCGACGACGAACTCGCGGGTTTCCAGAATGTTGCGCAGCGTGTCCTTGGGCGAACCGTCTCGTTTGTTGACCGGGCAAAACAACAGACTTGCCGGCTTCGATCCAATTCCCGTGAAGAAGCTGAACGGAGCAAGATTCGTCTGACCGCCGGATGAGACCGTTGAGACCCACGCGATGGGACGCGGCATGATGGTCCGAATGAGATGCTGATAAAGCACAGGGGTTGCGAGTGTCGCAGGATCAAATTCCATAGCGGCTCCGAAATCCCGGCCCGGGATCAGGCAACTTTATCCAGTGGAATGAGGCGTGGAATGGCGATTCGCAGGCCCACCACAGACCCGCACTGATGCTGCAGCTCACTGAAATCAAACTTCAGAAAGTGATACAGCTCCTGCGGCACTCCCATGCGAAGATACTGCTGAGCGAACACGGCCATTTGCCGGTCATAGTTCTTCTGGCTGCCCGTATGAACGTAGCAGGAACCTTCGAAGCGACGAATGTCGCCGTTGAACTCCGGGCTGATGTGATACAGCTCGTGAAAGACCGTGACCATCTTTTCGTCAAATGGCAAATTCAGAAACCGAGGCAGAAAGAAGGTCAGAAGATATAAGGCTTCCTGGCCACCATGAATCACTTTCTGGACGGTCCACAGTCTTCCTTTGCGACGTTCCACTGAGGCACCGCCCTGAAATCGCAGAGGGGTCAGTCGAGCCTGAATGCCCCATTCGACGGGCGATCGAGTCTGTGCGAACGTGACAGGCACGCGACTCATTTCCACATGCTGAAATTCGGGATGGCGACGGCAAATGTCCTCGCACAGCGCCGTCATCGCTCGACAGAAGTCAAAATGTCGCACTGCAGCACCCGTTCCCTCGTTCCATAAGCGTCCGCACTCCGCGCGGATTCGCAGGAAAAATACACGAGAACAGCGATTCCAACAAGCCCAGCAGACGTCCGACGGCCAATCGGGTGCGGTCGCGGATTTCGGCAGATCGTAACGAAGTGCCATGCCGGGAGTGCGGTGCTACGGGAAGAAATGGTTAATGGTTATTGGAGATTGAAAATTGCAAAGTGATGGGTTTGGGTCGGACGGAAAATGGACGACAGGAAATAGTCGCAATTTGCACTTTCCATTGTTCATTAACCATTAATCCTTGAGCTCTCAACACGCGGGCGTCACCAGAAGCACACGCCTCGGCAGGAGCCGCGCTATCCCATTTTGACAATCTTCCGCGACTACACCCGGCGAATCAGTCGCCATCGTCATCGTCATTGCGTTCCTGTTTCATCGCCTGCCACTGTTCCATCGTGCAGATGACCTCACGAGCATGAGCGCCGTTGTAGTCGCCAACGATCCCATCCTCGGCCATGTAGTCGATCATTCGGGCGGCTCGGCCATAGCCGATGCCCAGGGCTCGCTGCAGCAGCGACACACTTCCCCGGCCTTCCCGGATCACAACTTCCACGGCGTCATTGTACAGCTCATCATGCTGACGCGATCCGCCTTCGGCATTGCCGCTGCTTGCGGCCATGCTGGTCTGAGATGTGAGTTTCTGGAGTTCTGCGTTGTATTCCGGTTCGACGTCGCTGAAGAAATCAATGATCGCATTGATCTCGTCGTCGCTGACGTAAGTGCCCTGAGCACGCGTCAGATGACTGGTCGAAGGAGCCAGGTACAGCATGTCTCCGCTGCCCAACAGTCGTTCCGCGCCGCATTCGTCCAGGACGACTCGGCTGTCCATCTTGCTGGCCACCTGGAATGAAATTCGAGCGGGCAGGTTCGACTTAATCAATCCCGTGATCACGTCCACCGTCGGCTTCTGAGTCGCCAGAACCAGGTGAATCCCAACAGCTCGCGATTTCTGAGCCAGTCGAATGATGTGTGCTTCGACGTCCTTGCCGGATGTCATCATCAGGTCAGCCATTTCGTCTGCGATAATGACGATGAATGGCATGCGTTCCGGTACATCAGCTGCTTCAGGATCACCTTCGGTCAGCCCCAGTCGTTCAAGAACTTCGGCGCGGCCGAGCTTGTTGTAGCTGTCGAGATGACGAACGCCGACACGTGCCAGAAGATCGTAGCGTTCTTCCATCTTGTCGACGGACCACGCGAGGACTGCTTCCGCCTTCTTCATGTCGGTGATCACCGGATGCATGAGGTGCGGAATGCGTTTGTACGGACTGAGTTCGACCATCTTCGGGTCAATCATCAGCATCCGCACTTCGTCTGGTGTGCGTGTCATCAGCAGCGACAGGATCAGAGTGTTCAGGCAGACGCTTTTTCCCGTGCCCGTACGTCCTGCGATCAGCAGGTGCGGCATTTTGGCCATGTCCACGATCAGCGGACGGCCACTGACATCCTTGCCCAGGAACAGAGGCAAACGCGATTCATCGGACGCAGCGCGTGTGCTTTGCAGAAGCTCACGCAGCCTCACCATCACCTGCTTGTCGTTCGGGACTTCGACACCGACCGTGTTCTTGCCTGGAATCGGCGCAACAACGCGCACCGATGGAACTCGCAGGGCGATTGCGAGGTCATCTTCCAGCGCGGTAATCTTGTTCAGCCGCAGTCCTTTCTCAAGTTCCAGTTCGAACTGAGTCACGACGGGACCGGTATCGATCTCGGCAACTTTGACGTTCAGCCCGAATTCCTCGAACGCCTTTTCGAGTGTCGTGGCGGCGGTGCGAGCTTTCTTGGCCAGCTGCTCGTACGGAAACTCTTCTGACTCCGACAGAAGATTCACATCCGGCAGCGTGAACCCTCGACGTTCCGGCACCGGCACGGTCATCCCGTCCGGATTATGAATCGCCAGGGTCGCCGGAGGATTGATGCGGATAGAGCGGCCATCGACTTCCGTTGTGATCGGAGCAGGTTCGGCCGCAGCTTCCGGTGCAGCAAATGGAATCGTCGCCGGTTGTTCAGGCTCACTTGATTCCGGTCGATTCACCTTCGGAGCGCGAACTCGCACGGCAGACGGACGCTTCACCAGAAGTGACGTTGAATACTTGAGAGCCAAGGCGGGCAGAGCGGCCATCTTCATCGCCGGCTGCAGGATGTCGGAGATCGGTGTCAGCAGAATCCCCGCAGCGAACAGGCTGGCACCAAGAATCAGAATGCCGGCCGACGAGAACTTCTGCTCCAGCAGAATCCCAAGCATCGCACCGATCTGGCCACCGCTTCCGTACGTCGATCCCGAAGAGACGCTCGGCAAAAGCAAATGCAGAAGCGCGCAGGAGGACACGACCAGAAGAGTAATTCCGGTCAGTGTCGGAATCGTTCGTCGAGCCTGTTCTCTGGAAAAGAGCTTCAGGTCCCACGAAACCAGCGTCGCGAGAATCACCCAGACCCCAAGCCCGAACCATTGCCGCGAATAGTGAGCAACGGCCGCTCCGTACTCCCCGCAGATATTTGTGGGAACCTGACGAGTCGGAAAGACCAGCGTGGAAGGCGGGTCAGCCGGGTCGTAACTGAGAAAACTCAAGCCGACGAACACCACCAGGGCCAGAAGCCCCAGGGCGAGCAGGTCGGTTTTGAGTCGGTCAGTGTCGAGCATGGCAACCGCACATGTGACTAAGAAGAATTGGGTCCGGCGGAACATGGGTGGCGAACCGCCGACTGGCTTCGCAGCCAGATTGCCGACGGACGCCCATGATCGAAGGCAGTGCGCAAAACACCGCCCCTGCGGCAAACGTAGCACCTCGACTTTGGTTCGGTGTGGCAAAAAATCAACAACCGTTTCCAGGGGCCAACGAACAGGCACGACCTGACGCTTGTTCCGGCTGGCGAAGAAGTGCCGAAAATCCGCCTTGAGCCTGAATGCTCAGGAATCGGTGGTACCACAAAGAACGAAGAAAAACTCTGGCGGTTCTGAAATTTTGAGCCTTGACATTCAAGGCGTTCGCCGGAACACCGCCCGTCAATTCGTTCATGGCCGATTGCCAGACTACGGAAGTCCGATCCTGACGACCGTAACGAAAGTCCCGTTTGCAGGTTTCAGGGCAAATCGGCCGCCTCAACCGAGCCTGTCGGTTGAAGTCATCGGCGTGTTTGCTGTAGTACGCGCTTTCCTTTCCACTTCTTTATTGCTGTCATCCTGGCAGGAAAGCCTCGACAGAACACTGGATCGCACAGATGCAACGGATCTTCATCTCTGGAATCGGAGTTGTCAGTTGTCTTGGGAACGATCGAAAGACGTTCTGGAAGAACATGATGTCCAGCCAATGCGGCATCGACACACTGACCGAGCATGACACAAAGGATCTGGAGGTCAACATTGGCGGCGAAGTGAAGAACCTCAATGAGGCTCGGATCAACGTCAATGACCAGGTCTCCGCCCGAAAGATGGACAGGGCTTCACAGTTTGCCGTTCATGCCAGCTACGAGGCTCTGGAAGACGCTGGCCTGCCGGTGGCAGCCCTTGGCGAAAACGTCGCCGTGATTCTGGGGGCCGGTCTGTCCGGGCTCGAAACCTACGAACTGCAGCATGAAAAGCTTCTGACGAAAGGACCATCCCGCGTCAGCCCGTTCACTATTCCCATGCTGATGCCCAATGCTCCTCCGGGAAATGTCAGCCTTGCGTTTGGTGCTCAGGGAACGGCCTACACAACCAGCAGCGCGTGCTCTTCGTCCGGGCATGCAATGATCGACGCCTTTGAGTACCTTCGTCGCGGTGAAGCAGACGTGGTGATTACCGGCGGGACCGAAGCGTCGCTGACTCGGCTGGGAATTTCTTCGTTCGTCAATATGCGGGCGATGAATAAGACGATGAACGACCGGCCAAAGGAATCCATGCGTCCGTTCGATTCGGATCGTCGAGGGTTCATCATGGCCGAAGGGGCATCCATTCTGATCTTCGAAACCGAAGAACATCTGCGCAAGCGTGGCGGCAAGGCCTGGGCAGAAGTGCTCTCAGGCCGTTCCACGGCAGACTCGTTCCATCTGACGCAGCCAGATCCTCAGGGCCGTCAGGCAGTGAAGGCCATCCAGTACGCGCTGAAGAAGGCAGGTCTGGATCCGGAGAAGATTGCTTCCGAGACTTACGTCAGCGCCCATGGAACAAGCACTCAGTACAACGATGCGATGGAAACCGTCGCCCTGAAGTCTGTGTTCGGAGCGGACGCGGCAAAGCTGCACATCAGTTCCATCAAGGGAATGCTGGGACACATGATCGGCGCAGCGTGTGCCATTGAGATGTCGGCGTGTGCCCTGGCACTTAGCTCCGGCAAGCTGCCTCCGACGATCAACTACACGACACCTGATCCGGAATGTGATCTGAACTACATCCCGAACAAGGCCATCGACCGGCAGTGTCGCTACGCGATCAACAACAGCTTCGGCTTTGGTGGTCACAACGTCTCGCTGGTGATCGGTCGTGTGGAAGATGTCGGACTGAGCCGGACGGATCTTGCCTGAGCGGCAGGCTGGCCTGGCCTTCGAGACATTCGTTCTACTTCATTGCCGGAAATGTTTGCCCTTCCCCAGTCCCTCAGTCGGAGTATTCGATGAATCCGATTCGTGAACTTGAAGAACTGGTCGGGCTGTTCCCGGAACCTGCCGATCGCCCTCTGTACCTGAAAGCAGAGCATGTGGCGAAGGAGGCAACGCCGGAACCCTATCGCCAGATGCTGGTCCATGAACACCATATGACGATCAGCATGGAGTCGTACCATGACTGTCGTGTGGATGTGAAGGTCCTTGCATCGCGGTTCGAAAACGGCCTCTACCTGCGAAAAATCATCCTGCTCAAATCGGGCACGGATGAGGTTGTTCAGTTCGGATACGTTCGATTCAACCTTGATTTCGTGACGCCTCAGGTGCGTCAGGAGATCGTGGAAGAGAAGATCCCGCTGGGCCGCGTCCTGATTCAGCACAACGTCTTTCGCCACGTTGACCTGGGAGCCATTCTTCGGTTCACTGCCGGTCCGGCCATGGCAGACTACCTGAAGATGAATGCGGGACAGGTAACGTATGGGCGCCTTGCAACGATCTTCTGCAACGGATCGCCTGCAATTGACCTTTTGGAAGTTGCTTCTGTCCTGGACTAACCTCAGCCCGATGCGGGCCGTGAAAATCATCGCTACTGAGACCTGCTGGAGTACCCAATGAAAATCGCCCGCATCTTTGCTCACCGAGTCGATCTGCCTCTTGTTGAGGGATCGTATAAATGGTCAGGTGGCAAATCGGTGTCGGTTTTTGACAGCACGATTGTTGGGGTTGAGACTGCGTGTGGCGTGGTCGGATATGGCGAAGTGTGTCCTCTTGGCCCCTTCTACCTTCCCGCATACGCAGAAGGGGTTCGTGCAGGTCTGAAGGAACTGGCTCCGCATCTGATTGGTTTTGATCCGCGGGAGATCGGCAAGCTCAACCATCGAATGGACGCGGCACTCAAGGGTCACGCCTACGTCAAGTCCGGCATCGATATCGCCTGCTGGGATATTCTTGGCAAGGTCTCCGGGCTGCCCGTGTGTACTCTTCTGGGTGGTCGCTTCGGAGAGTCGATTCGCCTCTACCGCGCGATTTCACAACTGCCTCCGGATGAGATGGCTGCCAACGTTGCCAGCTATCGGGCTCAGGGTTACACACGCTTCCAGCTGAAAGTCGGCGGCAATCCCGATCAGGACATTGAACGAATCCGTGCGGCCCGGGCGATTCTGCAGCCGAGTGACCGTCTGGTCGCAGATGCCAATACGGGCTGGACGCAGCATGAAGCGGTCCGGGTCGTGAGAGCCGTCCGCGACCTGGATGTTTACATCGAACAACCGTGCCTGACTTACGAAGAATGCCTTGCTGTTCGCCGGGCAACAGACCATCCATTCGTTCTCGACGAGAACGTTGACAGCCTGGAAATGCTGCTGCGGGCGAAAGCAGACCTGGCGATGGATGTGGTGAACCTCAAGATCAGCAAGCTCGGCGGATTGACGAAGACTCGCCAGATTCGTGATCTCTGCGTCAGCATGGGCATCGCGATGACGCTGGAAGATTCATGGGGCGGAGATATCACCACCGCTGCCATCGCCCATCTTGCACACAGCACACCGGAAGAACTGCGCTTCACAAGCACGGATTTCAACAGCTATGTCACGGTCAGCAATGCAACCGGTGCTCCTCAGCGAGTGAACGGTTTCATGCAGGCGTCAGGCGAACCGGGATTGGGGGTCACGCCACGTTTTGACTTGATCGGACCTCGCCTTGTTGACGTGACAGGCTGAGTAATCAGATCGCGGATGCCCTGATCCTGATAATCCCGGCGGCGCTGGCACGATTGATTGACGCACGTCCTTAAGAATTTGCTGAAGGGTTGCAGAGATCATGTCTCGCAGTTTCGGACGAATGACGCGTCGACAGTCTCTGGCCGCCACAGCGATCGGAACGGGTACGCTCCTGTCGAGATCCCTGTTTGGCGATGATGACAAACCGTCCATCCCGATCATCGATTGCCATACACACTTCTATGACCCCAGTCGTCCGCAGGGAGTTCCGTGGCCAGGTAAACAGGACACCAGTTTGTACCGAACGGTCCTGCCGGCCAGCTTCAAGTCCCTTGCAAAGCCGTTAGGTGTCACTGGAACCATCGTTGTTGAAGCCAGTTCATGGCCTGAAGACAACCAGTGGTTGCTGGACCTCGCAGCAGAAGATCCGTTCCTCCTGGGAATTGTTGGGCACATCGACATTTCCGGAGACGCATTTTCCGAACAGGTCAACCGCTTCGCTCGCAATCCGCGCTTTCGGGGAATTCGCATTGGATCGGGAGATATTTCCAGGGGACTCATGACCGGCGGAAAACTCATTGAGCGCTGCAGCCAGCTTGCAGATCACAACATGGAACTTGATGTGAATGGAGGTCCCGACACGCCTCAGCAGGTTGCGACGCTTGCTGCTCATCTGCCAAAACTTCGAATCGTGATCAATCACATTGGGAACCTCCCCATCAACGGCAAAGAACCACCTGCAGCCTGGACAGAAGGGATTGAGAACGCAGCGAAGCATCCCGGCGTCTTCTGCAAAGTGTCGGCCCTGGTGGAACAGACACGCACGAAACCGGCACCTCAGGATGTCGCGTACTATTTGCCGGTGCTGGACCGGCTCTGGCGAGCCTTTGGTGAGGACCGGCTGATCTTCGGCAGTAACTGGCCAGTCTCGGACCGCGGCGCGCCTTTGGAAACCGTTGTGAAGATCGTGCGTGAGTACTTCCTGACCAAAGGAGAACGCGCGGCAGCAAAGTTCTTGGCGGAGAATGCAAAGGCCGCGTACCGCTGGGATGACTGATTCGAGGACGCGGACAATTCGTGCAACCTACAAACCGTCCCGACGCCGCGAAGCGGCGACAGACATCGTCATGCGTCGCCATTTCAGGCCCTGCGGCACGTTGGGCCTGAATCGCTGGCAGGTGATGACACGGAAGTTTGAGACAAGGAGGACTGGGCGCGTTGAGTTGAATGGTGCTGATCAGCGCTGATGAGTTTTCCGGACTGATGCGTCGGGCCATGTCTGGTAGTGCAAAAACCGGGTCCCACCGGGGTGAACCCGGGTGGCGGTGGTTGGTTGGGGCGAGTCGAGTGCTGGGTCCCCGCATGCTTGGGGATGACGGGTGCGCGGGGATCGGTCGGTCATTCCCGGAAATGACAGTTGTTCGATAGAAATGCGGAGTCGGGATGCTGGAATCATCTGAAAAACTGGCATTGCCGTTCCAAAAAGTGTGCTGATCCGGTGAATCTGAGACCTGGCAACTGTGCGGGCGCAGTGGCCTTCCTAGAATCCTGACTCTGGAACGTTGTCCTGCAGCGTTCCATCTGCCCCGGGACCCATTCTCCAGGAAGACTCAATGTCGGATCTGAATTCCATTCTGGCGGGAGGAGCGATTCCTCCGGAAGCACGTGTTGTTGATCAACTGCGAATTCAGTCGGCGGTTCGCGAGATTCTGCTGGCGGTTGGCGAAGACCCGGACCGAGATGGTCTGAAGGAAACTCCGGCACGAGTGGCTCGCATGTACGCAGAGATCTTCGGCGGCCTGCATGTTGAGCCTGGTCGGCATCTGCAAAAAGTGTTTGAAGAACAGTACGACGAGATGGTGCTGGTGCGAGACATCTCCTTCAACAGCATGTGCGAGCATCATCTTCTGCCGTTCATGGGCAAAGCACACGTCGGGTACATTCCTCGTGGGAAGGTGACTGGCTTGAGCAAACTGGCTCGCGTCGTTGACGAAGTTGCTCGACGTCCGCAGGTTCAGGAACGAATGACTCACACGATCGCCGACCTGATTGAAAACGAGCTGTCGGCAAAGGGTGTCATTGTGGTTGTCGAAGCGGAGCACACCTGCATGACAATCCGGGGAGTGAAAAAGCCGGGCGCTTTGACTGTGACGAGTGCCGTTCGCGGACTTTTCCGTAATAATCTGGGCAGCCGCGCGGAAGCGATGGCGCTGATTAACGGTAAGTAGACGCGTTCCCAGCAAGTTGGTTCCATGGTTGCCCTGTTCGTTATCAAGCTTTTGACCGGCATCGTTTTGATGTGGCTGTTGATGCCACGCAAAGATGTGACGGACGGTTTCTTTCGAATTCAGATGCTGGTCGCGCTGGGCCTGGCTGTTCTGGTGTCCATGGCAATTGAGCCGGGGGCGTTTACAGAGCTCGACCCGGCTTCTGTCAGCTCAGACGAACAGGCGGCGGCCATTCAGACCTCGCGGTGGATTCGCGGATTGATGATTGTGTCAGCAATCGTCGCGTACGTGGGGCATATCCTGTGGAAACTGAGTCGCCGTGCGCCAGGGAACATCTGCATTTATCTGCTGGGAGTTCTCTGCATCCTGACGATGGTGATTCAGGGGCTGTGTGTGATCAGAGTCGTGCCGGCATGGCAGCAGGTTTTTTCGGATGTCGCGTCCGCCGGTGTGCTGGGGCAGCTCTGACCGGAATGCTGCTGGGGCACTGGTACCTGACGACCCCGACCATGTCGATCCAGCCACTGCGCTGGTTCGCGGTGCTGCTGGGGATTGCCTCCGGAGTTCGACTTCTGGCGAGCACAGTGTCGCTGCTGTCTCCGGGGTTTTCCGCTCGCGATACCACATCCGTGCTTTGGCTGAGTGTGCGACTGGTGGGTGGGATACTGGTCCCGGCTGTCACATCCGTTCTGGTAATCAGGATTCTGAAGTACCGAAATACTCAGTCTGCCACAGGAGTATTGTTTGCCGGATTGATTCTGGTATTTATGGGTGAGATGTCAGCAGCATTGCTGGAACGTTCACTGCAGATTCCATTTTGAAGGAATCGCATCGTTCACAGCACGGATCGGGAATCCTGTGAGAGGACAGGCGGATGGCAGGTCATATCATTTTTCAATGCCCGGTGTGTCAGACCAACCGGGTGACGCGTCCTGAGCCTCCTGCCGCTGCTGTGGGTTGTGACGGATGTGGCTGGACTCGCAACGAAGGCGCTGACGACTTTCGCGAGGGAAATGTCTGCAGGTGCCGGATCTGTGGGTGTGATGACCTGTGGCGGCAGAAGGATTTTCCTCCGGCCCTTGGCCTTGCGATCGTCGCCACGGCGGCAATTTGCAGCTGCATTGCCTGTGCGTGGTACATGCCCATTACGGCTCTCAGTTTTCTGGGGGCTGCCGCCCTGATCGACATGGTCCTGTATTCCTGGATGGGAGACATGTTGGTTTGTTACAGATGTGGCGCGCGGCATCGAAAATCTGCAATGGATGATGCCCATCCGAGATTCGACCTGGAGACTGCAGAACGTTATCGTCAGCAACAATTGCGACAGCGGCAGGCTGGGACTCCTGCCTGATCCGTCGGCAGCGGAAGTATCCTGGGCAAAAGAGCAGTCACCTGTGGAAGAACTACGGCGCAGACTGGCAGAAGACTTGAGGGACGTGGTCGAAGGCGAAGTACGCGTCGATCCCGCTGCCCTTGCGCTGTACTCGACGGATGCCAGCCTGTATGAAGTCGAGCCTGTGGCCGTTGTTTGTCCCAGGTCTTCGCGCGACGTGGAGCGGGTTGCGGCGTATTCAGCCGACCATGGGATTCCCATCATTCCGCGGGGTGCCGGATCCGGACTGGCCGGCGGCGCCATCGGGCAGGGAATAGTGCTGGACTTTTCCCGGCACATGAACAGGATCCTCTCTGTGCAGGGAGATCGAGTTCGGGTTCAGCCAGGAGTCGTTCGCGAGCAGTTGAACCGGCAGCTCCGTGAAATCGGACGTTACTTTGCACCTGACCCGTCGAACAGTCGAGTCACGACGATTGGAGGGATGCTGGGCGTTGATGCGGCAGGATCACACGCTGTTCGAATCGGTTCGACGCGCGATCATGTTGTCAGTCTGGAATGTGTCCTTTCCGGTGGCCAGCGCATCGAGTTTGGACGGGAATCCCTCCTGAGGCCTCGGCAGGAAGGCCCCAGCGTTGTCGATTTCACTGCAGGGATGGTGCCGGGACTTGCAAACAAAGCAGACGGCCTGAAGCTGTCCTCGCTGACGCCGTTGACACGTCAAACAGAACTGATCGAACGTGTTTCCGGTTTGTTGAGAGACAATGATTTGCTGATTCAGCAACAGCAGCCTCCGCTGCTTCGCAACTGCTGCGGCTACATGCTGCGAGGCATTCTGCGTGGCGATATGCTCGATATGCCTCGCCTGCTGACAGGTTCTGAAGGGACTCTTGCGATCTTCACCGAGGCGACGCTGTATACGATGCCTCTGCCCGAATATCGCTCGGCCTGCATGCTGATGTTTGGCACGATGGAACAGGCGATCCTGGCGATGCAGCAGATTCTTCCGCTGGATCCCAGCGCCTGCGACCTTCTTGACCGAAGACTGCTGAGTCTTGGTCGTGGATCGGACGTTCGATTTCGAGACATTATTCTTCCTGAAGCGGAAGCCTGTCTGATAGTGGAATTTCCCGGCTCAAGTCTGCGGGAGGTGCAGCAGCGTCTCGATGATGCTCAGAGGCTGCTGCGAGACCGGGCGATTGACTTCCGAACGACTCGTGAAGCAACCACCTTTGAAGACGTTGAGTTTCTCTGGTCGCTTCCATCACAGGTAGTCTCGCTGCTGGCCAGTTTGAAAGGGGCCTCAAGGCCACTGCCATTTGTCGAAGATGTGGCAGTTCCTCCGGAGAAGCTGGCGGAGTTTCTGGTTGCAGCCCAAAAGACATTTCAGAAGCACGAAGTCACAGCGACGCTTTATTCGCACGCTGCTTCGGGACAGCTGCATTTTCGTCCAATTCTGCCAGTGCCGAATCGTGGCGACGAAACACTGCTGGAACCGATTGCGAGGGACTTGTATCGTCAGGTGATTCAGGCCGGCGGATCCATTTCCGGAGAACATGGCGACGGATATTCCCGGACCTCGTTCATTCGGACTCAGTACGGTCAGTTGTATCGCGTGTTTCAGCAGCTGAAGGATCTCTTTGATCCGCTGCGTCTGCTGAATCCTGACAAGATCATCAGCAACGATCCCCAGCTGACCATTCGCCATCTTCGCCGAACACGTCCAGCGGAGAAGCCGGGCACGGCGGGAGCGACTCCGCTGCTGCCGGTGATGCAGTTGTCGTGGACAGCCGATGAAGCGGCGGATGCAGCCGTCAGATGCAATGGCTGTGCAAGCTGCCGAATCACCGCGCCGGCGACTCGAATGTGTCCGTTCGTGGAGAACGACGGCGACGAAGAAGTGACTCCTCGAGCCCGCGCCAATGTGCTTCGCCGAGCCGTGTGTTCGCCGGGACTTGTTGACTTGCTGTCAGATGATTCGGTGCGACCGGTTCTGGACAGCTGTTTCAACTGCAAGCAGTGTCAGGTGGATTGTCCGTCAGAGGTCAATATTCCTCATCTGCTGCTGGAAGCACGCGCTCAGTATGTTCAGGCTCATGGTCTGACAAAGACCGGCTGGCTGCTGTCGCGAGTTCATACCTACGCCCGAGCGGCTTCGAGGTTTTCCTTCTTCACCAACTGGATGCTCAGGAACGGACTGGCTCGCCGCGTCTTTGAACGGTTCCTTGGAATTGCCGCCCAGCGCCGATTGCCGAAATTCAGCCACACTCCGTTTCTCGAATCACCTCGCGTGCAGCGTCAGGACAATACGGGAGCACCAGGAAGCCAGAGACCAACCGTGGTCTACTTTGTGGACTACTTTGCGAACCACCACGATCCGGAGCTGGCGGAGGCATTTGTTCGAGTTCTGGAACACAATGGATTCCGGGTGTTTGTCCCACGGAACCAGACTGTTTCCGGCATGACCATGGTTTCAGTGGCTGATCTTGCGGCCGCTCGAGTTGTCGCCGAACAGAATATCCGAGAACTCGCGGAGCCCGCCCGTGAAGGTTATCCGATTCTTTGCACCGAGCCTTCAGCGGCGCTGTGTCTGACTCAGGAGTACCCCATGCTCCTGTCATCAAACGATGCGGAAATCGTTGCTCAGCAGACTCAGGATGCAGGTTCGTTTCTTCTTGAGCTGCTGCGTCGTGGCAAGCTGAAACGTGACTTTACGCCGCTGAATCTCAAGCTGGCGTGGCACACTCCCTGCCATACTCGAGCCATGCGAAAAGGGGCTGCAATGCTGGAGCTTCTGCAGCTGGTGCCTGGTGTGGAGGTGCAGATCCTGGAGAAGGGCTGCACCGGTATGGCGGGAACATTTGGCCTTGCTGCTGAGAACTTTCAGCGCAGTCTTCAGATCGGCAAGGAGTTGATTTCTGCGATGAGCAGCATCGATGCCGTCGCCGGCGTCACTGACTGCAGCAGCTGCCGGATGCAGATGGAACAGGGCAGCACTATCCCGACGCTCCATCCGATCAAGATTCTTGCTCTGGCCTATGGTCTGATGCCACGGCTGGGAGAACGGCTGAAGTCACGCCCCACGGGCCTGAGCCTGTCGTAGTGGCGGCTGCCTGGCGGGCCGTTCGCCTGGCATGAAGCGGGGCTGGGGCTGTTGTTTTTGGGGGGCTCTGCGTTATCTCTTCACCGGTTTGCAACGGGCACACGGTGTTCGTTTGGGCAAAGTGTATTTGGGGAATCGCATGGCATCACTCGGAGAGTGATGGCTACGATTACTGCGCAGCAAAAAAAGCAGGCTTGCCTGATTCAGCAAGCCTGCTTTGTGTTTCTGCCGTTAGCCGGCGAATTGACTACTTCTTGCCCTTGGCAGCTGGGGCGGCGGTCGCAGCCGCAGCACCTTCTTCAGCAGTCTTCTTCTTCTTCTTGCCAGCCAGAGCTTTCTGTACTCGAACCTTTGGCAGTCCGAACGGGCTACGGCCAGCAGAGAATCGATCTTCTTCCTGCAGGCGAGCAATACGCTCACCACGGGTCAGGACGTTTCGAGAACGGCTGTTGCCGCGACGAGTTCTGAGGGTCTTGTCCATTGACACGATAGTCGCTCCAATCGCACCATTATTCCGTGCATCACCCGGGACAATCGGTGTCACCAGGCAAAATCTCCCAGCACACGTCGTGCCCGGGATTTTTCAAAAGGGCAGGAGTTTATCGACATCCCATCGCTTTCTCAACCACTGCTTTGCCAGTTTTCCCGATCGGAATTTTCTCGGATCCCGCCACCCCAGGATCCGACTCATTCCGGATGCTCGACGCCCGCCCAACGATGGCCGTGAGCCCCGTACTTTTCTGCCAGTTTTGCCGTTCCAGACTGAACAGACGGCCGAAAAACCAGTGATTTGACGCAAATCTCCAACCACGTCTCCCGAGTGCGATAGGATTCTTCAGGAACCTCGTCTCTCAGCCGAAGTCCACTGTTTCTAAACTTCCGGGCTTCCTTCAGCCTTCTCTAAGCTTTGAAATCCAACCCGTTGTCCCGCCGATGCCTGCCAGAGTTTCCACAATTCTTGCCCTCGTTCTTGCCAGCGGCCTGCTGGCTCAGGGTGAGTTGTGGGCTCAGACAGAGACAGGGAACACACGTTCAGGTGCTCAACCGGGGGACGTAAACGCGGAAGTTCGAAGGCTGGTCGCGCAACTGGAGTCCCCGGATTTTGCTCAACGAAATGCGGCGAAGGCCGGGCTGCTGAAACTGGAGGAGCCGGGGCTGACTGTGTTGCTGGAGATCGCAAAGACGGCGACCGGCGAGACTCAGAATCAGCTGACCGTGATCATTGAGAAGTTGCAGACCCGGTTCTTCGAAGCACCCGTGCAGGCTTTTCTGAAGGCCCCTTCTGCTGACAAGGCGGCAACGCTGCCTGGCTGGACACGAATTCGTGCCCTTGTGGAAAGTGAAGACTCTGCGGTCCTGGTGTTCGGGGAAATGCTGGAGGCGGAACCAGCCGTTTTCCGCACGCTTCGTTTCAATCCCAATGGTCTTCCTTCGGTAATGCTGGATCGAAGCATCGCGGTCGAAAAATTAATGAAGTCCGATTCCGACCAGTTTCCTGTAGCGTCCGTGCTGACTTTGATGGTGGCTGGAACCGAGCCTGGAATTCGGCTGACGGGCGTGACGCAGTCCAACATCAACGTGGCACTCAGCCATCCGCAGTTTCACCGTCTGGTGAAGAACGGTATTCATGCTCCGGCGATTGCATCCATCACAGAGCACTGGCTGTTGCGTGAACATAATGTTCTCGATGCGGAACTGCTGTTTGCGATGAAACTGGAATCACCTGCAGGCATCGAACTTTCGCGCTGGGTGCTGAAGAGTCGCAGGACCGGTCCGGTCGAATGCTGGGCTCTTTTGACCCTTGGCAAAATGAAGGACGTGGAGTCCCTTCCATTGATCGAAGCGAGTATGAATTCGCAGGGTCGGTTCTGGCCGGCTCGAGGTCAGTCGGTCCAGAATGCGATGCCGGGTTCTGACTTTGCTGCGGACTACCGTGTTCAGGCGTCGGACGTAGCTCTGGCCGTCGCGGTGTACTTGCGGGAAGAATCTCTGGAGGCTGTCGGATTGAATGCAGCACGCTCCGAAGAAACACTGTTCCAGCCCCATTCGCTTGGGTTTAACAGCGATGATGAGCGGGCGAAGGCGATCGAGTCTTATCGCAGCCGGCACCCTCTTCAGGTTGCTCAGTAAGTCAGCCTTGCCAGGTTCAGCAGTTGCCGTGCCACTTCCTCAACCGGAGTTCTGCGCCAAACGGGACAGGACACTTCGGTCACCGCATCATCCGATATCACGGCGTTGATTGCGGGATCTTCGGTGGCATACGGAGGCTCTGCGAGATCCGCCCGCCAGACTTCCAGCCGCTTTGCTTTCGCCTGAAGATCTCCTTCCACAATCACGAGATCGCATGCCATGAACATTGGCGTAAATGCGGCATACCGATCATTACCAGCGGCCTGGCGATCTCCGGGAATGAACATCGCGGTCATCTGAGGGGACAATATTCCGACGGCAGCAGCGCCTGCGATGCGATGCCGGTGCGAGTCCTTTCCGGGCGTGTCCAGTTCGTGATGGTGATGCGTGTGCTTGACACTGCCGACACGAAGTCCCTTTTCGGACAGTACCGTGATCAGTTCACAAACAAGAGTCGTCTTGCCGGCATTTCGGCGGCCAACAATATGAATCACCGGTGGCATGTTCATCGAAATTCTCAGAACCCTCGCGGATCAAAAGAACGCCGGGATCGATCAATTGGGTCGACCGGGGTTGCCGGACGTCAACGGCTTCTTCGCGACCTGACGATCCGGAACGCACAAGAGAGCTTCCGCAAGGAGTGCAATGATCATGGCGATCAAAAATGTTCTCCAGACTTCCGTCGCGAGCGCCATGGAGCTTCCGGCCTGATCGTTGATTCGCGTCAGATTCAGCCCGCTCATCAGCTGGCTGAGAGTGTCGTCTGTGATCGTCTCACCAAGGTCTTCACTGAGTGGTCGATTCAAGGCGAGTGACACGTCTCCATCGGAGTACAGCCCGTTCGAAAGCGTTCTCTGGGAAACAAGGACCCTGGCGGAATCTTCATCCAGCGGCTTCCAGAGGTCACCGGCATTCTCAGCGAGACTTCCACAAGGATACTGCCGAGCCGAGCCCAAAGCGGCCGCACCTCGAGCAATCGCTCGCTGCACCATCACATAGAAAGCGATGCCGTTGCTGACGAAATTCGAGTGTTCTGAGGAAGGCAGGCTCGAACAGAACCAGACGGCACCATGATCGGTATTGGCTCGCAACAGCAGTGGCGGACCGGCGTTCAACTGAGCCAGAGCGGTTCCGGTATCTCCCATGAGTTCGCAGGCACGATAAACGGCAAGCTGGCCGACCGGCAGTGGAGTGCCGCTGAGCGTGTTGCCCAGAAGGTCTTCATCCGTTCGCCATCGGAGCACAGCGAAATTTTCACTCTCCTGAGGTTCCTGCCACTGCCCCCAGCGATAACCGAAGATCGCGGATTCATCCGGTGACTCCGGCGGAAAGAACATCACACATCCGCCCTTCCGAACGAAAGCATCGATCAGTTCGGCCACTGCCCCCTGCGGCAGAGGAGCGTTCCAGAACACGGTCGCAGTCTGGTCCCAAACGATGGACTCCACGTTTGCCGGAGGGATCACTTCTGCCTGATAAACGAGACTTCGATCCGAAGGAGTTGAGGCCGCGATCTTCAGGAAGTTCGCGACTTCCCCTTCCTCGGAAACGATGACACTCTTCTGCACAGCAGGTTCTGCATACACAAAATTCCAGAGGTTGTCGGAACTGTTCGCATCGCGCGGCAATTCGACTCGGCCCCAGCCACGGCGGGATTCGCGGTCAATAGGAATCGTGTGTCCGTTGCGAACCAGCTGTGCTCCCGTCAGTTCCAGGTCGAGCGTAGACCGAGCGCCGTTGATGACGAACGTCAGGGGGACGCGAACGGCTGTGTCCGTCGGAGCCGCTCTGGTCACCTTGATGTCCATCACCAGCTCAGCACCTTCCAGTGTCTCGCGTCGATGAATACCGCTGACAGAGATGGCCAGGTTTTCCTGAATGTTCTGTTCATAGGCCAGCAGATAGATTCGAGTTCCCTGGCGTTCGCCAAGAACCTTGCGAACAGATTCCCATCGTCCGCTGCCAGGAGACCAGTCGTTTTGGCGAAGATCGGAACAGATCCAGACGTCGGTTCGCCCCGATTCATTGGCCTCCAGATATTCCGCGGCGGACTGAAGCATTGCCGGAATGTCGGCAGCGGTCGATGATGCGGATGTCTCCGGCAGTTCAGCCAGTGCCGAAGATTCGGAAAGATCGTGTCGGTTCCCCGTGGCACTGTCGAACAGGACAATGCGAGTATTCCGGCCAAGATCACGAAATGCCGCAGAGAGCTTTTCCAGGGCAGTTTCGCGTTTGGAAACCCCTGTCCTCGGATCCTGTTCCTCCATACTGACGGACCGATCGAGGATGATCATCGTCAGATCCGGAGCACCGCTGTTCGTAAGGCCCAGCCAGCCTCCGGCCATCGGTCGGCTGACGGCAAAAATCAACCCTGCGATCGCCAGCATGCGGGCAATCAGGATCAGGATATAACGCAGCCGCGCCATGCCTCGAGCCATTTTTTTGGCCTGAAGCAGGAACATGGTCGCTGCCCAGTTGATCGTCTTGTAGCGGTTCTGATTAATCAGATGGATCAGAATCGGCAGTGCGATCAGCGGCAGAGCGAACAGAAACGATTGTTGTAGAAACGTCATTTTTTGCGAGCCAGGAGGAACCGAGCCAGAACGTCGGCATAGTTTTCATTGATGTTGATTCGGTGATAGTCCACGCCGGTATCACGGAAGACGATGCGCAGTTCCTCAAGCCATGTCTGAACAGCCTGACGGTATTCCTTCGCAATCATTGTGGGATCAACAAGCAGCGGGCCCATGCCTTCGAGGTCCACAAATCGGACAGGACGATCGAATTCAAAGTCGATCTCGTTCTGTTCGATCAGGTGGAACATGACCACATCATGCTTGCGAAATCGAAGGTGCTGAAAGCTGCTTCGAAGTTCTTCCGGAGACATGAACAGGTCTGAGATCACGATCACCATGGCCCGTTGCGCGATGCGTTCGGCAGCTTCGTGCAGAGTCTTTGGAAGTCCGGTTTCGCCTCCCGCCTTCATGTCCCCCAGTTCGTCCAGGATGAACTTCAGGTGTGCCGGACTTCGTTTCGGGCGAATCTCACGCTGGAACGACTGACCTGCACAATACAGCCCCACAGCGTCCCCCTGACCTGATGCCAGGTAGGCGAGAGTTCCCGCAATGCGACGGGCGTAATCGAGTTTTGTGGTACCCGGTGCAGATCCGCCGCCGGGACCAAAATTCATTGATCCGCTGACATCAACAATCAGACACAGGCGGAGGTTCGTGTCAGCTTCAAATTCTTTGATATAGAAGCGATCGCTTCGGCCCCAGGCTCGCCAGTCCAGACGTCGAGTGTCATCGCCCGGCACATACTTTCGATACTCACTGAACTCCAGACTGGAACCGCGAGTCGGGCTTCGATGACGCCCCGAGACGCTTCCGATCATTGGAGTCCGAGCATCCAGCGCCAGGCCCTGCAGGCGTGAGACAACTCGTGGATCGACAAATTCCCGCATAATCAGACTGTCTGTTGGAAAGAGGGTTCTGCAACCAGCGAATCTTCACAGGCTTCGAATGATCGAAACGCCGTCGCGACGACTACCGAACCTGCTCGCGATTCAGTTCTTCGACCAGTCGACGGACAACTTCCTTGCTGTGGATTCCCTCTGACTCCGCAGCAAACGTCGTCAGAACTCGATGCGTCAGCACCGGCTCCGCGACCGCCATCAGGTCTTCCAGGCGTGCCATATAACTTCCCGTCAGAGCCGCTCGCGCCTTGGCACCAAGAATCAGATACTGCACCGCGCGAGGACCAGCGCCCCAGGAGACGAGTGGCTTCAGCCAGTCCGGAGATTCCTTCAGGCCGGGCCGAGTACGACGAACAAGATCGACAGCGAACTCGTAGATATGCTGAGGAACCGGAACCCGTCGCACCAGTTCCTGAAACCGCTGAACGGTCTGACCGTCGATGATATGGTCGAGCCGTGGAACAGAACCGCCGGTGGTGGTTCGAGCAATCTCCAGTTCCTCCGCGCGTGACGGATAATCCACGGAGATCAGGAACATGAAGCGGTCCAGCTGGGCTTCCGGAAGCGGATAGGTTCCTTCCTGTTCCACCGGATTCTGAGTTGCCAGCACAAAGAACGGCGGATCAAGCGAATAGGGACGCCCCACCACGGTGACTCGATGCTCCTGCATCGCTTCCAGCATGGCGGCCTGAGTCTTTGAAGGAGCGCGGTTGATTTCGTCGGCGAGAACGATGTTGGCGAAGACCGGTCCCTTGATGAACTCGAAGTGACGTCGTCCGTCTCCTGATTCCTGAAGAATGTCCGTCCCTGTGATGTCCATTGGCATCAGGTCAGGCGTGAACTGAATGCGGCTGAAGCTGAGCGACATCGTTTCTGCGAGGCGACTTACCAGCAGAGTTTTCGCCAGTCCGGGCACCCCCATCAGGAGAGCATGTCCGCGAGCAAACAGACAGATGGCAAGCTGTTCAATGACAGATTCCTGACCGACGATAATCTTCGACAGCTCCTGTCGAAGTCGGCGATAGATATCACGAAGTTCGTCAATTGCGGCTACATCATCCGACTGCAGCTGAGAAGCTGTTGTAGTGCTCATAATAAGGTCTGTTGTCCTGTTGGGATTGGAATCTTCACCTGGATTTATCGGGATAGCGTGAGATGGAACGTGCCCTGATTTCTTAGACTGAATTCGGCGTAGCCGTTTTCAGCGCGATATCGAAAATGCTTTGCCAGCAAATCGAAGACCGCCTGTTGAGAATCAGAAAAAGTCGCCTTCTTCTGGCTTTCGTCGAACCTGCACAGGGGATGGCAGATCAGCACCATATCCCTGAAATACTCTGAATACTGAATGCTTGAAAACCTGGCCGGGAGTGTCGGAGCAATCGCGTCAATGACCTTCTGCCGCTGCGACGGAAGGATCCACATTTCCTGGTCGAAAAGCGCTGCGACCGATCCGGCCATGATGTTTCGTTCATTCGCAGTCCGTGCCTGGATGATTTCTGACGCCGAGATACTCTCAATGGCCTGCTGCCAGATCTGAGCGCTGTCCAGCGATTGCGCGTTCAGTGATGCCGTTCCAAAGGCAAAGTTGCCTCCAAACCGAGCCATCTGCTGCACCATTTGATCAATCGTGCTCTCAGCCTGCTCTTTCCATTCCGTGACTTCCGAAATCGTGGCACCCTTCGCAGCAATCTGAAGCGCGGCGACCTGGTCATCACTGAGCTTCAGTTCACGACGGTACCACCCGATTCGAACCTCGGCCGCCAGCAGCATCATCTCACGGTAATTCTCCGCAGTGCTCTTGATGGTTCGTTCCCAGCCCTCCTGACCTTCCGACGACTGAAAGATCGTGTTGCTGTTGCTGTTTTGTCCCAGGTCCCTCAGCCGTCGCTGCTGAGGTTTCTCGAGCACTTCCGAACGAAATGCCGACGGAACCAGGACGTCAATCGATTCGTAGGGGAGGTAATACGACTGTGGCTGAAACGTGTACAGGGGGTGTTTGATCTTGTTTGTTTCTTTTAGCGTGTCGCCCAGTTTTGTTCGCTGTTCGCCACTGAAGTACAGCTGACTGTCGAGGATCTGCAGGATGAGTGTGCGGAACTGTTCCGACTGCCATTCTGCCCGTTCCTTCATTGCTGCTTCATACTTTTGCTTCTGAACGTCAGTCAGAAGATTCGCCTCCAGGTATTTCTTGAGAGCGCGATCGATCTTTGCGGTCCGTTCGCCCTTGATTGGAAAAATCAGGGGATAGGTATCTCCCATCGCTGCGTGCTGACGATTGACGTCCGATTCCTCGGAGTATGCCTTCTGGATCGTTGCCAGTTCTGCTTTCACGCCCTCATCAAACAGGGCCTGTTGCTCCGGCGTCAGCTCGCAAACTTCGATCAGCCAGCTGCGAAATGCGGCCACGTAGGCTTCGGAACGCGCCTTAAACTCTTCTCGCTCTTTTTCAGAGGGCTGGCCCTGTGGCCCGTTGGCCATCATTGGCACGGCAAAGGCCTGCTGTTGCTGGACCATCGCAACCGGTGGTTGTCCGCCTAGAATTTGTCCGGCCGCTTGGCCCATTCTTCGGAAAATTGTCAGCGGTTTCTCTTCATCCTGCCCAAAGGCAGCTGGGATGATCGCCACCAATCCCCCGATGGCGACCCACATGCGAAAAACTCTGGTGCTTACTGCAACCATGCCGAAGTCCTGGCCGATTCCATAGTCCGAAAGTGCGGTCCCACGAACGCTCCCATAGCCCACCAACGGAGGTGCAGACCTTCTGGAGGCTCCTTTGAGCCGTTTTCGTTCAATCAACTTGCCGGATTCTCAACTGTGAACAAGGTCGTGGCAAGCGCTCGCAACGAACTCTGCAGGAAATCTGACAACCTCCCTTGCCTGTACCCCTGTTCTGGTTTTTGCGGTCGATACCGCTGGCAATGGTGCTTTCGAGAATTTGGGAGCGTAAGCGTTTCAACAGTCTCCGCAAATGCTTGTGTTACTGTCAGAACCGAGTACCGGACGCTAGAGTTCGAGAGTTGATGCCAAACACCCGGAATCGCATTCTCGAGTTGGCGGCCCCACCCAACGTTCGGATGCCAACTGGCAGCGACCTATTTTTCAGAACGTTCTGTCATGATGGACTTTTCAATGCGGACAACAACTCTCCTCAGTTTGCTTCTGGGCCTGTCAGGAACACTGTCTGCCCTGTGTTTCGCGGACGGACCGGATGATGCAAAGGCGGACTCAAAGAAAGTAGTGACCGTCTCCCCGAAGGCAACGGAAGTTCATTTCAGCGGGATGCTGTTCGACGGGCACAACGATCTTCCCTGGATGATTCGCGATATCGGAAACTCTTCGTTCGACAACTTCGACATCGCAAAGGATCAGCCCAAACTGCACACCGACATTCCGCGCCTCAAACAAGGCGGAGTCAAGGCGCAGTTCTGGTCGGTGTACGTTCCGGCTTCCGCGGATGCGACAGGAGACGCGCTGTCTCAGACTCTCCATCAAATCTCGATCGTGAAGACGATGGTGAAGAGATACCCAGAGACTTTCGAAATGGCCTCAACGGCCGATGACATCGAACGCATCGTGAAGTCCGGCAAGATCGCGTCGATGATGGGTGTGGAAGGCGGCTACAGCATCGAAAACGACATTGGGAATCTTCATCGTCTTTACGATGAAGGTTGCCGTTACATGACGCTCACTCATTCGAAATCGCTGTCGTGGGCGGATTCGGCCACGGATACTCCCCGAGTCAATGGCCTGTCAGATTTTGGACGTGAAGTGATTCTGGAAATGAATCGGATGGGAATGCTGGTGGACCTTTCGCATGTATCCCCTGCGACCATGAAGGCCTCGCTGGCGGTGACGAAAGCTCCGGTGATCTATTCCCATTCCAGCGCCCATGCGATCAACAATCATCCTCGCAACGTTCCGGATGACGTGCTTCCGCTGGTTGCCGCCAATGGCGGTGTCATCATGGTCAACTTCTTCTCCGGGTTCGTCGCTCCGACGGAAACACTGAAGAAGGACAAGGAAGCCACTGGAACCATCTACGACGTAGTGGACCACATTGATCATCTGGTCAAACACTGCGGTGTGGACCATGTGGGAATCGGTTCCGATTACGATGGTGTGTCGCGTCTGCCGGAGCAGCTTGAGAGTGTTGCCACCTATCCGCGAATCACTCAGCTGCTTCTGGATCGTGGTTACGATCGTGAGTCGATCCACAAGATTCTGGGTGGGAATGTCATGCGAGTGCTGCGGGCTGCCGAAAAGGTCTCCGCAGACATGAAGGCCGAGTCCAAATAGAGCGTGCTCGTCGCCAGCCACCGTGAAGGGCCCATCCGGAAGCGGGAGCAGCCGAACGCCCCGCTTCAATCACTACCCCTGTTTCCTGCTGCGATTGAGGACAATCGCTGTTCGATGTTGAAAGTATTACTGCCGTGAAACTCTCGGATTCTGATGTTGTCCTTGTCACCGGAGCCACGGGGCTTGTTGGCAATCATGTTGCGGAACAGGCACGCCGAATGAACCTGAATGTTCGGTGTCTCGTGCGTTCAGCATCCAGCTCACAGCGACTCGCAGACTGGGGTTGCGAGCTGGTCTATGGAGATCTTGATCAGCCCGAAACGCTCAGCGACGCCGTTCGCGGTGCAACCGTCATTATTCACTGTGCTGCGATGGTTGGCGACTGGGGACCAACGGCTGCTTATCGCAAGGTCAACGTGGAAGGAACCAGGGCTCTTCTTCAGGCCGCGATGGCAGGCAATTGCCTTCGACGCTGGGTACAGATCAGTTCTCTTGGCGTTTATGAGGGAAAGGATCATTACGGAACCGACGAAGCAACTCCGCCATCAACGACCGGGATTGATGGCTACACATTGACCAAAGTGGAATCGGAACAGCTTGTCTGCGAGTGGATAAAGACAAAAGGCCTGCCTGGTGTCGTTCTTCGGCCTGGTTTCATTTATGGCCCCCGTGACCGAACCGTGCTGCCTCGGCTGCTCGACCGATTGCGCAGCGGAAAGTTTGCTTATCTCGGATCACCGGACAAGCTGATGAACAACACGTTTGTCGGCAACCTCTGCGAAGCCATCTGGCTCGCCGTTGAGCGAGATGATGTGATCGGAGAAGTGTTCAACATCCGGGACCCGAGAGCTGTTACCAAGCGAGAATTCATCGAAACGGTTTGCGAGTCGGCAGGTCTTGCAAAGCCAAAGAAGATCGTTCCCCTGCCGGTGGCGAAGGTACTCGCAAAGGTGATGGAGCGAACATGGAAGCTGCTGAGAATGAAGCAGGCCCCTTTGCTCAACAACGCCCGCATCAAGTTTCTTGGCCTGAATCTGGACTACAGCATCGGCAAAGCGCAGAGGAAACTGGGGTACCAGCCATCATCAGATTTTCGCGATGCCATGCCGCTCTCAGTCAAAGACCTGATGCAGAGTGAAGCGGTCCGCCAGGCAACTCGGTGATGGGGCTTGTCGGGGAACTCGCCCGAGTTCCCATCATCAACGAAAGTTGCGGGATCACTGGCGAGGAAGGTCCGGGGATCTATGGCGACGTAGTTCAGGGATCTCTGGCGAGATCCACTACATGTGATGTGAAAGCGTTGCAGGGTGTTTACAGGAAGTTTTCATGACCAGCTGGGTTCAAAAAGAAGTCACTCTGCCGTCGTATTCGCGTGGGTGTCATTTGATCACGACTCATGTTCTGAGAGAAATCCCGGAACTCTCACAGTGTCAGGTGGGATTGCTGCACGTCTTCATTCGGCACACGTCAGCTTCGCTCACGATCAATGAGAATGCTGACTCGGACGTCACATGGGACATGAACGCCGCCCTGGATCGACTGGCTCCGGAGGATGATCCGTGGAGACACACGTGCGAAGGTCCTGACGATATGCCTGCCCATGTCAAAGCATCGCTCATGGGATCATCAGTCTCGATTCCAGTCAGCCAGGGGCGGTTGCTGACAGGGACGTGGCAGGGCATTTATCTTTGCGAACATCGAAACCATGGAGGCAGACGGCATCTTGTCCTGACCTTGCAGGGCGAATTTGAGCAGGTCAAAAAGGGCTGAGGGAGAACATCCGGCCGTCACGAGCACTGAGGATTACTGTCATGGCAAAGATGTATTTCTATTACTCCGCGATGAACGCTGGCAAATCGACTGCGCTGCTTCAGGCGGCGTGGAACTATCAGGAACGCGGCATGCGGCCGCTGCTGCTGACTCCGGAGCTGAATTTTCGTGACGGCGACGGTCGCATTTCATCTCGCATTGGACTGACTGCCGTGGCAACCAAGTTCAATGAACATGATTCCCTGCTGGAGATTGTTCGCCGAGCACATCGGGAGCAGCATGTGTCGTGTGTCTTCGTCGATGAATCGCAGTTTCTGACGAGGCGGCAGGTTTATGAGCTCAGCGAAGTGGCAGACCGGGAGAACATTCCGGTACTTGCATACGGTTTGCGAACCGACTTTCAGGGCAATCTGTTCGAAGGAAGTCTGCACCTGCTCGCCTGGGCTGACGTCCTGTCAGAGATCAAGACGATCTGTCATTGCGGGCGAAAAGCGACGATGGTGCTTCGAATTGACGGGGCCGGGCGTCCGATCCGGTCGGGTGAGCAGATCAAGATTGGCGGCAATGAAAGCTACGTCTCGGTCTGCCGACGACATTTCAAACAGGGAATTGCCGAACGTGCATCGCCAGCGTTGCCGTTCACAGAATTTGAGCAATGACCGGAGTCACCGTCCGTTTTCGCGGCCAGTTTGAGAACGCGGCTTTGGGGAAAACGAACGTATTCCTGCCCCACATTTCTCCGCTGGTGGAGAGATTTTTGCCATCCTTGAGCAATTGACGGCGATTTTCTGAGGTGAAAACGGGGGAAATGACGATTCCGGCGACGTTCATGAACGGGATTGAATCACCGAGATTTGCCGTTAGAATCTCGCCCGTTCGAAGTCGGTTGTCGGCTTCACTTCAACACCCCGATTTGTGCGTTTCAGGGCAGTTTCGGCGACGGCTGGACTGTTCCCGCAGGGTCGGAAGAAAGGTCAGAAATGTCAATTAGTCAGGAACACAGGCAGTCAATCATCGCAGAATTTGCCACAAAGCCGGGTGATACCGGGTCTCCGGAAGTGCAAATCGCGGTGCTCACTGCAGAGATTCAGGCAGTTACCGAGCACCTGCAGACCCATCCCAAGGATTACTCGGGACGTCGGGGACTGCTCAGCAAGGTAAGCCGTCGCCGTCAGCTTCTCGACTATGTGAAGCGACAGGATCCCGCCAAGTATCTGGCGATCATCGGCCGCCTGAACATTCGAAAGTAATGATAGGGCGTCGCATTCGAAGATTCGGTGCGACGCCTTTCTGTTTTCTGGGGCTTCTGTTTGCACAGAAGTGCTCGAAAAACACGCTGGTTAGTGTCGTGAAGTAATTGGTTTTCTGGAAGTTTGTGTCATTGTTTGGTGGTGGTTTTGTAGGTAAGACTGCAGCCGCAGGTTCGTAGCGGATTGCCGCATCCTGTGGCGACTTTGAGTTGTCGGAATTTGCAGAGACGTTGAAAAACAATCCGTTGGCGGGAAACTGTTCCCCGGATTGTTTGCCATCGCATTGAGCGGAATCGTTGTCCGCGGCTGCATGCGTTCCTGATGTCGTGAAGTTGCTGCACGAGCGAAGAATCTGATTCACGATCCTGCACAGGGCTCAGTCCGTTTCCGGCTGGTCCGGGTGAGGATGAATTGTGAAGAAGGTACAGGTTGAATGTGATTTTGCCGGTCAGAAGTTTCTGATTAAGTCCGGCGAGCTGGCAAAGCAGGCATCCGGAGCAGTTCTGCTCCAGTTTGGTGAAACGAGCGTCTTTGTGGCCGCTCAGTCCGGACCATCTCGTCCGGGAACAGACTTCTTTCCTCTGACCGTCGATTATCGCGAACGTCTGGCTGCTGCCGGACGATTTTCCGGTGGCTATCTGAAACGCGAAGGCCGACCGACGACTCGCGAAATTCTGACCAGCCGTTTGACCGACCGCCCGATCCGCCCATTGTTTCCGAAGGGCTTCACGGACGAAGTACAGGTCATGTCCAACGTTATGTCCTGTGACGGCGTGAATGACCCGGACGTGCTCAGCATCACAGCAGCAAGCGCGGCTCTGATGGTTTCCGGGCTTCCTTTCCGAGGTCCAATTGCTGCGGTTCGAGTTGGCATGGAAGGCGAAGAACTTGTTCTGATGCCAACCGTCGAACAGATGAAGACCAGCAAGCTGGATCTGATCGTTGCGGGATCACGCGACGCCGTTCTGATGATCGAAGGTTTCGGTCAGCAGATTCCGGAAAAGGAAATGGGCGATGCCATCATGTTCGCTCATCGCCATATCCAGACGCTGTGCAATCTGCAGCTGGAACTGGTGAAGCAGGCTGAACTGCCGCCGGTTGTGTTCCCTGAACCAGCCGTCAACCCGTTCTACGACGTCCTGAAGTCAGAAGCGTATGACCGCCTGACCGAAGCGAAGACGACAAAGATGAAGCAGGAGCGAGCTGAGAAAGTTCGCGAACTGAAGAAGGCGCTGATCGAAAAGTTCTTCCCGGCCGAAGCAGAAACCACCGCAAACGGCTGGACCAAGGCACAGTTTGCAACAGCCTTCCATGATCTGGAAGAGCGAGTTGTGCGTGACCAGATTCTTGCTGGCCGACGTATCGACGGTCGTGCAACAACCGATCTCCGTGCTGTCAGCACGGAAGTTTCGATTCTTCCACGAGTGCACGGCTCCGCCCTGTTCACTCGCGGTGAAACTCAGTCACTGGCCACCGCCACACTGGGCACCACACGCGATCAGCAGAAGAGCGATGGTCTGTTCGGCGAACAAGCCACTCGATTCATGCTGCACTACTACTTCCCACCATTCTCAGTGGGTGAGTGCAAGCCGGTTCGAGGTCCTGGTCGTCGCGAAATTGGCCATGGTTGCCTCGCAGAACGCTCTGTGGTTCCGGTTATCCCACCACCGGAAAAGTTCCCGTACACGGTTCGAGTCATCTCTGACATTCTCGAATCCAACGGCAGCAGTTCCATGGCGTCTGTTTGCAGCGCGACACTGGCTCTGATGGATGCTGGGGTTCCAATTCTCCAGCCAGTCGCCGGTATCAGCATCGGACTTGTGGACGAAGGTCACAAGTACACGCTGCTCACCGACATTATGGGCGACGAAGACCACTTCGGTGACATGGACTTCAAGGTCGCAGGAACTGGTCGCGGTGTGACCGGCATTCAGCTGGACCTGAAGATTGCAGGCATCAGCGAAGAGATTATCCGAGCGACGCTCGAACAGGCTCTGAAGGCGCGCAAGGAACTTCTGCGTCAGATGCTGACCACGATCCGACGTCCGCGCACCGAAGTGTCGACACATGCTCCAAAGCTGGTCCAGACTTCCATCAATCCGGAAAAGATCGGTCTCCTGATTGGTCCAGGCGGAAAGACGATCCGAGCGATCCAGGAAGAATCCGGAGCGATGATCGACATCGCCGAAGACGGAACCGTCACCATTTCTGCCGCCAATGCTCAGTCTGCTGACATGGCTCTCGCACGAGTAGAAGCTCTGTGCGAAGAGATTCAGCCAGGCCGCATCTACATGGGCAAAGTGACATCGATCAAGGACTTCGGTGCCTTCATCGAAATCGCTCCTGGCAAAGATGGTCTCTGTCATATCAGTGAGCTGTCGGATGGCTTCGTCA
The DNA here is from genome assembly GCA_046349695.1 of Planctomycetaceae bacterium. Classification (GTDB taxonomy): domain Bacteria; phylum Planctomycetota; class Planctomycetia; order Planctomycetales; family Planctomycetaceae; genus SXXK01. Next base: position 11,814 of record JAXMBV010000031.1, on the reverse strand, counting down.
AGAATGTCACCGACGTCTGCAAGATTGGTGATACCTTCGAAGTGAAGGTGATCGCTGTCGATGATCAGAACCGAGTGAAGCTTTCTCGCAAGGCTGTTCTGGCAGCCAAGAAGGTTGACGACGAAGGTGACGATCAGGAATAGGCCGTCGAGAAAGGAAGCCCGTCGAGTGGGAAACACTCGGCGGGTTCATCTTTGATCGATCGCAGATCGAACTCCGGGAACCCCGGATTCAATTTCAAATTCTGACCGCAGGTGGACCTCCCACCTGCGTTTCTTTAGTCATGGTGGGCTGCAATGGAAGGCTCAGCGGAACAGCAGGAACGGGATCTTCTGCGAGCCCAGAACACGGAACTCGCGACGCTGGCCGGAGGGCTGGCTCACGAGATTCGTAATCCGCTTTCCACGATCGGGATGAATCTCGAACTGCTTGCCGAAGACCTGGAGGGTGACGACACCCCCCGTGCCCGCCGCATGCTGCGACGCATTGGAAGTCTTCAGGGCGAATGCCGAAACCTGGAGGATATTCTGAACGCCTTTCTTCAGTTTGCCCGAGCCGGCGAGCTGCGTCTGGAAGATGGCAACCTGAATGATGTCGTGGCGGACTATGTCGACTTCCTTCGACCGCAGGCCAGCAGCATGGATGTAGAGCTGCGAACACACCTCGACAGTGATCTGCCCCCAGTTCCGCTCGACAAAGCACTCATGCGTCAGGCTCTCGTGAATCTCTGTCGCAACGCGATTGAAGCCATGCCTGACGGAGGATCCATCGATCTGCTGACGCGAGTCCGGGACGACAAGGTGGTGCTGGAAGTCATTGATACCGGCAAAGGTATGGATGAAAAGACCCGAGCCCGAATGTTTCAGGCGTTTTTCTCTACACGTTCAGGCGGCAGCGGGCTTGGACTTCCGACGGTGCGTCGTGTCGTCGAGGCTCATCACGGACAGATCGTGTGTGAAAGTGAAGTGGGAAAGGGAACACGATTCTCAATCACGCTCCCAGCGCATCCGGCCAGCGTGCGTTAGCGGCAGCGGCTCACCGTAAGCTTCGCCCCACCTTTGCACGGGCCCCCTTTACGCAGGCTGATCGCTGCTTCCACGAAAACGCAACGTTACTGAACTGGCAGAGCGGAGTTCACGACCGGAAGTGGCGCAGACCTCTGACTTGCGACGAGTCGGATTCCATGAATCGTCCGGAAGAACGCCTCAACGCAGCGCACGTCCCATTGTCGTCCTGCCCCTTCCCGCAAGATCTGCTCGGCTCGATCGGTCGGCATACCCCGACGATAGGGACGATTACTGGTCATGGCGTCATAAGCATCCGCCACGGCCAGGATTCGGGCCGCAAGCGGAATGCTCTCGCCTTGTAGACCATGTGGATATCCGGATCCGTCAACCGATTCGTGGTGATGCAGAACTCCAGGCAGAACGTAACTGAGGTTCTCGAGGTGTTTCAGGATTTCATAGCCGACCACAGGATGTTGTTTGATCAGCTCAAACTCCTGTTCCGTCAGCTGACCAGGCTTCTTCAACACGTGGTCCGGAACACCAATCTTTCCGACGTCATGCAGCAGGCCTGTCATGTGGATCCGCTCACATTCGTCGAAGTCCAGCCCAAGTTCCCGTGCGATCAGTCGAGCAAACTCGGCGACCCGGTCACTGTGACCGCAGGTATAAGAGTCCTTTGCATCGATGGCATTGATCATCGAACGGATGACGCCGCGAAGCAGCAGCTCCTTTTCATGGAACAGGGCGCAGTTGCGTCCATGTGCGGCAAGCACGACGGCAGTCGCGCTCAACAGACTCGCTTCGAACGAACCGAATTCGCGTTCGCTCATGTACGTCTTGTATGCAGGATCGCCGTACGTTTTGGCTTCCTGAGCACCGGCGACCTTGTTGACAGCCACCAGCCAGCCAAGCCGGCATGAGGCCGTGGCCACCGGAACAATGATGCACGATTCAACGCCGCCGAAAGTTTCATCTGAAAACTCACGACGGCAGTAGTTTCGCACAACCGTTCGATCCGGAGAGCGCCCCGTGAGCGACTGAACGATCGTCATGAGTCGTGAACGTGAGATTCGGACGCCGCCTGTCTGCCAGATCACGGGAAGTTGAGCATCGAGACCGCTGACGGCAACATCACGGATGTAGGCCACAGTGGATGCGTTGATCAGATGGCACAGTGATGGCAGAACGGACTCTGCAATTCGCTCGACACTGTTACCCGATTCGCTCAGTTCCAGATTCGATGCAAGACTGCGCAGCCATGTCAGTTCTTCCAGGTCTTCGGAGACCTGAGCCGCGTAGGCAGTCAGCTGGTCGCTCTGAGCTTCAAGTGATTCCTGCGCCTGTCGTGCCGCAATCTCTCTCGACCACGCACAGCTGGAACTTCGATTGATCAGCTCCAGCAGCAGATTGGGATTGTCCTCAATCAGCCTGACCGCAACCAGACTCTCTTTGGCTCCCGTCACCGGGACCGCCCATGCGTATCCGGCAGACTTGAGACGACGAACGATTGGAAGTCGCTGACCGGCAACTTCAGTGACGAGCTGCGCAATTTCGGCTTCACTGCCGACGGCGTGTGACATGCGAGGATGGAAAAGCAACGTTCCCCCGAGAGGTCCTGCCCCCGCTGAATCACATTTCCAGAGGGCGTAGTCGTCCCCCAGCAGATCCTGACAGAATCCGTCGCGTTCAGCGTTCTGCCATGAAATGGCCTGAATCATAGCTGTCGTCCCAAGTCGATGATTTGTGCCCGCACACGATTTTGTGCACTGGAGCAAACCGAGTATTCCGGTTGAAACTTTAGGTCACGGGGACAACCCCTGGGGGGGAATGCACCGAATTCCAGGATTTCGATCGTCAACGAATCGTTAAATCCGGTCTGATCTGACCTTCCGAGGTCGTCGCAGGTTTTTTTTCAGCAAGTTTCGGCGCGATGCAAAATCTCAACCTAATGTTACTACTGAACACCGCTCAGCATCTTTGTTTTGAAACATCGCGTCGTTGAACTGGAGCGGATGTGAAGGGTCAACTCTTGAGGAGCGTTTTGTATGTCAGTCTCTCGCAACCGTCGCGGATTCACTTTGATTGAACTGGTCATTGTCGTGCTGGTCCTGGGGATCATCGCCGCAGTCGCTGCACCAAAACTATTTGATGTCACCAGCAGCGCTCGTGAAAGCGGCACTCGACAGTCACTTACAACCATCCGCAATGCGATTGAACTCTATCGTGCCACCACCGGCAATTATCCTCCGTATGCATCCTTCACGACTGCATTGAAATCTTCGCTGCAGGGCGGAACCTTCCCGGCTCCACAGGTGGGTGCAAAATCCGGCGTCAACACAGTACGTCAGTTCTCCGGCACTTTCTCTGCGACCGGCGGAAGCGGCTGGGCCTACAATCCATCGACCGGTGAGTTCTTCGTCGACGACGCTGACTATGCGACATGGTAAGCCGCGGAGCTGCGGAATGCCGCTCTGCTCACTTGCGAGATCAATTCAAAGCACGGACTCCGGTCCGTGCTTTTTTTGTTGGGTCGGTCCTGGTGTCACACGACGAACGCAGCCCAAAAAGACTTGTTCAAAAAATCACGGGTGCTGCTGTTCAGGCAGCGCATGTTGCCAAATGTGAACTAGAGTAAAACCAGGGGGGCTCATAGTGCCGCTTTGAACACTGGGCTCAATCAATACGAGTCCTCCCTCTTCCTGATGTGCTAAAGGAGCGGACCGTGTCCGGACAGGTAATCGTTGCAGAAGACAATCGCGTCCTGCAGGATGTCATTCGGTTCAATCTGACTCGTGCCGGATACACCGTCAGAACTGCCGCCGAAGGTCGTCAGGTCCTTCAGCTGATCAGCGAAGCTCCGATTGACCTTCTTGTGACGGATTGCCAGATGCCGGGAATGTCGGGGCTCGAACTTGTTGCCACGATCAGGAGCATGGCAGAACTCAAAGATCTGCCCATCCTCTTCTGCACCGCCAAGGGACTGGAGATCGATCAGCGAATTCTGGATGAACTTCGCCTGCCAGTACTGCTCTGCAAACCATTCAGTCCTCGGGACCTGGTGGAAAAGTGCAAACAGTTACTCGCTGCCGCGGCCGTCGCAACCAGCTAGGAAGGTCAGGTCGCCGTGAGCATGATTTCCGGAGTTCCGCAGTCGTCCTCAGTCAGTGCCAGTCCGTTGCTGCGCAGCACGATTGCCATTCAGGCAGCGCTGGGCGTCACCTGCGTTCTGGCGGCTGCAATTTTCGCGCACACACCGTCGCTGCAGATTACGGTGCTGATGGCGGCCATGATGGCCATCATCCTGAGCGGCATCACGATTATTCGTCGACGACTTTCAACCTGTATTGAGATCGACAGCCGACTCGCACAGCTTGCGATGCGTGAGAGTTTCACACCGGAAGAACTGCTGCCACTGACCGCGTCTGATCGAGCAGCGACCGGATGGAACCGACTTGTGGAATCTGCCTGCGTACAGCGTCTTCTGGATTCAGCTACCAGCGAAGTCTCATCCGCCCCGAGTTCCAGCGACTCCATGGCGCTCACCGTTCTGAATGCTCTTCCGGACGCTCAGATCGTCACCGATTCCATGGGCCTTCGAGTCTGGGAAAATTCCGCAACGGGTTCGCTACTTGAGGCTGTCAGTTATCCCGGCGGAGACCTGCTGAGGTTTCACGAGCTGTTTCGCAGCTTCTTCGACTTCGACCAGCGATTGACGGAGTTCACGGATTATTCTTCTCTCGCTCCTCTTGTCTTTGAACTTCGTCGAGGTGAAAAAACTGCAGAAGGTGTACTGCGAATCTCTCGGCAGTGCCTTTCTGAAGCGGGACCGATGTTTCTGTGGACTGTTCGAGATGTGACGCAGCAGAAACTGTCCGTCGAGATGCGGGACTGTTTTGTTTCCGCAGCCACCCATGAGCTGCGAACACCACTCTGCAATATCAGAACTTACGCGGAAACACTGATCGGCTCCGGTGACATCTCACCGGACGATCAACAGCAGTTCCTGAACGTGATCGTTTCGGAATCGATCCGTCTGGACCGCATTATCGAAGACCTTCTGAATATCGGACATATGCAGGCCGGCAGCATGACGCTCGATCGCCATGAGACTCAGGTCGACCGGCTTGTTCGCGAAGTGCATGAGAAGATTCGTCCTCTGTATGAGCACAAGCATCTTCACTTCGAAGCCAGCATTCCGCCGCGACTTCCGGAACTTCTGGTCGATAAGAACAAGCTTGCAGCTGCTCTCGTGAATCTGCTTGGTAACGCCATCAAATACACACCTGACGGCGGATCGGTTCGCCTTCTGGCGGAACACGATGGCAATGAAGTCCGTTTCCACGTCGAAGACACCGGCATTGGAATCGCCGAAGAAGAGATTCCCCACCTGTTCGAACGCTTCTACCGCAGTGCAGATCCGCGAGTCCATGAGATTCAGGGCACTGGCCTGGGTCTCGCATTCTCCATGGATGTGGCTCGACTGCATGGCGGTCGCATCGATGTGGCCAGTGAACTGAACAAGGGCAGCCGTTTCACGCTGGTGCTGCCATCATCACTCGCCTCAATCAAGACAAGCTGAAGGAACATCGACCGGTCAGTCTGAAGAACAGTCAGAACGTCGAAATCAGGACCACCAGCCATGAGACATACCAGCAATCAACAGGGAGCCGTGACAGTCTTCCATGTGGAAGGAGCCATGGTTCGCTCCGCGCTGAGTGGTCTTGCGGATTCGCTGCGTGTCCGATCCAGCTCGGGCCAGCCGCGGCTCCTTCTTGATCTCACCGCTGTCAGCACGATGGATAGTGCGACCCTGGAAATGCTGTCGGAACTGCAGGAAAACTGCAGAAAGCGCGGCGGGGTACTCAAGCTGACCGGGCTGAATCCGCTGTGCCTCGAGATCATGAAAGTGACAGGCCTGCACCGCCGCTTTGAGATCTTCGACAATCAGCTGACGGCACTGGGGAGTTTCGCGGCATGACATCGACTCCCAGGTTCGCAACGACTCTTTCCGGAAGAACGGGCGCTCGCATTCCGATGCCTCGCTCCTCGTCGCCGCTGGCTTCGAACTTTCGAGACACCGCTGCGGAGATGCCGCTTGGGGAAGCTCTGATCGCCGCGGGGCTCCTGCGACGCGAAGATCTCGAAGGCACTCTGACACGCCAGTCGTCGTCTCGTCGTCGGCTCGGTGAACTTCTGATCGAGATGGGGCTGATCGAAGAAGACAAGCTGCTGCCTTTTCTTGGCGAACGGCTTGGCCTTCATGGCGTCCGCCTCAGAGAAGGGCTGATTGATCCGGAAATCGTTCGGCTCATTCCGCGCCAGGTGGCTGAGCGTCTTTGCGTTCTGGCCATGTTCCGCGTCCATCAGACGCTGACCGTGGCGATGGCCGATCCTCAGAACCTGCTGCAGGTGGACGAACTGGAACGCCTGACCGGCTGCCGCGTCAATCCGGTTCTTGCTCTGCGCAGTAGTATCGAGAAAATCCTGCCTCGCTGTTACGAAGACGACTATCAGGTCGACGATGTGACAGCAGGCATTGACGACGCATCGGTAGAGATCCAGTCGGATGTCGTTCGCGTCGATCTGGACAACATCGCTGAGCAGGCAGACGGAAGTCCGATCGTCAGTCTTGTGAACTACATCCTCGTGCATGCAATTCGCCAGGGAGCGAGTGACATTCACATTGAAGCCGGGCGACGTCATTCTTCCGTGCGATTTCGTGTGGACGGACAGCTTCGTGAAGTTCTTCGACCACGATCCGATTTTCATGCGGCACTGATCTCGCGAATCAAAGTGATGTCCCGAATGGACATCGCGGAACACCGACGTCCTCAGGACGGTCGAGTTCATGTGATCGTCGAAGGAAAAGAGATCGACCTGCGAGCATCAACACTGCCCACTGTGCTGGGCGAGAAGATGGTGCTTCGCGTTCTGGACAGCAGCAACCTGACGTTTCGGCTGGCTGATCTGGGCGTTCCGCCGGCTCAGATGAAGCAGTTTGAGCAGATGCTTCGCCGTCCCCATGGACTGGTTCTTGTCACTGGTCCAACGGGAAGTGGCAAAACAACCACGCTGTATTCTGCGCTGGAACTGATCAAGAGCGTTCATTCCAACATAGTCACAGTGGAAGACCCGGTCGAATATTCACTGGAAATGGTCAATCAGGTGCACGCCAGCCAGGGAAGTACCGTCACGTTCGCCAGTGCTCTTCGAGCCATCCTGCGACAGGACCCGGACGTCATCATGATCGGTGAGATTCGTGATGCTGAGACGGCAGAGATCGCCATTCAGGCGGCACTCACCGGCCATCTGGTGCTCAGCACACTGCACACAAACGACAGTGCAGGTGCGATCACTCGACTGCGCGACATGGGCATTGCCATGTACAAAATCTCGGCAGCACTTGTCGGTGTTGTGGCACAGCGGCTTGTGAGATGTGTGTGCCCGAAGTGTCGCACCAACTACTTCCCCGGTAACGACGTCCTTGATCGACTTGGATTCCAGGGAGATCGCCGTCGGCAGTTTGCAAAAGGGGAAGGATGCCCCAACTGTTTCGACACGGGATTTCGAGGCCGTAACGGCATCTATGAAGTCCTGACGGTCACGAGCGATCTTCGAGACCTGATGACTCAGGACATCAGCCATCAGACAATTCGAAAATGGTACCGGCAGCACGGTGGGCAGTTCCTGCTCGAACAGGGACTGGCGCTTGCAGAGAAGGGAGTCACAAGCCCTGAAGAAGTCCTTCGCGTCGCAGGCGGAGACTGAACATGGATTTTGCCTATTCAGCTCGAAAAATTGATGGCTCTCCGATCTCAGGGCTGCTGGAAGCGGAAACTCTGCAGGACGCGCGAATGGCTCTGCGCCAGCAGGGGCTTTTTGTCCTGAACATCAACGCAGCAAGTCGCGCGGTCGTGTCGGCCGTCAACACCGCAGGTGACGCTGCGTCGAGTGGCTGGACTCGGAAGAAGAGAATCAGTCGGCATGATGTCATGATGCTGACTTCGCAACTGGCGATCATGAGTCGTTCCGGCGTGGAACTGGCCGATGCGATTCAGAATCTCTCGGAAACAAGTCCAAACCTGCGTTTGAAGGCCATCCTGCAGAAGATCCATGAATCGCTTCAGCAGGGCGTGCAGCTGTCGGCAGCAATGAAGGCTCATCCTGAGGTCTTCGATGAGGTCTTCGTTTCGGCTGTTCGAGCAGGTGAGGCTTCCGGACAAATGACGGAGGTGCTTGACCGTCTTGCCGACATGCTTCGAAATGAAGACCGGATGCGTTCGGCCATTCGCGGTGCGCTCGCCTATCCGGCAGTTCTGCTGGCCATTTCGTTTCTTGTTTTGCTGGCCGTCATCTTCTTTGTTCTGCCGCAATTCTCGCAGGTGTTCAAGGATGTTGGTGTTGTCCCTCCTGCCACGACAGGAATTCTGCTGTCTGTTGGAGAGGTGATTCGAAACCACTGGTTCATCGTGTTCCCGTCATTCGGCGCGCTCTGTCTTGGGACCGCGCTGTTTGCCCGATCAGCGACTTTTCGCCGATTCTTCGAACATGCGTGGCTGAACTTTCCAGTGACTCGCAGTGCAGCGCGAAGCCTGGCCACGGGCCGAGTGTTTCGTTTGCTGGGGATGATGCTGCACAGTGGTATCCCGCTGCTGGAGTCCCTGCAGCTGTGTTCGCGAACCGTGGGGAATCAGCAGTTTCGCCAGTTGATGGATACGCTGGAACAGGAAGTCACTCTCGGACACATGATTGGACCTGTACTGGCTCGCAGCCCGTTCCTGCCTCCCGGCGCAGCACAGATGATTATCACGGCTGAACGCACAGGGAAGATGAGCGAAGTCTTTGATCTCTGCGGATGTCATTTCGAAGATGATGGGGAGCGCCAGTTGCGAGATCGGGTCAAACTGCTGGAGCCAGCGGTCATCGTCATCATGGGCGCACTGGTGGGATTCATCGTGGCGAGCGTGATGCTTCCGCTGCTGGACTTCTCAAGCATCGGCGGCCGTCGGTAATCAAGGGGTCGCGAGTGTAGAGCAGTTGTCCTCAACTGCTCAGACGGCACATGCACGGGTGGGCATGGAAACGCAGCAAATGGAACGCGAAACGGCTGAGGACAGCCGTTCTACACAGTTGCACTACAACACGGATCAACGAAAAGAGGGTGACCAAAAATGGTCACCCTCCTGTTATTTATTACCGCAGGTAGTGCGGAAGTGTCGATTAGTAGCGATCTCGTCCGCCACCACCGTATCCGCCACGGCCGCCGCCGCCGCCACCACTTCGTCCGCCGCCGCCGCCGCCGTATCCACCACGGCCGCCGCCACCACCGCCACCGCCGCCACCCGCTTCGCGAGGACGAGCTTCATTGACAACAATTGTACGGCCATCCAGATCGGATCCGTTCAGAGCACGAATTGCTTCGTCTCCGCCAGATTCCATTTCGACAAAGCCGAAACCCTTTGAGCGTCCGGTTTCGCGGTCGCTAACAACCTTTGCTGACTTCACAACGCCGTACTTCGCGAAGGCTCGTTCCAGACCTTCCGATGTCGTTGCCCACGCGAGGCTTCCGACAAAGATGTTCTTACTCATCAATCACCTTTGAGCTTTGCAGCTTCAAAAACACAAATCGCTGTCACAACGACAGCTGTTGGAACACAGTACCTGAACCCGTTAATGTCCTGCCACGGGTCAAAAACAGAATGATGCTGCAGGAGAACTCTGGGACCGACGAGACTACTAAAGTACGCGACTGACACCCGGAAAACTGATGCTCACACCGGCAGGAATTGGCTTCCTGATTTTCAGGAAAGCCTGACATGGTGACCATATCTTTTGATCGCGGGAAAGGCAACCCCGACTTGCCCAGGATTACTGCTGAAATCCAAACAGTCGCCTCAAAGATCTGCAATTCACGGCAGATTCGGCAATTCAGCCGTCTTCCGACAGGAAAAGTTCAAGTCTGCCTGTTAGCTGCTCACAGCACTGGCAACCGGTGTCGTTGCCGTGGCTTTGGCGGCGTTCAATCGCTGAAACAGGATCCAATACAACACGGACGTGATGATCAATGTTCCGCCGCATGCCGGCCAGAGTACCTTCGGGCCAAAGCGAGCAAGGATTTCGCCGCCCAACGGCGCTCCAATGGCGATCGACGCGGCATGGGAGATGTTGAAAATTCCCATATACCGTGCTCGCAGCGCCACCGGAGCCAGTTCCGCGACAATCGTCGGCTTGTACGGCGCCTGGAAGATCTCACCCAGCGTCCACATCATGATGGCTCCGACAATCGTTGCCGCGGAACTCACAAATCCGGTGATTCCAAATCCCACGGCCAGTAACAACTCTCCGGCCAGAAGCACGTAGATGCGATTGAATCGGCTGAGCCAGTGGGTCATCGGCAGCTGCAGCAGGACGATCATGGCACCGTTCACACAGATCATGAACCCAAACTGCTGTTCATCGAATCCCATGCTCCGGACATACAGCGGCAATGTCACAAAAGCCTGCATGAACACAATGCTGGTGATGAGGCTGCAGAAGCAGAACAAAAGAAAATTGACGTCACGAATGATGTGTCGGAATGCGTCAGCGACCGTGACTTCCGGAACGCTTGTTTTCTTTGCCGCCGCGTCCAGTACCCTCAGGCTGTCTGACGATGCAAGGGCTTCCGCCGACGCTTCCGGAGAATCCCCGGAATGTCTTGCTTCCTGAGACTGGATGTTGACCAATTTCGGTGACTGCCGACGAGGGTGGGTTTCTCTCAGCAGAAGCAGCACGACGACTCCATACATCGCCGATGTGAATGCGTCTCCCCAGAACAGCCAGTGGAACGACTTGCTGGCCAGCCAGCCACCCAATGGTGGCGCGATGGCAAAACCGAGATTGAACGAAATGTACATCAGGCTGTAGGCATGAGGCCGCTGCTCGGAATTTGCGACGTCGCCGATCATGGCCGATGCCGCCGGTCGGTACATTTCCATGATCAGGGCGAACACAAACAGGCAGCCCATGAACACATAACCGTTCTGAATGAAGCTGAGAGATGCAAGGATGGTTGCACCGCCAAACAGCGCGATCATCATCGTCGCACGGCGTCCGATCTGGTCCGCCAGCTGTCCGCCCAGTAATGCTGAAAGGATCGATCCGGCTCCAAATGCTCCGATACAGTAACTGGCAAACGCTTTCCCCATGTTGAGCTCTTCACTCACGTAGATCGTCAGGAAGAGCATGACAAAGGAACCAACGCGATTGATGAATGACCCCAGACACAGAATGTGGACTGTGGAAGGAAGGGTCAGATAGTTCTGAACAATCTTTGAAATCGCGGAGTGACTTGACTGCATACTGCACCAATGGAAAACCGCCAGTTGCGGATTTCCAGCCTAATAAGAGCTGTTCACATTCTTTATCGAAGGAGTTCGACGGCCCGCTGTGAATCCGTTGCTGATCACCGGCGACAGTCATGTCCATACAACGCTCGGTGGAGGCGGCGACGGACTGTAACGCGGAAAAACGGCGCTGGATTTTGAACCGATCCAGGTTTTCGCGGATCATGACAGGCGAGTGGATTCCTGGGAACCTGAGCCACTGGCAGAACCGCCAATGGGATGTCTGACACACCGAACGACAATGGGTGCGCTGTTTTCGCACTTTCCGGCAGAAGCGTGACCAGGAAACATCGACGCAACCGGTTCTCGATTTCGCAATCGGCAACGGTCGCTACAGTACGGCTCCGGGGAAGCTGCAGCGAGCCAAAGTCTGCCCCGGTTACTCACCCCAGTCACTCTTTCGGCGGTTACTATGAGCCCTT
>JAXMBV010000030.1:0-77830 GCA_046349695.1 Planctomycetaceae bacterium | reverse complement strand
ACGTTTGATGCGTCTGACCGATCCTCGTTTACCGCTCCAGCTTTGATTGATCCGTGACTCCCGTCGCCCGTTGCTTTGTGCGGGGCTTGGTGATCCCGCCACGTTAGTCCCTCGGACAGGACACTTCTCCTTTGGCAATCCAGCTTGTCAGAAGCGCAGCTAACCTGGAAATTCCGATTCAGAGGTTGCCATACCCTTTGAGTAAAGCTCTTCAGCCGATCGTTTGATGGACTCGACTCGACTACGGATCTGCTCAAAGAGTCGCGGGTGTACGTAGACTCGCACTGGTGACCAAAAGGCGGCTGGCTGGCTAAAAATCGACTCCCGAAGATGCGAAACACTGGCAAGGTCCTTTTCAGTCTGCTCCTCTTCATCGAAGACCATGATCTGTTTTCGTGGGTTCTTTCCACAGGGGATATCGATAACAACATCCAGCTTGCTTGCCCGAATGTCCTTCTCGTCCATCGCCTTCAGAAACGATTCACGCAATTCTCCAACCTTCTGCCACACTATGCCTGCTGATGTTCTGCTGGAGCTAGTGACGGCTCGAAAGAGAGAATTATAGATATTTGAAAGTGATGCTTTGTGGGCTGCCGCATCTGGTCTGTACGTCGCAATGGGTCTATATACAGAACGATAAACCGGCGCCGTCAAAAGGCCTGACAACTCTTTCAGCCGGTCCTTCGTATCCTGTCCATCAGGCCCACGACCTCCGCTCTTATATTGGTCAATTGCAGGATTGATGACTTTCGCAATTGCATCAGCCTCGCTCCTACATGACTTCAGGTCACTGACGAGCGACGTGAACTTTTCGGAATCAGTACCGACGCAGTGTGCGAATACGGCATGAAACATTGCAATTACGCCGCGCACGACTTCATGCCAGTAAACTTCTCCAAGCATTTGGTCCTGCAAAACAAGCATTCCCTCAACGGGCGCGATCCCGCGCGCTGAAACATGAAAACTCCGGCTTCTCGGATCAAACCGAAGTACCTGCAATACCTGACGCGCGTCGAGTCCTTCTCCAAACACAACGCCGCAATGCCGAGCGTCGCGTGATAAGTAGTCAAGTTTATCTACATCGAGTGGGCCGTCTAACAGCAACGACAATCCCGTCTGACCCAGCAGAACCTTCTTTGCCTGCAGAATTGCCTCACTTCCCCAATGCTCCTCCATCAGTGCGTGTAGTTCCGGATCCTCATCGAGCATGGATATCGTGTGCTGTTCGTGGCTCGCAGTCGTCGCGATCTCGCGGTTCTCAGGAAATCGCCCCGACGCATATTGCTCAACGACGTGAGCAAACGGATAGTGCCCAAGGTCATGTACGAGGGCTGCCAAAAGGAAGCCGCGCACTTCAGCCGGGCCAAACGAAGACCTAAAGGAAGGCTGATGTGACAGATACTCAATCGCCAGTCTAGCAGCCTGTTGAAAAAGTCACTATCTGACCTGGCCCCGAATATCCAGAGCGGTAAAATCAGCGGCAGTGCAGGATGGAATGTGCAGACCTCGTAGCGGATGGTAACTCAATGGGGATGGGTAAGCGATCGGAATCGCGACAACAGGAGTTCTGGGTTGCGACAGAAGCTCTGGCCGGAGCACCTCGTCATGTGTTCTATGATCGGCTGAACGGCCTGCTGGTCGAAGCCGGATTTGATCGGTTCGTCGAATCGATCTGCGAAGAATTCTATAACGAAGGCGGACGCCCCTCGATTCCGCCGGGCACCTTCTTCCGCATGCTGCTCGTTGGATACTTTGAGGACATCTCTTCGCAGCGAGGCATCGCATGGCGGTGTTCGGACAGTCTGTCGCTGCGTAAGTTCCTCGGCGTTCCTCTGACAGATGAAACACCTGACCATTCGAGCCTGACTCGCATCGCGAAGCGTCTTCCTGCGAAGGTCAACGAGCAGGTTTTTGAGTTTGTGCTGAAGATTGCCGTCGAGAAGAAGTTGCTCAAGGGCAACACGGTTGCCGTGGATTCCACCTCGCTGGAAGCCAATGCGGCGATGCGATCGATTGTGCGGAAGGACAACGGTGACGACTGGAAAACCTATCTGAAAAAGCTGGCGGAAGAAGAAGGTGTCGAGATCAACAGCGATGACGATCTTCGACGTTATGACCAGCAACGCCGGCGTGAAGGCAAGAAGAAGGTGACCAACGAAGAGTGGGAGTCGAAGACTGACCCGGAGGCCCGCATTGGCAAGATGAAGGATGGCCGGACTCATCTGAACTACAAGGCAGAGCACGTTGCCGATCTGGACTCCGAGATCATTGTTCAGACGGACGTTCACCATGGTGATGCAGCGGACACATCCACAATTGTGCAGAATCTTGTTGAGGCGCAAGCGAAACTGGATCGCTGCTTCGAAGGGACTCAGGCAGACGATTCAGACTGCGGAGTGATTCAGGAAGTCGCTGCCGACAAGGGTTATCATGCCAACGAAGTGCTCACGTCCTGTGCAGAACTCGACGTCCGTACTTACATTCCGGAGCGGCAGGGTGGTGATCGTGTGTGGACTGACAAAGACAAAGCCACCAAGGCCGCCTTTCACGGCAACCGCCAACGGATGAAACGCTCCAAAGGCAGGAACCTGCAAAAACGTCGCAGCGAAGTAGTGGAACGAAGCTTCGCACATGTCTGCGAAACCGGGGGAGCCAGAAAGACGTGGCTCCGGGGTCTTGAAAAGGTCAGAAAGAGACACTTAATCTCAGTTGCCGCACACAATCTTGGAATTGTGATGCGATCGCTGTTTGGATTCAGCAAGCCAAGGGCCTTCTGGGCCGGCTGCGGCTTTGCCGCTCTTTACTATTTTGTCATGATCATTGTGATCGCGGCGCCAATCCCATTCCGGCCTATACGAAGACCCTATACCGCACTCGCCTGAGAAATTTTTTTCGAACCGGAATCCTGGCTTCGCGGACGCGAACGTGGTTTTTTCAACGGGCTGCTATGCGGCCAGCGACTCGTCAGATGGCATTGACGATGTTGCCAAAAGCAAGCCTATCATTCGAGCCGCCGTCTTTTGAATCCGTTCGAGAGAAGCAGTCAGAGTGTCCTCAGTCCCGTTGTAGAGCTGGATGTAGTCGGCACTGCGGGAAGAGCAGTCAATGCCAAGCGAGCGACAGACGACGTAGGCCACGGCTTCTGCTTCTGTCTCTCGAACCATCCTGTTGAGATTCGCTCGTTGGGTCTCATCGTGCATCCATTCATGTGCCACTTCATGGGCGAGGACAGCAAGACGTTCTGCTCCGGACAGAGAGTCTGAGATCGCGATTTCGCCTTTGCGAGACACACCCTTTACGCCAGGAGCCAGCGTTTCCGTCACAAGACGAATTCCGCAGTTCCTGACCAGTTCCTCCAGTGATGGAAGTAAGTGACCGACGTCAGCCTGCAGAGAACTCAGTTCCGGCAGGTCAGCGCCTTCGGTTTGCGATACGTCAAAGACATGAACAATCCTGAAACCCAGAATTCTGCGCCGGTCCTTGTCGCCTGTTGACTGTTCATCAGAGTCCGATTTCTTTCGGTACACCATCGGTGCCATGATGCCGATGCCTTTTTCACCCTGCCGAACATGACGTCCCAGTTCGAGCCATTTTCGATAGCCAGCCACATGGGATGCCGTCGGCATCTGCAGCAGGATCAGCAGACTGTTGTTCCATGAATACGAGTGAAACCGACTCATGGCATCAAGGTACCTGAGTAGTGTCTCACTGCGGCCTGCTTTCAAGTCGCTGTGCAATTCCTGCAGTGCCTGATCAGCAAGTTGTTTTGCTTCATCTTTTGTCATACGAATTCTCCCTGGAAATTGCTGCGTCCGACATCCGCAGCGTTGAAGTGCAGAAGGGCCTGTCGGCGGCCCGGCTTCAAGCCGCCACGGCAAGTCAAGGTGGAGTCTTTCGCGCAGCGAAAGCAGCAGCGATGGCCAACGGCGATCGCGGACCTTGACGCCGTGGTACAATGAGAAGGGCCGAGCGAAGTCAGCCCAATTCTGTTGTGCGGCAGACCAACATGAGCGGTACCGACGAAGATTCGAATGCGTTTTACGGTGAATCAGGTCCCGTCCGGCGGAACAGCCTTCTTTGGATCGAACATTCGGAGTTCGTCAGCAGAGTCTGGTAGATCAGTGACCGTCCAGTCGCCGTAGTACCATCCGTCGTAGAACACCAGACCATCAATGATCTCCAGAGCGAATCCGTTCTGCTCGTCAAACTTGATGTCTGAGTGATACGTCGTGTGGAAAAAGGGAAACGGACCGAATGTTGGTCCAGGTTCCCCCCAGCCGTTCATGTCTTGGTCTCTATTCCTGCGCCCATGAAACAATCGAAGAAAGGCCATTTCACTTCGCCTCCTTCTGACAGTCCGGACAGATGCCGAGATGCGTGAACCAGTCCGTCAATCGGGCCTTCTTGTCCGCTGGATCGACAGGGGCGGAAGCCGCGTCGAAGGATTGCACTTCGGTCACTTCTTTCCAGTCGCTTGGGATTTCATTGATTCCATCGCAGATGTCGGTGTCACAGTTTCGACATGCAAGACGAATTTGTCCCGTCATGAGCATTGCTCCTCAGAGAACACCATGCGTGTTAAACCTCTCGGAGAAACCGTTACACGCCACCGGCTTCGACAGAGCCATAGCAAGACTCAATCGATGCCAGAGGTTCTGCGTCTACTCGGACGTTTATGGTGGAAAAGATCGTTGGTCGCCCGTGCATGTTGACATGCTGATGCGAGTCACCGGTGTTGTTCTGGCATAACATGACAGGCCGCGCAAGAAACCGCGGCTTTGAACGGAAAATGACGTCAGGTGATCGCGGTTCGACTATGGACTTGGCTGACCATGTGGGCTCTGACGTGATCAGAGTCAGACCGAGATTCGTTCCACGATGTTCCTCGTAACAGTTCGTTGGCGACGGTCGTAGAGTCGTGTTGTCCGAGGATCACTGTGGCCTGCCAAATTCTGGACGTCTTCCAGCGGAACGCCGGAACTCAGCAAATCAGTGATCGTTGTCACACGCATCGAATGGGGTGACAATCGCGGAGGTAGGTGATTTTTTCGGCAACGGCGTTTGAACATGCGAGCGATATCACCGGGACTCATGGGACGTGAATTCAGCGTTCCTGTTCGGCGATTGGCCGTCACAAAGAGCGGCGACTTCCTGTCAGCAAGCGTGGCGGCAGTCAGGTATTCCTGCAGAAACAGTTGCAGGTCATGACGACACGGGATTTCGCGGGACTTCCCGCCTTTCTCTTGGAACCGAAGGCAGAACTGTGTTCCGACATCGTAGAAGTCCCCGGCCTGCAATGATGCAATGGCACCGACTCGCACGGCCGTGTAGATCAGGATACCGATGATGGCTCGATCTCGAAGGCCTACAATGCCTGACGTGTCGATGGATCGAAGCAGCTTGCGAGCCGCAGCCACGCCGATTTCCGGCGTCTTGCCTTCGATCACCTGCAGTCGTTCCCCGCGAACCGACGCCGCTGGGTTCAGCAGAACTGCATGCCGGCTGACCAGGGTGTCAAAGAAATGCCGCAATGCCGCGAGATGCAGTTTCTTCGTGGCCGCGGCGAACGGCAGTTGGTCGAGGAACTCGCCAATGTCACGCGGCGTCACCATCGTCAAAGTCTGCTGACGTAGCTCGCAGAAGCGAAGAAACCGATGGACGCAGTGTCGGTAGTTTTTGCGAGTCGATGGGTTTCGCAATTTGCCGTAAATGAATTCTTCATAGGCAAACTGAGCTGCTGGTCCGGCAGCCGCAACCAATGTCGGCACTTCGCTTGGCTTGCCATGTAGTTGCGTGGCTTGACGAGGATCTCTTCGGTCTACTGCGTATTCCATTTTCTCCTTCAGCAATGCGGTAACAGAACGAGCATTCCATTGCCGCGGTCAACCACCGGTATCTTCTCTGTGGTGTTTTCAGGTCGTCAGTTCTTTACGCCTGACAACGTCCTTTGTCTGGCACAAATCTGCAATCTTGGCAAGTGGCTTTTCGGGCGTGTTACAACATCTGCTGGCTGACAGCCGTGAACGTGTTTCGCAGGAATTGCAGCTCCAATTCAGTCAGGATTTGAGATGGCATCGATAGCCGCAACTTGCGGTCAGGATAGACGCTTAACGAGATGCCACTCTGGTGCATCGCGGCGGTGATAGCTTCTGGATTCCATCGCTCAGTTTGTCTCGGTTCCACCAGAAGAATCCCACAGTCCATCGAAGTGGAAGCCACGGGGCACCAAGGACTGTCTTGCAGCAAGTCAGCCACGTTCTGCCGGTTGGCCTGCCGAAGGGCGAGCGAGTCGGTGATTGTGTTCAGGGCCTTTGAGGCGGCACGTAATGTTGAATTCGCTGTCAACAAAGGCAGAACATTCACCGTTTCAGAGTACTTCTGCAGGCGTTCCGTTCGGAGTTCCTGAGAAAAACGCAGCAGCGGATCATGACAATCGGAGGTGGTATCACTGTTCATTGCCAAACTGGCAAATTGCTCTGTCGTCAGGCCGTTTCCAGTCAACGCGACTCCCAATGGCAAGTGGGCCTGCAGCCATTTATGACATCCGGCGATGAAGACATCGCAGCTATCGATGATGTCACTAACGGGAATGTGCCCCAGAGCTTGAGCACCATCCACAACGGCAAATCGCAATGAGTGAAGACTTCTGAGTTGCCTGAGCAACGGGGCGACGGCAAGGCGAATTCCAAGACTGCTGACTGCAGGAATGAACAGTCCGTCGCAATCGTGGTGAAGGAACTGTGACTGAAGCACCTCGTTGAGTTCCTGCGGAGACGCATTGCCACGGATCGCGAGGTCTTTCAACTCAGCGATAAGAATTCTTCCATGATGTTTCTGAGCTTCTTCGTTGGCAATTTGCTGCCACGCGGGCCAGTTGAGGTCCGTCGTCAGAACACTGCGGCATTGACGAAACATGAGTCGACAGGCTGTTCGCACAAATCGAGCCGACTGGCTGGCTACAAAGACACGGTCCGCGTCGCGCGTTCCTAACGCGAACGCCATTTGCTCATGAAGCCGATGACTGCCATTCCAGCAACTCAGTTCAGGAAACTCGCGTTGTCGTTGTTCCGTCCAGACTCTGGCTCCGTGCTGCAAAAAGGGAAGTGAGCACAGGTACGGATCTTCAAAGGCAAGTCGAGCAAACTCGCACTCCACCTGCATCGCTGCGGGACATGCCTGTCCCTGCCGAGCTGTATCCATGTAGATCCGCATTGGGGATGCGTCCGCCTGTGCACTTCCTGCAACGCCATCGAGTCGGACTCGATAGTGGCATCGCGATCGTAATGCTACAGACGGAATTGATCCAGCAGATCTTTGTACGCCGTGCAATAAACGCCAAGTTTCTCCCACTGCTGTTCGGCGTCACGGATCGCAGTCACATTGAAATCCAAAACAAACCGCTGAGTTCGCAAGTTGTCCTCAGCAAGTGACTGAGTTCCCACAGCCAATTGACCGTAGATGCCAATGTCTTTGACCAGCTCCGGTTCCTTCTGCAGGTCTGAGATTCGTGCGAGACGAATCCAAATCCCATGAACAGACTGCTCATGAATCCACTGCCGAAGTTCTTCAACAGGGAGATCCTGATCCTTTGGCCACAACTGATCAGCGATCAGTACGATTCGTTCGATGGTGACTACGTGGTCATCGATCAACTGGAAGTTGAATTGCATGCTGCCGGTTCCAGCAGCATCTTGCCAATACTTCGGATGCCGCACCACAGCAATTGAGCGATAGTGAAAGACCGTCGGGTCCCTCAGGAGCATTTCATAAGCCAGTCGCCATGTTTCGGTGTCAACGAACACGACTTGGCCATCTCCCAGTTCCGTGCAAGTGGCAGCCATCTCAGCAAGGTATTTGAGAGCGAGATCTCGGTACACCTTGTTGAATCGCTGGCTGATCTTCAGCAACTGCTGAGAAATCCGCTGATACCGCTCAAACACGTCCGGGTCATGCGATAGGTAGAATGGCGTTTCGAGCAATCCAGTTGTTGACTCGTCGCGTTGACCTGTTCGCAACACGAGCATTCCGACGATGACACTCAGCAGCAACGCCGCCCAGAGAAACTGCACCGCCGGTGCTGCCCACATCGCCAACGCTGCGGAAACCAGACAGCAAACGACAAGCAGCAAGAGTGCTATCATTCTCATTGAATTCTTCGTTCGTTTTTCAGCCATTCGCCGAAAGTACGACAGTTTTCGACGAAGAGCAAGCCCCTGGCTAATTTCCAATGCGCCGCCGTTGGTAATCTGCCAACGAATCGCTCGATTGAACCTCACAAAGAGGAGCGGGCATAGGGTCAGAAATCTTGACTCTCCGAGGGATTTCAGGCACTGTCACCGGGCTCGGTGAAACAGCAACAGGCTCTGCTGGGAAGCAACCTGCGAGGGATAACCGAGCCAAACGTCGGAGTCCGCTCCGCAGGGGAACGGCACTGTCGAGCCCTCACCGGTTCCCAGTTCCGTTCCCCACTTTTGCTCTTATTCGTTTTCTCCCCCAAAGGTTCCGCCGCGCGGTCCGGCAGCAAATTGACCGCACCTTAAACCTAGACTTTTCAGCCCCGCCCGCGATATGCCAGCAGTCGAAGTGCGTTGAGTACGACGAGCAGCGTCGAACCTTCATGAAGTAAAACTGCGGGGCCAAGCCGCAGCCCGAGGATCGTCGCTGGAACCAGAAACGCAACCATACCCAGACTTAACCACAGATTCTGCCTGATGATCTGGCTTGTTTGTCTGCTCAGCCCAACTGCAAACGGTAGATGGTTCAGGTCATCAGCCATCAAAGCAACATCCGCTGTTTCCAGTGCCACGTCAGAGCCAGCTGCACCCATGGCAATGCCAACTGTCGCATTGACCATCGCAGGTGCATCATTGACGCCATCGCCGACCATGGCCACGCTCACATTTTCGCTGAGCTTTTTAATTGCCTTGACCTTGTCGTCAGGCATTAAGTCCCCCATTGCTTCATCAAGGCCGACTTCCTTTGCTACGGCATTGGCGACCTGTTGGTTGTCTCCGGAAAGCATGGTCATTTTCTTGAGGCCCAGCTTTCTTAGTCGAGAGATCACGTTTCTGGCCGAACTGCGAGGAGTATCCATCAGCCCCAGCACACCAAGGTATTGGTTTCCACGAAGCACGATCATTGTCGTACGTCCGCTGGCCTTGAGGGCATTTAGTGAATCCAACAGCGGAGCAGGGATCGTTGGGCTATTCGTTTCTGCGAACAAAATCTCCTTCCCGATGGTCACGACCTGCCCGTCCACAATGGCATTCACGCCGCGACCGGTAATGCTCTGCGCGTCATGGGCTTCCATTGTAGGCAGATTCTGCAACCGAGTTCTGCCGCCAGATACTACCGCAGCGGCTAAAGGATGGTCGCTCAGCAATTCCACCGCAACAGTGACGCTCATCAGTTGAGTTTCGGACACACCTTCGGCACAGACCACGTCAGTGAGACGAGGTTTCCCTTCCGTCAATGTTCCAGTCTTATCAAAAGCAATGATCTGCACCTTGCCCAGAATTTCCAGAGGAGCACCGCCCTTTACAAGCACCCCACCTCGCGCCGCACGAGCCACGCCGCTTAGAACTGCACTGGGTGTCGAAATAGCCAACGCACACGGACTGGCTGCCACCAATACAGCCATAGCCCGATAAAATGACTTGCTAAAGGTTTCGTCTATGACCGTCCATGCGAACAGCAGCAAGATAACCAATACAAGTACCGCTGGAACAAACCGGCTCTCGAACTTGTCTGTCAAACGCTGCGTTGGGGACTTTTGGGTCTCGGCTTCGTTCACCATCTGAACAACTCGGGCCAGCGTTGATTCGCTCGCGAGCTTTGTGACCTGAATCTGAAGTGCACCATTATTGTTGATGGATCCTGCAAACACACGATGGGCTGCATCAAGTCGTTCCGGATGGACGGCAGCCTGCTGGGAATCTGCAACCGGGCGTTTATCGACCGGAACACTTTCCCCGGTAATTGGAGCCTGATTGATGCTGCTTTCGCCTTTGATGACAAATCCATCTGCCGCAAGGCGTTCGTTCGGCTTGACGACGACAATGTCGCCAACCTGAAGCAGTTCAACTTGGATCTCCTGCGTTTTGCCGTCACGAAGAACTAACGCTGTCTGTGGTGCAAGTTGTGCTAACGCCTCTATGGCCCGCTTGGCACGGCCCATCGCAAAATGCTCCAGAGAATGCCCGAGGCTAAACAAGAACAGCAGCAACGCTCCTTCAGCCCACTCCCCGAGGCTCGCTGCACCTATGGCCGCAACCAGCATCAGCAAATCAATTTCAAACCGGCCGGCAACGACGCTTTTGAACGCCTCTCGAAAGGTGAAATACCCACCGAAACAGTAAGCTGCAAGATACAGGCACCACGGCAGCCATGAATTTGCGTTTGTAAACGTTGATATGGCCCAGCCTGCAAAAAGCAGACAGCCACAAATGAAAACAAACGCTAACTCCCATTGTTCACCTACGAGACTTCCGTGAGTGTGCGGGTGCTTGCGGTCGTGTGATTCGGTAGCTTTAGCTATCGCAGCGGACCTTGCAACATCAACTGCCGCCACCGGCTCATCAATGAGTCGAACTCCGATGTTTCGCAGTTTCCTGTGAATCTCGTCGGCTTCTAAAACCCCACGATCGAACTCGATTCTCAGTATTCCTGCTGGAGAAAAAGAGACGTCCAGAATTCCTTCGATCTGTTTCGCTCTCAATTCAAGCGTAGCGGCCTGCCGTGCATGCATCGTTTCAGAATCCAGCAGCAGATGGCCGTACCGCTTGTCCAATTCCGCTCCAGCACGCGTTGCCAGTTCTCGTACCTGGCCAAGTGTCAGTTGAGCGGGATCGTAGTGGATACACAGCTGGCCGACACCTTTCGAACTGTTGTCGGCAAGATGGGCCTTTTCGATTCCATGTTTGGCTGTCAACAAATTGCTCAAACGCCGAATGCACGCATCACGAGTATCTGCGACAGCAGGCAAAATTATCGCAATTTCAATTTTGGCCGTTTTTACCATCGTATCCTACTCGTTCTACGGAGCATTGGGCTGAGGATGTCGACGGCAGAATTACAATCACGAACTGGCCGCTTTGAATCCACTGATAGTGAAATGCTGGTTGAGCTAATGTTTGTGATCGTCGTGGCTGTGCTCTCCCTCATGTTGGTGCTCAATCTTGCCGGAAAATGACTTGCCGTCGATCATGACAACAAGTTTCGCCGAAGCATCGTGGTCATCAAGGTCTTTGGCGAGTTCTTCATCCTTGATCGAGAAACGCGAGGACTTACCTTCAGGATCAGTCACTTCCCGTTCCGCCAGAAGTTTGAACTGTTCAGCGTTCCCGTCGTGCGAGATATTGATTGCCAACTCTGTGGCGTCAATCGAGACTGCGGTTTTCGCAGAACTGTCAAGAATGTAGACCGTGATGCTGCCTGCTTCGCCATGCACAACTTCAGCATGGAATTCTT
The DNA here is from genome assembly GCA_046349695.1 of Planctomycetaceae bacterium. Taxonomy (GTDB): domain Bacteria; phylum Planctomycetota; class Planctomycetia; order Planctomycetales; family Planctomycetaceae; genus SXXK01. Next base: position 66,361 of record JAXMBV010000030.1, on the reverse strand, counting down.
CATTGCCCAGTTCGACGAGATCGCCGTGGTGAGGGCCTTCACTCGGATGAGCGTGTCCTTCATGGCCATCGGTTTCTGGCGGAAGTTCCGTGATTGTATTGCCGGTAGGAGTAGAGCCAGATTCGCTGCAGCCAATTGATTGTGAAAGCAAGAGGCCGAAGGTCGGAATGCAAAACACAGCCAAGGATCGTTGTATCGACTTACGAAATTTCATGATGTACTCTTTCAAAGATCAGAAAAAATAACTCGTGCTGGCAACACACCAGCACGAGTTCCCCACAAGCATTAGTCGTTAGCAGCACCTCTGCAGAATTACGGGTGAGTTTAGTATCATGCGGCCTTCGTATATAATTTCGATTCGTCAGTCCGACCTTCACTCAGAACGGCCATTCGCGCGTGCGCATGGTCAGGTCATGTCATCCCCACTATGATGATCGTGCGACCCTCAGCATAGCAGTGATCGAATGCTTTGAGCACCACTTCCCGACTGGCCGGATCGAGGTTACCCGTTGGTTCGTCAGCAAGGATAATTTGAGGGTCGTTCACCAAGTTCAGCCAATGCCCTCGCCGTGTGCTGGCCCGCATCATTTCCGGACGGCTTCTTGATGCAGTCTCTCGCCAAGTCCGTCGTCGTAAAACTTCAGACGCCAGACGCCATTGAACGGCGACACTCCGTTCAGCAGAGGAACCTGACATTTTCCACGGCTGTCAGGTAAGGAATCAGATTGAACGTCTGAAACACAAACCCCATTCTTTCTCGCCTTATTGCCGCACGCATCGATCGTCTGATCATAAATGGAGTGGTCATCAGGAAGATCGCTTCCAGACATGGTGATCCAGCACTGCCCCAACGGAAGCGAGGTGACTTGCCACTTCCACTGAGCCCAACGACGGCAACGTATTCTCCACTGGCAATCACCAATGCTTCGTTCAAGAGCGATGGCGATCTGCTCGTGGCGACTATGTCCCTTTTACGTTTTTCGAGTTGAATCGCGGCGAACACACCTCCTGAAAGCATAAGGGTCAGGATTTTGCCGCCTGCCACGGCTTCGCCAGTACGCCTGGAAACTGGCGGTCGTTGTCCTGCGAACGTAAACGGCCAGGCAATGGCACGACAGTCACACCTGCCCATTGCGGACCGGCGATGATGGCAGTCACAAGTCCAATGCCGCAGCCGATTGTGCCCGCGACAAGTCCAAGGACCAGAGCCTTCGCCAGAAATAGTCGCTTGACGAAACCGGGCGTTGCTCCGATTGCCATCAGTGTACCGATCTCGCGTCGCCGTTCACGGACATTCGCCGCAATCGCACTGGCCAGACTCGCACCACCAACAACCACCAGAATTCCCAGCACGAACCAAGACGTCCCGGACATCAAACGATTGACACCAACCTGAGTCTGCACGACTTGAGAAACAGTCACTACTCTGGCATTCGGCAGCAGTTTGCTGAGTTCCGGAACGAGATCTCCGGCAGCATCTTCACAACAGCCGATCACTTCGATCGCACTGACGACTTCGCCGGACTTCGCAAGTTCCTGAACTGTATGCAGGTGCGCGAAGACACGGGAATCATCTACGGTTCCCGTACGAGTGAGAGTTCCCAGAACAGTGAATTTCCCACCCAGAAGTTCAACCGTGTCGCCTTCAGAGAAGGCAGATTTGTCAGCGACTTCGGCACCGAGAACGATCTGATCTTTTCCAAGAGACTCTATTGACCGAGTCGTGTTCAGAGACTCCGGCGTCTTGTCCGCTTCGGACAGTTCGTGACTGGCCTTTTTGCATCCGTCGTGCTTCTTTGGAGTAAACAAAGCGGCCGTTTGCCACGCCTGTTGAGCCGTAAATTCACTCTGCGGCAGTATACCTGTCGGAAGTGACTTCGAGGCCGCCCAGATTTTCCGGGAATACTCAGCTTCCGGAGTGACTTTTTCGACGCCCGCCAATCCAGCCATCAACACTTCAGTGACATGCTCTTCTGGCAGCGTCTGGCCATTGCGATCCGCTGCGTAGTAGTTTTGCAGTGATGCGTCTTTGGGGAGGATTAGAATATTGGCTCCCAGGCTCGACAGTTGTCGTGAAACCTCCTGCTCAGAATGAACGGTGACATGTCGAATTGCCACCAGCGCAGCTACACCCAGCAGGATTGCAATACTGCTGGACACGACTGACCAAGGTCGCTCCCGAAGTTCTTTCCAAACCAGTGATCTGAGATTCATTTTAGTTCCTCCTTGAAGTGTTTGGCTTCGTGGCCTGTTGAGCAGGAGCTGCTGCATGTTTGCAGTTTGGGTCGTCACAGCATTGTCCGGACTTGTGAATCGCAGCGGCAATCTGAGCTGGTGTAGAAGTCGAATCGAAGTGCCCGACGAGAACTCCGGGAGGTGCGATCAAAACGGCATAGGGGCCTTCCACACGCAACGGATCAATCTGCATCTGGCTGATGAATCGTAGTTCCGCCGGGTCATCCACGCGCATTGAAGCGAAGGAGATCCGATCCTTAAACTGCGGATCTGATTGCAGTGTTTTGACGCCTGAGGGCACAACAGCTTTCTCGTTTGACGACACAAGCACAAACACCAACTGCTTGTTCTGCAACGACTTCATGCACTTCATCATTGTCGGGGTTACAATCGCTGCGCTTAGGTGTTCGTCGCCAACGTCATTTTGCAGAACTCAGTGGATGCCAGCTCCATTCGGGGCCACTGCGATATTTTGAGCGCTGATTCCGAAATGTTGAATGAGTGGCTGCTCTGCTGGGTCATTAGCACGTGCTGCGATCACTACAGCCTGTTCTTGTCGTTCCGCAACGCCCTTCTGCACGACGCCGAGCATCTCGCGGGTTGCCGGACCGTCATCCTTTGAGAAAACAATGAACGTAAACTTGCCTTCGCTACCAGCCTCCTTCAGCGACTGCTCAAGCCGACTCAATTCTCTTACCTGAGTCACTGCCGGGGCTAACGATTGCCGTATCTGAGCCTGTGCCCATAATGGTTCGTTCAACGTAATCCATCCACCTACAACACCAAACAAAGCGAACATTGTCGACGATTTCATGTTGAATCCTTCCAGTCTAAAGCGCGTCTCAGACACGCAAGTGAATATAGTTTTTGAACGAAATGACCGGCACCCGAAGCGAGTTATGTTCCTGGAGCCAGCATGATGATTGCCATCCCCGCGAGGCATACGATGACGCCGACCAAATCCCAACGACTCGGCTGCACTCCATCGACGAGCCACAGCCACAGAATTGCTACAGAGATGTAGACTCCGCCGTAAGCTGCATACACCCTGCCCGTGGCTGTCGGATGTAAAGACAACAACCACGCGAAAAGGAATAGGCTCGCCGCAGCTGGTATCAACAATGCTGCCGACCTTCCCTGCTTCAACCATAAGTATGGCAGGTAGCAACCGACGATCTCTGCAACTGCAGTGACCGAGAACAGCAGCAATGTGAATACAAAACGCATCAACTTGCTCCACTGAGCCGGTTTACTGTTGTGCTCGACAGAGCCAAAAGATGCGGACCTTTGAGGAGGGTCGGCAAGAACAACCATGCATGCCGGATGCGTGATGTGTCCCTTGGTCAGCCTTGGGAATACGCGATTCGCATAGGCATCAGCGACTCAATCGCAAGGAGATCTCAACAGCGAATGACGGTTGACGCGACGAGCGTCAAGCCCACACTCAAGCATGCTGGAGATTGAATTGGCCTGAACGTGGAGTCTAACAGACTTGGCACCGTCCGAGAGCAGCGGAAATCGAGCGGAATCGCCGGACGACATAGCTTTCGATTCGAATCGGTAACACGTGACGACTTCTGAGCCGCTGGAATCGAAGCCGAGGTCAGCGGTTGATGGTGACAGCCGCAGGGAATCGTCTGAGTAAGAGGTGTACCAGTTGGAATTGGAACTTTCGTGGACGATTGGTTCTCTTCTTCGCGCATGGGTTGTCTCGCACCATACGCCGACCATGACCTGCATGCTCGTCAGCTCCAGATGCCGCTTCATCGTGATCATGCTCACAGCATGGACAGGACTGAGCTGAGTCATGGACACAGCAGACCGTACCATCACTGCGCAGACACAACGATGCATTCGCCCAGAATCCGTTAAGGATCTGGGATGCGAGCAGTATTGTTCCCAACAGTGTTCTAAACATTTCAGCATTTCCAACCGCAGTGAAGTAACTCTCTTTTCGACCAGTTGAGCTCGGTCCTATCACAACGTAATCAACGACAAGTCAAACTTGAACATGCCGACGAAAACCACCCAGATTGCCTCGATCATATTCGGCTGCAATAGTCGTCGCGTGATTTGATTTCACAAGAATCTCAATGATCATGCTTAACGGCAAAACCCAGCTTTGTTAGCCACTCTGCGCGGCTTTCTGCCGCTTCGTACCTGCCACTCGATGATTGTGAGGTTTTGCCGCATCGGAAGGAAACATCCGCGTGACCATCGTGAATGTCTTCTTTGAATTCGCCGCCAGTGCTTTGCGGCAGCAACTCAGCCCCCGTTCCTTCTTTTTCAAAATGCTTCTCGACCCAGTCTTTTGTCTGGAATGAAATGATTTCCGACTTTGCTGTCGCGTAGGCGTTGCGTCGCCATTTTCAATCGTGGTCTTCATGATGTCGGGTCTTCACTATGCAGAGCCTTGCAGCCCTCATCGTTGAAATCCTGCCACGCCGCCGAATGAGTTGCTGGCTGCAAAGTGACAAGCGTCCAGCGTGGCTGCTGAAAAGTGATATCAATATGCCCGTCATGTGATTCCACTTTGGCTTTGCAGCCCAGCGTCTTCAGAGCTTTATCATACGCCGCAGCTTTCTTTGGGTCATCAAACTCCTTCGTTATAGGCTCTGTAGCTCGATACGCGAACACAAACGCTTCCTCTTCAGCGGCCATGATTGAGGATGGCATCAACACACTGCAAAGTCCGGCAAACAGAGCCGTCATTCCTAAAATTTTCATTCGACTATTCCTTCGAAAGACAATCACACCACGAAAGGACTCGTTCGACCGTCGATCGAGTCCCTCATTTCAACTTGAAATCAGTGAGCATGCTCAGTCTGAAACCCTTTTTTTTCCAACCATGTCTGCAGAGAATGCGCTTCATCATGGTCGACGCACACGAGACTCCTTCTTGCAATGCAGCGAAACCTCACGTCTACATGCCCGTCGTGACCACCCATGCGGACTTCACAGCCGAGGCCTTTGCAAATTGCCAAAAATTCATCGGCCTTGGCTTCGTCGTCAAAATGCTGTGACTGCCATTCCGTTTGGAAGTAGTCGACAGCGATAGCATTCCGTGAAGGTGCGTGAGCGTGTCCATGCAGAGTTTCGAAACCGTTTTTGTTGAGCCACTGTTCCCAACGATCTGCGTTCTCATGGGACTCTAGAGTGACTTCTCGCCACTGCACGGATCGAAACGACACGTCTGCATGTTCACCGTGCCGATTCATCTTTGTTTCGCAACCTAACTTCTTGAGCATCGATAACTTTTTCTCGGCGTCGGCATCGTTTTCGGCGTGAAGACTTTGCCATTCCCTGCATCGAAAATACCACGCGCCACCGCCCGCTTGCTACCCCGCGCACTTCCACACACACACACACACACACCTGCCCCGCTTTTGCCCCTTTTTTTTTTTGGTGGGCTGGTTATTTGAATGTATTAATACTATGTGCTCACGCGCGCCTTTGCATGAAAATGAAGAGAAAGCCTTTGCTTCTTTGCGGTGAAGGCGAAGAGCACTCGAAGCGACCGTCAGTGAGCTGGTGATTGAAAGAATTGCAAAGGCATACATTCTGACGTTGAACAACATGACTACGACTTTCTGAAAGTGTTGCACGCATCCCGTGTCACAGGATTGTGAAACGATTTGACCTAATCTCTGTTTACAAACGAGGAACAGAGGACACCGTCAGTAAGTCGCACATTGTGTGCCGTCGTTACGATTCCTTTATGTCAAATGGATTGAATCAGGATGCCACTGTTGTTGCGGTAAGTTGGTGATTCTGAAGGGCCTCTTCATGAGGCTCTACCAGTGGAATCTCTTCCGCAGATTCACTAACCACTCGTTGTGCGGCTTTCAGGCCAAACAGCCAGAACAAAGCTGGATGAACGAAGAAGTCGAGTAGTGTCGAACTAATGACACCACCGAGTATCACAGTTGCGACAGGGTAGAGGATCTCTTTGCCGGGTTCGCCAGCCGCCAGAACCAGCGGCACCAGGCCGATACCGGCTGTCAGTGCCGTCATCAACACTGGAGCTAGCCGTTCGAGCCCCGCTCGGATGATCATGGAATGCGACCACGTTTCGCCTTCGTACTTTACCAGATGCAGGTAATGATTCAGCAGCAGAATTCCGTTGCGCGAAGCAATGCCAGCAAGAGAAATGAATCCGACCATCGCCGCAATTGTCAGCGTCTGACCTGTCAAAACCAGCGCCGCAACGCTTCCAATAAATGCCATCGGCAATGCAGCCATGACCTGCAGGCTGAGATTCACTGATCGAAACATGGCATAGAGCGTCAGAAAGACACCGACCAGCGAGACAATAAACAGCACTCCGAGGATACGACTGGCCTCTTTCTGACTTTGGAATTGGCCACCGTATTCCACAAAGTAGCCGGGCGGCAGACTGGCAGCGATGGGATCAAGTTTCTTTTGGATATCCGTCACAACATCCACAACACCACGTTCACTGACGTTGCACTGGAGAACAATACGGCGACGGACGTTTTCTCGATTGATCGTGTTTGGACCGCCCGCTTCGTAAATAGAAGCGACAGATTCCAAAGGCACAGTACCGCCTTCAGGTAAGTCAATCGAGAGCCTTCGCAATGCCTCCATGTCTTCGCGATTCTTGTTGTCAAACCGCACCAGCAAATCAAACGTTCTTTGGCCTTCCAGAACCTCAGAGACGACAACGCCGTTCAGAGCCGTCTCAATGAACTGATTCACCTGTCGCGCCGTCAAACCATTTAATGCCAGCTTTTCACGTTTCAGTTCGATACGCATTTGCGGAATCAGAACTTGCGGTTCCAGCATCAAGTCGGCAACGCCGGGCACTGTTTTGACGGCCTGTTCATCTCCTGTGCCTTCCGTCAGAAGCAAATCCAGATCATCACCATAAATCTTGATTCCTATTTGTGCCTTGACTCCGGACAGCATGTGGGAAATCAAATGTGAAATCGGTTGTTCTACGGCCGAAACCACACCGGGAATATCGGCCATCGCCTCACGGATTTCGTTGATCTGCTCTTCTCGCGTCAAATGCGAACTTTGATTGAGGTCGATGATGAATTCGCTGGTGTTGACGCCTTCCGCATGTTCATCCAACTCGGCTCGCCCTGTTCGTCTTCCAACTCGGATCACATCTGGCACGTTCATTAACCTCTGTTCACATCGGGATGCAATACTGTTAGAAACAGCAAGGGAAGTTCCGGGAGGTAATACAACGTTCAGTTGGATCGAGCCTTCGTTGAATGGGGGAAGGAAGTCTCGTTCCAGATTGACGACGAAGAGTCCGGCGACAGCCACGCAGATCACTACGACAGAGAGGTTGAGCCCCGGAAAGGCAAGACTGAAGCGAATGATTCGACTCGCAACTCCTTTGAGCATCCTTAGCAGGAAACCGTCTTCACCATGTTCGGAAAGTCTCGCATGCCCCAGCAGCAGATAAGAGAGCACTGGAGTCACGGTCAGCGAAACCAGCAGCGACGCAGCAATCGAAACGATATAGGCCACACCCAGCGGAGCGAATAGTCGTCCTTCCATACCGGCCAGAGCAAATAACGGTATGAAAACAATGCAGACAATGATCGTACTGAAAACAATTGAGTTTCTGACTTCAGTACTGGCCTGAAACACAATCAGGAGTGGATGTTTCGGGCGGGCTGCGTGCTTGTTTTCCTTGAGGCGACGGAAAATATTTTCGACGTCAACAATTGCATCATCCACCAGTTCACCGAGCGCTACGGCAAGGCCGCCCAGCGTCATTGTGTTGATCGACATCCCGGCCGCAGCAAACACCAGCGCAGTGATCACCAACGAGAGCGGAATGGCTGTCAGAGTGATAAAGGTGGTTCTGATGTTCATCAGAAACAGTACCAGAATAATCACAACAAGAATCACGCCATCTCGCAGCGCCTCAACAACATTTTCGATTGCTCGGTCGATGAACGACTTCTGGGAGTACAACGGAATGACACGCAGATCTTTCGGAAGCGAGCGCACAGTTCTGCAATTGCCCCTGTTACGTTCTCAGTGACTGCACGAGTGTCAGCCCCCGGTTGCTTGTTGATTGTCATGACGACGCATGGTCCGCCAGACCATTCACTCGAACCTGTACCCTTGTCGCTATCGAGGATTTCCGCCGGTCTTTCGTATGCAGCGCTGTCACCTCGCTTAACTTGTCCTCCGGCAACGATTCGTGCGACCTGAGTCAACAGGACTGGTCGACCCTCACGAATTGTCACAACGACTTGTTCAAGATCTTCCACGGTTTGCACTCGCCCAAGTGCTCGCACAAGAAGTTCATTTGGCCCCTGTTGATCGAGATAGCCCCCAGTCGCATTTTCGTTACTGTTGACGACGGCCTCCTTCACCTGCTGCAGCGTGACACCGAATCGTAGTAGTTCTTCCGGATTGACCAGCACCTGAAACTGCTTCCTGTTGCCTCCCATCGTGAAGACTTGAGCAACGCCTGGAATCGTCAACAGTCGCTGGCGAACGACCCAGTCTGCCAGCGTACGCAGTTCAAGCGGATCAGTCTTACCGCCATCACTGTACATGCCCAGCATCAGAATCTGACCCATAATGGATGAAATCGGAGCGAGCTGAGGCGTAACGCCATCGGGTAACCGTCCCTGCATCAACTGCAGACGTTCGTTGACCACCTGACGATCGTTGTAGATGTCCGTGTTGAATCCAAACTCGACGTAAATCACCGATATGCCGACACCGGATGAACTCCGGACAGCTTCAACGCCGTTGGCTCCATTGAGCGCTGTTTCAATCGGAAACGTAATTAGTGATTCGACTTCTTCAGGCGAGAGGCCCGGAGCCTCTGTCATCACGACAACCCTCGGACGGTTCAGGTCCGGGAAGACATCGATCGGCGTGATGAGAGCGAGGTATGTTCCGTATCCGGTCACAAGCAACGCTGCGGCGAGTACCAGCATTCGCTGGCGTAAAGCAAAACGAATTATTGCATTTAACATTTGTGGCTCCTGAATTAATGGTTGTGTCCGGCGTGTGGGTCAACTCCGCCACCTGACTTGTTCTTCAGGGCCATTTGCATCTGATGTGCTCCCCGCAGAGCTACAACATCGCCGGCAAATAAGGAGCCATCACCAGCGATAACGGCATGCGTGGAATCGCGAAACTTCACGTGGACTGGTACTCGATCAAAATGCTTACCGTTCTGCTGAAAGACGAATGATTCGGCACCTTCGCGAGCGATCGCTTCTACAGGAACGACGATCTGGTCGGCCCATTCTTCAACGGGAACTCGCAACTGAACTCGCTGCCCCGGACGATATTTCCAGTCCAGAAATCGCTGACCATTTGGTGAAGGCATTTCTCGGGCGACTTCATTCGGAAGCCGAACAAAGAAGGACAGTGACCGGGATTCAACATCGATGTCGCTTGAGGAATAGACGATGTCAAGGTTCTCGACTTTTCGAACGGCCTCACCTGCTCCCTCAAAAAGTGCGGTGATCTTCCAGTTTCGCTGACCACTTTGCGAAAGTAGCTCGACATCCTGCTCAAAGGCATTGCCCTGTATGTATAGCTCCGAGTAATCGGCCAGCACCGCGAGTGTCGTACCCGCCGCGACTGTCTCCCCTTTGTGCACCAATACCTCCTGAAGAATCAACGGCGTTGAATCGCCGTTGTTCACCGTAGGAGGTGACAAGTTGATCGGTTTTTTCGGTATCCTGAGAAGTCGGCAACGGTTCCCCCAACTGACGGCAGAAAATCACGGTCTGGCTCAAGGCGTGCTCGACCTTCGTCAATCATCGCCACAGACGTTTTCGGTCGCGAAACCTGCCGCACCGCAGTACTCGACAGATGTAACTCATCTTCTAAATGTTCATCGCGTCCCGGAGCTATGATCTGCAGATCCCTGAGCAGGCGTCTGTTCTTCGCGATATCATCAATCTGTCTTTCCGAGAGTCCATGCAATCGGAGTGCTTCCTTCTGAGCATTCAACAAGACTTCCAGCTTCTCTTTCGCGTATTGCCGCTCAAGCAAAGTTTTCTGTGAAATCGCACCCGCTTCCGTGGCCTTTGAGAGCCTTGCAATCTCTCTGTTCTCGACATCGAGTTCTCCGACGGTTCGCAACAATTCGGTTTGGGTGGAGACGAGCGCTTCCGCAGTGATTCGTAACTGAAACAGCAACGTTCCCGGCTTCACCGCTTCTCCCTGCACTGCATGGACGTGAGTGATCACAGCGGCCATTGGAGTTGAAATCTCAACGCGAGTTCGTCCAGGTCTCTCGACTACCAAACCGGGGACAGTGATCGAACGACGAAATGTTTCCAATTTCAGGGGTTGAAGAAACTCGCTTGTCAGCCCGATGTTTCCTTGTGCCTGAGTCGACAGTTCAAGTGTGTCTGAATCGTCGCCGCCATGATCATGCCCCTCGTGAGGGTCCTCGGAAGCTGAGGCCGTCTCGTGGTCATGATCATCTATCGATGACTTCGCCTTTGTTGCGGAAATCGTCTGTTGAATGGCCTCTTGAGCGGGCACCCACCATTTCGAGCGTGTCGCAAAGCCGACGACAACCGCAACAGTCAAACCAAGTCCCCAAATCCATCGAGTACGCAGCGAAGGCGCAGAGTTTTTCACGATAAAGCTCCAGGAGGGCAGCATGCGGTGCTGCGTAGACAGCGAGTCATAGCGTCGAAAACAGGCGGCTGAAACAACCTTACCGTCGAGGAACAACGGTGGTTTTCAAAGCAAGACGACCAAACACAGAGAGGTGGTCACGTCAGGGATTAAACAATCCACACTTGAGTGAGCGCGCGGGGGCTCGGCAGGCACACGGAAGTGCTCATGACCCGCATCTCAACGTAAGCTGATCCAGACAGCGTCGCAACTATCGCCTGCGACTCAACGAATGCAACCTCATCAAGGAGGCTAACTTCTGGAATTTCAGGGCGGATGGTCTCGGACAAACCGTAGACACAAAGCTCTTCACTGCATGGTTGCCTTTGGTCATCCGGGCAACATGGCAAAGCCGGTTCGCCGTGAGAACAGTCGGATTTCTGAGTTTTCCCGTGCGAACAACATCCGTGACCTTCATGCCTGTGACAAGCTTCGTCGACTTCAGCGGTCTGACTGGGCATTCTCCTGTCTATTCCATGTGCGTGGTGCCAGCAACAGCCAAAGAGGCTGTGAAACAGCATCGGCAGCAATATCGCAGCAGTTGTCAGGGAATAAAACATCGCAATCACATTCAGAACGTGTCGGACTCACACATGCAGCATACAGAAGCACTTTGAGTGCCTCAAGAGCAGTTGATCTTGAAATCCAATCGATGTTTTACAGGTGAGTGGTCCATCGATCGAGCATTCAATACGAATGGACACAAATCATTTCATGCAAACGATGGCCCGGAACGTTCCATAGAGGGACTGTCGACGGGATCCCAAATTGAAAGAAACGTCGTTCTGTTGTCGGTGTTTTGCGTGTCAGCAGCTTGACACCTTCTGATGTCAAATTGAGCACAATCTTCAATGCCATTTCAGCTATGGGCATAAGGCACGAGTCGGTTTTTGAAGAAAATTCTTCGTAACCGGCAATTTCTGCTGTTCGGTATCGGGTTTGCCAAGGTCACACTTCGGGACGTGAAGATTGGATTTTGCATCGAATCTGGACGATCGCATGTCGTGATCGTTTTGTTCTGGAACTCTACGAAAGGTGGACATCATGAACAGGATCTTAATGATGACTGTATTGGGATCGGGCATCTTGCTCTTGAGCACGAGCCGACCCGTTGAGGCTGGACACGGGTGTCGATATGGCGGCTATTCATACGCGGTTCCAGATTATTCCTATGCTCCAACTTACTCCTACGCAGCTCCTGTCTATTCCTACGGTCCGTCGTATCAGTCTGCCTATCTCCCGTCGTATGGCTACAGTACCGGCATCAGCATCGGATTTGGTCACGGCCACCACTCGGTTCATGGAGGTCATTTCAGCGGACACGGCAATCACTGGAGCGGACACGGCGGCCATCACGGCGGTGGACACTATGGCAGCCATCATGGCCATCACAGTGGTCATCATTGATTCGAATTGAGTGTTCCTGGCTCGGTCAACCCCATGGTTGCCCGAGCTTTTTTTCCATACTCGGGAAGCTACTGACCGCTGAGGGCTTGATCCCGGAGTCCGCTGTCGAATTCCGTGTCGCGAGTAGAGTTAAGGCCGCCCGTCAGTACCTGTCCATCAAGTAATACGCTCGCTTTGGCAAGGTTAAGCTGCGATGTGACAAACTCAAGGTTGGCATCGAAGAATGTCTTGCGAGCGACCAACACTTGAAGAAAGTCAAACTCCCCTGCTTTGTACGCCTGTTCTGCGAGGCTGAGTGTTTCTTTCGCTCGTGGCAGGATCTCCAGATGATACTGATCCACCGCTGCAGAAGCAGATTCGAATTCAACGATCGCTTCAGCAAGTCGAGATTCAATTGACAACTCAGTTCTCCGGACATCCTGCGACGCTCGGCAGAACTCAGCCTGAGCTGCCGCAATATTACCTTCATTACGATTGTGAACTGGAAGGGGAATGCCAATCTGTGTATTCAGCATTCCTGACCCCGTACCGTTGTCACGTCCTGCCCCGACAAGCAGCGACACATTCGGAATTGCTTGAGCATTCTGGCGATCGACGTTGGCTCTGGCTCGCGACAGTCTCGCACGCGCTCCTTGCAGTTCTGGGCTTGATGACAGCATCTGGGCCTTGACGCCATCCCAGTCTCTAGGTTCAACGGAACTTGGTAGTTGACCGGCCAAGTTGCCCTTCCCATCGACCGGCATACCCACTGTCGCCATCAGCCGTTTCCATGCTCCTGTAAACGCCGCATCGGCCTGTTGTCGCTGAAGCTGGATTTGCTTCAATTGAATCTCCGCTTGCAGGACGTCCGGTCGCGTACCCTCTTTGGCAGTCATGCGACTCTCAGCAAAGCTGACGCCCTGAGCAGCAACGACTTCGAACTCCGTAGCCAGTTCAATTCTTCTTTGTGCTGCGAGGGCTTCGTAGAAGCGTTGCCGAACATCTGTGAGAACACGAAATCTCTGAGTCTCAACCTCCCATAATTGTGACTGGATTTCCTGACTTAAAACTCGCTCGTTTTTCAGCAGCTTATCGCCTAACACAATGTCCTGCTCGATAAACGCTACGTGCTGATCTGTGCCACGATCAGCGAGCTGACTCCCCTGATACCCGACAAGTGGGTTCGGTTTCCGGCCAACCTGATTTCGATACCCCATCGCTTTGTGTGCCGAAGCGGAGGCCTGAAGAACAGCGGGATTCTGCTGCAAAGCGATTGACTCAAGTACATCCAGAGACCATTGAGACGTTTCGCCACCAGATGGACTTTCTGGGGCCAGCTCCGCCGATACAAGAGAGAGCGAGTTGTCTGCCGAATTCTGTACAGTCTGAATCTCAGATCCTGCTGCAGTCGAGTCCCGTTCGGCATGAGCCGCCTTGCTATGGTGTGGCGGATTCGTCAGAAAACGGTCAGGTTCGCCTGTTGATGTAAACTCCGATTCTCGTGTTATCGAGCTTCGTGTGGCTGAACCATGGGGATAGTTGCTGGCACATCCGGTGCCCACCATCATTAGTGCAAGTATCGCCGTATGCCGGCCAGTCTGAAATGGTCGCATGAGTGGACTCCAAAAGTGTAACTGACAGAAACTGATTCAACTCCAAATGGCTGACATCAGCGAGTTACACCTGCAAGCGCGCTTTGGCTCCGGGAGGCATTGTCGGCACGGGCGACAGACAAGAAGTCGGCCGATTCGCGTGGCATGAAGCAATATCAAGCGATGGCAATTTCAGCCACTGAATCCAATCGAAGTGAGCAATAACGTGGACGCAGGCCGCTGGAACAACGACGAACTCCATCAGTCTGGTGCAGAAGGTGTGATCGTGGTGTGGAGATCGGTGTGTCGGTTGGGGTTCTTGATCTTCGCTCGAACGATCATCACGGGCATTCCGTGCGACATGAGAGTGGCTGCATCTTGCGTGCAAGAGAGGCGTGAGTTTTGATTCGCCACCAGCTGATTGACATGGTGCCCATGCATAACATGCCGGACACGCGCAGGGAACCAAAGTTTGCCACGCGAGGCAAATCATGAGAATTGTTGAGATGAGTCGATCGAAGGCGACCACTGGAAATCCATTCCACTTGCGAAGAACGACGAGCGTCCATACTCGTCCACAGCATTGAATCGGCAACCGGTCGATCCGTTGGCAATATGCAGAAGAAAAAAGTACGCCCAGAACGACATTTGGCGAAGCAACCTCGTTTCTTTCGACACAACATCAAACATTTACCCGACTTACCTAACCCAAACTGCATCGACTCTTGGGGTGAACCAGGCTCAAGTCCAATTGAGAACATGAGTAGTCATGTTGACAACACTCAGCAAGCAGCAGATCGCCCGATACGTAAATTGAAATCTTGATTTACCTCTGAAAAGGCTGTCGGGAACAAAAATGAACTTTTTGGCACAACAGTCGCTTCATAAATACTGACAGACGCCGCGATGACGCGGCGAAAGACGATTTCAAAAAACTCATCAAGGAGACATGGATCATGTCCAATTTGAAATGGCTGGTGTGTTCATTGGCATTTGCCTCGCTCGTGACTTTGGCGACATCCGCATTCGCTCAGGACTACTGGAACGTCCGCAGCAATGCCCGTTGCGGCCAAACGAATGCCTATCCAGCGGCTGTGTCTCATGGCTATCGAAACGATGTGCCAAACTACGGAGACTTTTCGTCACGCAATTACTATGGGGCACAGTCCGGTTATGGTTCTGTCCAGCCATACCTTGGTCAGCGAAACCCTCGGTTTCAGGACCATCGCGGTTACTCTGTCCCATACGGCTACGATGATCAACAACTGAACTGGGGTGGATCGTCGATGTCAGGGTTCCGCCGCCAAAACTCGGCGGCGGTTTACGATTCTGTGCATGGTGATTTCCACTCGATTCCACAAAGCCAGTCGTACCCGACATCGACAGGTCATTTGCATGGACATTCCTTAACACGAGATCGAAATGAGTTTCGAGGCTACTCGGGTTGGTGATAGTGGAAAGCGTGCTTGAATCCAACCGGCGTAAGGAATTCCAACGCCATTCCGCCGGTTGCTTTTGCTCTGATCCACGGATATTATTTGTGCGAGAAGTACCACTTGGAAAAACGTCAGCTGTATCACTTTACCTTTCGCTGCTTTCCATGACGGAGGCCCTTTCATGAAATCAATCACGCAATTGTGCTGCTCCTTCGCATGCTCTTTGATCCTGATGGCAACTCCCGCCCTTGCACAACATCAGCATGGTCACGACCACGTTGTGCATCACAACGGTCACCATGATGTGGTCCACCATCATGGCAGACACTTTGGACACAATGACTGGAACTACGTCGTTCCTCACCACGATTCACATCACCATAGCGGTTCGTATTACGTGCAGAATCAAACGTACTACTACACCCCGACTCCCGTTGTGCGAGTGTCATCTGCGTCGATTCAGACGGCTCAGCTTCAGCCAGTGCAGGTTGTTCAAAAGCCTGTGCAATTGCAGTTCGGAGGATACGCTCGATTTGAAGATTTGTCGGGCCGACTTGAGACAGAAGTGAATCGACTCTGCCTCGATATGTTCTATAACTACCAGCACAATCCGGGGTTCGCGGAAACTTACAAGGAAGCGTACTCACTGCTGGAATCGGCGAAATTCGTCCATGCCAAAGAGCACCAGGGCGATCGTGATGCCATTCGCCATCACGTCACTCAGATGGATCAGCAGATGCATCATGTTCTCGACGAGATCCGACAATGGTCACGTCATCATTCTCGTCAGATCGCAGCTGGCGGTGTCATCGAGAAATCGAGTGCCGTTGAGGCTGTCCTTCATCACCTCTGCTTCGACGTCGGGATTGAGCCACATGGTGCCGATGAGCCAGCTCCGGCTCCTAACGCGGTTGAAGAACAAGCTCCAGCGCCGGGCGCTGTGATCAACTCAGCTCCTCCTTCATTTTAAGAATTTCGTTTCTCCTTGATTGTGAAACCCTACACCACGCCTCGCTTTTAGCGAGGCGTTTCCAATTGAAGCCATCAAGAGAGTGCTTGTTTCCCCTGCCTTCATTCAGCAGTCTCTGCCAGTTTCGTTGTCGAGTTATTGTTCTGGCAGCGAAATGTAGCCTAAGCTACAAATAAGTGTGTTGCTTTCGGGAAGGACGGTTCGATAATATTGGAGAAGTGGGTTGATGAGATCTGACCGTATTGAGATCCAAGGCATCAATTTTTCATCCGCTTCGACTGAATATTCTCCCGAAATTGACTTACTTCATTTCTGAAGTACCATTCAGCTATGGCAGCGTTTCGTTTTACCACCGTTTTTTGCATTTGCTTTGCGATTGCATTGCCTTTGGATGCATTTTCGCGTTGCTCCTGTGCGTTGGGAGATATGTCTCCCAATTGTGGTTGCTCCACGACACGGATTGGTACGTGTTGTTGTGCGAGCCCGCAGTCCAATGACGAGTCGTGTTGTTCAAAGCATAGAGCAAATTTGTGCGAACCTGCCTGCAACTGTTTAGACGCTATTGAGAATGATGGCATAGTTGCAACGGAATTGAAGCAACCTGTCGATGTGCCAACGTTCGTCTATCCGCTTGAATTAGCCCATGCGATCTTTGCTCACTCCAACGTCACACTTAGCCCCCTTGATAGACCACCAGTTGGTCACAATCAAAGACAGGCTACTTTGCGCGTGTGGCTGAAATAAAATTCACGGTCGATCGTGTTTTTTATTTTTGTTTCACACGTACTTTGGAGAATTCACATGTTTAAGAAGGCTCTTTTGAGTTTTGTGTTCGTTACTGGTCTGGTTGCGGCTCCGTTTGCACTTGCGGCGTTCAACGGATCAGAGTCTGCGGGACCCTGTGCTTGCTGCGGTAATCGTTGCTCGTGCGAGGTATGCGTTTGTGACGCGAACGGCTGCGCGTGCGGCACAGGCGGGAATTGCGCTTGCACTCCGAGTTGCTGCAAAACATGCTGCGATAAGTAATAGATGATGTAGTCGCATGTGTTAAGGCTGTCGCCTGAGTCTCGTACTTAGGCGACTTTTTTTTTGCGAGTCAAGGCATGGCGACTTTAAGGCTTCGACACCGACGTTATGAAAACAGTGTCAATGGCGGCAGCGGTCGAGTAGCCGTCTTCGATATCTGGTGGTCACGTACATGGCATTTCGTCTTGCATGTATTCTATATCGTATTAACCATGACGGGCATCAACGGCAGTGAGATTTTCTTCGAACCTGTTCGCGACGTTGGCTCTGTCTTCAACAGTGTTCGATCCACGGAAAAGGAACGACGTACGACACTAATGAGTTGGTATGGACAGGAGACGACGTCCATTGATCCGAACGCGGAAATGGCAACGGATCGCCCAGACGTTACTGAGGCAAGCTCGACTGTCGGTGCAGGTGTACTTCAGATTGAGGCTGGCTATACTTATTTGCAGGACCGCAGTGGAGGCACAGTGAATCGATCACACTCGTTTCCGGAGACTCTGCTTCGCTATGGTACACCAGTCGATTGGCTGGAATTACGATTTGCCACAAATGTTTCTCATCAAAAGGCGGCGACCAATTCTTTCACCGGATTGGAAGACCTTTATTTCGGGGCAAAACTGGGGCTGACTTTGCAGGACGGCGTTAAACCTGAAATGGCATTGGTCCCCCAGATGACGGTGCCATCTGGGGCGACGGCATTGACTTCAGGAAAGGTACTACCGGGAGTCAATTGGCTCTATGGATGGGATGTTACTGACGTGGTCAGTACCGCAGGAAGTACGCAATTCAATTTCGCTGGCGATGACAACAGCGGGAATACCTATACCGAATGGACACAAACGTGGACCGTCGGTTATTCGCTGCACGATCAGATTGGAGCGTATACAGAGTGGTTTGCGTTTGTGCCGCACTGCTCGGAATCCGCACAAATTGAGCACTACGCCAACTGTGGCATGACGTTCAAACTGACAGAAGATGTCCAGTGGGATATTCGAACTGGTATGGGCCTGAATGACGCCGCAGCGGACTGGTTCACGGGGATCGGCATGGCAATTCGGTTTCGATAGATTGCCATTTTTTGCGAATCGCCAGCGACGAACCGGCATTTGGAAATCGGCAGGCGTTGCTGACGATCGATCGGATCTTCGTCAGCAACTCCCCCAGATAATCCAAACATGCTTCAGGAATGGCTGACGGTTTTGTTCTCGTTGGATTGAGTAGCGAGATCATCGTTACCATGCTTCGGAAGCACCATTGAAGCGTGCCGCCCTTTTGTGGAAGCTCTGTTGTAGAACTTCGACGTACGCTGCCTCAGTTGCCAGCGATTGGCAATCTCCAGTTCGGTTGACGCACTGGAGATAAATGAAACACAACATGTAACTGCGAGACACAGGATTGATGCGGCAACAATAACAGAGAATCGAGGAATCATCGCGATTACCTTTGAGAATTGAGAATGTATGAGTGGGGGCGAACTTGGGAGCAGCTTGGCAATTCCCAGTCTGCGGCGAACAACCTGCAAGACCGCCAACGGTATGCCGCTGATTGCGACATTACCGGCCAAGGACGCATAAAGCCTGAGATGGTCGAAATAGGCGTGGGCTTACGCTGCCATCCACTAACACAAAAGTACGCAAAGCGCAATGTGCTGCCGCGATCCTGATGGCAGCCTACTCGATAGTCGAAGTGGACCGAATCGTTCGTTCAACTCCCGCTGTGGTTGACGTTTCCAGAGAATACTGTGGAAGACGCCAATCTGAAACGGCGCAGACTCCGAGATGACAGGGGAGCTCTGAGCACAACATCGGTGCGAGCTTCCGGGCAACTGTCCATCAGATGGTTCGCCAACGGAGCGTTGAGAAATCGGTTGGGAGTGTTGGGCGTGCTTGTGACAGGGACAGTGATGATGAGCTTTGTGAGTGTGTCGGGAATTTTGCAGCTGGCAATCGTGGCGAAAACAATGGTCATGCGTCAGGCAGATCCATTCCTGACCTGCGAGTGACAGTAAAACGGCAAGAATTGTGATTGACTTCGATCGCATATAAGAAAGGATCGAAACGCCGGACGGCGTAACACTACTGCCACTGATGTGGTTCTAAAGGAAAGCCTGAATTCGCGATTCTCAAAGAGTAAACTCCGAACATTCAGCAGAGTCTTCCGCAGACCGATCAACTCCGATTCATGGCCCTCGAAGACAATGCTGGTAAACCCCATATGCCGATAGTCAAAAACCAGGCGCATCACAATTGCATTGGCATCAAACCCTCCGATTCGGAGGATTTGAGCTTGACGTCGAAAAGGACACATAGTGTTGGGGTGTCAGCAAATTCTTTTTGACGTTGCACCACAACTCTTAAAGACGGGAATTGGTCGCTGTTCCCTGTAGTAGAATTGCCCTGACTTTCGCAGCCAGTTCTCGAGAAGGCTTATGGGAGTAACCTGCGTCAAACAACAGCTCCTCGTCCGAGAAGGCCCACAGGAAGAGTGCGCTAAACGCTTCACCGTTTTGGTCCCAGTAGCGAGTGGAGCCAAACCAATCGTGGTTGTCCGAAGCATCTGGATGCCAAAGTCTAACGATCTCCTTACGCATCTCAGGAGTCATGTAAAAGAAATCCACAGCATGCCCAACTTCCAGAATCACTGTCCGCTGAGCCTGCAGGCCGCTAATAGAGTCGCTAATTGCAACCTCACCGCCGGTTGACGCCCATCCCAATGACCCTTCCCCCATGGACTGCCAAAAAATCTTGATGTTGTTTAGCCCCGCTTGTCGCAAGCCTGGTTTTAACCGCTCGAACGGAAAGTCGCAGCGTGATAGAGCTGTTTTGACCGTGGACTGTTGAGTCGCTGAACCTGCCAGCGAAAAAACCCCCGATGATGGCTGTGGTGTTGGCTGCGGCGTTGGATAGGAAATCGGCAGCGGATTTGGCTGCGGTGCAGGATTTGAGATTGGTTGTGGAATCGGATAAGAGATTGGTTGTGGGACTGGATACATGATCGGTGGCCGTTGTATTGGCTGCGGCATTCCACAGCCGACGCAAAGCATCGCCGCGATGACGAAGATCAGTACTCGTGCGTTATTACCATCATTGCACACTGCTTTCATGTGATCGCATTCGGGCGGGAACTTCGTCTTATGTGAGCGTCTCATCCTTAATACTGCCTCAACAATTGCAAAATCGCCCGTCGCGTTCCTGGGGCGTTCCGCTGGAAAATGAACCATAGTTATAGTGAAGGTCCAAACAATATGGACAAGACGGTCAACCGGATTCTCTATTAGCCCGTGTTTGTTAGACACCGTCAGCGACAAACGGCTGAATACCGTAATTGCCGAAATCCGTCGAGACGACTTTTCTGCTGATATCCACTCCAAATGGCCGTTTTCGCTGCTTTGCCCCTAAATCATTTGGTTGATTCCCGCCGGAGCCTTGGCTACTCCGGCAAATTCTGCCGATGTTGGTTAATGGCCGTCAATCAGCGTCTTCAGAAACATTAAAAGGAAAAGCCGGAAGCAGCAAGAACCATGAAGACATGTGTTCTTGCTGTTCCGGCTTGTGTGGAGCCACGTTCAGGATCCCAAACGGTTTTTGGAACAAACTACTCTGCCTATTTCTTCAAGCCTGTTTTGGTTTCGTACTGATGGTCACCATGATCGTGTTCGCCATGCTCGTGTTGCTCGCCAGCCTTTTTCAATTCTTCCACTTTGGCCAGCGTTGCTTTGGGATTTGCATTGGCTTTTCTGCTGCAGCCTTTGCAGCAGAGAAAGACGGTCGTACCATTCAGATCCAGCTTGATAGGAGCGCCCATTGAACCAAGTAGGCTCTTAGTCTGGATTGCACAGTACTTCTGTGCTTCCGCAGCGGCACGGTCCTCTTTCGACAGTTTGGCAAGAACTGCAGACACTTCCGTCAGTGATTTGGCTCTAATCAGCGTGTCCTTCCCGCCCTTGACGGCTTCTTCAACACAGCTTTCACAGCACACAAAAACTGGTTTGCCATCGATCATGACTCTGATCGGTGCTCCCATGGCACCGAGTCGGCTGTACTCCATCATCACGCAGAATCGCTGCGCCTCAGCCAATTTGCGGTCCGCAGTCGAGAGTTCGGAAAGTGCTTCGGCAACGTCCTTCTCCATCTTTGCTGCATCTTGTTGGTGATCATGGTGCTTTTCGTCGGCGTGCCCTGGCTTGTCGTCGGCAAAGCCATTCGCAGATAACGAAAGACAGACAACGATTCCGAGTAGGGACGGGTTTAGCAAAAAACGAGATCGAGAAAACACCATGTCTTTCATCCTGTTGAAAACGAAAATTCAAGAAAATCTTCCATCGTGCCGACGTGCGAAATCACAATTCACAAAGAGAACGGCTAAAGCAACACCGGTCATTTGATGCAGAAAGTGCCATTCGTCTTCACGGTATTCAAAGATTGTCAGCAAAGTTTTCGAAATTCGGACAGACTGCTGCAATCCTGCGTGAAGACAGCCTTCCGGGATGTCTTCACGCAAAATTTCTTGATCGAGAATGCCGCATCAGAGGTTGGTAGGCCAACGTATGATGCGGCGGAAGTGCTGCTAAAGTCCGCTCCGACTGATCTCCACAGCCTGCTATTCTTATCGCAGAACTCCATCTGGCATCAGACGACCCGATGCTGGACGCGTCGGGATGAAACTCCTCTCACGTGGCACAATTCCAAAGTATTTGGCTGGATCTCTTTTGACAGCGGCAACGCAGGCTTCGCAGCAGACTTGTATCGTCCGCCCTGAAACCGTAACTGGAATCGGTGGTCCCATGGAGCCAAGCTCTTCGCCTGTAACCGGGCAAAGCTGCTGTGGAGGGGCCTGATCTCTTGGTGTAAACGAATCTGTTCGACTCATCTCCTCACGATTTGAGAAGGGCTTTAGCTCTTGAGCGACCTTTGCGAAGTACTTCGCTGGATTTTTCTTCACAGAGGCAACACAGGCTTCGCAGCAAACGTGAATTGTTCGTCCGGAAATTGTGACCGGAATCGGCGAACCCATGGATCCAAGTTCTTCGCCAGTGACAGGACACAATCGCTGAGTGTTAGGCTGCAGATAAGACTGACGAGGGTTTGACGGTTGGCGAGAAGCGTCGAATGGCACGGCTCCGGTTTCGTCGGTGACGCGCCGCAGGTATTTTTCCGGATTTCGTTGCACTGCGGCAACGCACGCCTGACAGCAGACTTGAATCGTCCGTCCGGAGACGGTCACAGGAATTGGTCGTCCCATCGAGCCAAGCGCTTCCCCAGTAACCGGGCAAATTCGCTGTACACTGGTTTGAGAAAACGGTTTTCTTCCCCGCAGATCCGTTCTTCGAGGTTCCCAGCCATCATTCACTTGAGACGCAGATTGGTCGGGCGAGCAGTTTTGGCAAGCATTAACGCAATCGGGACAATCCTGACGTCCACAGTTTTCCGGCGAACATGGAAATCGTGGGTCACAAGTTCTACACGGGCACTTTACTGAATCTCGCCGATCGACGAGGAGCGACGATCGCCTAGACTCCATGGTTCGATTCGACGATTGCGACCAGGTTGCTGCTGACGGTTGATTGGACTGGCAACCGGGTCCATTACAGAACGGGCGTGTGGAAAGCTGTGAACTCATGGCACTAATGGCCACGAGCAGATAAAGCAGAGAATTCATGGACATGACCTTTCATCAGAACAGGGGCGAGTAGCACTTTGCTGATCGCAAATACGGAACTAATCCGCCGTCGTCTGCGGAAGGGAAAATCCCATGAACGTATGCATCGTGCATAGAGCCGGAGGCGTTCAAATCAATCCGCCACCGATGGGTCACTAATGATTCGCACGAGTTACCATTACCATTGAGGAACCGTGGAGTATGAACCATTTCCATGATTCCAGTTGCGCGGCGTTCGGTAGGCCGGGGTTGAGTAAGAGCCGTCAATGCCTCGCGACATGTACGGCGCGGAATAGTTGTCGGAATACCACTGTGCCGAATTCGGATCTGTCAAGTACTGATTTCCGTTCGATGGGCTTATCGAGTAAGGATTGCTTGAACTGCGAGTCCGGCTCATGTAGTTGCGGCTGTACGGTAGGTTGCCGTATTCTGACGTACGGATACTACTGCTCAGATTGTAGTCAAAACTCGCGTGTTCCTGGTTGTCATGGAAAGCACCATGTGAAATCGACTGATGCAGCGAGTTGTGCTGCCGATTGTCCAATCCCAGACTGTGGGCCTGATCATGACTGGACTGACGATCGATGCTGCGGTGACTGAGTCCAGTGTGATAACGCTGTTCCGGTGTGTACGCCGATCCTGTGTTGCTGGAAAATGCAGTACCTATCTTGTTGCTGTACGGACCATAGTTGTGGTCCGCTCTGACGATGGCCTGATTCGCGACAGCGACTGCCATCGTCAGCAAGATCCCGATGAACTTCTTCATTGTTTTTCTCCGAATGAATATCGTTGGAACTCGTGTCATTCCGCCGGTTGTCGATCGACATCGGCGAGACATCATCTCAGTGACGCACATGCCGTGCCGTTCAAGGACGAACCGATAATCAATGCATTTGTTGTTCGCGAATCGCCATGTGGCGATTTGCGATGTCGTCTTTCCGACATCACATGGCGCGTTCTTGACTACGCTGGATTAACGTCACGAACCTTTATGACTTGGACCGTCGAGTTTGGCCCCTCGTACCGGTTACTGTCTGTTTCGCCGTGGCGATTGCCGGACGCAGACTTGCGGCAGTACCAACATGCACGGATGGACCGCAGTTTGATTGGTTCTGCCACGGATTGAGCTGCACCCGTTTCCTCACACTCTCGCTGATCATTCTCGCCGGCCAGACTCAACGAACGTTATTCTCACCAGTCGATATCGAGAAAAACTTAGAAAACATCTGCGGTTCCGTGAAGAATACTGACGGGAGAAACATCAAATATAGTGAACGAGTTGAGAGCGATGCGTTGACCCTGTCGTCGATTTGCGATGTCGCCACCAGCCGTTTCTTATCGGGAGTGCTGGAATGTCAAATTTGCGTGTTCTTGCTGGGCTGATGTTGATTCCGCTGGCTTTTGCGGCTGAGGTCGCCGCGAGTCCTTCTCCAGTGGCAAGTGAAGACTGGAATGCAATTCATCGCCAAATGGGAGCCACTGGGAAGAATGGATATCGCCCAATGACGTCGAGGGCCTACCAGAGTTCGGCGAGATTCCATTCGCGAGCGTTGAATTCCTATGGAGCCGAGTGCCAACAAGTGCCAGTAGAAACAGCGAGAGAGCACTTGACGCAGGTTCAGTCGAGCGTCGCTGCAGTGAAAAAAGAGATCAAGAAAATCGACTCGGAAACTGCGACGAAAGCCGGAATTCAGGAAGATGTTGCCGCGATAATGAAGCAGCTGGCCGAGTGTGAAAAGATGTGCGGTATGGCTGACAAAGCGATCGCTGGTGAAAAAGTGGAGAACGCTCCAGTCTGCGCTCATTGCACATCCATCGAAAAGCAACTGTTGGCGATTCGCAAATCGGAGGATGCGATGCTGAAGAAGCTGGGTATCTCAATTCCCGATGATGAGCACGCGGACCACAAAGACCACGAGCATGATGCTAAGAAATGAGTTCTTGAACTCCAGGAAGTCAAATACGCATTGCCATTAGCCGCTAGACTGCAGCTGGCGGCTGATGGTGTGACGCTGAGTTGCTTCTGCAGGATTACTTCGTCTGCTATCAATCCCACAACCATGATGCTGAATCCGTCCTTTGAATATCGGTTGAATCATCAGGAGTCTCCATGTCGCTCGAAGACAGCTTGATCAGGCTTGCTGCCACTGGCGACCGTGAGGCTCAGAGGCTTTTATATGAATCGTTAAGAGATTCAATCAGTCGGCTGGTTTCACGCATCGTGGACTCATCTGACGTGGATGATGTGACTCAGGAAATCTTTCTGCATGTGTTCCGAGTGCTTGGCTCTTTTCGGTTTGAGTCGGAATTCACGACATGGGTGTTTCGACTTGCGGTTAACGATGCTCTGCAGCATCTTCGTCGCAAACGGCGCCGACCGCTTGTTCCAATGGGGGATCTGGATATGCCGTGTCGAAGTCAACAGAATCCTATTGAGAACAACGAGATCCTTTCTCTTGCACTGTCGAAGCTGGATCCGGAACTTCGGGTTATCCTTCATCTAAAGGAGGAACAGGAAGAAAGCTACTCAAGGATCGCCGAGATTCTCAGAATCCCAGAAGGGACGGTAGGATCGAGGCTCAATCGGGCACGGCGAGAATTGAGAACTGAACTTCTGGCTCTGGGTTGGGGAGATTGACATGAATTGCGACGACGTCAACGCGAAGCTGTCCGAGTTCTACGATCGCGAATTGCCTGCGGACCAAATGGCAGAGATCAGCGAACATGTCAACAACTGCGACGGCTGCACGGCAGAACTCCGTTCTTTTGGTCAAATTGGTAGACTGTTTCGCGAACAGGGTGAGTCGATTACGGCATCAGGGAATTGGGCAGGCATTGTAGTTCGTCTTGATGAACAAACCGGGCGCTTCTCAAAGTGGCGTTTTCCCCGTTCTTCGTATCGCTTGGCATCATTGATTGCGGCATCACTGATTGCGGCAGTTGTAATTGGATACTGGGCCGCATTACGAACTTCACATGACGGGATCGAGCTTGTCGCCGCCGCTCACGTTCACAAGACTCTGACACGTTTTCCACAGAAGCCTCGTGCTGTCGTTGATGAATTATCGACTCAGTACGATGGGACGTTGGTTTCGCTTGCTGCCGCTAAGGAACTGCTGGGTTATGAGCCAGTCGTATCGCTACTGTCCTCATCTGGCTACAGAGTCGCATCGACTCATGTTTTAAAAATGCCATGTTGCAAGTGTTCGGCTTCATTGTGTGTTCGCCAAGACGGATCAGAATTCCTGATTTTTGAGCACAACGAAGAGCAGCCAATGTGGTTCGGTGATTCGCCAACGATCTCCGCGCGATGTTGCGGTCAGGTGTGCCACTGCGCTCAAATGCCCGATCAGTTGGCTGTCACGTGGAAAGTCGGTCCGAGATTTGTAACCGCAATCGGTGTCGAAGGGCTCGATGAAATTGCTCGGTTGATGGCCATAGTGAGTCTTCCGAACTCTGCTGTGTAGTCCGCCGCGGAGGTATTTCTCGGCGTCAAAGGGCCATTTTCGTAGAAATTGAGTTTTCTGTGTTTATTCGGTGAAGGATTCGGATCGTAGCATCATCAAATCAATGTGGGACCGCAGGTAGGCAGGATTCTTCCAGATGACTTCAACAGCCCTTAATTTGATGACAGCGTTTGTGCTCGTGTGCGGACTTCTGCCGAGCCAAATGTTCGGTTGTTGCTCGGAATGCAAGTGTGGACGTGGCGTTGCAACACAGAATGGCAACGCCAAATCGGATTGCAATGCGCGACGTTGCTGTTCTGGACAACGAAGTGGCGGTCTTGGCTGCGATGCGATTGCTCCATGTTGTTGTAAAAAACAAACTGCAGTCCCGTTAATTGATGTCACCCAAAGGGCTAACCTCGCTACGGGCGTCAGCGTTGATGGCAGTTCTGTGCTTATCAAGGTCATTCGAAGTCTGATGTTGCCGCACACATCGTGCGTTCACTCTCATCTTAGATGTTCATGGCAGGCTTTTGCATGTGTGTGGATTAAGTAAAAGCCTGCGTAAACACGTTGTTCAAGAAGAGTTTATCGGTATCAACTGCAATTTGTTGCAGGGCAATTCGAACATTCAAATCTATCTGACACTCAATCAAAGGGACTCTCTCATGTTTACTCGCTATTCACTTTCGGCTCTATTCGCACTGGCAGCGTTGATCAGCAACTTCGGCTTACAGGCTGACTCGCCGACTCCGGAATCATCTGGCCAGCAGAGCAAGCAGATTTGTTGCCTCAAGCGTGCCTACTGTTGTTCGATTAAGGCCAAGTGTTGCTCCCAGTCGTCAATCACTCAGATCGCAGACACGACGGCTCCCGTTCAAACCGTGTCATCTGCCGGAGAAGACAAGATCTCCGATTGCTGTGCTGCTCAGGCGGACTGCTGCTTCACTGGTTCGCACTGTTGCCTCGCTGAAGCTGCATGCTGCCGTGAGGGTTCAGACTGCTGTGAAATGAACGCCGTTTGCTGCCAGCAGTGATTTTGTAACAAATTGGGCCAGGCTGTGGAGGAGCTCCTGAGTTTGCTTGCAGACTCAGGAGCCGCTTGGTTTTGCTGAGCCTATGTCAAACTTGACGCTTATCTTATCGAAGATGGACTCATGGATTGCAATGGCTGCTGCTGCATTGCTGGGCATCGGTCATTGATTCTGAAGCGAAGCGAGGCAGTGTCGAGAATTGATCTGTGATGTCGTTCAGTCTTTCGCTAGAATGTCATTACGGGATATCAGTAGGACTGAACGATCATGTTTCATCGTATGCTATCGCTATTGCTGATCGGTGCGACCGTTTTGGGGCCGTCGATCTGCTGTTGTACGATGAAGGTGGCGAGTGCAGAAACCTCGGCACCAAAGTGTTGCTGCTGTCAAAAGGATGACACAGCGAAGCAGTGTCCAGGAAGTTCCGATGGTAACAGGGAACACGAATGCCCTTGTCAAAAGCATCGAGCAGTGGGAGTGCGGCTGGATGACAGCCTGATCCTGCAGACGTCACCGTGGGTGAAGTGGATCATCGAACTCTCCTACCTCTGTTCGCCCGTGTTGTTCCGGCAAACCGATGAGGTGCCGCCACGCGCCGCGCGATTTCTTCCAGGAAGAAGCCCCCCAATGCTGGCGGGCAGAACACTTCTGATTGCACACAACGTAAGTCGCTGTTAATCCTGATTGCTCACGGGAACGCCGTCGCTGCGTAACACACGCTGAATAGCGATCGCGGTAACGCAGGACAGCGGCACGCACTACCGAGTCTTTCACACCGTGCCGACAGAGATCCGTCTGCGAGCCGCATTCGTCGCACTCGCTTAAACGCTCCACCTGCAGTGTGAGCAACCTTTACTGTTCCTTTACTGTTCCTCAACTGCCTGGACGCATTGTTGCGTTCTTGCTGCAAGGAGTCGCATGATGAGATTCAATCAGTATTTGTTCTCTGGGGTCGTGTTTTCTGCGGGCGTTCTTTTTGCGATCGCGGCTGGCTGTGGCTCACAGTCTGCGCCGACGGTCTCCACTCCGCCCGCCAATCCGTCAACGGTCAGCGTACCAGTCACTTCGACAACTGCCATCGCCGCTTCAAATAGCAATGACAAGGCAGTCGAAGAGGAAGTGCATCCGCACAAGCCGGGAAGTCATGGCGGAATCATCATTCCGATTGGTTCGGACAGTTACCACGCGGAAGCCGTCATCGAAACAAGTGGAGATTTTCGTTTGTTGATGCTGGGCAAAGATGAAACTCGCATTCAGGAAGTGGATGTTCAGCCGGTCAAAGCCTATGTGAAAGCGCTCGGCGATCCCAATGCCACGCCGATAGAACTGGCGGCGGTTCCGCAGGACGGAGACTCGCCCGAAAAAACGTCGCAATTCGTTGGGCAGCTACCGGAGGAATTTCGAGGCAAGCAACTGGATGTTACGATTCCTAATCTACGAATTGCCGGAGAGCGATTTCGAGTGGGTTTCACGACGGTAACAGAAACCCACGCTGAAGAAATGCCGGACAGCCTGCCTGCAGACGAAGAGCGAAAGCTCTATTTGACTGCAGGCGGCAAATACACGGAGGCCGACATCAAAGCTAATGGCGGTATGACCGCCACTCAGAAATTCAAGGGTATTCCATCGTCGCACGATATGTTCCCCAAGGAAGGCGATCGAATTTGCCCCGTGACGAAGACGAAAGCTAACCCCAAATTTACCTGGATTGTGGATGGGAAGTCTTATCAGTTTTGCTGTCCACCGTGCGTAGATGAGTTTGTGACGATGGCTAAAGAGCGACCGGAAGAAATGAAAACTCCCGAGGATTACATCAAGTCAAAATGAGTTTGGTCCGCCAGGTCATCGGCACATGGACCTCCTAACCTGGCCATGCCAGGTTTCCATCAGTGCCGTTGACACTGGCGTTCCGTCTTCCCAAATGAGATTGCTTTCCCAGTTGAATTGTTCGGTATCGATGCCGGTCTGCCTCGAGTTTTACAGGTCAATCATTGTCCTTTTCGTGAACTGTTGAATGGAGGATTTGAGATGAGTGTTTCCTTGAAGTGCCTTTTATGCTCAGCCGTTTTTGGGGTGTTTGCGTCAGGCTGCCAGTCGCAATCTTCTCCACTACCAACGAAAGCATCGGCTCACGTCGAAGCGGACGGAAATGATCATGCCGAGCATGAGCATGGTGATGAAGGCAAATCTGATGTGACTTTGGCGATGGCCGAACTGAGTCCCGAGGATCGCAAGGAGGCCGAGGCTCAGAAGTTCTGTGCCGTCATGAACACCAGCCGGCTCGGATCAATGGGCGCTCCGCTCAAGCTTGATGTGAAGGGACAACCCGTCTTCGTCTGTTGTGCCGGATGCAAATCGAAGGCATTAAAGAATCCAGACCAGACCCTGACGACGGTGGCGAAGCTTAAGGCCGAAAACAGCGTGGAATAGGCGTTACGTGCGTCGCTGTTCGAAAAAAAGGAAGGTCGTCATGAAGTGCTTTAATCTCAGCGTCATCGCAACATTTTGTCTTGCGACATTGTCTGCTGCGGACTGTTCGGCCGGTGACCCAGTGATTGTTGCTTCAGGCAAGGGAGCAAACACACCGTCACAGCCGCAAGTGGCGGTGGGGAGTGAGGGTTCAGTGCATCTTGTCTATGGGACAGGCGATGCAGTGCAATATTGTCAGTCTCTTGACGGAGGAACCACGTTTGGGAAGGCAATGCAGGCATTCCGTGTTCCAAATATGTCGCTTGGAATGCGCCGTGGTCCTCGAGTCGTGAAGACGAAGGATGCGATTGTTATCACCGCGATTGGTGGTCAGATCGGCAAAGGCCGCGACGGAGACGTTGTTGCCTGGCGATCGATGGACGATGGCAAAACATGGAAAGGTCCAGTGCGAGTGAACGACACGGCTGACTCAGCACGTGAAGGACTCCACGCAATGACGTCTGGTCTCGACGGTTCGATCTGGTGCGTCTGGCTCGACCTGCGAGACAAAAAGTCAGAAATCTACGCAACCGTTTCGAAAGATAATGGTGCCACATGGGAAGCCAACCAGTGTGTGTATCGTTCACCGGATGGAAGTGTCTGTGAATGCTGTCATCCGTCGGTGGTTGTCAGTGGCAACTGTGTACATGTCATGTTTCGAAACTCAATCGATGGTGATCGAGATATGTACGTCGCTTCGTCGAAAGACGACGGCAAGTCGTTCTCACCCGGCAAGAAACTGGGCTCAGGAACATGGACGCTGGACGCCTGCCCGATGGATGGTGGTATGCTGGCGGCCGGTCCAAAAGGTTTGCTGGAAACGGTCTGGCGGCGCGATGAGAATGTTTATGCGGCAACAGGGGATGGATCGCCGGAAGTTCTTCTCGGTAAAGGACAGCAACCGTGGATTGCCGCAACTTCGAAGGGATCTGTCATTGTTTGGACGGCGGGCCGCGAAGGTGATCTGCTCGTGCAGAGCTCAGTCTCAGGTCAACCACAGAAGCTGGCACGAGGTGCGCGCGATCCGATGATCACTGCAGGTTCGAATGGTACAGGCCCCGTCATCGCTTGTTGGGAATCCAAACTCAATGGTGAACCTGTCGTATTGGCCGCTCGAATTGATGTGGTCAAATAGTTGTCCTGTGAGTCTGGCCTGCTTGTCAGACTTAAGTCCACTTCACAGTCAGATCAAAGGTCAGACCATGTGGAAATCGTTTGATGTGGTAATTCTCCTCTCGCTACTAGGCCTTTTCGGCTGCGGTCAACGAAAGCCTGTTCCACCAGCTGCATCCACTGACCACTCCTCGACTGGCGAACACGCAACTCTGCCGGACTCTCATGACGGGCACAGTAACAACGAGGCGCCATCGAAAAGTGATCACGGCTCGCACGGCGGCCATGAGAATATGCCAGTGAATACGGCGCCGCCCAGCACACTCGTGGTAAAGACCGAACCTTCTCAGCCCGCAGCTGGTTCGATGACACAGCTTGAATTAAGAATTCAGGAAATTGATGGCACGCCCATAACGACATTTGACATTCTGCATGAAAAGCTTGTGCATTTGATTGTTGTCCGCGACGGCCTGGATGAATTTGCCCACCTGCATCCGGACGTTAACAGCTCCGGCATGATCACTACGCAGTTCGCGTTTCCAAAGTCTGGAAAATATCGACTCTTCGCAGATCATCAGGCAAAGGGTAAACCGGCAGGACTGGCAACGGGCGAAGTGAATGTCTCAGGCAACGAGGACCAGGCGGCGGCGTTGATGCCGAACGCTTTGCCGGACGTCACCATCGGTACAATGAAGGCTTACATTTCCATTCGACAAAGCGATCAGGAAACGAACGTTCAATTTCACTTCGTCGATGAAGACGGCACGCCAGTCAGTGACTTACAGCCGTATCTCGGGGCGATGGGGCATCTCGTCATTATCAGTGAGGATGGCAGCGAGTACGTTCATGCGCACCCACTTGGCGAAGCTGGAGCCGCTCCCGATGGCGTCGTAGAATTCGCGGCACATTTTCCTGATCCCGGAATCTACAAGGCGTGGGGTCAGTTTCAGCGAAATGGGACTGTCTTCACCGTGCCGTACGTCTTGAAACACGAAGTTCCATACGAGGAACCCAGAGTCGAGACTGAGAAATAACATGTTCTCTGCTTCCGGCATTTGAATCAAACCACAGTAAACCTCGCTACATCTCGCGAACAAAGCAATTGTGAACATTCCAATTCTACTGTGGTATTGGCGGATCGCATCAGGTGAATTCCAAGGGTGTTGAGGGAAACGGAAATGGCGATGAGGATAAAAAACTACTGCTGGCTGATGACGGTGTGCCTTACCGCAGCGATTGTGTCGGCGCACGAAGGGCACAAGCCACTTCCAACACGCGGGATGGAGATAAATGCGGAAACCGGCAAAATGGTGCTGACGAAGTCCGCGCGGTCAACGTTGGATGTACAAACCGCAGAAGTCGGACCGAAGAAGGTGAGTCAGTCGCTTCTGGCCTATGGGACACTGGTCTCTCCGTGGAACCGCCATGCGATGGTGAGTTCACCACTTTCCGGACGAATTGTTGAACTCCTTGTGTCGCCGGGAGAATCCGTCAAAGCCGGACAGATATTGGCCGAACTCGACAGCCCGGAGCTGGAATTGCTGCAACTGGAGATTCGCAATGCGCAAACGGCACTAAATCTGTCCCTCAAGCTGCAGTCTTCGGCTGAAGCTGCTGGCAAATCGGGTGCAATTCCAGAGATCCGATTCATAGAAGCAAAGAACCAGGTCCAGAAAGATCGGGCTGCAGTGGAGATTGCTCGTGCTAAATGGCTAGGTCTTCAGCTGCCACCCGACGCACTGGACGCAATGCTGAGGACTCCTGACGAAGCCTTTAAGCAGCGACTGGCTCTCACGAGTCCGATCGATGGAACGGTGACACACACAGACTTGTCGGTCGGTAAAGTGATCAACTCTAAAGAACATCTGTTTGAGGTACTCGACCTGTCCTCTGTGTGGCTGAAGATTGGGGTGCTGGAGAAGGACCTTTCCCGTGTTGCGATCGGGCAATCATTGGAGCTGACTCTGACGGCGTATCCCGATGTGAAGATCCCTGCACAGGTCGATGTCTTCGGTCAGTTTCTGGATCCACAGACACATCTTGGAACTGTCTGGGCGTCACTGTCGAATTCTACTTCTGAAGACTTGTTGCTTCTGCCAGGCATGTCCGGGCAGGTGCAATTGAAGATTGGCGACGAAAACGAAAAGGTTGTGGTACCTCTGTCTGCGGTCATTCGTGATGGAGCCGAACGCTTTGTGCTTGTGGAAGAAGAACAAACACAGGTGGCATCAACGTACCAGAAGCAGACCGTTGTTTTCGGCCAGCGCATGGGAAACCTGATCGAAGTGCGTGGCGGCAATTTGTTCCCCGGAGATCGAGTTGTCACTCGCGGAAGTCATGAGCTTGGCAGCTTCTTTACGAAAGGCGTGTTGCGAGTCAGTGAAGAAACGGCTCGCGATATTGGGCTTACCTTAAAACCAACATCGCAGTTGGCTCTGGCTGAGACCATCACTGTGGATGGTCTTGTCGATGTGCCACCGACACGACGTACAGTAGCTTCAGCACAGCTCAGCGGATCTATTGCAAGAATTCTCGTGGATCGTGGGCAGACGGTTCGGGCTGGCGAAGTGCTGGCGGAAATCGTTAGTCAGGATTTTCAGAATTTGCAGCTTGATCTGCTGAGAGCCGACCTCGATTCAGAACTTCAGCAGGAAATCATGAGCAATCTTGGTGAGGCCGACGATGCCGTCTCTCAACGACGACTATGGGAAGCGGAGAATCGACTCAACCTCGCAAACGGCCTGCGTGAAAATGTCAGGCAGCGGTTGACGACCGCCGGTATCCCGGAAGAACAATTGACTCAGCTGGTGACCACCCGAACGCTGTTGCCAACTCTGCCTGTCCGTTCTCCGATCGATGGAGTCGTGATGGATTTCGACAAGGTTTTAGGCCATGTCGTGCAGCCGGATGAATCGGTGTTTGAGATCCATGATCTGTCTCAGGTGTGGGTTCAGGGTTTTGTTTCGGAACGCGATCTGTCGCGAGTCAAAGTGGGACAGAAAGTCCGCGTTCGTTTTGTTGCCGATGCCACAGAAGTTGTCACGGGGACTCTTGTTCGAAGTGGCCGCTCAGTCGGGCAGGATGATCGAACGCTGTCGGTCTGGATCGAACTCCGGCAAATGCCGCGAGTGCCGGTTCAGCACAACATGCTGGCTCGACTGACGATTGAGACGGGAACCCTACCGCCGCAACTGGCCGTGCCCCGTGAGTCCATTGTTCGCGAAGGGACCCGGTCGTATGTGTTCGTTCGTAAGATCGATGACACATTTGAACGACGATTAGTAGTGCCCGGCCGGTCAGACGACATGGCGGTAGAGATTCTGGAAGGACTTATGCCAAATGATATGGTCGCTGTCAGTGGGGCCATAGCTCTCCAGACAGGTTATGCGGCGTTGCGTTAAGTCTGACATTATTTTTGCTCGACACTCCGTGGCGAGGATTTCGCGCTACATCGTGACGGAAGACATTTGCGTATGGGTTCCCGCCACGGAGTGTCAGGGCACATCGGATTGAATGAGACATTCATGCTCAATGCCATTATTGCTTTTTCCCTGAAGAATCGCGGCTTCGTTCTGATCGCTGCGATCGCGGTGCTGGTCTACGGTGGCTATACACTCAGCGAAATGCCGGTCGATGTGTTCCCCGATCTCAATCGACCAACCGTCACCGTCATGACCGAGGCCCCCGGTCTCGCACCGGAAGAAGTTGAAGTGCTGGTGACTCGACCAATTGAATATCTGTTGAACGGCGCGACTGGTGTTCAACGAGTCCGATCAGCATCCGGAATAGGACTCTCGATTGTCTGGGTTGAATTTGACTGGGGCACCGACATATATCGCGACCGTCAAATTGTCGCCGAGAAAATGCAGATTGCCCGCGAGCAACTTCCCGGTGACATAAATCCGGTGATGGCCCCAATCTCGTCCATCATGGGTGAGATCATGCTCCTTGGATTGCGATCCACGAAGCCGCCAGCCAACGAAGCGGCCGCTGCCGAACTGAATATGGAACTGCGAACGCTCGGCGAGTTCACCGTCCGCAACCGGCTGCTCGCGGTCGAAGGTGTTTCGCAGGTAACCGTCATGGGTGGAACTCTTAAGCAATATCAGATCATCACTTCGCCAGCCAGACTGGCAGCTCAGAATATCACGCTGGACCAACTGACTGCTGCCGCAGAAAAGGCCAACGTACTGGCAGGTGGCGGCATCATGGTGCGATCGCCAAAAGAATCGTTGATCCGGATCAGCGGTCAAAGTCTGACTCTGGAAGATATTGAAAATACGCCTGTTGTCTGGCGCAGTCAACGAGCGGTGCTATTGAAAGAAGTAGCAGACGTGCGGTTCGGTGGTCCGGTCAAGCGTGGCGACGGTAGTGTGCTGGTGCGTGAAGGTGACAGGATCGAAGGCGGATCGGCCGTCATTCTCGCTGTCCAGAAGCAGCCAAACGCAGACACGCTGAAACTTGATCGACAGATCGGTGTTGTGCTGGCCGAACTTCAACGCGATTTACGGGAAGGCATCGTTATTGAGGATCGCATCTTCAAGCAGGCAGACTTTATTGAGGCCGCAGTGGAGAATGTGGTCGAAGCCATTCGAGACGGTGCAATCTGGGTGGTTGTGGTGTTGTTCATTTTTATGTGGAATTTCCGCACCAGCATCAGTTCGCTGACCGCGATGCCGATCTCAATCCTGCTGACCGTACTGATTTTTCGGTGGTTTGGAATCTCAATCAACACGATGACCCTTGGTGGCATCGCGGTTGCCATTGGTGATCTGGTTGATGACTCCATTGTGGACATCGAAAATATCTATCGGCGACTGAAGGAAAACCGTCAGAAGGCTAATCCCGAAGATGCACTCAAAGTCATTTACGATGCTTCCTGCGAAGTTCGCAACTCGATCGTTTACGCCACCCTGATCGTCGTGCTGGTCGTGTTTCCGTTGTTCTCGATGGCTGGCCTTGAAGGCCGTATGTTCGCTCCACTCGGCGTGGCCTACATGACGTCGTTACTCGCATCGCTGGTAGTGTCGCTCACGATCACACCGGTGCTGGCTTCCTACCTGCTGCCGAAGGCCAAATTCCTGGAGGAGAAAGGTGACCCGTTTGTCCTGCGTGTTTTGAAGTCTGCAACGTCTGCCATGCTGCGGTGGACGCTGCGGCATACCAACCTGGTGCTCGGCGGGACAGTCGTCATGGTTGGCGTTGCAATGCTTGCACTGTTTTGGATGGGCGGCGAGTTTCTTCCACCTTTCAATGAGGGCACTTTCACGATCAGCTTTCAGACGGAACCTGGCACCAGTCTGGACGAAAGTCAGCGACTGGCTCAACGTGCAGAAATGCTGCTGATGGAGATTCCCGAAATCCTTTCAATTTCGCGTCGCACTGGCCGAGCGGAATTGGATGAACATGCGGAAGGAGTGAATTCATCGGAGATCGATGTCCGCGTTCAGGAATATCGGCGTCCCAAATCCGGCTGGGGAGCTGCGGCCCTGCGTTTAATTCCAATTGCACATTTGTGGGGATTCGAGACCACCGGACGACCTCGTGAGGAAGTTCTGGCGGACATCCGCGACCGAATCACGTCCATCCCCAGCATCAAGGCCAATATTGGTCAACCGATTTCACATCGACTCGACCACATCATGTCGGGAGTGCGGGCTCAGATCGCCGTCAAGGTTTTTGGCAGCGACCTGCGAGAACTTCGAAATGCCAGTCAGGATGTTTATGCGGCGATGAGTCAGGTGCCAGGCGTCGTTGACCTGCAACTGGAGCCGCAGGTGGAAGTGTCCCAGGTCCGACTGCAGGTCCGCCGTGAGGACGCGGCGCGTTATGGATTGGCACCGGGGGATGTTTCTGCGTTGCTGGAGACCGCGTACAAAGGTCGAGTCGTTTCACAGGTTCTGGATGACGATAGGTATTTTGGACTGGTCGTCTGGTACGACGAAGCCTCTCGTAATGATCCCGACGTGATTCAACAGACGATTCTGGACACTCCGTCCGGCCGGAAAGTTTCGCTGGGCGAAGTTGCCGATGTGCTGGACACCACAGGGCCCAACACTCTGAATCGAGAACACGTTCAGCGGCGCATCGTGGTCTTCTGCAACGTTGAAGGACGGGATCTGGCAAGTGTCGTCGAGCAGATCAAAAACCTCGCGAAACCAATTGAGGAGCGACTGCGGACACTGCCGGGAAACTATCACATTGAATACGGTGGTCAGTTTGAGGCACAACAACAGGCCAATTTACGGCTGCTGGTGCTTGGAAGTGTCTCCGTGATTGGTGTGTTTCTATTGCTGACGAAGTGCCTTGGCTCCTGGCGAGCTGCGTTACAGGTTCTGGCCAACATTCCACTGGCAGCACTTGGTTCCGTTGTCACTTTGCTGATCGTAAATCAACCCACTGCTGAGGCTCTGCAGGCAGCCGAATGGTGGCAGTGGCCGCAGGTTTGGATCAGTGCGACCAGTTTGTCTGTCGCTCATTGGGTTGGGTTCATTACTCTGATCGGGATCGTCAGCCGCAACGGCATCATGATGATTTCACATTACATTCATCTCATGGAACACGAAGGCGAAGTATTTGGAGAGGAGATGATCATTCGCGGGAGCCTTGAACGACTGGCTCCCGTGATGATGACCGCCGCTACAAGTTTCATTGGATTATTGCCACTACTGTTCGGAGCCGGGCAAACAGGAAAGGAAATACTTTACCCACTGGCGTTGGTGGTTTTTGGAGGGATGCTGACGTCAACTGCGCTCGATCAGTTGGTAACGCCAGCATTGTTTTTCAGATTTGGAAGAAAAGTGTCCGTACGATCACTTATTCCTTCAACAGAAGGTCGATGACCCGCATCTGCGATCGAAGTATTGATCCACATGATCAGCTTTATTCACTCATGCCTCAATGCGGTAACGATCGACAAAGTAGCCACGTGCAAGGCCGGAACGATGCCGGCTATGATGCCTACCAATGCTGAGACAAACGATCCAGACAACTCCAGTTGAACGGAAGGTCGAAATGCAATCATGGCTCCTTCTGCTCCAATGGCAAAACCACCGAACCCGAGGAGTGCGGCGGCGATCAGAGTTCCGGTAAGCCCGCCAAGAAGGCACTCGATAGTACTTTCCGTCAGGACCAGCCTCATTGTTCGCAATGGCCGCACACCAATGGTCTGCAGCACTGCGTATTCCTTGATGCGATCCTGAACACTCATCACCGTCGTTGTGGCAATAAGTGACAGAACTAAGCCAACAACGCAGGCGTAGCCCAGCCAGTATGCGAACCCGATCAGGTCGATGAGGTCTGATAGTGTGCTGAATACAATGCTTCCTTTTGCCGCGCGGTTTTGGCGACGCGACCGGATTTCAGAGTATTCTCAATTTCTCGTGCGACGTTAAAGCACCGCGCTACGGCTACTGAAAGCAACAGGTCCGCAGCAATCGCAGGTCGCTTGCAATCACGAGCAAAGAGGCACCCATGTCGGCGGCGATGGCCGCCCAAAGGGATGAGTATCCAGGGGAAGCGTTCCAACGCTAAACGGATGTTGTTCAAATAATCGTGTGAATTTACGATTAATCCGCCTCGCTTCATTTCGTTGGTCCTCGTATTGCAACCGTGCCTCCGCATGTCGTTCGAGGGTTGATCATGATTGAGCCTTGCCGAATCTCAACATTCTCAAACCGTTTGCAACAACAATGAACTCGCTGATTTCGTGTCCGAGTACCGCGACTGGCAACGTGAACTGGCCTGAGACGGCACCGATCACGAGGATCAGGATCACGATTGCAGAGAGAATCAAGTTTTTTTGGACAATCGCCTGATTCCGCTTCGCCAGCCTGAATGCGTAGACGAGTTTCTCCAAGTCGTCAGCCATCAGCGCGACATCAGCGGTCTCCAGTGCGACGTCGGTTCCGGCGGCACCCATTGCAATTCCCACGCTGGCTTCGGCCAATGCTGGAGCGTCGTTGACACCATCGCCTACCATTGCGACGTGTTTGTACTGCTGCATCAATTGTCGCAGCTTGGTCACCTTGTCGTCTGGCTTCAGACTGCCGTAAAACTCGTCAATGCCCACCTCTTTTGAAATTTGTGCCGCAGTTCTTTCATTGTCGCCCGTCAGCATCACTACCTTCTTGATGCCGATGTCGTGCAACCCGGCAATCGCGTGCTTGGCGTTGTCTCGAACCGTGTCGCGCATCGCGATGGCAGCCCAAACTTGTTTATCCGTACCAACGACCGCGACGGTTTTCCCTTCGTATTGCAAGCTAGTCACCACGGCGGAGAGTGAACCGAGATCAACTTGCAATTCATCTTCAAATAGCTTTGGTTTTCCAATGTAGATCAATTGACCATCGACCGAAGCGAAAGCGCCCGCACCGGTCAACGAATTGAAATCGGTCGCCGAACGCGGCTCGATATTTTCGGTTTCCGTAAAACGAACGATGGCTTTGGCGAGCGGATGTTGACTCAGTCGTTCGATACCAGCGGTGATCGCCAAGACTTCTTGGCGTGAAGGCGTCGCAGCATGTTCCGCAAATTCGCAATCCGTGACGGTCGGTTCGCCGAGCGTAATTGTGCCGGTCTTATCCAACGCGACCACGTTGATTTCCGCGAGCCGTTCGATATACACGCCGCCTTTGATCAGTACGCCGTGACGCGCAGCTGTGCCAAGCGCGGCAACGAGAGTGACGGGAATCGAAATCACAAGAGCACACGGAGCGGCGGCGACGATGAAGATTGTGGCGCGAATCGCCCACTGATACCACGTCGTGTCGTAAAACATGGGTGGCAGCAGGGCGATGGCGATACCGATCAGCAACACCGCAGGGCTATACCAGTTACCGAATCGTTCAATGAACCGCTGGCTCTCACCTTTGCGTTCCTGAGCCTCCTCCACCATCACGATGATTCGCGAGATCGTGTTCTCCGCAAATACCTTCGTCGCCTGGACTTCTAACGATCCTTCGGAGTTGATACTACCCGCGTAAACTGTGTCACCCACACCTTTCTCGACGGGAACACTTTCACCGGTCACCGGAGCTTGATCCAGGCTTGACGCTCCCGAAACGATCTCACCATCGGTTGGCACTGATTGCCCGGGATGCACGAGGAACCGGTCACCTGGCCGCAAGTCTTCGACGGGGATTTCTCGCTGCTCGCCATCTTCAATCAACAGAGCGGTCCTGGGCGTTAGGTCCATCAACGCACGAACCGCCGAACGTGTCTTTGCTTCGGTGTAGCCTTCAAGTGCTTCGCTGATCGAATACAGAAAGACCAGCATCGCCGCCTCAGCGGGCTGACCGAGGGCGTAGGCCGCAGCGGCGGCAACGGTCATCAGTAATTCGATCCCGATTCGTCGCTCGAAGAACAGTTCTTCGAGTGCTTCGCGACCAAAGTAGTAGCCACCGATCAGAATACTGGCGGTGTACAGCACGAAGGGCAACCAACCGTCGATCCAGTAACTCAGCAACCAACCGATTACCAGCAAGAAGCCCGAGACGATCGCCGCCAGCACTTTGGGATTCTTCCAGAACGGCGGAAAACTCACTTGTTCGCCCTGTTTTTTCACCGGAAAGCCGAACTCGCTAAGCTTCGCTTCCACATTCTCTTGCGATAGAGCCTGCTCATCAACGGTGAGACGAACCGTCCCCGACGAAGCAAAGATCTCTAGCAGTTCAAGATCAGGCTGAGATTCCAACGACCGCCGTAACCGCGCAGCGTCGTTGTCGCAATCCATGTTAGCAACATGGAAACGGTATTCTTTCATAGCTTTCTTAATGCTCGCTTCATCGCTCAAGGTGAATCGGTTCATGTAGAACGGCGGTGAAAACTGGTCCGTAGGATTTACAAACAGCGGTTTGCAGCGATCTTTGGCACAGGCAAAGCAATATCACTTCTTTGGCTTTGAAGTGAAGGTTCCGCTCGGGCCTTCGAGCTTCACCGGCACTTTGCCAGCATTCTCAACCGCTTCCCACAACTGAAGTGGGGAGAGGGTTGCATCGCCTTTAGGGACCACGATCGCGGTCTTTGACTTGATGTCCGTTTTCACATCACTAACGCCACGAACTTCCGACAACTTGGTCGCCACTTTCTTGGCACAACTCTCACAGTCGAGAACCTTCAAGGTGATGGTGGTTTTCGTTGTCGACTCGCCTACTGCTGCCCAGACTTGGCTGGTCAGACAAGCAGCAAGAGCAATCGTCAGGGCAACACAAACGGAGGTACGGTACATTTTCAGATTCCTTTCAGGCATTTTGAAATTCCTTTCAGCAAACAAACTTCAACATTGAAACGGTCGGTCCTTTGGGAAAGCAGGCACGTCACACGGCTATTTCCTTAGGTTTGGTGAACGAGTTGGGTAATCGAACAAAATGTCAACCTGGAAAT
This sequence comes from Planctomycetaceae bacterium, assembly GCA_046349695.1. Lineage (GTDB taxonomy): Bacteria > Planctomycetota > Planctomycetia > Planctomycetales > Planctomycetaceae > SXXK01. Next base: position 24,958 of record JAXMBV010000030.1, on the reverse strand, counting down.
ACGTGGCTGGGGGCGGGCGCTTTCACGGGCTGGCGAAACACGCTACCGCCCGCCCCCCAGCCACTACGATCAAATGGTTCTTCACTCTTCCGGTTGTGGCGGCTTGTGCCCCGTTTTGGCTACGTAGGTGGCGGCAAACTTGTCGAAGCGTTTGGGGCTGCAAATGAAGCACTGCGATTCGGGACGATTGTGTTCTTCGCACCAATCCCCTGCTTCCTTGAATTTTGCAATCAGCGACGAGTCACACCTTGCACACTCGCCTTCCGGAACACCGTGTTCGACGCACCACCAGCCACCGTGACTGTGATCGACGTTGGTCACTGCGGGTGATCCGGCAGCACCGTCTGCTCCGGTCTCGCTTTTTCCGCAGCCGCTCAGAGCAATGACACTGAGCGATAACAAACCAAACGACAGGGTGCAAGTTCTGTACATCCAATTCATTCGATTCTCCTTCGGCGTTGCCGAATCAAGGGTTAGACCGTCAAGCGTTGGGACACGTTTCTGAATTCGGACGAATCGTCTGAATTTAGCTTGTGCTCAACGTGCGGATCGGTCGGAGCTTCAGCCTGGTGACGATGACCATCATCGTCTCCTCCATCGGCGTCAAAGTGCTGAGTGGGCAAATTGAAGACGACGTAAAGCACTCGTAACACGAGCAAGCTCATGATCATCGCACTACACACACCACCAATCACGACTGTTGCCAAGGGCCGCTGAACCTCAGCGCCCATACCGGTGCTGAACGCCATCGGCACGAAACCAAGACTGGCGACGAGTGTTGTCATCAGGATTGGTCGCAGCCGAGTCATTGCGGCTTCTTCGACCGCCTCATCGAGCGAACGTCCGCGACTGCGTAGCTGATTAATCGTGGAGACCAACAGCATATCATCCAGTACTGCGACGCCGGAAAGGGCAATGAATCCGACTGCCGCCGAGATTGAAAACGGCATGTCGCGAATCCACAATGCGAGTACACCGCCAATCCACGCAAACGGAACACCAGTGAACACTCGGAACGAATCAACCCAATTGCGATAGGTCATATAGAGCAGAGAAAGAATCATCAAAAGCGCGATTGGCACGACGATCATTAGTCTTGTCTGGGCATGCTCCAAATTCTCAAACTGTCCACCCCACTCGATGCGGTAACGACCAGCAGGCAATTTCACTTTCTCAGCAATTACCCGTTGTGCTTCGGCAACGAAGCTTCCGAGATCGCGTCCACGGACATTCGTTTCGATGGTGATCCGTCGCTGATACCAATCGCGTTTGATCGTGTTTGGGCCTTCAACTTTCTCGATCGTCGCTAGGCGGGAAAGAGGGATTCGTTCACCCGATGCTGTGGCGACTAAGATTTGACGAATGGCATCCGGGTTGGCCCGAGCCTTCTCGGGTAGCCGAATGATCAGGGGGAATCGCAACTGCCCTTCGTAGACTTCACCAACATCGTGAGTCCCCAGCGCACGCACGAGATTCATCACGGTGCTGGCCGTGATTCCGTAGCGAGCGATCTCATCCTGTTTGATGCGGATCTCCAGCACGGGTTGACCGGATACCTGTTCTACCTTGACGTCTTCAGCCCCGCGAATCGAGTTGATCGCTCGTTCCACTTCCGATGCCTTCTCGACCATCACATCCAAATCATCACCGTAGAGAATGGCGGCTACGTCGGAACGAACGCCTGAAATCATTTCGTTCATCCTCATTTCAATCGGTTGCGACATGGCTAGTCGCGGACCGGGCAAGTCTCGCAGTTCCTCCTGAACGAGGTTCGTAAGTTCTTCCTGCGTCTCGGCTCGCGTCCATTCCGCACGCGGGTGAAGCGTGACAAACAAGTCCGTTAGCTCCGTTCCCATTGGATCGGTTGCCACTTCCGCTGTGCCGATGCGACTCCAAACCTGTGCAATCTCGTCCGGGAACTTCTCAAGTAACACCTGCTCCATTTTCGTGTTGTAACGAATCGATTCCTCCATCGTGGTTCCGGCCAGTCGCACAACGTTGAGTGTGATCGCACCTTCAGAGAGCCGAGGAACGAATTCGGAACCGAGATTGGGAGCGACGAGTGAGAATACGCTCACGAGCAACAACAGTGCGGAACCAATGACAAATGTCTTATGGTGCATCGTAAACCGCAGCACGGGTGCGTAGAGTCGCTTTAGCACGCGGATCAACAGCGGTTCCCTTTCTTCAATGTGTTTCGGCAGGAACAAGCTCGCCAAAACCGGCATCAAAGTCAGCGACAAAACCATCGACCCAGCCAGCGCCATGATGACGGTCATTGCCATGGGTCTGAACAGCTTGCCCTCGACTCCTTCGAGCGTCAAAATCGGCAGATAGACAATCATGATGATGAGTTCGCCAAACATTGTCGGTTTGCGAACTTCGACGGCTGCATCACGGATAATCTGCAGGCGATTTCTGCCGTCTCGATTGTGTGCCAAATGTCGCACGCAATTCTCGATCATCACGACCGAGCTATCGACGACCAATCCAAAGTCGATCGCACCAAGACTGAGCAGGCTGGCCGCAATTCCAAACTTCAGCATTCCTGAAAAAGCAAACAACATCGATAGCGGAATTGCCATCGCGACAATGATTCCCGCTCTCAGGTTGCCAAGAAAGATGAACAGCACGGCAACAACGAGCAGTCCGCCCTCGAACAGATTCTTCTGAACAGTATGAATGACGTGATCGATCAATTCGGTCCGGTCATAGACGGTTTGAATCCTCACTCCGGGAGGCAGTGTCTCACGAATCGATTGAACCTTTTCCTTGATCGCCCAAGTGACGTGATGGCTGTTCTCACCCATCAGCATGAAGCCAAGCCCCAACACCGCCTCGCCGCGACCGTTCGCCGTAACGGCTCCGCGACGGATTTCGTGACCGATTTGCACATCAGCCACATCGCGGATGCGGACCGGAACGCCATCTTCGGACGTGATGACGATGTCTTCGATTTCTTGTATGTTGACCGTTCTGCCGACGCCGTGGACGAGCAACATTTCGCTTCCATCAGTCACAGTTCCTCCGCCAACGTTTTCATTATTGGCAGTGATTGCGTCCGACACCTGCTCAAAGGTCAGCCCGTACTTAAATAGTCGCTCAGGATCGAGTCGCACTTGATATTGTTTTTCGTAGCCGCCCCAACTATTCACTTCCGCAACGCCTCGCACCGACCGTAATTGAGGCTTGACGATCCAATCGTGAATCGTTCGCAATTCGGTCATCCGCTTGATGCGTTCTTCCTGCGACACCTTCGAAAAATCGACGCCGTCATAGATCAAAACGTAGTGGAAGACCTCGCCCAGACCGGTCGAGACGGGCCCCATCTGTGGTCGCTGAATTCCATCAGGGAGTTCGACGGTGGTGAGACGCTCGTTGATCAGTTGACGCGCAAAATAAATGTCGATCCCGTCGTCAAAGATGACCACGACCTGCGACAATCCAAACTTGGAAATCGAACGCAACTCATGCAAACCGGGCAAGCCGCTGATCGCCTGCTCGACAGGAAACGTAATCTGTCGTTCGATCTCTTCGGATGCCAGCGACGGTGCAACGGTGTTGATTTGAATCTGCACCGGAGTCGTGTCAGGAAAGGCGTCGATATCGAGTTGTTGAAGTGAGAACACACCAGCAACCGCGAACAGTCCCGCAGCTAGAATGACCAGCGCACGGTGTTTCAACGAAAAATCAATTAGCCAATTAAGCATCCATGCACTCCTATTCAGCGACGCAGTCGCAGCCTGCGCCAAGATTGTTTTTAAGAAGCTGCGCCCGCAGCACGTCACTTCCGGCGCTCGCGATGACTTCACCCGGCAACACTCCGGAGATCACTTCGGTGTATTTTCCGTTGGTCGCACCTAAACGAACCGAGCGGACATGGAATACCTTGTAACTCTCAGGGCTGTCGAAATAGTGCTTGTCGCGAACGAACACGACTTGGCAACAACCTTCCCAATGCGAGGCCCCGGTCGGAATGACGATAGCGTCAGATTCTGTTCGCAAAACGACTTCGCCCGTGCCGAAGGTCTCATTGCGAAGGCGTCCGCCAGGGTTATCCAGCACAGCACGCACCTGAATCATTCGCGTCATTTTGTCAGCCGAAGTACTGATCCAGTCGATGCTCCCACTGACACTCTCCCGGCTGCCATCGGTTCGGAAGTGAACCGGTTGTCCGATCGCCAATTGACTCATATTCTCAAGGGGAACGTTTAACGTCAGCCACATTTTGCGAACATCAGCGATTTGAAAGAGAATGCGTGTCGAGTCGATGACTTCGCCCGGTGACACGGATCGCTCGATAATTACGCCGTCCAGCGGAGAAAGAATCGGCAACAGGGTTGACGTGACCGTTTGGCTGTTGAGGCGCGAACGGAACGAATCCGGGATTCCAAGTAAACGCAGTTGGTCAAGAACCTGTTGTTCGGACAATCCTTGCAGCGAACTGACTTGCACCGGAAGGCCGAGATTCCGCAGCGACTGCTCTGCGCTCAAAACGTCCGCTTGAGCTTTCGCCAAGGCCGCTTCGGCGTCGAGGATGCGCGATCCGGCGATCGCTTCGCGGGCTTCCGTAAGTCGAACGACATTCAGTTGTTGCAGCTTTCGCTCTGCCAGTGAGCGCATCAACGAGGTCTTGAGTCCTCCGACTTCGGCCGCATCGACGATGGCGAGAACTTCGCCTTTGGTGACAAGATCTCCAACGTTTTTCTCAACAATCCAGACACTGCCGGGCACGCGAGAAGCCAAGCTTGCTTTTCGAGTCGGATCATAAACAATCGACCCGCTTCCATGGATTGATTCGACAATCGGTTGTCGTTCAACCAACTCGACGTCCACACCGGCTTGGCGTACCGACTCAATCGATGCAAACTGAATGCGAGTTCTGTAAACATCGCAAGCACTGTTGTTCTCTTTACGCGGAGCGATGGCGAACGCCCTTGCCGCCCGTTCAAGATCAGATAACAGGATGGACGGCGACTCTTTTAACTGAGCGACATCCGGATGATGAAGTGGACAATTATGAACGCCATGTTCGGGGCACCATCCGTAGTCTGGCTCCTTGAGCATCAGTGTCGGGTCGCATTGGACACAGATGGATTCCGGCACGCTGTGCTCTTCGCACCAATCACTGATGACCGGTTCAACCGTGCCCGTCAGGGCGGCGAATTTTGGAATCTTCCAGTCGTTGTGGTGTCCCAAGTAAAACACCGCCGCGAACCCCACAAGGACGAGCGTTGGCCCAATGCTCCCGATGATCATCGATAACACTCGCCTGACGGGGCCGCGAGGCTTGGCGTTGGCATCGTGATCCGATACCTGAACTTGATCCGCCACCTGAACCAAGCGTCCATTTGCAGAAGTAGAACTGGACTGGCGGAGCGGCTGTTTATCCGGTGCATCAATAATTGAATGACTCATGGCAGAACTCCTGCTGGTGGAACACGGGACAAATGCGGACTGCAACAATCGCAATCCGGGGTGTTTACCAAGGGGCAGGCGAACCAGACCGATGAACTCGACGCGCAACCGCAGCAGCGATGGAGAACGGAGTTCGCTGGTTAGCGAGCGATGGCCAGCAGTGGCCTAGAGCAGTAGAGAAGCGAAGCCGAGACGAATTGACCGCCCGCTCGCCAAGTCATGTCGATGTGAGTGTTCGTCGCATCGCGATGCAAGGTCTTCTGGCACTGCCAACGTATCAATGGACACGAGATGAAGGCCGACCGACCAATCAATTTCAGCAACAATGCGACTTTTTGTTTCTGGCGCAACCTGACAAACACAGTCAGCGTCGCACGGAATCGGACAATCACAACGCGAATCAAAGGGCCGAGGTACGGATGATTCCCCGGTGTCGCACGGTTCGTTGTGATGAGGGGAACACGTACAAGTGACCACTGAGCCGTCACAAAACCCACGTGCATCACCGTTGCCAACCGCACAAAAGAGCGGGCAAAGGATCACGCGAAGCGCGATGACGGAAAAAATGACCAAACGAAACATTTTTTAGCTTTTGCTTTTTTCAGCTAATCGAAACGGATGGAGTATACGTTGTAGGCGATCTCGAAACAAGTCGGAAAAATCACTGCTGGCTGATTTGCAATCCGTTTTCGCTTGTTGGTACTTGTTGGCAGTTGACGGCCATGCCTCGGTGTCAATATGTGGAAAGGTCTAAGTCGTTTCATTGTCAGAGGTTGACTTGTGAATTGTTGCAGTCAATCTGGCGCGATCATAGAACCTGCTTGTCCGCATCCTGAGGTGCGGTCTGTTTGCCTGCGATTTCTGAGCACCTTCCACACTGCTTGAAAGAGATATCGCTGCAGCGCAAAGAGTGGAGAGCAAAACGACGCTGGTAATCAAATTGTGAATAGACATGGAACGACTCCGATCTTGAATGGCCAGCCTCAACGGCATGCCATGGGATGTAGATGCAGTGTCGGCGAGCGTACCGACGTAGAGAAAAACGGGAAAAAGTAACGCTGTTATCACATGCGGTTGATCACAGCAATTTACAAACATCAAGCAAGCTGCTCAGGATAGCGACAATGTCGTCGCTAGAGCAGCAGCGAGTTTCAGGAGCCCGTTAGCAGAGTAATGTGCAGAATCGGAGGTAAGCGGGAGTGTTAGCCGCTCGCGATGGTTCCGACGGTCGTTCGAAATTCTGAATGTCAACACATCGGGGCACAACATCCTGAACGGTAGAGAGTCCATAGAAAGCGATCGAACTTGATAACTCGGGCAGAATTGCCGATTTCTGATTTGGAGAGTCGTTTGAACACGAGCACGGTGTTGATGGGTGCGGAGTACAGCACTCAGCAGGGCTGCAACACTCGACTGTGCTGCATGAAACCAATTCTGACTCTGAGGCAATCGCTGGATCAGAACAATCGTGCAGGCATTGCTGTTGTGGGTGAAACCCAACCAGCAGAAGAGCACATATCAGATATTTAGAGAAACAGTTCGACATGAGCAAGTCTTGCTCAGATTTGCGACAAGGCAACTCACTTACACGGGTTAGAAGGACTTCCGGCTCCGCAGGAGAGCATTAGATGCAGGATTCCTATAGTAACGGTTGCAATGATTTTGCTGTAGCACAAGTAGGATTCCTCAGTTCCAGCAACGATGGTTTTCTGCTCGGACCGGCAAAACCAGACACGAAATTTGTGGCCTGCCGATTGCACATAGAACTCCGATGTTTGCAATGCCAGAAAAATCCAGTGAGGCGTAATGCATGGGAGGCCGGTGGTCGACAATCGATGAAAAACCGACTTCGCCATGCGATGAAATCTGTCTGAAGTATTTCAGGGCTATTCTGACGCAGGCTCATGCCCGGATGACGGATGCTCGTAGATCCAAGTGTGAGCCAGATCAAGCACCTTGATGACCAGCGGCAGGTCTTCGCGTCCGAAGGACGAGGAGTCTTTCCACTGTTCGCCATCCTTGTATAAACGTGTCACTGTGACATTGTGACGTGTGCCTTTCTCGGTGCTGTTTTCCCACAATGCCGCTCGGATGCGGCCAAGTCGAATTTCGTGAACGGGGCGTGTTTTTTCCTGAGCCATTTGAATATCTCCCAATGATGTTGACCAATTGAATTTCCGCGACCCGTGGCCGCTGGCATCCATGGAACTACCACAGTTCCCGGAGGCAGTCACCAGTTTTGTTCAGGCAACCAGAGCCAGAAGGGCACCAATTTTTGCGTCGAGTTCCGCTCGATCACCGGCGTAGGAGACTCGCTGCGACAAACGTGTGAGAGCATCAACGATACTGAAGATCGTGAAGCCGCCCTGTTGTCGAGCCATTTCCACCGCTTCCTTCGCCAGTCCACGTGGAAGTCCATGGGACGTCAGCTTCTTCGCAGCCTCATCTGCGTCATTGCCGAGTCGTTCTGTCAGAGCCTTCTGAAGGACTCGATAGAATGAATCGCGTCGCTCATCCCGGCGTTTCACCAGGGATTGAATCCGGCTGCCAATCTGCGTCAGACCATTGCCAACATTGGCAGTGTGCTTGCGAGAGAATTCGACAACCTCCGTGGCGTCCCAGACAATGTGGTTTTGACAGACTCGCTGAAACCAGAATGTCTGAACTCCGAGCGATCGTCGTCCCACTTCAGAATTCCAGACGAAGAAGCCTGGAGCGAACGCTTCGCCACCAATCTCCACCCAGCCGGTGGGATCAATCAGGAACGAAAACAGATCCTGTTCGCCGCAATAGAGTCCGGTACTATGGTTGTCGAACGCCTTTTGCGGTGGCGTGAAGTCCGGAGCGGATTCCTTCACAACATCCAGCAGATCTGCATTCCAAAGTCGCGTGTAAGACACGCCGTGGATAGAGCGGATCGTCGAATTGGTAGTCAGAATCTGCAGCGGCTTTTGAGACCGAGGCAGCGTCTCTTCAAACGCCTTGCTGGCCGTCTTCGTGCTCAGTCGATTGATGGTCTCTTTGCTCACGTTGGCCATACGGCACAATTGAGAAAACGACCAGTCATTCAGTGAGAAGTCAGCATGCCCACCGACACCCAGCGTGAGATCGTGTGTAAACACAATCTGCTCAGGCCGTTCCCAAACATCAGTTGAGTTATCACGTTGCTGACAACAGTGATCAGACAGTTCGTCGAGCGAATCAAAGCATTCATCCGGAGTTCGACGGAACAACTCCGAATTTGCACGTGTCAGTACAGCCATCATAAAGCTCCTTGAAACAGGAACAAACGAAATCGATTCGGCCCCGTGGTCGAACCATCAATGCCTGAAGTTCAGTGATTGACGGAACGGCCGTGGACAAGCGACTTCGCGGGCTGTACTGAAAAACCTTTCGACCACAGGCCTCTGTTGGCACCTTCACAGTGCCGACAGAGTGCCGGGGATTGCATCTACCGAAATTGCTAGTTTAGAGAGCGGGAACATTACGTTCAGGCAGTGACCTACCAGGAATTCGGAAGCTTGTCACGCCCCACAATTCTGACTGAAGTTGTCAGGATATTGGTGTCTACAGGATACGACCATAGTGAGCTGCATGGATCTGAAGGTAGGCCCATGCGTCAGAGTATTCGGCGGCCTGAAGCAGAGCGTTCAAAGCATACAGAACGTCCGGTTCGGCAACACACCAGACCGCTACTCGATCCTCGCGATCTTGAGATTCCCGTTGAAACCGGTCGCTTCGGTTCAGTGTTTCCGGCTGAAGAACTCTCAGGCCGTTACGGTCGGCCCAACCGATAAAAGCTTGCATCATGTTCCATAAGTACCACGGAATCATGTTGGAAGGCAAGTGCCTATCGCGCTACGCGATTCCCATTGAATTGAATGCCGACGGTTCGAATCGACAAAGCGGTCTTCCATCCAACACTCAAGTATTTCCGAGCGGTCGATCAACTTATCGAGCAGGCTTCAAGGGACGAGGACTTGTGACGTGATGCTGTCGATGGGCGATGCCCGTTAGTGCGGCGACTTTGTCAAAGGGATCCTCCAGTTTCTCGATTTGTGCCCGGAGGTCCGGTATTGTCAGCTGATTGGCGTGAGAGGCAAACATCGCATGCAATGCTCGTAGCCTCCAGAATCGCTCTGCAGGAAGATACGATTCCGCTTCATCGGCGCGTCCCTGTACGGAGAGTTCGACGCACAACTGCGACAGCACGCGTGCCTTGCTGCCAAACAGTGGTAGCGAACCATCCGGCTTCCTGGTCTCCGCCACAAGATTGCATTCGCCTGCAAGGGCATCTGCTTCGAGAATCGCAAGCAGGATTGACTGAGAGGCCCCGTCGGATTCAATCATGCCAAACGCCTTTCGTCGTGCACTGCGATAGTCCTCCACCTTGCCATGAATCGCGGCTTGTCGTGCCAGCTCGGCCCAGGCTCTTGCGAGGCAGTCTTTTGTCTCAAACTGATATGGAAGCCCTTGCTGATACAGGAGAATCCAACTGCAGGTCGGCGTTCGCTGACGTTGGAAGTACCGGTTCCAAAGATCCCTTGACTTTGGCATCAGCGGACCTCCGTGACAGCGCCAAGCAGATTGCTGCTTTTGTGGAGCGCTCTTTGAGATTCATCAGCGCTGGAATCACCGAATCTTTAAGTTCCGAGTCGGAGCAGTTTTTGGAAATGACCCGGTAGATCGCGGGAGCCGACATGGCTGCCGTTGGACTGTCAGTCATCGTCTGCAGAAAAAGATCGAGCGGAACAGCGCCAGGTTCTTTATACGAGAGCCGATACAGCAACTCAGCTTTCAACCGTGGATCAGGCGTGTTCATTCCGCTGATCAACGTGAAAAGGCTGTTTCCAGCTTCCAGTTCTGCTTGTGCCATCCAGTATCTGGCAAACGCATTGACGTATTCGTATCCAGCGGCATCCAACTGGTGCGACTCAGCGATCAGTAGAGCTCGATGAAAGTCTTGCGATTCTTTGGAGCGAGTCGCAGCCATTGCGGCCATCGCAGCGGCCATTGATGTCCCGGCTCCCGCTTTTACGCCGATGGTGCGTTCGGAATTCGGTATGTGAATCGAGTCCTGGAGGATGTTGTTCGGCTTATCTGTCCAGGAACGAATTCGATAGTCAATCAGGTTTGCCCATGCGGCTCGAAAACGCGTGGAAGACTTTTTTGCCGCGTCCATTGCTGAGGTTTGGCAAGTCTTAAAGGTTGTATTTTGTTTGTCAACAAGTGCCATTCCGGCAAGATCCGCAAACAACTCAGACATCCGCACCGGGTCAGAAGCACCATTCACTGCGGAGATGGCATTTGGCCAGGCGTTCTGAAGCCGGATGGAAAGCTCCGGATGTTGTCGAAGAAATTCGACCGCGTTCACGGCAGACTCGGCTGCACGACGAGATGAAGTCATCCGCGCCACCGAAGGAAACAGACCATCCAGGGAAGCAGCAGCATCCGCTTGCTCACCCTGATCAAGATGGTAGAGGAACTTCGCCAGCCAGACTTCGGTGAATCCATCATCTGAAGGGGACAGTTGGTTCAATTCCTTTTCAGCGATCGTCAACCACCTCGACGATGGCCAGGCAATCACTCGCGACCACAGTTCGTCAATTTCGGTTTCGGACAACAGATTTTCATCTGGTAATGCAACCAGTCGCTTCAGGAAGTCCAGTGCGTCGCCGGATTCGGATAAATTTTGAATTTCTCTCAGCTTTCGTCGTCGAACGAGTTCCGGAATCAAGTCGCGAAGTTGACTTTCGGCAGCCTTGTATTGCTCGGTAGCAAGCTTCGGTTCGGCTGAGGTCTCAGCGAGGACCAGCGTCTTCTGAATCGCTGCCCACTCAGAACCGACGAGTTCATTGAGTTCGGCAACGTCGAACTGTTCTCGAAACTTCTCGAACGAAAGTCGAGCGCTCGCCAGTTTCTCTTGTTCCATTTCCAGCTGCTTCTGGAGTTCTTTCGCAGCAGCTTCAGCATTCGCGATTGAAGGGTCCGGAGTTTCCGGTTCGTTCGTTTCCGGCGGCATCGGAATGCCGTTGGGCTCATTCTCCGGAGCTGGGCTCTCCTGTACAACGCTTTCGCGATCTGAGTCGGAAGATTCAATGGGCGATGAAGCCGTCGATGCATCCACGTCTGTTGTTGTCGTGGGTGATGATTCTTCGGCTTCCCGCTGCACAAAGAATCGATCTCGGATCTGCGGCCACCGCAGTACGACAAACGCAGTGATCGGAATCAATATCACGGCCATCAGCACCCAGCGCGTCATTCTCTGATGTTCATGATTCGAATTGCTTGCCACGTAGAATTCCTAGGGCTGAAGGAGACCGATTTCGATCAGGTAGGGACCGTGTTGTTTGAGAAGATGTTGGGCTCGCTTGACGGTTTCGAGTGTATTCGGATTTCCAAACATGGAATCATAGAAGGGCGGGAAAGCACCTCGCGGACGAGTGCCTCGAGGATTGTCGTGCTGTGGGAATCCTCCAATGCGAGCCAGCATCGTAACTCCATCAATGTCGGGGCTTAATGCACCTGTCTGTTCAAGGTCTCGAAACGAAAGAGGCTGCTTTTGAGCGGTCTTCTTCCAGTCATTCCACGAACGTCCCAACTGATCGTATCCCGGCGTGATAAAGGGCGAAAGCAGACGACGGATTTCCAGTTCATCTCGCTGAAACGCCAGCTTCTGTTCGGCGATCAGGATAGCTTTCTCAGTCTCCGCACGTATTGATTCCACACGTTGCTGAGTTTTCGCCGAACTTTCCGTCAGTTCACGAACAACATCCTGCAACGACGTCATGTTCTGACGGTGCTCCTGCTGCACTGGCTGACGCCGTTCTGCGAACCGAGTCTTGATTTGCTCTGCAACAGCTCGTTCCTCATCGGATTGAACTTGTACCAGATCCGGCAGTACGCCATCCGAGACGGAATTTGCTGCTGTCGGAGATCTCAAGTCCCCGATGTCGCGACCTATCCGTAACAGAGTTTCTCGCAAGTCACTGGAACCAGCCAACACAGGGATAGTGTCAGGATACTCATTGCAATGTTCCGTCATTAGCTGAAGACGTCGACGGATTGATTCAACGCGTTTTGAGTCTGAAGTAGAAGCGATGCTGTCGAGTTCGGCCATCATATTGTTGATAGAAATGAGCCATGCTTCGCTCCGGGGAGGTTCTGGTTTCGGCACCCACCTGTCAACAATCGGCGCAAGCGGACCAGACTGTTCGGGCGTCGGTTTCAGCGAATCAGGCTGCACTGGCGCCGGAGTCGGGGACGTCTCGAAGGAACTCAGAAAGAAATGACCGAGCCAGAACAGGACGATGACAGATGCAATCAGGGAGACCGTGTGTTTAATGTCCCGAGAGGTTGAAGAAGGGGAATTCTGAGGCTGACTCATCATGCGTGCTCCACTAACGAGAGAGAATTCCAGCTTCGACCATTGCGTCTCCATGCTCTATGAGGAACCGCTGTACCTTGCGAACAGTTTCGATCACGGCGGGCTTCTGAATGACGAATTCATCCGTGTACTTAGGGAACTGTCCCAGTGGTCTATCGTTGAGATTGCCAAATGCGTTTCCAGGCTGCACGAGATAAAACAGTGTCTCCATCCCTTTCTTATCCTCATTGAGAGCCCCGAACTGCATCAGAGCTGACAATGACAATGGTCCCGGGTCGACAACCACCTTCATACTCTGGGCGCTGTCAGGCTGCTTGTAGCCCTTTGAAATCACGGGGCTCAGGAGCCCTCGCATCGCGGGCAGGGCCTGCTCCATAGCTTTGCGAGCTTCTACGCGAGCAAGATCTCTTTGACGTGCAGACTCCTCAGCAGATGACTCAATCTCTCGAAGTTGTAAGGCACTATCCTTCTGCAATTTCTCCAGTTGGATTTCTGCTTCTCTTAGGGAGATCTCTTTCTCCAGTCGAATCGAATCCAGCTTTCGAAGCTCCATGTCATCGGCTGTTGCAGCCGCTTGCAGTTGGGATACGACAGCTTCCTCAATTCGCCGCTCAATGTCTGCCTGAATGGTGCCAAGGGCAGCCTCAAGAGTCACATCGCTGATAGCGACAGACTTTTTCAGTTGTCCATCCAGGAGTTCATTGAGCCGTCCGATCATCTTGGCGGAGTTCTCAAGTTGCCGCTCAGTTTCCCGGAGGGCCGACTTACGTGTATTCAGTTCGGCCGTGCTGAATGTTCCAGTCGCTTGCGATGTTTCGTTACGAAGTTTCACCTCAATTGATCGCAGTGAATCGGACGTCGCATCCGTTTGCTGACGTACAATACGAAACGCACGAACGCCCTCAATGTTGGCCAGCCGCTGTCCTTCCCCGTTGGTCAACATTTGCTGCAGTCTGACGTTCAGTGTTGCAGCCTGTGTCTGCGCTTCGGAAAGCAGGTTTGCCACGCTCCCGTGAAGAGGTTCCAATTCGATACGTTGAAGTTCTTTCAACAACGCAGATTCGGAACTTGCATAAGCTGATGTGTCTGCCGGCGGCGTCTGTGGCTGCACTTTTACGGGCGGATTTCTTTCGATTTCAGGCGGCGAGTCTGGCTGTGGTGTCACTGTGGGAACAGACTCGTTCCCGAAATCCAGTAATGGTCCGACGCCGTAGATCAGGAACGCAAACCACGGGCCGCTGATGCCAAACAACAACAAAAGCATCAGCTGAAACCGACCTGGAACGGCAGCCTTTGCCACAGGGCGTGCGTCTGTTGAAATTCTGGCGGCAGTCTCCGGAAAAAGAGGTTCTGACATATCAAGTCAGTCCTCCATTCGGCTGTGCGCGGTTTTCCAGAGGAACTTCGCAAAGGCCACGAACATCAGTGCCGGAAGCAGTGTTGAAAAACCGCGATATAACAGCGAATACACTGCCCCCTGCAGTCCGATGAGTCCGGCGAACACCGAAAGGCTGCCAAATCCCATAAACAGCAAGTCGATGGATCCCTTTTTCCAGTAACACTTCTGGTGTAGGCAGCGAATGAGCAAACCGCCAGCAACGAACGCCAGCAAAAGTGCCGCAGGGATCATCAGGGCAGGCTGCGTTCTACTGAAGAACATCATCACTGCGGAAGCAATAGTCACACCAATGGCTACGGGCCAAAGGGACACAAACTGTTCACCGGCCGTGCGGCGATCGACGGTCGAATAATATGGCAATTTTGAATCTGGGGTTCCTGAGCCTGGAAGAGCGGGCTTCTGTTCTCGTTCTGTCCAGCCAGTGAGAACAAAGTGACCCAATATCAAGGCTGGGTCGAAAACAACCTCACGTCTCACGATCGGCAGCGTTTCTTCATCAATTCCTGTGCGAACTGGTTGATTCTGGAATGACTCCTCGCGAACTTTCGTACGAATGATCTGTTCCAGAATCAAGTGCCCCTCTAACAGCAGCACATGTCGTCGAATCCACTCAGGGATTCGCAAGAAGAACTCACGGTGGTGATTTGGAATGCTGGAGCCAGCGTCGTGAGGATCTCTCACTGTGACGTCAATCACGTGATGCTCATGACGTTCGATGGAATGGACGTTCTTTCCGCGAATTGCTTCGAAGTGTTCCGTGGTTACGGTTCGAGTGTCGTTGCCGTTATTCTGAGTCCTCTGTTTTCTTGACTTCTTGCGGCCCGTCTCAGTTTGGCTCACAACATGTTTAAAGAAGTTGAGCTTGCAAATTCGTTCACCGGGGACTTCAAGGAGCCCCACCACATTTCGTTCGACCAGCAGATGCATGACCTCAACAAACTGGGATGCAAGTTTGATACAGGCATCATTCAGCCAGCCATCCGCTTGTTGAACAATCAATTCGCGTTTCTTCGCCAAGAGATCGGAAGAAAGCAGCGCAGGCAATTTTGGCTCCCGCTTTCTGATCTGCTCCAGCAACGGCCTTCGAGCTGATTCGACGGCCTTTTCCCGCGCCTGAGGATTCGCACCACCTTCAATCTGGATCGCGTGAATACAGACGAGTTCAGCAAACTGACCGATCTCTCGCTGCCTTTGGCGAATCAGTTCTTCTCGCCGACCGATTGCTCTGGCGAGGTCGACTGCGTCGGGGCAGTCAGACAGTGCCAGACTCGGAGCATTCAGTACAAGTTGTTCTCTCAGCGCCGAATAGATCGGCAGATGAGAGGTTGTCTGAATGACCTGATCAACCAGGACGGCTGAATCAGGGGACTTGGAATAGGCTTCAACAAGTCTTGGAAGGAGCTTCCGAGCTTCGGCGGTAATCTGTTGCGGGTTGGCAGTCATACATCACCTCTGCCAACATTTTAATCTCCACAGGTGCCGTCAGAAAACTGTCCAGATGCTGTTTTTCAGCGATCTTGGCATCCTGCAGATTGTGTGGTAGGAGGTCCGTTCCTCCTTTGCCGGGAGTCAGGCCGTGCGGCGTATCCCGGGAAACGAGCGATTCAAGGTTTCAGAGTGGCAGGTTTTAGAAGCAGGCCATTGACCCGTTCCGAAGTCCAAACGGATTTGAGCCATCAAGGATACTTGAGGCTGAAACCCGTATGGCCGACGGGGGATAGTGGGCTTTTTGGCATTCCTGGCAGTGTGAGCCGTTCCCCCACTGAAATCTAACGAACGCGGTTGAAACTGCCTGGCCGGAAACGACTGCCGACCGAGTATGGGATTCGTTCCAAAAAAGGTTCGTCACGCTCGTTTCCGTCACCAAAAAACAGGCTGAGTTCATTCCCCTTTTGGAAAATCTGAAAACGATGAATCTTAAAAAACACTGAAAAAACATGACTGATCTTGCAAACCCGCAAAAGGGGAAGTACACCTTGAAATCACTGAGATTTGAGTGGTTTTTGCAGGATTCTGGGGCTTCCTCATAACCTCGAGGTCGTCGGTTCAAATCCGGCCCCCGCCATCGAACCTCACGGTTCGTGAACAACGTAACCCCGGTGTCGAAACATTTTTCGATCCCGGGGTTATTTTTTGCGCCCCGGAAACTTCAGCTCCTCTCCCACAACGGATTGAGAAAGCCCTCTCTCATGTTTCCGATTGAAGCGTTTCGCGGAACCGTCGAACGTTTCATTGGGATCCTCAGATCGCTCGAGATTCGTCATCACCTGACTGGCGGAGTGGTCAACGTCGCGTGGGGTGAAGCCTCTACGCCTCGCCCAAATTTGCTCTTCGGAATCTCCAATAATCATTAACCATTGCTCTCAACAACGGCGCCCTTCCAGCCCGCGCGCCAGCTCCGTGATCACGCGTTCCACTTCTGTCATCCCCGCGCAGTCGGGGACGTTCCCGCCTGCGCGGGAATGACGCAATGGCGATCTTCAGATTGCTACAAGCCGCTAATCCAGAACAGATTCTTCTGAGTACGAGGAATCGGTTTCGTCGAAGACGGAGCGGTTGGAGGTCATGTCGAGTTCCCAGATGGAATCGACTCGCGCGTCATCCGGATCCTCATGAAACTCAAAGCCCTGGAACAGTGAATGGACGGGCTGGTCGTCCGTCGACTTTGCCGCGACCTTTGCATCGTGGATCAGCAGAAGTCCCGGGCAGGTCACATCATGGCCCTTCACCTGGACTCGCAGATCCGGCCATGCGGTGGAGCCCGTCAGAATTTCACAGCCACCGTTCTGAACCAGCACGGTGTCACCCGGCATCGCCGCTGCGACGCCAGGATGCCAGAACAAAGGAGTCGGCGCCTGAAGCTCGAACTCCGAACCGGGCGTCAGCTGATGTTCAGGAAGTCGATAGCCCATCACATCCGCCTGGTCGCTCAGCTGCCATTCGGAAGGCATCCCGAACTTTTCATAGATCCGCTGAACTTTGGGCCAGACGTCTTTCAGCTGCTGACCGGAACGAGAAAAGAAGATTCCCGTTGCATGGATCAGCAGAGCTTTCTGGTGAGCCGCCCAGAGCTCCTGCGGGACTTCGTTCAGGCAGACCGTTCGTGACACGGCACAATGCAGACCCCAGCGCCGGGCAACGCAGGAGACGGTGACGTAGTTTTCGACGGCGTCTTCACTGAAT
The DNA here is from genome assembly GCA_046349695.1 of Planctomycetaceae bacterium. Lineage (GTDB taxonomy): Bacteria > Planctomycetota > Planctomycetia > Planctomycetales > Planctomycetaceae > SXXK01. The sequence continues at coordinate 7,571 of JAXMBV010000030.1, read as the reverse complement.
GACCAGTGGCGATAGCGCTGGTTTCTTCCATCGGCACACACCTGAATTCGCACGGGAGTGATTGTGCGACGCGTCAGTCGGTGGCTGAGTTCGCCTGCGATGGCCGCTTCCGTCAGTCCTTTGCGAACGTGACTGCAGGTGACTTCCACAGCGTGGACCAGAACGTGTGCCAGTTTGCGATACCGTTCCACTTCCAGTTCGGTCAAAGGCAGCCGGAGTTTCTGAAGGCGTTTGGCGACGTTCTTTGTTCCTTCGAAGCCGGAATCACTGACGACCTTTCGTCCTCGACACAGGTCTTCGATCAGTGAACCATGAGGCTGGTACCATTCCCGCTGCTTCAGCTGGAACCCCAGACCAAACGCTTCTCGTTCGAACAGTTGCGACGAATCGACGGCGTTGGTCGCGAACAGGCGCGCTTCTTCGGTGATGAAGAGGCTGGTCTGGCAGCTGTCGGGGGAATTGCGAGTCAGGTCGGCTCCGGCTGTGAACCATGCCAGGTTCGCCGGGTCCTGCAGCAGCAGAGCATCCGCGCCGCAGGAATTCAGAAACTGACGGACTCGCTCCTGCTTCTGCTCCACGTCCGCAAGGCGGCGTTTGTCCTGGATCAGGCAACGGCGGGGAGCAGATTCATCCATGGAACCGGAGTTCATTCTGCCTCCAGATGAGTCAGGACTTTGGAGTGGGAGACGGACAGCATCACTGGTCCATCGTGCCGTGGCCGCCGAGGCATCAGGATCAATGAGGCTTGGAATTATTACGTGGACAAACCGCGGCTTCATGCCAAATTGCAGGAAATCTGCCGTTTCGATCCCGAACGCATGGTCGAGTCATCCAGAGTCGAACGTCCTTTCAGACTGAAAACACCTGCCTGAATTGAGCAGCACTTTGGGCCTGGCGGCGAATTCCTTGAAATCCCGTGTGCTGATTTTCAGAAGGATGCGTTTTGTCAACAGTTACCAGAGAAACCTAGTTCAGCAGAGGCTGCGGGATCGGAAATCCTGGTGACACCAGAGTGTGGGCGACCGGCGCTGGCAGGAAAGATCGGGTTGTTCGGATTCGAAGGACTCATCGCCTGGCGGGTAAACCCGGCCGCACATTGCTGTGTCTGAGTATCAGGTGCTGGTGCTTCAGAATGAGACCTCTGGTGGATCGTTGGGTTGCACCGGATGCACCGTCTCTCTGCCGCGGGAGACAGATCGAAGGGATGGTCCGAAAATCGGTATTCTTGCGGAAAATCGGGCGTGTTAGAATTTTGCAACACGGCGACCTAAAGAGCGTGTATATTCTTGAGGGTCGGTTGCTGGCACATTCAGACAGGTGCGCGCAGGCCGCCAGTTTGATGTGTCCGTGACGACGAACTCATGGGCCACATGGATCATTCGCAACATTGACGAAGCACATCGTTGAATTCGCAGGTTGTCGCTGGGGAGCGAAACAATCTGCCGGGAATGTTGACGGCCCGCATAGCCGTCTGGGACTGGGTCAATCACAGTGGGATCTGTTGGCAGCAAGTCTGCGCCGAAGGTGTGTTCATGGACCTCTCCTCCGGGACCATGTGCTCCGAAATATCTGGCTCATCGGAATCCGCCGTTCTGTTTTCCGCTGGCAAAACATGGCTGATGCGCGGCCTCTGCGTCACAGCGCTGGGGATTTCAGCGTATCTCGCATGGACTGCCTTCAACATGCAGCCCGTTTACGGATGCGGCAGCGGAACTGTGTTTGACTGCGGTCATGTGCTGACCAGCAAATGGTCGAAAGTCTTTGGCCTGCCTGTGAGTGTTCCAGCCTTCGGGTTGTACGCGGCAATGCTGTCGCTTCTGTTCTTTGCTCGACGACCTTCACCAGCCGGCTTTCGACGTCTGTTGGAAATGGGTCTCTTTGCCGGCTTCTTCTCTGCCGGGATGGCGGCTCTGTACTTCATCGCACTGCAGGTCTTCGTCCTGAAGCATCTTTGCTGGTACTGTCTGACTGTTCATTCCTGCGGGCTGATTCTTTCCTCGATGGCGCTGACGTCGCGAACGCTTCCCGTTTCGCTCAAGGGCTGGATGGGAACACTCAGCACCGCGGGCGTCGCCGGACTTATGGCCATCCAGATCGTGACTCCGGAACCGGAGAACATGGAGATCATCCGCTATGACAACATGGCGGCCACCTCGACGGAAGAGTCAGACGGCGAAGTCTTTGGCGCGCCTGGCGAGACGTTTGATGCTCCGACGGAAGAATTTGCTCCGCCGACCGAAACCTTCGAACCGCCGGCGGATGCGACCTCCACGTCGACCGATTCCAGCACTGAAAAGACAAAGCCCCAGCCAAGCGTTGCGTCTTCCTCACTGCTGTTGATTCTTCCGTTCAGGACCGGTTTGACCAATCTGGTCTGGCAGGAAGGAACTCCTTCTCAACCGGCTCCCGCTGCTGCAGCTCAGGATGCCACTAGTGCCCAGGACGGCGAAAAGAAAGAGGAGCCAAAGGCTGAAGGCGAGAAAAAGGACGAGCCTGCGGAAGCCGCAAAGCCAGAACCTCGCACCGTGACCGTTGCCGGCAACCGAATCACGTTGAACGTCGAGCAGTGGCCGATCCTGGGATCTCCCAAAGCCAAGTACATCTTCGTCGAGATGTTTGACTACACCTGTCCACACTGTCGCAACACTCATTCGGCCATCAAGGGTGCGTTTGAGCAGTACGGTGACGACCTGGCGATTGTGGCACTGCCGGTTCCGCTGGAATCATCGTGCAACCGAGCAGCTTCCGGAGGCGGACATTTTGGAGCCTGTGAGCTGGGCCGCATTGCCGTTGCCGTGTGGCGAGCTGACGCGTCGAAGTTCCATGAGTTTCACAACTGGCTGTTTGAAGGGGCTCGAACTCCTGCTTCTGCGAAGGCTCAGGCTGAGAAACTGGTTGGGGCGGAAAAGCTTCGCAAGGAACTGGATTCACAGATTCCGTCGCAGTACATCAAGCGGCACGTGGATTTGTACGTGAAAGTCGGATCCGGCTCAGTTCCAAAACTGATGTTCCCAAATTCCACGGTGAATGGGGAGATTCAAAAAGCGCGGCTGTGCACTATGATCCAGCAGGAACTGGCTCCGGCGCAAAAGTAGACGCGTCGGGCGGTTCGTTGAATCATCGTGGACTATGAACGACCGCTGGACATTAGTTCGGGCCGGACTGGCTCGCCGATTTTTCGCCGCCACCATTCTTCAGGCTCTGGTGGTGATTTCGGGCGGTCTGTTGCTGGGCGCGCTGTTCGGGAAGCAGACCCCGGGTGAGAAGCTGCGGATTCCTTTTGCCTTCCTGATCAGCACTGCCCTGCTGGTGGCGGGAAGCACTTTCATTGAGCAGGCGAAGTCCTACGTTCGGCGCGAGCAGCAGGTGCCATTTCGCCGGTCGATGATCAAGGCGCTGGTCGCGGCGATGCTGTTTGTTTCCGTTCAGGGCTATGGACTCTGGGCGATCGACAAAGGAGCACGAACGCCCGAACAGGCTCAGATGGGAATCTCCGCCACAGTTGTGATGTTTACCGTGCTGCATGGAATGCACTTTATCGTGGCTCAGTCGGTCCTGCTTTGGGTCACCCTGTGTGCGTTTGCAGATCGCTACGACCACGAATATTCATGGGGCGTTTCCTTCGCGGCGGGCTTTTGGCATATCCTTGGCGTTGTCTGGCTGGGGATTCTGTACATCTTCATTGCGGCCTGGATCAATTGAACCTTTCGTTCTGCGATGTCCGCTGCCACTACTTCGAATGCTGCCATGTCCGGTTTGCTGATCCTGATCCCGACGGAATTTGAGCGTCGCAAGCTGTTGCCGCTGCTGTCGCCGGAGTTCCATCAGGTCCGAACGGAGATCTGTGGCTTTGGTCCCGTCCTTTCCGGAATTCAGACTGCCAGACTTTTGCAGTTGCATCAGCCGGACCATGTGATTCTGCTGGGAATCGCGGGAAGTTACGGAACGACTCTGCCTGTCGGAACCGCGCGAGAGTTTTCTGAAGTTGCCTGTTATGGAATCGGGGCTGGCAGCGGTTCAGACTTTCAAACGGTCGAGCAACTGGGATGGCATCAGTGGCAACAGCTGTCGGCGGAATCCGGCGAGACCATCAGTTTCGGTGACCGCCTGTCGCTGGACGGCGGTAGTGATTCTGTTCTGCTGACGTGTTGTTCCGCTTCAGCGTGTGAGGCTGATGTCGTGCAGCGTTTGAACCGGTTTCCGAACGCCGTCGCTGAAGATATGGAAGCGTATGCCGTGGCGGTGGCCTGTCGACTGGCCGGCGTTCGGCTTCGCGTGGTTCGAGGAATCTCGAACGTCGCAGGAGACCGCGAGAAGTCTCGATGGCAGATCGACAAAGCCTTGCAGGCGGTTGCTGAACTGTTGAACGGTGGAGAATTTGCGTGACCAGAATTCACCTTGGAATCTCAACGTGTCCCAACGACACATTCGCCTTTCACGGGCTGATGACTCGCAGTGTCGACTGGCGAGGTCTTGAGTTTGATGTGGAGCTGATTGACATTCAGCAGCTGAATGATCGCCTGTTCGCCGGCGAATTTGATGTGGCCAAGACCAGCTTCCACGCCGCACTGATGCTGTCGCAGGACATGGTGGTTCTGCCGTCGGGTTCTGCTCTGGGATTTGGCGTTGGTCCGCTGCTGCTGAGCGCCAGAGCGGGGATGATTCCAAACGCTGCGAGCCAGGTTACTCTGTGTCCCGGGCAGCACACGACGGCGACGCTTTTGTTTCGACTGTTTTACCCGAAGACAACACAGGTTCGGCACGTCGTCTTTTCGGACATCATGCCCGAACTGAAAGCAGGCCGCGCTGACTTTGGTGTGTGCATCCATGAGGGACGATTCACGTGGCAGAATGAAGGGCTGGGACTGGTCGAGGACCTGGGAACTCGATGGGAAAGCGAAACCTCCTGCCCTCTGCCGCTGGGCGGAATCATGGCTCGTCGAAAACTGGGCACTGATGTGCTTCAGAACGTTCAGGCGGTGATTCACGATTCACTGACGCTGGCCCTGAAGAATCCGGACATCGCAATGCCGACGATGCGCAAGTATGCTCAGGAGTTCGACGACACCGTGCTGATGAAACACGTCGACCTGTACGTCAATGACTGGACCGTGGATCTTGGATCAGTCGGCTCAAACGCGCTGAAGGAACTGGGCCGCAGGGCTCAAAGCGTCGGACTGGTTCCTGAAGGCGTGGAACCGCTGGAAATTCTGGGCGTCTAACGAAACAGGCTCCGATGTCCTGAGACACGGGGCCTGTTGGTGTTTTGTATGGGATGTGCAAGGCATCCCGTTCCGACTTCTGGATCAGCGACCGCCGTAATCGATCAGACGAGCCAGTTCGGAACGCATTTCGGATCGGTGAACGATACGGTCCACGAAGCCATGCTTCAGCAGGAATTCGCTGGTCTGGAACCCTTCAGGCAGATCGATCTTGCAGGTCGCCTGAACAACTCGAGGACCTGCGAAGCCGACCAGCGCCTGAGGCTCGGCGATCACAATGTCGCCCAGTGACGCGAAGCTCGCAGCAACGCCACCCATGGTCGGATTCGTCAGCACGGAAATGAACAGTCCATGAGCCCGGCGAAATCGCGCCAGTGCGGCAGAGACTTTTCCCATCTGCATCAGGGAGATAATCCCTTCGTGCATTCGAGCACCGCCGCCTGAACCGCTGATGATGACCAGAGGCAGTGACAGTTCCGTGGCCTTCTCGACTGCTCGAGTCAGCTTTTCGCCGACCACGGAGCCCATGCTGCCCATGATGAACGCGGAATCGGTTGTCGCAAACACCAGCGGACGGCCTCGCATGTAACCGCGGCCGACCGTGCAGGCATCCTTCATGCCCGTTTTCTTCTGCTCATCAACGACGCGTTCTTTGTAGCTCTTTCGGTCCGCGAACCCCAGCGGGTCGCCGGACGTCATATCGGCCCACCACTCTTCAAAGCTGTCCGGGTCAAGCAGCTGCCGGATTCGCATGGAAGTGGGCACATAAAAATGATGCTCGCATTCCGGGCACACGTTTAAGTTCTGTTCGACCTGCTTGCGGAAGACCGTGCCACCACAGCCGTCGCATCGAAGCCAGAGGCCCTCTGGAACACCACGCTTTTGACGCTTCACAGTCGATGTCTTTGTTGATTCAGTATTTTCTACAGTACTCATCGTCGCGAACCTTCCTGAAGCAGTGCCGAGAAATCCGTGACGGACGAATCCTCGCCCGTATGGAAATGCGCTGCTTCGAAACAGGTTGATTCAAGAACCTGGACCAGTTCTGTTGTTTCTTCACCACACAGGCAGGCTGTCACATGCGGTTTTCGATGCTGCAGGGTACATCGAATGACCGTTGCCAGAGGTTCCGGAGCGACGATGGCAAAGCTGGAGTGCTTTCGCATCGCCTTGCTCAAAACTCGCTGCAGCCGCTGACAAGCATCGGATAGTGTCTCACCTTCCGGCGGACAAATCGCCGTCGGATCTTCCTTTCCCGTCTTAAACAGGCGAGGAAATCTCTTGCGAACGTCAGACTCCGGCAAACCCTGCCACAGCCCCTGATTGACATTCTTTAGCTCATCCAGTTCCCGCACTTTAACACCTGCGAGCGCTTCGGCAATGGCATAGGCCGTTCCGTTCGCGGGGTCATCCGGGGATGTCAGAATGCACTCGGGTTTGAGGGATTTCGCCTGCAGCTGGCGAACAATTTCCCGCACTTGCTCGACGCCCCGATGATTGATCGGGACATCCAGAGTACCAAGGATGCGGTGCTGGTCGTCGTAGTCAGTCGATCCGGCTCGGATCAAAACAACGGTGGACATACAGGATTCATTCCTCAACAAACAGCGTGCGAATCATTCGCGAGCTGTCGAAGTTCAGCGATGGCTGATTTGTAACAGGGTTGATCGAAGACGGAGCTGCCGGCCACGAACACATCGCAGCCCGCTTCCGCGCAAACGCCGATGGTGGATTTCCCAATCCCCCCGTCGACGGAAATGATGAGGTCCGAACCGCCGACGGCTCGAGCCTCACGAATCTTGCTGACAACGTCCGGGATAAACTTCTGGCCGCCAAAGCCCGGATTGACGCTCATGACCAGAAACAGATCGCAGAACTTCAGGAACGGTTCCGCCGCGGAGAATGGTGTCCCCGGGTTGATCGCGAGTCCCGCTACGACGTTTTTCCTGCGAATTTTCGTCAAAAGTGCTTCCGGCTGAGGAACCGCTTCCAGGTGGAATGTGATCGCCTCGCAACCTGCACGAATGTATTCATCGAGGTATTTGTCGGGGTCCGAAATCATCAGATGAGCATCAAATGGTGTCTCTGTCAGCGGTCGCATCCGCTCAATCACCATTGGCCCATAAGACAGATTGGGCACGAAATGCCCGTCCATGACGTCCAGATGCATCAAGCGCGAATTGGCAGCATCCAGCATCTCCAATTCCCGATGCAGATTGCCAAAGTCACACTTCAGCATCGACGGAGCAATCAAAGGCCGCTGAGCCTTCAACACGCTCAACATCTCATCGCGAGTTCGCATCCAGGATCGCCGAATTCGGACAGGGAACGTCAGGAGAAAGGATTGGC
>JAXMBV010000029.1:0-78706 GCA_046349695.1 Planctomycetaceae bacterium | reverse complement strand
GGGTTCACTTACTGGTCATCGCCATATCCTCTGGCAACCGCCTTCACCACGATGGCTCCGTTCAATCCAAAGTCGGGCGGAGCCACCGTGCTTTCCCGCTTTCGCAGCGAGCATCTCGGAGGATCGCAGTTTGCTCTGGTCGATGGGTCTGTGCGATTCATCAGCGAGAACATCAGCCAGCAGCTTCTGGCTCCCGCAGGGACTCGGTCTGGCGGGGAGGTGACAGGTGAGTTTTGATTTAGAATCTGAGTCGAAAGAGTGAGGATCAGGCAAATCATGTGAACGTTCGCTCTCCTTGAGCGGTGGTTCTTTCACTGGTATGGTTCATGCGGGAAGTGTCAAAGGAGTTTGAGGATTGTCGTTCAATACTCGAATTCATGCACCGAACATGTCATTACCAGCCAACGGGAAGATGTGGTGGAATCAACGTCGGTCAATCTTTTGCGAAGATTAAAGTCAGCTAACGCCGAAGCGGCATGGGAGCGATTTACAGAACTGTATGTCCCTCTGATTTTTTACTGGGCCAGGCAACATGGACTCAATTCGGCAGATGCGTCCGACATGGTCCAGGACGTACTTTCGGCCCTTGTGATCCAGTTGCCACAATTCGACTACGATGCACAGCGTAGGTTTCGAGGCTGGCTCCACACGGTCACCCTAAACCGGGCAAAGGACTGGCAGCGTCGTCAGAAACGCCAGCCGGGCACAACAACTTCCTCTTTCATCGAGCGTTTACCGCAGACGAGCCCCCCTGATTTGTTCGACGAAACCGAGTACCGCGCCTATCTGGTGGACCGGGCGAGGCGTCTTATCGCAGCAGAGTTTGAACAAGTGACGTGGGATGCTTGCTGGAAGTACGTGACGGAAGATCGTTCGGCGAATGACGTTGCTCTGGAACTCGGGATTTCCGCAAATGCCGTTCGGGTTGCAAAATGCCGTGTCTTGAAACGGCTTCGAGAGGAGCTGGCCGGGCTCCTTGACTGAAGATTTCTGAGATCTTCTGAAATGTTTTCTGTCCATGTTGCGTAGTTCCAAAGCAAGATATCGTGAGTCATTTTCGTTTTCCGTTATCCGGCTGAATCACAATGAATGTCTCCCCCTGCCCTGATCAATCCGAGATCCATGATCTGTTTTCCGGCCAAATCGGATACGGAGAAGGCAGTTCTGTGGTAGAACATTTGCTCAGTTGTGAAAAATGTTCTGTGCTGGCGGACAGTATCGTCGCATCCGGCGAGATTACGGCATTGCTCGGCCGTGCTGAGACACAGACTTTTCGAACGCGCGAAACGCAAGTGGTCGATCAACTCATCGAGCTTACAAAAAAGTTGAAACTGAAGAGAAACGTTCAGGATGCTTCAGAGCAGACGTTTGTCGGGACAGTGGAAGAGTGTGCTGAGACCGCTGGCGTCGGACACCAGACCATTGGCATTGCGCCGGAAGTCACGTCATTTCTGAAACCGGCCGAACAACCAGACGAGCTTGGACGACTGGGTGATTATCGTGTTCTGCAAGTCCTTGGCAGCGGAGGTATGGGGGTCGTCTATCGAGCGGAAGACCTTCGCCTCCGCAGACAAGTGGCACTGAAGGTAATGAAGCCGGTTGTTGCAGCAAATCCGGAAGCCAGAATCCGCTTCCTCCACGAAGCAGAAGCAACCGCCGCCATTGAACACGACAACATTGTTACGATTTATCAGGTTGGTGAAGACAACGGTGTCCCCTTCTTCGCAATGCAGCTTTTGAAAGGAGAATCACTTCAGCGTCGCATCGAACGAGAAGGTCGGTTGTCGGAAGCGGAGGTATTGAGAATTGGCAGCGAGATTGCCGATGGACTGCACGTGGCTCACGCGCGTGGACTGATTCATCGTGATATCAAGCCGGACAACATCTGGCTGCAGGAAGGCAATGGACGCGTTCGAATCGTCGATTTTGGGCTTGTTCGCAACAGCGCGGACGAGACAGGACTGACTCAGTCGGGAATCGTTCTGGGGACACCAAAATACATGGCTCCAGAACAGGCTCAAGGCGAAAGTGTGGACGCTCGCTGCGACTTGTTCAGCCTTGGCAGTGTTCTCTACCGAATGGCATCTGGAAGGGCACCGTTCGAAGGCACCAATCTCACAGCCACACTCATCGCGGTGGCGCATGAAGACCCGAGGCCACTGGCGGAAATTGCTCCGGAGCTAAGCAAAGGGCTCACCGAGATCATTACGAAGCTGTTGCACAAAGATCGCAGCTTGCGACCGGCTTCGGCCGCCGAAGTATCCCACACGTTGAAGGGGCTGCAGCAAAAGGCCGAGTCTGTTTTGACTCAATCGGAGCAAAAGCACACAAGCCCGGCTGAAGTCGAATCAGAGTTGGCTCCGAAACCCTTCGCCGCCAAATCGAACCACGGAGCTAACCCTCCTCGAGCACGAAAAATGCTGGCAGGACTTGGCGGGTTCGCAGTATTCATCCTCATGGCCGTTTTGGTGATCAAGCTGCGTACCAAAGACGGAGTTGTAGTGATCGAACTGAACTCGACGGTGCCGGTGACTCAGGTGGAAATCGACGGCACTGAAGTGAAATTCCAGACAGATGAATCTGGAAGAACGCTGACGCTGGCTGTTCCGGAAGGCTCACATGAACTTGTACTGAAAACTTCAGAGGGGCTTTCGCTGACGACAGAATTAGGTCAGAAGCCTGTTCAAGTGGAGACCAGCGAAACCACGAAAGTTCGCGCGTGGCTGGAGGCCCCATCGAATAGCAAGAAGAGCTCTACAGAGTCCGCAGCAATGGCAGCAGATTCAAAGGCATTGAAGCCGACAGATCACCCGACGATGAAAGCCACGACATCCCCGTCAGCGGACAAAACTCCTGCGGAGACTAAATTAGGCAACTGGAAACCAGGACCGGACATGCCATGGGCAGAAATGCAGGTACCACAATTGGCAGAGGGGAATTTCGTTCCGGGCTTAATTGATCGTCCTGCGGTGTTTGAAGGATTCAGATCATGGAACATCGAAACCAGATTCTCCCGGTCAAAGATGGGCACTGCCGAATATAGCCCTGATGGACAATGGCTGGCAACAGGATCTATCGACGGTCATATCCGGATCTACGACGCCAAGACGTTGGCTCTGAAGACTCTGCTGCCTGGACTCGGAATCGCCACGGGCGTTGTGGATTTGTCCTGGCACCCGGATAGTCGTCGTATCGCTGCAAGTTGCGACGGAGAGCGAGTATTCCGCATCTGGACCCTCGACGGACACGTTGCATACGAAAAGCAAACGGACTATTCCTCATCCTACAATGCAGTGCAATGGATGCCGGACGGTCAGAATCTGATCTGTGCCGGGCGAAGTGTGATTGAAGTTCGAAAACCGAACGGGACCCTCGCAAAAACCCTGTTCTCAGCGGATCAAAGTGCGTGCCTTCACACTGCCGAGGTCGCTGTTTGCGCAAATAATCACGCAGAGTTTGCGTGTGTTCAACCGGATGGTGTGAAGATCTGGAATATCAATTCCGGAGACCATCGAAGAATTGGAGATGGCCCCGGAAAACGAATTATGATTGGGCACTCTATCGCGTGGAGTTCCGCTAATATCATTTCCATTGCAGATTCGGATGGCATCGTGCTGTATGAAGGAGAGAACCACTCAACCGTTCGGAGGCTCAAGTGTGTCAATGAACCCGCAACTGTTGCCTGGCATCCGGACGGAATTCATCTGGCTGCGTGGGTTTTCGACAGAATTGCTGTTGTCGATGCTGTGAGGGATGAAGTAAGTCCGCGCGCGGACTGGCTGGAAGTGCTGGCGCATTCGAGTGAGTTGCCAACCGGGCTCGAATGGTCGCCTGACGGAAAACAGATCGTCGCTGCCAGTGGTCAGTTGAACATTTGCGATGGATCGCTCACGCGAGTTACATTCAGTTCCGGCACAAAGACTCAATTCACCACGGGTGTCTCCTCGCATCCGACGGACGACGAGTTCCTGACGGTTTCCGGAGCAACTGGCTCTGACATTCTGCGATGGAGCAGCGACGGACATTTCCGGGAGCGATTTGTACTTCCACAAAAGGACGTCTCGCTTCGAGGCATCCGCTGGAATCCGGCGGGTTCGACATTTCTGGCATGGGGAAATGACAATTCCGGCGGAGGAGTTTGGCTCGGTAACCGCGGTGAGACTATCAGAGAAGTCGTCGCAGAACGATGTAGTTCCGGTACATGGAATCCGGCAGGAGATCTCGCAGCCCTGGGTTTCGACAGCGGCAAGATTTGCATTATTAAAGCTACTGGCGAACTCGTTCAGGAATTGCAACTTGAAACCAAAGAAACAGCTCACGTCGCATGGTCTTCAAAGAACAACCTTGTGGCTCAGGCTGGTAAACAGTTCTTTCGAATTGACACGGATGGAACCGAATTCAGGGCGAAACGACTTACAGAAGTTGCAATCCCATTCGAGGGCACATTTCTACCACGATGGAATGTCGCTGGCTCGTTCATTGATACATGGAACGGGGGTGGCACGTCCATTCGTGTCCCGGCCGACGGAGATTCTCCAGCAACAACGAACGAACATTGCGTGCCGGCAGCATGGAATCCCGCTGGCACTGCTGCGTTATGCGTAGTCGAGCCGAACGCGTGCCTTTCTCTCCACTCAATCGACAATAAACTGCTCCGCAGACGAGGCACGAACGGTGCCCATTATTGGAATGCGGCCGACTACTTGCCTTCGGGCAATTTGATCCTCGTTGGAAACGACCAGGGGCTTGTCTCCGGCGTCGATCCGGAAACACTTCTCCCTGAATGGACAGCGGCTATTCTGCCTGACAACAAAACCGTCACAATCTCTGCCGCAGGACAGTTCATTGACGGCGACCAAAAAGCAGCTGACGAACAACTTGTGTACGTCACTGTCGATACCACTGGCAAGTATCAAACGCTGAATCGCGACGAATTTGAAGCGATCATCGACCTTTCCCAGTCGAAGAACACTACTCCGAGAGAGTGACTATCGTTCGACGATGCAACAAGCCGCCGAGCTCAGTTCGGAGCGACATTAATGCTGCCCCACAATTTGCTGTTGCATTTACCCATGGTCAGCGGGCGGCAAGAACGATTGATTTGTCGATTTTGATGTCAGGCAATTCAGGGTCAATAAGTTTCAAATCAGATCCATCTGACAAGTTCGGACCATCAAATGCCCCAGGACCAGTTCTACAACAATTTCTATGACAATCCCAAAGTACAGTGGTGGAAAAAGCTGTGCGGTTATCTGCTGATTATCGCGATGTTGTTTGTTTTCGGTACCGTCGGCGGTTTTCTGAAAGCCGATATCGGTTCTGCAGGAGCTCTTCGGCATGGCTACGTCTACGCACGGTCAGGCGTCGTGATGCTTTTTGTGGCTGCTGCCGCACTCAGCGTATGCAGGAAGTTGAAATTGGGAGCACTCGCGTCATCAATCATCGGCTTCGGGGTGGCGGTAGGCTGTTTTCAGGCTATGTGTGAGGCACTCTATGCTCGCTACGACTCGATCGTCTCCGGTGGAATTGAAGGCATCACAATCGGCGCGATGTGTGGAGCTCTTATGTACTGGAAGCAAAAATCGCATGTAACGCAACAAAAATCCTCTTCGCCGTCGAACGAGGCAAAATAGCTCGCTTGCGACAAGGCACTTTCCTGTTGCAGCCGTTGAATTTGCTGGCGATGGCTCACATGGGTACATTCGTTTCCTGCGCTGTTCAATCCAGAACCGTGTTCCGGATTGAACAAGTGTCCGCAAGTTTGCGGCTGGTGGCGTTTGCGAGGATTCCAGGAAAGTCCGGAACTCACATTGCAAACCCTCCAACGGCTGCTACTCTTCTGAGACTGAATCTCAACAAAGCTGTTGAGACCTGCTGATTCTTTAGCCAGCCACCCAGTTGTCAGGCAGCCAGCCACGATCAGCCTCCTGTTCCCGGCCGCATGTTGAGCCGGGCTCTTTCTGGTCCGCTGTGCCTCGATCATCGCCCTTGCTCTGGCGTTTGCGGCATGGCTGTTTGGAGGAACTGGCATGACTCATAGATCATCGCCTCGCGGTTTTACTTTGATCGAACTTCTGGTCGTGATCGCCATTATCGCGATCCTTGTTTCGCTGCTGTTACCTGCCGTGCAGCAGGCTCGCGAAGCAGCACGACGCACCCAATGCAAAAACAACCTGAAGCAGATTGCGCTCGCGATTCACAATTACCATGACACATGCAGTCTCTTTCCGAATTCCGAAGTCGGAGGCACTGGGACGTTAGCCCGAGCAAGTCTCTTTCTTGCCATCCTGCCCAATCTTGAACAATCGTCAACATACACGCTGTACGACTCATCGCGAGGCAACAGCGATCCGGTCAACATGGCAGCCGTTCAGCAGCGAATCCCGACGTATCTCTGCCCGTCGGCTCCGTTGCGTCGCAGCATTCCGATCTCGGACTGCGATGCGAACAACCGGGCTCCAGGAACTTACGCCGTCTGCACGGGAAGCGGAGATCCGTGGGGAATGCAGGCCACGGGCAATCCTCACAATGGTGCCATCGTCAATCCAGCTTCCGGAAAGACGTCAATGCGAGACATCACCGACGGCACATCAAACACACTTCTGATCGGTGAGGCCGCGTGGAACCTGCCGGACTATCTCTTCTCATCTGGCCCATGTTCCGGCCAGGTTCGCTGGGGGTTCACTTACTGGTCATCGCCATATCCTCTGGCAACCGCCTTCACCACCATGGCTCCGTTCAATCCAAAGTCGGGCGGAGCCACCGTGCTTTCCCGCTTTCGCAGCGAGCATCTCGGAGGATCGCAGTTTGCCCTGGTCGACGGATCTGTAAGATTCATCAGTGAGACCATCAGCCAGCAGCTTCTGGACTCAGCGGGAACTCGTTCCGGCGGGGAGGTGTTCGGTGAGTTCTAACTGTCACTTCACGAGCCGCGAGTCTCCTTCCGTTCGAGACGGCCGACGAAGCGGTCTCTGGTCACTGGCCTTTGCGTTGGTGCTGTCACTGAGCGGTTGCTCTGATTCGAATGGCCCTACACGTTATCCAGTGAGCGGTTTTGTCACACTGGATGACCAGCCATTGAAGAACGGCGTGATTCGACTAATCCCGCTGGTCAACCTCATGCATTCAGGCAGTTCAAAGCCAGGTCCCGTCGGTCCCGGGGCAATGGCCGAGATCCTCAACGGTGAGTTTCGTTTCACAAAGCAGAATGGTCCGGTAGCGGGAAACCATCGCGTTGAGATAGACTCCCGGCCCCACCTTGAATTTGATATCGACGATGAACGGTCGTTCGCGGCAGAGATGAAGAAAACTGGTCGCTCGCCTCTTGCGAAGAATGACGTTCCCGCGATGTACAATTCCGCCTCCACGCTGACAGTTTTGGTGACCGAAGAATCGATCCAGCCGCTGAAGTTCAAACTCCGTTCAAAGGCTCGTTGAGAACATTCAGGAACCTATCACCAGCATTTTCAGATTCATCCTCGTCTGCCTCGAAGTGCTGAGGCGACAGATTCGTTTCATGGGAGACATTCATGAAGTGCCAGCGTTTCATTTTGATTGCGATGGCGATGTTGTTCGCACTGACGTCCGTCGCTCAGGCTCACTTTGTCTGGGTTGTCCGGAATGGTGACCGCATTGAGCTGCGATTTTCCGAGTCCGGCGAATCTGTTGAACCCGAATTGCTGAAGAAGATTGCTGGTTCAAAAGCGTGGGAACGAGTTCCCGGTGATGGCCGTAATCTGCAGTCGCGCGAGATCGCGCTGACTCTTCAGAGCGATACTCTTTCCGGCACCTTCACCGACAAGGCGCAGTCCGTTCTTGTCTCGTGTGACTACGGCGTTGTGACCAAAGGAGACGCGACCTTCCAGTTGAAGTACCTCGCAAAGACGTACCTCTCACCACTCCCGGGGGACTGGAAGGCGGCGAAGGACAATGAAAATCTGCCGATCGAGATCACTCCTCAGTGGAGCGGTTCGAAGCTGGTGCTCACCGTGTCCGTGAATGGACAGGCCACCGAAGGTCTGGAAGTCGCCAGTCTTGGCTGTGGGGCCGAAGAGACTCTGAAGACCGACGCGAAGGGCCAGGTCACGCTCGAACCAAAGTCCAGCGGACTGCTTTCCGTGCGTGCGAAGTTTGCAGAAGCGGCAAGCGGCGAAGTAGACGGAAAGAAGTTCGATTCCGTCCGGACTTATTCGACTCTGACGCTCCCCGTCACAATCCCAGCCGTGCAGCCTGTCACGCACAAGCTTGCCCCATTGCCAGCCGGCATCACCAGCTTTGGAGCTGCAATCGCCGGCGATTTTGTTTACGTCTACGGCGGTCAGGTGGGTGGTGCTCATCATTACTTCGCCGAAGGGCAGTCGGCAGATCTCCAGCGACTGTCACTGAAGGACGAAGCTGCTGGCTGGGAGAAGCTTGCCAGTGGTCCTCGGCTGACGGGCCTGGCCATGGTCGAACACGGTGGCAAGCTCTACCGTGTCGGCGGCTTCATGGCGAAGAACAAAGAAGACGAAGACCAGAGCCTGTGGTCTCAGGACAGCTTCGCGTGTTTCGATCCGGCAACCGGCGCGTGGACGGATCTTCCACCGATGCCCGCCGGTCGATCATCCCACGATGCCGCGGTAATCAACGGGAAGCTCTACGTGGTGGGGGGCTGGAACATGCAGGGGCCCGACACGACATGGCATACCACTGCGCTGTGCTGCGATCTGACTCAGCCGGAGCTAAAATGGACCGAGCTGCCTGCTCCTGGGTTTACTCGCCGAGCCGTCAGCCTGGCGGAGAACACGGGCAAGCTCTATGTGATCGGCGGCATGACAGATTCCGATGAGATCACCATGGCCGTCAGCGTCTTCGACCCTGCGACTCAGAAGTGGTCAGAGGCTCCTTCGATGCTGGGATCCGGAATGGAGGGCTTCGGAACGTCATCCTTCAGTGCGAATGGACGGTTGATTGTGACGAGCATGTCCGGTGCCGTGCAGATGCTTCGTGAAGATGGGTCTGGATGGGACTATGCCGGACAGGTCGCGGAATCTCGATTCTTCCATCGTCAGCTCACAACGGCCGACGGAAAGATCCTGATTGTGGGCGGTGGCAGCATGCAGGCCGGCAAGCGAACGTCTGTGGAACTGCTGCAGTTCGCAGGACGGTAAAGTCCAATGGGAAACTGATGAAGCCTCGAACAGGTCAGGGAGCCTGGCGGCAAACGAAGTCGTCGAGCTTCCGGCCTGGTTTTGAGGAATGGTGGTGCCTGGATTAGATGGCCAGCACCACACCCAGGACAAATGAATCCTGGACCACGTCGCGGTCGCTGGCTGTGGTGATGTTGATGAGTGGAGCAAACCCCAGGCTTCGCACGTATTCAAATGACAGCATCACGTTGGGATGTGGGTCGTAACGCAGCCCAAGCACAAGCTGGCGGTTGAATTCGAACTCTGTTCCGGCAGGTCCCTGAAGACCCTCACTCCAGCCTGCGGAAACCCGAAATGGGTGGTCATTCATCTGAAGGTCGTAGGCCATTTCTGTGCGCCAGGCGAGAACTTCGCTATTTGTGACTGGCCAGGCATTCTCAGTCCGAACAACTTCACCCTCGAACTGCCACGCCCCAAGTCGAAGCATCGTGTTGGCGTCCCAGGCACCGTTGCGTGGCCCGAAGATCACGGGGTTAATGTGCTCTGCAACGGAGCCGTCGTAAATGGTTCCGTGCAGGTATCCGCCGCCGACGGCCCAGACACCATCATTCGCGAGCGGAATCTCGTAGCGAACATTGGCGGCAAAGTTATTGATGTGACCTTTCTCCTCGGAGTCTGCGACGCGAATCCCGCGGCTTCCATTTAGAGCCGTCACTGAAGCCTGAAAACCGTCCTGCGCGTAACCGGCTCCAATTCCCTCGGCCAGAGGAGCAAAGTAGTGCCATGTCATCGCCTGTGAGAATGGATTCAGCGTGCCCATGTCTCCAAAGTTGACATTCTTCTTTCCCACGAACGCATACCACGGTGACTCTTCAAGGTTACCAAACGTTACATAGGCCTGCCGCATCTGAAAACTGCCCTGGTTGAACGCCGGAAACGTGAAGACATCCGAAAACAGTGTCTCCATGTAGCCGTGAGCCCAGGGCGTTATGTGTCCAGCGATCATCTGATTCGCCTGAAGCAGACGTGCATCCGTGGCCGTATTCCCCACAAAGTCCGTCGGAAAGCGGCCGAGGTACCCGAACTTGTCTTTCGTGTTAGTGTGGGCGACCATCGCCGATGCGCGGAACTGAGCCCCCAAAATCACCGTCGGAGTATCGCTGGCACCGGAGTCCGGGAGCATTAGCAGAATTTCCTTGTCGGTTTGCCGATTCGTGAAATTCAACATCGGTTGTGAAAGTGTGGGAAGCAACCTGACAAAGCCCTGTGCATTCGTCGCCGAATAAGCGAATGGTCCTGTGGGCGACGTTGCGTACTGCGGTGGTACCGAATATGGCTGCGGCGTCGCGAACTGCGGCTGCACTACATATTGAGTTGGCATGACCGAAGCGTTCGGCGCGATTGTGGAATCAGGCACACCGGGTACCGACAACATCGCATTGGAGGGTTCTGTGCCGTTCGCCAGAGAATGGCCGTAGCGAGCCTGAGCATGGACCAGCGCCGTGTTCAAAGTGGCAAGTACGATCACCAATAATGCGGCATATTGCGATCGTTTCATAGAGTTGCCAATGTTAAGCGAGGGGAGGTATGCAGACCTTTCCACGAATATCGGTCAGAAAAGATGGCCAGGCTTATCCGATGACGGAAGATTTGATGTTGTCGTAACCCGGCGGGATTGCTTCCACTCTGTCATTTGCGCTAACCAGCAGGACGTGCCGAAACACCAGTGCTCAGAGGTCAAGCTGGCGATCAGAACAATTCCGGCATCGGTTTGTGACCTTCGACGATGTACTGCGGGCGTCCTGCAAGATCGAGCAGCTTTGTTTCCGGATCGATGCCAAGGAACTTGTGGAGGCTCGCATGCACTTCACCGAAATGCACAGGGCGACTGGCAATCTCCGCGCCCATTCGGTCGGTTGATCCGATCACCTGGCCCGTTCGAAATCCGCCGCCGGCGATCAGTCCGCCCCCAACCTGCGGCCAGTGGTCTCGACCGGCATCCTTGTTGATCTGCGGTGTGCGACCAAATTCACCCCACGCCACCACCGCGACATCATCGCCCATTCCTCGTTCGTGCAGATCTTCAATCAATGCCGAAAGTGCACGATCGAAGATGGGCAAATGAGTATCTCTGGCTTCGCTGAAGTTTGAGCTGTGAAAGTCCCAGCGGCCGAAGTTCAGCGTGACAACTCGCGCGCCGGCTTCCACAAGACGCCGTGCCAGGACAAAGTGTTCCGGGTTACGAGGAGCCCCGTCGCCATAGTTCTTGGGATCGCCCTTGCCATAGCGTTCCAGCACTTCCGGAGGTTCTTTCGAAAGATCAAAGGCATCAGCCAATCGGCTGGATGTCAGAATTCCCAGAGCCTGCTGGTTGATGTCATCCAGTCCCTTCAACGTTCCCTTCGTGTCGAGATCCCGGCGCAGTCGATCGATGGACTGAAGCAACTGACTGCGATTTTGCAGGCGATCCTGAGTAATCGCGTTCAGCACCATGTCGGCCTTTGCAGGGCCCGACGGACGAAAGGCGGCATGACCCACTCCAAGGTATCCGGGCAGACCAGGTGAACCATACGGCGGATGACCTGCATCCGGAGCCAGCCCGATAAATGGCGGCACCGACGGATCCGCCGCACCCCGCACCTTGGAAACCACAGGCCCAATCGCGGGCCATCCACCCGGAGGCTGATTGCGAACCGAACGCCCGGTATAGCAGATGAAGGAATCATGATTGCCGTCAGGAGATCCATAGACCGACCGAAGCGGAATGCATCGATCCATGATCTTCGCGAGATGCGGCATGTGTTCGCAGATCTCAATCCCTGGGACATTCGTGGGGATCGGCCGAAACTCCCCGCGAATCTCCGACGGAGCATCCATCTTCAGGTCATACATGTCCTGGTGCGGCGGTGCTCCGACCATATAGATCATGATCACGGACTTGTGTGACTTCTTCACACCGGCGGCCACTTCCGCCCTGAGCAGGCCTGAGAGGGAGATCCCGCCCATCCCCAAAGCACCGATCCTGATCGCTTCTCGACGGCCAGGCGAGGCAGGTCGATTCAGCGATGTCAATGAGTCGGCAGAGCGGCGTGTTCCGGCGGGCATGCGAGTTCCTTCCTGATCAGTTGACGGCACTGATGCAATTCTTCACGAAGTCCCGTGGGAGTATATCACCAACAGCCACTGAAAGCACAATTCCTTCAAAGAACGGAACGATCGTTGAGCGGGTCCGGGAATCACAAAGCACCTCTAAGGAGAATCCCGGCGACAGAGCCCTACCGGGGAGCATCACGGGAAGAATCTGCGATTTGCGGAAATTCCTGGGAGAACACTGTTGCACTGTATGACATGATGTCATACAGTCTGATGACGGAAGGAACAGCAAGGGAGCTGCCTGATGCTGATCAATGTGGATTTCAACAGCGGCGAGCCTGTCACTCGGCAGGTCGTCGCGCAGATCAAGTGGATGGTTGCCACAGGTCACCTGACGGTCGGTGAAAAACTGCCGTCTGTGCGAGAGCTGGCAAGTCAGCTGAAGGTTAATCCAACGACGGTCAGCCGCATCTACTCGGAACTGTCTGCTGAGGACGTGATCGTACTGCGGCAGGGGCAGGGTGCTTTTGTTTCATCACGACCGTCCATGATCAATCGCGCTGAAGCGAAGAAACAGGTTCGTGAGCTGATTCGCAGGATGCTGTCAGAAGCGGTCCGGCTGGGCCTGAGTCAGGAAGACATCCAGCAGCTGATTGGAAGCGAATTCGAGAATCTTCCGGAGACCTCCCATGAATGATGCCTTGATCTCGGTCAGAAATCTGTGCCGGGGATTTGGCCGAACCGAAGCGGTCAACAATGTCAGTCTGGAAGTGAATCGTGGTTCAATTCATGGTCTCCTTGGAACGAATGGGGCTGGAAAGACAACGCTGATTCGAGTGCTGATGGGGCATTTGTATCCGGACAGCGGTGACGTTCTGGTTCTGGGTCAGCCTCCACGGCAGCACAACAGTGAGACTCTGCGACGAGTCGCGTATGTCTCAGACCGAATGGAGCTGCCATCACGGTCATGCCTCGCGAACATCATTCGACTGAATGAGCAGTTCTTTCCCAACTGGAATTCCCAATTGGCATCTCGCCTGACGAAGGAATTCAACATAGATCCCTCCGCCGTTTTTTCCCGGCTGTCACTGGGGCAGAAGCGTCGCGCAGTGCTGCTGCAGGCGATCTGTCAGGGTGCAGAGCTGCTGATTCTGGATGAACCATTCTCCGGGCTTGATGCGATCTTTCGTCGACAGTGCCTCGACATGTTGCTGGAGGCAACAGTGGAACATGGCCAGACAATCCTGGTCTCTTCGCATCTTCTGCACGACATTGAGCGAATTGTCGACACGGTCACGATGATGTGTGACGGGCGGGTGTTTGCGGAAGGAAATCTTGAAGACTTCAAACGCCGGATGCGTCGAATCCGCGTCGAAGGGGCTGTGTCATCAGAGCGTGAACAGACGCTTTCGCAGTTCAAGGTCGTCCGCCGCCAAATGAAACACCAGGTCACGGATCTGATCGTAGACGATTATCAGGAAGCGACTCAGCACTCTCTCGCTCAGACTCTGGGCGACAAGGTCATCGTTGAGCATATGAACCTTGAAGACATCTTTGTCGAACTCAGCCTGAAGACGGCGGAACAATCAAGGAGAACAGCCCTGTGAGCGTGCCCCTCATTCGCTATTTATTGTCGGCGATGAAACTGGAACTTCTGATACTGTTTGCATTACTGGCGGTGATTACTCTCCTGCAGCGTGATCCTGTCACAATGTACGAGACCTACGACTATGAAGAGCAAACCACACAGTTTCTGATGTATCTGTTCATTCTGGCTGGTCTATTTCTGCCTGTTCGAATTTTCTGTAATCCGGTCGGAGTTGCCGTCTGGCTGAGTTCCCGTGGACTGACTCGAAGACAGCAGTTTGTCTCACGAATGACCACAGGATTGATCGTCATCGCGTTGTCGTTTGTGTGGGTCGCTGTCCTGCAGGCATTCGGAATACGGCAATTCGTCCAGCAGTCATTTGGGTCGCCTTGGTTTCCCATGGTTCGGTGGAACGAGTTGGCAGAACTTCCCCGCTTCGCACCATTCGTCTGCTTCCCGTTCTTTGTGACAACGCTGGTCTTGACGGCGACGATGTCCAGTCAGTCATTGTTCCCCGCATTCAGAATTGCACTGGCGGTCATCGCGTCGGCTCTTGTCGTCACAATTCTCGTCGCACCTCATCGATGGACATCGGTTGCATGGGCTGCATGGCCTGCCATGGCTTTGTGTGCCGTTCTGGCCTGTGGATTGTGGACTCAAAACGAACATCACAGTCAATAAGGAGAGTTCCTTGCACGCCAAATCAAAGGGTCGCGGAGTACTCACGTTTGCAAGCCTGGCCGCATTACTCATCCCTGTCGCTGTCCTGTTTTTCGCGACGGCAGGTGGATGGGAGCGGCTGGGTCAATGGGCGGCGACTCCGACTTTCATTGGTATCTCGATCTGCGCGGGACTGCTGATTGCCGCAATGGTGTTGTGGAAAGGAGTTGCCGCCGCACCAGAGGTAGTTCTGATACCAGCTGGTGCGTTTCTCTTTTGCCAGTCTGCCGGCGTCTTCCGATACGACGGGCCATCAGAGCAAACGAAAACCGGCCAACAGACCCTTTCCATCACGGGCTATGAAGGGATCGAGGTCCGCTGCAACGGACTGCTCCTTGGGAAGACACCACTCACGATGACACTCGACGAGTTTTCCACTCGAGTCTCGCCGATTCAGGTGCCACCCGTTCAGGAGGCGGCGTTTGCATGGGATACAACGTCGTCGACGGACTCTCTGGCGTCGATGAATTGGAGTGCCGTGCCGTTTGATCCGTCGAGTCCTGAAACAGGAGACATAGGAACAACAACGGACGTAATTCTGAAGCGATTTTCAACCGGCCAATACTTCTGGGAGTTCAGGATCGGTGAATTTGTGGCCGCAACGGACCGGATACATTCCTACAAGAACAACGACGACATTGTCCTGAACGTCATTGGCTGGGAAACAGTCAGACGACACGTCGAAGCACTCAGGACCCTGGCACAGGAAGAATCTGTCGATCCGCTCGTGGCATACGCAAGTCACATCGATTCACATCCTCCGCTCCGCCAGGAATTGACTCCGCCGGTTCCACAGAACCGTACTCCGAACTTTATTCACAGACACGAACTGGAACGGTTCTCCAAAGAACCGCTCGCGTTTGAGGATGCGGTCATCCGGCGAGACTGGCGATGGATCGCTCGTTCGAATGAACCGAGATCTGTACCGTTGCTGAAGATGTATCTGGAAAGAAAGAGACGCCAGTTTGGGGATGATCGATCATTGCTGACGTTCCAGGGGCATGCGTTGTCTATCCTGATGGAATCTGAACAGCCTGAGATCCAGCAACTGGTTCGCAAAATCATGACTTCGGCAGACTGGACACATTCTGATCTGCTGGGGTATTACATCGAACGACAACTGGAGGCAGGGGCAAATCGCGAAGAGCTGACATCGTGGCTTGCCGGACGCAGGAGAGACCTGACAAATCACTTTCTTCCACTGCTGATACGTGTCGCCGGCTCAAACTTTTCAGAAGTTGCCGGTCCGTATTCTGACTTCGAATGGTCCGCCTACATGCAATCCGCGCCCGAAGTACCTGAGATTGTCTCAGACTGGCTGGCGAAGCAATGGCGAGCGGCCCCGTCCGGTGAACTAGCCATGGGAATTGCTCGAGTCCCGAAACATCAAGTCTTGTACGCGGCTCTTTCCGAAACGGATCTCAGCACCACCACACGGGTGCGGGACTTTATTCAGATTATCAACTCGTCCAGCCGTTCAGAATGGATGAAGGAGGCGCTGTCGGAAGCGGCTGCAAAAGCGTTGGCCACAGCCTCTGATCAAGCGCATGTCACCGAACTGGCGCGATTTCTGGCATACGTTCCGACTGACATCGGTCTGGCGGCCCTCGAGAAGTATGCCGGCCCGGAGAACAGAGTCGTCGCCGAATGCGAGCAACAGGTACGGACTACGTTGAAAAGTCAGAAGGAGTCTCTTGAATCGAAACTTCAATTGGCTCGAGACCTGCTTGCTGGAACAAAGTCGTCCAGGGATCTGGTGCACACGATTCGCTTCGAATGGAAAGACGGCACCTACGTCAGAACGCAGCCGTGACTGTGACGCTGACAACTTAATCGCAGGGAAGGGAACCGCGAATTCACGCGAATGGGCGCGAATGATTGCAGGGAACGAGTCAGCTGAAGTCTGTCCTCTGTGATGCTGCAACGTATCTCAGGTGTTTTTCTTCTGTACCTGATTCGCATCCATTCGCGTCGATTCGCGGTTCAATCAGGGATTCTCTGCCTTTCCGTCTTTGCTGGAATCGCACCAGTAGGCGGTTTTCCGTGGTGAAGCTTGTCGTGTTTGAAATCCTCGAGAGTAGTGAGAATGGAGATCGCAGAGAATGGAACCGCGAATTTATGCGACTGGGCGCGAATGATTGCAGGGAAGGATTCAGCTAAAGACTGTCCTCTGTGATGCTGCAACGTATCTCAGCTGTTTTTCTTCTGTGCTTTATTCGCGTCCATTCGCGTCGATTCGCGGTTCACCGTCCAGGCCAGCATTGTCACGAATCGTCACGTCCCTGCATTCACGTGCCGGTGGAATATCTCGCACTGGCCCGTGAAAAATGTTGTCCGTGACCAGGATTCTCTCTCCGCCCGGCGCAAAGGTGATGGCATGTGAGGCGTTCGGGCCGCTGGTGAAGATGTTGCCCCGGACGCTGATGTTTCCGTAACGGCCGCCAGGTTCGTAGGTCGTGAAATACAACTCGGCGTACCGTTCGTATTCGCCCGTGACAAAGGTGCGTCGACCGCGGCGAGGATCAGTCTCGCATTTGGTCGTGTTGTTCACAAAGATGTTGTCGGCCAGCACGAAATTGCGAGGCTGGTTGATCCACGAACCGCGACCGCCGCCTCGAAATGTGTTGCCAACGAGGGTCACATCCTCACAGGATTTCTCGACGCTGATGACTCGTGAACCGTTCGTCCCATCCACCGTGTTGCCAGTCACGACGGCGTTGCGACAAAACTCCGCCAGAAAAAACGCGCCCATCCGAGAGCCCGTAATCTGGTTGTCACTGAACACGATGTTCCGGCATTTCTGAATGTGCATCGTGTCCCCCAGCGCGCTGAAGCGACAGCCTCGCACGATCACGTTGTCGCAGCCGACGAGGTCAAACGCTCCTTTCCCCGGACCACTGCCAGCGGGCGCGTAGAGTGCCAGATGTGCCTGGAACAGATTGCTGATCAGCTTTACCTGAGGACCTGCATCGCTGGCAAATCTCACAGGAGGGCCGCCTGGTGTCTCAGCGATGCGAACAAATTCGGGCGTACTTTCAACAACAAAATACTGCCGACCTCGAACGAGATTTGCAGGTAATACATCGCCAAAGAAACACACGGCATCGTGCCCCCGATCAGCCTCAACACCATCGCGTTTCTGAGTGACCGGCAGAGATTTTGAATTTGCAAGCAGGACACGGTCATCTCCGGCCTTCATCTGAACCGGACCGCGAATCAGATCGTGGCGAAAGTACTTTGCGGCCATCGCGCGTTCGGCGTCGCTGTAGTCTTCAGGCCAGACGGTGATCTGCCAAAGATAGCCGTAGTCCCACATGAACTTTCCGCTTCGTTCCAGCGTGCAGTTTTCAATCGTGACGTTATGAGCAAACGTCTCCACTTCCCGTTCACTGCCATTCTTCGCAGCGCCAAGCACGGTGATGACGGCACCTGCAACGCCGTCGCTGGAGATGTCGCGAAACGTCAGGTCCTCCGTGCGACCGCCGTCTGTGGTTGTGATCAGTATGGCCCGAGTGTTAGCGTTTGGCTCCCAGGAGTTCTCGGTCTTCGATGGATCAAACACGTGCCCAACAAAATGTCCTCCAAACCAGCGGAAGTCACTCACGTTCTCCCCGGCAAACAGAACAACTCGTGCCTGATCGCCTAACGTCTTCGGCAAATGAAACCTCGCGCCGTACGCTGACACTGTTGTGTGTGAGGTGACGGCTATGGGTTTCAAGCCATCGAGGTGATAGTCGCCCGGGGGAATCGTGACGATGCCATCGTTTGCGTTCGCCGCTGCGAAGACCTCGACTAACTTCGACGTGTCATCCGCCCGTAGTGACACGCACGGTCCGCAGAACAGCACTGTGCAGAAGATCGTACAGCAGAAATTCGTGTGGGACATGATTGAGCTTCGTTGTTGGTGCAGGCCAGCTCCGGGAAAGGATTTTTTGACAGAGGGATTCGAGAACTTTGAGCATGTTTCGTGGTTCGGTGAGAATCGTCCTGTCACGCATCCTGATTTGCGTCTTGCGGTGTAGTATTACGACAGGCGAACCGGCGAACGACCAGACAACTCCGATCCTTTGAGAATTTCAATGACCTCCAGTTCCAGTTCGATCAACACAGTGACAGCAGCAGGAGACAACCGTCTTCCAGTGACCGTGCTTTCAGGTTTTCTGGGGGCTGGCAAGACGACGCTGCTGAATCATGTTCTTTGCAATCGCGAAGGACTGAAAGTTGCCGTCATTGTCAATGATATGAGCGAGATCAACATTGATGCTCAGTTGATCGCCAACGGAGATGCTCAGCTGAGTCGAACGGAAGAGAAGCTGATTGAGCTTTCCAACGGCTGCATCTGCTGTACTCTGCGAGAGGACCTGCTCACAGCTGTTGCATCGCTCGCGGCCGAGAAGCGATTTGACTACCTGATCATTGAATCCACGGGTATCTCGGAGCCGGCTCCGGTCGCAGACACGTTTACCTATTCCATCTCCGAACAGCAATCGCTCCTGGATGTGGCTGTCCTGGATACGATGGTCACGGTTGTTGACTGCCGTAATTTTCTGAATGACCTCCGCATCGGCGAAGACCTGAAGGCGCAGGGACGGCAGGCGACTCCGGATGATCCAAGAACGGTGGCCGATCTGCTGATTGATCAGGCTGAGTTTGCGGATGTTCTGATTCTGAACAAGACGGACCTCGTCTCTCCGGAGGAGCTTGCGAGGATCGAAGGTTTCCTTGAGCATCTGAATCCGTATGCTCTGAAGATCCGCAGTCACTTTGGCAAAGTCCCGCTTTCATCGGTCCTGGGAACTCATCGTTTCGACTTTGAAAAGGCCAAAACCTGCCGAGGCTGGCAGCTGGCTCTGCGGGACGACGGAGCCAGCGAGATTGAAGAATACGGAATTCGCAGCTTCGTCTATCGTTCGCGAATCCCCTTTCATCCTCAGCGATTTTATGAACGGCTGTCCGGGGAATGGCCTGGCGTTCTTCGTTCCAAAGGCTTCTTCTGGCTCGCAACACGGCTCGACAAGATCGGCGTCTGGTCACAGGCCGGCCGAGTTGCTCGGCTGGACGTCGCTGGTTTCTGGTGGGCGAGTATTCCACCGGAAGAATGGCCGCAGACTCCGGGGTTTCGCGAAGCGGTGATGAAGACCTGGGATCCACACGTCGGCGACTGTCGGCAGGAACTTGTCTTCATCGGCATCGAACTCGACGAAGACCAAATTCGCACAGCGCTGGACGAGTGTCTGTTGACGGACAACGAACTGCGTCGTGGTCCCGTTGCGTGGCAGGAGCTTCCCGACCCGTTTCCGAAGTGGGACGTGCGCAGAGCCGACGCGGGGGCGTCTTCGAGCTGATTACCTGCCTTGAGGCAACACGACCAGCTTCAGACTTCCATCGGTCTTCCAGTGATCACCGCCGCCGTTGTGGCCGTCTCGCTGGACATGGAAGCTGGTAATCATCCGGGGGACGGCATCGGGCACGGCTTTCTCAAGGTCTGCCATCAGCTGATCGCGTTCGTGGTCAACATCGCCGTCAATGTGGTGAGTAATCTGGCCGGTCGTGTAGCTCAATCCAACTCGTTCGTCGTACGTCGCGGAACCAACCCAGACCGGCTGGCCGTTCTTCCATGGTCGATTCGTCTGCCAGAATCGAACGTGATGTCGCTTCTTTGGGTTATCGCCGACCGGCTTTTCAAACGCCAGGTCCTGCCGACGATTGTACAGAAACAGACTGCTTACCGGTGCGTCTTCGTACTTGCGATCCAGCACAGTCGCCTCGGCGATTTCGAGGCTGCTTTTCATCGACAATGCATCGGCGGGAAACCAGCCAGCCTTCTGCATCGCGTCTTTGACATCGGCTTCTGTTCCGATGATCGCCACATTCAACGGATCGCCGGGGTGACGATCACCAGTCCTGGTGATTCGAGGAACATCGGCCCAGCGAGGATGCAGCGCGGCGTATTCTTCCCACATGAGCGGTGTCACGACGTAGGCACCGGCAAAGTAAAGCAGCAGCAGCGTCACGACCAGGTGCGAAATGCGACTGGAAGTTTTGGTGGATGAGTTACTGGAAACCGATTCTTCAACGCCACTCATGTGCCGGTAACTTTCTGAGCCTGATACAAACGGGAATGACCGCTGACAAAGTATGACAGAAAACAGCCGATTGCGGCATACACAACGAATCCCGAACGCATCACATCCGGACTTTGAGGCGCAAACAGTTCCACGGCCATGATGGTGCAGGCGACCGGCGTATTTGTGGCCCCTGCGAAGACAGCAACGAACCCAATCGCCGCCATCAGATCGACCGGTGCCCCCATGACTGTGGCCAGTGCGTTGCCGGCCGCTGCTCCGATGAAGAACAGCGGCGTGACTTCGCCTCCTTTGAAACCACTGCCGACCGTTACTGCGGTCATCAAAGATTTCCACCACCAGCTCAGCCACGTGGCTCCTCCCAGAACGAAGCAGGACTGAATGCTGATGACCTTTGCCTGCATGGGATTGCCAGAAACGCCGAGCCCCAGGTAGTCTCGAGTTCCAAGGAACGAAACCAGCAAAATCACGCCGCAACCACCAACGACAGGTCGAAGCCATGCCACCGGAACCAGTCGCTTCAACGCCGAAGAAACCCCGTGCGTCAGTTGCACAAACACGACGCTGATCGCACCAAGGCAAATCCCCGCCACGGCCACTTTCAGCACGAGCCAGCCGTCCAGCAAAGCAGAACGCGCGGCTGAACGATCGACATCAGATCCAAAGGACAACACATAATGCGTGTGAGTAATTCCCCAGGCAGTCGTGACCTGATCGCCAATCACAGCCGCCATCAGACAGGGAATCAGCGCGCGATAGTTCATCATTCCAATCGCAAGGACTTCCAGTGAGAAGATTGCCCCGGTGAGCGGGGTTCCGAAGACGGCTCCGAATCCAGCGGCGACTCCGCACATCAGCAGCGTTGATTGGTCCGCCGGTCTGAGCGGAAGAAAACGTCCGAGCGTCGAGGCCAGGCTGCCTCCCATCTGCACGGCAGTTCCTTCTCGCCCCGCGGAGCCTCCGAATAAATGAGTGATCAGCGTTCCAAGCAACACCAGCGGTGCCATGCGAGCCGGCACGCCGCCACCGGGTTCGTGGATCTGCTCCAGAATCAGATTATTGCCGCGTTCCGAACTGCCGCCGAAATACTGATACAACAGACCGGAAACCGCTCCGGCCACCGGCAGCAGAAACAACAACCATGGTGTTTGCCACTGAATCTGAGTGACTCGATCGAGCGACCACAGAAACACGGCGACTGCCGAACCAACGATCATTCCCAGTGGCAGACAGATCAGAAACCACTTCGCAACGAAACGGAGCAGAGATAAGTGTTCCGAAAGGCTCCAGCGGTTTTCCACTCCGAATTCACTCCGTCAATCTTCGTGAATCGCCTCCAGCGGACGCAACCGGGCAGCGCGAGTTGCCGGAAGGACGGCCGCCAGCAGCGACAGGACAATTCCACAGACAATATACCCGATCAGTAACTCCGGAGCCGCTACAAAGTTCACGCCATGATCGGTAATTCCAGCAAACGAATTCGTCGTCAGATAGGACATGACTGTCCCCACGAGGACACCCGGCACGATTCCCATGGCTCCCAGAAAAATGGCCTGACAGAGGAATAGCCCAAAGGCCTGCGACTGAAGTAACCCAACGACTCGCAGCAATCCCAGATAACGTGTCTGCTCAATCACGTTCATCGTCAGCGAATTCACGATGGCAAATGCCGCAATCACCAGGGCCAGGATAAGAATGAGAAACAGACGACTGGTGATCGCATCCACCATCGAACGAATCATGTTCTTGAGATCTGCAAGCGACTGATAGACGAGCCCATGTTTTCCGGCGATCGCCTTCAAAGACGCACCCACGGATTCCGCATCCTCGGGCCGGCTGTTGATTCCGAACACCTGAGGATCCGGGATTGGAAACAGCGTCTTCGCCGGCCTCGAATCCATCTGCAGCATCAGCCCGCCTGCTGTGTATTCGCGGACGATTCCGGCAACTTTCGCGTTTGCGACAGATTCGCCCACCTGGATCGTCACAGTATCGCCGATGCCTGCCTGAATCAGATTCGCCAGCACGCTTCCCAGAAGAACCTCACCGTCCTGAAGCTGGTTCTGCAGCGTTGACATATCGCCCTGAATCAGATCGATTGGAATCGTCCGGTGCAGGTCAAACTCCTGAACCGCCAGCATTGCAGACCGTTCATTCACAGAAGCAAAACAGAAGGAAACTTCATCCAGCATCGAGACGCCGTCAACCTGAAGAATCTCCTCCTTCAGTTCCAGAGGAAGTGAAGTGGCATCGCTCATATCAGCGCTGGGACGAGTCGCGAACAGGATGAAATCCGCGTCGACGGTACGCTCCACCCAGAGTTCAATATTCTGAGTCACCGAGAACGTTGTACTCCCGACACAGATGCTGGTCGCTGAAACCACAAACAACACCGCCACGGTCACAATCGTTCTATGGAACTTGTCCATCAGCTGCCGATGCCCCAGTCCAGCTTCAATCGGAGCAAACCAGCTGGCCATCCGAAAGTAGACGCTGGCCATTGGCGGGATCAGTTCTGTCAGAAGCAGAACACTGGCAATTTCGAGGCACGCGATGGCAACAATGGAAGTCACCCACGGTGCCAGTTTCATCCATGTGAATCCAAAGAACACAAGAGCCAGCAGCAGGAACAGCACGCCCAGTGACAGAGTCAGACGCCGCGTCAGAATCGGTTTCCCGACAGCGCCGCTCTTCAGAACCTGCAAAGGCGGAGTCAGGCAGGCGTTCTTCGCAGGAAACCAGACAGACACGATCGCCACCAGTGGTCCAAACGCGATGCCGATGATGACCGACAGCGGCTGCAGGGGCACCGACTGCATCTTCTGAAACCCAAGGACGTCGCGCATTCCCTGTTCCAGAAATGCACTTCCCGCGATGCCTGGAAAAACTCCAAGGACCGTCCCCGCAAGTCCGATCAGCAGGGCCTCGCGATACAGCATGCTTCGAACCTGATCGTCCGTCGCTCCAATGATCCTCATCACCGCCAGTTGCCCCTGGCGTTCTGTGACTGACATCTGACTGGAATTGAACACAATAAACACAGCGGCGATAACAGATAGAATCGCCGCCACATTCAACCCGACGCCAATCATGGCTTCGGTCGGTCGGCTAAGATCCGATGCGGACGCAGACTGAGTCACCATCAGCGACGGCGGCAGCTGAGTCTGGATGGACTCACGAACATGCTGCTCAATCCTGTCCGATTTTTCTCCTTCAAGTCGAATGAGTACCGCATTGACCTTGCCTCGCGATTTTCCCAGCCGAGCGGCATCGTCCAGTGTTGTCAAAACAGCCGCGGAATTACCGACCTGCTCAGCGACGGGAACCTCAAAGATTCCAACGACCTTCTTCTTCAGAAGCCATGGAAGCCCTTTGGCACCAATCTCCACCTGGTCCCCCGGTCCAACTCGAAGGTGTTCGGCCACAGAAGCCGCAAGGCAAACTTCTCCAAAGGAAGCCGGCATTCTCCCCGACACCAGCCCGACACGATGAATGCGGTTGTAATCTTCGGCGTTCATTCCCACAGTCAGGCAACGAGACTGACGGAGGCCGGCAACGACCTTCGTGAAGACTCGAAAAACAGGGACCGCCGAATAGTCTTCGCGATTCAGCACGGAAGTAACGTCGTCCGGAGAAAACGGACGCGTGTCCCGGGCGATGATTTCCATATCAACAGGAGAATCGAGCGTCGAATGAAGCGCCTGCATCTGTATGCGAGTCGCCATGGTCGACTGCAGGACCGCCATGACGGCAGCAACCGCGGCGGCGACGCTGATCAGCGAAAGACAGGTGCGTATCGGACGCAGTCGCAGCGTGTTCCAGAAGTACGCTCGAGGAATCACGCGTCGGACTCCTGTCGCATTGCGGCCATCAGTTCTTCATCCGAACCAGGCTTGCCGTCGAACGTGATATGACCATCAAGCAGCACGATGACTCGATCCGACTGCGAAGCGACTCGAAAGTCGTGCGTCACGACGACTACGGTTTGATGATTCTCATGTGCGAGCTGCTTCAGAAGGGACGTGATGTCACGCCCCCGACGTGAATCCAGATTGCCCGTCGGTTCATCAGCCAGCAGAACGGCCGGATGAATCACCAGCGCGCGAGCAATCGCGACTCGCTGCTGTTCGCCGCCGGAAAGCTGAGTCGGCAGGTGAGTCAGCCGGTGCGACATCCCGGTCTTTGCCAAAGCCTCAGCGGCACGATCCACGCACTCTTTTGATTTCACTCCATCCAGAGTGAGCGGCAGTGAGACGTTGTCCAAAACGTTGAGCGTCGGAACGAGATTGAACGACTGAAAAATGAAACCAACGCGCCGCCGGCGCAGAAGCGTTCGTTCCTTTTCATACATTGCTGAAACACACTGGTCTTCAATCCAGATGTTTCCGGACGTCGGAGGTTCAATTCCCCCCAGCGTGTGCAGCAGAGTACTTTTGCCGGAACCGCTGGGTCCCATGATGGCAAGCAATTCGCCCCGACGGATGTTCAGCGTCACTTCGCGGAACGGACAAATCTCCGTGCCCTCATGCAGAAAGATCTTCGAAATCCTGTCCGCACGAATCACATCGTCCGACAATCTGGCGTCTGATTCTCTGCTCACGCTGCACTATCCCCAGCTGCCTCGAAGTCAGACGGCACATTGCCCAAGTACAAAGGCTTCCAACAGTTGATTATTCGCCCGGCCCGGCCTTCAACGCTGTGAAGAATTTCTGCAGCGAATCTCCGGAGCTTCGAGCTGTAGTGGAACTCGCCAGAGTTCCTGTCGTCAACAAGAGCTCCGGGATCTCTGGTGAGATCCACTACGAATCCCCGGGGCGTGAATCTACGAGATCACCCGGCAGAAACAACCCGGCTTCTTAATGATTCGAGCTTTTTCCCGAACGGCCGGATGTCGCGCGATGGAAGAAACTGACCGCACGGGTTCTTAAATGCACTCGGCCGGAGATGACGTCCGACGGATGAGTCGCCGTCGTCGGCAACGGAGAAGTTACAGATCCCGCAACGGCGTCGGAAGAAACAACGGAAGTGAACGTCAAGATGGCAACGGCAAGGATGAATGATCGCATGAGAATGCTCCAACAAGTTTCTGTGGAATGAGTTCGCCAGGCATGGCGATGGAAATGGTCCGCCTGATCAAAGGCGGAGCATCAACACAGAAACGTGCAGAACAACACGTGAGTTTTCACGGTGCGGAGAGGAACATCTCGTTCCATCAATCCACGCAGGAAGTGCCTGCAGACAGGTCGAACAAGCTGCCAGTCAACATGAGCACTCGCTTCGAACTGCTCCAAAGTCCGACCATCGACATCCGGCGGAACCTTGTCCATCGGAGCACAGCATTCGTCACCGCAGAACGGAACACGGCGCTCAGCATGATTCGATGATGTTGCACATCGATTATCACCGCAGTGCCCTGCGTTGCAGGACATGCAGTCCAGTGCGACGACTGAACCTTCGTCCGGGCAGCACGTGGACGCGCACACACTTCCTGCCCCTGTCGAATTGAGGGCAAGCAGCAGGCTCATCAAAATGGAAAGCGACCGAGTCATATGGAAAGGGTTGGTCACAATTCACGGTGAGGCAACTCGCGACGTCGGGTTTTTGCCCACAATTGCGGGCAAATTCCACATGATCGCCCCGGCGTGACCTGAGAGATGGTCATCAGTTCCGCCTGATATTCGAAAAAAGCAAAGTGTCGTCAAGTCTCTGAATTTGACCTTCAAGGTCCGGATGGGATTGACCCGAAGATTGCCGATGTGTTTTCATTCCCGCTGTCTAAGTCACGCGAAGATTACGGGGGCATACGGGTGTTTCTGCAGATCATTCACATCCTGACAATGCTGGCCTTCACGGCCCACGCTGTTGTGGGATGCTGTCTGCACCATGCCCATCAGGAAACTGGCTGCCGCGACAACCGACACGATTCAGAAGTCGCTGAAGGTCATTCGAGCCGGACAGTGTGTCATCATCACGCAGAACACCAGCACGATTCTGGTCCGGCAGATTCGGGATCAGATCCCTGTGAAGAAGGCTCGTGTATCTTCTTCACCGATTCGCTTGCTTCGAAGTTCGACTCAAAACTGACGGCTGGTCCTTCGATTTCCATTCCGACATTCGTCATCGAAGTTCCAGCTTTGGTCTCAAAGACGCGAAGCCTTCATAAGCTCTCCCATGATCCCGGACCGCC
Organism: Planctomycetaceae bacterium; assembly: GCA_046349695.1. Lineage (GTDB taxonomy): Bacteria > Planctomycetota > Planctomycetia > Planctomycetales > Planctomycetaceae > SXXK01. The sequence continues at coordinate 51,904 of JAXMBV010000029.1, read as the reverse complement.
AGGCCCCCAAAAGCTCCGAGCGATCCTGCATTCGTGGATCGTTTAGCCGTTCTGTCGCTGCCCCTTCTGCTGCCGATCGGAATCTCTTCCGGCCCGCACATCAGCAGGAAGCCGTAGCAATTCGTCAGAGCCTGCTGCTCAGTTCAATAATTGCCGGTGCGTCACGCGCGGCAGAACCTCAAACCCTGTTCCGCAAGGCGTGTGGCAAGGCTTGAGACGTCTGCACTGCCAGCGTTTCACCGGTTCAAGTCCAGAGGTTTGGACTGAGTCGTTTGTTTGTTCGCCCGCAGATCTGATGTCACTTCTCGTCGCCCCAAAGTTCATCCTGCTGCTTGGTCAGCACAGGGAGCAATCATGTCAGCCGCACACAGTGGAAAACTGAGCAAAGTCATTCGATGGGGCATTGCACTGGGGCTCGTCGCCGCTGCCGCTGCGACACACAGACAGTGGCTGCCGAAACTCAGAGCACTCGCGAAATCCTCCGCACCTTCAAGTGCTGATTCAGAACACGCGGGCCATGATCACTCGGGTCATGATGATCACACCGGTCACGAAGACACGGCGGATGCTGGCATCCTGGAACTGTCCGAAGCGGCTCGCCGCAACCTCGGCCTTTCAGAAGAATTCCTGAAGCCCGTCGCACTGACCATGTATCGCCGCACCGTGACCATTCCGGCTGTTGTCGTCGACAAGCCAGGACGCACCCAGGTGGAAGTTTCCACTCCGCTGACCGGCGTCATCACTCACGTTCACGCTGTGACGGGTGAAGCAGTGACTCCGGGAACTCTGCTGTTCGAACTTCGCATCACACACGAACAGCTCATCACGGCTCAGACAGAATTCCTGAAGAGTCTGGGAGAACTGGAAGTCGAAAAGATGGAGATCAAGCGTCTTGAAAATGCAGCCGAGAGCGGTGCGATTTCAGGCCGGACACTCCTGGAACGCAAATACTCACGCGACAAACTGGAAGCACTGATCAGGGCTCAGCGTGAAGCGCTCAGGCTTCAGGGATTGTCTGACCGACAGGTCGAAGAAATCGCAACCGACAAGAAGCTGCTTCGAAGTCTGCAAATTGTTGCGCCAACGATTGATGATCATTCGCATGATGAAGAACTGCGGCTCAGTCATGCATCCACCCAAACCGTCTCGCTGACCCGCATCCCCGATGAGAAGGCCAGTGAAAAGGACCATGATCATGATCACGGTCACGCAGCGGACGAGAAGGGTGATCATGATGGCTCTGCGATTCCTTTGATCGTTGAGCGTCTTTCCGTCAAAAAGGGCCAGACAGTCAACGCCGGCGACCTTTTGTGTGAAGTGGCAGATTTCAGTTCGTTGTACATTGAAGGCAAGGCGTTTGATCAGGATGCCCCGGCGATCAGTGCGACGGCATCCAACAACTGGCCTGTTACGGCGATCTTTCCGGTCGCTCAGGGGCAGGAAACGCTGAATGACCTGAAGCTCGCCTTTGTCGGGACTGAAGTTGACAGTACGTCCCGTTCGCTGCCCTTTTACGTCAATCTGCCAAACACCATCACCGGGACTTCAAAGAACGACGAAGGCCAAAAGTTCGTGGCGTGGAAGTATCGTCCGGGGCAGAGGCTGCAACTTCAGGTTCCGGTTGAAGAATGGCCGGCGGAACTTGTCGTCCCGGTGGATGCGGTCGTGCGTGAAGCTGCCGACTGGTTTGTCTTCCGTCAGAATGGTCAACACTTCGAACGAATACCTGTGCACGTACGTTTTCGAGACCAGTCGAGTGCTGTGATCGCAAACGATGGCGCTGTTTTTCCCGGTGATGTGCTCGCTCTGCGGTCAGCCCATCAGATGCAGATGGCACTCAAGAACAAGTCCGGAGCCGGCGCTGATCCACATGCCGGACATACCCACTAGCCATGAGCACCGCTGCCTGGATGTGTCCGCGTCTTCCGGACTGACAGTCTCCCCGTCAACCTCGGGCATGCAACGAAGTCTGTGACTTGCATGTCCGGTTGATTCTCGGCCAACGAACCTTCCACTCATCATCGAGCTCGCCATGCTGAATGCCATCATACGATTTGCACTCCAACAGCGATTGCTGGTGATTGTTCTGGCATGTTTCATGACGGGGTACGGCACATGGACGGCACTCCAGATGCCGATTGACGTCTTCCCGGACCTGAATCGTCCCCGAGTCGTCATCATGACCGAAGCGCCGGGGATGGCTCCGGAAGAAGTGGAATCGCTCATCACATTCCCGCTCGAAACGGCGATGAACGGAGCGAACGGCGTGGAGGTTGTTCGCAGCTCATCAGGAGTTGGCATCTCCGTCGTGTATGTCGAATTTGCCTGGGGCACAAATCTGTACACAGACCGGCAGGTCGTGGCAGAACGACTTCAGATTGTGCAGGACCGGCTTCCGCCCGGCGTCTCTCCTCAGCTGGCCCCTGTCTCATCGATCATGGGACAAATCGTGATGCTGGCAATGTGGAATGACAACAAGGACGTCACGCCGATGGAACTTCGGACGTCGGCGGACTGGGTCGTTCGACAGCGACTGCTGACGATTCCCGGTGTGTCTCAGGTCTTCACCATGGGAGGCCAGCGAAAGCAGTTTCAGGTGCTGGTTGATCCTCAGTCCATGCTGCAGTACGGCGTAACGCTGGAACAGGTCGAACAGGCAGTGGTGCAGAGTAACCAGAATGCGACCGGAGGTTACCTGGATCGACAGGGCCCCAGCGAACTTCTTGTCCGGGCTCTGGGTCGCATTCAGTCGATCGATGATCTGCGGAACGTTGTCGTCAACATCCGAGATGGCCGCCCCGTCGCTCTTGCTCAGGTTGCCGACGTGCGTGAAGGTGCTCAGGTCAAGCGAGGTGACAGCAGTGCATTCATGAAGCAGTCAGACGGCAGCTGGAGCGGTGGTTCCGCGGTGATCCTCACGATCAACAAGCAGCCTGGAGCCGACACGCGTCGCGTCACGGAGTCGATCGAGAAGGCCATGGCAGAACTGAGCCTGTCGCTCCCCAAAGGTACGCGAATCGAAACAGTCTATGCGCAAAAGGCATTCATCGATCGAGCCATTCACAACGTGATGGAAGCTCTGCGGGACGGCGGCATTCTGGTCGTCATCATTCTATTCCTGTTCCTGATGAATCTTCGCACCACGTTCATCACGCTCACGGCCATTCCATTGTCTCTGGTGATGACAGCGATCGTCTTTTCAGCACTAGGCGTTTCCATCAACACGATGACGCTGGGAGGTCTTGCCGTCGCCATCGGGGAACTTGTCGATGACGCGATTGTGGACGTGGAAAACATCTTTCGGCGTCTCCGCGAGAATCGCCATTCCCCGAATCCGCTCAACCCGCTTCTCGTGGTCTTTCGAGCAAGCACCGAAGTCCGGAACTCGATTGTCTTCAGCACGATGATTGTCGTTCTGGTCTTTATCCCGCTGTTTGCCCTGGACGGCATGGAAGGCAAGCTTTTCATTCCCCTGGGACTGGCCTACATCGTCTCCATCTTCGCTTCACTGATTGTGTCACTCACAGTCACGCCAATTCTATCCTACTGGCTGTTGGGAAATGCCGCGGGCCATGAAGAAAAGGACGGGGCACTTTTGCGGTTGCTGAAGTGGGTAGCGGAAAAGGTCATTCGGTTCAGCCTGAACTGGCCTGTGCTCAACCTTTCCGTCACTGTTCTTCTGGTGGCTGTTGCCGGCATCTTTGTTGCTGGTCTGGACAAGGACTTCCTGCCTCCATTCAATGAAGGAACGGTCCAGCTGAACGTTGTTCTGCCGCCAGGAACGTCTCTGTCAACAGCCAATCAGATCAATGCCATGGTGGAATCGTCGCTGCAGGGTATTCCCGATGTGGCCCGGTTCGCTCGCCGCACGGGTCGTGCAGAACTCGATGAACATGCCGAAGGCGTGAACATGAGCGAGTATCTCATTGAGATGGATCCGACCTCGAAGCGAAATCGTGAAGAACAGCTTGCGGAAATTCGTGAAGCGATGGACCAGATTCCGGGGATCGTCACCGCCGTTGAACAGCCGATCTCGCACCTGATTTCCCATATGCTGTCGGGCGTGAAAGCTCAAATCGGAATCAAACTCTACGGCACCGATCTTGACCTTCTGCGGCAAAAGGCAGAAGCCATGAAGGCGGAGATTGAACTGGTTCAGGGTGTCAAAGACCTGATGCTGGAACCTCAGGTCATTATTCCTCAGCTGCGAATCGAACTGAATCGCGAGAAGCTGCTGCTGAATGGTCTGACGGTTGAAAACGTCAATGAGTTCCTCGAGACCGCGATGAATGGCCGCGTCGTCTCGGAGATTCTGGCGGATCAGAGAACCTTTGATCTCGTGGTCCGAATGGGAGACAACTATCGTGAAGACGTCGAAGCGCTGAAACGGCTGTCGATTGAATTGCCTGACGGCGGAACCATTCCACTGGAAGCCGTAGCCGACATCTATGAGTCCGGTGGTCCGAACACCGTGAATCGTGACAATGTGCGACGCCGAGTCGTGATTCAGTGCAACGTGGCAGACCGCGGCGTGGTCGATGTCGTGGCGGATATCCAGCGACTGCTGAAGCCAGTGATTGCGTCACTTCCCGCCGGCTATGACGTGGAATACGGCGGTCAGTTTCAGAGTCAGCAGTCGGCCAGCAAGAAGATGGCTCTGCTGTTTGTCGCATCGCTGATCGGTGTCTTCATGGTTCTGTTCACGATGTTCCGCTCTGTGAATCTCTCACTTCAGGTCATGGCGGCTTTGCCCATGGCGTTCATTGGATCCGTTGCGGCACTGGTTATTACTCAGCAGACTCTCACGATCGCCGCGATGGTCGGCTTCATTTCGCTCGGAGGTATCGCATCGCGTAACGGAATTCTGCTGCTGAATCATTATCTGCATCTGGTCAAGTATGAAGGAGAATCCTTCACACATGCAATGATCATCCGCGCGGGACTCGAACGACTGGCACCGGTTCTGATGACAGCTCTGACGGCAGGCATCGGACTCGTTCCGCTGGTCCTTGCAGCTCATCAGCCGGGCAAAGAGATTCTCTATCCCGTCGCCACAGTGATTCTTGGCGGAGTCATCAGTTCTACACTTCTGGATTTCTTCGTTCACCCGGCCCTCTTCTGGCTGTTTGGCAAGAAAGCCGCGGAGCACAGCGTCCTGGAAACTCACGAAGCCGTGGTCCTGGAAGAGGAACACTTTGCTCTGTCTGGTACTCAGCACTCATCTGGCTCTACAACACCCTGTTAATCCATTCACACATCGGCCCGATCCGCATCACTCAACAAAAAGGAAACGGTTATGAAAGTCTTCTACAGCAACCATCGAGTCCTGGTGTTCACCGGAACAATTCTGTTCGGTCTGTCTGGCTGCATGGAAGCGGAACCGGCAAAGAACGCTCCGCAGCCGGTCGCCAGCAAGGAGGAACATGCGCATGAGCATCCGACAGAAGGGCCGCACCATGGGCATCTGATCGAACTTGGCAAGGAGGAGTATCATGTGGAACTCCTCCATGAGAAATCCGCCATCACGATCTATGTGCTCGACGCCGCAGCAAAGGCTCCAGTCGCGATTGAAGCAACGACCATCGTCATTAATCTGAAGCACGACGGTAAGCCCGAACAATTCGAACTGGCTGCATCCCCTGACACGGGAGACGCCGAGGGCAAGTCGTCACGATTCACGATCGACAACGCAGAACTCGCCGAACACCTCGAACACGCCGACGCAGAAGCTCGCCTGAACATCACCATCAACGGAACGCCCTACAACGCAACCCTCGCACATTCCCACGAAGAACACGATCACAAACACTAGTCCCCCACACGGCGAGCGGCATAGCGTCAGCTATCCGTGTCCCCTGCGATTCCTGTGATTTGTCACTGCACTCGAATCAAATAAACTCAAGAAAACCCAGCCATCCCCACACGGCGAGCGGCATAGCGTCAGCTATCCGTGTCCCCCGCGATTCCTGTGATTTGTCACTTCACTTGAATCAAATAAACTCAGAAGTGCAGACACGGAGGGCCGTCCCACCAAGGCGAGCGGCATAGCGTCAGCTATCCGTGTCCCCTGCGATTCCGCGATTTGTCACTGCACTCGAATCACATAAACTCAGGACAACCCAGCCGTCCCACCAAGGCGAGCGGCATAGCGTCAGCTATCCGTGTCCCCTGCGATTCCTGTGATTTGTCACTTCACTGAATCAAATAAACTCAGGACCACCCAGCCGTCACACGGCGAGGCGGCACTAGCGTCAGCTATCCGTGTCCCCTGCGATTCCTGCGATTTGTCACTGCACTCAGATGTCCACATAAAGCTCAAGAAAACCCAGCCGTCCCCACACGGCGAGCGGCATAGCGTCAGCTATCCGTGTACCACGCGATTCCTGCGATTTGTCACATCGTTTGAATCAAATAAACTCAGAAGTGCAGACACGGAGGGTTGACGCCCAGCCGCTCGCCTTGTGAATCAACGCGCTCAACCACTTGTCTGTCCGAGTCCGATTAGAATCGTGGTCTCGGTCGCAGCTGGGTCGTCTGAATGATGTCCGTAGATCTCGAGAGAATACGGTCCCATCCGTTCGCCGCGTGCAGCAATCTCCGTCTTCAGGGTCATCCACTTCACAGGCAATGCCTGATACGGACCGATATGCACATGCTTCAGGTATCGAGGTAACTCGAAGTTCAGTGATTCAAGACCCGCTGGCGCTTCCGCCCCTGGCAACAACTCCACTCCTGTGAACATCCTGGATCCGGGCAGATAGACCCAAAGATTGACACCACTGTTTGGTGTTCCTGTTCCCTTCACGATCCGCCAGAGTTCATTCATCAGCTTCATGCCAACCGGACCAAAGGCGTTGTTTTCGACCTGTCCGGAAAGCCCGACCAGCACAAACGACTTCGGCACTTCAACGATTTCGACATCCATGGAACATTCCCGGGCAAATTGATTGTGGCGTGACAGGACTAAACGCCAGGCGTTTGGCATAATCGTTCACATCAAAGAGCTTACAGGGAGATCCATATGAAACGCAAAGCCACGTCCAGTAAGACTTCCAGCGCGCCCGGTCCCCTGAGGGACGGGGCGAAGTGTCAGGTTGTTGGCGGCACGCACAAAGGAAAGAGTGGCCAGGTGCGCGATATCAATACCAGCAGAACAGGCCAGGTGACGATCACTGTGGTACAGGCAAACGGAGAACGGTTCAAAACGCTGGCCCGGAATGTGATTGTCGAGTCCTGAACCCAGAACACTTGCAACTTCATCATTTCGCACTGCCGCGGATGAATTCCACCAGCACAGGACCGGTGGTATCGTGATCGGTTCCCAGATCATCACAGAGGGACTGGTGAGTCTTTTCCTCGGTGACATGCACCAGTTTCCGCCTTTCCTCCCGCCGCCTGCACAAGCTCCGCAAATCGCTGCGACTGTCTGTGATTCAGCGAGTCACCTTGAGATAGATGAGCAGAAATGGAGGCAATCCAGTTTCGCCCTGAACATGGTTCACAGGAGAGCCGTCTTGCTGGACCTTTTCGTCGTTGCCGAATGCACGGCGGCAATTTTCCGCAATCGTTTCTGAACCATTGCGAACACGGTCAGGAATATCGAATGCGGAACCATCGAGTGAGATGACTCCTGCAAGCTGGCTGCGATGCAGGCCGTGAGCCGCCAGGTAACGATCATCCGTTGCCACCAGCGCCGCCAGATGTGAGCCGGCTGAATGTCCCATCACGAAGATTCGCCCGGGATCACCTCCATGCTTGGCGATGTTCTTTGAAATCCACGCGATTGCGGCAGCAACATCCCGAACGTTCTCCGGATGTGTCACCGCAGGTACCAGCCGATAGTTGATGCTGACGACGATGATCCCGGCGGCATTGAAAAGCTTCGGCTGTGAACCGACCTCGTCCTTATCACGCTTGTTCCAACCACCACCGTGAACAAAGACAACGACCGGAGCATTCGCTGCTGCCTTCGGGGCGTAAATGTCCAGGGTCTGCAACACATCACCGTCCGTGACGTAGGCGACGTTGCTGGTAACGACGGAGTCAGGCAGTGCAACAATCGGCGGCTTCGTTTCTTCAGCGGCCGTAACAGATGGCTCTTTCCCATTCTGAGTCTGCGCGCAGCAAGGTTGAGAAATCACGCAGCCTAAAAACAATAACAGTGCGGTCTGGCAGATCACTCGCATCGAACATCCAGTCTGCGGAAGATGGTTCTGTGTGTTGGCAAAACGGCTGAGGACAGCCGTTCTACACTGCCGCGATCACTAAAACTCACCAAGCACTTCACCATTATCACGAGTCCCAAGGCCTCGCCAGACGCCGAGATCGATGTTGGAACTAAATGAGCGGACGGATCCGTCGATCATCGCACTCTGCACGATGCCCGTGTGGTAGCTTCGGGACGTGATGACTGAGTAACTGACGCTCGTCAAATGGCTGCCTTCTTGTCGGGAGGCATAATCCACGTTGTGATATTCAACTCCGCTGAAGTTGTAGACCACGTCGGTATTCGGAGTCAGTGTGGTCGTGAAGCCACTGTGATGCGAATGCCCGTTGGCCCATTCCGTGTGTCCGGAACCATCGCGCGTCGCCGGAAACAGACGGTCCTTTATTCCTGAATCCGCATACTGAGCAACGATGTCCTTATTCGCGGGAACAGCAGTGCTCGGCGGGCCTCCGTTGCGAGTGTAGGCCGCCCAGGCGTAAACCTCCGAGGCCATCAGAGTATTGCTGGTGCCATCCGTGATGGAACTCATTTTGATTTTGGAATTTGGATACGTGAAGCCATCGCCACCAGCACCGTTCGCGGGGTTGAAAACGAGCCAGGTTCCAAAGTTGAACCCATAGCAGGTCGGCATCAGGAAAATGCCGTTGGTCCCTGTGTCACGAGCACGGTCGGATTTAGGATCCGACGGACATGCAAAGACGGGAACTCGAAAGTTGCTGATCACAGGAAAGTTGCCCCACGCCTTGGACAGGTCAATCTGGTTGTAAAGATTCACCTGTTCAAGGTACGGCATGATCCGACCATGAATCGACCAGGAACTGTTGGATGTAACCGCCGGATTAATTGCCATGCTCGGAGGAAACGCACCATACGTGGATTCATAGTTGTGAACAGCCAGCGCGATCTGCTTCAGATTGTTCTTACACTGAGTCCGTCGGGCAGCTTCACGAGCCTGCTGGACGGCTGGCAAAAGCAAAGCCACCAGGATCGCGATAATGGCGATCACCACAAGAAGTTCAATCAAAGTAAACCCGCGGCTGCGCGATGTCGGAATTCGGTTGAGCACCGGACGTCCTTTACTGATCAAAAGAGAAAAAACTCAATTCGCTGCTCCGCTGGCCGGAAGTGCAATCGTCGCGCCAATTCAGGAAAATGGCAGATCTGCGGGGGAAACGAGCCTTCCTGACCGGCAATGCGTCACGCGTTCAACGAACCAGCAATTCTCTGGCGAAGTTTCCGACACGCACGGCGGAGTTTCCGCCAAATGTTGTGAGCTTCGACATTCGTGCCGTGACGGTTTTGCCTGCGTCTGAAATGAGAACAGCCGCCACACGTCTGTTCAACCTGTGACGGCTCTTCAATGACTGATCAGGAAGTCGTTCGAAAACAGGTGCCTGAACTGCCGGCCCTGTTTCTCAGAAGTCTCCGATCACTTCTCCGCCGGATCGAGTGCCGATCGCGTCGTAGGTCACTTTCGAAATGTTCTCCGACACAGCCCGCACGCTTCCATCACACATGGCGAATTGGCCGATACCGACGTGTGGTGCTGAAACACCCTTATCATCACTGTCAACTTCGTTCGGGCGATACTGTGTCTCGAAGAGCACCATGTGGCCATGGTCGTCTGGCACATCGGTCACTTCGCGAGCGGAACAGCACCATGCCGTTTCAAACGAAGTGTGACCATGCGAAATTCCCGCGCTTGTGCGAATCGGGCCATTAGTCCGTTCACCCAGCGCAAGGGTATTCGAGAGACCATCTGTGATGTCTCGCAGCTTCGTTCGACTGTTGCGATAGTAGACTCCCTGACTGGCCAGGGGAGTATCATCGAGATTGACCGAGGAAGTCGACGGGCCCCAATTCGCCGCGTAACTTCCTGCGGCATAGCGTTCAGGTGGAGTCGCCGAGTCATCCCTCACAACGTATCGCGATTGCGAATACGGATCAGACGGACAGAGGAAAACCGGCAGGTGGATCTCCCTGGGGATCCTCTGCACCGGATCAAATCCAGGCACGTTGAAATTGAACTGAGCGTACAGGTTTCCCTGTTCCAGCTGAGGCAAACACATCAGGCCCCATCCAAAACCCATGAAGTTGGCACCGGACCCCGCCGGATCGAACTTATGCAGGTATCCTGGCGGCAGCACTCCATGGATCGACTCATAGTTGTGCATCGCCAGTACGAGCTGCTTCAAATTATTTTTGCAGGCCGTCCGCCTCGCGGCTTCTCTTGCCTGCTGCACCGCCGGCAACAGCAGTGCGACCAGGATGGCAATGATCGCCATCACAACCAATAACTCAATCAGCGTGAATCCTCTCAGACGATGAGGATTCGCAGGATTCATGTTCAAGCAAACTGCTCCCAAATGTCAGCCAAACCCGCGCGCAGACAACGGCAACGGGCTGGACAATGCCATCAAAACGCGTTCGCGACATCCAACGAAGATGTCGTCCATGTGGAACTCACATAAAACGCGGAGGCGGTACGAGGGGCGGAGCAGCATCCAGGCCAAGGTTCGCGCTCAAATACGGAAGTGCAGTCGCAGCGGGCAACTCCGGTCCGCTGATCAGAGGACTGTCCGAGCGAATTGCCACCTGATCCATGAACATCTGCAGGAAGGATGCAAGCCCGAAGGAGCCGGGTATGTCAACCACTTCACCCGCAGCTACTTCGGTGCGATCTTGTGCCGATTCGGAGTAAAACGGAGCCGGCTCACCAGGAAACCAATCTGGGAGCGTCAGCTCAAACCCAAGGAAAGTCACGTGAACGTGAGTTCCGTCGGAGGACTCATGCGAATGCGCCTGGTCCGCGTCATGGACTTGCGGTTGAGCATGTGTATGAGAATGAGGATCCGAATGAGAATGGGAATGACTGTGAACATGCTGATGACCATGGCCTGACGCATGCGAATGAACGTGGCAACTGTTGCTGGCCTGCGATCGGGATGCCTCCTCACCGCCATGTCCCTTCGAACCGGCTCCGTGTGAATGCGCGGTGTCTCCACCGTCGTGCCGATGCCGAATTCCAAACCGGATCCCCATTCCTCCGGCCAGTAATCCCATCAGCACGACGCAGCACACAGAAATTCGAAATCTCCGAGTCCGCGACATGGTTCCACGGTACCGAGCATCTCCCCGCGTGTCACGCCGTACAGTCAACGTCGACAAAAAACACGGGAATCTGCCACATACTGACGTCGGCAGTCCGGCGGCGACGCCGAAAAACCAGACACAATTTCGGCATCAACGGACCATTTGATCACTCAGACCGTTACCTCAGTTCTCATCCAGTTTCCACGAAGAATCGAACACCTGCGACCAGACCGGCGTTGAGCTCAGCTGCCCTTTGGCGTCGACTTCGATCTTCATGACGGCAATATCGCCAAGACGAGGAAACAGCCAGGCGTTCGATGCCTTGAAGTCCTTCTCATGAAAGGTCATCCCGGAATTGATGACAACGTAGCGACGACGGTTCAGCGGATTCGGATAGATCAGACTGACCGAATGATCGGCCCGCGACCATTCCTGATCGCCGATTCGGATTTTGTCCGTTGTCCATTCGACCGGAAGATCTGGCTGCATCTTCTTTAGCAGCGAGTTCGAATCAGGGTCACCAAACAGAATCAGGTTGGATGACTGAACAATCTCCGGAGTCACATCAGACTCATTCAAAACACGAACGTCGCCGCGCATCCATTGTGAAAACTCCGAGGCGAATGTCTGCAGTGTTTCATCACTCCACCTTTGAGACAGTTCTGACGGCGACTTGCCTTGCCCTTTGACACAGACAAAGCGACTGGCAAACGCATCGTCAATCGGCCCCTGAAGTCCCGGACGTTTCTGAAGAGATCGATTCTCCGAAAAGGACTTTGATTCCTGGTAGCTCAGCACCTTCCACGATTCACCATTGCGCACGTAGTAGACGTCCGGCAAAAGACCTTCACCGGCCGACCGGCACTCAAGTGTCACCCCGTCCACGATGGCATTCGCAGCGATGTCTCGTGCCAGTCGAAACGCTTCGACATTGACCGTTTGAATTTCCACATCTCCGTCTGCGTTCACTTTGGCATGAACCGAAGTGGGTTCATAGACCTTCTGCATTTCTTCAATCGTCAGCCAGTCGCACGTGGCATATTTCAGCGTTCGAGTTTCAAAACGAATCTCCCGGCGTTCTCCAAAACGAGGCCGGCCTTTGGCAGACTTCTCGCGATGAAAGGCCATGAATTCCTTCTGACTCTCCGGATCAAGCGCATGTCCCATCTTAGGTCCGATCATGACCTTCATGTCGACTCCATGAGCCTTCGCAGCTTCTGCCATCGTTGTGCTGGCAAGTAACTGAGGATCCATTTCACCGCCATATGTGCAGGTCGGAACGTTGAACGCGTTCATGGCGTAATTCACGGTGTCGTAGATTCGCAGAGTCTGGTCCTGCGCGAAGGGCAGCCGATCGGCCGAATTGGAAGGGTCTTTCTTCTGATACCGGTAGAAGTCAACAAATCCGGCTCCGGGACCAACCGATGACCAGAGATGCGGATGATGCATGCCCAGATGCCACGCACCGGCCCCGCCCATGGAGAAGCCATGAAGCGTGATGCGATCGTCGTCGATTCGAAACCGCCTTTTCACATCCGCCAGCGCTTCGAAGACATCGGTTTCTCCAGCCCAGCGGTAGGCGTTGCTGCCGCGACCATACACATCCAGCTGAATCCAGTCAGCGGCGGCTTCCGGCGAATCCTTCTTCGGAGTCTTGCCGTCCATTCGATGAATGAAGTTCACCTCGTTCATCTGATCAGCTCGACCATGCAGCACCAGGTGAAGTGGCCATCGTTTCGCATTCGCGGGATCCACGCCAGCCGGCAGAGTAATCGCGTAAGGCTGGACCGAACCGTCAATCCCGCTGACGAACCCGCGAATCGTTGTTCCGACCTGCAGATTCCAGCTCGGCTTTCCTTCAACCAGCTGACTCGCGCGCTCACTTCCCTTCTTCAGTACTCCTTCGAGCTGCCTGGCGTAGTCATTTTTGTGAAATTCGTTGTATCGCAGCATCCATGTGGCTGCCTTTTCAAAGATCCTGACATCGGCCAGGAGACTTTCGCCATTCCTGGTCTGCAGTTCGGGCCTTCGAGCAAGCTCGGCCAGCGTGGCTCGCAGCTCATCCCGCGACTTCGTCAGAGCAGCAATCGTCTCTGCCGTGGGAGGAACAACTTTCTCCTCTTCCTTCTCTTTCTTCGCGTTCTTCTTTCCCTTCTCACCAGCGCCAGTCGACTTGCTGTCCTGAGCATGCACGCAGGGAGACAGTACCGAGGCAAGAAGCGTGAGAGTCAAAAGAAGGCGAGCGAATACGGTCATGACGAATCTCTGAACGGGGGAAGAATACGAATCACACGGCAAGAGCCTGCTGTGACAAAGTCTGTGCGAGCCCACTGGTTTTGCGACACTTGTTCGCCAACGGCGATTGGTCAGAGGCAACGCGGCTCACTGGCCCTGCGGCCCCCTCCCGATCTTGCTGGCGCTCGATCGACCTCCCCCAAACAAGTTTGGGGGAGGGGGGGTAAGTTCAACCAAGAACCAAGAACTAACAACATGCAACCAAGAACCAAGAACATGCAACTTCTGAGCAATGCCTTAGTAACCGTCGGCTGCGGCCTGCTGATCGAATTTGATGGCGGGCATCTTCAGCCGCAGACGACACTCATCGAGCATCGCCTGAGTGGCACTGGCACCGATGCGAGAAACACCGATTGCCCGACATTCCAGCAGAGCATCCATGTCCCGAACTCCGCCAGCGGCTTTGACCTGGACCTGGGGCCCGGCATGTTTTCTCATCAGGCGAAGATCATCCATCGTGGCTCCACCAGTCCCGTAACCGGTCGACGTCTTGACCCAGTCCGCTTTTAGTTCCGTGCAGATTTCGCACAGGCGAATTTTCTGTTCATCGTTCAGATAACAGTTTTCGAAGATGACCTTCACTTTCTGTCCGGCATCATGAGTCACCTCAATCACAGCTTTCAGATCGGCGGTCACGAAATCCCAGTCGCCACTGAGAACTCGGCTGATATTGCAGACAATATCCAGTTCTTCACCACCATCAGCCAGCGCCTGGCGTGCTTCAGCAACCTTGACGGAAGTGCAGTGGCCGCCGTGAGGAAAGCCAATCACCGTGCTGGCTCGAACACCGCTTCCTTCCAGGATCTGAGCACATCGCTTCAAATAGTGCGGCTGAATGCACACACTTGCTGCCTTGTAGGCAACCGCCATCCGGCAGCCAATCTCAAAGTCTTCAAACGTGGTGCTGGGTTTCAACAGCGAATGATCGATCATTCGCGAAATCTCTTCGTATGTGAATGTCATTGATGAGTCCTTCAAAGCGGGATTCGGTTCTGTTTGATTCAGCGGCAGACTATGACAAAATCTCGCTCGAAGAAAACGGCAGACGTGGCGAATTTCACAACGACCCGGAAGCACAAGGATCTCAATGATGATCACAGAGTTTCTCCCCCGTTGTGCCGTCACCTCCACGCTTCGAACTGTTTTCCTGCTGATGTTCGCCTTCCTGTGCACCTCGAGAACCGCGATGCTGGCCGACGATGAGCTTGTTCTGTTCTACCCAGCCTGCGGCCACCTCGAAGCCGACACATGGACGATCGAACTGCGTTACTGGGTTTTTGAAGATCGGTCATGGACTCAGGCCGCTGTTGCAAAACTTGCAGAAGGTCTTGGTGAGATCCGCGATGATCAGCTCACGCACTTTGAAGATCGTGCTCGCCACTTCCTTGCTGACAGTGAATCACGGGAGATCGTGACGTTTGAATTTGATCAGGACCCGGAAAAACAAAGGTGGCAGTTGAAAGACTCTGACGGGGCCGCCATCAAGACGGACGGAAACGGCCTCGCGTCCGGAAAGATTCAATTGTCGGCTGCGAAGGCAAAGGTGCTGCTTCAGAATCAAAGGTCAAAGAACGGGTGGCTCACCTTTCACGCAACGTCGACGAATCACACCGGGACCGGTCGAATCCAGCTGATTGAACCTGAGGGCATTTCCATCATCAGCGACATTGATGACACACTGAAAATCACCGAAATCACTGCCGGCGGAGAAGTCGTCTTTCGAAACACCTTTCTGAAGAACTTTCACGCCGCTCCGGAACTGCGTGAAGTGTTTCAGCAGCATTCAAAAGCGCCTGTGCATTATGTGTCCGGAGGACCGTGGCAGATGTACGCACCGCTTCAGCAGTTCTTTCATTCAGAGAAAAGCGGATGGCCGGAGGGCACGTTTCATATGCGTCCGCTTCGCAAGAATCTGCTGACGACTGGTTCGTGGAAAGACTTCGCGAACATGCTGCTGAACGATGAGGGCACGCTGGAACACAAGGTCGCGGAGATCTCACGACTGATGGAACGGTTCCCGAAACGGCGCTTCGTGCTGCTCGGTGATTCCGGCGAGAAAGACCCGGAGGTCTATCGCACGATCCTCGAAAAGTACCCCAAGCAGGTCGAAAAGATCCTGATTCGCGATGTCGTCAACGACCGCAAACTGAGGCCTGATCGGCTGAAAGGAATGACCATCGTCCCCGCCCCCACGGTTGAACCCGGCAAGAGCCAGATCGGGGAGTAGGGGAGGGCGGTTTTCAGTTTTCGGTTTTCGGTTTTCAGTTTTCAGTTTTCAGTTTTCAGTTTTCAGTTTTCAGTTTTCAGTTTTCAGTTTTCAGTTTTCAGTGCGCGAGAACCAAGAACCAAGAACCAAGAACCAAGAACCAAGAACTACGAACTACGAACTACGAACTACGAACTACGAACTACGAACCAAGAACCAGGAACGCCGCCAGGCCCCTATCTCCAGTCGAAGACTCGGTAGATTCCTTCGCGTTTGCGGATGCGATCGGGCAGCGATAACAGGCGATCCCGGAAGAACGCCAGTCCCAGGCCGGTACCAAACAGCAGACCGCCGCCGATAGTAATCGCCAGGGCTACCGAATTGAGCCGACTCCAGGGGACAAAGATCAGCAGCGTCAGGAAATAGAGCACCGTCATTCCGGAACCGATGAGCGTCGTTGACTTCAATTGCGACATGATTCCCAGCGTGAGCAATGCAAGGCTGGCGAATAGAAATCCAAACTCATTCAAGGGTCGGAACACGTCGTGACCTCGGTCGATCCATGTGGCAATCGCCAGCGGGATCGTGATCAGCAGCGAGCCGATGAACAGGCTGAGACTCACAAAACTGGACTCGGAATCCTGTTCACGGTACCAGCCAGCGTAGCCGGAGATCACCAGCAGAAGTCCGATGACAACGGAGAACAATTCGACCTGCTGCCATGGGCTCAGGTTGATCAGCTTGTGCAGAGCCAGTGCCAGTACGATCGCCTGTCCAATGGACGTAACGATGAACCAGTTTCTGCTGCTGGCCTGCGCCGACAGCAGCACGGCACTGATGCTCATGACCAGCATCGCACCAATAAAGCCGACAAAGCCCCAGTCCACAGACGTGTCGGGCCGCATCGTTCCGCTGACGAGTTGATTCAGACCGTAGAACACCGAAGAGACAAATGCCAGACTGAGTGCCGCCATGGCCGATAGATACAGAATCTCCGTCAATGCCCGGGCCGAGGTATTCTCCAGCAGGCCGAGTCGGTAAATGAGCAGCATGATCAGGCCCGCTCCACTGAAGCTGAGCAGGTACGCCTGAGTACCAAAGCCGAACCATGCCAGCAGCTGCCAAAAGGCCGCACAGCCCATCAGAGACGCGGCGTAGACGGACCGATGCGACTGTCGCATCCAGTAGCTAAGGGCATAGAAGACGGCGGCTTCCACGAAGAACAGCACAAGTGACAGATGAACGGAAGAACCGACATCCTTGGAAAAGAAGCCCTGAACTCCGGTGGCCAGTGAAGAAATCAGCATCACGACTGCCGCCGTCTGTGCGACAAGCCAGAGCGGCTGGGCCGCCGGACGTGTTCCATACAACCCGGATGCAATCAGCCATCCCAAAGGCAGAAGCATCATCACAGGAGCATGCGACTGCCATTGATTCAGTCCTGCCGCAGCAAGCAGTGCCACGGCCGCAATCATTGAAGCTGCTCCGGTTGCGAAGAAGAACGTCGTCCGAACCCGGGTTCTTGACGGATCGGTGACCCATGCTCCCATTCGATTCGCGGCCGCTGTCAGAAGCATCACGAGGGCAAAGGTCCATCGAGGAGCCTGGTCCGTCCAGACGGCTTTCGCTCCCAGGTTATCCATGTAAACAACGAATCCCATGAACACCGGAATGATACTCAGCACAACGCCGAACGCCGGAAACGAACGAGTCATGACAGACTCTTGAGGAGTGAACATTCGGATGGCATGGATCGCAATTGCCGTCACGGCAAGAATGGCAATGATCGAATCGACACCCAGCCGCAGGTTCAGAATCTGAATCAGCAGCACCTCGGCCCAAAGAAGCAGTCCGCCTGCGATGTGAATCAAAATCCCGCGACGCCGAACGACAAGGTCCGAGTAAATGCAGCTCCAGATTCCCGCAAGAATCAGAATCAATGACAGCCATCGGAGGCGCCCACAGACCGGTGAAGGCACAGCCTGCAGACTCTCGTAAACAGGCTTGAACCAGATCTCGTACAGCCAGTCACCGCCAACATGAGCACCCAGCAGCAGAATCAATCCGGCAGCGACCTGAGCATGTCCGGACCAGAAGAAGGCCATCCCAAATCGTTCGCGACTAAACGGGCCAGGTCCGGGCACAAACGCACGTTCCAGATGGACACCAATCAGCCCAAGTATTACCAGCATCGTGGCAGGAGAAGCAATCTCCCAGAATCGCATGGGAGAAGGCGGCAGGTCGGCAAGAACAAGCAAGCCGGTCAGTGTGATACCACCACAGAACACATAAACAAACGCTTCGTCCTTAAGAACCCAGGCAGCCGCGGCGTACAGGGCGCTGATCAGAACAGCGGCGACCCAGAGATGTCCGTCGACAGTGACAAGATCATTCCCATGGCAGTACCACAGATTCAGCGGCATCACGGCACAGGCCAGCAGTGACACCGCCTTGCCAGCCATTTGAAACCGAGTCCCGCGAATCAACTGCATGCCAGCGCCGAGAACAACGACGTTGATGACAGCCATCCCTATGGCCGTGATCTGAGGTGTGAAGAAGTTGTTCAGCCACAGCAGAATGACAAGACCAACAACCATCAGGACTCCACCAAGTCCCAGCAGCGTTTGAATGCTGCGAGGATCCAGGAGAATCTCCATGATGTTGCGACGGGGCTTCGGAGGTTCCGGCGGAGTTGCCGCGACGGGCGGTGTACTGAGGCTGTTCAGGGCACTCGCCACCTGATTCTCAGCACTTCCCAGCTGAATCGATCGCACTTCCTCAGGGACCTGGCTTACAAGCACCGCCTCATTGATTCCCTCTCGCTGCAGAGTACGCTGGACGGCCGCCAGCCGCTCATTGGTATCCGATTGCAGTGAATGGTATTGAGCCAGGGTGAGCCGCCGGCGGATTCGAAGCTGGTTCAGATAGTGAGTCATGAATACGGCAGCTCGGTACCCGCGCACCCCTGGCGTTTCCTGCGGCTGTAACGGCAGCATTCCCGGAAGTTTCGGAGGTGACCAGCTCGCTTCGGCCTGCAGTGAATATTCCTGGTGCAGCGCCTGAAGCTCCGCGCTGAAGTCCGCTTTCTGAGCCGGTGTCAGCTTCCGTCGCGTTGCCCACTGCTCAACCACGGTCAGGGCGGTTCGGATCGGCTCAAGCACTGCCTGCCAACTCGCTTCATTCACGTTTGCCATTTGCAGTCCCCTCGCTTCCGAACCCAAAAGTGAACCTTCGAACACTATAATATCGTTATTCCAGCGGTCCTGACTCGAAAATTCAATCCACTGGGGTTTGCGAGTCCCATTCTCAAAACACTGGATGCATTTCACAATGCCCCGGCGTCGACAGCCAAATTAGAGTCTGCCTTGTGTCGACGGAGCCAAAACGCCTGCCGGAGTTCCCAATGGAAGTTCATCGTCGAGGACCTGCTGTTCGTCCCTATCCGCCGCCACGCAAGAACGTTCTGCTGCTGAGCTGCATGGACCTTCGACTGCTCGACGACATGGTCGAGTTTATGGAAGGAGACAATCTGTCAAACCGCTACGACCAGCTCGTCTTCGCCGGCGCGGCACTCGGCGTAATGCAACCGAAACATGCTTCCTGGCGAGACGTGTTCTTCCAGCATCTGGATATCGCTGTACAGCTGCATGAGATTCGAGATGTCTACATCATGGAACATCGAAACTGCGGCGCGTACACGCATTTCCTGGGTCCCAATTACAACTATCCGGATACAGCCGAAGGACTGGTGGCCGAGGAAGAAGAACACCGCAAGCACGCATTCGCTCTGCGCGATCAGATCTTTCACCACTGCGGCCAGCGAATCGACGAAGGCGGTGACCGCGAACTGTGGACGATCAATGTCCGCTGCTTCCTGATGGACCTTCGCGGTTCTGTCCGCATGCTGGATAAAGACGCCGAGAAATGGGAGTTCTGAAAGCCTGCTGACCACCGGCGCCACTTGCGCTAAAACCGGGAGGGCATGGCTCCGGCCGAGCCGCTAAATCGCTGCTCGCTCGTCATGTTTGTAGTGGAGGGGCGCGGTCCTTCCGGTGAATTCATGACGCAGACTCACCGGACGGCTCGCGCCGTTCCGCTACAAAATCCTGCCACGGCTCAGGAGGACCATTGCCCTCCTGAAATGTTCCTCAACAGACACGTCGCCGCCATGCCAGAATGATGACACTCATCAGGCTGAGCAGCGATGTGATCCAGCCCAGCTGAAACGATTGAGGAGCATACGCCCAGCGAACATGATGCTTGCCTGCCGGTACTGCGACGACACGATGCAGGCCGAAGCGGGAAACAGCTTCCGAAGCAACTCCATCAATCTCCACCGTCCAGCCTGGAAACATCAAATCGGAAACGCGCACCTCCAGTTTCGCGCCGAGTTCCAGATCGAATTCGACGACTGTCGGAGTGCTTCGGTAATGATGGACGGCAATCGGTGGTTCACTGCGCTCGTCGAGCGACAGTTCGGTCGGGAACAAAACTCCGACCCGGAAGGGCGGCTCACGAAATCGATACAGATAACAAGGTGCCATGCCACGTCCCCAGACTCGATTCAGAAACGCATCCGGGGCGGACCGAACCAGTTCGAACTCGGGAGAGAGTTTTCCAATCGGCTCGGTCGTCAGCAGATGAGTCACCGCGAGACTGCGAAGCCGCTTGATCTGAGCCACATCCGGATATTCCACCGCGTCTGACTCCGGCCTGGTCTGCAGTCGGAACTCTTCTGAAAAATATTCTGACGGTCCCAGTCCCAGATACTGAGGAACCGAGCTGACGCCATAGAGATTGGCGATGTTCTTTGCATCCGTCAGAACACGAACAGGGTATTGCTGATTCTCCTTCTGCAATGTGGCGGCGATCCAGCTTTCCTTCAAACCTTTCCACGGTGGATCAGAAACAATCACCGCATCACAAACGGCTCGCGACGACCACGTCACATCGACCAGTGTCAAACAACCGATCATTGCGACCATTACGGCCTTTGCCACGATCGATGTTCGACGAGTCACCGCATCCAGCGACGCGCCGGCGAGGATCGCCAGTCCCAGAGTCGTCAGCACGGAATATCTCGCGGGGCCCATGAAGAAACCAAACCCCGGCAATGAACGAGTCACCGGGATCAGCCAGCCAAAGGAATACACAAGCCCAAGTGCTGCGATGATCAGCCAGCGAAGACACAGAGAATCCGGCAGTCGCCTTCGAACGCTGGGATTCGCCAGAGTCAGCACAAGAATCAGAGGAATCAAACCGACATAAAGATGAGCTTCCACCGCATTCGTATCAGCAGAACTCTTCAGCAGGTTGGCCTTCAGCATCTCCCGCGATTCAATGACTTCCGGCGTATGCCAGTACCACCATGACGCAACCAGTTGCGTCACATAAACAGGCGGCATGTGACCGTAACCAGGATCAAAGGCCTTTTGCTCGGATCCGGCCTGTTCGGATGCTCGCTGGCTGTGCGATCGCAGCTCCAGCGTCGGCAACAACTGCACCGCCGCCAATGCACCGCTCAGCGCGATCGCCGCTACCACTGCCACCGAGCGTCGCACTCGTTGATTTGGACTGCGAAGGATGCTGTATCCCAGGCAAGCCAGTTGAGTAATAAAGGCCAAAGTGAAGTGTCCGGCGAGCAGATGAATGGCCAGCACGATGGCGAGCAGAGCGAAGTTCTTTCGCGATGGCTCAAGAAGGAGACAGTCCGTTCTCCACAAAGCCACCGGAAGCCAGACTCCTCCAATGATGCTCCATTCGAGCGACGCGCGAGCCGGAAACCAGCCGAAAACAAAGATACCGGCCGCGAACAGCGAAGCGAGATTGGACAACCGCTGAGTCCGAACAAAACGCCAGGAGAACACAAACGCCGCGACGTAATGCAGTAGGAAGCTCACATGATACGCCGTGTGGACGTCGAGCACTCGGTACAGAATCTGGTTGCTCGGGTAGAAAACCCCCGCCTGACTTTCGGCCAGCAGGGGATAGCCCAAAGCCGTGCGATCATGCCAGAGCGGCAATCGTCCAGCCTTCATTTCCTCCGCCATCAGCTGCTTCTGAGGAAAGAAGTATGGATAGGTGTCACCACCGTTCAACCCGCCTCCCCGAAGAATTCCAATCCAGACGTACCCCGTCAGCAGACAGCCGATAACGACCGCCAGCAGCCATTGCCCCCAGCTGGGACTCTGGCCCGTGTCAGAAAGTTTCTTTGTTGCGTTCTCGTCCACGACGCTCAAATCAAACAGCCTGGTAGTAGATTCAACAAACCAAAGTAGCGGAAGGGCGCAGCCCTCCGGTTCCGGCAGCACTCGCTGGGTCCCTGAATCCCGTGCAATGCCTTGGTCACACGATAGGGTCTCGGCAAGGAAAATGCGAACGCATCAAATGACACCGGGATTTCGTACTCGCAGATCAACTTGCACACAACGGCGAGCGGCTGGACGTCGGTCCTCCGTGCCCCGCGCATTCTCCCCACATGGTATTCCAGCACGCAACCTCCGTCATCCCGGCGCACAACCATCGTCATCCCCGCAGGCGGGGACCCAGCACCCATGATTCCCCTGCTTCTACTGCGATAAGTCGCAGACCGATGTGTTGAAACGCGCCGCTCTCTGTTGTGCTCAGTTGTCCTATCCCGCGGCAGAGTACAAATCTGAAATGCTGCCCGTCGTGGCTTTTGTGGAGTAATTTTATTTAGCATACTGTGGCGGCTATGGAATCACTACCTACGCCACACAACAACTTCTTTCAATTCGCGCTGTCCCATTTACCCAACGCACGCGGGCTGATTGAGACGCAGTTATCCCCAGCAAGCTGCTGGCGGAACTGAAGCTTGGCACGCTGCAGTTGGAGGCTGGCAGCTTTGTTGATGCCGACCTTCGTGAGAAGTTCTCGGACTTGCTCTTTTCTGTCGAACTGGCCAATGCCCCCGCAGATGCATCCAACAAACAGGCATTGGTGTATTTCCTGTTCGAACACAAGAGTCAATCTGATCCGCTCACCGTGTTGCAGGTGTTGAGCTACATGGTGCGGATCTGGGAGATGCGAATACGAAACAGTGAGACACTCTGCCCGATCGTCCCGTTGTTGGTGTACCACGGTGAGACAGCATGGTCCGCGGCGAGAAGTTTGGCCGGACTGATTCCGACGCCCGCGGCATTGGCTGAGTACCAGATTCAGTTTCAGCCACCACTGCTGGATTTGAGCCGCCTTGATGATGGTGAGATCCAGGGAGAATCCGTTTTGAGGAACACGCTGCGGCTGTTAAAATACAGTCGAAGCCGACATCTGGTCGAAATCCTCCGAGAGATTCTGGAAATGATTGGCCAAGCGTTGCCTGCTGCGAGTTTTGCAGAATGGGCCCGGGCGATTGGAGTCTATGTCATGACCGTCAACAAGAACATTGACCAACAGCAATACAAGCAGACGCTCGCCAGCATCCTGCCTACGCAATTCGGGCAACCGGTTCGCTCGCTGATCGACTGCTGATTCAGGGGCGTGAAGAGGGCGTGAAGAGGGGCGTCAGGAGGGACGCGAAGAAGGCGAACTCATCGGCAAGATCCTGCTGCTCGAAGAGTTGCTGGAGTTGCCGAGGACAGCCAAATCGGAATTGCTTTCTTCAGACCCTGAAACGCTGCGGAACAGAGTGACCGCGTTGCAGACTGACCTCCGTCATCGCCCCACCTGAATCGCTGCCGGACAGTGAGAACAGCACAGCACAACGGCGGGCGGCTGGACGCTAGTCCTGCGTAACTCGGCCATTCGCCCCGTCATTCCCGCGGCTCAGCTTCCGTGATCCCCGCTCGCAACCTTCGCCACCCTCGCGCAGGGTGGGAACCGCAACGGCGACTCACCCGTTTGCAGAATCTCGCTGTAGAACGGTCGCCCTCAGCCGTCGTCCTCCTGTTTCATTCTTCGTTCGAGATCCGTTCGATTGAAACGCGTTTGGGATAACGCAGATAAACCGGACGAGCCATCAGAAAGCAATCGCAGACGGACGAGGGCGTCCATCCTACGGTCAGATTTCGCGAACTGAAGACAACGCGGTTCGGATTCGCTAAGCTCCTGGCAGTGTCGCCGGAAACACGACGGTGGACTCATTTATTGGGCTGTAAGAATCAGGGAGCAAACATGCAATTCAGGCGAATTCTGTTGCTGTTGACGGCACTCGTTGCGTCAACCATCACAAGTCGAGCAGATGACTGGGAAGTTCTTTTTGACGGCAAAACACTCGAAGGCTGGGACGGCGATCCGAAAATCTGGAGCGTTCAGGACGGTGCCATCACCGGCAAGACTTCCGAAGAAGTGAAGCTCGACAAAAACACGTTCATCATCTGGCGTGGCGGTGAGCTGGATAACTTCGAACTGGAACTCGAATACCGCATTGTGAACGGCAACTCCGGGATTCAGTACCGCAGTTTTGAAATTCCTGACGGCAAGTGGCGTATCGGCGGCTACCAGGCTGACTTCGAAGCGGGCACAACGTACTCCGGTATTCTTTACGGCGAAGCCTACCGCGGCATCCTGGCTCAGCGAGGCCAGATGACAGAACTGGTCCGCAACGACGGCAAGTTCGAAGTGAAGGTCACTGGAGAAGTCGGCAAGTCCGAAGAGATTCAGAAGAACATCAAGAAGGAAGACTGGAACAAGTACCGCGTCGTCGCGGACGGGTTCCATTATCAGCACTTCATCAACGACATGATGACCGTTGATGTGACGGACAACGACATCAAGGAACGTCGAGCCGCCGGGTTGCTGGCTCTGCAGGCTCACGTCGGTCCGCCGATGACCGTTCAGTTCCGCAACATCCGACTCAAGCGACTGCCAGCTCCGAAGAAGGTGGCACTGATCGCGGGCAAGCCAAGCCATGGCTATGGGGCTCACGAACATCGAGCTGGCTGCATGATTCTGGCCGAAGCTCTGAACTCCGCCAACCTCGGCATCGAAGCTACGGTTTACACAGACGGATGGCCGAAGGACGAATCAGTTCTGGATCATGCGGACACCATTGTCATTTACGCTGACGGCGGTGGCGGTCATCCCTTCAACAGCAAACTGGATCGCCTGCGGGAACTCGAGAAGCGAGGCATCGGCATGGTGGCTATTCACTATGGCGTGGAAGTTCCGAAGGGTGCTTCCGGAGACGCGTTTCTGAACTGGATCGGTGGGTACTTTGAAACCGACTGGTCCGTGAATCCTCACTGGACCGGCAACTTCACGAAGTTCCCTGATCATCTGATCTCCAGCGGTGTGAAGCCGTTCCGAATCAATGATGAGTGGTACTATCACATGCGTTTCGCAGGCGACGAAGCAGGAGTCGTCCCGGTTCTGTCCGACCTTCCTCCGAAAGAGACTCTGGTCAAGGAAGACGGCAGCCTGTCACGTCCCGAAGGTCCTCACAGCAACAATCCCGCCGTCCGTGCCGCAGTGCTCGAACGCAAGGAAGCACAGACGGTCGCATGGGCCGTTCAGCGACCGGATGCTGGTCGAGGTTTCGGATTCACCGGTGGTCATGATCACTGGAACTGGGGCAATCGTGATTTCCGGACACTGGTCCTGAACGCCATTGTCTGGACGGCTCATGGCAAGGTGCCAAAGGATGGAGTTCCATCGAAGGACCTGACCGTGAAGGATCTTCAGGCAAATCAGGACTACGACGTTCCAGGTGATTTCAACCCGGCTCGAATCCAGGCGATGCTCGACGAATGGGCGGCTGCTCGAAAGCACTGATCCGTCATCGTACGTGGAATTATGATTGAATGATTGATGACTGAGCCCGGACGCCCAACGCTCCGGGCTCGTTTCATGCAGGGGCCAGATGATGTCCGAGACTCGCGAAATGCAGAACATGGAACGCCGCTGGCGGATTGCTGATTTCAGCCAGATCGATCCTGTGCCGTGCCCCTGCGGAATGGCGCGAAGGGCATTCAAGGGCGTTCCTGAATTTCCCGGCACGCTTCATATCACGGAGATCTCCGAGAATGCTGAGCGGCATTACCACAAGACACTGACCGAGACGTATGTGTTCCTGGAATGTCAGCCGGATGCGATGATGGAACTGGATGGCGAAAAGATCCCGGTGACTCCGCTTCAGGCCATTGTGATTCCGCCAGGCGTTCGGCATCGTGCAATTGGCAGGATGAGAGTCATGATCATCGCAATTCCGGAATTCGATCCGGCGGATGAGTGGTTCGACTGATCCGCAACGTGGCTCGTGTCTCCGACGCGAGAACTCCCGGCAAGTTCCGTTGTCTGATCAGCAAATCCGCCAAAGTTCAGACAAAACTCCCCGCGGTTGACTCTGTACGGAAACAAATGCTCAGCGTCTGCACAAGTTTCATCACCCATGCAGGAAACCCCGATGTCAGTTCGATCATTCCCGGTACTGATTTTGACCAGCCTCGCCCTCCTGCCATGTCTCGCACAGTCACGATGTGACGAAACCAAACGCCAGGACGAGACCAAATCGACTGATGAGCCGTCAGCAAAGCCGCCAATGACATTTGTCACACTGCAGCTTGAGCTAAAGGACTCTGACGGTCACCCAATTGCCGGGGCCGCTGTTCGTCCTTATGGGCTGCGTTCTCCGGCATCGCCGGGATCACACTTCTTCTGGGATATTGACCAACACGGTCAAACGACGGGTATCTCGTCGGATGAAAAAGGCATCGTGAATCTGAAGATTCCGGAGTTTGTCTTCAAAGGAGCGAAGACCAGCGACGTCTCTATCGTGATTCAACACGAAGACTTCATTGAAAGACAGAACGACTACCCGATAGAGAAGAAGCCGGTAACGATCACGATGCAGCGAGGCCTCAAGTATCGAGTGCGCGGGATTGATGCGGCCACGGGCGAGCCCATTCGAAGTCGGCTGTTTGGCCAGTTCAGTGGACGAGGAAGCGGTAACGAATGGAAGCAGCTGGACGACGGCACACTTCGATCTGTTGCAGTCACAGACGCGAAAAAGTCTATGTGGCTGTTCCATGTGCCGGAAGATGGCCCCGTTCTTTTCAGCGATATGTTTCTCCTCTCAGAACTGAAAGGGGACGAGTTTGAGAAGAACATCCCGGACATGAAACTTCGCCCCGGACATCGTCTCGAAGGACGACTCGATGACACGGTGGAACGTCCTGTCAAAGATGGTCATGTCGTGCTGCGAGCCTGCACGTCGATTTCAGACGAAGCACGGCAGTTATCGTGGAATGATTTTGCGACGATCAACGAGGATGGAAGTTTCACCTTCGAATCGGTTCCTCGCGATTGCATTCTGATGATGGTCGCCGTGTGTGATGGTGCTCTTTCCGGAGCAGCACTCACTGATGAACTCGCAGCGGCCGGAGTCCCGGATGAGGATTATCAGAAATTTGTATCGGCCTCTCAGGTCGTTCCATTCGTTGTGCGATCGAAGGGCGAATCGTCGGAAGTCGTCATTCCGATGGGACCGACGGCCACTGTTTCCGTCAAGGTTGTGGATCAGGACAACAAGCCGCTCGTCGGAGCCGCCGTGGGGATGTGGCCAAATCAGGTCTTTCCAGGCTTTGGTTCAAACATCATTGGGGATGCCTGGTCATCGGCTCAACTTGCGATCCTGACAAACGAACAACGAACTCGCGTCTTCGCAAGCAGGTCCGCAGAAAACGCCGGCACGGATCCCACAGTGGCGCGCGTCAGAAAGGATGCTCAGCAATTCTATACCGGCAAGACGGATCAGAATGGAATGGTGACCCTGAGGTCGCTGCCAGGTTCGTCGGATCCGTCGATGCCGCTGAAAACAGAAATGCTGGTTCAGGCAAAGGGCTTCAAGATTCCTGATACTCCGGACCAGATCCTTGGGGGCAATGTTTCCGTCGAACTTGTCGCAGGAACGACAACCGAACTCACGGTCATCATGGTTCCAGAGGAGACAAAGTCACCGTAGACATCACTCTCCGAGTGATGAACCGCGATTCCTGCCCCAGCAAAACGATCTACCCGAAAGCTGACGCATCCCGATCGCCGTGAACACTTTGCTTCCACGCCAGATTTCGACGCTTCGAACCAAGCCCAACTAAACACCTGTTCGGGTGCCGTTTGGTTGAATGGGCAAAATCGAGTCTTTGTCATTTGAACGCAGTGGTCCCCGCGTTCACAATCCGAGAAACGTGCCCGAGCCTTGAAACGATGAGACACCTATGACGTTTGTCTGGACACCAGCGACTCTGATATTGACGATCCTGGTGATCATAATCGCTGCGGCCTGCTGCTGGATCAGCTGGCGGCGATCCGGGTTCGGCCGAGCGATGGGATGGCTGGAACTAGGGCGATTTGTGCTGATCCTGATGGTGCTGATCACTTTGAATCAGCCCGAGTTTCCTCAGGAGATTCTGCCGAAGGAACAACCCACTCTTGTGGTGCTGCATGACACGTCCGGCAGCATGCAGACTCGTGACGTTCCGAACCCGGCGGCTCCCGCAGAAAAACCGCGGACTCGACAGGAAATTGTTGAGCCGGTCGTGAAGCCGGAAATCTGGGCTCCTGTGGCAAAGCGAATGAACGTGGTCTTTGAACCATTTTCCTCCGCGCCGCCAACGGCAGAAAAGGGCACTGACCTCCACACGGCAATGATGGGCGTGGCGGAGAAGCATTCGAACCTGCGTGGCATTGTTTTGATGTCCGATGGGGACTGGAACACCGGCGTATCTCCAACCGGGGCCGCGTCGGAACTTCGAATGAAGAATGTTCCCGTTTACGCAGTCGGTGTCGGAAGCGAAGAACGACTTCCGGACATGCAGCTTGCAGCTTCTGATGCTCCGACCTTTGGCGTGGTGAATAAGTCACTTCGGATTCCATTTCGAGTCACCAGCTGGCTGCCCAACGAAAAGGATGTGAAGGTCACTCTCAGCGGAACTCGCGGCGAAGAAATTTCCAAGACCGTGACTGTCGCCGGGATGGGACAGCAACAGGACACGATCGACTGGAAGCCGACCAAGACCGGTGAATACTCACTGACTCTGGAAATCCCCGTAGATGACACAGAAGCTCTGACGGAAAACAACAAGCTGACGATCCCCATCACAATCCGTGATGAAGAATTGAAGGTGCTGATTGTCGAATCGTATCCTCGCTGGGAATACCGCTACCTTCGCAATGCTCTGGAACGTGACCCTGGGGTTGAAGTCAACTGCCTTCTGTTTCACCCGGATATTGAAACGATCGGCGGCGGTCGAGGATATCTGGAGCAGTTTCCGGCGGAGAAAGAACTGTTCGAATACGACGTCGTTTTCCTCGGCGACGTGGGCGTCTCATCCAAGCAGCTGACGGCTCAGGATTGCGTCAACCTGAAGCAACTGGTTCGCAGCCAGGCCGGTGGTCTGGTGTTCCTGCCGGGATTTCGAGGCTTCCAGAATACACTGCTGACGTCTGAGCTGGAGGAACTGTGCCCGGTGGTTCTGGACACGGCCCGTCCCAAAGGTATCGGCTCCGCGCGACAGGCTCGCTTTGAATTGACTGAAGCCGGTCGTCGTAGTTTGCTGACTCGCCTCGAACAGGACGACAATGAAAATGAGCGGATCTGGAATTCGCTTCCCGGGTTCTATTGGTACGCCGCGGCACTCAGAGCCAAGATTGGTTCGCAGGTTCTTGCGGCTCACGAATCGGACTCCACGAGCTACGGCCGAGTTCCCCTGATTGCGACTCGCACGTTCGGTACCGGCAAGGTTCTTTTCATGGGCACCGATGGTGCATGGCGATGGCGAAAGGGTGTGGAAGACCTTTATCACTATCGATTCTGGGGCCAGGTCGTTCGCTGGATGGCGTATCAGAGAAACATGTCGCAGGGTGAATCCATGCGATTGTTCTATTCGCCGGACCGGCCGGAAGCAGGAAATGTTGTGACGCTGAATGCCAACGTCATCAGCAACGCCGGCGACCCGCTGCGACAGGGGACTGTGGTTGTTCAAACGCTGTCACCATCCGGACAGACCGATACGATCCGAATGGCACCCGCTGGTGAAGATTCGTGGGGACTGTTCACGGGAACCTTCACGCCTTCGGAAGGTGGTCAGTATCGATTGATCACAACCTGTGCAGAAACCGGTGGTCGCCTGGAAACGGTGATCTCGGTCACAGGTCAGGAGAAAGAACAGATCGGCCAGCCCGCGCGTCTGGATGTGTTGAAGGAGATTGCTCAGGTGACACGAGGCGAACTGACATCGTCCCAGGAAATCCAGCAGCTCGTCGACAAGATCGCCGCGATGCCCGAACCAGAACCGGTCATCGTCCCTGTCCGACTCTGGTGCCACCCCGCCTGGGCCGGCGCCCTCATCGTTCTTCTCGGTGCTTTCTGGACGGGTCGGAAGTATGCCGGACTTGCCTAACGTAGCCATCACTCTCTGAGTGATGCCCTGCGATTCCTCGCGATTGACGCGGCTTGACCTCGAAGCACAAATCGCAGCTTCGTCACTCGGAGAGTGACGGCCACAATGACGCCCTGTAGACATCACTCTCTGAGTGATGAACCGCGACTCCCTGCGATTCACGCGGCCGAACCCTGAAGCACAAATCGCAGCTTCGTCACTCGGAGAGTGACGGCCACAATGACGCCCTGTAGACATCACTCTCTGAGTGATGACCTGCGATTCCCTGCGATTCACGCGGCCGAACCCAGAAACACAAATCGCAGTTTCGTCACTCGGAGAGTGACGGCTACGATGACGCCCTGTAGACATCACTCTCTGAGTGATGAACCGCGATTCCTGCGATTCACGCGGCCGAACCCAGAAACACAAATCGCAGTTTCGTCACTCGGAGAGTGACGGCTACGATGACGCCCTGTAGACATCACTCTCTGAGTGATGAACCGCGATTCCCTGCGATTCACGCGGTCGAACCCTGAAGCACAAATCGCAGTTTCGTCACTCGGAGAGTGACGGCTACGATGACGCCCTGTCGACATCACTCTCTGAGTGATGACCTGCGACTCCCTATGATTGACGCGGCGTAACCCCGAAGCACAAGTCGCAGTTTCGTCACTCGGAGAGTGACGGCTACTTTGGCAGCACGGCTCGCGAAGTTTGCCGGCCTGGTCTAGAATCCCTGCTCGGAACAGGGAGTGCTGTGACATTTTCATTTGAGGATCTGTAGTGATGTCTGGTCGATTGCTCGAAGGCAAAGTAGCGCTGGTGACGGGTGCGGGGCGAGGTTTGGGACGAGGGTTTGCGGAACACCTGGCGTCGCTTGGCTGCAGCGTCGGTGTTCACGGTATGCGAGAAAACGGCCCGGCGGAATATGGCGAAGGCACGACGCTCACACAGACTGCCGCTGATATCGCTTCGAAGTACTCCACTAAAACCGTGCGTGTCCTTGGCGATCTGACAAAAGCCGAAGATGTGCAGCGAGTTGTCGCGGAAGTCTGCGAACAGCTCGGCCCGATCGACATTCTGGTGCATAACGCCGGTGGTGATATCGCAGCGGCGGGTGGAAAGCCCAATCCGAATGACTGCGTTGGCATCAAGCTGGAAGATGTGCGAGCCGTCCTTGATCGAAATCTTCTGAGCACCATTCTTGTGTGCCAGGAAACGGCAAAGATCATGATGCCTCGTAAGACAGGCCGCATTCTGACGCTCAGCTCAATCTCCGCGTTCAAGGGAATTCCAAACAGTTCGATCTACGCGACCGCCAAAGCCGGTGTCGTGGAATACACTCGCTGCCTGGCCGAACAGCTTCGCAGCTTCAACATCAATGTGAACACGCTGGCTCCAGGGGATACTCGAACCGGGCGCTTCCTGGGAACTCGGAAAGTCGAAGATGCTCGACTGGTCACGGACGGAACTCTGGATCGAGTCGGCGTTGTGGACGAAGTGACTCGCGTCGTGGAGTTCTTTGCGGGACCTCTGGGAGCATTCGTGACCGGGCAGGTCCTTCGTGTCGACGGCGGCTCACAGATCTGGCCCGCCTGATTGCTGGTGATTTTGCTCCTCCCCACCCAAACGAAGTTTGGGAGGGGTCGAGCGAGCGTCAGCAAGCTCGGGGGCGGGCGCGGGAGACGATCAACAAGCACAGCCCGATCATTCGACACTCACGTCTTGCCGGAATCTTCCAGGTCTTCATCCGCTGGATCATCTTCACTCTGATCGTCCGCGTCCTCATCCAGGTGCGCATTTCGGCGAGTGTCAACGATCACGACGTAGAAGGCCACAAAGTCATAGAGCGTGTGAGCCATAATCGGAATCAGCAGATTCGGAGACTTGTCTACACCCACCAGCGCTGTCAGATACAAACCAAGGAACGCAGCGATCAGAGCATACATCGCGGTCAGCGAATGCGCGAGTGCGAACAGCAGATTCGTGATCAGCACGGCGAGCATGAAGTTCCACTGGCTGATCCACTGGAAGAAAAATCCGCGAAACAGGATTTCTTCGCAGACTCCCGCAAGGACCGACAGCAGGAAGATGTCCAGCGGTTTGCACTGCACCAGATAATGACCAACGGACTGTCGCAGGAATTTCCGAATCTGCCGCATCCCGTTTGACGGCACAAGCAGGCTGATGGCCAGAGCGACAAGCATCGGAACGGTCGCGACGAGTCCCAGCAGTGCATCTTCCACAGACCATGAAAGCCACAGCGTCGGATTGACGCCTGTCAGCCATCCTCCTGCAAATGCAATCAGCAGCAGGACCCCTTCGAAGATTCCTCCGCTGGTCAGAAACTGCACATGCGTCATCTCAGGCTGTTGGCGGGAAATCTGAATGCTCCGTCAGTGAACAGTTTTTCTATAAGTACCAGCAACGCAACTTTAGACAGGAAAGCCCTTCCTCAGGAACGCCATCCGACACATCAGATCATCACACTTCCGCCGACCTTTGAACCGACCAGAAGTCGCTTGGCAGCATGGATCGAAATCCTTCCGGCTTTAGAGCCAGCACAGAACAGGTGAGTTCCGGCAGGAGCCGTTCGACGGTACTGCCGGGCAGCAATCCGGAGACTCCGGTTTTCGACGATGTCCCCAGAACCAGCAGGTCGGCTTTGGATTCCGCCACAGCGGCCAGCAGAACACTGTCCGGAGAACCGGCCTCGATATGAATCCGAATTCCAAACGGCAAGGTTCGAAAATCCGTCTCGGCCAGCTGAGCCTGAATCTTCGCTTCCACATCCGCAGCTGACTCAGTGCCGTCTGACGCATGCACAACATGAAGGCGAGCATTCAGCTGTCGCGCCAGTCGAACCGACGTCTGAATCACATCAGCGCCAACCGGACCAAGGTCCGTGGCGGCAACAATATCCGTCGAATCATTGTCGTCGATTCGAGGTTTCAGAATCCATACGGCAGTCGGTGACAGTCGAAGCAGCTTGAGCCCTGTGCTGCCGAACAGAACACGACGGAGCGATCCCAGATCCCGAGTCCCCACAATCAACAGGCAATCCGGGCGGTTCCCTGCAGCGCGAATCAGTTCCTCCCAGGCGTCACCCAGACGAATCTGCAGGTCGACCGGACAATTCCCCGACTGAGACATTTCGTTCTTCAGTTCTTCCAGCACGCCCTGAGCAGCGGATCGATCCGCAATGGCCTGGCGTTCCGATTCTTCCTGAGAACCAAACCAGCCGGCCTTTGGTTTTGGAAGCACGCTGACAAGCGTCACAGGAATGCGAGCAGACTCGGCCGTTTGAAGCGCATTTTGGACGGAAAGGCGACTCGGCAAACCAAGGTTCGCTGCTTTCCACGGGCGTTCCGCGGGCATCTCCACACCCACAACAATGCGTCGAATCTGAAACATTTCTCGCTCCTCAAACGGCACTTTCTCTTTTCATGAAGCCAGAGAATACCGTTTTGAAGGCTCACTGGCATCCCAGGGAGGAACTTCTAAGATGCAGTAAAGGTGAGCAGAACTTTCAGGGGTATTCAGCAGGATGGCATTCGTTTATTTGTTTCTGGCAGCGCTACTGGTGTTGCTGAACGCTTTTTTCGTGCTGGCAGAATTTGCTGCGGTGAAGATGCGGCCCTCCAGAGTTCGTGAACTCGTGGACGACGGGGTTCGAGGTGCAGTGGCCGCACAGCACGTCCAGGACCATCTCGACGAATACCTTTCGGTGTGCCAGGTCGGGATCACCTTCACGTCGATCGGTCTGGGATTCGTCGGCGAGCCTGCAATCGTTCGCCTGATCGAGCCACTGCTTGTCTGGACGGGAATTTTTGCTCAGCCCAGCTCATCTCCGGACGCGTCCGAGTTTCAGTTCCTGTCGACTCATGCGGTCGCCTTCGCGATCAGTTATCTGGTCATGAGCTACGCACATATCCTGATCGGGGAGCTTGTTCCGAAGTCGATGGCGATTCGCCGTACGGACCGTTCTGCTCTTTTGACTTCGCCACTGCTTCGAATTTTCCGCACGATGTTTGCTGTCCCGCTCGTTGTACTGAACGGGTCCGCCAACATCGTTCTCAGAATGATGGGACTCGCCAAATCCGGCGCACATGAAACACACAGTGAAGACGAACTTAGAATTCTGCTGAACCAGTCTCAGTCGTCCGGCATGATGACATTCCGACGACTGCTGTTTCTGGAGAATGTCTTTGACCTTGGTGAACTGATTGTTCGCGACGCCATGAGACCGCGTTCACAGGTTCGCTGCATGAATACCAGCAGCAGTATGGAAGAGAACCTCCAGATTGCTCGCAGATTTCGATTCAGTCGATACCCGTTGATCGATGGTGAAGGACTTCCCATCGGCTTCGTCCATCTGAAGGACCTGCTGCTCGGCGGAAACTCGGATTGCGACCTTCGGACTCTGGTGCGACCTGTGATCATTGTCGAAGAGACGACGTTGCTGGAAGCGGTACTTGCGGAGATGCAAAAGAAACGAGTGCACGTCGCGCTGGTGAAGGATGCCAATGGATCATGGAGCGGCTTCCTGACCCTGGAAGACGCGATTGAGGAAATTGTCGGCACGATCCGTGATGAGTTCGAAGATGAAGAACCTGTTCATCTCGCCGACGCTCTGCTGGAAGATCGCATCCATCTGAACATCGAAGCCGACAGCACCATCGCGGCCGTTCGCAAAGCACTGTTTCAGATGAAGCCTGAGTCACTTCCTATTCCGCGTGACGAAGTGGTCCGGGCAGTGGAAGAACGCGAAAAGCTGATTGAAACCTACCTTGGTCGACATCTGGGAATGCCACATGCACGATTGCAGGGCATCCAGAAGGCGATCGTGCTGGTGATTCGTTCGCAGCAAGGAATTCCGTATCGCGGCACGTCCGAACGAGCTCATTTGCTGTTCGTCCTTCTGACGCCGGCCGGCCAGCCCCGTGTGCATCAAAGGCTCCAGGCCGTCATCGCAACTCTGCTGGATGAAAGCGAGTTCATACCGGAACGACTCCGAACGGCCTCGTCACCCGCCGAAGTTCTCGACATTCTCCGCACCGGTGAGCAGGCAACACTCGACTAACAGTGCTCAATGTGCCCCGTGTCTCCGACGCGGGCCTGCACTTTGGCACCTTCCAAAACTCTTCACCCTCAGGATCGCCGAGTCGCCGCGAGTTCCAAGTTCACCGTGCCTTACTCCATTCCGAGAATTGATGCCGGATCAGCACACTGTCGCCAACTTCAAGTTGACCATTTGTGCCACGATTCGTGATCCTGTACTGTTGTCAACAGGTCAATTTTCCTGCCGGTCCCGTTCGAAAGAACCTCGGAGCCCCCCGTGCGTCCCGCTCACCTTCTTACTTTGCTCTGCCTGAGTTTCTCCATTGCCGCGTCTGTATCAGCGGAGGACTGGCCATGGTTTCTGGGCCTGGATCATACGGGTGTTTCCGGCGAAACCGACATCGCACTCGACTGGTCCGAGAATCCGCCACCGGTCCTTTGGAAACATCGGATCGGAACTGGCTACAGCGCACCGTCGATACTGGGAGAACTGCTTGTCCTGCATCACCGTCTCGAGAATGAAGAGATCATCTCCTGCCGCAAAGTCAGTACCGGTGAAGAAGTCTGGAAGCATTCTTACCCGACAGCGTTCCAGGATCCTTATGGCTACAACAACGGTCCGCGATGTTCGCCGGTTCTCACCAAAGATCATTGTTACACACTGGGTGCAGAAGGCATGCTTGTCTGTGTCTCGATGACAGACGGAAAGCCGGTCTGGCAGATTGACCTGCAGAAGAAATTCACACTGCCGGAGTGGTTCTTCGGAATGGGCTGTTCTCCAATGCTCGACGGAGACCGATTGATTGTTCTCGTTGGTGGTCAGCCAAATTCGGGGGTCGTCGCCTTCAATACGAAAGATGGTTCCGTTGAGTGGCAGTCCGTTGGTAAGGACACCTGGGACGGAACTGTGGCCGACGACGGAAAAACTTACTCGTGGACAGGCACGGAGATGGTGGCCAGCTATTCGTCTCCGATCATTCGTGAGATTCACGGGCGCCGCCATCTGTTGTGTCTGATGCGGCAGGGACTGGTTTCGCTAGATCCCGCCACAGGCCAGCAGAACTTCAAACACTGGTTTCGCGCGACCGTGCACGAATCAGTGAACGCGGCACGGCCAGTCGTCATTGATGACCAGATTTTCCTGTCGGCCGCCTATCAGGTTGGGTCAGAACTTCTGAAAGTGGCTCCGGACGGCAAGTCAGTCACGTCGGTCTGGAAGAGCCGTCGCAATATGCTGGCTCACTGGTCAACTCCCATCTATGCGGATGGATGTGTTTACGGATTCAGCGGGCGTCATGAAAACGAAGGGGAGCTCCGCTGCGTACGAATCTCCGACGGAAAAGTCCTCTGGAACACGGCTGGCTACGACGGTGATCTTGGGAAACTTCGACGCGACCCGTCATCAGGGAAAGTCGTCAACATCGAAACAGGCAAGGCAATTCCGTATCCATATTTTGGACGGGGATCTCTGATCCAGGTCGGCAAGCGTTTCATCGTGCTCGGTGAACGAGGTACCGTCTCTGTTGTTGACATCAACGAAAAGGGATTTGTGGAACACGGCCGTTTCTCGCTCGACGAAATCGGCTATCCCGCCTGGGCTGCTCCCGTCCTTTCCAACGGCCGAATGTACCTTCGCAGCGAAGACTGGCTCGTCTGCCTGAACCTTGTTCCGACAAAATAGCTGGCATCAGTCCGTCCTGAAAATACAGGATATCCCTTCCATCGATCTCTCAGACGCAATGGACCAGTACCATGAAAAGCCATGAAGTGGACTACCAGATCTTTGGCGATGATATGCAGCTTGTCGAAGTCGAACTCGATCCGGGCGAAACTGTGATTGCTGAAGCTGGTGCGATGAACTATGTCGAAGACGGCATTCAGTTCGAAGCACGAATGGGCGACGGCACTGAACCGAATCAGGGGTTCATGGGAAAGCTGCTGGGAGCAGCAAAGCGAAAGCTGACCGGCGAATCTCTGTTCATGACTCATTTCACCAATCACGCCAGCCACAAACGAAGAGTCGCGTTTGCGGCACCTTTCCCCGGCAAGATCATTCCGGTCAACCTTGCGGAAGTCGGGGGCACGGTGATCTGTCAGAAAGATTCCTTCCTGTGCGCGGCCATGGGAACCAGGGTCAGCATTGCCTTTACGAAAAAGCTGGGCGCTGGCTTCTTCGGCGGTGAAGGATTCATTCTGCAGAAACTGGAAGGCGACGGTCTGGCGTTTATCCATGCGGGCGGAACGGTCGTTCGCAAGGACCTGAAAGGAGAAACGCTGCGAGTCGACACGGGGTGCATTGTCGGGTTCACAGGCAACATCGATTACGACATTCAGAGGGCCGGCAACCTGAAGTCGATGTTCTTCGGCGGCGAAGGACTTTTCCTTGCGACGCTGTCGGGACACGGTTCCGTGCTTCTTCAAAGCCTGCCGTTTGCCCGGCTTGCTGATCGCGTCCTCCAGAACTCCGGGCCGATGGGCGGAGCAGAGCAGGGCTCTGTGCTCGGCTCACTCGGCAACCTTTTCGGAGATTGAAGTTTCAGGCGAGTTCCGTCGAAACAAAGGGGAATCAAACAAGAGACATCAAACATACCTTCCGTAGGTACGGGAATTCCGGTAAGGGAATTCTCGCAGACTCTGGCTTGATGACTTCTCAGATTGTGCAAACCGCACACAATTGCACAACCAGAAACGCGCACAGACGATCACGTCGCGTAGGGGAATCACCCTCAATCTCCCATGTTTTGCAAACGACAGGCCTCGCTCGACTCCGAGTAGACTGAATGCTGGTTAGTCTGTCAGCATAAGTCGCTGAGACATTTCCGCCCGATTTGCTTCAAGAGATAACGAGCCTGCTGTGGAAATCACCGAGGTACGCATCAAGTTGGTTACGGACGTAGACGATCGCCTGAGAGCGTTCTGTTCCATTACGTTCGATCATGAGTTTGTCGTTCGCGACCTGAAGATCATTCAGGGTCAGCGAGGACATTTTGTGGCGATGCCCAGCCGCAAAATCATGGAAAAGTGTCCTCGCTGTTCGGCGAAGAACGAAATTCGAGCACGTTATTGCTCTCATTGCGGGGCCAGCCTTCCGCAGACTGTTCCAGTCGACAGCACCGGCCGCAGCCGTATGTTTGCCGACATCGCTCACCCGATTAACTCATCGTGCCGCGAACGGATTGAATCCGCAGTCCTTCAGGCCTTTGAAGAGGAAAAGGTTCGAGCCCAGCAGCCCGGCTACGTCTGCCGCTACGACGACTTCGAAGAATCAATGCACTAAGTGTAGAGCGACTGTCCTCAGTCGCTTCACCGCCCAAATTTCACCCCTGTGTAGAGCGGCTGTCCTCAGCCGCTTCAGAACATGCACCTGTGTGTAATGCCACTGTCGATTCACACCAGCATTCTCAGCGCAGGCTTCATCCTGATCGAATTCTGCTGTTTTAGTCGCAGTTCGTCACTCAGAGAGTGACGGCTACAGTTGCTTCACCACATGCGCCCGTGTGTTAGGCCGTTGTCGCATCACACCGGCATTCTCAGTGCAGGCTTTTCATCCTGACCGTATCCAGGTTGTTTTAGTCGCAGTTCGTCACTCAGAGAGTGACGGCTACAGTCGATTCACCACATGCGCCCGTGTGTAATGCCGCTGTCGATTCACACCAGCATTCTCAGCGCAGGCTTCATCCTGATCGTATTAAGGCTGTTGTAGTCGCAGGTCGTCACTCAGAGAGTGACGGCTACGGAAGGTTTCGGACGGCTACTTGGCGGCGGGGTTCATCAGAGCCAGAATCAGGGCGGCTCGAGTGACGATGCGGGCTCCGATGGCGATGGCTCGCTCGTCGATGTCGAACACTGGCGAATGCAGGAGAGGCCATTCGCCGGCAACCCCGGCGCATCCCAGTCGGAACTGGGCTCCGGGGACATGGTCGAGGTACACCGCGAAGTCCTCGCCACCCATGCTTGGTTTGTCGATTAACACAAGATTTTCGCCGCCCAGGACCTGGATGGCTGCTGCTTCGTAAGCGGACATCGACATGACGTCATTGACGACCGATCCCAGCGGGCACTTGAACTCCACGTCGATGCAGCATTCCGTCGCGATCGCAAGACCGTCGCACACTCGCCGAATCGCGTCCATGGCGTCCTGACGCGCTTTCCGATCCGTTGTTCGAAGTGTCCCTTCCAGATTGATCTGATCGGGAATTACGTTCGACACATTTCCGCCGTGAATCGACCCGATGGTGAAGACGGTCGGAGTCAATGAGTCCACTCGGCGAGGAACTGTCTGGTACAGCATAGTGACCAGTGAGGCCGCAGTTGCAAGGGGATCCGTCGTGTGATGAGGCCTTGCAGCGTGACCACCTTTGCCGCGGACCAGGATCGACACTTCATCCAGATGAGCTGTCAGGACTCCGTATCGAATGCCGACCTTGCCAGCAGCGATTGTCGGGTCGACATGCATTCCAAGGATACAACGCACTCCATCCAGCGCGCCGGCTTCGACCATCCACGCCGCGCCTTCGGCAGTTTCCTCCGCTGGCTGAAAGATCCATCGAAGCCGAATTCCCGGTACTTCCGATTCGGGCAGTCGTTTAGTCAGTTCGTGAACAGTTTCTGCAACGGCCAGGGCAATGGTCGTGTGAGCATCATGGCCGCAGGAATGGGCAATCCCGGAACACGTCGAGGAATATTCTGCTCCCTTGCGATCCTGCAACGGCAGTGCGTCAATGTCGGCTCGAATGGCAATCAGCGGAGCATCGGGCGGGGGATTGCCGATGACCATATCGGCCACAGCCCCCACTTCGCGGTCGGTGATGACAGGAGTCATGCCAAACGTGCGCAGACGGTCGGCGATGAACCGAGTCGTTCGCTTCTCCTGGCCGCTCAGTTCCGGATTTGCATGAAGGTGCCGGCGATCTTTGACCCAGGCCGACGCACGTTCTTCCGCGACGCGATCCAGCAGGACTTCAAACGGAACAATCCGTTCGACGTCTGTTGGCGTAATTCGCCAG
The DNA here is from genome assembly GCA_046349695.1 of Planctomycetaceae bacterium. GTDB lineage: Bacteria > Planctomycetota > Planctomycetia > Planctomycetales > Planctomycetaceae > SXXK01. The sequence continues at coordinate 11,677 of JAXMBV010000029.1, read as the reverse complement.
CTACTGCTTTGATCCTGCATGTCCAAACCTCAATTATCCGTTGTTGCAGTACCAACTCGCAAAAGGACGTGATGGGCTGCAGATGATGACGCATTCAATCCGATTCGGTCAACTCTGTGCTGACAATGGCAGTTTCTGGCTCTGCCCCGTGCGAGCTGCCGCGTAAATCGCCAGAATAATCTCAACGCTCTTTCGCCCCTCAGCGCCGTCCACACGAGGTGCTCGGCCGGTCTGAATGGCTTCCACAAAATCCTGCAGCTGCATCTGATGGCCGACGAACGAGATGGCTTTGGGATCTGCAGCTCCGCCGGAAGTTGCTGAGCTTCCGCTGAATCTTGCTCGCACTTCTTCGTCCGTCGGCTTTGCATCCGCAAACTCCCAGCGAAGGATCGAATCCTGCTCGATGATCACCGTTCCGCGGCTTCCATGAATCTCGGTCTTCTTCAGCAGGCCCGGCCATGCCGCCGTGGTCGCTTCCATGACTCCAATCGCGCCATTTCGAAACTTCAGACAGGCGACGCCGACGTCTTCCACTTCGATCCGCTCATGAGCCAAAGTCCCCGTGTAGCCAGTGACTTCCGCAACATCACCCATCAGCCAGCACAGCAAATCGACATTGTGAATCGCCTGATTCATGTAGGCTCCGCCACCGTCCAGAGCCCAGGTGCCTCGCCACCCGCCGCCGTCATAGTATTCCTGAGTCCTCCACCATTTGACGTAAGTGTCCCCCAGAGTCAGCCGGCCAAATCGACCTGAATCAATGGCTTCCTTAAGAGCAATATTCGCGGGACTGAAGCGAGACGGGAAGATCGTGCACAGCTTCACGCCATACTTTGCACAGGCCGCAATAATCTCATCGCAGCGTTCGAGCGTAATTTCCAGAGGCTTCTCGACAACGACATGCTTGCCGGCCCTGGCGGCTTCAATTGCAGGATCGCGGTGAGCACCGCTGGGCGTACAAATCGTGACGATCTGAACGTTCGGATCGGCAAGCAGTTCGGCCAGACTGGAACAGGCACGGCAACCATATTCCTTCGCAAACGCTGCCGCCTTGTCATGGTTCTGATTGAAACAGGCCACAACTTTGCCGCCTGGCATCGCCTGAATCGCTTTCGCGTGAAAGTGAGCAATCATGCCCGTACCGATGATGCCAAATCCCATGCTCATGTTGATCTCCCGTTCGAGCCAGAAGGCTCCATCTCCAGTCCATCCGGAACGTCTATGTCCAGCGTCCGTTTCCCACTTTAATGAAGGTGCGCCGGCTCAAGAAAAGTGATTCCGTAAGCCAGCAATATCCCCGCCAGCAGCGCTGCTGTCAGCCGAACTCGATTGTGAGCATGAAACTCCATTTCCGGCAGCAGGTCGCTGAGCGAAATACACAGAAAAATCCCGGCGGAAAACGCCAGTGCGGAATCCACGGCTGACGGATGAATGCCCGACATTCCAAAGTAGAAGATCGCGGCTCCCAGCGGACACATCGCTGCAAATCCGGCATTCACCCAAAACCGCGATCGCGGATTCCAGCCACTGCTGAGCATCAGGGATGTAATTGAAACGGCGTCCAGAGGCTTGTGCAGCAGAATGGCAAGAAAGGTCCCAAAACCAAACAGAGACATGAAGACTCGGTGACCGGATTCTCCCTGAACGCTCGCCGCCAGTGCCATACCATCCAGCAGCGTATGCAGGGACAATCCCACAGTGATGCCCACCCAGCTCAGTTGATGGGCGTGATGGCAGTGGGGTGGAGCGATTGTGCTGTGGTGTTGGGCCGGTGTGCGATGGGAATGATGTGAGGCATTGGAATGGTGGGAATCATGATCGTGGTCGTGGTCGTGCCCGCAGCCATGATCATGGTCGTGATCGTGCACGGTGTCGGATGAGCCAGGCAGAAGGATGTTCAGCAGACCGTCACGATGTCCTTCGCAGGGGTCTTCCTTCTCCGTGGAGATTTCCAGCGGGCCGTGATGATGAAAATGAAAGCACCGAATCAGCAAAAACATGGTCAGGATGCCGGCCATCATCCACCAGGCGACAGCATCTGGTGTCTGGCGGCCGTGAAGCGAATGTGGCAGCAGATGAAATACGGCAATGCCAAGCATCAGCCCGCCCACAAAGCTGATCACCGTCTGCATGCCGGTGTGAGTCATTCTCACCAGCGACGGAATCCATCCACCTCCGATGGAGGCGAGGATGATGGCCGCACAATATCCCAGCAGCAGAAGTCCACCGTGGCTTCGGTCCCTTCCTGCCGAGGCAGTCATTTCCGGGGGATTCAGATTCAGTGCCTCAATAGAATCTGATACAGCCTCATCAGCACGGAGGTCCATTGCTCCGGCGAGCAGTAACAGCACCAGTGCCCCACCTGCAATCAGGATCGCGAACGGCCAACGCGTATCGCCCGCGGCCGAAATTCTTCGAGCCGTAAACACCTTTGGAAGACACTCGCGCAATCGGAACACTGTGTAGCCGGATCCTGCGAAACACGTACCGGAAAAAGCCGTTAACTGGAACAGCGGAACATAGAAGGTTGCCTGTCTCCTTTCGACTCGCTCTCCTCGATTTTGTGAAATTCTGACTCGTGTCGATTCATTCACTCTCACAACCTGCCATCGCGTCCCGATTTTGAAACAGGGAGCATCAAATTTGACCGTATTTTCCTTCTCGAAGTCAGTGAACTCCTGAAGACTGCCCTGATCACGATCATTCCAATTGCCGTCCTCGTTTTGTCGCGATATCGTCTCAGTCCCACCACAAATTCTCCCCCGCCCAGCCCCTTCGCCGTGTTCACGATGTTCGCATTGCCCCAACACCGCAGCATCCGCTTCATCCTGCTTCTGACAGCCATCGTGCTGCCGGGAACGGCACGGGGTGATGATGCACTCAAACCGGACGACGTGACCTTCTTCGAAGAACGGATCCGCCCGGTTCTGGTGGAACACTGTTACGAGTGTCACTCCGCAAATTCGAAAATCCTTCGAGGTGGTTTGCTGGTCGACAGTCGCGATCCGTTTCGCAAAGGCGGTGATAGCGGTCCGGCATTTGTCGCTGGCAGCCCGGATGAAAGCCTGCTGATCAAATCGCTGCGGCACGAAACGTACGAGATGCCGCCGAAGGGAAAACTGCCCGATCCTGTCATCGCAGATTTCGTCGAGTGGGTTCGCAGAGGTGCTCCGGATCCTCGCACGACGGCGACGCAGGGCAAACTCAAGCCGGTCGACTGGGACGCGGCCGCGAAGCACTGGGCTTTCAATCCCGTCACGCAACCGGTGCCTCCCGAGATTCAGCCTGCGGACGATCGAGAAGCCAGCTGGACTTCAAATCCCATCGATCGCTTTGTCCTGACCAAACTTCGGCAGGAAGGTTTTCATCCGGCTCCTCAGGCGGATAAACGCACGCTCATTCGTCGTGCCACGTTTGATCTGACAGGACTGCCTCCGACGCCTGTGGAGGTCAATGAGTTCCTCGCGGATGAATCGCCCGATGCTTTTGCAAAGGCCGTCGATCGTCTGCTCAGTTCACCGCACTACGGCGAACGATGGGGCCGTCACTGGCTCGATCTGGTGCGCTATGCTGACTCGAACGGTGCGGATGAAAATCATGGGCTGCCGAACTCGTGGCGATACCGAGACTACGTCATTCGAAAGTTCAACGAAGATCTGCCACTGGATCAGTTCATCGTTCAGCAACTGGCGGGCGATCTTCTGCCTGTTCCTGACGACGAAAAAGCCGCCGGAGATTTGATCACAGCCACCGGCATGCTGGTGATCGGTCCCAAGATGCTGGCGGAGCAGGACAAGGACAAGATGATCATCGACATCGTGGATGAACAGGTTGATAACGTCAGCCGCACGATGCTCGGTCTGACGATGGGCTGTGCTCGCTGCCATGATCACAAGTTCGATCCTTTGGCGGCACGCGACTACTACGCGCTCGCCGGAATCTTCTACAGCACAAAGACGATGGCCAATCGGGAGTTTGTTTCCCAGTGGCTTGAGCGGCCGCTTCCGTCCAAAGACATCGAGCGCGCCCGAGTGGCTCATCAGGCGGCCATCGACCAGGCAAAGGCCGAACTGGAACGGCTCAACAAGGAAGCTGCCGCCAGCGACATGATCAAGACACAGCAGGCAGCGGTTGAGAAACTGGAAAAAGAGATGCCGGCGTTCGATCAGGTGATGTCGGTTACCGAAGGCACGCCGACAGATCTGCCCGTGCATCTGCGAGGAAATCACCTGACTCAGGGGCCGGAGAAAATCGCTCGGACAATGCCAACGATTCTGACACGGACGCTTCCAGCTCCGGCGATCGCTCGCGAAAAAAGCGGGCGGCTGGAATTCGCTCAGTGGCTCGTGTCGCCTCAGCATCCGCTGACGTCCCGAGTCATGGCGAACCGCATCTGGATGTGGCATTTCGGCAAGCCGCTGATGAAGAGTCCGTCCAACTTCGGCCTTCAGTCAGAACCTCCGACGCATCCGGAACTGCTGGACTGGCTGGCGCAGGAACTGATGCGGCGCAAGTGGTCGCTGAAGGACATGCATCGTCTGATCATGCTGTCGTCCACCTGGCAGATGGCCAGCTCCGGTTCGCCCGACGATGAAGAACGTGATCCGGAAAATCGGTTCTGGCGTCGAGCAAATCGCCGTCGTCTGGAAGCGGAGCCTGTTCGTGATTCCATCCTGTTCGTCGGCAATCAGCTGGACACGCAACTCTTCGGCGCACCGGCCGGAACGGATGCAAAGCGTCGAGCCATCTACATCTCGATCAACCGCGCGGCTTTGTATCAGATGTTCTCGACGTTTGATTATGTGGAAACAGACAACCACATTGAGCAGCGTCCTGTGACGATCGTTCCATCACAGGCTCTGTTTATGATGAACAGCCCGATGGTGTTTGATTCGGCGAAGAGCCTTGCCGGTTCTGTCCTGAGTCAGTCGTCCGCAGACCCCGCGGCAGATCAGACGCCGCTGTTGAATGCCGTGTTTGAAAAACTGTTCGCTCGCCAGGCTCAGCCAGCGGAAGTGGAACGGTCTCTTCAGTTCCTTCGTGAAACCGAACAACTGCTGAACAATGTGCCCGATGCGGCGGAACGACGATTGCAAACATGGGCCGCTCTGTGTCGGTCTTTGATGGCTTCCAACGAGTTTGTCTATGTCGACTGATGCATCACATTCTTCACGCCATGGGCTTCGTCAGGGCTTCAGCCGGCGACAGCTGCTGACTCAGTGCGGAGCTGGTTTCGGCTCTCTGGCTCTGGCCGACCTTCTGACTCGCACGGGCTTTTGCGCCGCGGGAGATTCCGACGCAGGCTCAGCGACTTCACATCGTGTCGTCAGTCCCCTTGCGGCTCGTGAACCACACTTTGCCCCACGCGCGAAACGAGTCATCTTCCTGTTCATGCACGGCGGTCCGTCGCATATCGATACGTTCGATTACAAACCTCAGTTGCAGGAGCGGCATGGGCAGCCGCTTCCGTTCGCCAAGCCTCGAATTCAGTTTGCTCAGACGGGAAATCTGTTGAAGAGTCCCTGGAAGTTCCGCCAGTACGGACAAAGCGGCGCGTGGGTCAGCGACCTGTTTAGTCATGTGGGCCAGTGTGCGGATGACATCACGTTCATCAAATCGATTCACGGTTCGAATGAGGCTCACGGCGGAGCCCTGCTGAAGGTTCACACGGGCTCCGACACGTTTGTTCGGCCCAGCATGGGAGCATGGATCAGCTACGGACTGGGAACGGAAAACGAAAACCTGCCGGCGTTCATTACGATCAGTCCGACGATGGGACATGGCGGAGTTCGGAATTTTGGTTCTGCGTTTCTTCCGCCGATCCACCAAGCGACTCGCATCGCTGGAATTCGCAAAGACGATGCCGCGGCCATGATTCCGAATCTGACGAACAACGCTGCGACGCCGGCAATGCAATCGCAGCAGCTGCGCTACCTGCGCGACATGGATCAGATTCGAAGGCCGGGAGTTCACACGTCCGCCGATTCCGATTTGGATGCTCGTATCGAATCGTTTGAACTTGCCTTTCGCATGCAGACGGAAGCACCGGAGATTCTGGACATTGCGTCCGAGTCTGAAGCCACGCTGAAGCTGTATGGAATTGATGGCGGACCAACCGATAACTTCGGACGTCAGTGCCTTCTTGCTAGACGCCTGTCAGAATCCGGCGTGCGTTTCGTTCAGGTGACTCATGCGTACTGGGATCAGCATTCTGAGCTGAAGGAAAAGCATGCGGAGCTGGCGGGCCAGGTGGATCGGCCCATTGCCGGACTGCTCAGGGATCTTAAGCAGCGAGGACTTCTCGAGGATACTCTGCTGATGTGGGGCGCCGAGTTTGGTCGCACGCCGACGGCTCAGGGTGACAACGGCCGCGACCACAATCCTCACGCGTTTACCTACTGGTTGGCGGGCGGCGGTGTGAAGCCCGGCTTCAGCTACGGCGCGTCCGACGAGTTTGGATTTTATGCGGCGGAAGACAAAGTGCATGTCCACGATCTGCATGCCACGATTCTTCACCTGCTGGGGATCGATCACGAACGTCTGACGTACCGCTACGGTGGCCGCGACTTCCGACTCACGGATATCGAAGGACACGTCGTGGACCGGATCTTTGCTTAGTAGCGGAAGGGCGCAAGCCCTCCTGGATGATGCGATTGCAGGGTAGCGGAAGGGCGCAAGCCCTCCGGTTTCGGAAGTGTAGAGCGACTGTCCTCAGTCGCTTTCCTCCGCGCTGGTCTTCGTCGTCCACATCAAGTCTTCCACATCAATCGCATCAGGAGACGGCACCTGACAACCAGGAATATCTCGCGTCGGAGACACGAGCCACGTTGCAGACCAAGGCGTTATGGTTCCAAAAGCCGAAAGGCCTTCGGCAGCAGATCAGACAACACCATGATTTCTGGCTCAGTTCCCGCCGGCTTGTCAGCATCGTCCAGCAGCACGATGAGATCCGGATTGAATTCGACAAGGAACTGACGGCACGCTCCGCAAGGCACGGGGATACCGGTCAGCGAAATGCAGATCGCAGAAAACTTCCGCAGTCCCATCGCAACGGCTCGGCACACGGCCACTCGTTCTGCACAGATCGTGAGTCCGTACGAGGCATTCTCCACGTTGCAACCGGTGATGATTTCACCCGTCGCGGTCAACAGCGCTGCTCCAACCTGGAACTTCGAATACGGTGCCCATGCATTCGAGCGAGCCTCCCGCGAGGCAAGTTGAAGATCACGCCAGTTGGAAGGGAGTGCCGCGACCATGACATCCTCTCAAGCCGTAAAAAAAGCAGAACCCACACTGTCACAGAGTGAGTTCTGCGTTATTTGAATCACAAGACAGGAAACCTGTGTGATTGTCCGTTCAAAGACGATCAGCCGCCAGCCGCCTTCTTCTGAAGTTCTTCGGCCTTGGTCTTCAGCTCAGCCGCCTTCTTCACGGCTTCGTCGGACTTCGTCTTCAGTTCATTGGCCTTGGCTGTGGCTTCGTCCACCTTCTTCTTGGCAGCATCTGCAGCAGCCTTCTTTTCTTCTGCTGGCTTCTTCAGAGGTTCGACAGCGGCGGTTGCCGTTTCAACAGCCTTCTGAGCTGCAGCGACTTTCTCTTCGGCAGCCTTCACAGCATCAGCCGGTGAATTGGGATCGGCCTTCAGCGCGGCCAGGGCCTTGTCGGCTTCTGCTTTGGCCGCATTGGCGGTTTCGAGTTCCTTGCTGGCTGCGTCCAGCTTGCCTTGAGCATCCGCGTGTTCTTTGGCTGCTGCATCGCTGGCGGTTGTGGCTTCAGCGACGGCCTTGGCCTGTGCTTCGATCATTGCCGCAAGCTCTTCGACCTGCTTCGCAGCGTCTTCTGCACCACGAGTCGCTTCGGTGATTTCTCGCTCACGGTCCTTTTTGAAGTCCGGAACAATCTCGATGCCTGGGAGTGCGGCCTTCAGCGTTTCTTCGCCTGGTTCAGAAACTGTGGTCTGCCAGACGAACAAACGCTTGAGCGACTTAATCGCTGCCAGATGCGGCAGACCGGCGTCGGTCACCTTGGTTTCGTACACATTCAGATACTCAAGCGCTGGAAGTCCGGACAGATGAGCGAGTCCGGCGTCAGTGACCGCTGTCTTTTCCAGATGAAGACGAGTCAGGCCTTTGAGTGTCGCCACGTGTGCCAGTCCGGCGTCCGTGATCTTGGTTCCTCGAAGGTTCAGCGAATAAACACTGGCGGAATCCTTCAGAATCGCGAGGGTGTCGTCCGTGACTTCCTTGTCGGAAAGATGAAAAGCAACGGTCAGCCGAGCATCATTTTTCGCCAGTGGCATGGCCTGGCCGCCGGCTTCCTGAATCTTCTGAATCAGAGCCTTGTCTGCGTCCGACAGTTCCTGCCCATTGACGAATCCAGGCAGTACGACCATCGTCAGCACGAAGGCAGCAACGGATGCCCGAATTGCTGAAAGTTCTCGTTTCATGTTTTCCCTTTCACTCTCGCCTTTGAAATGGTTCGCGGGACGGGGCCCGGTTTGACTGAGAATACGCGTTGAGCCGACGTCATACAACGGTGCGAACGATTTCAGGACGCCCCGGAGCGTCTTTCCAGGATCAAAAAATGTTCGCACACTCCCGCCCCTGATTCACAAATCGCAGAAAAACTGCACCACAGCCCGACCGAGTGCTGTACTTCGCAGCAGAGAAGGCTTCAATCTCGCAACTTCCCTCGTCACACCATCGCACGACTTTTGTCACTGGAACACCGGAATGCCGGACGCTCTCACAATCCCCACGATCGACTGTCGCCAGAATGATGCTCGAGAACTCTTTCGCCAGCTGCGTGATAAACTCAGCCCGCGCGGAGATGTCGTGTCCGAAGCCGGGCGGCAGCGCACGATTGAGCTGTTCGGTGAACCGCTGAGCCCTCGGGAAGTCGTTCGCCGCATCTGCGAGGACGTGCGAACTCAGGGTCTGAAGGCGGTGCTGACCTACACGTCCAAACTGGACCGCAAAGACCTGACCGCTGAAACAATGCGTGTGTCAGAGCAGGAACTTAAGGATGCCGCTTCCAAAGCCGATCCCGAGTTTCTCGCGACCGTGCGGCAGATTCGTGACAACATCCGCGAGTTCCAGACGGCCGTGCTTCCAAAGGACGCGAAGGTGACTCGTTCGCTAAACGGTGGAACCGTGGAGCTCCGTCAGCGTCACCTGCCGATGAAACGAGTCGGAATCTGCGTGCCCGGCGGAGCAGCCGCGTATCCTTCGACAGTGTTGATGACGGCCGTACCTGCAATGACGGCCGGCGTTCCTGAGATTGCCATCGTCGTCCCTCCAACCTCGTTCGGAGGATACAACGTCGACATGCTGGCCACGTGTCACGAAATTGGCGTGCGGGAAGTTTATCGAGTCGGTGGCGCTCAGGCCGTTGCGGCACTCGCCTATGGTGTTGAAGGGATCGCGCGAGTCGACAAGATCGTCGGTCCGGGAAACCTGTTCGTGGCTCTGGCAAAGCAACATGTCTTCGGAGATGTCGATATCGACAGCATCGCCGGGCCAAGCGAAGTCATCGTTCTGGCGGATGCCACCGCCAACCCGGAATACGTGGCGGCCGATCTGATCTCACAGGCCGAACACAGTCCAGGCTCCGGCGTGCTGATCACCTGGCATGCTCCGCTGGTGGAGTCCGTTCGAGCAGCACTGGAACGCCAGCTCGCTTTACTTCCGCGAGGTGATCTCGCGCGTCAGTCGCTGAATGACTACGGTGCTCTGATCGTTGCACGCGATGAACAGGAAGCCGCGCAGCTGACGGACCTGCTGGCCCCCGAACATCTGCACATCTCCATGGACCAGCCCGATGCGATGCTGGCGAAGATTCAGAATGCCGGTGCCATCTTCGTTGGGCATCACACGCCCGTTGCCCTGGGTGATTACATCGCCGGACCGTCACACGTTCTTCCCACCGGCGGCACTGCTCGCTTCGCCAACGGCCTCGCAGCCACCGACTTCCTGAAGCGAAGCTCCGTCATCCGCTACGACGCCAAAGCCCTCGCCGGCGACGCCGCCCGAGTCCGCCTCATGGCCGAAAAAGAAGGCCTCACCGCCCACAGCGCCAGCGTGGACATAAGGGGGACGTAGTTCCTGGTTCCTGGTTCCTGGTTCCTGGTTCCTGGTTCTTGGTTCTTGGTTCCTCGATTGTGGTTCTTGGTTTGTCGTTGCTGGTGCGAAGTTCCTGGTTCCTCGTTCATCGTCGTTGGCCCCCAAAAACCTCCCCACCCGCACGAAGTGTGGGAGGGGTCGAGCGAGCGTCAGCAAGCTCGGGGGCGGGCCCCATTGTCCACAGCTCACAACACCATTCCTGGACAACCAACAACCAACAACCAACAACCAACAACGAAGAACCAAGAACGAAGAACCAAGAACGAAGAACCAAGAACGAAGAACCAAGAACGAAGAACCAAGAACGAAGAACCAAGAACGAAGAACCAAGAACGAAGAACCAAGAACCAAACCAAGAACCTACGCCCCCTCCTTGCCGCTCAGCCTCTCTCTCTTCCTCTCAATCAGCCTCCTCTGAGCCGCATTCGTCGACAATGCCAAAGCGTCAGTCAGATGAGCCACCGCATCCTTCGGGCGGTTGAGCTGCTCAAAAACATCCGCGATGGCACAGTCCCACCACGGACGCAGACGCCGACGGTCTTCATCAGAAAACGCTTCCAGCGCTTTCAAGCCGACGGCAGGCCCGAAGGCTCGGGACTGAGCGATGACCAGGTTCAGACGAACCATCGGTCCGGGATTCATCATCGCAAGTGTCTGATACAAACTGGTCACGCGGTGCCAGTCGACCGTGGCAAAGCTGTCGGCTCGAGCATGCTCCCAGGCAATCGCCGCTTCGATGTGATATCGAGTCAGCTCATTGCCGTCGGCAGCAAGAGTCATCCAGTGCATTGCTTCACGAATGCGACCCGCGTTCCAGCAGGATCGGTCCTGGTCAGCGAGCAGAACAATGGCCCCGTCCGCATCAACGCGAGCATCCATGCGGGATGACTGCAGCAGCAACAATCCCAGCAGCGCTGCCGTGGAAGGCGAACGACTCCACGCATGCTCATTCGACATGCGAGCCAGACGAATCGCTTCTTCGCAAAGATCGGAGCGAATCGGATCTTCTCCCACCGTCGCCGCATACCCTTCGGTGAAGATCAGGTAGATCGTGGAAAGTACGGAGTCCACTCGTTCAAGCACCGAATTTCTGGTCAGTTCCGAGATCTCCGTTCCACGTTCCCGCAGGCTGTCTTTGGCCCGAGTCAGCCGCTTCTCTGCACTGGCTTTGGTGATCAGCAGCGCATTCGCTATTTCGTCGACGCTGAAACCTCCCACGATCTTCAGTGCGAGGGCAACCTGTGATTCCGGAGCGATCGATGGATGACAGCACAGATAGAGCAGCCGCAATGTTTCATCACCGGGCTCTGTGTCGGAAAGTCTGCCTGAGTGATCGGTGGAATGCCCGGAAGTCCAGAGTTGGGAGTCAGCGACTGAGGACAATCGCTCTACACTTTGACCGACCACCGTGAACACTCGCTGTTCAATCTCGCGTCGCCGAAATGTGTCGATCGCGAGATTCCGAGCTGTCCGGTAAAGCCAGGCCGCGGGATCATCAGGAACACCGGACCGGGCCCACGTCTGCAGCCCTTTGGAAAGCGCTGACTGCACGACGT
>JAXMBV010000028.1:0-78860 GCA_046349695.1 Planctomycetaceae bacterium | reverse complement strand
TGAATCCAGTCGAACATGATACGAGTCCGGTCACTCCAGTACCAATTGAACCCCGTCGTGAGATCGTTGTACTGACCCTCATTGAACTCATCCAGATTCAAGTTGGAATAGCGAGCTTTCAGTTCCCACGCTCCGGGGCTGAACGCTCCGGGTACAACGAAGAAATTGGAATGGGGGAGGGTACGTCCGAATGATGGTCCGTTTGCGCCAAACTTTTCAAACGCTCGATTCTCCCCTGTCAGGAAGTAGCTGATATGGGCATACGCCCCGCTCACATTGCCACGCTCGCCGGAATTCATGTCGACAGTGGTCAGGAATGCTTCGCTCTGAAGTGTCACCGGTCCCATCACGATCGCCATTTCCACATTACCTGACGTGTACGTGTCTGCATTCAATATTCCACTGTCGATCAGACGCGGACCTTCGTGAATATCCGGCCTGGCTCTGAACCGCACGCGATTATCCTGGTCATCAGTGTGCAGGATTCCGGCTCCGGTGTAGAGCACGTACCGCCCATTCGAAGGCTCGTCGTACAGCGGTGTCCATGTCAACCGGCCACTGACTCGGTATCCCTGATTGTCATCGACGCGTTCTTTGAGACCTTCGCTGATACTGTCAAAGAAGACGCCGGATGCCCATGTGATGCTTTGATCATCAGTGCAGTTGTACGACGCTACGCCAACCTCTCGCACCGGGGAAAAGACACCATGTGTCGGGATCGAGCGTTCCATGAAAACAGTATTTGCTCCCGGAGTTACCTGCTCAAGACTAAACGGCACGAAGAAGTTTCCAATTCGAACCCGACCAAGAACCGGAATCTCATTCATCGTGAAGTAGGCGTCTTTGACATCCGGTGACGTAATCGAGCCAAGCGTGCTTTCACCAATAGACTCAGGCTCCAGCGTCATCTGAAGACGAAAGTCACAGGTTCCGTACCCAGTTCCGTCAGCGATCAGTCGAAGTCGTCGAAACTCGAAATAGTCCTGAGTATTCGGGATGGACGATTCTGCCCCTGCCCAGTTCACATAGTCCATCGAAACATGTCCGCCAAGCTTGACCGTCCATTTGTCTGTGGACATGTCCTGCCAGTCCGACGCTTTCTTTGCTTCATCTTCCTTCTTCGCAGCCTCCGATGCCAGCCGCTTCCTTTCAGAGTTCTCAAGATCGTTGATTCGAGCTTTCAGGGCAGCCAGCTCGTCATCAAAGGTCGACTCTTCGGCCTCTGGTGCTTCCAGAACGGCAAGACCGGCAGTGTCCGCTTCCAGCCACGATTCTTCGGATTCGTCTTCCGTGTCGACGTTGTCTTCGAGCGTCCCTCTTAACCATTCGGGAACGTATCGATCATCGACAGGATCCGAAGCGATGCTCAGGGTCTGAAGTGCCGCCACAATGCTAACTGTTGTCAGCGCATTGAGAATGAATGGGCCAAATGCCCGGAATCCAACCATCTGACTCTCGTCCTCCCTGACGATGTCTGAGGTACTGTCCAACGAAGCTCATGTGAGCTCATTCAAAACAGCCTCCGGTTGTCCGGTCAGCTGAAACAGACTGAGGTCCGTATTCCGGACCTCAACCTGAGCCATCAACGTCCTTCCGTGGACTAACGACTCGCGAACAGCCCAAACAGGCCGCTCTTTTTCTTTGGTGGTTCTTCCGGAGGCTTGGCTCCCGGTTCGCCAGAGGAAAGCTGTCGAACCATGTCGTTCAGACTTCGGGTCAGCCTTGCCTTCGGGGCGAACTGACACAATGGTACTCCGTTATTACGAGCACCAACCATGGTTGCGTAGTCGTTTGGCAGCTGCCAGAAGACCGAACGGCCGATCGTTTCCAGTGCCTTGTTCAGACTGATATCGCTGTCTTCCAGACCCATGCGGTTAACGACGATCTCAACCTTGTCCTTCACTCCGGGGAAGTGATCAAGGAACTGCATGATTCGGACGACGTTTCGCAGGCAGGACAGATCCAGCTGAGTCACCAGCAGAATCTTGTCCGATACTTCCATAACTGACAGATCAAGGCGACCAAACGACTTGCTGACATCAACGATCAGATGTGAAAACGTTGCTTTCAGCAGTGCCAGGATACGACGAAGGTCGTCCGGTTTGATGCTGTCCGCATTTTCGAGTTCCACAGGCCGCGGCAGCAGGTAGGCACCACAGTCATGTCGCGTCAGCGACCGCTTCAGAAGACCGTAGTCCAGGCGCGAGATATTCTCGGCGACGTCGCGAATGGTGTATTCAGGAATAATGTCCAGCCAGACGTCCGCATCACCAAGAGTCAGGTCGAGGTCGATGATGACGGGGGAATTGCCAGGGTCCTGAGCCAGCGAGGCAGCCATGTTGACCACCATCGCTGTGCTTCCAACACCGCCACCCACTCCGGCAACGGTAATGATCTGACCAACACGACCTGCACCTTCACCAGTCGATCCGCCCATCGCCGCGCGAATGCGGTCGAGTGCTGCAACAAAGTCATCCAGCTGAACAGGCAGATTCAGAAACTCACGCGCACCATTGCGCATCGCCTGAAGGATCAAACTGCCTTCCTGGGACGAGCTGACGACCAGAACCGCACAGTTTGGAAGAGCACGGGACACTTCGCCAACCAGCTGAAGTCCCTTGGCATGATTTGAGTCAACATTGATGAGAGCGATGTCCGGCTGGGTCTGGCGCGCGACGTCCATAAAGAACTCGTAGCGGGAGCATTCGGCTTCCAGCCACACAGTATCCACGCCCAGCAGCATCGACTTGAGCGAGTTGCGCGAGCGCTCATCCGGGTCGACCGTCGCAAGTCGCAATACGCTTTTCATTTCGAGTCTCGTTCTGAAAGTTCGTACCGAAAATCACACTCGCCATCATCCGCTGATCAGCGTAAGTCGACGAACACACCTCACCAATACACAGAAACAGGCACCCTGAACTCTAGGACCTAAACGAACTGATTCTCATATTTTCACCGGGGATTTCTCCGACGGGCAAAGTTCCCACTTATCTCATGGTGGGTGAAATCAATCCCGACTTCGATGTACGCCGACTGACGGGAGCCACTGGTTTTCCACTCTTGCCCGCGTCACCTGCCGGCAACGGTCGAGACTGAGCTGCCGGGGCTACCGTGGCTTTTCCGGCTGGGGCTGCTTTGGCAGTTCCCGGGACGCAGTTCTCACCATTCCCGCGACAGCTTTGACAGTTTGGATCCTGGCAGTGGGTCGCTCCTGGCAGGCAGTTTGTGCAGTGAGCACATTCGTCACCGAATTTTGGCACTTCAAGCATGCCGTTGAAGAACAGCTCGCGGTCAACAGGGATGTCCGTCTGCAGACCTGGTCCGACTGAAGGCAACTGTCCGGCCGGCATTGGAGCAACCAGTTCCGGTGTGACCAGAATCATGAGTTCTGATTCTGACTCCGTGTACTGCTTGCGACTGAAGGCTGCACCGACATAGGGAAGTTCGCCAAAGAACGGAACCTTCTGAGTGGTCGCAGCTCCTCGCTTTGACACCAGTCCCGCGATGACCAGGGCTTCGCCAAAGTTCATTTCCACCTGAGTATTCGCACTGTTCGTTCGGAACGCGGTGGTTGTGGTACCACCGATCGTTACGGTATTGGAAAAGTCCTGGTCACGCACGATTGCTTCGACTTCCAGCCGCACACGTCCGTTTCCGAGGATCACTGGCACGGTATTGAGCTGAATACCAAACTCACGGAACTCGATACCAACGGCACCCAGACCTGCTGTGACCGGAACAGGAGTTTCACCACCGCTCAGGAAGTTGGCTGGTCGGCCGTTGTGGGTCACGATCATCGGCGTTGCGTGAGTCTTGAACAACCCCTCTTCAACCATCGCCTGGATGAAGCCCTGATAGATTCCGTTTGGCCGTGTCAGACCCCAGGTCACGCTGCTGGAACCAAAACCGTTCTGAGTGATTGTCGTGCCGGCACCGCCTGCGGTAATGCCGGTGATCGGAGTGATCGGGCCTGGAGTTGTGACCAGGTAACCGTCCGGCCGAATCATCGTGAAGTTCATGCCGAGACGTCGGAGCTTTGATCGCTGAACTTCAAGGACGGTACACTTCAGCATGATCTGCTGAACGCCGCCGGTCTTCATGTGATTCAGCACTTCGGCGTAGAACTGTTCTGCAATCGCCTGAATTTCGCTGACCGCTTCCGGACGGGACACCCATCCATCCAGCCGAACGGCGGTGTCACTGATTTCTTCAATCGTAATGGTGTCATCCGGATAGAGTCTGCGGATGAACGATTCCAGGTGACGCACGTCGCCACGAACCAGTACTTCAATCATGAAATTCTTGCCGAACTCGTCGACAACGCTGATCGAGGTCACGCCGGATTTCAGAGCGTAAATCCGGAACTGATTCGGATTGCCTTCCACAGTCTGAACTGTCAGGACTTCTGCATCAAAGTCCATGACCTTACGGATCTTCGCAGAGTGCTCGATGAACATTGAAAAACGTTCAAACAGAGCAACCTCGTTGCGATCTTCACGAATCTGATAGACCGGCGAAGCCGCAGTA
Source organism: Planctomycetaceae bacterium (assembly GCA_046349695.1). GTDB lineage: Bacteria > Planctomycetota > Planctomycetia > Planctomycetales > Planctomycetaceae > SXXK01. The sequence continues at coordinate 74,333 of JAXMBV010000028.1, read as the reverse complement.
CTCTGACCAAAACTCTCCGCAGACGCGAAGAACAGTCCGAGCGTTCCAATGCAAACGGCCATGAGACGTTTCGAAAGCATCCCTGCACCCCTGAAACGCTGAAGAGCGACATCTGCCTGACGGGCAGGTGTCGCTACTTCAACTCAAAACGCGCTCCGCGCGATAGTATCCCATGAGCCGAACGATCTGACGATTCGTCCAGCTCCCCCCTGCTACTTCTTCTGGTTCCAAAGGCTCCAGATGTTCCAGTCGCTGCCAGCCGGTGTTCCCGACGGCAGTTCCACTGACTCCAGTCGCACTTTGTCGCCTTCGTAAATTTCCATTGTCCATGTGGGGCGTGCATCGGCAACTGCCAGTCGCACTGAACCACCTGGATCCTGTTCTGCGTTACGACTCAGTTCGTCGTCCAGCAGAGCAGCAACGTCCTTCGATTGTTCCTGCTTCGGCTGAGAAACTTCCGTCTCCGCGGCTGCGACTGACGGAGCATCCAGGTTTGATCCCATGAAGGAACTTGTCAGAAACTCCTGTGAGATCTCTCCTGAACCCTTCTCGTCTGCCCGATCCCCCGGCTTTCGCATGATCGTCGACAGCTTTCCAATGTTGCTGGCGAGCGTTACTGCTTTGGCCTGTTCGGGAGTGACAAGCAGAGAGATATTCTTTGCCGAACCTTCCCCTTCTTTGTCAGTGCCGTAGATTCGATTGTCTACCGCAAAGACTTCCACAAACTCAAGAACTGCAATCGTCTTCTGGTGAGTGCCGGTTGGTCCGGTCTCCGCATAGGTGAGAAGAAGGTCGATTCGATTGCCGGCCTTCAGCATTCCGCTGTGCGCCGTTGTGGCGTCCACCGGAATCGTGGCGGCTGCCATGCCCGGAGGAATCCGGATGATGGCACCGAACTGTCCCTTTTCTCCGAGCTTGCCTTTCAGAATCCAGTCGCCAGTAACAACCGGAACCTTCAGACCTCGCTCTGCGATCTCTTCCATTGACGTCACAGCTCCTTCCGGAACCGATGAGACTGCCATTGGAACAAATCGTACGTTCGTTTCGTTCAGAGGAACCCCCGCAGGAATATCAACGCTGGCCGACAGAACATCGACCATCTCTTCCTGATTGGAGTCCTTCTTGTTAATTGCCTGACGAACACCGAGCATGGCAACTAGGCCACATCCAACGGCAACGACAAGCAGGATGGTTGACTGATTTTTCATGATGGAGTCCACCCCTCGAAGACTCTCCCATCGGCGGATTCTGCCGAACCATACACGCGGGACAGTCGATCTATACCCCATCAGCATCATCATCGGCATGAAGACGTTTTTGCTTCACCGAATGCTGACAGGAAACTCAAACCAGGACATCTCTGTTCACCTGCATTCCGCAGACTAAGGACCTCTGAAACCTTCAGAGTCGGATGGCAGGGAGCCCCATGCCGCCATCCCATATCTTCCGGCAGTCTTTGCCGGACTTAGATCATGTTGTTGTAGATGAAGTAGCCAATGGTTCCGATGCAGATTGGAATCCCATAAGGAAGCAGCATCATGCGAGGCTTGCGCTCTGCTGCGATTTCTGACAGCTTGTAAGGGTCACGAATGACCATCCACTCGCTCAGAATCAGCAGGAACTGGTCATAGTGATGTCGAAGACTTCGACGCCACAGAACCATCAGCACTGCCATCACGGCTCCGACAACTGTCGAAACGCAGAAGGCCGCGAAAGTGATCTTCCAGCCGAGCCATGCACCAATGCCCGCCATCAGCTTCACGTCACCAGCTCCCATGCCGCCTACGGCATACAGTGGAAGCAGGGTCAGCAGCCCAACGACCATGCCCAGCAGTCCGCCGCCGAAGCCGGCAGCACCACCTGCCCAGGTCGAATAGATCAAACCGGACAGAACCATCGGGTAGGTAATCCAGTTTGGTACTTTCAACTGTCGGCCATCAATCCAGGCAGCAACAATCAGGATGATGGAAACAGTTTTGATGTGCCAGTTGTGAAGCAGAAACTCAGTGACGTCCATTGGAGGGGCTCCGAATTCAAACAGTCAATTAATGCTTAGTCAGACCGTTATCGACTCCCATCATTCCCGATGGACTTCGATACCAGTGTTGTGTGTGATTGCTCTCAGATTCGACGGGCTGAGCCGCCAAAACTCAGAAACAGAAACGTCAGTGCCATCGAAAGTACCGCGGTTCCCTGAATCAGGTCAGACGGACTTAATTCCATCCAGTACGGAATCATCTCAAACTCCAGATTCACGCGACAAAAACTCAGGGATTCGCAGACACGTCTTCAGTGATTACGACAGGTAGGTACGTACTTTGTTGAACTTGCCGTTCGCATTGCTTCCGACCGCTGAAACAGCTGCCAGACAGACAACAATGATCAATGCGAGCATGACGGCATACTCAACCGCTGTAGGACCATCTTCTGAAACAAGGAAACGCTTAACGCAGGCTCGTACTCGACTCATTGGATCAATTCTCCGATAGTTAATTCCTGATGCTGCTGTGATTGATCCACAGCTTCCGTCCGATATTGCAAACCTAGGTCACGAATCCAGGGGGTCAAGAACGACTTTGCGGAATTCTCCCAGGTTGTCTGTCACGTTGCATGACGACACCACGTGTTCACCGGAGACACCGCGCACCACTGCATTCGTGCGCGCGCAAAAAAAAGAAGGAACACAGCAGAGCCGCATTCCTTCTCTTTATAAGATTGCAGACGGGACAGACCCGCTGCTTTCGAACTATGTCAGGTAGCTCGATACCTTGTTGAATCGAGCATTCGCGTTGCTGCCGACTGCTGATACTGCAGCCAGACAGACGACGATGATCAGAGCCAGCATGACTGCATATTCAACTGCAGTTGGGCCGTCTTCTGACTTCAGGAACTTCTTAATGCTGTTTGCGAACTTGGTCATTTTACATCCCCTCACATTGCGCCCTTCGCAGGGCAGGTGACGTCACGGCGGAGTGTCATCCGCCAAAAAGAACTCTGCCACGCAGAGTTAACACTCTTGTTGTTTGTCCCGGCTGTTCGTCTCCTGTTGTCAGGTGCTCGTTTGAACGGGACATCAAGAACCTAGGTCACCTTTTTCCCTCGTCAAAAGATTTTTGGACAAAACCTTTCCGCTTCGGAGCTAACAGGCTCAAATGCTGTTTTTTCTCAACGCTTTTGAAGCAAAACAGGCCCGCTGACAGGGGTCTTCTGACATACGTCTGTGGGTATTTCAGCATATCCGCAGACGCGCCTTCGTAGGTCACTACATAGAATTCCTTCGCCTGCGAGAGAGTCGACAGCGGCATCATGTGATATGCCGGAAACCACTTCTGAATTTTTCGTCCTGCATCTCTCTGAACAATCCTCAGCGCGGAATCTTCGCTGAGCTCGTGTTCTTCAAAGTCCGCCAGCCAGCACGCGGCCTGAAGGTCACTGAAGCGATGCAGCAGCGACATCCAGACAATACGATCCTCCATCACAATCGGCCCGCCATCGCATTCACGAAGCCGTGTGGCAAGCTCCTGCCTCAGTTCCGCATCCAGCTCCGCACTTTTCACCGTGTCACGTACGGAATACCCAATGGCAATCAGCAGCAGAAACGCGATCACTCGCTGCTTCGCCCCTGAGAGCGAATGCACTATCGGAGCAAAGAAACAGGCTGAAGGCAGAATTCCCGCGATGGCATATCGCGTCACCAGTGCCGGCTGCAGAATCCATGAGATCACAACAATGGCCACCGGCATCATGCAGAGACAGATCAGCTCCCACGATACTCGAGCTACCGGCAGAGCAACACCTGCTTCAGCGCCAGGCATCCGCTTCCTGACACAGTGAATCGTCAGCAGAGTCAGTCCGCCAATCAGCACTGGCCGATACGGCAGCAGTGCTTCGAGGAACATTAGACTGTCGGAGATCGTCGGAGGCGAGATCCACGTCGGTCGTGTCAGAGCAGCCTTTTGCCCTTTCAGATACGGCAGAACGGCCACCAGAGCGATGACGGCAGGAAGCATCGAGATCAGCAGACTTCCAGATCTCTGTCGCTGCCTGACCAGGCGAACGGCCGCAGGCAGACACACAAGTCCAACGGAGATGATCCCGAAGTAATGCGTCGTCACGGTCAGAGTCGACAGCAGGCAGCAACTGATCACACGAAGCAAACTCGTCGTCCGTGTACGAGGCTTCCAGTCGAGACTCACCACCAGCCACAGGATCGTCATGCACCAGAAACTGTAGAAGCGAATCTCCGTCGACTGGTAGATGATCAGTGGATGGGCCGCGGCAGCAGCAACAGCGATCAAAGAAGCTCGCCCGGAATACCGTCGCGTCAGCAGAATCCAGACGGCCACCAGCGCCGATGTCATCCAGACGAGCGAAAGCAATCGATACACCACTTCAGTGCGAAGGCTCGACACGGAAGTCAGCCAGCGGCTCGTCAGATACCAGCCCGGAGGATTGAAGTCTGCTCCGTCAGCCAGAGCATCCAGCATGTAATCCTGCGATGCTGCTGTGAGCAGCAGCCACGAGTGGATTTCATCCATCCACAGATCACGCTTCAGCAGAAACATCCCGTCCGCAAACCAGACGATCAGCGCAAATGCCAGGACCCAGGCGACCAGCCAGAATCGTCCTGAACTTTGCGATTCTTCAGGTTGTCCTGTGGCCGGCATGGCTGGCTTTCCGCTTACAGTGAACTGGACAGCAGGTCGGGAGTCTTCAGGTCTTCAGGAGCCTTCTTCCGGGAAGCTTCGCGTTCCCATTCTTCGAGGAACACGGTCATTCGTTCTCGATCCAGTTCATCCGGCTTACACTCCCGGAGCGAGGCTCGCATCTGTTCCACCGCCGTGAAGACTCGCCCGCTGTCATACTCCGTCAGTGCCATCTGAATCCGGGCAATTGGCATGTCGGGATAATGAGATAACGTGTGAGTCCACAGGTCGAACGGACTGTTCCACACTGGCAGATAACCGGCTCCTGCGATCATTGTTCCGCCAAGACACGCGCCGGCGACCGCCGTGCGCAGGGCCGCAGTTGTCACTTTCGCAGGCACACTGTCAGCAAACCAGCAGAAGGCTCGATCCAGCACGCCAAAGAACATCGCGAAGGCAATGAGACACGGCAGATACAAATACCGGTCGTTCATCAGCGTCGTAATGCGGAAGAAGTTCAGAACCGGAAACAGCAGCAAAGCGATGCAGCCTGCACCGTAGATCGCCAGCGGCTGTGACCGCCGAATCTTCCAGAACACTGCCGCGACGGCCAGCCAGCCTGCAAGTCCAGCCAGCACCTGCTTCCAGATGCCTCTCGTGGCCGGGTCGTACATCACACACAGGTCCGTGGGCCAGAAGAGCTTTCCGACGTACTGCCACAGAATCGTCACGTCCACAGCCAGAATCTGCAGCAGTCCAAGCGACATGTGACCTCGAACACCGCCAAGCACCGTGTTCTGAGCACCCATGGTCATCAGCAGCAGCAGGAACGAAACCAGCGCCGGAATGAAGTGCCGCGGGATCGTCTCCACGAGCTTCTGCTTCGCGACTACCAGGTCATACAGCATGATCATCGGCGCGAGAATCACGGCCTGAGCTTTGGAGAGCAGGGCCAGCACCAGCCACAGCAGATACCACGCTTCCTGACGACCGCTGGGCGAAGGACGCAGTCGCACGATGCCGGCTCCCAGCATAAATGCCGTGCACAACAGCCCCTTGCGCGACGAAATCCAGACGACACTTTCCATCTGGATCGGATGTATCAGGAACAATGCGGCGGCCGTCCATGCGACGAAGCGAGTGCATCCGAGCTGCTTCAGCAACTGAAACGCCAGCAGTCCGTTCAGAAAATGCAGAGCAAAGTTGGTGAATCGATATCCGGCAGGATTCATTCCCCACACGGTATGGTCGAGCAGAAACGAAAAGATCGTGACGGGCGCGTAGTTCCGAGTCACGACTTCCGTGGCGATCCCTTTCAGATTCTGAAAGGACCAACTCTTGATGAGGTCGTTATAGGTGATGTAAGCCGGATCATCCCAGTTCAAAAACTGATAGTGGAGCGAATCGCGAAAAGCGAAGTACGTGAGTATCCCCAGCGCGGCGCAAAGCCAGAGATCTGTTCGATGGTTTCTCACTGAAGCCCACATGCCGCCGGTGCCTTCCAGATTCTGCTGAGCATCATTGCGAACCGGGAGTTCCGGAACACAATGTCTCAAGTCTCAGCCGAACTCTGACACACGCACTTCAGGGCATGTTGTCTTTTTGCCACAGCGCGCAAATTCCGTGGTCACCGGAACGCGAGAAACCGATGCAACCGCTTTGCTCGGAGGAATCCGATTCCTCGTTACAACCGGCCCGGACAGAAGTCGCTACTTCATGAAGGCGACGTAATAGAACAACAAGCCCGTCACCGACGTCAGCGTGATATCAATCGTCGAGGCCCAGCCAAGCAGTGAGTGAAGTTTGCTGTGAGCACCCGGCATTGGGTTTGAACCAAATCGCTTCAACGCCAGAACGATGGTGGCGACCCACAAAAAGGGAGTCGTGATAGCAAACACCAGATGCACCAGCAGCCACGGACGAACCGACGCGATCTTGGCGGCCAGAGCCGCTTCATCAAGATTCTGCCGGGAGACAATCTTCTCCCAGCCGCCATGAACCAGTTGCACGTCGACTTCAAATGCTGTTACCGCCGCAAGCAGCACAACGCCCAGAACAATCTGCAGTCGCTTGTGTGCAAGGTACTGCCGGCGAAACTTGACCAGCCAGAGACTCAGCAGAAGCAGCGGTACAACCAGCACCAGTGCACAGACGACGAAGTCCAGCATGAAGGTTGTCGGGTAGCCGAGAAACCCTTTTTCAAACATCGCGAAACCTGTGCCTTTGATTCGACTGACGGGAACTTCCCGGCGAAGTCACTCTTCGCCGGAAAGAGACCCAATCGTTTCCTACTTCTTCAGCAGCGTCCGAACGGACTGCTGAATTCCCGCGGAGTCCAGACCCTGGTAACCCATCTGCTGCCAGAGTCCGCCGGAACCTTCACGGTGAGTTCCAATGTTGTTGTAGCGTCCCGCAAATCCTCGCTTCAGCAACTCAGTGCCAAAGCGTGATCCCAGTCCGGTATTCACGTTGAAGGATTCGGCTACCAGTACCATAGGAGCGGCCGCCAGTTTGGCCATCATCGCTTCGTCGTAAACGTTCAGAGTCGCTTTGTTGACAAGACCGACGTTGATGCCTTCAGCCTTCAGCCTGATAACCGCATCGAGTGCTCGGTAAACCGTTTCTCCAAAGGTGACGATGTACCCGTCCGAACCTTCACGAATCAAATCGTCGCGACCGGTCACGAACGTGTAGTCACTGCCGTAGAACTTCTCACCGTTTTCCTTCAGCAAGTCTGGAACACCGGAACGCGTCGAATAAATGAATCGCAGTCCGGCGTCGTTGAAGATCTTCTTCATGCAGGCCTTGAACTGATGCTGGTCCGCCGGGAAGTACAGACGAGTCGTATCGCGTCCTTCGTCAGGCAGTCCGTTCGCGGCATACATATTGTTCAGACCGAAGTGACAGGTGTTGTCCGCCATGTCGTCGCAGCCGGCGTGCGAGAAATGAGCCAGCACGTTGGCCTGATTCAGCCGGGCCATGGTGATTTCGGACACCACCATTTCAAGGAACGCAGAGAACGTCGCGAAAATCCCCTGACGCCCCGTCTCGTAGCCGAAGCCCGCGGCCGCTGAGTAGTTTCCTCGCTCCATGATGCCGCCACGAACAAACACTTCCGGATGGGAAGCCCGAACGTGATTCAGACCGCAGGATCCTTCGAGGTCGCTGTCGAAGACTCGCACAGTGGCGACTCTCTGAGCCTCTGTCATGCCGTCGAGGATCTCGTTCAGAATCTTGCCGAAAAGGTCTCGATTGCGTCCGACACTCTTCGCATCGGATCCTTCAAACGTCGGACCGGATGGACCTTTGGCAACGTTGTTCAAGTATTCCACAGCCGCCGTGCAGCCACGTGCAGTCAGGTAGTCTTTTGCGACAGAGACTTTGATCACGTCGTGACCGTGAGCACTGCCTTCCAGCCCCTTGATACCGACACACATCTTGCGTCGATTGATCAGTGCAATCGGACCAGTGGATGTCACCGCTGCACACATGCGAGCATACAGCGAGTCGAGATCTTCGCCTTCGCCGATGTTGACCTGCAGTCCGTGTCCTTCCAGAGTCTTCGCAACGCAATAGCCCGGAAGGTAATCAGACGGATGACCGGCAATGGTCACGTCGTTGTCGTCGATCAGCAGTTTGACATTCAGCTTCTGAGCCACCGCCAGGCGAGCAGCTTCGGCGTCGTTGCCTTCCATCTGCGATCCGTCCGATCCCAGCATGAAGACAACCTTGCCGGGGTTGGCAATTGCGACACCGTTCACGAACGGCCACATGTGGCCCAGTCGGCCTGAGGAAAACTTGACTCCCGGCGTGAATCCTCGTTCCGGATGACCCGGCAGATGCGAAAGGTATTCGCGGTAGTGATACAGTTTCTCGATCGGCAATTCGCCTTCCAGTACGGCCATCAGGTACTGAGTCGCGACTCGGTGTCCCGCTTCGTCAAAGAAGACAGGCAGGACGTCCGGTGTGCCACCGCTGGCTGCGTGCTTCATGAACGCATGCATGATGCACACTTCCGGAACCGTGTCGAAGGGACCGCCGGTGTGTCCGCCAAGACCCTTCGCGTCGGCAATGGCAGTGAAGAAAATAATGGCGTCGCGACACAGCTGAATATTGCTGCGAAGAATCTCACGCTGTTCGGCTGTCAGTTTCGGATTCGCGGGGTTGAGTGCAATCGCTTTGTAGTTCTGAAGCGGAATTGGAAACTCGGCAGCTGACATCGTTTTCTCCGTCCCCTTGTGGTGTTCTTCGGTCTGGTTGAGTTACCGGCAAACCATCATCGGGTGAATCAGACGGTTCGCGGTGAGATAGGAAAGTGGAAGGCCGCAGCTTCGCTCTTTGGTACTTCACAGCCTCTGCGGCAACGGCACTGGTGACTCATTTGAGCGGAAGTATGAGGGTGCACCGAGGAATTGCAATTCCAGACGGAAATCCTCGCAAAACGCCCCGACTGAATTCCCAAACCCCTGAAATTGCTTCACATTTTTCGTGAATCTGCACAAACAACAAACGCGGGGCGAACCTTGTCCATTCGTATTGCCCGATGATTTGCAATGGGCGGTGACAACCGGGGCAGGGCAGGGCTACACTGATTGAGTGTGGAGTAACCGGACGGTCTTCCACAAGTTCATCGCTTCAGGGTCTGAAACGGGGCCGAGTATGCAACCAGACGATTCTTCCGAGATCGTGTCACGAAGAAATCTGCTCGCCAGCGCTGGTTGCGGCTTTGGAGCTCTTGCGTTGCAGGCCATCGTGTCGGAAACCGCTTCCGCCGAAACTTCAGCTGTCACACCGCTCCTTCCCGTCGTCACCCCGCGCGCCAAACGAATCATTTTTATCTTCATGCAGGGCGGCCCAAGCCATGTGGATACGTTTGATTACAAGCCGGAATTGCTGAGTCGAGATGGTCAGTCGATCGATTTCACAGGCGTGAGATTTGGTGATTTCGGCCAGGTCACAAAACAACGACTCATGAAGCCTCTGTGGCGATTTCGCCAGGCCGGTCAGACCGGTCGCTGGGTTTCCGATCTGTTTCCGGAGATTCGCCGTCACGTGGATGACCTCTGCTTCCTTCACGGGATGCATACGGAGGGAGTGGCTCACGGTCCTTCAACGCTGTTCCTTCATACCGGTGCGACGGCTCAGGTCAGGCCTTCACTGGGGTCATGGATCCTGTACGGACTGGGCACCGAGAATCGGGACCTTCCGGGCTTTGTGTCTCTGCAGCCATCCGATGCGAACGGTGGCCCGCGAAATTATGGCAATGCGTTCCTGCCGACGGTCTGCCAGGGAACATCCATCGGTCGTTCCTTTCAGCCTGCCAGTCAGATGACGATTGAACACCTGAAGAATCCTGTCCTCTCATCGGACGAAACAGAACGACGCTTTCGACTGACTCAGCGACTGAATCAGATTCAGGCCACTCAGACTCATCAGCGGCGCAGTGATGCAGAAGCCACCATTCGAAACTATGAAATGGCCTGGCGAATGCAGTCAATCGGACCATCACTTCTGGATCTGTCGTCAGAGACAAAAGAGACTCAGGCGATGTACGGGATCGGTCAGAAGGAAACAGACGACTTCGGACGGCAATGCCTGATGGCTCGACGACTGTGTGAATCCGGCGTTCGCTTCGTGCAGGTCAACTACGCGGACCAGTCCACGAATCCTCGCTGGGATCAGCATTCGAACATGCCGCAGCATGCGGTTCATGCGAAGGCCACCGACAAGCCTGTCGCGGGACTTTTGGCCGATCTGAAACAGCGAGGACTTCTGGAAGACACAATCGTCTGGTGGGGCGGCGAATTCGGACGCACACCGTTTTCACAGGGCGCGGATGGGCGAGATCACAATCCTCGAGGCTTCACAGTGTTTCTGGCCGGCGGCGGTGTCAAACCAGGCTTTTCATGGGGCAGCACTGATGAAATCGGACATCTCGCCGTTGATGGCAAGATCCACATGCATGATCTGCATGCGACGTTGCTGTATCTGCTGGGCCTGGATCACGAACGTCTGACTTACCGATACGCCGGTCGCGACTTCCGACCAACCGACATCTACGGCCGCATCGTCCACGACATCATCACTTGATTCGCAGTGACTGCCAACGCCCTGCGTTCATTATACCCATCAATCCCATTCTTCCTCTGATTCCCACGCGCGCTGCCCCTTCGCTGCCCGCGCGTCATCCTTCACCCTGCCTATGTCCACTGCGATCAGCCGCAGGCTAAGCTAAAAAAGCTCAAGGAAATTCGTCAGGCTGCCGGACAGCTTCACAACAAAGCGAGCCGCATCCGCGCCGTTGATGGCTCGGTGGTCATACGACAGTGAAAGAGGAAGCATCATGCGTTCGTTGACCTGGCCGTTCTCCAGGACAAGCTGATTGATCGAACGAGACATGCCAAGGATTGCGACTTCAGGATAGTTCACAATCGGAGTGAACGCGGTGCCGCCGATCCCGCCAAGGTTGGTGATTGTGAAGGTTCCGCCCTGCATGTCTTCCGTCTTCAGCTTGCGATCACGCGCCTTCGTGGCGATCTCCGTCAGTTCCGCTGCCACCTGCAGAATGTTCTTCTGATCGCAGTTGCGAATGACAGGAACGACAAGACCATTCGGTGTGTCGACCGCGACGCCGATGTGATAGTACTGCTTCACAACCAGCTCGCCGGACACCATGTCGACGCTGGAATTGAAGTTCGGGAACGCCTTCAGTGCACCGACGACGGCCTTGATCATGATGGCGGTCATCGTGATCTTTGGCGAATTCGGATTGGCCTTCACGTAACGCTTGCGAGCCGCTTCCAGTTCCGTGATGTCCGCGAGGTCGTGCTGAGTGACGTGAGGAATTGTGACCCAGGCAGCATGCAGGTTTGAAGCTGCCGTCCGGAAGATCTTGTTCATCGGCTGCTTTTCCACCGGTCCGAACTTGCTGAAGTCCGGAAGCGGCTGAGCCTGAACAATTCCAAATCCCGGGGCCGATGCTGCTGCCGGAACCGATGGCTGTGCCATTCGATCACGAACATACGCTTCGACATCTTCAATCGTGATTCGTCCGCCAGCGGCAGAACCCTTCACGAGCTTCAGATTGACTCCCAGTTTGCGCGCCAGGCGTCGAGTTGCCGGGCCAGCCGGGGCCGGTGGGCCATCAGGCCGAGCCGCAATGGCCGCTGCCGGAGACGCTGGTGCAGAAGAAGCAACAGAGACCGGCGCAGCTTTTGGTGCTGCAGCGTCTGTTGTTGTCTTTGGAGCAGGGGTGGGCGCCGAAGAAGCAGCGGAAGCTCCTGATGACGAATTGATTGTCAGCAGAAGTTCGCCGATAGGAATGGTCGTTCCTGGCTTGATGTGAACCGCAGTAATGGTGCCTGCATGAGGACAGGTGATTTCCGCAACTGCCTTATCGGTTTCGACTTCGCAGACGACCGCATTGGCCGCAATCGTGTCGCCCACTTTGACCGCGACGGAAGCGACATCAACTTTCGTCACACCTTCAGACACTTCCGGCAACCGGAATTCCACTGGCCCTGCCGGCGAGGAAGCGGCTGGTGCGGGAGACGAAGCTGCAGGGGCAGCAGCCGGTGCAGGAGCTGCCGCAGCAGGCGCTGGCTTTGCAGCCGGAGCAGGTGCCGAAGCAGCTCCGGATGCTTCAATGACCAGAATGGGCTGACCCACTGAAACCTTGTCGCCGGACTTGATCAGAACTTTGGCAATGCGGCCGGCATGAGGACAGTTGATTTCCGCAACCGCCTTGTCCGTTTCGACTTCACAAACGATCGCGCCTGACGTGATGACATCACCCTCCTTGACCCGCACTTCCGCGACATCAACCGAGGTCACACCTTCAGACACTTCCGGCAATTTGAATTCGAACATAGTTATCGTTTTCAGTGTTCAGTTTTCAGTGTTCAGTTTTCAGAAAAGCCGGGTCAAAGTGCCAGAATTCGGTCTTCATTATTCACCATCGCCGATGCAACGCCATGATGCGATTGACTGAACACTGAAAACTGATTACTGACTACTCTCCTCATGCATTCAACGGATTGATCTTTTCCGGGTCGATTTCGAGTTCCTTCAGAATGCCGGGCAGTTTGGCGGCGTCGAAGGCTCCCATGCGGGACAGTCCTCGAAGTGCCGCGTACGCTGTGCATTCCGCATCGATCTGGAAGTGGCGTCGCAGTTCCGGTCGAGTTTCGCTGCGTCCGAAACCATCGGTTCCCAGAACGATGTACTCGCCCGGAACCCACTCACGGATCTGATCCGCGACTGCTCGAACGTTATCGCTCGTGGAAATGAACGGACCTGTGACACCGTCCAGTGTCTGCTCCAGGAAGCTGCGTTTCGTGGTCTGGCCAGGATGCAGATCATTCCAGTGCTGACAGTCCATCGCGTCACGACGCAGCTCGTTGTAGCTGGTCACGCTCCAGACATCGCTGCCGATGTTGTACTTGTCCTTCAAGATCTGCTGAGCACGAATGGCTTCACGCAGAATCGTTCCACTGCCGAACAGCTGAGGGCGATGACGCTGGCCCTCGCCGCTGTCCGTTGAGCTGTAGCGGTACATGCCTTTGATGATGCCGTCGACCACGCCTTCGCGTTCCGGCATCGCAGGATGCACATACGCTTCGTTGTAGACCGACAGGTAGTAGAAGATTTCTTCACCTTCGGCATACATCCGACGCAGACCTTCCTGAACGATGACTGCCAGTTCATAACCGAAGGCAGGATCGTAGGAGCGAATCGTCGGCACGGTTGATGCCATCAGCTGGCTGTGTCCATCTTCATGCTGAAGACCTTCGCCATTCAGCGTTGTTCGGCCGGACGTTCCACCGCAGAGGAACCCCTTGCAGCGAGTATCCGCGGCACACCAGATCAGGTCGCCGACTCGCTGGAAACCAAACATCGAGTAGTACACGTAGAACGGCACCATGTTCATGCCGAGGTTTGCATAAGCAGACCCTGCCGCGATGAATGATCCCATCGCACCGGCTTCGTTGATGCCTTCTTCCAGAAGCTGGCCATTGCGAGCTTCCTTGTAGTACATCGTGCTGTTCGCATCGACTGGTTCGTACAGCTGGCCCTTGCTGGAATAAATCCCGCACAGTGCAAACAGACCTTCCATCCCGAACGTTCGCGCTTCGTCAGGGATGATCGGAACAATGCGAGGACCAACGCTCTTGTGTCGAATCAGTCCGCGAATGATCGTGCCGAGCGCAAAGGTGGTTGAACCTTCACCGCCATCACTGCCAGGCAGCAGCGGCTTGGAATCAAAAATCTTGTCGCGGAGTTCCGGAACTTCCAGCTTCTCCGTGCAGGCCTGACGTTCAGGAACAAAGCCACCCAGAGCAGCTCGACGCTGATTCAGGTACTTCATTTCCGGGCTGTCCGGTTCCGGCTTGTAGAATGGCAGCTTGCCGATTTCCGCGTCGCTGACCGGAATACCAAAGCGATTTCGGAATGCCTTCAGTTCGTCTTCAGCAATCTTCTTCTGATTGTGAGCAACATTCTTGCCTTCGCCGGCTTCACCAAGGCCGTAACCCTTGACGGTCTTGGCCAGGATCACGGTCGGCGCACCCTTGTGATTCACGGCGGCATGGTAGGCGGCATAGACCTTTTCAGGATCATGACCACCACGACGAATGTTCTCCATGACCTGGTCTGACAGGTGCTCCACCATCTTCAGCACATCAGGATCAGCGCCAAAGAAGTGCTGACGGATGTAAGCACCATCGGAGACCGTGTACTTCTGATACTGGCCGTCCACGACTTCGCCCATGCGTTTCACGAGCTTGCCGTCAACGTCCTTATCGAGAAGCGGATCCCAGTCTGATCCCCAGATGACCTTGATGACATTCCAGCCGGCACCGCGGAACGCCGCTTCCAGTTCCTGAATGATCTTGCCGTTGCCTCGAACCGGGCCGTCCAGTCGCTGCAGGTTGCAGTTGATGACCCAGGTGAGGTTGTCGAGATTCTCGCGTGATGCCAGTGTCAGCGCACCCAGAGATTCCGGCTCGTCACATTCACCGTCACCAAGATATGCCCAGACTCGTGACTTGGACGTATCCAGCAGGCCGCGATGTTCCATGTATCGCAGGAAGCGAGCATGGTAGATCGAACAGATTGGACCAAGTCCCATCGACACCGTCGGGAACTGCCAGAACGTTGGCATCAGCCAGGGGTGAGGATAGCTGGAGAGACCCACGCCAGCGGGCAGCTCGCGTCGGAAGTTCATCAGCTGATCTTCGCTGATGCGACCTTCGAGGAAGGCTCGCGAATACATCCCGGGCGAAGCATGGCCCTGGAAGTAAACCATGTCGCCCGTGTGATCTGCTGTGCGAGCATGGAAGAAATGATTCTGGGCAACTTCGTACAGAGTCGCGGAAGATGCGAATGTTGAAATGTGACCGCCGACGCCGTCGTAGTATTTGTTGGCGCGAACGACCATGGCCATGGCGTTCCAGCGAACGATACTCTTGATCCGGCGTTCCAGCTCACGGTTGCCCGGGAACTTCACCTGGTCCGTGTGATGGATCGTGTTGATGTACGGAGTATTCGCGGTGAAGGGCAGCTTGACGCCGCGAGCATACGCGCGTTCCTGCAGGCAGACCAGCAGAGACTTCAGCTTGTCCTCACCGTAGCGATGCAGGATGTCCTCAAGCGACTCGTACCATTCTTCGAGTTCCTCCGGAGCAATTCCCAACGAAGCCTGATCCGCCATTCTCGTCCCCAAAACAGAAATCGAAACGTCAGGTTTGGTCCTGAGTCCCTGTTATTTGCCGAGCGAACACGTCTGGAAACATGATTCCCAGACCCGTTGAAGACACCATTTCTTCTCCGACAACCCCCGATTCCGCTGAAACAGAAGGCCGGTCGACTCCTCAGTTCCGAAATGTGCAGGTTCGGAACCCTGAACGAAATCTGGATGACTCGCCGTCAGCTCGTCTCGGTGAACGAGAATCATCGAACCGTCGGAAAAACGCAGATTTTGCGCGCAGGATGAGGTGAACAGACAGGAAATGGTGACGAACCTTGAAAAGTTCCCGAGAGAGGAAATCATCGATCCCTCTGAACAGTCAAAAGAGCCCGTTCAGATCCTCTTTGGCCGCGCAGACACAGCCTTCCCAGCTTTTCCAAAGTCGGCGGATTGTAGAGTCGCCTGAGAATCCATTCAATCCGGTCTGAGCACTGGTTCCCGCTGTTTGAACGGGCAACTTCCGAAGACTCTTCCAGACCCGCAATTGTTGCAGGGTGAGCGACACCGATCCCATGAAAAAAGGCCGGTTCCTCGGAACCGGCCCAGGCGAATTTCTGGTCTTCAGCGGACGCTATTCCTCGGGCGGAGCTTCCCGATCAATGCCGTACTTCTTCCACAACGCAAGTTCCCAGGCGTTGGTGGCCGGAGCAGCAATCTCCGCACTGGCCAGGTTGGCAAGCGAACCAAAGCGGAAGGCAAACTGTTTCCCTTCGGTCAGGAACTGCTGTCGCAGAATTTCCTCGTTGGCGTTTCGGTCGATCGGCTGAACGACGTAATAGCTTCGCAGGTTGTCGTCAGGAACAACACCAATGTCGTTGACCGCAAGATCTTCGAACACGGTCTTCATGAATGGACCAAACGCATAGCGAATGGAACCACCTGCATCATCCGAAAACTGGATCTGCGAAATGCGTGGAGGCGTCTGCTGGAAGAAGTCCATCTGTGGATTCATCGAAGGCTCCAGCCAGGAGAAGATCTGAGTTCGGCGAACCGTCAGTGCGGCTGATTCCGCCTTACCGTTCAGAGTCTGGCCTTCGACAGTCGCGGCCATGTCCTTTCGCTCACCTTCAGGCTTTGCCAGCCCTTCCTTGATGATCTTCGCCAGGTCCTCGGCACGCTTCTTCGCGATCTCCCGCGCCTTCTGTCGCTTCAGAGCCAGCACAACCTGATCCTTGATACCTGGATCATCGAGCTTTGGCACATGACTTGGAGAAAACTCAATGACCCACCATGCAAACTGTGTCTCTTCGCTGTCGAGGTCCAGACTGGTCTTGATGGCTCGTCGCTTCGAATACAGACTGATGTCATCATAAGGGTCAAATTCACGACCCGAGTAGAACGATGCGAAGGCATCATCAACCACTGGCGTGCGTGTCGAAATGTCAACCGCTCCGCCAACGGGATAGGATTCTCCTTCATACAGTTCCAGGTCACTCATCAGCGGCGTTTCGACAAAGCTTGCTCCATGCTTTTCAGCAAGCTTCTTCATTTCATCAACCATCTTTTCCCCGAACGGCTTCATCCTTTCGAACAGGTCTTTGGCCGCAATGTCAGGCTCCTTCGTGACGATTTCACGTCGAGCGGCCGAGCGTGACTGCTCGATCGTTCGAAGGTCTGCCATGATCTTGTCCATTTTTTCCTGCAGGGCCTTGCGAACCTTCTCATCCAGCAACTGGTCGCGAATTTCTGCCTTCAGTTCATCATCCAGAGGTTTGTATTCGACCTTTGGAATGATGAACTCCGGCGTCTCGCCATTCTGCCCTGCAGCCGGAATCGTCAATGGAGCGGGGTCACCTGGCTTCGCATCTGCTGGCTGACCTTCAGCTGGCTGACCTTCAGCGGGCTTCTGGTCGGCCGGAGTCTGAGCTGGTGCTGCCGCGTCTGCTGGCTGCGCTGGCGTCTCGGCCGGCTTCGTTTCCTGAGCGGCTGGTGTTTCTGCGGGAGCGGCAGCGGCTGGCTCAGTCGCCTGAGGAGCCGCAGCTGCTGGCTGCTCCGCTGGCTGGCTTTCCTGTGAAAACGGGAAACACTCTTCGCCCGTCTTCGGGGCTTCCGCCGGAGTTTCTGTGGGTGCTGGAGCTTCCTTTGGAGGCTCGGTCGCTCCTGGCTGTCCTTCCGGAGTGGCCGGCGCTGGTGCTTCCGTTTTTGGTGCCTCAGCCTTCGGTGCGTCGGTACCAGGAGCAGGAGCAGCGCCTTCTGGCTTTGGAGCCTCAGGAGCGGCACCCTCTGGCTTAGGTGCATCCGGTGCAGGAGTTTCTGTTTTCGCACCTTCCGCTGGAGCTGCTGGAGCCGCATTTGGATCAGGAGCCGCACCAGATTCCGGCGTTGCTGGCGCAGCACCTTCGGTCTTTTCTGGTGTCTCTGGTTCTGCTTCCTTACGGTACAGCAGGTCTTTCTTTTCGTTGTAGTAGGCTTCTACTTCCTGATCGGTCGGCGGTGTGACACTAGCTTCGACCGTCTTGTAGCCGAGTTCCAGGTAAGCCAGTTTTGCTTTGTTTGGCTGTCGGAATCCTGGTGACCCTGGTTCATCCGTGTTTGGAAACTTCAAACGGTACTCAGCGAACAATCGCTCAACATCCGCGTCCTTTGGTTCTTCCACTTCCGGAACAAATGCATCCACATCCAGACGAACAGTATTCAGTCGCTGATTCACTCGCGATCGCTTGAACAGTTCATACAGCACACCAGGCGCCTGGGGCAGGCTGGTGCCACCTGGAGTCAGCTGGAACCACGCCAGACGAGCTTCCAGTTCCTGGCGGAAGGCATCAAACACTTCCGGCTCAGAAACAACTTCTCCGCCAATGTTCATGCCGCTTCGAATCTCGGCAAACATGCTGCTGGTCAGCTTGTCCTGCGTCAGAAAATGGAGGTACTTGGTGACCATTCCATTCGTAACAGAGATACCCAGGTCCTTCGCTTCGGCTCGCAGGATTTCACCAAACATCAGGTCGAGTTCTGTGACCTGACCGCCGCCTGCGAAGCCAAACAGCCGTGGCTGAGTCTCTGTGCGAGCACATGCCTGCTGCATGAACACATTGGCAATCATTCGACGTCGAGTCAGTTCCTGAATTCGCTTGTCGTCGAACACGCCGATCGTGGACGGCTGATAAAATCCGGTCGGTGAACTGATGGCACCTGG
Source organism: Planctomycetaceae bacterium (assembly GCA_046349695.1). GTDB lineage: Bacteria > Planctomycetota > Planctomycetia > Planctomycetales > Planctomycetaceae > SXXK01. The sequence goes on along the minus strand of JAXMBV010000028.1, from coordinate 55,804 downwards.
AATAATCCATCCAAAGAGTCCGCCCAGTGCTGCTCCGGCAATCCCGTACTGAACCCATCGCCCCTGGCTGATTCCCAGAAACGCAAAGATGCCGCCACCGAGCAGAATTCCGAGCGTCACAAAGTGGCTGGAAGTCTGAGTCATCATGTCGCTGATCGTGAAGGCCACCATCGACAAAATGACGATGCCAACCATCCAGACATGCTGATTACGGCGGAAGAATGTAAATGGAGAACTCATTGCGGAAACTCGTGCCGTCCAGAAGTATTCGCGGAGAATCGTTCGAGCGACTGACTTGACAGACCTCGGAACAATGCTTTATCCCATTACGCGAGGCAGACAGCACTGTCGACTTCAACAGTGGTGACGTTCGCGTTCAGGAAACTGAGCTGCGAGGCTGACTTTTCAGCAAGCTCCGCAGGTCCCGCCCACAGGGGAAAGCCGCGGATTCTAGCTGTCACCATTGGTGAGGCAAGGTCAACCGAGGTCCGATATGACAGGCCTTCCAAACCTGTTTTGGACCCCGGCTCAACCCGATCGGGCCCCCTGGAGCCAAAAATGGTGCGGTCTACATCATCCAAAACTGATTGGGTGATGTATCGTTCAAACCTTCCGGCTTCCGGCGGGCAGGGGCGACTTGTCTCGATTTCCTGTCTGACAGGGCCCGTGGTTCTTTCGCGGTCTCCCTCGTTTTCAATTTCATTTCCTTTCGAGTTTGAAAAGGTCTGTTTCTCCGGCTGTATACCGAGTCTACCAGCCGGAGAAACAGGCACTTTTTGATCTCCTTCAAACCTGAAACATCTCGTTCATGGCATCTCAGAAAAAGGCTCTGGTCATCGTCGAATCTCCCGCAAAAGCCAAGAAAATTGCTGGCTTTTTGGGAGATGACTACATCGTGAAGGCCAGCATGGGCCACATCCGCGACCTGCCCTCCAGCGCGTCGGAAATTCCGCAGGCGATCAAGAAAGAATCGTGGTCGACACTGGGAGTCAACGTCGAAAGCGACTTCGACCCGCTCTATGTCGTGCCGGCAGAGAAAAAGAAGCTGATCGCCGAACTGAAAGAATCCCTGAAGAAGGTCAAAGAACTGGTCCTGGCGACCGACGAAGACCGCGAAGGGGAAAGCATCGGTTGGCACCTCGTTCAGGTTCTGAAGCCAACAGTGCCTGTCAGCCGCATGACTTTCTCGGAAATCACAAAGCCAGCGATCCTCGAAGCGATTCGCAACACGCGAAATCTGGATGAAAATCTTGTCCAGGCTCAGGAAACTCGCCGCGTCGTCGACCGTCTCTACGGCTACACACTCAGTCCGCTGCTTTGGAAAAAGATTGCTCGAGGACTGTCGGCCGGCCGAGTTCAAAGCGTTGCGGTCCGTCTGCTGGTGGCTCGCGAAATCGAACGCATGAAGTTCCGCAGCGGCACGTTCTGGGACCTGAAGGCGTCCCTGCAGGCTTCATCAGGTTCTCCTTTCGAAGCTGTTCTGCAAACGATCGGCGGGCGACGAATCGCCAGCGGTCGAGACTTCGATGAAAACACCGGACGCCTCAAGGAAGGCAGTGACGTTCTGCTGCTCAGCGAGACAATGGCTCGCGATACCCTGGCTCGCATTCAGAAGATGCCGTGGTCGGTCAGCACGATCGAACAGAAACAGCAGGTTCGCCGACCCTATCCGCCCTTCACGACCAGTACTCTGCAGCAGGAAGCTAACCGCAAGCTCGGCATGTCCGCTCGACAGACCATGCAGGTGGCTCAGCGTCTGTACGAAGACGGTCACATCACCTACATGCGAACTGACAGCGTGAACCTCAGCGGCGAAGCCATCAAGGCAGCTCGCGGTCGCGTCGACGATCTGTACGGCAAGGATTATCTCAGCCCCGAACCTCGCCAGTATTCCACCAAAACCAAAGGCGCGCAGGAAGCTCACGAAGCGATTCGCCCGGCCGGCACGGACATGAAGACGGCCGATGAAATTGGCCTCTCCGGCGCCGAGTACAAGCTCTACCAGATGATCTGGAAGCGCACGATGGCGACTCAGATGGCCGATGCCATTCTGCGCTTTGACACGGTCACCATCACCGTGGGCGACGCAGAGTTTCGTGCGACCGGCCGCACAGTGGAATTTGCTGGTTTCTTCCGCGCGTATGTGGAAGGCTCCGATGATCCGGATGCGGCAATTGAAGATCAGGACTCGACGCTTCCGCCAATGAAGGAGAAGGATGTTCTGAAGTGCCAGAATGCCGAAGCGATCTCGCACGAAACCAAGCCGCCGGCTCGCTACACAGAAGCAACGCTGGTTCGAACTCTGGAGTCGGAAGGCATTGGCCGCCCTTCAACCTACGCGAGCATTCTCAGCACGATTCAGGACCGCGGATATGTGCGAAAGAACGGCAACCAGCTGGTTCCAACCTTCACTGCAATGGCAGTGACAAAGCTGCTGGAAAACCATTTCCCGAATCTCGTGGACCTGGGGTTCACCGCCGGAATGGAGCAGACGCTCGATGACATCGCCACGGGTTCCGCGGAGCGACTTCCATACCTTCGCAAGTTCTATCACGGTCAGGAAGGACTCGACGAACAGGTCAAGCGCCGCGAAGGGGAAATTGATCCTCGCGACGCCTGCACGCTCTCAATCGACGGCCTTGATGCGTCCGTGCGAGTCGGTCGTTATGGGCCGTATTTTGAAAAGACTCGCGGCGAAGAAAAGCTGACGGCTTCCATCCCGGACAGCATCGCGCCTGGTGAAATCACGAACGAAGTTGCGGATCGTCTGATTGAAGAAAAGCAGCGAGGACCCCAGGCGATCGGCATGCACCCGGAAGAAGGTCTGCCGATCTATTCGATGCGAGGACCCTTCGGGCCGTATCTTCAGCTGGGCGAAGTGACCGACGAAAATCCGAAGCCAAAGCGTTGCAGTATTCCGCTGTGTTTTGATCCTCTGAATATCGAACTTCCTGTGGCCGTCGAGCTGATGGCACTGCCTCGCCGCATCGGAAAGCACCCTCTGACCGACAAGGTCGTCAACGCAGGAATCGGCAAGTTTGGTCCGTATGTGACGCACGATAAAGTCTTCGCAAGTTTTGATCGCAAGAGTCACACGTACGAACACGAGGGCGAGACTTACAATGTGCTGAACATCCCGATGGATGCTGCAGTCGAGATGCTGCGGAACACCAAAAAGAAAGCCGCACCAACGCCACTGCGTGAACTTGGCAATCATCCGGAAGACAAGGCACCTGTGCAGATCTTCGAAGGCAAGTACGGTCCGTATGTGAAACACGGAGCGGTTAACGCAACGGTGCCGAAGGATACCGACATCGGCAGCATCACACTCGAACAGGCCGTTCATTGGCTGGAAGAAAAAGCGTCCAAGGGAACCGCCCGCAAGACAGCCCGCAAAGCCGCCCGATCCGCCGATTCCAAAGGCAGCGCGAAGTCTGTCGTGAAGAAGGTACGCAAGAAGAAGTCGACCTGACCACAAACCCGGACGCCCGTCCAAGCCACCACCGAAATAGGGGCACAGCGCAAGCCTCAGGCTCCCCACAGTGAGCCTGAGGCGCTAGCCGAAATGGTGTCTCATTCTTTCTTCCCGTTTCATGGCATCGATGGCCGGGGAATTGGAAGAACTGGTGAGCTTGTTTGATTTCGGGGTGTGTTTTCCGGGAGTGTTCTCGGCTAGCGCCTCGGGCTCAACAAATTTTTTGAATCCGGCGCTATCCGAAATTGTGTTTTGCACTTTTAAGGCAACGCCAGCCAGATCGTCACGCCCAGTGCGAGTGAGCCGGCGGCGAGGGTGAGCAGGCCGTTTCTCCAGCGGCGGCGCAGCCAGCAGAGCAGCAGCAAACCGGTCAGCGAAATGACAACCAGAATGATGGCGGACACATCAATGACAACCTTCCACACGGAGCCGGTATCGCGCCCTTTGTGGAGGTCGTTGATGATGGGAATCACGCCGAGGCGAAGTTCGGACAGCTGATATTCCCTGGTCTCTCGATCGATCCGAACATCGCACGTATACCCCGCGCCGGCGAAGGCCACGTTGATCTGATAGTCATCGGCCTGGAAGTCTCTCAGCCCCGCGGTGACGGAGTGCTTCTTCCGGAGAAATTCCACAATCCCAAGGTCGTTCAAACCGCCGTCCGCCTTGACCAGCAATGCTGAATCGATCGTTCCGGTTTCTTCCCGAGTCTGCTCAAAACCTGTATCGAACCAGTCGGGGTGATTCAGCGTCACGCCGGTCACGCTGAAAAACAGAACCGTCATGAAGCCCAGCAGCGACGAATAAATGTGCAGCCACCTGGTCAGCGTGTGGAGTACCCGGTTGATCGCAGATCGCGTCGAACGAACGGGAGGCGACAACTTCGCCCCGGTCGAAGCCGCCTTGATTTTCTGTGTGATGTCAGTCTGCGACACAAACGCTCCCAGCAACTACTTTGCTTCCGTCTTCGCAGCCGGCAGACCCTTGAAGTTCACAGCCACCGACTTGATTTCGACATTGCCTTCAAGTGTCTTTTCGAATGGCTTCGAAGTCAGTTCAACAGACTCTCGAATGATCTGATAAGTGCCGTGTTCGCGAGCTGCTTCCACCTGAAGTGTGTATTTGCCTTCCTTCAGTGGCTGGCCAAGATCATCTTTGCCATCCCAAAGCACTTTGTACTTTCCGGCACTCTTTGTCGGGCCGGAGACTGCGTCGACCAGATTCGTGTCATCGACCAGCTGTCGCATCCGGTCATCACGATTCCACTGGCGGAGGTCCGGAATCCATCGAGGACCCGGGGGTGTTTTCTGAACCCAGAGGGCCAGCGTCCGAACCGGGAATCCGTCTTTGTCAATGAACCACGCAGCGACGTAAGGGCGACGATAACCGCGACCGGAATTCTCTGGTCGATTGATCTCAATCTCCATGATCATCGCCGCGTCAGCTTCAGACACCTTCTTTGCTTCCGACTTTTCGTCAGCAGCACAGGAACCGCACACCATCAGACCAACGAGGACTGCCTTTGTCAGAAGCCAGCGGTGTACTCGGGACCGAAAAACGTCATTGGGAACATGCGCGACCATAGCTGAGGGGTCCCGGAACAGGATTTCAGAAATTTGGGAGACAGGAGAATGCCAGCGACGCCCTCGAATCTGGGGTGCCGGCGGAGAATTCAGCCTGCAAACCGTGCTCCAATCGGGCGGACAGCTATCAATTCTGCGGCATTCAACCCTGTTGGGTGCGTCCGAGCGTCGTGATTTATGATCAATTTGTCTGATTTCTCAACGGCCCTGGGCGGAATTGAAATTGCCGGGAAAGTGCCTACAGATTTAACGGCACACGGGTCAGATTCTGGCGTTTTTCGAGTGTTCTGCTGCGAAATCAGTGGCGGGCGGAACTTTCGACGGGCAGAATTCCCGCGGAAATACGGCATGTTTCGAAGGACTGCGGTTCAAACTGACCGGCTCAGTCACGTCGTCGACCTGCTGCTTTTGGATGCACTTAAGTCTTCGAATCGGACGGCGAGACGCTGATTCGATCTTGGAATTGTTGAATGGTGGCCATTCTTCATCCGGTTGGTCCGGGACCACAAATTCCCGTCGACAGAGCAGTTGTGCTGATCGGTCGCAGCCCTGAGTGCGACGTGATCCTCGACTGCAGCTCCAAGATCTCGCGCGTCCATTGTGCCCTGGTCCAGGTGGACTCTGAATACTACATCCGCGATCTCGGCAGCCTGAATGGAGTTTGGGTTGCTGGAAATCGGATTGAGAAAGAAGCGAAGCTGTCGAACGGAACCGAAGTCTCCGTTGGTGACGTGAAGTTCCTGTTCCTCGAAAACGTCGCGGTTGCGGCAAAAGGTCGCCCGGTGGCTCGGCCTGCCGCGCCGCCTGTGAGTCTGGCGAAGGCCCAGATTATTGATGATGTGGAAGTTGTGGATGCCGTTGAGATCATCGAAGACGCAACGATCCGCAATCCTCAGCCTGCAAAGAAACCGCCGAAGGCACCGGAGAGGATGCCCAAACTCTCCGCCGACCCGTTTGATGACGCGCTGGTCGTGGATGATGTGGAAGTGATCGACGACGTTGAGATTGTCGATGCCGCTGTCGTGGATGCCGACGAGATTGTCGAAGACGTTGTGCTGGTCGATGACATTGAGATCATCGAAGATGTGGAAATCATCGAAGACAATTCGCCGCGACGTGATCGTTCCCCTCGACGCCTTCGCTGAGTATCAGGCTTCGGAACGCCGGACGCGGAGTCGTTCGGAAGAACACGGGGACTTCGCCGCTCGGGTGCTAGGCACCATGAATGAGATCCGTTATGAGTTCCAGTGACTCATGGCGAACGTCTTTCGTCGCCTGCACCTGCTCCTTCTGAAAACGAGCGAACGCTCATGTCTGCTGTCAGTCTCACACAACAGCTTTCTCGTCAGCTCATTCGAGGTCGACTGCTGACAGCACCAGCTCAGCTTGCCGGGTACGATACGGACGCATTGGGTCATAAGACGTATCGTCCGGATGCCGTGGCAATTCCGGCGGATGTGGAAGAACTGAAAGCGGTACTCAAGGCCACAGCCGAGCTGAACGTTCCGGTCACAATGCGAGGTGCCGGAACATCACTCTCCGGTGGCCCCGTGGCGGCACAGGGCGGAGTCGTCATTCACACATCAGCACTGAAGAAAGTCCGGCAGATTTCCACGGATGGCTTCTGGTGTGAAGTGGAATGCAGCGTACCGCTCAACGCTCTTGACGCGGTGCTGGCTCCGCATGGCCTGTTCTATCCGCCTGACCCCTCAAGCGGCCCGGTCTGCACACTCGGTGGCAATGTTGCCATGAACGCAGGAGGTGCGCACTGCTTTCGTTACGGTGTGACCAGCAATTATGTTCTGGGAGTCGAAGCGGTACTGCTCGACGGAACTGTTCATCGGTTTGGAGGTCCGGCTGGCGGTCGGGGCGAGTGGCGTGAAGACTGGAAGCGGCTGATGGTCGGTTCCGAAGGCACGCTGGCCGCGTTTACTCGATTCTGGCTTCGGCTGCTGCCTCGTCCGGAAAAATGCTGGACCTACCGCGCCACGTTTTCAGACCTCAAATCTGCAGAGAGCGCGATTCAGAAACTGGCGCTTCATGCTTCGTTCCCGGTCGCCATTGAACTCATGGATCCTCGCTGCGTCGCGATGGTGGAAAACAGTCCGATGGCGGTCGGACTGCCTCAGGATGCATTTCTCATCGTTACGGAAATTGACGGCCCGGCCGCTCTCGTGGATGCTCGAGCGGAAGCGGTTGCCCAGGTTCTTCGATCGTCCGGCGCGCTGGATGTTCAGTTCAGCGATGACGATGGCGTCCGAAAGGGACTTTGGAAGGCACGCAAAGTGGCCGGTGGCCTGATGGGGCAGATCAGTCCCGATTTTCTGGTGCAGGATGCTGTCATTCCCAAACGCGCGCTTGCTGAAGTGCTTCAGCTGGTTTACGACGAAGCAGACGCAGCAGGATTGCCCGCAGTCAATGTCTTTCATGCCGGTGACGGGAATCTGCATCCGAATTTTCTCTTTGATTCTCGAAAGCCTGGCGAGATCGAAAAGGTGGAAGCCATCAGCAAACGTCTGATGCAGCGGGTCGTTGAAGTCGGCGGGACCCTTTCCGGCGAACATGGCATTGGCAACGATAAGACGGCCTATATGCCGATGGTGTTCGGTCCGGATACTCTCAGACTGCAACTGGCAGTGCCGAGGATCTTCAATCGTGATCATCGACTGAATCCGCTCAAGGTCTTTTCAAGTCGACGGTTTGCAGGAGCGAACAGCGCTGCGACGAAGAGTGATTCGCACGGACAGAAGCAGGCCGCTTCGAAGCAGGCCGCTTCGGAGAAGGCCGCTCAGGGGCTGCCGCTGCTGAGCCAGTATTTTGACGACGTGGATGGGACGTGCTGCGTTCCAGCGACCGCAACTCTGGCTGAACTCAGCGCGGTCTATGCGCCGCTTCCATTTCGGTTTCCGCTACTGCTTGATCAGAAGTCGTCGCTTGCCGAGCACGTTTCTGCGACCGGATTTTCTCCTGCATCTTCCCGCTTTGGTCCATGGTGCGACAACATCATGGGCATGAACTGGCAGTTGCCTGGTGGACGAGTCGTTCGTATTGGCGAACGCGTCGTGAAATCCACAACAGGGTACGACCTGTTCCGGTTCCTGCTGCATACGGACGGACGATTTGGAAAGCCACTGGACTTTGCCATTCGCCTGCGACCTGACTGCGGCAGTCACCATGTTCTGCTGGCGGACGGGACTTCTCGACGCATTCGACAGACGATACAGCAGATCCTTTCGACGTCATGGATGCACTGGCTGGATTCGATCGATGTCCTGCTTCCTGTGAATGCCGCAGACCAGACCCTGCGTCTCTCACTGAACTGTCCGGCGGAAGAGCTTCCTGTTTACCTGACATGGATCACTACCGTCTGCAGGCAGAATGGACTCGTGGTAAAGCCACCGGCCAGCGGCAACAGTCTGTTCGACGGGCTCCCCGATTTCGTCGTCAAGTCGTCTCCGGAGTCTGTGCTGGACCTGGCAATGCAGATCGCCCATCGCGGCTTTTCGCTCGTGGTGCTCGCCTACAACGCTGTGATTCATGGTTACAGTGTGGAGTCGCGGCCAAAGTCATCGGGTGTGGGGAACCAGATTCAGCAGCTTCTTCAGCCGATCGAATCGCAGCTGAGGTCGATCGGAGGAGACTGGTCATCACGGCATCTTGTTCGGCCGGAAGCAGCCGGAAAGGAAGCAGAGTGGCTGCAGATCCTGGCGGAAGAATTTGAAAAGGACTGACTGTCGTGGCCTCCACGAACCAAACAACTGACAACGGCAAAGATCTTCTGACCAGCTGTGTCCACTGCGGACTGTGCCTGGAAGTGTGCCCAACGTATCAGCTCACCGGTGACGAGAACAATTCGCCTCGGGGCCGCTTACGGCTTTGGCGGGAAGAGTCCGATGGCCGGTTGCAGGCAGATCCATGGACTGCAAAGTACACGGAAGACTGCGTTGGATGTCTGGCGTGCGAATCGGCCTGTCCGGCGAATGTTCCCTACGGCGAACTGCTGGAGCAGACTCGACATCAGCATGTTCATCACGGCCGAACGCGTTCTCCTTTCATGCTGAAAGCGGCAGCGGCGATCGCGGCACGACCGCGGCTCTTCAATCTGCTGGCGACGCCCATTCGAATGCTGCGCCAGGCCGGCCATGTCTTTCACTCGATGATCTTTCCTGGTCAGCCGACGGTGATGCAGTCAACGGCACAATATGCGGCTGAACTGATGAGACAGCGTCAGCCAAACGGGCCTCGAGTCGCCTTGTTGACGGGTTGCCTGATGGAAGCTGTCTTCCGCGAAATCAACTTTGCGACAGTGCGAGTGCTGATTGACAACAACGTTCAGGTGATCGTTCCCCGTTCACAGGGATGCTGCGGTGCCATGCAGGAGCACCTTGGACTCGATGGCGTGGATCGTTTGCGGCAGGCCAACAAGTCCGTCTTTGGTGCACTGGACGTTGATGCGATCGTCACAAACTCGTCCGGCTGCGGGCTGGCACTGCGGAAGGCGCTTCAAGTCGAAGAGACCGGTTCGACTCCCGTTGTGAAGGATGTGCTGGACTTCCTGAGTCTTATTCCGCTGAAGCAGAAAGCCCCTGTGAACAGTGATGCCCGGGTCTATGTGGATCTGCCCTGTCACCTTGTTCATGGACAAAAATCTGCGGGCATTGCGAAATTGGTTCTGGATGCAACGGGATATCAATGGCAGCTTGCTCCGAATGCCCGAGACTGTTGTGGGTCTGGCGGCGTTTACAACCTGCAGCAGCCGGAAATGTCCGGGCAGATTCTGAAGAACAAGTCCGCATTCCTGAATGACGCTGAGGGTTCGCCGGTGATCCTCGCCACCAGCAATCATGTTTGCATGATGCAATGGTATTCCGCTCGCACGAGCGGTTTGGTGACTCGGCCGTTTGAAGTGAAGCATGTCATCCAGCTGCTGGATCCTGAGCCACAGGGCCACTGATCATTCTGTAGCCTGATGAGATTGCTCCTGGCAGCCTGTTGAACAGAGAGGACGAGGCTCCTGCCGAGCCGTCAAAGGATCGCAAGCCCGCGGATCCGCACGGCTCAGATGGACCTTCGCCCTCCCGCACTGTGTATTTCAACAGGCTGTTCAGCTGGCTATTTTGCAGGGCCGACGGTCAGCACTTTCAAAGTCTCGTCATCGCGGATGAAAAGACGACCGCCGGAAAGGGCTGGCAGTCGATAGCCCCGGTCCGTTGGCTGCAGGACGGTGGAGCGACTACGTTCGCGGAACGATGTCGTACTGTCCTCAAATCGAATCAGTTCGCCAGTGCATGTCAGGAAAAGAACGTCCTTGTTGACTCGCAGGAGAGTTCCATAATCGAAGCCTGACTCTTCCCAAAGAACCTTGTGAGCAGCAATGTCCAGGCATTTGAGACTGCAGGTGCCGCGACCTGCATCCTGTCGACCATCGACGGCAAAGACGATATTGTCGCCGTTCGATGACGACACCGGAGTGGCATATTGTGTGGCGAGAAGTTCTTCATCACGCCATGATTCTTTGGCGGTGTCTCCGTCGCATTCAATGAGCAGTGATCCAATGTTGTAACTGGACGACAGAAAGATCCGATTCTGCGTGACGACAGGAGTCGCGCCATTCACCGTGGGGCCACGAGCACCAAATGGAATCGAGAAGACCTGAGTTCCCGTCGATGGATCAAGACCGACAACGTGCAGTCGAGTGACCACGACGGCGAGATCCTTCTCTCCGAATCGGGCAACGATCGGAGACGAATAGCTTGCGGCGTCGGTGAACGCCTTCCACGCGGTTTCGCCCGTGGAAAGATCAAACGCTACAACGGACGCTTCTCTTCCACCCACATTGACGATAACCAGATTGCGATAAACAACTGGTGTGCTGCCGACTCCGAAGTACCCTTCGAGCGGGCGATAATCGGCCGTTGTATCACGCTTCCAGACTTCTGAACCGTCTTCCAGTTTGAGGCAGCGAAGCAGACCTTCGACGCCAAGAGTGACGACGACGTTGCCTGAGATCACAGGAACGCATCGAGGGCCTTTGTCTTCGGAGACGCCGCCCTGATAACTGGTCTTCGTTCCGCTTTCCCACAAGACATTGCCGGTTGCGGTCTCCAGACATAGGACTCGTTCCCGAGTGGCTTCGCGGTCGAACACGATCACGCGATTCCCGGCAACTGCAACTCCTGCGAAGCCCGCTCCAACAGACGATTCCCAGAGGACATCGGGACCACCGGCCTTCCATTCCTTCAGCAGTGATTCATCCGACGCTGCCACACCATTTCTCTGAGGGCCCAGGATCTGTGGCCAGTCACCAGCGACGCTGCAAGCGGAATAATGCAGTGAGGAAGTCAGTACGAAGACTGAAACGCACACGGAGTACCATCGGCGAATTTGAAACATGAGTCGTGTCGTCCCTGGCAGGATGGCGGTGACGTAAAGGACTTCGTCAGAAGTCCCTTCAATGGTGCGGGAAGTCTACGGGAGAAGCCGCTGAGGACAAAACCGAATGATGACCGATGCGAATCAGTCGGCCGGTGGTCGGCGTCGATTCTGCTTTCGATCCGATCGAACTCGCTTCTCTACCAGTCGTCGCTGGTTGGCTCCTCGCGATGGCTTTGTTTCTTTTCGCTGCACCGGAGGAAGTCTGACGCTTTCAACGAGTTCGGAGACCTTGAGTCGGCAGTCTTCGACATTGCGGCCCTGGTCGCGGTACCGCTGGCTGGTGACCTGGAGTGTTCCGTCTTTGGAGATTCGACGGCTGTAGCGCGCGAGGAATCGTTCTCGAACGTCTTCCGGAATGGATGGTGAATGAGTCACATCCCAGACAAGAACCGCCCTGGAATTCACTTTGTTGACGTTCTGACCTCCGGGGCCGCTGCTGCGAGTGAACGTGAACGTGAACTCTGAATCGGGAATCTGAATGGTCGGTCGATTGCGCAGCATGGCGTCTACTTTGGAGCAGCAGGTGTCGCTCCTGCCGGTGCTGCAACGGCTGCCGGAGCTGGAACAGGAGAGCTGATCAGGACGCTCAGAGACTTATCGGTTCCAAGTGAGAAGATCGTTCTGATATGCGGATCCGCAACCAGAAGTCCCGCTCCATTCCGACACAGTCCCACGGGACGATCCAGCGGGCTTCCTGAAACAAACTTCTCTGATTTCCCATCAGCACTCACATGCCACACACAATGTTCATAGTTGTCGGTGACGAAAAACGTTCCGTCATCCATACGAACAATATTGTGAGGCAGGTTGAACGGATGATCCTTGATCAGTGATTCGACTTTGCCATCGGGCGAGACCTTCTGAATCTGACCGTCTTTGCTGGATGTTGACAGAACCCACAGATTGCCTTCCGCATCAAGCGACAGACCGCGGGGTGAGTTGATCACTGCGAACTCTGTGGGCTTGTCCGATCCTTCTGCCGGCATCTTCCAGATGCGATGCAGTTCCAGATCCGCCGTGTAGATCGTTCCATCCGCAGCAACTGCGATTGCCATCGGAATGCCGATCCAGCCCTTTGTCAGAGGCTGAGGTGTGCCGGCATCATCAAAACGAAAGACTTCGCGAGTTGCGGAATCACCCGCCAGGAGTTTCCCCTGATGGTCCAGCGCGAGGCAGCGAACTCGATTCAGGGGTGTGCGAAATTTCTTCGAAGCCTGGAAGTAAATGCTCTTCTGCCCGTTCTCAACCTTCCAGATCCCCGGCAAATTGAGATCCGCAACAAACACAACTCCGTCAGCACGCGCTGCAACAGCCAGCGGGTACTGAAAGTCCGTTGCTGCAGGGGTTTCCTGAGCAGAAGCAGGCAGACAAACTGCAAAAGCTACGATGGCAGACAGCAATCGCATCAAGTGACTCCGGATCCTGATCGGTTGAGTTTCAAGGTTGTGAGCATTCTGAGCCAGAGTGCCCCGGTGCTCAATCGATCATCCCTTCTTATCCTCCACGTTCAGAAACTTTGCGAGAGACAGGTTCAGGTTGTCCGGACCATCGCAAATCCCGAGTTCCACAGGAAATTGACTGAGATTTCTGGGGTTACGATCGCTGCTCGAAACCCGTGTGGCCATGGAATTGGCATTCAAGCGACCTCCTGATGCCGCAGAACTACTCAGCAACGATGCCCGTTCTTTATGCTGATCGACTTCTGAAAATTGACAGATGATCACGTCGCTGGCAGTATCCGTTTGTTCATTCTCTCCATCATCGTTTCAGGAGTCCTGCAATGCTTGTCAAACGACGTGGCTTTACGCTGATTGAACTACTGGTGGTCATCGCCATCATCGCGATACTCGTGGCCCTGTTGTTGCCAGCCGTGCAGCAAGCACGCGAAGCGGCTCGACGAACGCAGTGCAAGAACAACCTGAAGCAGATTGGCATCGCGATTCACAACTACCACGACGTGACGAATCGATTTCCGATTGGTTTCCTTGATCCGATTGGGGGGAACAGCGAGCGAATCTCAAGCGGCTGGGCCTGGTCCGCCTATCTCCTTCCGTACCTTGAGCAGGCCAATGCATTCACCGCTCTGAACTTCAACACCACACCGTATGCGCTGACCACACCGGGAGGACAGGCTGTCCAGAATCAGGCGCTGAGTGCTCTTCCAATTCCGGTTTACAACTGTCCAACTGATTCTCGTCCGAACGTCGCGCCGAACAATCAGGGCAGTGCTGGTTCCGGGGCCGGTACGGCGGCTGCTGCGTTAACGAGTTACCAGGGCGTACTCGGAGCCTTCGATGGTGCTCCCTGTGCTATCAGCGGTACGACTGTGACGGTGGATGCGAGGAACAACGGACTGTTCATTGTGAACGAAAGCCGAAGTTTCCGTGACGTCACAGATGGCACTTCCAATGTCATCGTCGTCGGAGAAGTTCGATTCATCAGGAACACGACGGACGCCGGTGGAAACAACATTGGTTCTGAACGGCAGTATGTGATGGGGCATGTGACAACCGGAGGCGGTGCTCAGTGCAGCAACAATGCTTATAACAACAATGGTGCCCACAATCATCTTCGTTCAACGCGTCACAAGCTGAATGGACCGCTCGTCAGTGGTTCAACACTTCATCGCGCGTTCCACAGTCTGCACACCGGTGGAGCCCAGTTTCTGCTGGGTGACGGCTCCGTGCGATTCATCAGTGAAAACATTGATCATACGAATACGAATTTCGTCGCGTCTCCGTCCAATGCCAACGGGCCATACGGACTTTACCAGAAGCTGGCAGCCATCAATGACGGGCAGGTCATCAGCGAGTTCTGAGGGGGTTCTTCGCTCCGCATGAACCGGCGAAATCCTGATGCCACGATTATCCGGCGCAGTGATACGCGTCCGGGCGCATCACTGCATTACTTTTGAAAGCACTGCAATGCGAACCTGTCCAAAGTTGGCGCATGCCCTGATGATGTTTCTTCCCATGTTCTTTGCCGGCTGTGGTGAAGACGGGCCTGAGCTTGGCACGGTCACTGGAGTTGTGACGCTGGACGGAAAGCCGGCGCAGGGACTGACGATTCGCTTTGTGCCTCAGAAGGAAGGGGCATCGCCATCGTACGGTTCGACCGATGCTGAAGGACGATACGAACTGTTCTTTACGATGGATAAAGCCGGAGCTGTTCCAGGAACACACTCGGTTGAGATCGAACCGCCTGAGCAGGCGGTTGATGAAGATGGTAAGCCGGTCGGGTCGGCGCCACTTCCAATTCCGCGCCGGTATCGCACGGCAGGGACTCTGACCGCTGAAGTGAAAGCCGGAGCAAACTCTTTCGATTTTCCGCTGGAGTCCAAATAAGCCGGCGCTCGGTTCGCGTCCGCTGGAAGCGACCGGACAGCATCACACGCCCATGAGTTTTTTTCGAAAGACGAAGAAGGCCGCTCCCAGCAGGCAAAAGGCGGCCCACAGGTAATCCCAGTTGGGTTTCTCTTTCAGGTAGAACCATGCAAAAGGGACGAACACTGACAGGGAGATGACTTCCTGAAGGATCTTCAGCTGTCCGACGTTCATGACCTGATTCCCGATTCGATTGGCGGGAACCTGGATCAGGTATTCGAACAGAGCAATTCCCCAGCTCACGAGTGCTGCAAGCCACCAGGCTTTGTTCTTAAAATCCTGCAGGTGGCCGTACCAGGCAATCGTCATGAAGATGTTGCTGGCGGTCAGCATGATGACGGTCAGTAGTGTGGGTGACATGAGTATTCTCTGTCGAACTCCGGGGATTTTGTGCCTTTTGTTGGTGGTCGCGAGAAATTCTGGCAGAAGATGGCTCCTGCGCTGAGAGCAGTTTTCGCAGCTGGAACACTGGTTTGATTCGTGCGTCGCGTCGTGGTCCAATGTGGCTGGCGCATCGGTTCGGCGGAGCGAACCGCGACAATGGCGAGGCGTTGGTTCGGCGGACTGGACGACGGCTCTTTGAAGACCCAGGAAATATCAACGGTGAGTGTCGACTTTCAGCAGATCTGGTCCAGTCGTGAGCAGATTCAGGCCGTGCAGCTTCAGCGACTTCAGGAACTTCTGCAGACCATCATTCCTCGCAATCGTTTCTGGACTCAGCGATTCAAAGAAGCGGGCGTCACAGCCAAAGACATCTCAAGTCTTGACGACCTGCGGAAGATACCACTGTGCACCAAGCAGGATATCGTGGCTGACCAGATGGCTCAGCCGCCCTATGGTTCGAATCTGTCGTTCCCGTCGACAAAGTATCGTCGACTGCATCAGACATCCGGTACGACAGGCCGACCGGTGCGATGGATGGATACCGCTGAAAGCTGGGACTGGTTCATGCTCTGCTGGCGTCAGATTTATACGCTTGCCGGTCTGCAGGAATGGGATCGTCTGTTCTTTCCATTTTCGTTTGGCCCGTTCATCGGTTTCTGGGCCGCCTTCGAAGGTGCTCTTCGCTATGGCAACTTCTGCATTGCCGGCGGAGGCATGTCGACGACTGTTCGTCTTCAGGCCATGATTGAAAACGAAGCCACCGTTGTCTGCTGCACACCAACCTACGCGCTGCGAATGGCGGAAGTTGCAGCGCAGGAAGGTATTGATCTGAAGGAGACGTCCGTACGAATGCTGGTCGTCGCCGGTGAGCCTGGCGGAACGATTCCCGCCACTCGTGCTCGCCTGGAGGAGCTCTGGGAAGCGCGGGTGATTGATCACTGGGGCATGACGGAAATCGGATCACTGGCCGTGGAGAGTGAAGATCGACCGGGTGGGCTTTATCTGCTGGAGACCGAGTGCATTCCGGAGATTCTGAATCCCGATACTCTGGAACCTGTTGCTCCGGGAGAGACCGGCGAACTGGTGATTACAAACCTTGGACGCATTGGAAGTCCTCTGATTCGATATCGAACGCGTGACCTTGTTCGTGTTGCATCGGGACAGGATCCGGCTGGCAGGCAGCTGCGATGGCTGGAAGGCGGCGTTCTCGGGCGATCGGACGATATGGTGATTGTGCGCGGCAACAATGTGTTCCCGTCCAGCATTGAAGCGGTGGTGCGAGAGATCCACGAAGTCGCGGAATTCCAGATTGAGTTACGAACTGTCCGCGAGATGCAGACGCTGTGCGTGGCCATTGAACCGTCGCCGGCCGCTGCGGAGTCTATTTCCGACCTGCTGGTAAAAGTTGGCAGCGCACTGCGGCAGAGGCTGGGGTTTGCTGTTGATGTTCGTCCGGCTGGTGTGGGAGAATTGCCGCGATTTGAACTGAAAAGTCGACGGTTCGTGCGAATCAGCGAATAGTTCGGCGTCAGTCGCGGTTGAACTGAGTGTTGAGTCCCGTTGAAACTGATTCGAACACTGCTGGTCCCAAATGCAGCCTGACGGAGAATTCGCGATGTCTGTTCAGACGATCCGATGTGTCACTCGTGGTTCCGGAATGCTGCATTGGCTGCCAGGCCGGATGCGGCTTTGTGCTCTGGCATTCTCATGCGTTGTTCTGTTCGTTGCCGGCAGCCCGACGATGTATGAAGACGACGCGGAACGGCAGAAAGTGATTCAGGCCCTTTCGGGATTCAGCAGCTTTGTGGGCGAATGGCGAGGCGTCGCGCAACCGAAACGAGGATCCAGTGCCGGGGCCTGGTCCGAAAAATGCAAGGTGGCCTGGCAGTTTGCTGAAGGGGGATCCGGTCTGGTCTTTCGGCTGGATCCCGGACAGCAGTTTCGAACACTGACGTTGTCGATGCGCAACAGCGCTGACGGAACGGCAAACCAGCAGATTCTGATCGCAGAAGATTCCGCAGGACAGAAATTTGAATTGTCTCCCGAGGAGTCTACGAACGATCAGGTGAAGTCCGAAGGTGTTTCCGGAGTCTGGAGTTTTGCCACCAATTCCAGCCAGGATGCTCAGCGACGATGCACGATTCGAGCAATCAGTGAGATCCGCATGACGCTGCTGTTTGAGGAACGAACGTCCTCGACGGCCAGCTGGAAGCGACTCTCAGAAATCGGACTCACCCGCGCTGGCGAAAAGCTGGCGAAGGGAAATACCGGAGGACCTCAGTGCATCGTCACCGGAGGGCTCGGGACGATTCGAGTCGAACATGACGGCAAGGCATACTATGTCTGCTGCGAGGGATGCAAGCAGGCGTTTGATGCCGATCCGGCCGGAACAATTCAGGATTACCGCGACAGGCTCAGTAAAGAGTCGGGCGGTTCAAAAGACAACGTCAAATAACCAGCGATCCTCAGGGACAAATCCATGGCGTCAGCGAAATCCAGCGGCAAGGCAAAGAAGAGTTCACCGAAGGCAGCCAGAGCCGAAGCCGCTCAGTCGCCATCGATTGGTGAGTATCTGATTCAAAGGCTGCAGGACCATGGCGTTCGCGACGTCTTTGGCATTCCGGGAGACTTTGTTCTTCAGTTCTACGGCATGCTGGAGGAAAGCCCGATCAATGTGATCGGCACGACGAACGAAGCCTGTGCGGGCTACGCGGCCGATGGCTACGCTCGCATCAACGGGATCGGTGCCGTTTGTGTGACGTATTGCGTCGGCGGACTCAGCCTTTGCAACTCAGTGGCCGGAGCCTATGCCGAAAAGAGCCCCGTGATCGTCATCAGCGGCTCGCCAGGCATGAACGAGCGCCGCTCGGATCCGCTTCTTCATCATCGAGTCCGTGATTTCAGTACTCAGCGCGAAGTGTTCGAAAAGATCACGGTCGCGTCTGCATCGCTGGAAGACGAACTCACGGCGTTCCGGGAAATTGACCGATGCCTTGCCGCCTGTGTGAAGTACAAGCGTCCGGTCTTTCTGGAGATTCCCCGCGACAAAGTTCACGCACGTCCTGGCCATCAGCATACTCCGCTGGTCGAACACTTCACGAGTGATACCTCGGCTTTGAAAGAGGCACTGGAGGAAGCTCGGGAGAA
Organism: Planctomycetaceae bacterium; assembly: GCA_046349695.1. Lineage (GTDB taxonomy): Bacteria > Planctomycetota > Planctomycetia > Planctomycetales > Planctomycetaceae > SXXK01. Next base: position 37,397 of record JAXMBV010000028.1, on the reverse strand, counting down.
CATTCGGGCGGCGAAGAAACCAGTCATCATTGCTGGCATTGAGCTGCATCGCTTTGGGCTGCAGGAGCAGGTCGTTCGATTTGCCGAACAGAACAACATCCCGATCTGCGCGACATTGCTTGGAAAGTCCGTCGTCAGCGAACGCCATCCGCTGTACCTGGGTGTCTATGAAGGTGCGATGGGACGCGAGGAAGTTCGCAAGTACGTGGAAGAGAGCGACTGCATCATCCTGCTCGGCGCGTTCATGAGCGACATCAATCTGGGTGGCTTCACGGCTCAGCTTGATCCCGGCAAGTGCATTTACGCAACCAGCGAGAAGCTGCGAATCCGTCATCATCATTTCCACGATGTCATCTTCGCAGACTTTATGAACGCACTGGCCGACCGCAAGTTTGCAACTCGGCGCGCGGCACCGAAAGTGTCTCAGCCGGAGATTGCCGCATGGAAGCCAACGGCCGCTGCACCGGTCACGATGAAGCGACTGTTTCAGAAGATCAATTCGGTGCTGGATCAGAAGGTTGTTGTGGTCTCTGATACGGGAGATTCGCTGTTTGCAGCGGCCGACCTTTCGATTACTCAGCACACAGAATTTCTGAGCACCGCCTATTACACGTCGATGGGGTTTGCGATTCCCGCTGCGATGGGAGTTCAGGTCGCCAATCGCCAGCTCAGGCCTCTGGTGCTTGTTGGCGACGGCGCGTTTCAGATGACGTGCATGGAACTTTCCACCGCCGTGCGTCAGAAGTTCAATCCGATTGTCATCGTGCTGAACAATAAGGGCTATTCGACGGAGCGATTCATTCAGGAAGGTCCGTTCAATGACATTCTGAACTGGCAGTATCACAAGATGCCGGAACTTCTGGGAGCGGGCTGGGGCTTTGAAGTGTTCACCGAAGGCGACCTCGAAAAGGCCTTCAAAGCGGCGTTTGCCAATCAGGATTGTTTCAGCCTGCTGAATGTGCACCTGGACAAGCATGACGTCAGTCCAGCCCTGAAACGACTGGCCGAGCGACTGGCCAGCCGCCTGTAACTGCAGTGGCGGAATGCGAGAAAATACGGGCTCGTTTGCATCCTGTGAACGTCTGGTCCAGAATCATGGAGTGATGTCGAGTGCTTCGTAAATGACTCGGCACAGGACTACTTACCGGACGGTTCGCCTGCCCGTCGACTCGCATTCAGGACAATCCCACATGAAGCTGTTTCGTACTCTTCTCTGCGCCGCGCTGGCGGTTTGCATGGCAAAGGCTGTCGTCGCCGATGACATTTATCTGACTCCGGAAGAAGCCGGTCCGGAGTATAAAGTTCAGGGCGAGTACACTGGCAAAGTGAAGATTGAAGGCCAGGACGTGAAGTTCGGCGTTCAGGTCATCGCTCTCGGCAACAACGAGTACGATGCAGTGGCATATCCCGGCGGACTGCCCGGTGATGGATGGGACGGCGCGACAAAGATTCGAGCAAAAGGAAAGACTGAGAATGGTCAGACGAAGCTGACCGCAAGTGACAATCACGGTTACGGACTGATCGCCGACGGAAAGCTGGAACTGCATTCTGAATCCGGTGAGAAGGTTGCGACGCTTGAGAAGGTCGAACGCAAGAGCCCGACACTTGGTGCGAAGCCACCGGAAGGTGCGATTGTATTGTTCGATGGAAAGTCGGCGGACAAGTTTGCAAACGGAAAGATCACGATGAACGATCTTCTGGCTGCTGACTGCGAAACGAAAGACAAGTTCGGCGACCATACACTGCACATTGAGTTTCGCACGCCGTTCCGTCCGAAGGCTCGAGGACAGGAACGCGGAAACAGCGGCGTCTATGTTCAGGGCCGTTATGAATGTCAGGTTCTGGACTCCTTCGGACTTGAAGGCGAAAACAACGAATGCGGCGGGATCTACTCCATCGCGAAGCCAAAAGTGAATGCATGCTTTCCTCCGCTGAGCTGGCAGACGTATGACATTGAGTTCAAAGCGTCTGTGTTCGAAGGCGACAAAAAGGTGAAGAATGCTCGGGTCACGATTCGTCAGAACGGCATTGTGATTCACGACAATCTGGAACTGCCTCATGGCACGCCGGGCAAGAATCCGGAAGCCGCCGGTCCGGATGTGATTTACCTTCAGGGCCATGGAAACCCGGTGGTTTACCGCAATATCTGGGTCGTCAAGAAGTAACCCGGAATGACGTCTGAATGACCAGCAGGTTCACGATTGAGCCTGCTGGTTTCATATCTCCGTGTGAAGTTCGTTTTGTTCAGGATCGTGTCACGCTCTGCTTTGTTCGCTCAACTCATCTTTCAGTTTGAATCGCGGATTCCTTCCATGCTTACCTTGCGAACATTCTCTCTCGCCCTTTCAGCATGGATGCTTGTCGTCGCCGCCTCGCCACAAACGATGGCACAGGATGTGACTGCCGATCAGCTGCGGGAAGCCCTTCATTTCCACGCTCCGTTTGACGGGACGGCGGATGCAAAGGTGGCGGAAGGTGACAAGAGCATCCTCACGGCCGAGTCGCTTGCTCGCAAAACACTGACACCGGGCATTCATCGGGAGCATGTGACGATTGCCGCGTCAGCAGGCCGCTATGGAGACTGCCTGCATTTTACCGGGCGAACCGATCAGGTTCTGTGTTACCCAGGCACCGCGATGCATTATTCGGAGAAGGACTGGTCCGGCAGTGTTTCGTTCTGGATGAAGCTGACGCCTGATACTGACCTGCCGGCAGGCTACTGCGATCCTCTGCAGATTACTCAGAAGGCATGGAACGACGGTGCGTTCTTCGTCGACTTCGACAAGGATCTGCCGCGTGACTTCCGGCTTGGCACATTCTCCGACCTGCTCTTCTGGAACCCGGAGAACATTGAATGGGACAAGTGGCCCGTTGAAAAGCGTCCTATGGTCACCGTTCACAAACCGCCCTTTGCAAAGACGGAATGGACACACGTGGCGTTCACGTTTCAGAACATCAATTCAGCCGACAAATCACCCGCAACCGCCATCCTGTATCTGAATGGCAAGTCTCAGGGAGAGCTGAAGCAGCCGATGAAATTCACCTGGGAAAAGCAGCAGGTCGTGATCATGCTGGGCATTGAATACGTCGGCGACCTCGACGATCTGATGATCTTCCGCCGCGCACTGAGCGAGAAGGAAGTTCAGTTTCTCGCAACAGCAAAAGAATCGCTTTAGCCACTGCCGAATCGCGTACCGGGAAGCTGACACATCCCGCTCTCATTCGGCCAACGCCGCAGCCTGTTGGGTAGCACGCCTGAAGGGCAACGCTGTGAAGGATTCTGTAGTGGATCTCGCCAGAGATCCCACGGCTGTCGTTGATGACCGGAACTCTGGCGAGTTCCACTACAACTCGGAGCTCAGGAAATTGGCCGCAGAAAATCCTTCACAGCGTTGCCCGGCAGGGCCGACACATGCTGCTTTGCAAATCGCAGTTCTCATGGTGCCGCCCCAAGCCAATGTATCGGCCCGGCAGGGCCTTTGAATCACAAGAGCATCCACACCGGCGGCTCACACCGCCGGCAAGGGTTGTGTCGGTCTGTCAGGCCTGAGCCGCAGCTTTGGCGGGACGACTCGGGGTGTAGTTGCCAAACCTGCGGTCCACCGGCATGAAGCCGGACGGGGCCGGGCGTGTTGCGTGAAAACATCGGGACTAAACGAGTGCATTCGGTGTTCCGGGCCAAAGGCCCAAACATTTGCCTAACCTGGGCCATCGGCCCAGGTTGGCACGCACCGATTCACGCAGTGAGCAATCTGGACCTCCCCATCCACCAACACATCCCGCCGATTCGCCCGAGCCATCGCCGTTCCCCCCTCATGCTGCTTTACTGGAATAATTAACGCACAACCTACGTAGTACTTGCAAAAGCGTACTAGCACTGGTAGACTATGTCAACAGCCTAGATGGATGGCCCCAGAGGACGGCGACTCAAGACCAAGGTGGATGGCCCGACTGCCCGATTCTAATCAAGAGCGGCAGCACGTCGTTGGTTGGCCAATGCGGACGATGGATTTGGCGGGAAGGGACTGGCTCCGCATCACGCCGGGGGTGACAAAATTGAACTTGTTCCGTCAGCAGTTCACAAGGTGCAGCATACGGACATTACTCACTGAGGGGAAAAATGACTTGGATCGACAAGCTTCATGAATTGGGCGTGACGCCACTTGACGGAAAGGCATTTTCTCCGATCAGCGACGGTGAACTCAAACAGATTGAGGCCACAATCGGGAATGCTCTGCCAGACGATTATCGAGATTTCCTCGGTCGCTTTGGCGATTGTGATCTGGAGGAATATGGCGTTTTCCCGACCGAAGGTGGCGGGGTTGCACCCGGAACCTTCTTTGGCAGACACCTGCCGAACGCAATCAGCGATTTTGGTGAGCGACTTCCGAGGATGGTCGTGCCGATCAATGACGATGGTGCGGGGAATCTGATGTGTATTTCCGTGCGACCCGAATCGTATGGAGCAATTTACTTCCAAAGCCATTCTGCTGGATGGGATACAGCGGCTGAAGATGTGGATGCTGCAAAGCAAGAGACGTTAGTGCGGCTTGCTAGCAGCTTCGGCGAATTCATTTGTGGGCTGGTCGTCGAGTGATTTCGGTGAAAATGTTTCGGGCCGAATTGATGTCGTAGTTTTGGCCGAATTGAGAGTGTAGGGTTTTGAGCGTTTTCCAAGCCCGTTGGCCGAGTTGTTGAGAATTCCGGATCATCACAAGGTTCTCAGGCCCGAACGGGTCGACACAACCCCTGCCGGGGACCATAAGGCCCCGGTGACTGGCAATAGAAGTTGAAAGGCCCGGCAGGGCCGACACATGCTGCTTTGGAAATCGCAAATCTCAGGGTGCCGGCGGGTCAATGTGTCGGCCCGTCCGGGCCTTTGAATCACATGAGCATCCACACCGGCGGCTCACACCGCCGGCAAGGGTTGTGTCGGCCTGCCAGGCCTGAGTCGCAGCTTTGGTGGAATGGTTCGGGGTGTAGTTGGCAAACCTTCGATCCACCGGCGTGAAGCCGGCGGGGTCGGGTGTGTTGCGTCAAGACATCGGGGCTGAACCAGTGCATTCAGTGTTCCGGGCCAAAGGCCCTCAATGGCTGACAAACAGCGTCACTCGCCAGACGGCTGGCCCCGTTTATCCCCGGCCGGTTCCGGATCAGGCCACGTTCAGAGTAGCAGGTTCGTTTCCCATTATGCCTCGGAGGAACCTTTTCTGAACGCGTTGATGTCTGCAATCAGGTCTGCCCGTGTCAGCTGACCATCGAACGCCGCCTGGAATCGCTCGGGGTTGCAGACCACCGGGCCTAGATCGCCCAGCGGGTGCCAAATTGTTCTGCGGAACGTCTCCGGTGTATCGGACCTTTCAATCAGGCGAATCTCCTTCAGATCCGCGCTGCACTTCGCATAGCCAGCCGGAGTGCGCGCGATCGCGGATTCCCAGGAAGCTTCCAGCTCCACCTGAATCTGAAAGGATGGATTGTCCTCCCCACCAGTGCGTTGCCAGACAAAGATGGTACTGTCTTCACCCCCAACAGCGATTCGTCTGCCGCCTTCCCAGCTCACTGAATAGAGCGGTCCACTTTCATTGTTCAGCGAATGCAGAAGCGTCATGGAAGTCGAATCATGGATCACTAATCTTCCATCCTCGCCGGCCGAAGCAATTCGTGGCGGGTTGGAAATCCAGCTAATGGCGTTCACCCGACCGATGTGCCCGGAAAGCAGTTCAACCATCTCGCCGGAAAGAGCATTCCAGACTTCGATTTTTCCATCTTCTCTACCGACTGCAATTCGATCGCCGTCCTCCTCCCAGCACAACGCTGTTACCTTGGAGCTTCCTCCTGGCAAAACACGCAGAAAGTTTCCCGAAGGCGTATCTCGCAGATAGACACTTCCACCGTTGCCTGCGAGGGCGACGCGCGACGCGGAATTGTTCCAGGCGAACACCTGAATTCGGTCAGGGTAAACAGGTATGGTCTCACGAAACTCACCGGAACCAGCCTCTGCGACCAGCAACATCCCAGCGTTCGACAGAGCCAGAATCTTCGAATTATCCGGGCTGAATTTTGTGCTGCAGTGCAGGAGATCTGTGCCTGCCTTGATGCGGTGACGCGAGACACCTTCTCCGCTCGATAGTTTCGTCACCACGATCTCATTGGAGGTGTATCCCCAGGTCATGAGGTATTCGTTTTTCCAACACGGTACTCCGTCATAGCGAAAACGCTGTTCCTGGCTAAGCCATGCGGCGGTCTCGGTATTCCAGAGAGCGATACCACCAGATTCGCCCACAGAGAGGAGTCGGTTTCCGCCGGGTTCCCAGCTGAGGAATTGAACGCGGTTCTCCGGCTTCAGCTGCCGTTCATAAAGTACTTTGTCCGCCGAGTTGTCAGCTCGCGTGTTCCACACACGCAGGTAGTTGTGTCGAGAATCCCAGGCTGCGATTCGTCTTCCGTCACCTTCCCAACCGACAAGGCAAATACTGTCACTCCCGGGATCTTCCCAGACTACTCCCGATTCAGCGTCAATCAACTGGACACCGCCGTCAGACAGCACCGCGATTCTGTTGCCATCGGGTTCCCATTCGATGTCCCGAAAATTACCAGGAAGTGCATTTAACAGCTGCCCCGATATTCCGTCATAGATCCGGAGCCCCGCTTTTCCTGTGGACGCGATTCGGTCTCCTCCTTTCTGACAACTCAAACGCCGCACATTAGGCTCGTTTTCGGAAATAAACTCGTGCAAAAGCACGCCGGCGGCTGGGTCCCAAACCTGAAGATTAAGGCCGATGACGGCAATCCTGTTTCCACCACAAGCCCAACAGATGTTCGACTTGTGTCCGGGTGCATCGATCTTCCTGAGAAGCTGACCAGTGTTTGCGTCCCAGATGAAAATGGCCTCCCCCGATGCGGTAGCGATTCGGCCACCGTTATGCTCCCAGGAAGCAAGATCACCGTCGTGTTCGATTTGCTGCACCAATGCCCAGGTTTTTGAATCAAAGATATCATTTCCGATCAGCACTCGACGGCCGCCGGTCTCCCATGCAACACTTCTGATTCGATTTCCGGAGCCCAAACCAGCTTCTCGAATTGCCTTCAGCGTCTCCAGCAGTTCGCCGGTATCCGCATTCCACAGGCACAGGGCGCCGCTTCCTGCCGTCAAAAATCTGCCGTCTCCACATTCCCATGAAATGTGTTCAACTTCATCTGTGTGAAGGTGACTTCCAGCGGCAAATGAGACAAAGAACTTCTCAGGGTTCATGGACGTCTCCAGCGGCGATGCAGTCATCTGGTGGTCGACATCAATGCTGGTATCCGGCAAAACATCGTCATCTGCTTTGCATTGGGACACGCACAATGCGGAGAGCGCATCGACAGGTTCCACAGCAGGTGCGGCGCGACAGGTCTCTGTCAGCCTTTGATCGCTGACGCACGTCGTTCGGAACAACAGGTTCGTGCAGATCGGCTGGATCAGCCGTCAATGAGCACTCTCCCACTCCGCCGAACAGAACGAAGCATGCAGAACGCCGACTACTTCTTCAGAGCCTGCTGCAGCAGAGGAACCAGTTCGTCCACTTTGGCAGACGTTGACAGCACCACGCCTTTGTTGTCGACGATCCAGATGCTGGGGCTTTCAGCAATGCCCCAGAAGCGAATCAGAGGACTGTTCCATGATCGCTGCTCTGCGTTGGTAAAGAAGATTTGCTGGCCGGGAACGTCGTGCTGTTCCATATAGGAATTCATGGCGGCCTCTTCTTCATCCAGAGCCACGCCAACCATACGCAGTCGTTCAGGAGGAAGCTGTGTTCGAATCTTCGCGATAGCGGGAAGAACTTCTTCGGTAAACTCGTCGCTCTCAGAATCCCAGAAGTAAATCAGAGTCGGCTTGCCGGCGAATTCGTCGGACGACACAAAGCCACCATCGGCTGTTGGGCCTGAAAACTGTGACAAGGGCTGTCCGGGAAGTGCCAGTCGACGCAGGGAAGCGATGGCTTCCTGTCCCTGTTCCGTCTTTGGAAACTTCTCTGACAAGGCGGTGTAGCACAGGCGACATTCCGTCATCAGGCGTTTTGAAAGCTCTTTGTCATCTGTTGCATGCGCGTGCATTTCGCAGCTGCGAGCGGCTCCGAACAGAAGACTTGTGGCTCGCTTCTGCTGTTCCGGAAATCGGTCACCGAATTCGCGAGCCCAGCGGGAAAGTGTTTCAAACCAGACTGGCTGAGACTTGCCCAGCATGCCAGCTTTCGTGTGAGCAAACCGCGCTGCGTAGTACACACCTTCGGCAGCAGGAATCGACTTGGGATCGCGATCATTCAGCGCCTGAATGTCGGCATACAGGGCGTCTGCTTCTTCCTTGCCGCCAACCAGTGCATTCTGAAAACGAGCTTCCAGCAACTGTCCGATGGCCTGGTAGAACTGTGGCTTGCGAGCCTCTTCGTTCATCGTCAGCGTGATGACTCGAGTTGCCATTTCGACAATGCGGTCATTGCGCTCTTTGCGAGCGGCTTTGGCCTGTTCGATGTCGGTTGGAACAGCCGCAATTCGAAGCTGCTGAATTTCCCGGAGAGTCTTTGTGGCTTCATCATCCGGGAATGTCTGTTTGCCGTCGGCCGATGTTCCCGGAGCATCCGACTTTTCCGCCGTCTTCTGGTCGGCCGTCTTTGCAGAGGACGGGCTGTCGATGGATGCGGTCACACCGGCGGGTCGTGCGGCAGCCGCAACTTCTTCCGGTGTTGGAACGTCGATTTTTTCTGACGGTGCCTGGCTGGCTTCCGAAACAGGATCCGCAGGAATATCACCCCCGCCACACCCGCAAACAGCCGCGGAAATCAACAAACCGGTATTCAGAAAGAGCCAGCGGGTAGATGACATCGACTTCGATCCTTCGTTGTCCTGTCGTACATGATTCTGCAGGGGAATACGAAGTATTTGACAGCGTGCGTGCTGCCGCATGCCTCGTTTCTGCCCCCAAAACAGACGATTTTGGGTGTTCTAGAAGAATTCGCCGATCTGTGGAATATGAATCCCCGAAACGCCGCCGTTCGGGAGTGCCACAGCGGTTCAAGGTGAACTTCCGATTATCCCCCAATCGAATACATGGGCCTGGCCGGCTGGAGAAACCGGGCCGTATTGATTTCGTGCCCTTCTTTCTTCGCGGCAACGCAGTCGAGCATCGCCTGAGCGATCGCCTCATCCTCCGCACCGGAACGGAGCAATGATTTGACATCAGTCTCTTCCAGACTGAACAGGCAGTTTCGCAGCTTGCCCTCCGCTGTGACTCGAAAACGATTGCAGCTCTGGCAGAACGGACGGGACACGCTGGCGATGAACCCGATACGTCCTCGACCATCCGCAAACACGAAATCCTGCGACGGCGAATGTGACTGCTGCGGTAACAATTCCGACCCGGCAGACGGAAGCGCGCTGCTGGATGAATCGGCGGCCTGGTCAACAGGAACCAAAGGACCAAACGCCGCCGTCAGACGCTCAATGATCTCATGTGCAAACAGAACTTTGTCGCGCTGCCACTGGCTGTCAGCGTCCAGTGGCATGAATTCGATAAAACGAATGACGGTGTCGGTGTCTCGAGCAAGCTGTCCGAAAGGCACAATCTGATCTTCCGTCAGTCCTCGTACGGAAACGGCATTCAGCTTGATGGGAGAGAAACCTGCCTTCCGCGCGGCTTCAATCCCTTCGAGAACTTTCTCGTAGCCATCGCGGCGAGTCACCTTGCGGAAGACTTCCGGATCCAGAGCATCCAGGCTGACGTTCAATCGCCGCAGTCCGGCATCCCAGAGACTCTGAGCCTGGTCAGCCAGCAGAACTCCGTTGGTTGTCAGCCCGATGTCTTTGATCCCTTCGACCTGTGACAGCTTGTAAACCAGAATCGAAAGGTCGCGGCGAACCAGCGGTTCTCCGCCGGTCAGCCGAATTCGATCGATCCCGAGCGTCACGCCAATGCGAACGAGTCGCTCAATTTCTTCAAAGGTCAGCAGATGTTCTTTAGGAAGAAACTCCACCTCGCCGGCAGGCATGCAGTAGAAGCATCGAATATTGCATCGATCAGTGACGCTGATTCGCAGACTGTTATGAACCCGGCCGAAAGCATCGACGAGTCTTCGTGGCTCCGGAAGACTCATTGTGAACCTCCTGACGCTGCAGCGCTGTCCGGGGAATTCATTCCGGGGTGCTGCCATTCTTCGCGACCATCCGAGTAATGTTCCTTCTTCCAGATCGGCACTCGTTCCTTCAGTGTGTCGATCAGCCAGCGACCTGCCTCAAAGGCATCAGCACGGTGTGGTGAGCTCACAGCGATCGCCACGCTGATCTCACCCAGGTCCATGCGTCCCTTTCGGTGAACGATCGCAACGCCGGTTACGGGAAATCTGGCTCGAGCTTCCGCTTCCAGCTGCGTCATCGAAGCCACGGCCATTTCGTCGTAGGCTTCATATTCCAGCCACGACGTTTGTTCGCCGCGCGTGAATTCTCGCACCGTGCCGAGAAACAGAATGACGGCTCCGGCATCGTTCGAACGGACCAGCTCAGTGACGGCTGAGTAGTCGATGGGATCAGTGACCAGTTGAATCACAATCAGCCTCCGCTCACAGGCGGAAAACAGGCGATGGTATCGTTGTCCTTCAGCACGTGCTGAGGAGACTGGTACTGATTATTCACAGCCCAGAGCAAAGATCCACTCATTGCAGCCAGTCGAGGAGCATGATTCACCAAAGCGACTTTCAGATCCTGAATCGTCGCACCCGCACTGAGTTCCAGTGCCAGCGATTCGACACCTGCGGCATCACGAGCTGCAGCGAAAAACAGGACCTGCACACGCATCGATCATGACCATTCTGATTTGGAAGTACGTCGTCACAGGAGTGACGTATTGCTGTTCACCCTGCAAGGAAATTCGCCCGCTGATCGCTTCAGCGCAAAACGAACGGCTCGGGACTGGCTCCTGAACTGTAGCCTCACGCAGGGAACCTGAACACCATGCCGAATCAGTCCGTGCACGCTCTCCTTTTCGGCAGAATCGTCACAGTTCCGAAAGTTGCTGTGGACCGCAAAGTCATTGCTCTCCTGGCTCTTCGGAATTTTCCGGAACTTGCCTGATCCACGGCTTCATACACTTCGTTCTGCGGGGCCGATGACAGATCGAAGTCCATTCCGTTTGCCCTATCTGGCCGCAAGCCATCTCATCCTGACGAAGCACAATGCGTTGATGTTTGCGTGCAGGAGTTGTTTATGACTGACAGTCGCATCATTGTTCGTCCACCCAACAAAGCATCCGGTGTGGCACTTGTTCTTGCGATCGTACTTTGCGCGATGGCATTTTCACTGACGTGGTTTGTCTATACGAGCTTCCGAATTGACGTCGGCAGCGGCGAGATCGCCATCCTGACTCGCAAGACAGGCAAAGATCTCAGGAACGGAGAAGAGATCGCTCCGACACCTGAGCACAAAGGCATCCAGCGCGAAGTGCTGACGGAAGGTCGGTACTTCAGAAATCCGTACACATGGTCGTGGGAAGTCGTCAAGCAGGTGGAAGTCGCTTCGGGCGAAATGGGTGTGAAAGTCAGTCTGACGGGCGACGACCTCGGTTATGGCGAATTCCTTGCTCACGTGGATGAGAAAGGTGAAGCGACAACCAAGGGAATCGTCCCTGGTGTGCTGAACCCCGGGCGCTATCCGATCCATCCGTATCTCTACACGGTTGAGATTCACAAGCCGATCACGATCCCTGCGGGTTTTAAGGGAGTCGTTACCAGTCTGGCAGCACCGCTTGCGAAAGATTCCAACAAGCTTCTGGTTGAGAAGAACGAGCGCGGTGTTCAGGCCACAGCTCTTGAACCCGGGACCCATTATGTGAATCCCTATGTGACTCGGATTGATCTTGTGGACTGCCGCAGCCAGCGGTTCAACCTCGGTCAGGAAGATGACATGGGCTTCCCTTCCAAGGACGGCTTCTGGGTCAGCCTGGACGGGGTCATCGAATTTCGAGTCAACCCGGAGAAAGCTTCGGAAGTTTATGTACTGTTCAACCGATCGGAAAACGGTCCGGAAATTGATGAGGAGATTGTTCAGACCGTCATCATGCCGAATGCCCGAAGTTTCTGTCGTCTTCAGGGTTCAAACTCTTCCGGGCGAGAGTTCATTCAGGGGACGACACGAACAGCGTTTCAGGAAGCCTTTGAGAAGTCGATGCGAGAAGCCTGCCAGCCTCTTGGTATCGAGATCATTCAGGCTTTGATCACAACCATTCGTCCTCCGGAACAAATTGCGGAACCCGTTCGAAAGCGTGAGATCGCCAAGCAGCAGGAGCTGCAGTACAAGCAGCAGACTCTGCAGCAGGAATCGGAACAGAAGCTCGCAATCGAAAAGGCAATGGTGGAGCAGAAGCAGGCACTGGTGAAAGCTGATCAGGATATCGTCAAGGTGACGACTCAGGCGAAGGAAGATCAGCAGGTTGCGCTCACGAAAGCCAATCAGGAGCTGGCTGTTGCTCAGCTGAAGCTTGACGCGTCACTGGACGAAGCCAAAGCGATTGAAGCTCGCGGCAAAGCCGCGGCCGATGTTGTGCGGTTTGATAATGAAGCCGAAGCCGCCGGATGGAAGAAGGCAGTCGAAGCCTTTGGTGGCGATGGTCAGTCGTATGCTCAATATGTGCTCTTCCAGAAACTCAGCGCGTCCTATCAGCGCATTATGGTTAACACAGCCGATAGCCCCATCATGAAGATCTTCGAGTCTTTTGCACGCCCGGCAGAGGGCAAAGCTCCGACATCGGTTTCCGCAGCGACGCCGATCGAACCGCAGACGAACTGATCGCTCCATGTCGTTCTGCATTTCTGTATCTGCACACGCTGCAATGAGTGAAGTCGGGCAACGAAGACAACGAGGTGAAAAGTGAGTACTTCTCAGGGAAACAGTCTGTCACGCAATCGTATCCTGGCGGCGATCCCCATCGTCCTGATCGGCGCGATGGCGTACGAGCTCTTTGAATGGACCTTCAACCGGCATTACGTTCCGGAAGGCCACAGTCTCGTGCTTCGTTACAAGGGGCCGCCGCTGCCGTTTCTGCCTGGCGATCGACCCGTCGCATCGCCAGGTCAGTTTGCAAAAGTGAATGAAAATGGTTCGCCGCTGGAGAAGGGCGTTCTGAAGGACATGCTTGGTCCCGGACGTCACTTCCTCTGGATTGGCTGGTGGGAAACGCATCTGGTTCCGGACACAATTGTCAAGCCAGGTGAGGTCGCCGTTGTGACGAGTCGAATGGGGCAGGATCTTGAAGAAGGACGCTTCCTTGTCGATGGAGACCTCGACCAAACTGAGCAGAAAGGCATCCTGCGAAAAGTCCTGGGGCCAGGCCGCTATCGCATCAATGACTATGCCTACACAGTGGACATCGTCGAAGGCGATTCTGTCGATTCCGGCTCACAGCAGAAGCACGTTGGCTGGGTTTCAATTCCAACGGGTTACGTCGGAGTTGTCACAAACCTTGCAGCCAATCCTCTGACTGGAAAAACCATGGGGATTGAAGACCAGGTTCTTCAGCCGGGACTGTATCCCATCAACCCGAAAGAACAGCATGTCGACATTATCGGGGTTGGATACATGGATCTCTCGCTCAAGTCGAACTTCATCAGCAGCGATGGAAAACCCGTCCTGGATGAAAGTGGCGAACCGACCGTTGCGGACGATGAGAGCGGCATCACATTCCCTTCCACTGACGGCTTCAAGATTCACATGGACTTCACCGCAGTGTGGGGCATCATGCCGGATCAGGCCGCAGACGTGATCCGAAAGTTCGGGACGCTGGAGGCCGTGGAAACCAAGGTCGTGATTCCTCAGATCGAAAGCATCTGTCGCAACAAGGGTTCATCGCTTGGTGCCGTGGACCTGCTGGTCGGCGATACCCGCCAGAAATTTCAGGAAGAAGTTTCAGACTCGTTCCACAAGATTCTGGAAGACAAAGGTCTGACGCTGCTGCATGGTTTTGTCCGCAACATCCACATTCCTCAGACCATTCGTGAACCGATTCAGCAAAAGTTCGTCGCGGATGAACTGAAGCTGACTCGCGACCAGGAACAGCTCACCGCACGAACCGAATCTGAACTGCGTGAAGCAGAGGAAAAGGTTGACCTCGAAAAAGAACGCATCGGCGCGGAAACTAAGAAGCTGGTGGCAGAAGCCATTGCCGAAGGGGAAAAGGAAGCAGAAGAAACTCGCGCTGAGACCCTGAAGAAGGTTGCCGCTGTCGCAAAGGAAACAGCGGAACTGGAAGCTCAGGCAAGCGTTACTCTTGGTAAAGCAAAGGCCGGAGCAAAACAGATCGAGGCAGAAGCGAAGTCGGAACTCTTCCAGCTTGCGGTTGCCGCATTCGGATCCGGCGATGCCTATAACCAGTGGGTCTTCGCGTCCGGCCTGCCTGAGAACGTTAAGCTGGACCTGTTTTATGCGGGTGAAGGAACTCTCTGGACTGACCTGAAGAGCTTCACCGATGTCGCGCTGGGAAAAGATCTCGCGAAGCCCCGAAGCTCTGGCAAAGAATAGGTTTCGGCACCGTGGAGAATCCTTCACAGCATTGCCCTTCTCGCCCCTCCTGAGATAATCGCCGAAGCGAATGATTCCGGGTGAGAAGGACAGGCCGAGTGACCGCGCAAACAGAGCAACCAGTTTCCCTTTGCCGAAACAACGGACGTACCTGCGGTGCGTGCTGCTGGGGAAGCGGCGTTTCGCGTGAGTCACTTGAGATCCAGCTGAAAAGAAACCAGCGAGTATCGTCGCTGCTGCTGGGTGATCGACCACCTGGCTCAATGCGGCTTCTGCTGCACGAGCTGTTTTCCCGCCGCGGAATCGATCTTTTCCTTGCGCCGCTGCTTTGGATCCCGCTGCTGTCGGCGTGGATCCGCAAACGTCTGGTACCTCGCGTTGTCTGCGCCTTTGTGCGGTTTGAAGGCACGGGCAATCAGCAGGTTGGCTGTGCCTTGCATCCGACTCGCTGGGATGGTCTGGACGTCCGCCACGATGTCGCATTCAGGCTGCTTCGAGGGTTCTCCTGCGGATCACCCGATTTTCTTTGTGCAGAGGCTCATCGGTTCGCAGCGTCTTTGTCGCAGCCGTCACAGGAGCCATATCAGATTCCGCAGGTCTCATTCGTAGTTCCGGACTGGTACGACTACAGTCAGGCAATCCGCAGTCGCTCCGGTTGTCAGTCTTCTAGTACGCATTGAACGTCCTGACATCACTTTCTGTCCCACAACACCAGAGGATACTCACATGCCTGTAATCGTCTACAAGACCATGACGATTGAACTGTTCTACGCTCAGGGTCGCCGGATCGAATGTGACAGCTGCGGGCAGCCCTTCTGTTACATCCACGGAGGAGTTCAGTCGGCTCAGACCACCGGCCTGCCACTGATTTCCGGCGATGAGGGAATGCGAAAAGATGCATTGAAGCAGGCGGTGTCAGGACTGAAGAAGACGGCAAAGAAAAGCAACGTCGGTGAAGCGCTTTGTCCGCACTGCAAGTGTTATCAGAACTGGATGGTGAGTGCTTCAAGGAATGGTGAGATGGGCTGCCTTGGCGTACTGGGACTCCTGTTTTTCGGGGTCCTTCCAGGCGTCTTTTGCGGCATCTATGGAAAGCAGGAACTGGTCATGCCGTTTCTGATCGGCGGCTCCATTGTCGGCCTTGTTGCGGGCATCATGTTTGGCCGTTCACGCGCGCTCAGTCGAGGTCCGCATCACGACAAGGAAGATGAACGGGCCATGACCGATGACGACTTCGAAAAGTTCCTGACGAAATGCGATGCACAGGAATACGATCCGTTCCTCTACTGGTGGATCACTCTGGGGCATCAGCCTGGTGAAAAGCAGGCACCCGTTTCTATTGGCCTGGAGGACACAACGTCCTCGCCGAGATTTCCACATGCCCTCAGCACTGACGCCTTCATTCAGGCTCAGGCCTGACTCAGACAGGCCTCAAATTGGGCAAAGGCCTTATGGATTCCACAGTTTTTCTGATCGGCAGAAAGCCCGTGATTTGTCCCGCGGCCTTAGCAAAGATGCCGTCGAGGCGGCAATTTCATGAAAATTGCCCGATTCCGCAGGCAGTTTTGGTTGTTACACTGTGAGTGGCGATGGTCGACGTGGCGATAAACGACCTGAAGCCTCAGATTCTCGTCTGGTTTTGATGTCGCCCAGGTGTGCCATGCGAAATGTACTCTCCCCGGTTCTATTCATTTTTCTTTCCGTCGTTGGCAGCTCTTCTTTGTTCGGGCAACAAACGACGACACAAACAAACCAGGGATTGGGTGGAAACCAGCCGCCAAGTATTGATGGAGATGGAACCAGTGGTTTGAATGTCGCTGCAGGAACGAGTACCGCGACTGAGAACTTCGTGGGTGGTAACGCAGCTCAGAACTTTGTTGGGGGAAGCCGTCAGGCAACAAATCAGCAGGGCACAAATCGCCAGTTTCAGGCGTTCCAGAATACGCAGCAGGGAATGAATCAGGGGATGTCAACGACAGGCACACCCCGGCAGGTCAAGACGGCTCTTCGCATTGGCTTCTCATTTCCAAATGCGACATCCGCACAGGCCAGTGGAAATCTGGCGGCCGCGAATCAGGCAAACCTCAGTCGCTACGTGACAACTCGCCCTGAGTTCACTGGCATCAATGTCAACATGACGCCGGAAGGCGTGGCGGTACTGACCGGTTCCACGGATTCAGTCGAAGCCAGCCGCCTGGCGGCCAACCTGCTGCGATTGCAGCCTGGCGTTCGTCGCATTGACAACCAGCTGGCAGTCAATCGGTAAATGCTGGATCCGTCAATCAGCGCCGTAGGATCTCTGGCGAGATCTACTGCTGAATCCTTCACCGCGTTGCCTGTCAGGCCTCCTGCTCCGCGTCGTCCGTTTCATTCGGCACGATAAGCTTTGGAGCAATCGCTCTTGCAGCCAGCGCACGGGCACTGCTGCACAGTACGAAGCCTCCGATCAGACAGGTGGCCAGTGACGAAATTTGGCCGATGAGCCACGCGTTGAAATACTGGCTGCCGCTGCCCGCGGCAGAAAGCTGCAGATTTGTCGAGTGTTGAAACTGCTCCTGATGTTCAAAAAACTCTCGCCCTTCCGCCAGTGGATAATTGGCCTGCACCTTTAGTTCCAGATGGAGTGACTTACCCGCGAGCGAGTCATCGTTCGGGACGGTCACCTTGGCGTACATCGTATTCGTGTTGTTGCTCACACTCTTCCCTGAAATCGTATCTCCCCAGCTGCTCGACTTCGTCTCGGCCTGCATTGGAACAATCGTCTCTTCGCCCTGGACTGTCGCAGCTGCCTGCACCCAGCCATTCCAGTAGCCCTTCAGGGAACGAATCTGCTGATCAAAGTAGATTGTTGTCGAGTCGCCAGGTCCAACGACAGGCGGGTAGCAGTCATTGGTTTTCCAGCCCATGATCGATGGAAGGACAATCGGCGCCGCCACCAGTGCCAGACTGGTACCTCCCAGCAGCAGAGTTGACCACTGGCCTGATGATGGTGAACTGAAGTCGTCGACCGAATCCTGACTGTTGCCAGCGGTAATCAGCTCGACTTTTCCAGCCGCAACTTTTTCACTGCTGGCAGCCTGACCGCGAGCCATGTTCCCGTTGGGATTGAAGAACACGGAACTCAGCCACACCAGCATCAGAACGGCCATACCACCTGCGCTGATCATTGCTGATGTGGACAATGTGACCCAGTGAGGCAGAGCGATGAAAAGTCCGGCGGCGACTGCAATCGCACCGATCCACGCACCAGTCAACGCACGCGAACTTCGCACGACGGCAATCATGTCAGGCTGAAGCATGCCACAATGAGGACATGCGTGCTGATCGACGTCATTGGCGAGTGATTTGCTGACAGCTGTCTGCAGGTTGCTTTCGGCTGCTTCTTTTGATCCTCCGGTTCCTGTGACCTGCCGATCCAGCTGGTAACGAAACTCCGACTGACAGCCCACACACGTGTGTTGTTTCTGGAAGGAGATCTTCAGCTTCGCTGTGTAGGACTTGGCCATGGGTGAATCGCTCCGGTGCAGGAGAACAATGCAAGCTTGGTAATGGAAGAACGTCAGAATGACAGTCTAATCGAGAATCACGGACTGACAAATGAGTGAGCACATACGTCACACACACGCGTGCTCATCCGCACCTGAATTTGTAACCTGCTCCACTGGACTCCTGAACTCGCCAGAGTTCCCGTCATCAACCATCATGAAGTGGAACTCGCCAGAGTTCCAACCAACACCAACATCTACTTGAACTCGCCAGAGTTCTGATCATCAACGAAAGTGGCGAGATCCACTACAGATTCTTTCTTAACGCTGCCTGTCAGATCATTGATGTCCGGCGCGAAACTGCAGAATGTGGTCATAATGAATGGAGCCTGGAATTGAGTGCCCACCTGAAGACGGCATGTACCGCCGATGAAGCTGTGTCCCTCCTGACGTCCGGAATGAACGTGTTCATTCACGGAGCAGCGGCAACTCCCACGCCTCTGCTGGAGGCCATGTGCGATCGCAGTGATTTGAGCGACATCACACTTTTCCACATGCACACCGAAGGTCCGGCTCCTTATTTTGACGCCAGTCGCCGTGAGAGATTCCACTCGGTTTCTCTGTTCACCGGCCAGCCAGCGCGCAAGGCTGTGCAGGAAGGGTACGCGGACTTTGTCCCCGTTTTTCTATCCGACATTCCGTCGTTGTTTCGTGATGGAATTGTCCCCCTCGATGCAGCGCTGCTTCAGGTCTCACCTCCGGACCGACATGGCTTTTGTTCGCTTGGGACATCGGTCGACTGCGCTCGGGCTGCGGCGGACTCCGCGAAGCTCCTGATCGCCGAAGTCAATCATCAGATGCCGCGCACTCACGGACACTCCGTCGTTCCAATCAGCCGATTCTCCGCATGGATTGAAACGAATCGGCCACTGCACCAGCACATCGCAGGAGTAGAAACGCCCGTCGAAGCCGCAATTGGAGAACACGTCGCTGCTCTCGTAGACGATGGCTGTACGATCCAGACAGGTATCGGAGCCATTCCTGATGCGGTGCTGGCTCGACTCTCCTGCCGCAATGACCTTGGTGTCCATACGGAGATGTTCTCCGATCGCGTCGTCGACCTGGTGAAGGCTGGCGTGATCACCAACCGATACAAGCGAATCTACCCCGGTCAGATTGTGACCAGTTTTGTCAGCGGTACTCAGAAGCTGTTCGACTTCGTAAACGACAATCCTCAGGTTTGCTTCCTGCCGTGTGACATCACCAATGACACGAACCTGCTGAGGAAACTGGATCGGCTGGTAGCGGTTAACTCCGCCCTGCAGGTTGACCTCACAGGGCAGGTTTGTGCAGACTCACTGGGACACAAAATCTACTCAGGAATCGGAGGTCAGATGGATTTCATTCGCGGAGCCGCTATTTCAAAAGGAGGAAAGCCCATCATCGCTTTGCCATCCACTGCGGGTGACGGAAAATTCAGCCGCATCGTCATGGAACTGATGCCAGGGTCCGGTGTCGTCACCACTCGCGGCCATGTCCACTGGGTTGTTACAGAATATGGAGCTGTGAACCTGCACGGATTGTCGCTGCGACAGAGAGCCGAACGACTGATCTCGATTGCACACCCGGATTTCAGACAGGATCTCCGCCGTCAGGTCGCGGATGTCAGACATTACATGTTCTAAGTGAACTCGGGCGAGGAGCGACTCGGATGAATTTCGAACAACCGAATTTTCTGAAGCTGCTGTGTGCCACTCGATTTGCCGAGGGTCTGCCGAATAAACATCTGCAGTGCCTCTGTCGAGGAGCAAGGCTGGTTCGGCTTTCGGCCGGGCAGACATTGTTTCGCGAGGGAGAAACAGAGCCAGACGTCTTTGTTCTGACCAGCGGTCACGTGCGACTGTCGATGAACGTGCCGGGGCGAGGCAGCGTGGATTTTCTCTCCGCCGGGCCCGGTGATCTTGTGGGCTGGTCAGGACTGATCAGTGATGGCCGAATGACGGCAACCGCGACGGCAAAGTCCGATTCGGTACTCATCGCGCTGTCCGGTCAGTGTCTGAAAGAAGCATGTGAGCAGGATCCTCAACTGGGCTTCGTTCTGATGAAGCGAATTGCTCAGGTGCTCTCGAATCGACTCCTCTCGACTCGATTGCAGCTGCTGGACCTGTTTGCAGAAGGAACATCCGCGTGAGCCACGAACCAGGCGTTCATCCCGGTGATGTTCCCGTGGCAGGACTGCTGCGAACCGATGATCTCCAGCACCTCGTTGATGCTCTGATCAGCGCTGGCTATGACGTCATTGGCCCAACGATCGATCAATGCGCCGTGATTTATGATCAGATCACATCGGTCAGTCAGCTGCCGCGAGGCTGGTCGGATTCTCAGGAACCTGGTCGCTATCGTCTTCACCACGGTGACCATTCCAAATATTTTGGTTTCGCAGTCGGTCCGCACTCGTGGAAGAAGTATCTGTTTCCCCCGCAGTCGATCGTGTCGACCGCAACTCGATGCGAAAACGGCTGGCAGTTGTCCACGGATGTGCCGGCTCCACCACGGCTCGCCTTTCTTGGTGTTCGAGCGTGTGAGCTGGCAGCGATCGAGATTCAGGATCGAGTTTTCCTTCACGGTCCGTGGATCGATCCGATCTATAAGGCTCGGCGAGAAGCCGCTTTCATCATCGCTGTGAACTGCACGTCGGCCGCATCAACCTGCTTTTGCTCATCCACGAACACCGGTCCAAAATGTCGCGCTGGCTTTGATCTGGCGCTGACGGAAATCGCCAGTGGATTTGTCATCGAGACCGGATCGGAATCTGGCCGGGCCATAGCTGCCGCACTGCCGCTCGAGCCCGTCGCCGAACAGCACCGCGCGGAAGCAGCCGCAGCGACCGCTCAGGCCGAGGCCATGATGACGCGTGAATTGAAGACCGATGATCTTCATGATTTGCTGCTCGGGAACCTTAAGCATCCGCACTGGGAAGACGTTGCAAAGCGATGTCTGTCCTGCACCAATTGCACGATGGTGTGTCCCACATGCTTCTGTTCTACAGTCACGGAGGTCTCGGATCTGACAGGTGATCATGTCGAAAGAGAACGCAAATGGGACAGCTGCTTTAACATCGACTTCAGCTACATGAACGGCACGCCCGTCCGAAACAGCATCGCCAGTCGGTATCGCCAGTGGCTGACTCACAAGCTGGCGTCGTGGCAGGATCAATTCGGAACGCTTGGCTGCGTGGGTTGCGGTCGATGCATCACCTGGTGTCCTCCGGGCATTGATCTGACGGAGGAAGTTGCAAAGCTGCGAGATTCCGTGCAGCAGGATTCCCTGCACGCCACAGCGGAGAATCCTTCATGATCACTCCGTTTCCATCTTCCAATCCCCATAACCCATGGCTGGCCCACGCTGTCCGCATTCAAAGTGTGCGACAGGAAACTCCCGGCGTCGCAACGTACGACCTGGTGTTTGATGACCCGAAGATGGCCGAGTCATTTCAGTTCCTGCCAGGCCAGTTCAACATGGTCTACCTGCCAGGTGTTGGCGAAGTTGCGATTTCGATCTCCGGCGATCCCGGCCAGCGCGGTGTAGTGCCACACACGATCCGGGAAGCTGGCAATGTGACAAAGACACTGGCTCGCCTGCCCCTCAATTCCAGCATTGCACTTCGAGGACCCTTTGGATCATCATGGCCCGTGGAATCCTGTGCCGGGAAGGACGTCGTGATCGTCGCCGGCGGTATCGGCCTGGCTCCTCTTCGTCCCGCCATCCTGCACCTTCTGAAGCATCGCTCAGAGGTGGATGAACTCACTCTGATCGTCGGTGCTCGTGAACCGTCACTGCTGCTTTATCCGGAACAGTATGACGACTGGCGCGCTCGGGGAATGAACGTGGTTGTGACCGTTGATCGCGCTGACGAATCCTGGCATGGCTGCATCGGAATGGTAACGGCCGTGCTGGATCGACTATGGCTGCGCGATGCTTCGAAGACTGTCGTCATGACATGCGGACCGGAAGTCATGATGTGGTACACGGTGCAGACGGCGATCCGGCGAGGCATTCCGTCGTCTCAATGCTTCCTGTCGCTGGAACGCAACATGAACTGCGCAATCGGGCTGTGTGGGCACTGTCAGTTCGGCCCGGAGTTTCTGTGCAAGGATGGTCCGGTGTTTGGCTTTGACCGAGTCTCCTCCAGAATGAAAGTGGAGGACCTTTAAGATGTCTGCGAGCTCTTCCCGGAAGCGACCGCGACTCGCCGTCTTCAAGTTTGCATCCTGCGATGGATGCCAGCTGTCTCTGCTGGACTGCGAAGATGAACTGCTGACCGTCGCGGGTCTTGTTGAGATCGCGATGTTTCCCGAGGCAAGCAGTCGGATGGAAGCGGGGCCGTACGACATTGCTCTCGTGGAAGGGTCCATCACGACACCTCACGACGCAAAGCGAATTCAGGATGTTCGAAATCAGGCCACGACTGTCGTCACCATCGGCGCGTGTGCCACTGCAGGAGGAATCCAGAGTCTTCGCAACTGGGCGAGCCACGAAGATTATCTCCGATGCGTCTATGCAAAGCCGGATTACATTTCGTCGCTCGCCACATCGACGGCCATCGCGGATCACATACGAGTCGATTATGAACTGCGAGGCTGTCCGGTCAATCGGCATCAGCTGCTTTATGTTTTGACAGAGCTGGTTCACGGCCGAAAGCCTCGACTTCCCGCCCATTCTGTGTGTCTCGACTGCAAGCGAAGAGGCACCGTCTGCGTCGAAGTGGCTCAGGGCATTCCGTGTCTCGGCCCGGTGACTCACGCGGGCTGCGGAGCCATCTGCCCGGCCTATGATCGAGGATGTTACGGCTGCTTCGGTCCGGCCGCACAATGCAACTGCAACAGCCTGGTGACAACGCTCCAGACCGCAGGCTCCACGAACGAACAACTTCTGCCTCTGCTAAGAAACTTCAACGGCGCCGCCCCCGAATTCCAGGCCGCCGTGGATTTCATGAACCAGCATTCCTCCCGCTAACCGCGTTTCGCCCGCCCCTCCGCCACATGGTTTACCCAGGTGGGTCCACGGTTTCTGCACTACCCAGCGTTGCAGAACAAAAGATGCCCGCGCGCCATTCCCACGTGCGACTTCTGCCTTGCCTTTTGCATCAGCGGTTGCGAGTTTGGACTGGCATCCCATGGTAGTGCAAAAACCTGAGTCCACCGGCGTAAAGCTCGGTGGCGGTGTGGATGGCGACTTAGCGGCCTTTTCCCCGATCGGCGGCGGCTTCCAGTTGCAGCGTCATGCGGGCAATGCGGTCGGTCAGCTTTTCTGAACTCAATCGCTCGCGAAGGCGAGCAACGATCAGGGGAAATGCGAGCGGTGTCAGTCGTTCGGGCGTTCGTCGAAGGATCGTCTGACGCTGCAGACTGCTTAGAGTCGCCACCAGACGACTGTGCTCCAGCTGACGCTCCAGAACTTCGCGTCGCGACTGAAGAAGCAGTCTGTTGCCCGGATCATAATTGGAGAAAACATCATACAGCAGTCCGCTGCTGGCCTGCAGTTGTCGAGCCGTCTTCTGCTGTCCTCGGTAGCCCTGAAACACCAGCCCGGAGACTCGTGCGATTTCGCGGAACTGACGCTTGCCCATTTCCGCGGCGTTCAGGCATCGTTCCAGATCATCCGCAAGCGTTGCCTCATCGAACAGGCCATTAGCAATCGCGTCATCCAGATTCGCCCGCTCGGCGGAGAGCAGTTCGAATCCGTAATCGTTGACCGACATCGTGAACGTCAATGGTTCTCGCTGCGCCAGTCTCCATGCAAACAATGCGGACAGACCTTCGTGCACAAGTCGACCGGCGAACGGATAGAACAACAGATGGAATCCCTCACGGCTGCGAATCTCCTCAATCAGCAGCTCATCCGGCAACGGAATCTGCGACCACTGTGACTGCAGCTCGAGCAGCGGCTGAACCGCCTGCATTTCCGGTCCACGATATTCCCCACGACTGGCCTGTTCCAGCCGTCGTCGGACAGACGCTGCAAGTTCCGTCGACAGAGGCATGCGACCTCCCATCCACCGAGGGATCCTGGCCTTTTCGGAACTGGGGGCTTTGCGGACCCAGACCTTCATGTCACGAATCGCGACAAGCTCAACAGTCCTGCCGGCCAGAGTAAAGCACTCGCCAGGACTGATCTTCGCCAGAAAGTTCTCTTCGACCGTGCCGATTCGCGGACCGTTCAAATACTGCACCACGAGCGACGCATCACTCGTGATCGTGCCAATCGACATTCGATGCTGCCGGGCGATCCGAGCATCTTCAACCAGATAGCGATCGCCAACCTGCTTCAGCTTGTGATAATCCGGATAGGCCTTCAGAGCATCGCCGCCGTTCGCAACAAAATGCAGAGCCCAGTTCCAATCATCGTCGTGAAGATCGCTGAAGCTGGCCGTCGTGCGAACCTCATTCAGCAGATCGGATGATTCAAATCCGGAACCAACGGCGATGGTGACCAGATGCTGACAGAGCACGTCAATCGGATTGTGGTGCGGCTGCCGACCTTCCAGCTGACGTGCTTCGATCGCATCGCGCGCGGCAGCGATTTCAACCAGTTCCAGTGCATGAGTCGGCACGCAGGTGACTCGACTGACGGCTCCCGGCCGGTGACCACTGCGACCGGCTCGCTGAAGAAGACGAGCAACGCCTTTGGGTGATCCCACCTGAAGGACTCGATCCACCGGACTGAAGTCGACTCCCAGATCCAGGCTGCTGGTGCACACGACACATTTCAGTCGGCCCGCGCGAAGACCGTCTTCCACCCAGCCGCGCGTTTCGGGTTCCAGCGAACCGTGATGCAGCGCGATGTTTCCGGCCCAGTCCGGGCGAGCAGCCAGCATAGCATGATACCAGGCTTCGGTCTGCGATCGAGTATTCGTGAAGACCAGCGTGGACTGTGCGCTTTCGACAGCGCGAAGAACATCGGGCATCTGCTGAAGCCCCATGTGACCAGCCCACGGAAATCGCTCAATCCGCTTCGGAATCAGTGAATCTACGACGACTTCCTTACGCTGCTTTCCTTCAATCAAACGTCCGCCCGGACTGGTGGCTTCCGACGCAGAGACAGAGTCACAGCCTGTAGACGCTGATGATCCCAGCAACACCTGCATGGCTTCTTCGATGTTGCCAAGTGTTGCCGACAGTCCCCATGTGCGAAGCCCGGGGCACCAGCGCCGAAGACGGGCCAGAGCAAGCTCCAACTGCACGCCACGTTTTGTCGACAGCAGTTCGTGCCATTCATCACACACGACGGCTCGCAGATGACGAAACTGTTCAGGAGCATCCGGACGAGTCAGCAACAGCGTCAGACTTTCGGGCGTCGTCACCAGCGCAGTGGGAAGTCGAACGCGCTGCTTCTGACGCTGTGACTGGGACGTGTCGCCCGTTCGGCTTTCAACGGACCAGCCTACATTCAACGCGCTCAGCGGCTCTCGAAGAGAATGCAGCGTGTCGACCGCAAGTGCTCGCAGCGGTGTCACCCAGAGCACTCGCAGCGGCGCGTTCTCAATGGCCGATGCATTCTTTTCCGATTCCGCAATCGCTTCGATGACAGGACCAAACCATGCTGCAAGCGTCTTGCCGGTTCCCGTGGTCGCATGTATCAATCCGCTCTCGCCACCAAGCCACGCGTTCCAGGATTGTTTCTGGAACGGAAAGACGGACCATTGCCGGCTGGCAAACCAGTCAACAACCTTCGTCGTCGCACGGCGCAGCGCGGCTGCGGACGGAGGTGCGGTTTGACGATTACGGAATCGCTCCGACGCACTTCGCTGGGTTGTGACAACTTCCGCACTGTGTCGAGTCATGGTCGAGTCTTGCACCTGAAACGGGTCAGGTGATTGGAGATCATCGGCCAGAAATTTCAATGCCTCGACGACACCTGAAGCACAATTTCGAACGAAGCGCCGCTTGAACACACGATGCGAGCCAGGGTAATCAACTACCGAAGGACATGCGCCGCCCGAGCCCTTCGGTTTCACGCAATGCTCAGGCTATTCGTAGCGGAGAGCGTCGATTGGGTCGAGTCGGCTGGCCTGCCATGCGGGGTAGAGGCCAAAGACAAGTCCCACGCAGGCGGCAAAAACCATCGCGATGATTCCCGCCGGAATCGACACGACCACGGGCCAGTCAGCACCGGGGCTGATGGAGTTGATCAGGGTCGTGATACCAACGGACGCGCTGATTCCCATTGCCAGCCCGATGACTCCTCCAAAGCAGCTGAGCACAACGGATTCGATCAGGAACTGAACAAGGATGTCGCGTCCCCGAGCTCCCACGGCCATTCGAATTCCAATCTCACGAGTTCGCTCGGTAACGGAAACCAGCATGATGTTCATGATGCCGACACCGCCGACAAGAAGTGAGATGCCTGCAATCGATGCCAGCAGCATGGTCATCATACCGGTGATCGTGCCGAACAGTTCTGACAGCTGAGCACTGGTCACCACTTCGAAGTCCGCTTTCTGTCCCGGTGCGATATGGTGCCGATCGTTCAGCAGCTGAATGATCTCGCCCTTCGCAGAATCAATCAGCTCGGGCGCTTTGGCTCCGACGAGAATCGCTGCGACGTCCTTGAAGGATGAACCCTGCAATCGCTTCTTCACGGTGGTGTACGGCATCAGCATCACATTGTCCTGGTCATCTCCAGTCAGCGACGCGCCCTTCTTTCCAAGGACTCCGACCACCGTGAACGGGATATTCCCGATGCGAAGCTGTTGTCCGATGGGATTGTCGGCCGGAAACAACTCACGCACGACAGTGTACCCGACCACACAAACGCAGTTCCCGGCTCGCTCATCACGTTCAGTGAAGAATCCGCCTGCGTCGATGTCCCAGCTGCGGACTCTCAGATAATCGACACCGACGCCCCACATTTCCTTCGGCTGCATATTGCTGTTGCCGCGTACAACAGGTCGCGCGCCAAACACCAGCGGTGAATAAGCGAGTACTGACGGACACTCGCGACCAATCGCTTCCGCGTCGTCGTCTGTCAGAGTAATCACATTCCCTGACTGCACGCCGCGGCGACGTTCAAACTTTGGCTGAACCACAATAAAGTTCGAGCCGATGGACTGCAGCTGATTCTGCAGCAGCTGGCCGGCGCTGCTGCCGACAGAAACCATCGTTGTGACAGCTGCAATTCCAATCACGATCCCCAGGATCGTCAGAGAGGCTCGCATTTTGTTCCGAAGCAGCGCCCGGACCGCAACGTAAACCGTCAGGAAGAAACTCATGGAGCCTCCGGTGGCTTGATGCCCGTGACCACAATATCGCCATCCTTCAGATCGCCGGATGTCACCTGAGTAAATCGGTAGTCGCTGTCGCCGATGTAGATCTCAAGGGCTCGCAATTTTCCGCTCATGAGCGGCAGACCAGTGACCGGGTCCGTTGCCGGAACCGGAGCTGCGGCCGCTGCAGGAACAGGCTTGCCCGCCTTCTTCGCTTCGTCTTCCTGCTTCTTTCCTGCCATCTCCGCCGCTTCCAAAGCAGTCTCCTGAACCCAGACGATTCGTCGCATTGCAGCCTTAGAAGCCGCTACGCTGTCGTCGACGGGAGGTTCCAGTGACGATGTGGCCTGGTCATCCTTGGGGTCCTGGGAAATCGCAAGTTCCAGATACTTCTGGTCGCTCTCCCGAACGTGCTGCTTCTCCGGATTGAATCGAAGCGCCTCGTTCGGAATCTTCACGATGTCCTTCAGCTCCGAAACCTGAAACGTAAGATTTGCAGTCATGCCTGGCAGCAGCTTCAGATCCGGATTCGGAGTCGCAACGATGACCGGATAGGTCACCACGTTCTGAGCAACCGACGGTGCGATACGAATCTGTTCGATCACGGCATCTTTGAAGACGACGTCAGGGTAAGCATCCACCGTGAAGAAGACGGGCTGTTTTGTCGCTTCTGCCTGTTTGATCAAACCGATATCGGCTTCATCAACAGATGCCTGAATGTGCATCTTCTCCCGCATCTGCGGAGCAATCACAAACAGCTCGGGAGTCTGAAACTGCGCGGCGAGCGTCTGGCCCGGATCGATCTTTCGATCCACGACAACTCCATCCACCGGCGATGTGATCTTTGTGTAACCGACGTTGGCTTTGGAGTTTTCCAGATTCGCTTCGGCCTGCCGAACTCCTGCTTCCGCCACCTGAAGCTGAGCTTCAAGCCCCTGTCGGGAAAAACGATACTGGTCCATTTCTGCCTGCGAGATGAACTCCGGATTCTCTGCCTTCAGCGCGAGGGATCGTTTTTCGTCATTGATGGCTCGCTGAAGCTCCGCCTGAACTCTCAGAACATCCGCTTTGCGAGTCAGCAATGCGGCTTCATCACGTGCGACAGCGGCGTCATAAATGCGAGGATCAATGTCCGCCAGAGGATCGCCGGCTTTGACTTCGGTGTTGTAGTCGACATGCAGTTTCAGAATGGGACCCGAAACGAAGCTGCCCACCTTGACTCGGAGTACCGGGTTCACTTCCCCGGACGCATTGACGGAAATCCGGAGGTCACCCGTTTCGACCTTCGCCGTCTTGAAGCGAGGCTTGTTTCGCTCGGCCAGCCAGCCTTGAGCCTTGTAGCCACCAAAGCCCAGGAGAGCGATGATGAGAAGAATCACCAGCAGTCGAATAAAGAATTTCATGAAAACCGCTCAGAGTATCGGGCTTAGGGCCCGGAACAGACGATGTCACAGACGAACGCGGCACGACCGAAGAAGTTCGCCGAAGTGCGAATCCTATCGGGAAAGA
The DNA here is from genome assembly GCA_046349695.1 of Planctomycetaceae bacterium. GTDB lineage: Bacteria > Planctomycetota > Planctomycetia > Planctomycetales > Planctomycetaceae > SXXK01. Next base: position 8,597 of record JAXMBV010000028.1, on the reverse strand, counting down.
AGCCCGCTTCTCGACAATTCCTGGGCATTTTTCAAACTCGGCTGACCCTCCAGCCGTCACTCGGACTTGCGTCGACGACGCTCCGCCTTCTTCTTTTCGCGGGCTTCGCGAGCCGCATTGGGGTCTCGAGGTTCCTTTGGAGCATTGTCGATGGCACGAATGAGATCGATGATTCCGCCTGTCAAATCTGTGGCAGAAGGCTTCGCTCCGGGCTGCCCCACCTTCTGGATCAGCCCGCCAGCGGCTTCCGGAATACTGGGAGCTTCTTCCTGATAGGTTGCCGGCGAAATTCGCTTCATCAGCTGGCCGAGCACATCCAATCCCTCCGGCATCTGAAGCTGAGGCTTCGAAACCGTGCCTTTGACCGCCAGACGCAGAGGCTCAGTACTGAGCTGTGCCAGCATCCCCAGGAACGGCTTATCCGCGGTTTGAACCTTCGGCAGCTTCACCGTCAGGATCAGGTCGAGCGTCTCATCAAGCAGAATCGCGCCGGACGATTCGACGGCGAAGCTGTCAGCAATCTCCGGCAGCAGGAACACCATACTGTCGTGCCGTATCCCCTGTTCGGAAACATCGAAGTGAATCTCTGAATCTTCAACCACCTGAATCTCATCAGGAAGTTCGGAACCAGACAGTTGCCCTCCGATCATCGCCAGTTGCCTAGCCCAGTCCTGCTTGAGTCTGGCGTGAAGTGAATGAACAACCGCACGGCCTCGAATAGGAAACGGATTCATCGCCGTGTCACCTTCCAGCGGAACCGACATCGGCTCAAGCCACAGCGACGTGGAACCAGAGATCTCGGTGGACTGCGACAGCACAGGAGCAATCAGTGCGAGATTCTGTTCGGCGTGAAGATCTGAGAGAGTCACGTGATCAAGGATCCTGGTGCCTTCTGTCGTCAGTGTTTGCAGGCCACTGGCATCCGGTCGAACCGCGCCTTTCAGATCCAGTTCCTTCAGATCGACAATCGGAAGTTTGCGCCAGGGGACCGTCATCAGAAACGATCCGTCATTAATCACAAAGGTCAGTTCGGAATGATCCGGCTGACCAGCACCAAGCACGGGCCACTTGCCATCTTCCGCAACATGAACTTCCAGCTGTGGCTGCTGGAGAACGATGTCGGTCGCCGCTCGTGAACTTGTGAGGAAACTAAACAGCGTGCGAGAAGTCTGCAGGGTGGCGATCGAACACTTCAGTTTCCCTTCTGCATCCTGAACGGAAACGCCGGAAAACGACAAGGGCGTAAACCATCCCCCCTGAAGATCCTGGCACGACACAATCAGCGACGGGTCCTTTATAGCTGACGACAGCACTTCATTGCGATAAGAACGCAGCAGCAGGCTGGGTGCCACGGCTGTGCCGGTCAGCAGCATGCCGACAATCATCGATGCCGTCACGGTCGCACGCCGCCAGCGAGGTGCCGCCGGTGCGGGTACAGAAATGACTGTGTCCGATTCGTTATTCATGAAAACTCTGCTGAGAAACTCAGGTTGCTGCCCGGAAGACTCGCTCGCCGCACTCCCGTTCTGACAGTGTATTCTATGCTGAGAAGCCTGGCGAACTAACTGTACTTTTGAATAACACGCCTCCGACGCAAAAACCCACCACCGTGGCTCGTGTCTCCGACGCGAGAACCCCCTCAAAACCTACCAAGACCACAAAAAAAGAAGCCCGGTCAGAAACCGGGCCTCGATGAGATTCACGCTGCTGCGAGAAACTACTTCGCGATGACGCGAGCCATTTCCAGAACCTTGTTGGAATAACCCCACTCGTTGTCGTACCACGCAACAAGCTTCACAAAGGTGCTGTCGAGCGCGATGCCGGCTTCGGCGTCGAACACGCTGGTGCAGCTTTCGCCAACGAAGTCGGTCGAAACGACCTTCTCAGTCGTGTAGGCAAGAACGCCCTTGAGGGGTCCTTCTGAGGCAGCCTTGATCGCCGCACAGATTTCTTCGTAGGTCGCAGCCTTGTTCAGTTCAACCGTCAGGTCCACAACGGACACGTCTGACGTTGGAACTCGGAAGGCCATACCGGTCAGCTTCTTGTTCAGCTCCGGAATCACCTTGCCGACGGCCTTTGCAGCACCCGTGGATGAAGGAATGATGTTTTCCAGAATCCCGCGTCCGCCGCGCCAGTCCTTGGAGCTTGGTCCGTCAACGGTCTTCTGAGTTGCCGTTGCGGCATGAACGGTAGTCATCAGACCTCGCTTGATGCCAAACGTATCGTTCACAACTTTTGCCAGAGGAGCCAGGCAGTTGGTCGTGCAGGACGCGTTGGAAATGATGGTCTGACCAGCGTAGGTCTGGTGGTTCACGCCGTAGACGAACATCGGAGTTTCGTCTTTGGAAGGCGCGGACATGATGACCTTCTTCGCGCCGGCCTTCAGGTGAGCTTCAGCGGTTGCGTGGTCCAGGAACAGGCCTGTGGATTCCACAACAACGTGAGCACCGACTTCGTCCCATTTCAGGGTTGAAGGATCCTTCACTGCGGTCAGTCGGATCTTCTTTCCGTTGACAATCAGGTTGGTTCCTTCGGTGGAAACTTCGCCTTTGAAGCGACCGTGAACCGAGTCAAACTTCAGCATGTACGCCAGGTAATCTGGCTCCAGCAGGTCGTTGATGCCGACCACTTCAATATCATTTGCAAAGTTCTGAACCGCTGCGCGAAACACCATGCGGCCAATGCGCCCGAAACCGTTAATACCAATCTTGATCATGGAACAGCCATATCGTGTGAGACAAGAGACAGAAAGGAACGTGAAGGCCGAATTTTAGCTGCCTCGGAAATCAGCGCCAATTGAGGCCTCACGCAGTGAGAATTGCGGTTTTCCTGCGTTTTTGCGACACATTCAACGTGGCCCGTCACTCCGTGGCGGGAAGTCCTCGCTTCGGAGACTCGAGGCACTCTGGGGATTGCGTCAGGTCGTTCGTTGTCATCGGTCGCATCAGCACAAACCTGCGCTGCACGTAAACATGATACCAGTAGGTGAAGTATCGCCAGGCAGCCAGAGGATGCGCTGTCCGGTACTTCAGCAGATACCAGGGACAGTGCATGTCTTCGTGGTGATGTATGTGTCGATTCAGATTGAACAGGGGAATCCATGTGCGATATTCATTCGCAAAGCCAGGGTCTCCCGCTGGACCATGATGTTCGATCGCTCCTCTCAGTGTGGCCGGAACAAGGACCGTCATGAAGTTCACAGCCATCAACTTCAGGACAATGTCGCCTCTTCCGATCCAGCACCAGCCGATCACACAAATCGTTGAGAGTGCCACTGCGGAAGCCACTCGCGACAGCCGAACGATCTGCTGACGTCCCTGGAAAGCTTCCAGGAGATAAATCAGGTGCTGGACAACTTCGTTCGACTGCAGCACATTTCTCCAGCCACTCCGGCGCTGAGTCCCGTCGGACCTTGCAGCATTATCACCATCTGCGTTCAGCCACCGATGGTGTGTCAGATGAGTGCCGCGAAACAGTTCCATCGACCCGAACATCAGCATCGCCCCGTCAAAGAATCCATAAACGGCGAGATTGTGGCGATAGCTGCGAAATGGAATTCCATGAAGGTATTCGTGCAGCAAAATCCCGATTCGATGAACGATCAGCACTCCGGGGACGAACATGATCCAGAAAGGAACAAACCACAACAGTGCCCAGATCGCGATGCTCAGAAGCAACAGGGAGCAATGCGTCAAAACCGGGGCGTACCGACTGTGAAGGAACTGCCCGAATAAGCCGAAGTGTTGTTGGTCGGAAGACATGGTTCGTTTCCGTCGAATCCCGTGTGTAAACCACTAGCACAGCATCGGCTCCGTAGACAAAGTGGCCCGTCACTCCGTGGCGGGAAGTCCTCGCGTCGGTGGCACGAGCCACGAAGTCCTCGCGTCCGAGACACGAGCTACTGATTCTTCGGATCCGAGGTTGGCTCGGCCGTGCCAGATGCCCTGGGTGGGCCGGCGGGTTTGTGTTCACTGCATCCGGCGAACATGACCAGGACCATGATGCACAGGAAGATTCGATTGCTCATCACCATTCCTCACAAGGGGCGGATTGTCCCGGTCTCAACGTGGCCCGTCACTCCGTGGCGGGAGTACTCGCGTCGGAGACACGAGCCACGATCATGCTCACTTAATATTATTCCACTCGATGCAGTTTCAATTCATCGAACCACAGGTCATCGTTGGGAACATTTAGCCTGAGGTCCTGGAACTTGCCGTCAGCGTCGGGGACGAACTGAATAGTACCTTCCGCGAACCACGCAAACTCCTTGCGCCAGCGGATGACCCAGGTGTCGTAATGCAGATGAGTCAGGTCGGCGACGAGTTCCGGGAATGGCAGCAGGCGAAAGACAAGCTTGTCGTTCTCAACGGTGACGGTAGCGTCGCCATACAGCGGACATTGAAACTTGCCTGCGTAACTCTCCAGAGGATGGCTGGGTGACGTGCCGGTGACCTTCGGTGTCGTGGCCTCTTTGATCCTCTGATAGAACGCTTCTCGGTCTTTGCGATCGCGTTCGACACCCGGCCCCAGATGGTCCGTTTGTTCGCCGCCGAGATAGCGGTCGACGATGGTCATGGCCAGCGGCGTTGAGATCCCCGTCATGCTGTTCGTCAGCACAACGACTCCCAGTCGCTCCTCCGGAACCATCAGCAAATAGGAATACATGCCGTCGTAACCGCCGCCATGTCCGACCGTCATGCGTCCTTTGTAATCGGCCAGAGAAAACCCAAGGCCATACGATCGAAAATGCGTCGTCGGAGTTCGCTTGCGAGCCCCTTCGCTGACGGGAATGATCGTCAGTGGCGACCAGAGCCGATGCGATGTGCTTTCGGAAAACAGTCGCTTCTGATCGTCGATCTTTCCACGATTCAGCTGCACCTTCATCCACTTCGCCATGTCGCTCGAGCTGGAAATAATCCCGCCCGCAGCGGCCATCGTATCCCAGTTGAACCATGGAATCGGCTTGACGCTGTCGACAAGCGACTTGTGCGGTGTGGCGACATTTCCATGAGTCTCGAGGGCGCGAACTGATGTTACCGTTCGCTTCATCTCCAGCGGCGTGAGAATCCTCTGCTGAACGAAGTCACCCCACGGCTGACCGCTCGCGGATCGAATGACTTCACCCGCGGCCAGAAACATCAGGTTCGAATAGCCATAGTCGGAACGGAAACGGCCCTTGGCGGGAAGGTGGCGAGTTCTTCGCAGGACGTCTTCCGGCGAATACGGTGTTCCCCACCACAACAGGTCTCCACTGAACGTGCCAAGCCCGCTTCGGTGACACAGCAAATCGTCGACTCGAATCTCCGCGGAAACCCAGGGATCGTACAGCTGAAGCCAGGGAAGATGCTTCTGGACGCGATCGTCAAACTGCAGCTTGCCTTCTTCCTGCAGCATCGCGATGGCCGTTGCCGTGAAGGCTTTGGAATTGGACGCGATGGCAAACACCGTGTCACCATCGACCGCATCAGGCTTGCCCAGCTCGCGAACACCGAACCCGGAGGACAAGATCACCTGATCGTCCTTCACGACTGCAACGGCGAGCCCTGGAACATTCCATTGCTTCCTCGCTGCTTCAATCAGTTCCCGCAGAGATTCCTCCGTTGGCACGGCAGAAGTCTGCGTCTGGGTCTGAGTCTGCGCCTGGGCCATCGCAGACTCGGTGACTCCGCAAAAGCCAGCCAGAAGCGATAGCAACCCTGTCAGCACGATCTTTCGCATCGATGTTCTGTTCGTCATCGTTCTCACGCGTCCATCTTTCGAGGAGTTTCATCAGCAACCGCGGGACGGTCGCATTGTGTCAACTTGCGCGTATCGCTGCAAAGCTGTTGCGATTGGTCGTGACAAGGCGGATTCGTGTTCGGTGAATTGCGCTGGAATGCATACGAGTGAGTGTGCTTTGTCTAACTTTGGGTCAGTGGTTTGCGTCGACCCATCTTTGAAGACCGTTCGACGACAATTCGGCGCACGCCTGCGCCACTGACTTTGACGACCACACCTTCCAGTTTGACAGGCGGAAGTCCAGCGCTTTCACACACCACTTCGGGATGCTCACTGAAAATCTGAAGAAGGCGTCTCGAGGCGTCCGATGGCTCTCGCACTCCCTGCTCCCAGCTTTGCAGTGTTCGTGGAGAAACATTGAGCATCTTTGCGAAAACCGCCTGTGACATCGCTGCTCGTGTGCGCAATTCCGCAAGTGTCTTGGCATCAATCTGCGGCGGCTCAAGTGGCGCTTCAACTGTTTTCAGCGTTAACTCGCCCTTCTCGTGGCGAATTGACTCCACGAGGCCTTTTTGAAGCCTTGCAAACAGCGATGGCCGTGATTTTGAATTCATGTTCCTTGACCTCTTCTTCCAACAGCCTCTTTCTTCAAGGCACGAGCAAGATCAGCCAGCACTTTCTTCTCCTGTGCAGAGAGATCGTCCTGCTCATCTTTGTCATAGACGTCCAGCAGGTAAAACCGTTTCACCGCTGGTACATGAAGGTAGATAATCCTGATTCCACCGCGCTTTCCTTTTGATCGAGAGGGATTGGGAATTCGGATTTTGCGTAAACCGCCACACCCAGGCATAACTCGACCAATATCGGGCTTCTCCATCAGCACCTGCTGAAGCAACAACAGACCATCATCTGACAGGAACTCAGATATCCATTCCGTGAAGTCTTTCGATTCGACAAATAAAGCCTTCATCTTCGAGTCATTCTATCCTACCCAGTAGGATACTACAACATGTTTCAAGTCAGAACATTCCGGCCTACGATCCAATCACTTCTTCCGTGTCATCCAGCAAGACAGGCTGATTTTTGCATTCCAATATCGCAAAATCAACGCAACCACCTAGGGCGTGCGTTATTAACACACACGCAGGCCTGCTTTGATTCGCACTGCCAATCTAACGATTCCGTTTCGATTCGCTCTGCCGGCGCCGCTCGTCGCAAGAACTGCGTCAGCCTCAGCAGCGAAGCTGCAATCCCAACATTCGCCTAAGCAATAAAGGGCGTCCCAACCGCAGCCCGCCCCCGAGCTTGCTGATGCTCGCTCGCCCCCTCCCACACCTCGTGCGGGTAGGGAGGCTTTTGCTGAACTTTGCACACTGATTGACACCCAGTGCCATTCCCGAAACACTTCCCACTCGTCCATGCTGTCAGGAAAGGTGAGGATCCCATGCGTCCATTCGTTTGTGGTTTGTTGCTGGCTGCTTTCTTCGCAGGCAGCGTTCGCATTGCGATGGCGGACGAGAAAGCTCAGGCGATCACCAATGGTGCGCCTGACGTCGATCAGTCGGTGTTTCGAACGCCGGTTGTTGAAGCCAAGGCGACTCGGACCATGCTGACTCAGGGCGATGCTCAGATTCCGCTGGTGATTGTTCGAGGTACTCCCTATGAAATGGGGCGACAGCTGGGAGAAGCTCTGAAGCAGGAGATCCATGCGTTTGTTCCTCCGGCGATGAAGGGCATCTGTGCTCAGCTTCAGGTGACCGAAGAAACTCTTCTGGAAGTCTGGTCGCGTTCTGCAGCTTATGCGGATGATCGTGTTGAGCAGGAGATTGCCGGACTGGCGGATGGCTGCGGGTTGCCGCTGAAGACACTCCAGGCTCTGCACGCCGTTCCGCTTCTCAAACCGTATTCGTGCAGCAGCATTGCCGCCTGGGGCGACGCCACCGAAGACGGCCATCTGTATCAGACTCGGAACCTGGACTGGAGCATGGAGATCGGTGCTCACGAAGTCGCGGCGATCGTCGTGTACGTTCCTGACAAAGGAGTGCCGCATGTCGTGCCGACATTTGCCGGCTTTGTCGGGGCTCATACCGGAATGAACTTCAAGGGCATTACTCTGGCCGAGATGGGTGATGCGTCACGGCGTGAGGCTCCTTACTTCGTGCACGCTCCGCATTTCACCGTGTTCTTCCGAACGATGCTGTACGACGCAGATTCACTGACGGAGACGCTTTCGATTTTCGAACAGCAGCCGCTGACGAAACGTTACCACTTTGTGTTCGGTGATGGTCAGACAGATAAGCGAGCCGTCAAGATTCGTGCTCATTCGCCGGAACCAAAAGGTGAGCAAGTGAAGATCTGGAAGGATAATGATCCAACGGATGAGTTTGCTCCGAACGTACTGAGCTGTGTCGTGTACAACGACGAAGGCCGGGGTGCCTTCCCGACACTGAAGAACGACTTCGGAAAACTCAACAGCGAAAAGCTCGTGCAGCTCGCCAACAGTATTCCCATCAAAGGCGGCAATGTGGTCAACGTTGTCTACGATGCCACCGATCTTCGCATGTGGGTCACGTACGCGAAGGGAAAGCAGGAAGCGTATCTGAGACCATCGCTCTTCCTGGATCTTAAGACCATCGACACGAAACAGTGATCACTCATCCGACGAAACTCAACGCGTTTGATACATGGCTGATGGAATGGAGGCCTCGCCAGGAAGTCACCGGAGTTCGTCGATTCCTGCTGGAGCTGCTGTGGTTTGGCCTGAAGGAAGCCAGAGCCTGCCTGTTTGTCGTTCTATTCTTCGCCGCGGTCTTCACGGTTCCTCGAGACGGTCTTTTCTGGATTCCTCGTTATGACCTGCTGCTCCTGATCGCACTGGC
>JAXMBV010000027.1:0-84502 GCA_046349695.1 Planctomycetaceae bacterium | reverse complement strand
CGGTTGCCAGAGGATACGGCGACGACCAGTAAGTGAACCCCCAGCGAACCTGTCCGGAACATGGGCCAGATGAGAAGAGATAGTCCGGCAGGTTCCACGCGGCCTCACCGATCAGAAGAGTGTTTGATGTGCCGTCGGTGATGTCTCGCATCGACGTCTCTGCACCCGAAAACCGTAGGACACAAGGCCGGCAAATGATCGCTATCCGACAATTTCATGAGCATCTGGGAAGCGTCCTGGCGGTTCCTGCCGAAGCCCAAAACCGACGGACCGAAGTGATCTTCCTGGTTGCCGAAGATCATCCCGCGACAATAGGTTCAGAAACTGAGGGACCGGATTTGGGTGCTGACGCCTTCTGTGGAGCAATAAAGGACTTTCCGGAACGCGCGGCTCAGGGCGAGTACGAGACACGGCAGGAATTCTGACGATGTTCCTGCTGGACACCAATGCGTGCATTCGTTTCCTTGAAAGAAGCAGCGAACCGCTGCGTGGGAAATTCCTCTGTGGCGAGCGAGGTAGTGCAAAAACCGGTTTCCACCGAGGTGAACTCGGTGGCGGTTGTTGGTCTAGGTTTGCTTCAATGTTGCAGAGCTGATCAGTCGCGAATGCAGAAGACGTGGCTGCCCACTCGGATCAGGAGGCTGCCGCTGACGGCTGCGACTCCGTATTGAGTCGGGCCGGAGAACATGGCGTTGGCCTGCTTCCGATCGGCGCTGGTTTCGTCGACCTTGGGTGCACCGTTGTCACTTGGTGGCGTATCCGCCGGCCACAGTTCATTCACGGCCAGTTCCTTGAATTCAGGTCCGGCGGCAAGAACGGTGGTGGCTCCTTCTTTGCCGAAAAAGTAGATGCGATCTCCCACTGGAATCGGAGTCGCCCAGCAGGACTGCTTCGTGCGCTTGGCATACTTCTGTTCGCCGGTGGCAGCGTCGATGCAGTAAACAACCCCCTGGCGGTTCACCCAGTAAGCAAGTCCCTCGTGCACAAAAGGTGAGGCCCACGACGGAGTCGCTTCGCTGCTCATCCAGACCTTTTCCACTTTCCATGCATCGCCGTCTTTCGTCACCTTGACGAGTGCATTTGACGTCTTTGCTCCTTCTGCATTTTCGCCGGTTCGTCCTGGCGATGCGGCGACCAGAAACTGATTGGGGCCAGCCTGCAGCGGCGTTGTTGCCGTGTTGCCGTTGATCTTGTCAAAGGTCCACAGCATCTTGCCACTGACCGGGTCATAACCATCGATTGTTCCCGCGGAACTGACAACAACCTGAGGCTGTCCTTCGATGGTCAGCAATGCCGGGCTGCTCCAGCTGCTGCGAGCCGTTCGGTCCGTCTTCCACAGAATCTTGCCGTCCGCTTTGTTGAAGGCGACAAGATACGACGGACCTTCGTCGTCAACCAGCACGATGACTGACGTCTCCGTCTGAACCGGGGAGCCGCTCAGGCCGAACTTGTTCACAAACTTGCTGTATTCCTTTGAGAGCGACTTTGTCCAGACTTCCTTGCCATCGTGAGTCAGCGCGACAAGGTCACCACATTCAAAGAATGCAAAGACATGACTGGCATCCACGACCGGCGTCGGGGCTGCTCGACTGATGTAAACACTGTTCGGATCCGGCGCAGTTGAAGCGTGCTTGTGATCCCAAAGAATGGCGCCGTCCTTCAGCGAAAGACACAGCGTATGACACGTCTCCTTATTGTCGCCCTCAACCGTTGTGACGAAAACCTTTTCACCCCAGATCACCGGGCTGCTCTGGCCGTGCCCGGGCAACGAAGCATCCCATGCCACATTCTCCGTGGGAGACCATTTCAGAGGAATCGATGCGGCATCAATCGGCGTCGCCCCAGCCCCTAGAAACCCGGGCCATGCGGGTGGATCTGCCAGCAGAAGAGACGTCGCGATCAAAACAAACGACAACATGTGTGAACTCCTGAATTTGAATGCGAACAGCGGTGGTGGCGGAGTATACCGGTCCGCATGGAACTCCGCATGTGTTGAGCGCCTTTCAGCCAACGAGAATCCCTGACCAAATTGCAGTTGCATCTCCGTTTCGATAACAAAACGTTCACCAGAGTTGCCGTCAATCTCCGAGTGACGATCTGCGACTCTTCGTTCTCACCCTGACTTTTGTTGGCCGTGCCTCGATGAAACGCAACGCATCCCACGTGTTAGGTCACGAATCTCAGGTCAACGATCGACAAGTGATCGTGAAGTTCGCTGCGTGCTGTCGGCATTCGAAACGACATCGCTGGATAAATACGAGGATCATTGTGTCTCTGGCCTTCGCCTGTCTTTGTTCTCCGTTGAACGCCTGTGACACCAGGGTTTCCATCAAAGATCATTGGTGGCTGATCAATGGCGTTCCCGTCAATCAGGGGGCTTCCTGCGAAGGCCTGCTGATGAATGCTCGGATGGTGAATGCGACCTTCGAAGATTCTGCTCGCCCCGACTTCAATCCCGACGCGAACACGGATGAACTGCTGGCCGCCCTGCCCGATTATCGCGGGCACGGCATCAATGCACTGACGCTGTGTCTTCAGGGAGGCATGCCGGGCTACGAAGGGGCTCGAAATTCCGCGTTCGAATCGGATGGAACACTTCGTCCGCAATACCTGCAGCGAATAGAGCGAGTGATCCAGGCGTGCGATGATCTGCAAATCGTCGTCATCCTTGGCCTGTATTACCAGAGGCAGTCAGCCATTCTGAAAGATGAAGCTGCAGTGCGGGCAGGTGTGGTGAATGCTGTGAGTTGGGTGAAAGATCAGGGCTTTACGAATGTCGTGGTGGAAATCGCCAACGAGTACCCGCATGGTGGCTTCGTTCACGACATCATTCGTTCGGCACAAGGTCAGGCTTCGCTGCTGCGGCTCGCCAGGCAAACAGTTCCCGATATTCTCCTGACGGCCAGTGGATATGGCGACGGAAAAATTGATCCGGAAGTCGCTGAAGCCTGTGACTTTCTGACGCCACACTGGAATGGAACGCCAGTCGAGAAGATTCCGGAACGACTGGCCCTTCTGCAGAAGTTCGGAAAGCCGATCGTCTGCAATGAAGACGACCGCACGGGAGATCAGGCCGTTGCGGCGTTGAAGGCGACAGTAAAAAACGGCGCCGGCTACGGGCTGATGTTGAAAGATCACAATCAGAAGTTCCCTTTCCACTTCCATGGAGCGGCCGACGATCGGATCTTCTATTCGGTACTTTGCGGAATGACGACGTATTTTCCTCCGCCGGAATCCAAAGGCGGTTGGCGCTTTACGACGACGGATCAGGAGATTGAAACCCAGTGCGGAATGGATTCGAAAAAGCTGCAGGAGCTTCGTGAGTGGCTGTTGCAGTCCGACCAGCGTCCGTTTGCGGCGGTCGTGATTCGTCGAGGCCGCATTGCTCTGCAGGTGGAACGCGGCAACAGCGCTGTTTCGGATTCCCGGCGAGTCGCTTCGGTGTCCAAAGCGATTTGCGCGACGGTGCTGGCCATCGCTTCGGAGAAAAGTCAGCAAGGGGAGACTCCTCGAAAGATGACGTTTGATGACCCGGCCTTTGACTTCATTCCGTGGGCTCAACCGTTGAGTGTTGAACGAAAGGCGAGGATCACCGTTCGCCAGTTGCTTAACCACACGTCCGGGATTTGTCCTGAATCAGTCGGGGCTCCAAACGATGGCTCATGGGAATACGTGCTGGGGCTCAGCGGTGATGAAAGAACCTCACGGCTGGCATTTGATCCCGGCACCGCCTGTGGCTATTCGACTCACGCCTTCGCGCACGCAGCGCTGGTGTGTGAGTCTGTGACGGGCAAACCGTATGAGCAGTTCACGCAGGAGAACCTGCTGCAGCCGCTGGGAATCGAACATGCCTGGTTTCAATACTATGAAGGTCGCGAAGGCAGCAGCATAGGACGAATGGCCTCACATGGACTCGGCCTGCCCGCTCGCGCGCTGGCGAGGATTGGTTACTGCATGCTTCAGAACGGACGCTGGAAGGATCAGCAGGTGATTCCCGAATGGTTCGTGGAACAAACCGGCATGCCTTCGCACGACGTGAAGACTCCCGAGCTTCGCTGGAAGCTCAACCCGGAAGTGTTTTCGCTCGGATGGGAACTGCCATCGATGCATTCCCCCGACAGTGGCAAGCACATCCAGGGCATCCCCAAGGATGCGCGTTACAAACCCGGCAGCGGAGGTCAGCTGATCGCGTTCGTGCCAAGCCTCGACCTCGTGATCGCCCGACAAACCGGCGGCAGCGGCGCATGGGACTACGAAGAATTCCTAAGCAGAGCATGCGATGCTGTTAGACCTGCAACGAATTGACGGAGGCTGAAAGCTCCGTAATGTGGTCAAATTCACCGGAGAACGCGTATTCGCCCCTGCAGGTCGACGAAGAAACTTCACCATCAGGATACCACAGGGAGGTTGGCCATGGATTGGAACGGATCAACTCGGATTCGGTCGGAAGCATTGGCCGAATGGAAGGCATTCTTCGCCAGGCACGTTGCTGTGAAAGCAAAAGAGTTGGCTCAGAACAGTAATCCACCGGGTCTCGTCACGCTTGATCATTATCGCCAGGCTGCGGTACTAGCCGTGCAACTACTGGCAATTGAAGTTCACGACACAGAGTCAGACAATGGCCGTCAAGAAGCAGCCCGAACTGGCGACTCAAAGCTTTTCTGCCGTCTGCATCGGAAGGAACATGCGATCCGGTAAGTTCGGCAACGAGATGAATCCGTACTTCGCATAAAAGCGAGTCGCCGTATCCCCCTTGGAATCCACAACGATCAAACTTGCGGCAATTTCACTTGCCACGCGAACGCATCTTGCAAGTGCATCGGCAAGAAGCAGTTGTCCCACGCCGGGAAAGTTCAAATCGCGAGCAAGCCTGCCAATGAGTATCGCTGGAATCTCTGGATAGCGAGGGAGTTTCTTTGCCACGTCTTCCGGCAACTCAGAAAGTTCAACAGACGTCGCGCAAAGAGTGTAGAAGCCGAGTATTCGCTTAGGATCATCGCGATTCACAAGCACAAAGACGGCTGATGCTTTGCGTCTGACATCCTGCTTCGCGTACTTTGCCAGATAGTCATTGAGCACCGACACACCACAATCAAAATGCTGACGATCGTGTTGATTACCCAGCGGTTCGCATACGTAGCCGATCATCGGCTTTGCACCTGCTTGCGATGTCTGGCCATCGCGCCCTTCAGTTTCCTGTTTGGCTTCCCGGGTGCCAGCAACGCATCGACAAGCATGCGACTCTGTGCCTGATCAAGCTGGAGCTTTTCACGCTCTTCAATCAATTTTTTTGCGGCCAACTCAGCATGAGCAAGAACGAAATCAGACACCGTACGGCCACTGAATGCAGCGGCTCGCTCAATGAGTTCTTTTTGCTCCTGAGAAACCCGAGCCTCTATTCTCGCTGATTTTGGGGCACTATTCGCAGTTGCCATGGTTTGCTCCGTTCGTTGACGAAAGCGTACGGCGGACTTCCGTACATGTCAATCTGGAGTCACTGGAAAGACCTCGTCAGTCTGCCATTTTCCGCAACGCTGTGAAGGATTTTGTAGTGGATCTCGCCAGAGATCCCAGAACATTCGTTGATGACGGGAACTCTGGCGAGTTCCACTACAGCTCGGAGCGCCCCCGAAATTCGCTGCAGAACATCCTTCACAGCGTTGCATTGTCCGCGTCAATCGTCAAAAGACATTTTGCAAAGGGGCAGTTGTGAAGTGCGGGTCCTTTTTCATTCAAGGACACTTTGCAACGATTCCGGGATCAACGCTCGATATTCGGGAGCGAGGTTGAGTTTCGATCGGGATTCTTTCACGTCGGCGGGGTTCGTGAAGTCGATCGTTCGTACGCTGCCAGGTTCGACAACGAACAGCTGCCCGGAATTGCGAGCCCACAGAATCGCATAATTCGCCAGACCATCCGGCAACTGGATCTCGTACGGCTTGTGCGGCGATGCGACTTTGGGATCTGGTGAAAGGAACAGGATCTTTGCTGTGTTCGTACGAACTTCCGGCGCTCCGAATCGCTCGACGCTCGTCACCTGCTGCACCGCAAGATGCACGGAGTCGCTCAGCACGTAACGTCCCGGACCGATCGCGCGACGTGGTCTGGTTGCAGCTTCCGGATCGACGGGCAGAACCCTGAAGATCGTTTCACCGGTGGCCAGTGTTCCACGGAACAACGGGAGATGTTCTCGTTCCTGAAGCCGAATGGTCAGATTCTTCAATGCGTCCGGCGACTCGTCGTTGAGAAAATCGGTGACCTCGGCGTCTGTCGGATTTTCCCCAAAGATCTCGTTCGTAATGCGGATGATCATTTGTTTGCGATCGGTCACTGAAGCTGGCAACGGAGCTTCCAGGGCGACTCGTTCCGCGATGTTGATCTTGCGAAGTTCGGCTGGTTCCGTGGGGTCATCCGGGCGAGTCCAGCCTTGCTGGTCGAAACGTACCGTGGTCGTGAAATGAACTTCGTCGTCGACCTTCGCTTCAATCCAGGCACCGACTGCGCCGGTGCTGCGTTCTTCGCGATATTCCCCGGCGCCGATTCCAATCCCGTGGCCCTGAATCTCAACGTAGTGTCCAGGTTCCAGGCGATAAGTTGCCATCGGCGTAATGCCCGAATACCAGGTGCTGCCGACTTTGATTTCCTGACCAGCTGCATCGCGAGCCTCGTGTCGGTCATCCTGGTGCCATGTTTCCGTCAGGAACATGATCGGGCGCAGTCCGTTGTTGTGAAACAGCACGCGTGATTTCAGCACTGTGCCCAGGGAATACGAATTCGCTGAAGGATCGAGCACCCACGCGACTCGCAGACCGTTCTCAGAAGGCTGGCCCCATGCGACGTTCCTGAGTGATTCCGGCAGAGCCGATCCGGATTTGACTCGACGCATATCACCAAATTCCAGCGGAAGATCGGCCCAGCCCAGCGGCGCGGTATGCAGGTCCGCAGTTTTATCGAGCAACGCGATCACATCGGCCGGTTCCCAGTCGTGACTCACGTCGTAGCTCGGTAATACTTCGGCCAGTGCGGACGTCGCGTTGTCCTTCGGATACTGCTTCAGGAAATGCTCGATCTTGCTCCGCACCGTGCCGAGTAACGCGCCGGGAATTTTTCCATCTGACCGAGCGAACCGTTGCCATTTGGTGATGAGGGATGCAGTGGCTTCGTGTTTTGGTTTTGCGGCTGGTTCCGGACGAGATGCTTTAAAGGTACTTCTGTCACCCGTGGCCACTCGAACGCTCGTCGTCCCGGTTCCTAGTTCGCCGACAACAGGTCGAATCAACGGCCGCTTCTGAAGGCGTTCGACAAGCCGTGTCAGTGCGTCGGGTGATGAGTCATCAACCAGTGTCGCGATTTCTGCGGCCGTCGGCTGTTCACCGAACATGTCGGCCATCACATGACGAAGCATCAGTTCGCGGTCTGCCGCAGACACTGGCAAAGGAGCTTCCTCGGCCACTCGATTCGCAATAGTGCGCGACCATATGGCGTCGGGGTCCTTCAAGTCGTCCGGCTGTTGCAGGATTTCTGTTGTCAGATCGACCGAATACGAGAGTTGCAACTCAGCTCCCGGCTCCGCAACAATGACAGCCTCGGTGGACGCCTGGGACAGGTCCTCAGAATCCTGCAGAGTCATGCTGAATACGGGGACCTCAACGTAGTGACCAGGGTCAAGACGCAATCGTTGGAATGCGGATCCTCGGACAAACGGAATTTCGTGAAGTTCTCCCCCAATGACTTTCGCGCGTTCTGGCAGAGTGAACTTCGGCAGGATGAACGTCACCGGTACCCCGCCGGAATTCTGGATCAACAGTCGGCTCGTGATGAACGATTTCGTAACGCCTGAATCGGCGTAGAACTCTGTTCTAATTTCTGGGTCCACCAGCCACGCTGCACGCAGTCCATTCTCCAGGGCTTGCCCCCAGACCACGTTGCCAAGTTCCGGAGGAAGCGGCTGACCGAGTTGAAGATTCGCCGGATTGGAAAGAATGTACTCATTCAACCTCGCCTGCAACGGCATCCCGGCGGGTGCAATGTCCGTGATTTCGTCCAGCAGAGCGGTGACTTCACTTTGCGGCCAGTCTCGAGCTGCATCAAGTCGATCCATCAGCGGGCGCAGCTTCGGGAACGCAATCGAGTATTCTTCAAGATGGGTCTTCAATGATCCGACGCACGCTCCAGGAATCTTTCCATCACTTCGTGCGAATCGCCGCCAGTGTTCCATCAATATCTTCGACACTTCATGTTTGGGTTCCTTCACTGCGGCATTGTTTTGCTTGCTGTTGTCCTTCATTGCTGCTGGTGGCCCAACAGGCCGACGAGGTTGTTCCTGCACGCTTTCCTTCGCTGTCAACGCGGCTCGAAGTGCCGCATTCAGAGCTTCCGGAATGGGTGCGGTTGTGATCTGGTCGCCTTCGTACCGAGTTTCCTTCACCGCGGCGTTGTTAGTGAAGTCGTAACTTCGAAGCAATCCGGCCTGGCTGACCCAGAGCACCGTCGTGCCCGGCATCCAGCCTGCGGCCCAGGTGTCATAGCCGTTTGGAAGCGACACTTTTGTTGGGGCGTTGTCCTGACCCGGCGGATACCAGACGAGATCGGCTTCGTTCACCAGTGTTTCGCCGACCGGCCGACGCGAAACAACGAATCGAATTTCCTCACCAAGATTGTACCGCCCTGGATTTGTTGCGATGCGAGGTCGAGTGGCGGCTTCAGGATCTTCGGGCAGTACACGGAACTTGATTTCTCCGCTGCTGATCGGCCCGGCGACGGATGTGTGCCATGTTCGCTTCGAGAGCACGTTCGCCAGATTTTCCACGGCCTGCGGAGAATTGTCTGCAAGGAACCCCGCAGCTTCTTCTGGTGTTGGTGAGTTCCCGAACAGATCCGAGATGACTCGAAACAGGATCACTTCACGTTCTTTGGAGTCCACCGGCAGCGGCGTCTCACGCCGGATGCGCTCGGTGATAAACTTCAGCCACCAGCCTTCATCGACGTTTTCGTTGTGGTCGCCAGTCAGCAGGATTTCTCCGGGCTGGAAAACGATCTCTTCGTCTTCATCAGCAAGAATCCACGTACCCGCGCGAACGTTGGACCAGTCTTCCAGTTCCTTATTCTCCGGTCCGATTCCAATCCCCGGCGCATGAACTTCGCAGTATTCGCCCGGATGAAGGCGATATGGTTCCGGACGTCCGATCGTTGTCCAGAATGTCGACGTTACGGGAACTGTCGTGCCTTCCGTTGTTGCGGCTTTGTGCTCGGGCTGATGAAAACTGCGAGTCACAAACATAACGGGCTTGTCACCCGAGTTGTGTAGGATGACTCGCGACTTCAGCGCTGAGCTTCGATGATATTCTTCCGCACGCGGTTCCAGCATCCATGCCATTCGCAATCCTCCAGGCAGGGCTTCTCCCCAGTTGAGATTGTCCATGGACGCAGGGATCGGCAGGCCTCGCTGCAATGAGTTTTCCCGAATGGCGTTCATCGTGCGCTCAAGAGGGATTGTTGAAACCTCGGCGATGTCATCGAACAGTTTTGCGATGTCTTCCTGCTTCCAGTCTCCCTTGTTTTCGAAACGCGTTAGCAACGGCCGCATCTTCTTTGCATAGGCATCACCATATTGATCGCCTGAATTCAGTTGGATGAATTCCTGCACCAGGTCATGAAGTCGACTGATCAATCCGCCTGGGATATCTCCATTGAGCCTCGCGTGATCGACGCAATAACGGAACAGGATCTGTCCCTCTTTGCTTTTTGGCAATGGCCCCTGCGCAGCAATCGCTCCGCGAGTTGCTGGTGTTCTCAGTTTGCCTGTCCACGCACCTTCCGGCGCGTGGACAATGTTGAGCACCGCGAATAACGCCTGCCCGGAATCCTTGAGAATGCCTTCCGCCAGTGAGTCGCCTCTGTTTTGTGCCTGGTCGTTACCCATGTCCAGGAGATCGATGGAGAGCATCTCGCGGGGCTTCAGGGCACAATCCGTTTTCGTGGACTTTGCGTTCTGAATTGCGAAGAGGATCTCACCGTTATCCTGCAGGTAGAGCTTTCGTCCCTCGACGTCAGCAGTGGGAGTATCCGTTTCCTGAATGGCGTTGTCACAGAATCGAATCGGCTGATCAGACACGTTCTGGATCACCAGCAGGATCCGGCGCTCCTTCCCGAATTTCCCGTCGATCGCCGTAGGACGAATGCTGACGGCAGCGCGCAATCCGCTGACCGGTTCACTCCAGTCCAGATGCTGCTCATGGAACGAGATCGCGGAATCTGAGGACAGGGCAAAAACAGGAACGTTTGGTGCGTTGACCGAATCCTGAGAGTTGCTGCCATCTTTGGGGGAGGTTGGTGGTGTGGTTGCTTTGGAATTTGCTGCCTGTCGTGAATTCGTTCCGACCTGCTCGTCCGTCTGAAGGCTTGCCCCCTGCAACATGGCAATCGGTACTGAAATCGCACCCGCAATCATCAGCGAGACACATGTGATGAGGTTTGTCATTCGTCGGCGATTCTGTTTTTCGCTCAGCACCGCCTTGAGCCGACGATGCAGGGAAGAACTTCGAGCCATCGCCAGGCCACACGCCTGTGTCCAACGTGAAGGACTCAATCGCGTCGCCACGTTCAGCAGATGTTCGGCATAGCTGGATGCTCGCACGCCGCTGGCAAGAACCAGGTCGTCGCACGCGCGTTCTCGTTCCACATGCAGTCGCCACGCGGCCAGCCAGATCAGAGGATTGAACCAGTACAGCGCACAGACCACCTGTGTCATTGCCAGAACGAACAAGTCGCGCCGACGAATGTGAGCCAGCTCATGCAGGAGGACTGAACGGAGCTGCTCGTCGCTCCAGCCGAGAGCATCTGCAGGCAACTGCAGCCGCGTGCTCCAAAGCCCCCAGACGACAGGAATCGATCGCTGCGGATCGAGCATCAACTGCACCGGCCAAGTGACGCCGAGAGCCGTCTTTGCCTGACCAAGTGCGTGCTGCAATCGCTGCACCTCGGCGAGCGGCAGGGCGTCAGCCCTCCGTGTCAATTCCGACTGCTGTCCTTCAGCCCTCAGTGTCCCCGTCTGCCCGCATTCCTGTGAAGAACTTTGTAGTGGATCTCGCCAGAGATCCTTCGACTCTCGTGGATCATGGGAACTCTGGCGAGTTCCACTGCCACTGCCGCCCGGCATTTGAAACGTACTCGGAGGGCTGACGCCCTGCCGCTCGCCGGGGAGTGCTCTTAGCAGGAGCGACCGTCGCTCCGATCGTCGCAACATCACCGACGCCACAACGAGTCGGCTCATGAGCAGAAGACACCCGGCAAACCACACGCAGCTGAGCAGTGTCGTCCACGAAATCGGCGAACGCGGAGTGGTCGCCGGTCGGTCTTCGATCTCGGCGCGACGCATGTCTGGAATTGGCACTGATGGACCTTGAGCAGTTTCAGGCATCTCGTCGGAAGCTCGCTCACTGCTCACTGGAGGCACTTCCAAATCCCGCTGCGTCATCGTCGCAGGTGGTAGCGAGTCCACCTTTGGAGTCACTGTGGCCACCACAGGTTCCTTCGAACGCATCCATGTCGGGAGAATCCTCCAGGCCGGCAATGCCAGTGACAATATCGGCATTGCGAGAAGCAGTCCCATTGCCGTCGAGAGGACAAAATGCCGAGTCGCTGCGGATTCGCGTCGCAGCCATAAGCAGACCGCGCCGGCAAGCAACAGCACGATCGTTCCTTTGATGGCTGAATCCACCAGAGGAAACACGAGCAGACCACCGAACGCCGTGAGAACAGAAATCAAACGATTCATCTCAACGTCCCTCCGCTCGGGCTTGTTCGATCAATGCAATCAAACGCTCACGTTCTTCGTCAGAGACACTGTCTTTCCGCGAATGCAGGTGCGCGGCGAGTGCTTGTTCGAGCGAACCGCCAAAGAAGGTTTCAAGCACGCTCTGAAACGCATTGCGGCCCGCTTTGGCTTTCGTTTCGCGTGGCGAGTAAATCACTTCGCGACCGTTCTCCCGGCGCTTGAGATGCCCTTTTTCTTCAAGAATGTGCATCATCCGCCGCACCGCCATGGCGGTTGGAGCATCCGGAATGGAATCGACCACCTGATTCACTGTGGCCTCACCCAGCGCAAACACGGCATCCATAATCTGCCGCTCACGCCTGCTGAGATCCGTAGGCTTTGGCATCAAACACACTCCTGCGCGAACTAATATCCCCGACGCGCTAAATTATTAACTATGAAGACCGAAGCTGACAACCCTGATTCGTTAACTTTTTAACGATTTGTGCCATCCTCGGCGAGCGGCTGGGCGTCAGCCCTCCGTGTCCACTCCTGCCTGCGATTCTTCATTTCTGTTGCCGTGCTTCGCGGTGGCCCCGATGCCCAGGCGCGGCAGGAGCCACGTCAAGGCGGAAAAATCCGCCAGCCGTGCGATGGCGGGCTGTCTTGGTTGAAATTGTGCGGACGAATCGAGACTCTCCTGGCCGACACGATTTACCGCTCCCTGTTTTAGATGTCTGCGAAGCCCATGAAACCTGAAGAACACCCCTTCGGCGCCCTGGCGCCCAGAGACGCGCACAAGCGAGGACTTCACCGGACGATGACTCTGGGCGGACAATACGCGACTCGCAATCACACTGTGAAGCATCTCCGGGATTTGAAGGGCAAAGCAGTTCTCACCGAGACAATGCCTTTCACAACGAGAGAAGCAGTCGCAGCAGAGGAGGCGGGAATCGATACTCTGAAGGTCCGTTTTGATCCCGCGAATCCTGCCGATGCCATCGCGATCCGCAAAGCTGCTCCTCATACGTTCATGACGTTCTGCATCGGGCTGACAAAGGTGGCGACGGCGGATGAAGCGGTCCGAGCTGGCTACATCGCGATGGAAGCGGGCGCTGATGGGATCATGTGCCAGTGGGGACCAAAGCTGATCCGAGCTGTTTCTGATGCAGGCATTCCCGTGCAGGCACACGCCGGCCTGGTGCCTCGGCTGAGTACCTGGACAGGCGGTCTTCGAGCCGTCGGAAAGACGATTGAAGAAGCCATGTGGATCTTCGAACAGATCAAGTCGTTCGAAGAGGCGGGAGCGTGGGCCGTTGAAGTCGAAGTCGTGCCGGCTCAGTTGCTTGCGGAAATCTCGAAACGGACTCGGCTTGTCACTTCGTCCATCGGTGCTGGCAGCGGCGGCGACATTCAGTTCATGTTCGCCGAAGACATCCTTGGCTGTCACGCTCCTCCGTATCCTCGACACACAAAGCAGTATCGAAACCTCTACGCGATGGAGCAGGCAATTCAGGCCGAACGAGTCAGTGGTTTCCGCGACTACATCGACGATGTCAAAAGCGGAAAATTCCCCGGCCCGGAACACATCGTCAATGCTCCGGAAGGACTGATCAGTCAGTTCGTGTCGGCATTGGATGGAGCGAAGTAATTGCAGTTCCCCGGCGAGCGGCTGGGCGTCAGCCCTCCGTGTTCACCTGAGCCTGCGATGTTGCTTCGTGCGTCGACGGACGAGTACCATCAAGATTCTGGTTTTGGGGGTAAGGCGAGGTGGAGTGCTCGCGTCGGAGACACGGGGCTCGCTCGGGGGTTTCTCGCGTCGGAGACACGAGCCACGATCAGGATTACTCGCATCAGAGTCACGAGCCACGATCGAATGGAGCCTGGCTATGGCACCAAATCTTCAATCTCAAAGTGTTCCGCATATCGGGATGCCAGGTCATCAAACTGGGTCACCGCATCGGCCTTGGTCCAGAATCCGATCGCGCCCATGTCTTTGAATTCATCGTCTTCGGCTTCCAGCATCAGCGTGTCGTCAAAGTAGACTCGGAGATCTCGACCCACGCAGACCACTCGAAGTTCGTGCTGTTCTCCCGTGTGTCCGGCCACCGGTGCGGTATCAAGCTGAGACCGAACGCCGTTCACAACTTTGTAGAGACGTAGATTCTGTTCGAGCGGATTCCAGCGAGTGATGTAGTAGTTCCTGGAGTCTCGATATCGCCAGACCAGTCCGCCGCCCTGATCGATGGTCCCTGAGATCGGGCGGACCTTTACCGAGAGTTGTGCATCGCCATATCGCAGGTTGGTGATGCAGAGATTGAAGGTTGTCTTCCGTCCGCTGCCGGAGCCTTGTGCCAGGACTTTTCCCGATGCCGAATCAGCGGCTGTGACCACTTTCCATTCGCTGTCGGGAAGATTTCGGTTTGATGCTGTTTTCCAGCCGATTGGAAGTTCATTGTCGCCGGTCTCATCGAAGGTCGTCACAGTCTGTCGAAGCCACAGGCGAATGATCGTGGCGTAATACGTTCCGTGCAGAGATGACGGTTCATCCGGTGTTCTTCCAAATCCTCCATCATCATTCCTGCACAGTGCAACGAACTTCATGACGTCCTCAGTACGATCCGGGAACTCATCAAGCCTTCTGAAAACACGGATGACACGGTAGCAGGATTCCAGATCTGAGCCTCCTTCAGCGTCGTTCCCGAATCCACCATCGGCTCGCTGACCCTGTCTCATCGCGGAAAGGACGGCATCACGATGAACGTCCTGTCCCAGCCGAATTGCAGCCATGGCATGTAGCGCTGTTGTGCGAGCTTTGCCTGGACCGCTTCCATATGCACCGTCGGAGTTTCGAACATCGGCAATCCTGCTGGCCCATTTGGGGGTGTTTGAAACAGTGACGCGCAGTTCGTCAAGGCACGGAGCAACCATGCGAATCTGTTCGAAGTCGCTGGTTTGCTCATTCATGTACTGCAACGCTCTCGGCAGTATGTCGTCGTAAGGCAATCCCAGTTCTTTGTGGATCATTAATCCGACAGACGTGCTGATCGGGTCGGGAGGCAGTCCAGGCCGCGCAGAAAAACCGCCACTTGGTTCGTGGTAACAGCCATTCAGGAATCGAATCAGGGCCTCTCGATTTGGAATCTCACCGCCAAGCAGCTTCAATGCACGAATGCCCGTGCGAGTCGTGCGAAGCGTCGGTTCTGCCACCGTGCCATTGACCGGCAGATCCGTGATAAAGCCTCCGGAAGGAGTTTGCATCTTCTGCACAAACTTGATTTCTTCCGTGTGATCCAGCGGCAGCCCTGTGAATAACAGGCAGATCAGGCCAGCGAGCATGTTTGATCCTTCGTCACTATTCCAGGGTCAGCACTTCTTCACCGGCTCTGGTCACAAGTCCCGCAAAGATCTCTCGATCGAGCGATTCGGCGAGCAGACGGACGGAACCGTCACACAGCAGAATGTTGGCTCCACCTGGATGGAACGCGTAGATTCCCCAGTTGTTATTGCAGTTCACGGTGCATGGGCCACTGGGGTTCGTTCCATCGGCAGACCATGTTTTGAAGATCGACGACTGATAGGATGCCCATGGTCCCCACCAGTTCTTCCATTGGAGTCCGTTGTTTGTCGGTTGCTTTTTTCTCTTAATCCAGTGATCCGGGCGACCGGCGAATTCCGCAAGCAAAAGCGTATTGGACAGCCCGTCCGTGATATTGGCCAGCTTCTGGCTGCCGTTGTCGCGCAGGGCTGTGCTGTTCACCGTATCCGCGGCTGCGGTTCGGCGGTCCAGCGGCCACCAGTAAGCATCGACGCTGTTAGCAGCAAAGTAATCGCCGGCAGCACCCACAGCTCCGGTGACATTATTGCTCTGATCGATCACGGTGATTTCACGCACACCAGGCGCAGACGGGCAAAGGAAAACAGTCAAGGGGACTCGAATCAGAGGCTGATTCTTCGGAGCGTAAAAATCCTGCTTCATGTCATACTGATCGGCGAGTGGTTTCTGTTCCAGATGCGATAGCAAAAATGGCCCCCAGCCGTGTTTTGGTGAAGTCGTCGTTCGGCGTGGCGGAAACGCACCCTGGGCCGATTCGAAATTTTGAAATGCGAGCCCCAGCTGTTTCAGATTATTCTGGCATTGTGATTTTCGAGCCGCTTCACGCGCCTGCTGGACAGCAGGTAACAACAAGCCAATCAGAATACTGATGATTGCCATCACAACAATCAGTTCAATCAGTGTAAAGCCACTTCGCCTGTTCATTCGACCGCTCTTTCTGACTGTGGGTCATGCGTGTTTCTGACGCGAACGTGCTGAAAGAGAGTTGAATATTGTCATCTCTTGTCTGCCAATTACCGGAGTTTCCTGAAATATGATGTCCTCGGTATCCCTGACCGGAATGAGCAGGTACTTTCTTCGTGGCCTGTTTCGTGTCATTTCGACTGAATGTTTGTCAGGCTCTCGATGATCTCCGGCGCATGAATTCCCTTGCCTTGATCGTCCACGATCTGTACACAGAATTGAATAGGATCGGACTTCGAGTCAGGATTGGTATTTGCATTCTCATTTGGCGCTGATGCTTCTCCGGCAGCTGCGAACTTCAGTGCGAATGTGTTCTCGCCGCGCAGCAGGGAAATTGAATTCGAGTAGAGGCTCAGCTTGCCGTCATCGTCATGTGGCCTTGAGACGAGTTTGATTTCCTCGCCATTGACATGAAACTCCGGAACTCGATTGCAGGAAATACGAATCTGAACCGGCCGATCTGCATTCGATCGCACTTCTGATCGAAGCAGGAACCGAGTTTCTTTCTCTGCCGGCGGACAGTAAAGGTGATTTATCAGACCGGAGGCCGTGCGTTCGATCCGAACACTGTCGTGTGTGCCTTCTCGTCGTTCTGACGTTGTACGCGAGAACACAGGGACACCGGCCAGCATCTCAGTTTCGCACTGCCAGTTCGTCACGATTCCCAGATGTTGTCTCGGCTCGACCGTGATCCCGTCGTTCTGCAGAGCCTCTGTTAATTGCTCGCCTTGTTTGATGTCCTGCACTTCATGAAAGGCGGCCCGAAGCAGGCGTATTCGTTCGTTCTTCTGGTCTGGACCGAGTGTGGCCGCTAAGCGAATCGCTGATGAAATGGCATCGCTGCGAAATGCGTCATCTGAGAGATGTTCCCGCAGAAATGTCTCCTCGGCACCTGGTTTCAGAATGTCGAGCCAACGCAGCGCGATTCGTCTGGCAGCCGGGTCTTGTTTTGTGCTCGATGCAAACTTCTGGAAATATGATTCAGGGCATTCCACTCCGGAAGTCTTCGCGTTCTGCAGGATGGTCCGGCCGCACGTGTCCAGTTGTTCCTGTGTCTGTGAAGGGACTTGTGACAGCAGGCGTAGCACATGAGGAAGAGCGTCCGGAGGCATTGCTTCCAGCTTTTCCGTGGCACTTTCCGCAAACTCCGGAGGCAGCTGTTCGCTTTGCACAAGGACGCTGACAATGGCCTGGATCTGCAGCAACTGAGTATCCTCGTCGGGTTGCTCTGGTTCCTGAAACGGAAAGCCGCACAACAGCAGCAGAAACATCAACATCGGATCCTCCCCCTGGCGAACAACGCCGTCTGGCTGCGAGATTACCCAGGCCTGTCATCGAAACGGTCGCTGGCAGAATCGCGATGAGGCGACTCTGCCAGCGTGATCAGCACTAGCTTGAGTCCTACTTCTTCTTCGGAGTCAGATCCTTCATTGTCAGTTTGATGTCTCCGAGATCATTAGCGCCTTTGGCGATCGTGTGAGTGAAACGGCCGGTCTTCCAGTCAGGTTTTGCCGCGAAGTATCCGACACTCTCGTGCCACACCTGAAATTCCCATTCTCCCGCAGGCAGGTTCTTGATGGAGAATCTTCCGTCCTTGCCGGTCGTTGCGAAATAAGGTGTCTCACTGGCCATCAGGTACGCACTTTCCCATGGATGCAATCCACAGGTAACTTTGCCCGGCAGGCGTTCAGCGACGGGGAACTTCTGTTCGACTTTGTCGCCAATCGCCATCGTGACATTGATGGCCTGATTCTTCACCATGTCAATCTTTACGACCTGAGGAATCGGGTCGCTGTTCTTTACGATAAGCTTCTGGTGGCCGGCCCAGAGTGCAACGACATGGGGTTCGAATCGACAGTGGAGATTTTCGATCACCGCTGGATTTTCGGTATGGTACTTTTCGACTTCCGGATGAATGGCCACCTTCTGCTTTGGCGATGGCCGCAGCCAGACGTAGACACCGGACAGGCCGCCTGATTCGCCAGTGATGACGGTCTCATCGACGATCTCCTCGAGATACTGACCGCAGCACTCGAGATCCTTTGTGACTTCCAGTTTCTTTGGCGTCGGAGCCTTTTCTGTCAGAATGAACGTGCCGGAGAGATCTCCCCATTCCTGTGCGTGGAGAGACTGCGATGTTGCCAGCATAGCGGCCACAAGCAGGGCGAGTTTCAAGTACTTCATGATAACCTTCCTCGAGAACGAATGGACTTTCAGGCCAGCAATCAACATAGATTACTGACTGAAAGTTGAGTGTCATTAGGGGTGGGAACGAACAAATCGACTCTCAGGAGTCGAGCACTGTTTGCAATGACGGCAGCAGTTCCGGCGTTGTGGAGAATGGCTCCGGTGACGGCCGTGAACGCTCCGAGAGTTCCAAAGAGAAGCATGGCTGCCGACGAGACCGTCGCGATCACGATGTTCTGAGTGATGATGGCACGAGTTGTTCGCGACAGTGAGATCGCCTGTGCGATGCGACCCAGATCATTCGTCATCAGCGCGATATCAGAACTCTGAATGGCGATGTCGGACCCTCGTGCTCCCATCGCAATTCCAACATCTCCGGCAGCCAGAGCCAGTGCATCATTAATTCCATCACCGACGACGATCACTTTGTGACCGGCCTCAGTTTCGGTTCGAACGTGTTCCAGCTTCTGCTGCGGCAATGACTCCGAAACGACGCAGTCCAGCTTCAATGACCTTGCCACCGGCAGGGCCGCTTCCCGACGATCGCCCGTCAGCATCAGCAGCCGGTGATAGCCCAGCTGCCGCAGCGACTGAATCAACTCCGGAGCATCGGGACGGATCTGATCGGCAAGATGCAGGCATCCAAGCCACTTGCCGTTGCAGGACACGGCAACCAGTGGTCCTGAATGCTCTTTTGAACTGTCATGTAGTTCTGAGTTCGGGCTGACCCAGTCCGGTCGTCCCATCCGAAGCGTGAGATCACCGAACGAGACTTCCGTGCCCCGTCCGGCAAACTCGCTCACGGCTTCAGGCGTTGGCAGAATTATCTCACGGCGCAGGGCTTCGCGAGCGATGGCTTTGGAGACAGGGTGGCTTGATGCTGCTGCACACAAACCAGCATACTTCAGAACGGCCGATTCATCTGCATCGCCTGCGGGGACGATGCGGCTTACGACAAGATGACCCTCAGTCAGAGTTCCGGTCTTGTCAAAGATGACCGTGTTGGCGGTTGCCAGTGATTCAAGAAACCTGGAACTTCGAATCAGAATTCCGTGAGAGGTGCATCGAGCCAAAGCTGCGATCATTGCTGACGGGCCGGCGAGCACCAGGGCACAGGGACAGCTGACAACCAGAATAGCAACGACTCGATCCAGCTGGCGTGTCTGATAGAAGATGACGCCGGCAAGCAGGATCACGATCGGCACATACAGCTCAGAGTATCTTTCCACGAGGCGTGTGAAAGGAGTGCGGCTCTGAGCAGCCGCCGAAAGAAGTTCCCGAATTCTGCCGATCGCGGTCTGGTCCCCCACGGACTTCGCGATGATCTCAAGTCGGCCATTCAGATTCATCGTTCCGGCATTGACCAGATCTCCCTCGCCGACTTCGCGAGGAATCGATTCACCGGTAAACGACGATTCGTCGATTGAACCCGATCCCGAACACACCCTTCCATCAGCCGGTATGACGTCTCCGGGACGTATGAGCAGCCGATCGCCTTGCTTTACGTCTTGGGTGCTGATGGAGACTGGTCTTCCGTCGTCCAGCCGAATGGTCATCCCGGACGACAGTCGTTTGAGGCCGGCGATTGCCGCCTGCGTTCCCTGAATCCCGCGCTGCTCCAGAAAATGTCCGATGTCCATGATCACCGGCACCAGCACTGCCGCGGCATACTCACGGCCAATGATGGCACCAAGAACGGCAAGCGCGACAAGCTGATCCGAGTAGCTGTCGGCTTCACGACTTTTCAACGACCGGAGCAAACGGACGCAGCACGGAACGGCAGCGATCGCAGCAGCCAGAAACTGCAGTTGCACACTCACAGCGGGATCAATGAAATTGGGCGACAGCCATGCACCGGCAAGGAACAAGGAAGTGGTGAGCACAGCATGCAGAATCGACAACTCCGCGGCCGATGGACGAACCCCGCCGAAGATCCAGCGAGTCAGCGAAGAATCTGATGAAGTCTGCCGCCCTGTGCTCATCTTTGGCCCTCCTGTTCAGGAAGCGGCAGCAGAAAACTGCCAGGCTCCAGATTCGGCGGGACAGTGATCACTCGACCGGAACTCCGAAGAATCGACTCCCAGGCTTCGCGTCTCAGGCGATCCTTTGTGAGTTCCGGAGATTTCTGGAATGCCGCCAGGTCGGCCTGAAAGACGGCGAACTCGTCAGCCACTTTGCCGAGCAGTGAATCCAGTTTTCCTTTCGCGTCTGCGACTTCGACAAGGGCCATCCGTTCTGCGTTCAGCCGGACTTCTTCGTAGTCTCCTTCGGCTTCCTGCCGCCATGTTTCCTGATCGACTCGTGCATCCTGGACCGCCGCGAAAGCCTCCTGCACGTCTTCGGGAGGCTGAACGGAAATCAGCTCCAGCGCGGTGAGTTCGATACCGAGATTCAGTGGGCGCAGTTTTTGCGTTGCATCGACAAGAATTTCGGCATGAAGAGGTTCTCCGCTCTCTGTGAGCGACAAACGCTGTCGCAACAATACGTCATCAATCTTCCAGCTGTTCAGGATGTTCGTTGCCGATGAAGAAAGTACTGCCGCAATCAGTTCTGAAGGATCAGCGGACGACGTGACCCAAAGATCCGGCGCAACGATCCGGTAGCGAGCTTCCAGCTGCAGCCGAACAAGTCCTTCATCTCCCGTGAGCAGATATCGGACCGGCGGCGAGATGGCAGGCTGTGCTTCTGATGCTTCTGATTCGTCCTCAGTTTGCTCAGCCGATGGGAGTGGCGACTGCCCGGAGAGGTCGACTCGAAGCGTTCTCTCCTGCTTCACTGGAACTCGCACGACGGAATCGATCGGAGTTGGCCAGGCAAGCAACAGCCCGGGCTGATGTACAAGGACTTTGTCGTTCTCTCTGGTCCATTCTCCAAACCGACGCACGAGGCCGACTTCATCCGGAGCAATTCGGGTGATGCCGGAAAGGCAATAGCTAAGGAGCAGGAGAGCCAGGAGAATCCAGTAGGCTCGTCGTGCGGCCGAAAGCCCTGCTTCACCAGAGGCTGCGGCCGGTTGCGAGCTTGTTGTAACTTCAGGCTGCTGTTCGGTGAGCTGATCAATTTTCACGAGCCGCCTCCTTTGGTGTCAGAGGAGGCGGAATCACGCTGGTCTTCAGATCTGCCGGTGACTCTTTCGCTAAGTCCGAAGCCTTGTTGAGGGCTTCAAAAAAGAGCTGCTGAGAGCCAATCACGAGCGTCGCTTTTTCTTTGAGTACTCGTTTGCTTGCCTGCAGCGAACTCCAGAACTGATAGAAGTCAGGATTCACCGCCTGAGCTTCGGCCAGAAGTTGTGCGGCGCGACGTTCCGCTTCCGCATTGATCTTTGCAGCGTCCTCACGGCCCTTTCGGAGAATCTCCTGGCTTTCCACGTGAGTCTTATCGCGAATGGCCTGCGCCTGTTTTGATCCCTCAGCGCGCAGGCGATTGGCCTCCGCTTTTCGTTCGACTCGCATTCGTTCAAACACGGCCGCGAGATTCTGTTCCGGAAAACTCAGTTGCCCGATGGACACCTGATCTACGGAGATGCCCATGGACTCCAGGGATACAGAGGTAAGGTCCTGGTGAATCTGCCGCTCCAGCTCGTTCATCCGGATGTCCTCCGGCCGCACCGACACCAGAGCACTCAGTGAATATTGTCCCAGCCGCTGGTTCTCCGCCGCCAGCAGCATGGACGTCAGACGTGATTCCGTTGTGGCTCGGTCTCCGACAGTCTGAAGCCACAGCAATGGGCGTTCGACATGCCAGACAACAAAACACGAGACGACGATGCTGCGCTTGTCCGCGGTGAAGCCTGCTGACTCCGGTGCGTTGAACAGAAACCGCCGTCGGTCAACGACATGCTTCTGCTCAATCGGGGACGGGAATTTCCAGTAAGGCCCTGCGTTCACGATCTCTCGAACGGGACGACCGAAGCGAGTGACAACAACCGCCTCTCCTTCAATGACTGTGAAGAATGCATCGTAGAGTCCAAAGAGCGAGAGCAGCAGAATGACGGCAGCCACTCGTGCCAGACCAGCAGAGCTTCGGCGTTCGACGGGCTTTCGAATGGGCAACGGCTGTGTCATGGTGTCCCGTTCTCCCGTCCATCCGTATTCGGAGGCAGAAGTCTCAGTCGAGCAGCAACGTCCTCGCTGATCCACAGGAATGTTCGCTCCGCCAGAGCTTCAGACAACACGTCGCAGTAGGCTCGTCGGCGAAAGACCTGCGGAAATTTCTGGTCCAGTGCGAACAGCTGTTCGAGTTGTGCGACTTCCTGTGAAACGCCTGTCAGCCGTACCGATGCAGCGGCAGAGGCATCCGCAATCGCTGTGTCCGCCATCATTGTTGATCGAGTCAGTTCGGTCTCATGCGCGCCTCGTGCATCGGCGACCTCGGCTACGGCTCGAACCTTTGCGTCAATGATTTCGAGAAACGCGTCTGCAATTTCGACAGGTGGATGAATGCTGATGACGTCAAAAGCTGTGACATCGATTCCAGTCTTCAGTCGCTTTAGTTCTGCCTGGAGCCCGCTGTGGAGTGTCTGTCCCAGACTGATGCGATCGACCGTGAGCAAGTCGATGAGTGCCGTTGAGCGAGAATGCTCCAGCAGCACATGCATGGCGACCTGGCGAACAATCTGATCGGACTGGTCGGCAATCATCGCATAGTTGAAAAGCTCGTCGGACCTGGAGGACGGACGGAACTGAACAACCGCATTCACAGCGACGACCTCGGTTCCATTCCCGATGATAATTGGCGTTTCCTGCTCTCCATGCGGCATTGTCCAGAGATACTTTTGGTGCGAGAGCGCGTCCTCATCAAGTACGTAGCCGATCGTGATGGCCCGGATCTGTTTCAGCGGGATCTTTGTAACTCGGGAAAAAGGAGCGGGAAGCAACCAGTGCAACCCAGGCCGCAGCGGTTCGGCCTGCAGATGACCATTCCGAAAGTACAGCGCCGCTTCACTTTGACTGACCATCGAAATTCCGGTCGCCAGCCAGGCAATAACGCCTGTCATCATGAAACCAACAGCGACCGATCGGCGAACGTTGATGCTTGCAGTGGCCTGGGGGACTGCAGACGGCTGAGCATTATTCAGCTTTCCGGAAACGAGCTGTCGAATCAGGAACGTGCCTGAAAGCAGATCGGCCAGGGAATTCTTCGTTATTGCTGCAAAAGCGATTCGAAGAATGCCTTCGAATCCGATCGCAATCACGTACCACCGAACCAGCACACTCAGGATGCGAATGAACTGAGACTCATTGAGATCAATCGCCGCGACCACTGCGCAAATCAGCGTCAGGATCTGCAGTTCTCGCAATGTTCCGGACTCAGATGAAACCGTGCGAATATGTCTATCCGCCGACGCTCGAGCCACCTGACGCATCACTTCCAGGCCGCCGCCAACCGCAAAAAGCAGGAACCATACCGGGACCGGGACAACGTTGGTCTGCAACCCTGGAGTGTTGGACGCACAAACGATCAGAGTCAGCAATGCCAGAGCCCAGAACCCAGGCACAAGAATCGACCGTGCCTTCTTTGGGACTCGCTGCTCGCAGGCAAACAGAGCGATGTAAGCAAACGCAAATGCGATCGTGAGCGTCACGGTCGCGGACGACGAGCGCCACAGCCGAATACCTCCGTGTTCAACGATGGCGATTCCGGCGATTGCAAGCGTGGCGATCACCAGAGTGACATGATGTCGACGAGACGAAGACACACTGCCGGACCCTGAACGAATAAGGTCGTCCGATGCCGACACCCCGGAACCTGGTTCAGGATTCTGAACAGATTTCAGATCAGCAGGTTGTTCGGACGACTCACCGTTCATTGCCTTGTTCCCAGACTTGCGTCAATGTGCGAATCCATGCCTCATTTTTTCGAAGTCGCTGTTTCCGATTTCGCTGCTTCTTCAAGCTTCTTTTTCAGATCAGATCGATCGGGCGCTAGCTCAATGGCCTCTTTCAGCGCACCACAGGCTTCTTCGCACTTTCCGCATTCAAGGCACGCTGCTGCATACTTTTCGCGAGCTGTGACCGATTTCGGATAGGCGCACTTCGCCAGTTCCAGGACCTGAAGACCGATCGTTGCGTCACGACTGTCTTTCGCGAGCCACTGGGAAATTTCAAGAAGCGAAGACTCTTCAAGCATTTCCTTTTCATGGCCTTCGGCGGTCGCAAGCAACTCGCTATGCCGCTCGAGTGCCGCATCGACCCCCTTCGATTTGAGCGTCTCAAGAACTTCGAGAATCAGCCATTGCCCGTCACTGCGGAAGATTCGGGAACTCTGCATCGCGATCCCAGAAGCGTCCGGTTTCGGAACAGCTTTCTCTTCTGACTCAAAACCGGACCAGTGCTCATACTCCATTCCGCTGGCCGCTCGTTTTGCCGCGTCATATCCCTTCGTTTTTGCAATGATGTAAAGTGACGCATCGATGCCGGCAGAAACACCTGCGGCCGTGATAATTCGCCCATGGTCGACAAACCGTTTGTCGCCGACGGGATTCGTCTCCGGGGCCAGCAGTTTCAGAATGCGAATGTTGCTGTGGTGCGTCGTAACGGTCAGTCCGTCCAGCAGGCCCAGCTTTCCAGAGACCGATGCTCCGTTGCAAACGCTGAAGATAGTCGCATCGCCTTTGGACAAATTTCGAATCCAGTCAAGTGCCGCGGCGTCACCCATCAGCGGAGTCACATCGCCTCCAGGGATGACGACGATGTTCGGCTTCGGAGCATTCGCGATGGTGAACTTTGGCTTGACCTGAACCACTCCCAGACTGTCAACAGGCTCTTCTGTCAGCCCAACTGTGTACACTTCGAACAGGTCGTTACTCTTCGCATCCTGAGCGGCACTAAACGCCTCTGCCGGGCCAGCAAAGTCGAGCAACTCGACTCCAGCGAAGACCAGAATTGCCACCCTGG
This sequence comes from Planctomycetaceae bacterium, assembly GCA_046349695.1. Lineage (GTDB taxonomy): Bacteria > Planctomycetota > Planctomycetia > Planctomycetales > Planctomycetaceae > SXXK01. Next base: position 59,364 of record JAXMBV010000027.1, on the reverse strand, counting down.
TCTTCTGAACTCCTGCTTTGCTCGAATCCGGTGTGGCGGTGTTCTCTGCAGCGGCCTTTTCATCCGCAGCGGGAAGACTCGAAGTCACTGAAACGGCGACACAAAGAACCATCAATGTTCGAATCGTCAGAGTTTTCATTGAGTGAGTCTTTCTTTGTCAGCAGGAGCAAAGTGGAGCGTGCGCCCGAAGTCGGGGGCTGAGTTATTGCAGCTTCAGTTTTGCAGCGGCGGCCTCAACGTCGGCATTGAACGGAGCCGTCATCGCTTCCAGCATCTGCACGGAAGCAGCCGGAGCGACTTTGGGATTGCCGGAGTCAAAGGGCGGCTTGGGATCGTATTCCATCATCAGCTGGATCGACTTTGCGTAGTCATCGTTCTGCAGCTTTGCAGCGAGTGTCAGTGCGAAGTCAATGCCAGCGGTGACACCGGCTCCGGTGATTCGATTTCGATCCTCGACCACACGTTCCGCAACCGGTGTGGCACCGAACTTTTCAAGATGCCGAAGAGCCAGCCAGTGTGACGTTGCCTTGTAGCCCTTGAGCAATCCGGCGGCTCCAAGAACCAGGGACCCGGTGCAGACGCTGGTGACATACCTGGCTTTCGCGCCAGCATTCGCAAGGAAACTGCGAACATCCGGATCTTCCATGGCAGCCACAGTGCCGTCTGTTCCGCCAGGAACAAAGATGATGCTCGGTGTACTCGGAGATTCGTCAAACGTCATTGTGGGCTGAATCGGAAGACCGGTATCCGACAGCAGGACGTCCTTGTTCTTCCAGACCAGTCTGGTTTTGTAACCCGGACCAAGCATGGCAAAGACATGCTGCGGTCCAACCAGGTCCAGGGCCGTGAATCGAGGATACACGAGCATCAGAATTTCATGCTCGGCGAACTTTGTAGCGGCCACTGTCCTTTCCTGAGGATCCGGCGATTGGCTTTCCGCAATGACCGATTGCTGTAGAGCTGACGTCGCTGCTGCAGCCATGGCCATAACAGCCGATCTTCGTGTGGCGGGCGAATTCATAGATGACCTTCTGTCTTTCTTTGAGCTCGGTCCGGTCTACCGTCAACGGGATCTTGATCCGGGAAGGTGGGCCGATTATGGGGAGAGAATTTTTGCTGGTGCCGTGAGATCGAGTGCTTTTGAATCAGCTGTCCACTCGACCGTCAGTGGTGAACGAGAGGCATCAAGAAACTCCTTTGGCAGCTTCACCGGCGGCCCTACCGATTCGAGCGTGCAGGAGTATTTGCCAGGCTCAAGGAAGAGCGGTTCGGATGCCCCCGGTTTGTAGAGGACGAAGCTGCCATCCGGCTGAGTTGTCCCGAACCCAACGACTTCAAACGATGTTCCGTTTGCCTTCTGGACAGTGACGACAATTTCACTCGTGACCGCATCACCGAACTTCAGCGTTCCGTGTGTTCCTCCCTTTGCAGGGCTGGGCCCGGAATCACAACCAAGGAGGAGTGAGACGGCGAAGAGAATTGCAGTAGGACACACGCAGCGTTTCATCGTGAGTACTCAATTGAACTTGAAGCAAGTGACGGATTGACGACCTTTGTACGCGAATCTAAGCGATGGAAGGTTCGATATCCCTGAGGCCGAGCCAGGTTCGAACGCCCGGAATACGACGCAGCAACAGCCACTCTGCAAGCAACACGACAGCGAGAGATCCCGCGAAGAGAGGCAAGCAGATTCCGATCACAAGAATGATTGAGATCAATCCCCAGGAGAGCCGCGGACTGAGTGCCGGCTTCGGAGCACCCAGAACTCCCTGATCCCGCCGCTTCCACCACAGAATGATGCCACTGACGGACAGCAGGATCAGGCCAAGAGTTGTCACAACTCCCAGCACAAGATTCGGCAAGCCGAAAAGTGCGCCCTCATGAGCTGCAATGCCGAATCCGACGGCCTGGTCAATCCAGTGCTTGTCCTTGAAATCTTCGCGCCCCAGCATTGCCCCGGTTTTGGGATCCAGTTCAATGGTGACTCGACGTGGCCGATTCGCCGTATTCGACTTTGCGCTCCATGTTTTTGAACGACCACCCGGGGCCGAAATAATGACTGGCGGATCAAGCTTCAGCGGAGTGACATTCGCGACCATTGTGTCGATGATGGCCAGATTGATGGGGGGAGCATCAGATCGCTTTTTCGCCCCGCCCTCACCTCGACGCTGTCCACCTGCAGCGGCTCCACCATGCTCGGCATGATCACCGCTGCCAGAATTATTGGGACGTGAACTGCTGTTCGACCAGTCCTGTTGAGCGACAGCCGTTCCGGTCACATGGCGTACCTGCTTGAAATAATCGCCCCAGAACTTCGCCCACGGAAGGCCAGTGATCAAAAGAAACATCGCGAGGAATGAAATCCACATTCCCACAACGCTGTGGATGTCTCGCCAGAACATACGAGACCCGCCAAAGAGGCGAGGATACAGAACTCCCGCAATTCCTTTGGCGTTACGGGGCCACCAAAGATACAGGCCCGAGATCAGAAGGACGATGGTCCAGCACGCCGCCAGTTCCACCAGATTCGAGCCTCGATCTCCCATGAGCAATTCGCCATGCAGGCGGAAAATCCAACGCATGAATCGCTCATCTTCCGGGACCGTATGCAGAATCTGAAGCGTCTCCGGGTGGACGCAGGTCCGGATTGACCCCGATTTGCCCTTCACAACGATCCTGGCGGCGGACGAACTTCCCTGAGGAAGTTCGTAACTGCTGAAAGACGATCCGGGGACAGCTGCGATCGCTGCTGCAATCTGTTCCGAAACAGGTTTCTGCTGACCGGTCATCGTGAGGCTGTCAAAGGCACGATCGTTCCAGGCCTCGATCTGCGGCTTGAAAAGATAGATGAGACCACTGACTGACAACACGATGACAAACGGGATACAGAACAGGCCCGCATAAAAATGCCATCGCCAGACGGCACGATAATCCGGCCACGACTTCAGCGACATAATTCAAGATCCAGCAAAACGTGGAAGAGAAAATTCAGCAGGACACCACAAATCACGCTTCGGAGGGCACGATCTGTGGCGTAACTGCGGCAACCGCGGGAAGGTTCCGGAGACTAAAACTCACCAACCACTTCCCCGCCATTTCGGCTGTGAACCGCGCGATGCACGTTTGCATCAATGTTGTCACTGAACAGGCGAACTGATCCGTCAGTCATCAGGACCTGAGCGCCGCCAGTGTGCCAGCTTCGAGGTCCGAAGAACCCGGTGAAGTGAACGACGACATCTGGGATTCGACTATTGGGTGTGTTGTAGCCGTTCGTCATCGTGCTGATGGCACCTGAATGCGCCCATGAGGTTCCTCGACCACGAAGCGCGGCACTGGCGGCACCTCGCCAGTTCGTCATCGTTGGCCAGATCGCTGCCAGATTGGGATTATTGATCACGCCACCGGGGCCGTTCGACCATGCACCGCCTGATGCGGCGAGCCCCTGTACCGCCTGAAGATTGGCGCTCACTCCGGACGATCCATTCATCGTTGCCTGGTAGTTGAACTTTGGAAGAGTACCGGCAGGCAAAGTGAAGTCGGCCCCAACGCTGCGAATTGCCTCACTCATAGCAACCGTGTTTGACGTTCCATCAGTAAAGTCTCGCATTTTGGCGTTCGAGTTTTCGTAACAGATTCCGTCGGTCGGCCAGCGCAGATCGTAATTGGCTCCTGTCCCACTTCCATAACTGACCATGTAGTTGATGCCCGCATAGATTGCGCCACCTGCTCCCGTATTCAATGTTGGTGCGGGGTCGCTTGGACAGAGCATCAATGCCAGGGGTGTCGCAAAGGCCGCTGCGAATTGCGGGTTTGGGACCAGGTTGTTGAAGGGGCCGGTGAATGCAGGCTTCGTGAAGTCCAGAAGGTTCTGGAGATTCGCCTGCTCAACATAAGGCAGCAATCGTGCCTGAGCAGAGAAGCCCTGAACATTCGGGAGATAGTTTTGAGCATTTGTCATGGGAAACATGCCAAAGGCTCCTTCGTAGTTGTGAAGTGCGAGGCCAAATTGCTTCAGGTTGTTCTTACACTGGGTACGACGAGCAGCTTCGCGTGCCTGCTGCACGGCAGGCAACAACAGTGCCACAAGAATGGCGATGATGGCGATCACAACAAGCAATTCGATCAAGGTGAAACCACGATGGTTTCGACTTGCGGTACGCATACAAGTGTCACTTTCCGGAGCATGGCTCCACAGTACAAAGAAGAAAAAGACTGTTACAGAAGAAGTGGGATCACTTTGCAGACGCCGTTGTCGCCGGCGCTGCAGATGGGAACGGAACTTCAGGAACAGCAACGGTCAGGGTTGCCGAGAAGTAAGTGCTTTCGAAGCCTTCGCCTGAGCGTTCCGGTTCCTGATGATGGATGACGACCAGAATCAGATTGGCTTCGGTCGGTGTGAACTCGGCGATACCTTTGTCGTCGGTCTTTCGTTCGAACTTGTCATCGAAGCCTTCAGCCAGCTGCTGTCCTCGCGGAATGAAGCTGACACGTCCGCCGACCAGCGGCTTCCCTTCGAACAGAACCTGAACTCGAATTGGCTTGTTCGGGCCGCTTTCTGTGACAGGATTCGTCAGAGGAATCAGTTCCAGCGGATGTCCGAGTGGCGCGCTGCATTTGGCGAGCGGGCCTTTGGTGGCGGCAGGATCGGAGCCGACGACGAAGTAGGTCTTGGCACTCTTGATCGCTCGGATCTTGCCATGCAGAGTATCCAGTTCATGGGCGACAACATGCAGGCCCGGCTTGGTCGTCGTGTACCGTGCTGTCCAGTAACCCTGTTTGGGTTCGGATGCGGTGGCGGTCAGGCCTGGCTTGATGTCTTTCGTGCAGCCGCAGGGCATCTTGACCGCCAGCTTCACCTTGTCGAGCGTGATCAGGCTGTGCATCTTGAAATCGCGATGCTCGTTGCCATGATTGCCGAGCTTCAAGTCAACGTAGACCACGTTGCCGTTACGAACTTCCGGTGTATTCACTTCGACCCATGTGTCGTGAGCATTCACGACTGGTGTGAATGAAGCGACGGCAATGGCCACGGCGATCAATTGTGTGGAGAGGAATTTCATTCTGTTGGCCTTTGAGTCAATGGGTAATAAATGTGCGCTAACTGTTCATTCCTGTGCCAGCGATGCTGTTGCTGGAACGGACTGCGGTTGTGGGGGAGATTGCGGAGGAAGCAGTCCCTGCGACCGGGCGATAACGTGCAAGAGAGTCTTGTTGTCCAGGAATGGTTCCCGCCCTGTTTCACCCCAGATGACCTTACCTGTCCGATCGACGATGAACGTGCCGTGCAGCATGAACTCGTCTTTTTCTTCTGTCGCCGGTGTGTAAACGCCCCATTGAGTCGACACCGAATAGTCCGCATCCGACAGCACAGGAAATCCGAACCGACCATACTCCCTGAACTTCTCTGCTGTGTGTTCGGGCGAATCTGAACTGATCGCCACGATGTCCGCATCGAGTTCCCGGAAGTAGTGCCGATCTTTGTCCAGAGCCAGCAGCTGCGCAACGCAGTGACTGCATCCATAGCCAAGATAGAACACGACGATCGTCGGGCGGTCTTTGCCCAGCTTTGTGAGCTGCTGGAGAGCCTTCTGATCATCCGGCAATTGAAAGTCCGGGGCAGATACTTGAATCAGTGGCAGGCTCTGGCTGGGCTGTGGTCTGAATTCCGGATCCGCAAGGATCACTGAAAGGCCGTCCGTCAGTTTGTTGATTTGTGCCGCCTGCAAATAAGCCTCCGCATCATTGCGGACGTGACCAGTCGTGACGAGTCCGTACTTGAGGCACAGCTGTCGGCATTGTTCCAGAATGTTTGCATCACTTGCGGTCCCCTGATCAACAGGATTCGACACGTGGTAGAACAATACGGTGGCATACAGACAGGTCACGACAATGAGAAATCCGAGAAACGTTCGAACTCCCCAGTCGCGTTTCGGTGGAACTTCCTTTTCTGTTATTGGATCAGTTTGAGGAACTGAGGATGATGTCTCAGTCATTGATCATGCTCCATGAAGAAGGGACAAGGAACAGAACATAGAGAACTTAGAAACTGGTGGCCGATTAAGAGTCATTGCAGCTTTTCAGCGCAGCAGTTCACCTGTCGTGTTCGGTTCACGTGAAGGGAATGGTGTTGGCCGGTTCTTTGCGAGCTTTAGAATTCGCCGATGATTTCTCCGCCGTCGCGGCTGCCGAGTCCCTGCCAGAGTTTGAGGTCGATGTTGTCGCTGACGAAGCGGCAGGATCCATCACAGAGAAGCACTGTGACTCCTCCGGTATGCCGACTGCGTGCTGCCGTGTAACCGGCGTTGTGGCTGTTGTTGCCGCAGTCGAACTGTTTGGCGTTGGGTGTCATTCCGTGGTTGTAAATCGTGTCGCCATAATGCCCGTTCATCCACTTTGCACCACGAATACCGGCCCATGATCCAGGAGTTCCGATTGTACAGTTCGGTGGTCCTGGATCAGTGCCCGTGATTGTGTCGTTCTGAGCAGCCGTCAGGTTCAGAACCTGAAGCTGAGCATTCGCAGGAGTGGCTGAAGACGGAATTGAGCCGGCTCCGTCGCCTCCTGCGGCATATCCATTTCCCAGAGTCTGTTCACTGACAGCTACCGTGTTCGACAGACCGTCGATCACATCACGAAACTTGACGATCCCGCGGAGCTTCACGTCAAACATGACGCCATCACCCGATCGAATGTAACGCGTCGCCGGAGTTGAACCACTTCCGGCACATGCCACATAGTTCGTGCAGCCATAGGTGTTTCCCTGAACCTTCTCGAAGTCGCTGGGACACAAATATGTTGGGATCTTTGTTGTCGCGGCGATGACGTTTTGAGCAAAGGGGATGACCGGCGGCTCCACAAATGTCGGGCGAGTGTTGAAGTCAATCTGGTTGTAGAGATTGCTTCCTTCCAGGTTTGGCAGGATCGCCGCATGCATCGAAAACACCATAGGGAAGCCGACTCGGCCGGGCGGAAAGCTTCCAAACGTCGATTCGTAATTGTGAATTGCCAGCCCAATCTGCTTCAGGTTATTGCGACACTGAGTCCGCCTCGCTGCCTCCCGCGCCTGTTGTACCGCGGGCAGAAGCAAAGCAACGAGAATGGCGATGATCGCGATAACAACCAGAAGTTCGATGAGCGTAAATGCGTGCCGTTTATTGTGTGAGAACATGGAACGAACAATCCCGTGGATGAAGTCGGATGAGAGACAAATAAAGAGAGATGTCTGCCGGCTATTCCTCTGCGATGTTGTCAGCAGGTGCCTCTTCAGACTCAGAGCGACACGCTCACCGCGAACGTTGGCAGCCTGTGGAGAGCGAGCCAGAAATTCGGGGGAGCGCGTCGTTCTGAGTCCGGAATGCCAGAGTCGCTGATCGTTCACGCTTAATGAAAGTCGTGACGTGTCGAAGCACATGGCGTCAGTCGATTCGCCGACGAATGCGCGGGCAGTCGTACTTGCAAAGTCGAATGGAGGGGAGCTCGCTGAACGCAGCCAGAGCGGCAATACCTTCCTGTGGCAGATTCCATTTCTCATGGGTTGATCTGCAGCAGGAGGTGCGCGACGAGTGGCTAGCTAATGCGTGGCGGAGGAACGGGCGGCTGAAGCGAGCCGCCGCTCAGTCGTTCCGAGAAGTCTCTTACGAACAGGCCCGGTGTATCAGCAGAGCTTGTGACACACACAGGTACGGGCATTGCGACCGGAGCACAGACAATCCACTGACTGCCCTGCCCTCGACACTCCAGTGCCTTGATGATCAGCACCAGTTTGATGTCGGAGACAGATACGGAATCCTGATCGACTGTCGTAGCAAGAGAATCGCGAATGTCCCTGGTCACGTGCGAAGCGCGAGCGACCAGTTCGCCAAGGATTTCCTCACCCCGGTGCTGCCGTGGCACACCGAATAAGCCGGCAATCCATTCGACAGCAGAGCGTCCAGGTGTTTCCGGAACTTCTGTCGGTGCATCGGAACTGCTGTCTGACGTTTTGGACTCAGCTGCGTCGGAGGTCGTTCTCTCGACATCGCTATGAAGATCGTCAGGCAGCGAACAGATCTCAGTTTCCAGTTCGTCCTCGGCCAGGCTGGCCAGATCCTCGCTGCTGTGGCGTTTTGCTGACTCCGCCTTTGCGGCGTCCACAACAAACTGTGGCAGGGTGACTTTGTTCTTTTGGGCCCACGACACTTTCTGTCGATTTGTGAAGCAGCAGCATTTCTTCCAGCACTGGTCCGCAGAGCAACAGCCACATGTGCGGCTCTGACACGGGAATGGCTGGCTTGTATCTTTTTGTGAGCGGCCTGGAGCAGCGACAGGCAGAGGAATCGGCAGGATTGTGAGCGTAAACGCAACCGCCGCGGCAAGGCTGATTAGCCGCCGAGTCATCGATAGACTTGATTGGCGATTCGGTTTTGACATGACGGATTGGCGCAGAACGCCAATGCCTTTCAAAGTGATTCCGACTCGCTCTCCACGGGAAGCATCGTAGGTTGTGAGCCATCGAGCAGCGATCCTGCTGCTTGCCAGGCCTTCTGGATTCTCGTACCTGGCAACATCCGGTTGTGAGTGAGTTTGAATGGCAAAGAGCTTAGCAACCGGTGTTCCACAGCATGTTTTGCAACGGTCGGTGGACGGTCTCAGTTGGGTGGCTGCTTCTGTGTGCGAGACCTGACGGGTCTTCATCAGTGGCAGCCGGAGATCAGTTTCTTTCGAAGACATGGGATCGTGTTGAGAACGGCACAGTTTTTATCGCTCCAGAGAACTCAATTCACCTTTTGCCGTCCGACGGTTTCTCAAATTGACATCAAGTCATTTCGTCCGTAACTTCGAAATAAGGATGCATAAGTCCTTTATTTGCGGCGGTGGTAAGTCGCGAAGAAAATGCAGTGAATTCCCTGATGGGAGCGAGCGATGGGACGAATCCGAGTACCCGCGGTTGTGGTGGCTCTCTGTTGTTCGTGGCTGTCCTTAACGGCGGACGACACAGTGGACTTCGGGCGGAAGATTCGCCCTCTGCTTGCGGATAAATGTTTCGTTTGTCATGGCCTTGATGAGAAACATCGAGAAGGCGGACTGCGGCTGGATGTGCAGGAAGGTCTGTACGGGAAAGGGGAATCCGGTGAATTTGCCGTGGTCCCGAAGGCTCCGGATCAAAGTGCAATCTGGAAACGAATCTCCGCGACCGATGACACGAAGATGCCTCCGGCCGACAGTGGTAAGTCCCTGACTCCGGAGGAAACTGAACTCGTGCGATCCTGGATCGCCAACGGTGCTCCGTGGAAGCAACATTGGTCGCTGGTTGCTCCGGTCAGGCCCGAGATTCCCAATGCATCTGAATCAACATGGTCTAAGACTCCGATCGATCGGTTCATCCTTCATCGGCTGGAAAAAGAAGGACTCAAGCCTTCACCTGAGGCAGACCGCGAAGCACTGTTGCGGCGAGTCACGCTGGATCTGACCGGCCTTCCGCCGTCACCGGCAGAGATTCGCGAGTTCCTGGCTGACCAGTCTGTCGATGCGTGGGAGAAAGTCGTCGACCGGCTTTTAGCGTCCCCTCATTACGGCGAACACATGGCGCGATTCTGGCTGGATGCAGCTCGCTATGGCGACACACACGGTTTGCATCTGGACAACTATCGAGTGATGTGGCCTTACCGAGACTGGGTGGTTCGCTCGTTCAACAGCAATATGCCGTTTGATCAGTTTACTGTTGAACAGCTGGCGGGTGACTTACTTCCGAATGCGACGCAGGATCAGATCGTCGCGACAGGATTCAATCGCTGCAATGTGACGACCAGCGAAGGAGGTGCATTGCCGGAAGAGTATGAGGTCTACTACACGAATGATCGCGTTGCCACGATGTCCACCGTCTGGATGGGGCTGAATATGGGGTGTGTGACATGCCATGAAAGCAAGTTCGATCCGTTCGAGATGAAGGACTTCTATCAGCTGTACGCGTTCTTCAATAATCTTGATGGCCCCGTGATGGACGGGAATGCTCAGGATACTGCCCCGTTCGTTCGCATCATGACAGACGAGCAAAAGACCCTGCTGGCTTCCATGGATCAGAAGATCAGAGACCTGACCGCGGTGATGGCAGATCCGTGCGAACCTGCTGATCTCGCACAGAAACAGTGGGAAGAGCATTGGCTGGAGCAGCAAAAGCTGAATACTGACTGGTGCCCGCTGACGCCTGAGCAATTCACATCCTCGGGTGGAGCGACCATCGAGAAGATGGAAGACAGCTCGTTGTTGTTCAGCGGCGTGAATGCTGCGAAGGACACGTATGAGATTTCCGGGACCAGCTGCCTGACGAAAGTCACAGCAGTGCAACTGGAGGGACTGACTCATCCGAGTCTTTCTCATGGCGGGGCTGGCCGGAGTGAAAACAGCAATGTCGTGCTGAGTGAGTTCGAGGTAGATGTCTGTCCGGTCACGGATGGCGAACCTCAGTGGAAGCCCGCAAAACTGATTCGAGCCTGGGCGGATCACGAACAGCCGGATGGCAACTTCAAGGTTGCAAACGCGATCGATGGGAAGCTCGATACTGGCTGGGCAATCAATGGTCACAATCGTCGTGAGAATCGCACGGCAATTTTTCAACTGGAAACACCGGAATGCTGTGACAACGGAGTCCGGGTTCGAGTACGCCTGAAGCACGATTCCGTTTTTGCACAGCATCAGTTTGGGCGAGTCCGGATTTCGACGACGTCAGCGGACAGAATTCCTCAATTGACCACGGAGGAAATTCCGGGCGACATCGTTGCTGTTCTGGGTACTCCGTGCGACAAACGAGATGACAAACAGACAGCGGCACTTCGAGATTTCTACCGAAACAAAGTCTGCACTGAGCCAGTGATTTGCTCAGCCCGGGATGAACTAACCACGACGAACAAGAGCCGGACGGATCTTGAGGCGTCACTTCCATTGTCACTGGTCTGGAAGGAAAAGTCCGAGCTGAAGCCGGCCTACATTCTGACTCGCGGCGCTTACAACAAGCCAGGAACCGAAGTCTTTAGAAACACGCCTGCTGCCCTGCCACCATTGACGATGCCTGTTGATGGTGCAAAGCCAACACGGCTGGATCTTGCGAAGTGGTTGTTGTCGCCGCAGCATCCTCTGACATCCCGCGTCATCGTGAACCGCTTCTGGCAGCAGTATTTTGGCACCGGGATTGTCGAGACGAGCGAAGACTTCGGTTCTCAGGGAAGCGCGCCATCCCATCCGGAGCTTCTGGACTGGTTAGCGGTTGACTTCCGCGAATCGGGCTGGGACGTGAAGCGACTGCAGAGAATGATCGTAATGTCGGCCACGTATCGACAGTCTTCACAGCTGACCGACGCGCTGAAGCTCGCTGATCCTCGGAATCGTTTGCTGGCTCGCGGTCCGCGTTTCCGTCTGGACGGTGAGACGATTCGGGACATTGCACTCTCCGCGAGTGGACTGCTGGTCGACAGGATGGGTGGCCCTTCGGTCAAACCATACCAGCCGGAAGGTATCTGGGAAGCTGTGGCTTACACAGACAGCAACACGGCAAAATTCCAGCGAGACACTGGCGAGGCACTGTATCGACGATCGCTTTACACGTTCTGGAAGCGCACAGTTCCACCGCCGGCCATGGTCAACTTTGATGCACCGTCGAGGGAAACCTGCACGGTCCGACGTCAGCGAACGAATACTCCATTGGCCGCTTTGACACTGATGAATGATGAACAGTTCGTCGAAGCATCGCGTGCGATGGGGCAAAGGCTGATCAAGGATGGTGGTTCGACGCCGGAAAGCCGGATTGAGCTGGGCTTTGTTCTGACGGTCGGAAGACGTCCAGCGGCAGAGGAATGCAGCGCTGTCCTCGAAGTGCTGAATGATGCAATCCAACGGTATTCGGCTGATCCTGAAGCGGCGACGAAACTGGTTGTCGTCGGTGAATCAAAACAGGATCCGGCAATCGATCCAAAGGAACTTGCAGCCTGGATGATGGTCAGCAATCTGCTGTTGAACCTGGATGAAACGGTGACGAAGTAACAAGTTTGCCTCAGTGACAAAGAGCTCTGTCTGGCGATCAAGACTCTCACAAAATCGAGCGAGGCTGAAAATGAACCCAATGACTGAAACCTGTCTCCAGATGACTCGCCGACGTCTGTTTGGTACTGGCATTCATGCTGCCGGGACCGCAGCGCTGGCGAGTCTTCTCGGGGCAGCGAACTCGAGATCGGCCGTTGCCGACGAACGGAAGCGGCATGGCGGCCTTCCCGATCTGCCTCATCATCCTCCGACCGCGAAGCGATTCATTTATCTCTTCATGAATGGCGGTCCGGCGCAGATGGACATGTACGACTACAAGCCGCTGATGAATGATCTTTTCGACAAGGATCTGCCTGACACGATTCGCAAGGGACAGCGAATCACGACGATGACTTCCGGTCAGGCACGGTTTCCGATTGCGCCATCCATGTTCAAGTTTCAGCAGCATGGACAATGCGGTCGGTGGGTCAGCGAACTGTTGCCGGAGACGACTCATGTCGTTGATGACCTTGCGTTCCTCTACAGCGTTCATACGAATGCCATCAATCATGATCCGGCCGTGACCTACATTCAAACCGGACGAGAATTGCCGGGTTGGCCAAGTATGGGCTCATGGCTGGCCTACGGGCTGGGAGCAGAAACTCAGGATTTGCCAAACTACGTGGTGATGACGCCCAGCTGGTCTGGTCGAAAAAGCGCACAGGCATTGTATTCGCGACTCTGGGGAAGCGGCTTTCTTCCGCCGGACCTGCAGGGGGTTGCTCTCCGAGCGAAGGGGGATCCCGTCCTGTACATCAATAATCCACCCGGGCTAAGTTCGGCTGGACGTCGCAGCATGCTGGACGGGCTTGCGAAACTGAATGCTATGCAGCTGGAGAAATTTGGAGATCCGGAAACGGCTGCCCGCATGAGTCAGTATGAGATGGCGTTTCGGATGCAGTCGTCCGTCCCGGAGCTGACCGACTTGTCACAGGAACCGAAACACGTACTTGACCTGTACGGACCGGAAGCGACCACACCCGGAACTTTCGCCGCCAGTTGCCTTCTGGCTCGACGACTGTGTGAACGCGGAGTTCAGTGCATCCAGCTGTTTCATCGCGGCTGGGATCAGCATGCCAACCTTCCGAACGATCTGCGCAACCAGTGTCGGGACATTGACCAGGCGACTCGCGGTCTTATTGAAGATCTGAAACAGCGTGACATGCTGAAAGATACCGTGATTCTCTGGGGCGGCGAGTTTGGTCGGACCGTGTATTGCCAGGGCGATTTGTCTCGTGAAAACTACGGTCGCGATCACCATCCGCTGTGCTTTACGATGTGGATGGCAGGTGGCGGAATCCAGGGTGGTCGCTCGATCGGTATGACCGATGACTTCAGCTACAACGTGGTTCAGGATCCTGTCAGAATCGCAGACATCAACAACACGATCCTCCACTGTCTTGGTATCGACAACAAACGAATGTCAGTGAAGTTTCAGGGACTGGATGCTCGTGTGACGGGAGTCGAGGAGTATCGACTGCTGAATGAGCTGCTGTGACAACGTGTCCCGTCTCCCCAACGTGGCCCGTCTCTCCGAGGCGGGAGTTTCGTTAGGGGAGATTGAGAATGATTGGGCTCGGGTGGGTTCTCGCGTCGGAGACACGAGCCACGTTGAGACGCGAGCTACTTTGTTCAGGGGTGCATGGCCCAGGTGGCGGGCTCGATTGGGGATACGAAGCTGGACGGTTTGGTGGTGAGGACACTGCAGGGGCATGTCTCCAGGATTTTCTCGGCGGTGTTCCCCAGCAGGATGCCTCGAATGCCGCTTCGTCCGACCGTTCCGAGGCAGACAAGGTCTATGCTGTGCTTTTGAACGAAGAGCGAGATTTCCTTCCACGGGACACCATAGGAAATGTGTGAGTGCATCCGCGATGCGCCGGATGGGAGGTGTGTCGTGAATTCCTGAAGACGTTTGGTTGCTTCTTCGTTGATGGCCTGTCGCAGCGACATGCCGTCCGGAATGCGGGCCAGCAGGTCATCAGGCACATCGCCGGAGTCGATCACGTGAAGCAGATGAAGGACAGCTCCGGTTCGTTCCGCCAGCTGGATGCCTTTGATCACCGCAACGCGACTGACGTCCGAGAAGTCGGTTGCAGCCAGGATGACTCGAGGTGGAACGGGGGCATCCTGTCGAACAATCCACACGTCGGATGGGCACTTTCGGATGAGCTTGCGCGCTGTGCTCCCGACGAGGAATTCCTTCCAGCCAGAAAGGCCGTGGGAGCCAGCCATGACGAGGTCATAGCCTTCCTGCTGGACGGCGTGAGTCAGTTCAATGACTGGTTCGCCCAGCAGCGTTTCAATCGGAACGGGCAGGTCGTCGGCACCGGCCTGATGGATCTGCTGGCGGAGTTTCTGGTCAGACTCCTGCCGAATCTCCCTCTGAAACAGATCACCTTCGGCTGACAACAAATCGATTTTCGCCTTGAAGGTCAGCGAATGAGCGGCTCGGCGCAGGTGTTCGATGCAATGAGCGAAGGAAACGGAGATTCCGCATCGGCGAGCCAGCCAGATGGCCTGGCGGATCGCGTTGGCCGACGAGGGTGAAAAATCCGAGGCCACAAGGACTCGACGAAAGATACTGTAGTTCTGAACGCTCATCAGAGTGTCCTCCTTAATCATGCTTCGGAGGTCCGCAGTTCACCGACCGGTGACACGGAAGACTCGCCATTGCCGCATCACAGAGAGCAAGCGTTATGCCGCGACAAGAAATCAGAGCGTTCGATCATTGCTGGCACGCACGGATTACGGAGCCGCACGGAAGCGCGCTGTTTGGCACAGTAGCCGTCACTCTCTGAGTGACGAAATGCGATTGTCTTATCGCGGACATCGGGACCTGAACGCAGTCCAGGGAGGTCCTGACTCCTGCTGCCCGCTCTATGCAGAAGCGGCTGACGAGGATTCCGTGCTGGACTCGGCGACGGTCGAGTTTGCTCGCTGGGAGTCTTCGCGAAATGAGTGGATCATCAGCATGATCGCACCGGTGACGAGGAACGAATCGGCCAGGTTGAAATTGGCCCAGTCGAACGAACCAAACTGGAAATGCAGAAAGTCACGGACAGCCAGAGCGGTCCGGCCTTCCCCTGGAAAGGCAACACCATGCATTCCCACTCGATCATAGAGATTGCCGAGTGTTCCGCCGGAAACAAACCCCAGCGCTACGGTGAGCCATGCCGATTGTGCCGCGCCGCGAACAAACAGCCAGTAGACGATGCCGACAAACGCGAGAACGCTCAGACCCGCGAACCAAAGTGCATAGCCCTGTCCGAGCCCCCAGAGTGCTCCTCGATTCAGGCTGGTTTGAAATTCGAAGCGGATACCTGCTGTATCAATGAGCCAGCCGGTTCGCTGGAAAACCCCCAGCTTTGAAAAGGCAACGGCCTTGCTGCCCAGGTCGAGGCCGAGCGTCAGAATTGTGAGTGCGGCGAAAAGCCACAGCCGGCCTCGGGGATAGCGATCCATCAGCGACGTTTTTCCTTCTGTCGTTCACACTCGATACAGTTGCGAGCGTAAGGTATCGCCTGGAGACGAGCCTTGGCAATGCGAGCTTTCGCTTCGGGTTTCCCCTGCTCGATACACAGTTCGCACAGGCCATAGTTGCCCGCATCGATCTTCTTCAACGCGTGGGAAATCTCTTCGAGCACCCCCTGGTCGCTTTCCACCAGTTGCAGCGAAAACTCAAGATCCCACGCGTCCGAACCCATTTCTGCCATGTGGTTTGACGAACGCTGGTCATTCCCGGACTCGGAGCCGGAAAACGCTTCCTCTTTGAGTTGTTCCACGTCGCCCCGCAGTCGAGCCTGAAGGAGCTTGAGCAGAGTGCGAAACTCACTAACTTCGTCGGTCTTCATCCTGGATTGGCTCCGCACACAGTAAGGCGGCTTGTGGGGTAACACTTGTTTTGGGAGGGGCCGGATTATTAAAAGGGGAATACGGTCGGTCAAGGAACTGGTGTGGGCGCAAGTTCCTAACTGAATGAACGGCCGCCAAATTCCGCTGAGGGGCAGAAGATCCCTCACAACCGGACTGACTCGCACTGCTGGTTTTCACTGAATTTCAGGCTTATTCCCATCTCCTCAGATCTGTCCAAATTTGCGCTGTCCTCTGGTTCGAAGATAGAGAGATGGGATTCCATGCCGTTTCTGATGTTGCATTTTGGCAACGTTGGCGGCAATTCCGAATCGCCGACGCCTTTCTGAACTGAAAAGCCGGGGGGGCCAAGAACTTCTTGACTCCCCCCCTCCGACCGTTATCTTCATCAATAATTGCCGGAGTTTCCCGGTTTTTCAGCGTTATGAGAGCAAGTGGAGCGGACTGCCGCTCCAGTACCGCAGGCCGCGACGAATGTGTCGCATTTTGAGGTCTTTCCATGGCTTCCAAAGACAGCAACGGTTTGGTGATTTCTCTTTCCATCTTCGTGCTGTTGACCGTCTTGTTTGCGGTTCTTTGGTACATGAGCTGGGCGGACGCGACCAAACTGCGAAGCGACCTGGCTGGCGCGACGGACGCAAAAACAAAGGCTGAAGAAACAACACGATTACAGCTGGACGATACCAACGCCCTCAAAACGTTTGTTGGTCGACCAGAGCCTGAAGCTGACGACGTCGTGACTGAAGGCAAGAAGCGTCTTGTTGCGGTCGCCGGAAACGGAACCGTCGTTCCTGATACGATGAATGCTGCGGTTGAAGAACTTTCGACACAGCGAAATTCAGCGAATGCTTCTGCACGGGATCGTGATAATCAGCTTCAGGTCAAGTCGGCGGAACTTGCTGCTGCGGTTGCCAGCCACGCGAATGCTCTGAAGGCCTCTCAGGAAGCACTGAAAGCCAAAGAAGATGAGCTTCTGGAGAAGGAGCGAGTTCATGGTGAGCAGCTTAGCCAGCGAGAAAAGCAGATCGACGAGCTGAAGAACCAGCTGATGACCGTTCAGGCGGACTTCTCGACATTCCGTGAAGAGAAAGAACGACAGGTCGAGTCACTGACTGCTGACATCGAACGTCAGCGTCAGACTCTGAAGCGTCTGCGAGCGGCGAAGTTCAACCTGGAAAATATCAACTTTGAACGTCCTGCCGGACAGCTGGTGTCTGTCGATCAGAACACACTGACTGCGACGATTGACCTTGGGAGCCGTGACAGTCTCCGAATCGGAACGTCATTTTCGGTTTACATGCCCGCAAACTCCGGTGTCGGTCTGAGCCAGAGCGACAAGGACATCAAAGGCAAGATCGTTGTGACCGAGATCCTTGGTCCGTCTCAGGCAAAGGTTGAAATCGTCAACCAGAAGCTGGGGATGCCCATGGGAAGCGGCGACCCGATCTACTCACCAATCTTCTCGCCAGGACAGCCTCTGGAAATTGCCGTTGTGGGCAAGCTGGACTTTGACGGCAACCCAGGCAGCGACCGTGAAGAGTTCCACCGCATTCTGCGATCCAATGGTGCACGTATGGCTTTGGAAGTGAACGACGAAGCTCAGATCCTTGCCGCTGACGGTTCAGAACTGACCGAAGCAGACATCGAAAAGCGAATCACTTCTTCAACTCGGTTTGTTCTGATTGCAGACCTGGGTGACGAAAACACCGAAGATACGATTCAGCGTGAATTGAACAACAAGATTCGTCGCGTGAAGGACCGTATGGAACAGGTCGCGACAGACAACGGCGTCTATCTTCTGTCGCTGTCTCGGTTCCTTGATTACATCGGTTACTCACGTAAGAGCCTGGCATGGTCACCAACTCGCAAGTTCCCGGCCACATTGCCGAATGGTGGTCTGAGCGAAGTTGTCCATCCGACCTTTGGTGAAAAGTCCGGAGCATCCATTCGCCCGGATAGCCTTGGCAGCGTTTCTGCGAAGTACATGAGACGGAAGCCGGAACAGCCAGTGTCACTTGGCTCAACCAGTTCCCTGTACGAGGGAACTGACAAAGTCGAATAGTTCCGGTTCATTGAGATGACTGAAGGCTGCCGAAATCGGCAGCCTTTTTTCATGCGCGGACCTTGGGGCGAATTTGAAAAAAGTTGTTAAGCGCGGCCGGCTTTGCTTCGATGCATTTGTGTGCCACAATCCCAGGGTTGAAGTTCATTCGCCCTGAGCAGCGCCGATGGGTTTGTTCCCTGGTGGCGTTTTCGTATCACAGCCTACAAGGTCGCGGAAATGATCTGCATCACTGTCACCCCCACATCCAGAACGCTTGCTCCGGCGGACCTTCTGAATGCCAGTCGACACTGTGACCTGATTGAACTTTGCCTTGACCACTTTATTAACGAACCGAATGTCGGCGAACTGATCAAGATGGTCGACAAGCCCATCCTGGTTTCGTGCCGCAGTGAAAAGGATGGCGGCAAATGGAAGGGAAGCGAAACGGAACGCATTTCTCTGCTTCGTGAGGCCATCGTTGCCGGTCCTGCCTATGTCGAACTGGATCTGGATGTTGCCGGTGGCATCCCGCGCTTCGGGAATACCAAGCGAGTCATCTCTTACACCAGCCTGAATCGGCCGGTTTCGAAGTTCGATGAGGTGTATGCGAACTGTCTGAAAGCCAAAGCGGACGTTGTGAAGTTCACATGGCTGACGGAAGACATGGATGCCGCCTGGCCGCTTCTGGCTGCGGCAACTCAGCCGCGCGAAGTGCCGATCGTTGGGCTTGGTCTCGGTCGATCGGGGCTGACCTTTTCGCTGCTGGGACGCAAATATGGTTCGCCCTGGATCTATGCGGCTCTCGAACGCGGAATGGAAGCCTTTCCAAAACAGCCGACCGTCTGGCAGTTGAAGGAAGACTATCACTGGGATGAAATCGGAAACAAGACTCGGTTTCTGGGCATCGTCGGACAGGGTGATGGGGAGAACATTGCTTCTCGCGTACTGAATGCTGCGTTTCAAAGTATGGAGAAGCCGATTCGATGTCTTCCTCTTCTGCCAGGAGACCTCAATAAGTTTCCAAAGATGCTTGAGAAGATGAAGATCAACGGCCTGATCGTTGATCCTGACTTCTGCGGTGATTTAAGCGGTATGGTTTCGTCTAAGGATGAACTCAGTACGTCATCGGAACGCATTGATGTCCTGATGGAAGGATCTGCCGGCTGGAAGGGTGTGAGTACTCTGTTCCAGGCGGTCGAAGACGCCGGGAAAGCGGTCACCGGATCTGATGAGTGGGCAGGCCGCGGGGCCATTACAGTGCTCGGTACCACAACGATGGCTCGCGGTGCTGCAAAGTTCTTCCAGGACAAAGGTGCCGCCGTCAGCCTGGCAGGATTCTCGGACAATCGAGCTGCGACACTGGCCAGAGAAGCAGGTGTCCGCCATTGCCCGTGGAGTGCGGTTTTCGATCTTCGCACGGATACTCTGGTCATCGCGGACTTTGCAATGCCGTGCGGCCAGAACAAAGGCCAGCTGAATCCGTCAGTCATCCGCGAACGCCAGGTGGTCGTCGATCTGAGCGTCGGCCTGAAAGATTCCCCGTTTGCTGAAGAAGCTCGGGCACGCGGTGCACGGTACGTCGATCCTGCTGCTGTGTTTGCAACGAACCTCAACCTGCAGTTTCGCCATCTGACCGGCCGCGACCTTCCTGCGGATGCATTTCGCAAGGGGCTGGAATAGCGGGGGAGTTCTTGGTTGTTGGTTCTTGGTTGTTGGTTTTGAAGTTGGCGGCTAGGGGCTCCAGCGGGTTTTTCGTTCGAGCGCGGATTGCAGGATTTTGGCGGCGGTGGGCGCGGCGACGGTGCCGCCGTACTGGATTCCTTTCGTGGACGGTTCATCAACCATGACAAGGACCAGGACTTCAGGGTTTTCCGCCGGGGCTCCGCAGACGAATGACAGGACCCACGCGTGGTCTGAATAGGTTCCTGTCTCAGGATCCAGCTTTTGAGCGGTCCCTGTTTTGCCGAACATCGAGATTCCCGGCATGCGGGCGGACTTGCCTGTTCCGCGTTCCACAACGCCTTTCATTGGATGCTGCAGAAGCCATTCACAGTGCTCGCGGCTTAGCAAAGGAGTCTCCACGTCGACCGTTGGCGCGACCAGGTTCTCCGATGAAGCATTCGTTGTGCGTACCAGCCTTGGTCGAATGAGCTTTCCTCCGTTTGCGATCGCGGCATGAGCAGTGATCAGCTGAAGGGGAGTCACGGCGAGTTCCTGTCCCATCGGCACGGAGCCCAGTGAATAGATATTCCAGCGTTTAAGGGGCTGCACGATGCCTGGTAGTTCACCAGGAAGTTCGATGCCGGTTCGTTGTCCAAATCCGAAACTGCACGTGGCTTCATACAGAGCTTCGAGGCCAATGCGTTCTGCAATGCGTGCCATGCCAATGTTGCTGGACTTCACGAGAACATCTTCCACGCTGAGTGCGCCGTAGGAATGATGGTCATGCAGAATTCGCGGCCCCATTCGATAGGCTCCAAAACTGCAGTCAATCATTTCATCGCGCTGCAGTTTGTGCTGTTCCAGTGCCCAGCCCACGATGAACGGTTTGAACGTTGATCCCGGTTCGAAGACAGCGGAGATCGCCAGATTCTTCCATGCCGCCGGGTCAGGATTTGCGAGCATGTCCTGGCGAAACGCGGGCCGGGACGCCATCGCCAGAATCTCCCCGGATCGTGGTTCCATGACGATCGCACAGGCTCCCAGCGGCTTCCATTCGTCCATCAGTTGGTCGAGATGTTCTTCGGTCCGAATCTGCGTCATCAGGTCAAGCGTTGAGATCACGGACTGGCCATGCTGCGGCGGTCGGGACTGTTCGGCGGCCACTTCCATGACGATGCCGCGAGCATCCCGAGTCATCACGCGTCGGCCGTCTTCGCCTCGAATATTGGTGTTCAGCCCCTGTTCCAGGCCACCACGCCCTTCGTTATCGATATCACGAAGTCCAAGCACATGTGAACCAAAGGAACCCTGAGGATAACGTCGCAGATATTCTCGCCGCAGCCCCCACCATTGTTTGGGAAGATTGAGCGCGCGAAAGCCTGTGACCTGCGGTTCATCAAGACGTCGCTTGATCCACAAAAACTGCTTCTCGCGATTTTGCAGCAGGCGTTCATAGAGTTCATCGGCATTCAAATTCAGACAGGAACTGACCTGCCACGCAAACTGCCAGAGGTTGTCGATTTCACACGGAACAGCGTATAGGCTGTCGCACATCACCGTCATCGCGAGTACATGGCCATTCCGATCGAGAATCTCGCCAGGACGCGCAGGAATCACTTCGCTGAAAAGACTCTGTCGCGCCACGCGATCGTTCATCAGCGAACGCTGAGCCCCCTGCAGGTGGATGAGCCGTCCAAGAATGACGATCCACGCCGCGACAATTACGATCGAAAGAAAGGCGGCTCGCCACGAACGATAAACCGGCGTAATGGTCGTCGCTTCAGGGGCTGGTCCAGAGACCGTGAGCTCCGGAACTGGCAGCGAGACGGGGGCATCCTTCGTGTCCGTTCCGGCGGGACTGAGTTCATCTGTCATCAGTCAATCCCCTTCGGATGAAACGGTTGCTGAAGACGCAGAAGAGGAAGCGGTTGCACAGGCTCGGCTGAGTTTTCATGCCTCGGAAGAACTGCCGGTGTTTTGCTTTGCGATGACGGGCGAGTCGCAGTCAGGGCTCCGCCGGCATCAACAGGAAACTCGGACGGCGCTGTCAGCCGCTGTGACTCCAGTCGCAGTCGGACCAGCAGCTCCAGAAGCAGGTCTGTCTGGTAATACTGCACACTCGTCAGTCGACGCAGTTCCATCGTCTGTTTTTCGAGCCAGATGCTGGACATCGAAACCAGGACAACGAGAAGCAACCCGGCTGAAAACCGAAAGAACACAGAACTTCCCCCGACCACAACAAAAAGCCCCGTCGAACTCGATGGCTCGACGGGGTTTCGTTGATTCTCCACGGGGCGACACCCCTTATCGGGGATATCGGTTCGGTTCCTGCTACGGCGTGATGTTGACTTCCGTTGCATCGTCCGGAAGGGCCAGAATGATGCCGGCTTTCAGTTTGTTCGGGTCAGTCACGACAGACTGATTAAGACGATAAATCTCAACCCATCGGGCGGATCGGCCAAGGAACCGTTCGGAGATTTGCGACAGGGTTTCCCGTTCTCCAACACGGTAAGCCGGAGAGCCGTCATCCATCACGAGGAAGCCGGCCGGCTCAGCGACTTTGGGCTTCGAATCGATGAACAGCTGTGGATAACGCTCTTCCAGAACAGACGCTTCCGGCGTCAGCACAATCATACCTGGTCGCATCTTCTTTGGATCCGAAATGCGATGCTGATTGAAGACAGCGAGGGCTGAGAAGTAGCGGACTGTGCCATAGACGCGTTTCGAGATTTTTGAGTAGTTGTCGCCAGACTGAACCACGATGGAATCGTAGGTCGAACCGTCATCCGGAGCCGCTTCAATCGCTTCATTCTGGTAGTTGAATGCCGCAAGACTGAATTTCCCGTCAGCACCTGAACCGGCCGCATTTCGCACAGCCGTGTTGCGGGCCTTTCCTGAAGGATTAGTCACCGCATCGAAACCACGTGATTGTGAAAATGCGGGCTGCTCAAAAGAAGGCTCCGTCGCAGGAGCCTTCTGCGTCGGACGAGTCTCTTCGTCAGGTGTGAAACCGCCGGAGAAGGGATTTCCTTCCTGAGGTTCCGCCATGGCAATCATCACCGGTTCATCGGTGGTCCTTGCCTGGTTCGGGGCCGAAGCAAACGCTTCGTCTGTTGCCGGGGCAATCTGTGGAGAATCATTCGTCACAGTGGCTGCCGATTCTGTGGCTGCCGATTCTCCAAACGTGTTCTTTGCGGCATCCAGAGGCAGGGGGACTGGTTCGGAACTGGTTGCAGACTGGCCATTCTCAGACCCTGCGGCATCCAGCACCATGACGGGTTCGGCGGACTGTTGCTCCACGAGCATCGATGGAGTCATCTCGCTGTTGGATGACTTCTGGGCAGTCTGCTCTTCGTCGGAGCTGACAGTGGGTTCATTGCCGAATGGGTTGGCTTCCTGAGTCGCGACGCTTGTTTCGGCATCGCTTGCCTTCGCATCGTTCGAAACTGCGGTGACTGGCTCCGCGCCGAATGGATTGCTTTCTGTTTCTGCCTGCAGCATCGGCGGGTTGCTGTCCTGTGCTGCCTGTGGATCGAAGCCCGGCCCCGGATCATTGCCTGAAGACTGAGGCAATGGTTCCGCTGCACTGGTTCCCGCGTTGGTGCGCGTGGCGACGCTTTCACCGGGAAACTCGATGACGGGTTCAGGGAACGCTTCATTCGCAGCATCCTGTACCATTGCTGGTTCGGGGGCAGGTTCTGTCAGGGCCGCGGATTGTGTTTCTGTTGGCTCCGAAAACTGGAAGTCCGGGACTTCGGTGTTGCTGTTCTCCTGAGTTCCGGGCTCAGGTTCCGCTGAGGCAGGCTGAGGTTCCGAAAAAGCGGGTTCTGGGTTTGGCGTGTTCAGCGCGACGAATGTCTGACCTGAAGTGGGGGACCCTTTTGTCGTGGACGTTTCGGATCCCAGTTCGCCGACCACAGAGTCAGAGAAGGGTGAGCCATCGCTGAGGTCCGCTGCCTTCACAAGCGGATCGCCGTTTGTCGTTTCCGTTACGCCGCCGTTGGATGCAAATTCCGCGAACGGAGTTTCCGCAGGGTTCTCGGACTCTGATGCGGGAACCGGGTTGATCGCCGCTTCCGTCAGCTTCCGCTGGTGCAGGTCCATCTTGTGATAGACGAGGAAACCGAAGGCGAACACCAGGATGGTGATGACCAGGATTCCCAGCCTCGCCTCATGGCTTGGAGTCTTGCGCGATTTTTCTGCTGTTTGAAGGCTTGTCATCAGCTGCCCTGCCACTTCGCTGCTCTCAGCTTCGCCGATCGGCTGCGCGGGTTGAGTCGTACTTCGGCGGGAGTTGCTTCCACTGGTGTTTTTGTCAGAACCTGCCATTGCTGGTGTCCTTTGAATGCACTTTTCACAATGCGATCTTCAAGTGAATGGAATGTCAGGATGACGGCAATGCCTCCCGGGGCCAGGATGGTTGGAAGGATGTCGTTCAGCATGATCTCCACGTGTCGAAGTTCATCGTTCACTGCAATTCGAAGCGCCTGAAAGATCCGGGTTGCTGAGTTCCGGCCGCCGCTGTTACGCGACATACCGGTGGCTTTCGCAACACAGTCTTCAAGGTCTTCAGTCGTTTCAACGGGGGATGAATTGTGTCGGCGGCGAACAATCTCCGCGGCAATGCGAGCCGCAGCGGGGTCTTCGCCATATTCTTCAAAGATCCGTCTCAGTTCTTCTTCTGACTGAGTCTT
Source organism: Planctomycetaceae bacterium (assembly GCA_046349695.1). Lineage (GTDB taxonomy): Bacteria > Planctomycetota > Planctomycetia > Planctomycetales > Planctomycetaceae > SXXK01. The sequence continues at coordinate 35,043 of JAXMBV010000027.1, read as the reverse complement.
CAGAAGTTCTGAAACAGGTTTTCCTTCTGTACTGTTGAATCGCATATCCAGAGGGCCACCTGCGTCAAACCCAAATCCGCGGTCGCGGTCTGCGAGCTGATCAGATGAGAGCCCCAGATCCAGAAGGACTCGATCGACGTTTGTGATGTTCAGTTGCTGCAGAATGTCTCTTGCTCCGATGTAGCTGGAGCGAACGAGGTGGCAATTGGGTCCTGAGACCTTCTTCGATGCCAGTTGCAGCATGAACGGATCACGATCCGTACTGATCAGCGTTCCGCCTGGTCCGATGGATTTGAGAATCAGTGCACTGTGTCCTCCAGCGCCAGCTGTTCCGTCCAGTACCGTCAATCCATGCGAAAGCTGCAGCCATTGCATGACTTCGCGAGGCATGACGGGGACATGAACGGAACGTTCAGGATTCATGATGTCTGGGAAGATAACAACCGGAAAACCACAGCTTTTGGCTTGAAAAGCCGCAGGGACCGGGAGATGAAAGACAGGGAATATCGAGGGAAATTTTGAAAGGGTTTGCAGGACTGCAAAGGGTCGGAACGACCGGAAGGGAATTCGATCTTACGACGAATACCGGATTTCTGAAAGATCAGTTTCCGGCGAGTGAAGAACCACGATCTTCAGCCGTTCGCTCCATTTCACTGTCGTCAGCGCATGAAAAAACCTGGGCTCGATTGAGACCAGGTTCTGGAATTTGTGGGTCGACCGAAATCAGAGGCCGAGCATCGAGTTCTTGCCCTTGCCCTTATTGGCACTTGTCAGCTTGAGTTCGATGTCCTTCAGTCCATCGGCTGGAACGTCGATTTCCGTTGAGTCAATCGCAGTGCCGGCGGCTGACGCCATCAGAGCTGCTGGATCTGTGGATGCTCCGTCGCCATCAGAGCCCGCCTTTACTGTGTACTTGCCTGGGACAACCCCGTCACCAGTCACGTAGGTCGTCGCGGTGAATGAGCCATCGTCCTTTGTCTGTGCATAGGAAGTACGAGCTCCCGTATCAGCACCCTGTGGGATCAGCTGAATCTTGGAATTTGCGTAAGGCTTACCATCGAGAGTGACCTTGCCTGTCAGCGGAACCGTCTTTGCGCGTCCTGCACTGGAACCGCCATCTCCGCAACCTGCAGTCAGGGGCAGAATGAGCAATCCGAACAACAACCACGAGCGAATCATATTTTTCTCCCTCATCAGATTTTGATGCAGACTTCGCAGACCAACATCAATTAGTCATAACAAAAAATCCCGATGCCAAACATCGGCGTTCAGCATCGGGACAAAGTTCAGGCCATAGTCTCAGGTCGACTTAGAACTCGCCAACGATTGGCTGTCCAGCTTCAGTTGAACCAACATAGGTGTGCAGAGCAAACCAAACTGAAGGCTGCTGAGCACCCTGGATGTTTTCGCTGATGAATCGGACAGCACCGTCGCCCATCAGGTACTGAGCACCACCGGTGTGGCGGCTGCTTGAACCTGGCCAGTTGTTGTTCATGCCGAAGCAGGCGAGGTAGGTCGGTGGATGTGCGTATGGAGAAGCCTTCCACCAGTAACCTGCACTGGCACCGTCTGGTCGCAGCCAAACGCGAGCACCAACCTGACCGATACCGCGGAGCGCCGCAGAGTCCATCACGTCGCCGTTGCTGCCCGGATCGATGAATGGTGTTCGGAACACGGCATTGGTGATACCACTGCCTCGGACAACACCACCCATTGCCTGATGGCTAGGAGCACCAGGATTTGGCTGGAAACCCTGAGTTGAAGTTTCGCCAACGACGATTGAATTTGAAGTACCGTCTTTGAAGTCGGTCAGACGAGTACCTTCGGAACCGTTCTGGAATGGGCCCTGTGCCCAGTGAGGACCGCGGTAGTGCCAGTCCCAGCCCATGTTACCAGCATAGTTGGTGTGTGACAGACCATGCACAGAGATACCACCACCGAAACCTGGGTCAGAAGGACACTGCAGCGTTGGGATGATGTAGCTGACGATGGTCTTTCCGCTGGAGTCAGTCTGGAAAGTGTTGGTCCCCTGATTGAACATCGGAGCGGAAAAGTTGATTGCCTGGTACAGGTTTGCCTGTTCCATGAATGGCATGACCAGCGACATCCACGTGTGATTTCGTGGCTGTGGGTTCGTGCTGTTCGCACCAGCGTAGTACACCATGATCTGAGTCGGTGGGAACCGACCATGTGTGTCATGGTAGTTGTGCAGAGCAATCCCGAGCTGCTTGAGATTGTTCTTACACTGTGTTCGACGTGCCGCTTCTCGAGCCTGCTGCACGGCAGGCAAAAGCAGCGCCACCAGAATGGCGATGATGGCGATGACCACCAGTAGCTCGATGAGTGTGAAACCCATCGCGAACCGGCGTTTGAGACGACGATTTTCCATAGACCTACTCCCAGAGAAAAAGAAACAAAAACGAAAAACCAATTTGCAGGCCCTTGGGTGACCAAAGGGACAGTATTTCCGAGATTTAGAACTGCATCTCAATTGTCGGAATTTTCGGCCAACCACAGCATCTCTAGTAACGGTTTCCCTCGTAATCGTCAATCAAAAGCAGCGACGAGGCCTAAAAAGAATGCAAAAATCATTTTCCACGTGAACGAGATATCACTCCTGTTTGGTGGTTGTCATTACTCGACGGTTGGTGCCGATGAATTCTTCTGACTGCCCCTCATTAACGATTCTGACGGCCGAATGATTTGTCTGAGCGTCTTTTGAATTCGGCAAGATCACGAGAAGCCGTTCGTTGGCTGCCGCAAAGCCATCACCAGTCGGGGTTGCCTGGAAGTGATTCGATCCTTGCGATCCCGGTATTGCGATCGGGCCCTGATACTGATGACGGTGTGAATAGAAGACGCGGGCGACTGGAGCTGGTGCATTCGTCTCGTTGGCCAGCAACATGGCATTTCCGTCATGGCGCACCGCCACCAGGTCAGAGCGACCGTCACGATTGATGTCGACTCGGGTGAGTCCCCTGCCGATGATTGGCTTCTGCAGGTCAGCGCCGCAATGCTGGCTTCTGTTCTGAAACACTCCGTTGCCGAGATTGCGATACACGAGCGCGGGCATCTTCCATCGACGTCCGGAAGCGGAGTAGTCGTCAATGTCGCCGTTCAGGACAACGATGTCGTCGTGACCGTCATTGTTGATGTCGATTGCCTGCGTACCGAAACCAAGATACTGCAGGCTGCTTTCACCGAGCTCCGATGATTTGGTCTGATTGACAAACAGTCCACCTTCCAGCCCCGAATAGAGAGTATTCATTTCTCGATAGAAGTTTGTGACGAACAAATCTCCGAAGCCGTTGTGATCGAAATCTGACCAGGCAATCCCCATGCCTGCCATAGCGCGGCCCTGATCATCCACGGCGACGCCTGCTGTCGCCGCGATATCCTGGAGCACGATTTTTGCTTCGTCATCCTTTTGAACGAACAGGGAATTGGGAAGGCCATCATTCGCCACAAAAATGTCCGGTTTCCCGTCACCACTGAAGTCGGCAGAAACCACTCCCAATGCTCGGCCAGGCACGTTGCTCAGACCACTGTCCTCAGACACATCGATGAAGGACATGTCGCCATTGTTCTGGTAAAGGTGGTTGGTTGTGCTGCGGCATTCCCGAGGGTCACACGTTGCATAAGATCCTGTGCTGTTGAGGCATCGTCGGTCCCAGTCGGCAACGTAGTTCAGGACGAAGATTTCAGGCAGCCCGTCGCCGTTCAGGTCCACAAAACAGGCTCCGCTGCTGCAGGCATTCTGAGCCTTCATCGGCGGAGGCGTCGCGTCGTCGAATGTGCCATCACCGTTGCCTCGGAGCAATCGGCAGCTGCCCAGATTCGTTACGAGGATGTCATCAAATCCATCGACATCGAAATCCCCAATGGCGGCAGCGAAACTGTGAGCTGTGTCCTGAGTTCCTGCGGCGAACGTAATCTCACGAAGTCTGGTGCCGCGGAGATTTCGAAACAGCTGATCGGTCAGCACTGGCGCGATGTTGTCCGGCCCGGTTTCGCCTGGGGAATTGCCGGACGCTGCTCTTTGTCCCTGCGGAAAGAACAAGTCGGGCCAGAGATCATTGTCGACATCAAGGACTGCACAGCCGCCTCCGATGGTCTCCAGGATTCGTTTGAACTGTGACTGGCCATTGTGATAGGAAAACTGCAGTTCCCAGTCGGCTGCTTTGTCGGTCAGCAGCCATTCTTCCTCGTTTGCTTCCGTATCGCTCGCGGTCTGCTGAGCCTTCGATTCGGGAAGTCGGCCGCGGAAAGTTACCTCAGCGACAAGAAGTGATGGAGGTTCAGTTGTCTTCCGTTCAAGCTGCTGCCGCAGCCTCGCCTGCATGGCTGGGATTTGTGAATGTGCTGGCTGAAGCTGCGAAAGAACGCTCAGCCAGTCGAGTGCATCCTGAGGGCGTTCCAATGACTCCAGAAGGTGGATGATGCGTTCCACGACGGGCACCGCCATTTCCGGATCCTTCGCCTGCGGGCGCTGCATTCGGTAGGCCAGTTGCTCCAGTTCGTCGAGGTCAGACGTTGAACGATGTTGCATACTGGCAGCCTCCGACTGACCAATGCGATCCAGTGAGACCGCGAAGAGATGACGGATGGCTGTGGAATACGGATGCTGGCCCGCAAGATAACGATAGATCTCCGCCGCCTGTCCCCAGTTGCCTTCTTCACTGGCCTGCCGCGCGGCAAGCAGCCAGGCTTCAACCGGATCTTCCGAAGTCAACGTCTGCTTCTGGGGCTCTCTGGCACCCTCGATCTTCCGTTGAGACGACTCAGCCAGCAGACATTGGCGCAGGAGTTCAGACTGCGAGTCGTTTTCGTTTCGCTGGCCAAGAACGGAAATGGCTTCTTCCGTTGCCCCGGACAGCACGAGATAACGTGCCACGGCCAGTCGGCTGTGAGTATCCGCTGAGTTCGTCCTGAGGTAGTTTTGCACAGCCGGAAGTGCCTGTTCGCGGCCAATGATTTCTCGTCCTGCCAGCAGTCGCATCACCAGTTCGTCAAGACTGAGTCCTCGGGTCTTCTGGAGTTCGGCCAGCAGCTTCCGAAGGTCTGTTTCGCGGAACTGCATTGCGAGGAGCACAGCAAGGTCTCGCCCCGCCGGAGAAGCGCTGGGATCGAGAGATGTCGCTTCACGAAATTTCTCCTCGGCCTCCGCGGCGGAGTTGTTCTGCAGTTTGATTCGACCCTCCACGTAACGTCCGACGGCTTTGTAGCGAGGTTCAGATTCACTCAGGAACGATGCGTAATGTTCGGCTTGTTTCCAGTTTTCCTGATCCAGCTCATACAAAGCCAGGAACTCAAATGCTTCCGGATGCTGTGACGTCAAAGCGGCGACTTCGGCATACCATTGGGCCGCTTTTTTCGGGTCGCCTTTGTCCTTTGCTTTTTGAGCGAGGGTCAGCAGCGACTGGATTTCCAGTTCGTTTTCGGGCTGTCGGTCGTCGTTCCGTCGGAAGATGGCGAGCATCACAGCCAGCAGAATGACTGCCGCGGCCAATGCTCCAACAGTGAATTTTCGCGACATCTTCATGGATGATTCCGAAACAACATGGACCAGATCCACCTTCCGTTCTCGGAAGATCCCTGTGAATCGGTTGCGCCGCGGCATGTGTCTTACGACATGAACAGCTGATACCGCGGGAGTCACAGCTTACCAAAGTCGTGGATTGGTCAAGAAGGATTCGGCCGCTTCGTCTCGATGGTACCAGGCAGACGGTGGGATTTCGGGCCATTTCATTCGCAACCTTCGAATGAGTCGATAAAGTCTGAACGCGGCTGATCGCACGACACTTCTGCGATGCGCATGACTGTTCGGAATGACATGCACGGGCCGGAGATGAATTCCCACTGAGAGATTGCGTCGTCGTGACTCGTGCGCTCCTACAACCTTTTTCCTGGCGAACGTATCCGCGTCGCAGCGTTTTGAACGCGTATGTCGGGCTCGTGCTGAACACCATTTTGTTGACGAGCCTCGTTGTTCTGGCGGGTTGTCAAAAAGGTGATTCGTCTGCAGGCAAAGTCGGTTCCGGGGGAACTTCCGGTCCAGCGCGTTCCAGCACCATTTGGTTTGAAGAGCGTGCTGAAATCACTGAAAAGCTTGGTGTTCATTATGCTGATCCCGAGCAATTTGAAATGCCGGGGATCATGGGGAGCGGATGTGCTCTGAGCGATCTGAACGGTGACGGTCTCCTCGACATCGTGCTTGTTCCGGGCGATCCGCAACTGAGCGAGAAGTCGGCGGCTCCGGACGGGAACATGTCCGGGAAGTGTCGAGTGCTCGTGCAGAAGACGGGGCTCACATGGCACGACGCGAGCAGCGACGCCGGCCTGGTGGTCGACGGCACAGGCATGGGCTGTTACTTCGGTGACATTGACAATGATGGTGACAGCGATGTTTTGACGACCGGTTCCCGAGGCATACGGTTGTTCCGGAATGACTCATCGACTGAGAAAATTCAGTTCACGGATACCACTCCATCATCAGGTCTTGCCTCCAGTCGATGGTCCACGGCGGCCTGTTTCTTTGACTATGACAGAGACGGCTGGCTGGATCTTTTTGTTGTCAATTACGTGGACTATTTTCCGGGAAGTCAGTGCCATGACGCATCGGGGCGTCTGGACTATTGTGGACCTCAGTCATTTACCGGAACATCAGACTTTCTGTTCCGGAATCGAGGTGCCGCTGGGCAACCGGGAACATTCGAAAACGTCACCGTCGCTGCTGGTATTGCCCGGGCTGTTGGCAAGGGACTGGGAGTCATTTGCTCCGACATGACCGGGGACCGTCTTGCGGACATCTACGTGGCCAACGATATGGAACCCAACTTTCTGTGGGTTCAGCAGTCGGACGGGACGTTTGCCGAGGAGGCTGTTCTGCGAGGATGTGCGGTCGACATTCAGGGGCGTTCTCAGGCCAGCATGGGGACGGCGTTTTCTGATCTGGACGAAGATGCTCAAACGGACCTGTTCCTGACTCATCTTCGCGGTGAGACAAACACCTGGTACCGCCAGCTTGGAATGGGCGTTTTTCTGGACGAAACCGCAAGAACCGGGCTGGGAGAAACGTCCAGAAATTACACAGGATTCGGAGTCGTCGTTGCCGACTTCGATCACGATTCCCATCTGGATATTGCGGTTGCGAATGGCCGAGTCATGCGGGCTCCGATTCTTCAGGCAGACCGAGCTTCGTCGCGATGGGGGGACTACGCGGAGTCGAATTTGTTGTGGACTGGAAAAGGTGGCGGTCAATTTGAGCTGGCCAGCGCTGACGACCCGTTTCAAAAGGTGGAAGAAATCTCCAGAGGATTGGCGTCTGGTGACGTAGACGGAGACGGCGATGTGGACCTGCTGATTTCCAGCGTCGCCGCGCCAGCCCGATTCTTCGAAAATCGAGCGGCAAAAGCGGGGCATTGGCTGGGTGTTCAGGTCGTCGACCCGCGGTGGAACCGTGACGCGATCGGCGCGAAAGTTGTGGTCAGTTTTGGTGGCGAAGCAAGGCACAGAGAAGTCATGCCGAATCTTGGATACCTGTCCAGCCACGATTGTCGCCTCCACTTCGGACTCGGGGAGTCCGCCGGGTATGACTCCATTCAGGTTTACTGGCCGGACGAAACGTCCGGGTTTGAGCAGTTTCCTGGCGGACCTGCGGATCAGATGATCCGACTTGAGCGGGGTAAGGGTGTTCGTTCTGAACACGTCGATGTCGAACGCGGAAGTGTTCAATGACGGAGAGTGTTCCTACCGGCGACGTAACAGTGGCTCGAGCCCCGGGACGCAGGCATCGACTGCTCTTGTGGGGGCTGCTTATACTTGGAATCACGGTCGTTGGTGCTTCCGCGAAATTCCTTCTGGCGCCTCAGCCGGTAGTCCCGGAAGTGGACCTGAGTCAGATCAGCGAACCCGTTGCCAAACGGCTCCGCGATGTGCGAGAACGTGTTGAGCAGCAACCTCATTCCGCATCAGCGTGGGGTGAGTACGCGATGTATCTGATGCAGCATGATCGACCCTCCGAGGCGCTGATTTGTTTTCGCAGGGCGGCAGAACTGGATGCGACTGATGCCCGATGGCACTATTTCCAGGGAGTGATTCTCGTTCAGAAGGACCTCGATGCGGCTGTCACGGCCTTCGACCAGGCGCTTCGGGTTCAACCGGATTCTGTTCCGTGCAAACTGCGTCTCGTTTCCGCCAGGCTGACCCTGGGGGATTTCGAAACGGCCAGAGTCCTTCTGCTGAAACTGCGTGAGTCCAGTCCACGAGTTGCTGAAGTCTGGGAACAGGGAGCGAGGCTGGAACGTCTGTCGGGAACTCCGGAGGCAGCGCTAAAGTGGCTGGAGCAAGCGCGCTCGACAGGCGTTGTCTCTCCCGAACTGCTGCGTGAGACAGCTCGCGTTCAATTGCAGCTGGGCCATTCGGACGAAGCGCGCGCGTTGTCAGAAGAAGCGGGCAGGCTTCCGCCGGCCGCTCCTGTGAATGATCCGTGGCTCGAACAGCTGAAGGTCCTTGATGTCAGCGGAGCCGTCGCCGCAACTACAGCTGACCAGCAGCGATCCGATGGACGACTGGATCTGGCAACGAATACTCTTTCAACACTGGCCCGCAGGTTTCCGGAGCGATCCCGCCCTGCTCTCAACCTGGCACTCGCGCTTCGTGACCAGGGGCGAACTGCGGAAGCGATTCAGCAGCTCCGAAGCCTGGTGGAGAAATTCCCCGCTGATGCGCTGGTGCACTTTCATCTGGCAATCACTCTGGCACAGGCCGGATCCGTTTCGGAAGCCATGCCCGAGATTGATCGCTGTCTGGAACTCAAACCGGATTACGGAATGGCGAGGGCCATGCGGGCAGATTTGCTGGACGCCGGTGGAGATTCTGCGACGGCACAGGCGGAGTATGAGCGAGCGATTGTGGATTCGCCTGGCGAAGTCTGGATTCGCTTCGGCTATCTTCAGTTGCTTGTACGTCGCGAGTTATGGAAGGACGCCGCTGTGCAGTTGCAGGAAGCTGCAAAAATCCTGCCTCCGGATCAGGTTGACGCAAACTCTGAGTTTCAGCGATTACAGCAGATCCTTCGTGAACATGATTTGTCCTCCGTGCAGAACCCTGCTCCTGAACCTAAATCAATGTGAGAGCTTCCGTGCAGTCGACATCACAACCTGGACCTTCAAGCACCGCGAGAGTTCGTCTGGTTGTGGGACTTTGTGCTGCACTGGGTCTTGGCTGGCTGATCTGGGCTCAGGTCCAAAGAACCCGAGAGCGGGCTCGGCAGGAACTTTCTCAGAAACCGGATCCTCAAATCCCGGACTATGACTGCATCGAAGAACGCGCGACGGATGTGGAACGGCAAAAGTACGACGGTCCGCGTTTGAAGGACGTGACGAAGGAACTTGGCATTCAGTTCAATCACATTGTTGGTCCGCTCGGTACCTACTTCATGCCGGAATCGATTGGAGCCGGTGTGGCGTTTCTGGACTATGATCGAGACGGGCGTCAGGACCTCTATTTTGTGAACTGCGGGCCTTCACCAAAGGCCAGCGGATCCTTTGCACCAGGGATTGATTTTCGAAATCGACTGTTTCGACAGACGGAGACAGGTGCCTTCACCGACGTGACGACTCAGTCCGGTCTTGGTGACACCGGATATGGAGCCGGAGTTGCCGCTGGGGATGTTGACAACGACGGGTACCCTGATGTCTTCATCGCGAACTATGAACAGGATTCGCTGTATCGAAACAAAGGAAACGGCGAATTCGAAAACATCACCGCTTCGCTTGGCAGTCAGGAAAAAGAATGGGGAGCTGCGGCGGCGTTCTTCGACTACGATCGCGATGGCAGGCTTGATTTGCTGGTCGTGAACTACACTGCGGATCCTGAATACGGGCATTCCGTGGCATGCGGCTTTTCTCACGGCCTTGTCAGCTACTGCGGACCTCATAAATTCAAGCCCACGATCGACCGGCTTTATCACAATGAGACGGAAGTGAATTCCGATGGCCGGGCGGAAGTTCGGTTTCGGGACGTCACTGAAGAAGCTGGTTTGACGACCGCACCCACATTTGGCTTTGGAGCGATTTGTACCGATCTGACCGGTGACGGATGGCCTGACATGTTTATCGCCAATGATGGCGCACCGAATCGATTCTGGGTCAATCAGAAGAACGGTACCTTTCTGGAAGAAGCGCAGGGACGAGGGGTTGCCTGTAACAGGGCCGGGCATGTTGAGGCCGGGATGGGTGTCGCTGTTGGGGACGTAAACCAGGACGATCATCTGGACCTTCTGGTCAGTCACCTGACCAAAGAGACGGCCACACTGTATGTCGGCAGCAAAGAAGCCTACTTCTCGGACCAGACACCAGGTTCCGGAATTGATGTGGCGTCGCGGCGGCACACAGGCTGGGGCGTGGCACTCGTGGATCTGAATCATGATGGGTTTCTGGATGTGCCGCTGGTGAATGGCCTGGTCATTCCGTGTCATTCTGGTTTCCCGTTCCACGGTGAAGATGAGTTTCAGGTGCGAACGGAACGGATCGATAATGCTGCGGAATACTGGAAGGCTTACTACGATGAGAACGTTCTGATGTTCGGTGGCAGTAACGGGACCTACCGACTGGATCGTTCTCGTGGCGGAGACTTTGTGGATGCCATGGCTTCTGGTCGCGGACTTGCCTGCGGAGACCTCGACAACGATGGTGACATCGATCTGGTTGTCACGAATTGTGGTGGCTCAGCTCGGTGCTATCTGAACGAACTGAGCGAAGGGCGGAGCTGGCTGACAGTGACTGCCCTCACCGGTTTGAAACAGCGAGATGCCCTGGGCGCAAAGATCACACTGCGTCTTGCGGATGGTGGTCTGAGAACTGGTGTCTGTGCACCGCAGACAAGTTATTTGTCCAGCAATGACAGTCGAGTTCATTTTGGTCTCGGCGATGCTGACAGAGTGGAATCAATCGTTGTCACATGGCCGGATGGACCGGTTGAAGACAGTGTTGAAGAATTCCCGGGCGGAGAGACTCGACGACAGGTCACTCTGGTGCGTGGGCAGGGAAAGAAGATTGAGAGGGCTGAATGATTCTTCAGTGGAACGAAGCATTTGATGGCGCGCAGATGCTCTGGATTCTGATTGCGTCCATCTTGATGGTGACACTGCTCCTGCCGGCTGCCATGGGACTGTTCAGCAGTGGCTGCATCAGTGGTCTTAAAAAAATCTCTGTGCAGCAGTGGATCTCCGGAGCTGCCCTGCACTCAATGCTGTGGCTGCTGATCTTCCATAGTCTGGCGTTCGGTCCGTCGATGGGCACAACTCCCAAAGGTGAAACGAGCGGACCGCCAAAGCCAATGAGTGAAATGATGAATGACCCGGCCAACAAGACGGACAACCGTGTGCTGTTTGGTCGAGGCGGATTTGTTGGTGATCTCCAGTTTTCCGCCTTCGCCAACCTGGAAGCTCAGGGAGATCCGGAATCTCCCATCTTCGCTTCTCGCCGACCGCACCATTCGATTTCGCTGTCCGCGTTTGTGGTCCTGCAGCTTTCGATCTATCTCTGTGCAGTGGCTGCGCTTTCAGCGGCGGTTGTTGCGTCTCTGCCGGAGATTGCTGCACCGCAGCTGCTCGTCGTCAGCCTGCTCTGGGGCGTACTCGTTTATGTTCCCGTCGCGCATTGGGTCTGGGGAGATGGCTGGCTTGCGATTCGCTTCGCGCTGGACAGTGGCGGTGGGTTGTTCGTCCTGCTGCTGGCAGTGTCTGCCATTGTGATTCGCTGGAACCGTTCAGAGGGTTTCGCGACGGTGGACGCGTCTGCCAGAGACAATCTGGAAGCGGCCAGTCATGGACTTTGGTGGCTGGTATTTCCGCTGCTGATGTGTGCGATCAATGTTCCTTCGCCTCAGCTTCGATCTTTGATGCTGATCAACGCCTTTGCCGGGGCAACAGGCGGCTTCTTCTTTTTCTTTGTCATGAATCAGATCGTCAAGCCTCAGGAATACGATCGCTCTCCGCTGCCAGGACTCGTGGCGGGGCTTGCTGCAGCTGCTCCGGGAGCAATGCTGTTTGAGCCGATGACGTCGCTTCTTGCCGGAGTGGCCGGGGCAGTGATTGGCATGGGGCTCTGGACTGTGGTCCGCCGAAAGCCTGCAGCCACGGGACTTCGCACTGCGGTGCTCGCAGCAGGAGCCTCAGTCGCCGGCTTGCTGGCTGTAGGATGTGTTGCTGGTTCGTCGAACGGGATTCTTCACTGGGATCGAAGTCATATCGAATCCATGATCCATGGACAGAACAGACTGATCATTGTGCAGTCTGTTACCGCAGCGGCGGTTGTTGCGTGGGTTGCAGTGGTGACGATCATCCTTCGACTCTGTTTCCTGCGGCGGTCTGCACAGTAATCGGGCAAACGCTGCTGCAACAATTCGGGGGATCCGCGAGGCTCGCTGCATCCCGCTGTTTGACTGGCACGGCTGATTGCCCGGCACACAAAAAAACGCAAAGACGAAATGTCGTCTTTGCGTTTTTATTTGGTTTGGGTGTTCACGGTGGGTCAGTTGAGGAACTCGTCAGAGTTCTTTGCATGCACCGACGGATGGGCCTACAGCTTTGAGAGGTCAAAGTCGAAGGTGTTGGGACCAGCTTTGACTTCGAAGATCAGCTTGCTGGACTTTGCATCGCGGAACTTTTCCGGGATGTCCGGCGCAGCGTTGCCTTCTTTCTTAGGAGCTGTCGAACCGCCGGACTGCATCATCTTCATGTAGTCCTGTGAGTTCTGATTGACTTCCGCCACGGCAGCAACAGGTGGCGTGATTGCCACTGTGTAGCGGCCAGCAGGAACACCAATCTTTGGGTCGGCTGGTGTCAGCGAGTACTTACCAAGTGAGTCGACCGCACCGGACAGCGTCAGGCCTTTGTCTGCGTTGTAAAACACGACCAGGCTATTCAGCGTGATTGGCTTGCCATTATTCGTGACTGTGCCGCTGACCTCAGCCTGTGGGTCTTTTGGTCCTTCAGATCCGCAGCCGGGCAGTGCAACGGCCACTGTGAGCAATAGAAGCAACGACTTGTATTTCATTGTGGATGACCTCAAAAAAGAAATGCCCAGTGACTTGGATCAATGGGCATTGGGAATTGGAAAACAGGCTCGAACTAGAATTCTCCGATAGCGCATTCCTCGGACAGGTTGCTTTCGGGGTGTGGCATCAGGATCGGCGTCTGGCAAGCGCGATTGATCCCGTGGAGGCTGGACTTGCGGTAAACATTGTAGAGCGATTGTCCTCAATCGCTTCATACTCAGCAGTGGCAGCGGGCAACGGCTGAGGACAGCCGTGCTACCATGCGGGCAACGGCTGAGGACAGCCGTGCTACCATGCGGGCAACGGCTGAGGACAGCCGTGCTACCATGCGGGCAACGGCTGAGGACAGCCGTGCTACCATGCAGGTAACGGCTGAGGACAGCCGTTCTACACTGGCTGTCGGAAATTCCCAGGGACCACAGCCGCCTGCCTCCTACCGACATCCATTTCGGTCGCGGGAGGCAGACGGCTGCGACCTTGTGCAGGCCGTCCCCAGGACGAATCACTTCCCTGTTATCGTCGAACTCCGCTAAGCCCGGTAAGCCGCGGCAAATTCTGACGTTGTCGAGGGTCAGCCGACATTGGTCCGCCTGACCTCGTTCAGGAGCATTCCTTCCATGGAATGCTCGCTCCTTTCCTCTCAGCCTGCACCTCCGGACATTTTCGTCCCCCCAAAGGGAGACGTCAGGTCCAGAGCTTCCGTGGTCAGTGCATCAAACTGAGAGGCATTTTGGGCAAGAAACGAGTCCCACCGTCCCTTGTCCCAGATTTCGACGTGGTCATGAACTCCGATCAAAACCACGTCGTGCTGTAATTCAGCCATCTTCGCCAGTCGCTCTGGTATCCGTATCCGCGACTGTTTGTCTACCTGCACGCGTTCCGCCTGCGAGTAGTACAAGCGAAGAAAATTTCTGACCTGAACTCGGCCCGTTGAGACGCTGGCCATCTTTGCTGCAAAGGCTTCGAACCCCTGCAGTGAATACAAAGACAAACAGCCCTCGTTGCCAGGTGCCAGGTACAGCTCTTCTGATTCACCGTCGCGAAATCCTTCTCGCATCTGTCTTGGAATCGCAAGCCGCAGCTTGTCATCCATCGTCCGCTCAAAGGTTCCCGTCAGTGCCATCGAGGTACTCAAAACCCGGCGATTCGTGACTTCTTCAGGGCTCCACACGGTTCCCCATTTTTCCCCACGAACCACCACTGGCGGGCAATTTAACCGTCTGGCGTCCCCCGTCAAGCGGACTCCTCAAGGAACCTTTGACGATTTCCAAAGTCACTTGCCGCAGACCTTGATGTGGCCTTGAGATGCGCGATTTTTGGCATTTTGAAATTTCCCAATCGAGGCCTCTGTTGCGGCGCAGAGTTGTTGAAGCCTATTGCGCCGGCTTTTTGAAAAAGCATGTAAAAACACTGGGAATTATCGCTGTTTTTTCCGCAGAGCACCAATCGATCGCGAGTCGTTCCGACACGGCTCCCGTTGTCCGCATCTGGCAAAATTGAACTGCGGCTGATGCAACGTTCGCAGCGTGATTGCGCCTCGCGCGAGGCATTCCAAAACGATGATGAACTGGCGAACGGGATGCGCCGGTGTTCAGGCGAGATGAACTTCCGCGGTGGGTGGAGAGTTGGGGGTGAACGACTGAGGACAGTCGTTTTACACTGATGGGATTTGGTTTGACGGTCGTGTCGACTCTACTGGTTTCTCGAAAACCAGGTGATAACCGCAAAACTCATTTCCTTCCCGGACGTTTGTTCTTCAAACTCTTCCAGTGTCTGCCTTTCGTGCGGACAAAAGCGATTTTGCCACACCGGTGGGGACCAGTGGGGCACATTAGCCGCAATGGGTCGCGGTTCTGCTTCTCGGTGCTCCGATATTCAATTCGGAGTACCCGTCGTTGGACGTTCAAAGCAGGCCGGTTATGTCAACAATGTCGATAACTCGCGAAAAACCAGTGCAGGCGATTCGATCGGAATCACCAAGCACCGTGAAGATCTCACGCCAGGGATTTCTGTGCATGTGGCACGGGCTGTCCTTCGGTGGGTTCCTGCGCATGATGAAACTCAAGCCGGATACCGGACTGCGGTATTCGCCTCGGCTTCTTTCCATTGCCGCGTCAGGTGTGATCAACAGTGTGGAGAACGGTCTCGAGTCTCTGCTCTACGGACGCCGCGTTGCTGCAACGAAGATCGAACATCCTCCGATTTTTATTCTGGGCCACTGGCGGAGCGGTACAACACTGCTGCATAACCTGCTCACGCTTGATTCCAATGTGACGTTCCCGAATCTTTATCAGTGCATGTTTCCGGGACATTTCCTGTTGACCGAAAAAGTCGTGGCACCGATGACTCGATTCATCCTGCCGAAGACTCGTCCGATGGATAACATCGCGACGAACTGGTCAACTCCTCAGGAAGACGAAATCGCTCTCGCTCTGGACTGTGGAATCTCCCCATATCTGATGCTTGCGTTCCACAATCGTCGCAGCGTCTATGAACGCTACTTCGATCCTCGGGAAATGACACCGGCAGAGCAGGAGACGTGGAAGAAGTCGCTGCTGACTCTGATGAAGAAGCTGACAATCCGCTCAAACCGATCGATTGTCATGAAGTCTCCGAGTCATACGTATCGCATCCCGGTTCTGCTGGAGATGTTCCCGGACGCAAAGTTCGTCTACATCTATCGCGATCCGTACGCAGTCTACCAGTCGACCATGCACTTGCGCCGCACCATGTTCACGGAAAATGCTCTCGGGCCAGCGCAGCTGGAGACGTGTTCCGATGATGCGCTGTTCTTCTACGAAAAGTGTATTCGAACGTACGAAGCGACCAAGAGCCTGATTCCTGAGGGGAATCTGAGCGAGATGCGGTTCGAGGACCTCGAACAGGATCCGCTGGCTGGCATGGAAAAAACGTACTCAGAACTCAACCTGCCTGGCTGGAATGAAGTGGAGCCGAAGATTCGATCGGAACTGGCCGGGCTTTCAAGCTACAAGAAGAACTCGTTCCGCATGGACCGCGCTACCATGGAGATGCTCTACGACCGTCTGAAGTGGATGTTTGATCTCTATGGGTACCCGAGCCGCCTGGAATCGTCAGTGGCATAGTCGGCTCAGCCCGCTGCGGCAAATTCGTCGACGCGGCAGAGGCTGCCGTTACCGCCCAAGGACTTTCACGTAGATGACCTTGGAATCCCCTTCTGCATAGAAGTCAGGAAGTTCCGCGGCCTTTTGATACTGGCAGCGTTCGTAAAAGCTGCGAGTTGGCAGGTAGTCCGGCCTGCCCGAGGTTTCAACGTAGATTCGCCGCCCGCCTGCTTCTGCAATCAGCTGCTCCGTTAACTCCATGAGCCATCGTCCAAGTCCATGGCGCTGGTGGGACTTTCGAACGGCAATCCAGAAGACATCGTAGCTGTCCGCGGTGCAGGCAATGGGTCCGTAACACGAGTAGCCAACAGGGACACCATTCTGTTCGGCGAACGCAAAGAAGTAACCTGAAGCATCGCCTCGCCGAAGTCGTTCCTGGACCAGTTCGACGGCAATGTCGACTTCGTAATCGTGAAAAAAGCCTGTCGAATCCACGATCGTGCGCACTTCGGATTCATCAGTGCTGACAACTTCGTAACGGAGAGAGAACTGTTCCGTTCCCAGCACACAGGAGACTGGTCGAGCATTCACAATGGCAGCCTGATTTCAAACATGACGAAGCGTGACATGATGAGGTTACTCCAGTGTAGTGAATCTCGCCAGAGACCCCACGACTTTCGTTGATGACGGGAACTATGGTGAGTTGCACTACAGATCAGTTGGTAACGGGAACTCTGGTGAGTTCCACTACTTGACGTGTCATTTGGGTTAGGAGAACGATTCGAATCCTCTTTTGAATCCTCTACAGTGCAATGACTGATCCGTTCTTTGCGCAAAGGGTGTGAAGCCATGCGATTGTTCACTGTCGTTGTATTGAGTATGAGTGTGATCGCCTTTCTCTGTTCGGCGCAGGACAATGCGGCGGCCACGGCGGATGATGTGGCGTGGCTGGCCGAAGTGACGAAAGTTCCCGACTCTCCGGTGCTCGAAAACCCCGGGAAACTACGGCCTGTCTTTGAGGGCCATGATGGAGCCGATGTCTCGCTCGAAACATGGCAGAGTCTTCGGAAGTCTGTTCGAGACGAGTGGATGAAGTTCCTTGGTCCGATGCCACAACTCACAGAGACCAGCTTTCAGGTGCTTGCCGAGACGCACGAGAATGGCTTCACTCGGCAATTGATTCAATATCAGGTCGAACCTGAACTGCCTGTCCAGGCCTATCTGCTGATTCCGGATGCCGCGACGAACAAAACCGGGGTGAAGCTGCCGGGCATTGTGGCACTGCATCAGACGACAGATGCTTCGATCGATGAAATCGCAGGTGTGTCCGGTCGAGATTCCATGCAGATTGGACGGAAGCTCGCGGAACAGGGATTTGTGGTGATCTGTCCGCGCTGCTTTCTGTGGCAGGATGTTTCGAGTCTGAAGGATGCAGTCGCAAAGCACCGGGAGCGGCATCCGAACACGACCGGCATGGCAAAGATGCTCAACGATGCGCGCCGAGCAACGGATATTCTGGCCGGGCTGAAGAGTGTCGATCCAGCGCGAATCGGAGCCATCGGGCATTCTCTGGGCGCTAAAGAAGTGCTCTACCTGGCGGCGTTTGATGAGCGCATTCGGGCTGCCGTTGCGTCAGAAGGCGGTACGGCATTTCGTTCGACAAACTGGGATGCTCCCTGGTACCTGGGTGAAGCCATTCGCGATCCCGAATTTCCACTGAACCATCATCAGCTGCTGGCCCTGATTGCTCCACGTCCATTTCTAATCGTCGGGGGTGAGTCCGGGCCCGGCGCGGCGGATGGAGATCGATCATGGGTCCTGATGAAGGCCGCCCTGCCCGCCTGGAATCTCTATGCTCAACCCCTTCGGCTCGGCCTGCTAAACCATCACCAGGGGCACAGCGTCCCTGATGAGACCTTCGCCAGGATGAGCGAGTGGTTGCGAGTCTATTTGAAGTAGATGGAATTGAAGTAGACAGAAACATCCGTATTCGGAAGCACCGGCGATTGTTGGCTAGCCGAGTAAAGGAACGCATGACGGCGGTGCCTTGATCGTGAGCAGCTTTTTCCGCTCGCCAGGCATTGATTTCTGAGGTCGCGATGGTCCCAGGAGAGTTCGCAGGTTTTTCCAGAATCAGGAGTGACCAGTGGAGCTTTCTCAGATTCTCCCTTCGCGATGAATCTAATGAAAATTTGAAGTAGCCACGGGGCCAGGTGGAGACGATTGGTCTACGATCAGCTTCAATGTGCGCTTTTGTTCACGCGATGCTGTGAGGACCGGCGCAAAAAGTGCGTCTGAGATGGTTCACTTGTAATCGTTGTTCGTTTTTTGCTGACTTTTTGTGCAACGTGATGATCGGAGGGGAACCCATGAGAGATCGTAGGAGAGGATTCACGCTGATTGAATTGCTGGTGGTGATTGCCATCATCGCAATTCTTGTGGCTCTGCTGCTGCCTGCTGTTCAACAGGCGCGCGAGGCGGCTCGAAGGACGCAGTGCAAGAACAATCTGAAGCAGATTGGTCTGGGGCTACACAACTACCTGTCGACTCACAGCAAGTTTCCGCCAGGGCGCTTGCTTCCTGACCTGATGACTGGCGGCGTCGTTTCGACCAGCTACACAAGCTATTCAAGCAACGCGGCCAACGTCTGGACCGGCAACCGGTCTGTGCACATCTTTATTCTCCCTTACATGGAACAGGGCAACATCTACAACCTGATCAATTTCTCAGGGCCAAATTCAACTCGAATGACCAACGGCGGAACGCCAAGCAATCCGAACTACACGGCCTATGCCAATGCCGCTGGATTGTTCCTTTGCCCTTCGGACGCGAACACTGGCCGCGTCATTTCCGAAAACAACTACGTCTACAACTTTGGCGGCAGCACCCCATATGCTGGTGCAACAAACTCCACGTCACAGAACAACCAGTCGGGAACCATCACGGTCGGAACGAAGACCTATTCGTGCCTCGGAAACGGTGCCTTCACTGCTGGTCAGTCTCTGGCTGATCGAGACTTCACGGATGGAATGTCAAACACTGCGATGTTTGCAGAGCGAACTAAAGGATCTGCGAAGAATGCCGCGTCAGATCTGCCAACGAAGGCCGACATCATCACTTCGCCAAATCGTCAGAACGTCATGCTGGCACCGGACCAGATGTTCAATGACTGCCTTAATGCCACTGTCACAATCAGCAGCTTTAACTTCACGACATTTGGACGCTGGGCATCTGGAAGCGACTTCTCCAACGGCTGGCCATTCGCTGCGTACTCGGGCACAATGTACAACCACGTTGCAACGCCGAACTGGCGAGGCTGGGACTGCGGTAACTGGTCAGCGATCTCGGATACTCCAGGCGAGCACGCGGTCATTTCTGCTCGCAGCATGCATACCGGCGGTGTGAATGTGATGCTGGCTGATGGCAGTGTTCGGTTTGCCAGCGACAACATCGACACAGGTGTCTGGCGAGCAGTCGGATCGCGCGGTGATGGCGAAACGATTGGAGAATGGTAACCCGTTGAGTTCGCGCTTGCTGGCTTTCAATGGAGCGAGCATGACCGCGAACCAGAATGACTGTTGGTCTGAATTCGTTCCTCCCCTGGGAAATCCCGGGGAGGGCGAGTCCATGAAGTTGCAGCGTGATTTCCCACACAAGCAAAGTAGATCGTCCATGAAGTTTCTCGTCTCCCTCACACTTCTGACTGTCACCCTGCAGTTTTCGTCAGGATGCTCCTCGGGTTCCGGTGCAGCAGCTTCTTCTGTGGCAGCAAGCGAAGGCTCGCTGCAGACCGGTTTGGATGCCTACGAAAAAGGGGATTACGCCGCCGCGGAGACAGCACTGGCGGCTGCTGTGACCAGCGGAGCACTTCAGGCTGATCTGATCGAAACCGCCCTCCGCACGCTTGCTCAGAGTCGCATCCAGCTCGGGAAACTCGACGAAGCGGCAGCCGACCTGGAGAAACTCAAAGCCGGTGCTGCAGAACTGGATAAGTACTGGCTGACTGTCGCCGAGCTGGAAAAGAAGAAGGGAAACGCCTCCGCAGTTTCTGATGCGATCAAGCAGGCGAAGACTCTGAATCCCAAAGTCCAGATTCCCCCCGCATTGCTGAAGTAAAAAGTAGCTCGTGTCTCCGACGCGAGACCCCACAACTACTACCCATCAACCCGCACTGTCTCCTCCGTCGCGAAAACACCATCCACCCACCTAAACATCGCCGCCCCAAACCCGAATGGCTCGCGCCCTTCCTCTACTTTTCTCCGAGCCTCGCCATGGCCCGGCAGCACGCGATTCGGGTTGCCCGATTGAGTCGTCAGTTCCGATCTCCTATGCTGATCGTCTCCTGCCTTCTGTTCCTCATCCGGACCCCACCGTTTAGCGGGTGTTGCCATGCATCGTGTTTCTGGTTTTGTGCTTGCTGCCATTTTGCTTCTTGCCGGCTCCCTGAACGCCGATGATGTCAGGAATCTACAGCCCGATCGGCTGGTTGCATGGTGCATTGTTCCCTTTGACGCGAAGCAGCGTGGGCCGGCGGAACGGGCAGAAATGGTGCGACGGCTTGGAATGGCTCGAGTCGCCTACGACTGGCGTGATATCCATGTCCCGACGTTTGAAGAAGAGATCCTGCAGTACAAGAAACACGATATCGAGTTCTTTGCGTTCTGGAGCTGGCATGATGCCTTTGAGCCGCTGATTGAAAAGCACGGCATTCATCCTCAGATCTGGCTGATGTTCAGTGCACCGGCCGAAGGAACTCATGAGCAGAAGGTCAAGGCGGCGGCCGAGTCTCTGTTGCCGATGGTGGAAAAGACGAAGCGTCACAAGCTCAAACTGGGCTTGTACAACCACGGCGGCTGGAGTGGAGAGCCTCGGAACATGGTGGATGTCTGCCAGTATCTCAGGACTCATCACCAGGCAGATCATGTGGGGATTGTTTACAACCTTCACCACGCGCATGAACACATTGGCGATTTCGAAAAGCAACTGACTCTGTTGAAGCCTTACCTGTTGTGCCTGAATCTGAATGGGATGAATGACAATGCCAACCCAAAGATCCTTCCAATCGGCTCGGGCCAGCATGATGCGGAGATGCTGAAGATCATCCTGAAATCCGGTTACGACGGGCCGGTTGGAATCATCGACCACCGCGAAACCATTGATGCGGAAGAAAGTCTCCGCCAGAACCTCGACGGCCTGAAGAAAGTGCTCGGGGAACTGGGGAAGTAGCGGGGCGTTCGTAGTTCTTGGTTCCTGGTTCCTGGTTGGTGGTTCCTGGTTGGTTTGACTTGCCCTATGACTTCCCTCCCCACCCGCACGAAGTGTGGGCGGGGTCGAGCGAGCGCCAGCAAGCTCGGGGGCGGGCCACGCCTTCATTGGCTCACAATGTTTCCCAAGCCCCAAGCCCCAAGAACCAAGAACCAAGAACCAAGAACCAAGAACCAAGAACCAAGAACCAAGAACCAAGAACGCCGCCTTCCCCCCTCCCCGTCTACTTCAGTTCGAGCAGCAGTTCGTGTGCTTCGCGAAATCGGGGGGCCTGTTCGAGAGCCAGAAGGACGTAGCGGCGGGCTCGAGGTTTGTCGACGGTCTTCAGGACATCGGCAATCCGGAAATTGATGCGAGGCATGTCGTCGGGCTGCAGGACGGCAAGTCGTTCGAGCCAGCGAACAGATTGTTCCGTATCGTTCAGTTTCCCCGCTGCATCAGCGCTTCGGCGAATCGCGGCAGGCTGAAACGGATCAATCCCAAAGATGTAGTGGCCCAGTTCCGCAGCCGTCTTCCAGTCTTCTTTTTCGATCGAGAGTTCCTGCAGCCGAACGGCTGACGCGAGATCGTCCGCGGTGATGGCGATCTGTTCGGCCAGGACCGCGGCTTCAAGGTCAGACTTCTGAGTTCGGTACAGTTCAGCAAGTCGTGTCCGAGCGCTGGATGAGCTTTCATCCTCCGGAAACAGTTCAATGACCTTCCGAAGATTCTGTTCGGCCCCTGCGAGATCTCCGGCCTTCACCTGCAGACTTGCAAGCGTCAAAAGTCCACCAACGTGATTCGGATTTGCCTCGACAAATGCCCTGGCAAGATCCAGACCTGTCAGTGCTTCCATCCCGGGATCGAATGGTTTGAGGTCCGCGTTGGGCGCCAGTTCACTGGCTTCTGTTTTGAGGTATTCAGTGAACGACGCTTCAAAGGCTGCGAGGCCACCTGCATGACGATCCAGCGCGTCGTTGATCTGGATTCCGTTATTCAGGTCCGCGAGGATCGCGTTCAGGGCGGGCCGTCCATGAAGATTCACGAGATGTTCAACCACCATCGACGATTCGAAGTAAGCGAAGTTCAGATCTTCACCACTCTCCGCCTTCAGGAATGCGCTGCTGAGCTCGCTCACGGGACGAACTTTGCCGCTGACGATACGGTCTCGAAAATCCGGCGACATTCGCTGACCCCAGCGTGGATCGCGACACCGTTCTTCGTACACCGAGATTCCTTCGCTGAGCCAGCGAGGAATCCGGTTGCCGGTTTTCTGCAGAGTAATCACGTGGCAGAACTCGTGCCACAGAACCGATTCCCAGTTCGTCGGGCTTTCTTTGCGGCTTGCAGGACTGTTTGCCGTGACGACTCGGCCGAAGCACACGCCCAGGAACCCGGCAACATCGGGCATCCCGAATGTTCGAAC
Source organism: Planctomycetaceae bacterium (assembly GCA_046349695.1). Taxonomy (GTDB): domain Bacteria; phylum Planctomycetota; class Planctomycetia; order Planctomycetales; family Planctomycetaceae; genus SXXK01. The sequence continues at coordinate 12,228 of JAXMBV010000027.1, read as the reverse complement.
CGCGAAGTCTTCGGGACGTGAGTAGATTTCGACAAACACCGGAGTCTCCGGAGTATAGTCGTAGCGAGCTGACAGCACGGACCACGCCTCTTCCAGCAGTTCTCCCGTCCGAGCTCCGTAGACCGCTGCTTCGTTCTTCTCCATCCGGATCTCAAAGTGTTCCGTGGAAACCGTTGTGAAGCGGTCAAGACTGTCCTTCAGCTGAAGCAGGTTGAAAACGGTCGTGTTGTAGCCATCCTTTTTGTGAGCCTCTTCTGCCAGCTGCCAGCCTTCCGCTTCTTCACCCAGACGCAGCAGATCTTGAGCAAGCTGGATCTTCGCTTCGACAAAATCAGGATCCGCTTCGAGCGCCTTGCGCTGAGCGGCGGCACCTTCACGGAATCGATACTTGCGCGACAGACGCAGCCCGATCAGATGGTCCACTTTGGGATTCGCCGGAGCGAACTTGAGTCCCGCCGCGCGCGATTCCTGCTCGGCCGCCGTGTTGCCCTGAAGATGAAAAATGACGGCTCGCAACGCATGTGCTTCCGGCAGGTTGGGATTGAAGGACAGGATTTGCTGCAGCGTTGTTTCAGCATCCGTGTAGCTCTCACCCATGATCTGCTTTTCAGCCACGTCCAGCAGCGCAGGGACGTAGTTCGGGTTGAGTTCAAACACCCTCCGGGTGAGCGTTGCCGACATTTCTTCATCAACGCCGGCAATGGCCTGAGCATACAAGTATTGAACGTCGGGCTGGTCCGGAAAATCCGTCACAGCTTTCTGAAGCAGCTCCGCGGCGAATGCCGGGTCGCCTTTGGCCAGCGCCAGACGAGCGGCTGCGATGAATCCATCCGGGCGGCCGGGATAGTTGCGACGAGCACGCTCGTAGAAGCCTTCCTGGACGGCCTTTGCATCGGCACCGAGCGCCAGAGCGATGTCTCCGAGAGCGATCAGATCGTCGGCGTCGGTGTAACGCCAGGCGGAGGAACTGGCGAGCTCTTCCGTTTTCACGGTGGCTTCTTTCGCGAGTTCCTTTTGTCCGTTCGCCAACGCGGCTTCGTATTGAAGGGCACGCAGTCGCACGCTCCAGGAATATCGTTCGATCCCGGCAGCGATGGTGGCCAGTGCCTCCGGGTATTTTCCCAGTGCAAGTTCGGCCTGAGCTTTCAGTACGGGCCACTCTTCGCCGTAACTTTTCTCTTCAATCGCTGTGGTCGTCGCTGCCAGACATTCAGCATACTTTCCCGTTCGCAGCATCGTCTGACATTCTTCCACGTCTTCCAGTACCACTGGTGACGTGGCAGCAAATGTCGGACGAAGACCGAACATTGCCATCCAGAGTCCCGCTGTGAGGACTGCCATGCGGGCTGATGCAGCGATGGACGTTTTCCTGGACCAAACTGGCTTCATGATCTGTGCCACGTTGTCGGCTTCCTGGCAGGCAAGTTCGAACAAAACGTTCCGCTCCGGTCTCGCTCAGCCGTGGTTTATATCAGCTGCGGCCCCTGTTGTCGAAAGTCCTCGAAACCGGCGAAAGTGTGAAGTTTCGGTTAAGCCTCAGTGGTGTCGCATGGCAAACGCGGGAGTGATGACCAAAATGGGGCAGAACGAAGTACCGTCTGTTTCAGGACCAAGCTGAAGAAAAGTCATGATGTCTTTCTATCTCTGTTTTAGTCTGTTGTTGTTGACGCCTCCCGGTTCGGTTTCAGCATCCTCCGTGGATTCTTCTGAGCCGGATATCCAGTGGGTGGGAGAAGCGAGGATTGCGGGTACAGTCCGCGACCTTTCCGGCGAAGAACTGACGCTGGAAAACGGAGAAGCAGTGAATCGGATCGGTGGTTTTTCTGCTCTGGATTATTCCGGCAAGGATGACCTTTATGCTGCGATGTCGGATCGAGGCCCCGATGACGGTGCTGTCAGCTATCCTTGTCGCGTTCAGATGCTGGAGATTCGAATTGATCCAAAGGCGGAAGTGAAGGTCGCGACGAAACTTGTTCGAACCGTGCCGTTCACTGACACTCAAAGTCGGCCACTCACCGGCAAGTCGATCTACGTGGAACCCACTGAGAAGCTCGGGCATCGGTTCGACCCTGAAGGATTTCGTTTCGCGCCGGACGGATCGTATTTTGTATCTGATGAGTACGGCCCGGAGATTGTGCGATTTGATGCGGACGGCAAGGAAATTCAGCGTCTTCCAGTTCCAGAGTATTTTCGAGTCACAGCACCATCGGGAGACCGCGTTGAGGAGAACCAGAAGAACAGAACCGGTCGCGCATCAAATCGAGGGCTGGAATGTCTCGCGATCTCCAGTGACGGAAAGTCCCTGATCGCACTCATGCAGGGACCGCTCCTGCAGGACTCTGTGGTGGATGAGACAGGCAAGGCGATTGGAAATTACTGCCGACTGATTCGTCTGCCGATCGCCGGCGGCGCGATTGAGGAGTTCGTTTATCCACTGGACAGTCCTTCCAACGGCAACAGTGAAATTCTGGCTGTTGACGCGAACCGTTTTCTGGTGATCGAACGGGATAGTGTCCCTGGCGAACAGAGCGGCTATCGTCGAATCGTGTTGTGCGACCTGTCTCAGGCCACCAACATCGCTTCCATGGAGACACTGCCAAAGAATCTGAATGAATCCACCGTGCGACCTGTGTCCAAGTCCACCTTCATTGATCTGCTGGATCCCAAATGGGGACTGCGTGGAGCAGACATGCCGGAAAAGATCGAAGGACTGACATTTGGCCCGGTGCTCGAAGGCAACCGCAGAGCTCTGTTGATGTCGATCGACAACGATTTCGAGTCCGCCGCTGACTCACGAATCTGGGTGTTCTCAGTGAAGTTCTAAGACTGTAGCCGTCATTCGTAGCCGTCACTGAGTAGCCGTCACTCTCTGAGTGACGATCTGCGATTCCCTCTCATTCGCTGACCGAGGCCTGATCGGAATCGCAGAGCATCACTCGGAGAGTGATGGCCACGATCGTCATTCGCTGACCGAGGCCTGTTGGGAATCGCAGAGCATCACTCGGAGAGTGATGGCCACGATCGTCATTCGCTAACCGAGGCCTGATCGGAATCGCAAAGCATCACTCGGAGAGTGATGGCCACGATCGTCATTCGCTGACCGAGGCCTGTTGGGAATCGCAGAGCATCACTCGGAGAGTGATGGCCACGATCGTCGTTCGCTAACCGAGGCATGTTGGGAATCGCAGAGCATCACTCGGAGAGTGATGGCCACGATCGTCATTCGCTGACCGAGGCCTGTTGGGAATCGCAGAGCATCACTCGGAGAGTGATGGCCACGATCGTCTTTCGCTAACCAAGGCCTGATCGGAATCGCAAAGCATCACTCAGAGAGTGATGGCTACAATTGTCTTTCGTAGGGCTGCGGTGACACTGGATCACTGCAGTAGCTGCAGCGGAGGGACTGCAGAGACGACGACTTTGGGAACCGGGGCGAGTGCCGGTGGAACGTGAAGAACGCAAAATCCCGGGTTTTTAGAGCTTCAATCGCAATGACGACTGAGTTTTGCTTTTTCGGGCCTTAGCGGCACGGGTTTTGAAATTGGGCTCCTCGAACGTCCAACTTTGGTCCTTCGAGGAGAATCCTGATGTCGCTTCCTTCCGTGACCGCCGGAGATGCCGGTTACGACCCGCTGCCGAATGAACTGCCGGCCAGTGAGCCTGCGAGCTCAAGTCATCCAGCTGGAGCTTCGCTCCTTGAACGGTTTGTGCAGAACTTTCTGAATGAGACCAACATCAAGTGGCTGCTGGTTCTTGGCGCGGCCATTGTGTTCGCCTCGTCGCTGATGCTGGTTGGTCGCGAATTCGAACACTGGCCCGCCAGTTTGAAGTACCTGACGATTCTGGGCTACACAGCCACCATCTTTTGCGCGGCAGAAGTCGGCCGACTGCGACTTGGCCTGAGGGCGACGTCACGAGTCCTGCATGGACTGACTCTGTTTCTGATTCCGATCTGCTTCCTGTCGCTGCACTGGGCATCCTCTTCGGGAATCCTTGGGAGCCGAATGGCGGTCGCGGAGGCGATGGGGTTATGCATCCCGGCGGCGGCATTTGCATGGTTTGCCTCCGCTCGAATTCTGACGTTGATGCTGAGGGAAAATCAGCCCACGTTTCATGCGTCGTATGTCCTGCTTTCCATGGCCGGAGCGATTCCGGTCATCACCAACCCCTGGCTGGCATTTGTCGCCGGCATTGTGCTCTGGGCGATCATGTCTGTCGGAACCATCAAGGTCAATCGGCACATCTTCTGGCTGACGGAAGAGAACCGATGGCCTCGCATCTTCGCGTTCTTTCCATCACTGTTGCTGGGCACGCTGTTTATTCTGACGACCGGGCTTCGCTGCGTTCCCCGAATGTCGCTGGAATGGGTTGGTCTGGGATGCGTGCTTGTGGCCGCCACAGTGCTCCTGACCGCACGGACTGTTTCGCAGGTGTTTCGCCAGAGAACCGGAGATCTCGTTCGGCCGCTGCCATGGTCGATCGTCTCTCCCCTTGTGGCTGGTCTCTGCCTGATGGCCCTGGGAGTCGCACTTTCGTTTTCGCATTTCCCCCATACGTTCGCACTGGTTCCGTCCTGTGCGGTCGCGGCCGTGTTATTGCTGACAGCCGCGCTGGAAACTCGGCACAAAGCTTTTGTCTGGGCCACCTTGCTGATGGTCACCATGACGTGGCAGTTTTCTCCGACACTGTTTCGCGAACTGGCGATGTCCGTCGGTCGTTCTGTGGCCACAGCTCTGAACCAGCCTCGGTTGCCGATCGCGTTCTACGGGCTCACCTACATTCCGCTCATCCTCGGAATGAGTGCTTTCTATCGATACGCCGGACGCAAAGGATCTAATTCACTCCTGACGCCCGTTGCCAGCTTTTCGCTTGGCCTGACCATCTTTCTGCAGATCATTGCTCTGAATCACCCAGTGGCGGCATTTGCTGTCTCGGCTGTGAATGTCATTGTGTTTCCATTGATCGCGTGGCTTCAGCGCCGAGATCAGATCGCTCACCTGTCGCTGGTCTCCCTTGTGCTGTGCACTCTGACCGGCGTGTCGTTCTGGAACTCGGTGTTCATGACGCAGTACGGAATGATCGAGACGATTGTTCTGGTGGCTGCACTCGGCTCTGTTCTTGCGATCACTCGGATCTCGGACCTCGTTGTTCGGAAGATTGCTGCTGCCGATCCGGATGTGCAGCAGCCTGACGCGGCGAAAGCTGTTCGACTCCCGGCCTGTCTGGGAGAACTCACAGGACTGATGCTGTCGTTCATCGCCGCCAGCTGCTGGATGGTCGGAGTGATTCGGGATGAGATGGGTTATCTGAACGTCCCGGTTTCACTGCTGCACGCCGCCCTGCCTCTCATAACGTTCTTTGTTCATGCGATTCGAACACGTCAGCTGCTCGCGGGCTATGCGTTCTGGGTGTTGCTGCTGTGTGGCGCAGTCCAGATGAGCCTGCTGTTGCATGTCCCGACACTGATGATTATGGAAGTCATGACCACTGTCATGGCCGTGACTTCAATCGCTGGCACTCTTTACCTGAAGCGAGTGCTTGGGACAGCCGCGTTTCCTCGAAATCCCGTTGCACTGGATACGAATGAACTGCTGACCGCGCCTGGTCGATTTGCCACGTTCGTCATTCCCTTCAACACCATTGCGATTGCCGCGCTGTCCGTCGGAATTGGCGTTTATCACCTGCCGATGATGGCTCGCCTGATCTTTCTTCACAGTGCGATGCCCTCGCTGCTTTCGTGCGTCATCTCGGTTCTGTGGATGGTCACGGCCATGTTTCTGCTTCAGAGTCGGCTGGCGGCCATAGTGAGCGGACTGGTACTGCCGATTCTCGCGACCACAATTGTGACGACCATGATACCGGGTTTTTCACTTTCCGGTGTCATGACGATCCAGACCCTGACAATCGCCTCCGTGGCGACGTTTCTGTCGCTTCAGTTTTTCAGGACTGAACCAGTTCGGCTGTGCCGTGAATGCCTGAAGGTCTGGATGGTGGGACTGTCGATTGTCTCACTGCCGTACTTCTCTCTGGAGATGCGACTGGCGGCTCTCATGGTCGCCGTTGCACTGGCGATCACGGAGTTTCGTACGTATTCGCTGTCATCACGGACGTTCCTTGCCATCCTGTTCAATCTGCACGCGATACTGATTGTTCCCGGGATCCTTGGCCTCTCAGGACTTGAGTATCTGTTTGACCACACAAGTCGCAGTGCGGTTCAGCTGCATCTGCAGGCTCTGTTTCTGGCCGTTCTGGTGAGTGCCTCGGCATTCCAGTGGCTGGAGAGGTTTCTGGACCGCCGTCTCACTGCCACGTGGACACTGTTCCTTCATGTGAGTGCGTTTGCTTTTATGCTGATGACTGCTTCGCAGAGTCAGCCGACCGCTGCGGGGCTTGTCATGATGAGCCTCGGGTTCCTGATTGCGGCGATTTCAGAATTGAAACACGCGGTTCGTATTCAGTCTGAACGATCTGTGTGGATGTTCTTCGGAATTATCGCAAGCGGAATCTTCTGGATGATCTCCAATCGGGTCTTCGTACCCGGTGCAGGCTCCGTTCAGGTGCTGATGTTTCTGGCGTCGGCCTTCATCCTTGCGATCAGCCAATATTCAGAGCGACACGAGTCCCTTCGTGTTCTTGCAATCCCGTTCCGCAAAGTCGGAATTGTCCTGCCGACCGTCGTTGCCGCACTGGCTCTTCGGAAACTGTCAGTTGACGATCGGGAGCTGGTTCGAGGTCTGCAGGCACTCGCCGTGTTCGGCTGTGCTGCCCTGTACTTTCACCAGTGGATGCTGACTCGAACGAAGGGATTCCTGCTGCATTCCGGAGCGATCGTGAATCTGGGGTTCATGTGCCTCTGGAAGACGCTGCACGTTTCCGACCCGCAGTTCTACCTCGTGCCTGTCGGATTTTCCCTGATCGGACTGGTTGAAATCCTGCGGGAAGAGCTGCCTCGCAAGTCCCATGATCCTCTTCGCTACATCGGAGCATTAACGATCCTTGTGTCACCAGTCTTTCATGTTCTGGACGGCAGCTGGATCCACATGCTGTCGCTGATGGCCCTGGGCATCCTGGTAGTTCTGCTTTCGATCGGACTGCATCTGAAAGCACTGCTGTTCACCGGCACTGCGTTTATCGTTGCGGACCTGATCGCGATGAGTGTTCGGTCTTCGCTCGACAGCCCGATCCTGCTGTGGCTCGGAGGTCTGGCACTGGGCTTGAGTGTCATCGGTATTGCCGCCTTCTGTGAGAATCATCGAGACCGGGTGCTGTCCCGCATCCGGCATGTGACAGCACTGCTCGCCACCTGGGACTGACCAGGCATCGCAACGTGCTGCTTCATTCTGTGAGCATGTCGGCAGTTCACTCCGAGCCTGATCTGCGTTCGTGCGAAATTCGACGTTTGGAAAACTGACCTGTTGTTCTTTACATCCCAACAAGGAGTTCTGTTATGAAATGGTTGACTCAATTCAGTCTCATCATGCGTTCCGGTCTGACATCCTTGACAGAGAAGTTTGAAGATCCGGAGCGGACGCTTCATCAGCTTCTGATTGACATGGAGGAAGAGCTGGATTCGATTCGCACAAAAGTGGCGGAGGCGATTGCGGATGAGATTCAGATGCGGAACCGAGTGGAGCGGGAACGCTCTGAAGTCACGAAGTGGAATGACCGGGCAACACAGGCTCTGAAACGCAGCGATGAACATTCTGCCCGATCAGCACTCGATCAGAAACTGGCGGCTCAGCAGCGCACGGACAGACTGGAGCAGGAACTGGGACGACAGCAGGACGCTGTCAGAAAGCTGAGGGATGCGGTTGCGGATCTCGAAGACAAGATCCGCCAGGCTCGTCAGAAAAAGACTCTGCTGACAGCCAGACTGGCCCGAGCCGAATCGAGCCAGAAGATTCATGATGTTCTGGAACGAGCCAGTTCACAGTCCGCGTTTGCTCAGTTCAACCGTCTTGAAGAAAAAGTGGAACGCCAGGAAGCACTGTCGGAAGCTTGGGACCGTATGGATGGCAAAGACCCGGATGCACTCGAACTGGAACGCAGAATGGAAGCGGAAGATCGACGGCAGCAACTGGCGTCCGAACTGGAACGTTTGAAAGCATCAATTGGCCAGCAGGGATAACAGGATCGATATATATAGCGGAAGGGCGCGAGCCCTCCGGTGACGCATCCGGTACGACGGGCACGCACTGCGGATTGACATGTAGCGGAAGGGCGCGAGCCCTCCGGTGACGCCGTGCGAGTGAATTCAGGACGGCTTTGAAGAGGTGTCGCCTGAATTCACCGGACGGCTTGCGCCGTTCCGAAACTTTCCACGGCTGCAGATTTTGCGGAAGCATCGAAAAAACCTGCAGAAACTGCTGTTCCAGAAAATTTGCTCTCTGCGCTAGACTACGAGGAAGCGTCAGCGTGAGCATTGTCGCGGAAACCTGCAGACCGAACTGTCGGGAAGCAGCGTCGCCGCGAAAAACCTGAGCAAGGAAGTGCCAGGGGGGCCACTAATGCACTGTCGCTGACTTCAAGGATTTTCGAGGGAAAGGAGCCCGACATGCAATTCCTGCGTTGCAACGAACTGTGCCGCTCGCTGCTGACTGCTGTTGTGACCGTCACGATGGCGACCACCGCGATTGCTCAGACAAGTCGCATTAGCCGCACCGAGACGGACATTAACGAACTCAGCCGACGCCTCGCGCCCGGTGAGATTGGGAATATTGACGACCTGCGTTCACGATCGTCCATCGCGAAGGCTCGGTCGATCGACTACCAGAAGATTGATCGTCGAGCCCTCACGAATCTCGTGAAAGAAGCCTACGATGAATCCGGTCGCCTCTACAGCTATCTGGATGCCGACTACCGTCGTTATCCACAGCTTCGGTCGCTGCTGTCGGATCTGAGCCAGCTTCGCACGGCGACCAATCGCGTCGTTCAGGATCTGAACGCGAATGTGGACCTGTCGATTGTTGTTGAGGACTTTCGGGATATCGATGCTGACTGGCGACTGTTCTCCTACCGTATGTCGCAGGCTCGTGGTATCAGCAGCAATACCAAGCAGAGTGTTGAGCGAATCGATGGTATTGATCAGCGAATTGGACAGTTGTTCCAGGTCGATCCGTCGCTTGACCAGAAGGCACTCCTGCAGCAGCTGGCCTCACTTGAGAGTTCACTTTACAACCTGAGCGATGAACTGAGCCGCGATTCCAACGGCTACAAGTTTGTGACTTCCAGCCGAAAGCTGGAGCAGCAGATTGCACGCGTTGAATCCATGGTGCTCGACAACTATCCGTACGAGCGGATTGTCGGTGAGTACAATCGGTTCGAAGGTGCCTGGGTCACTCTGATGGGCCAGCTTGGGACATTGCGAAACACCTACGTAGAACGAATGATCGCCAGAATTGCTGACTCGGACTACAAAGTGCACGAACTGCTGTGGATCGAGAACACGACCAGCCGAGTCCAGCTGAAGCAGACGGCTGATGCTCTGATTCGCGACGTCGATGAGTTCTACAACCGTGCTCCGCTAAAGCTGCTGCTCAGCATTAAGGATGCCGACCAGGCCCTTCAGGTGGCGAACGACTTTTACGGTACTGTCCAGAACTTCCAGAGCAACCTGGAGAACAACGAGTCGGATGCTCAGCTTGTCGAGAGTTATCGCTACATTGAAGAATACGGAAAGTCGTTCATTCGAACATTCCGACAGATCAAGAGTCAGGCGGCGATTGTCGTGCTGACTGAGATCGAAGACGGCATCGCAGCGCTTCGAAGAGAACTGAATCTGGGCGGAACTGTATCGCAGGTCGATACCGAGCGGCTCTACACAATTGCAGCGTCACTGGAAGATCTGGCGGATCAGATGGACCTTGACATCCGACAGTGGATGAACCGTGAACGCCCGACGTATCGAAACGAGGTCACAGCGGCGGCCCAGGCCTTTACAAAACGAACACAGCGGATTCACCGCATGCTCGACGCCGAACCTCGCCTTCAGGACCTGCAGCGCGAGACGGAAAGTCTGTACACAGAATGGAGAACTCTGTATGGCTACTTTAGCCGATGTCAGAATTCAACCGACCGGGCGAATCTGTCCTATCGCTCACGAATGGTCAACGAAGACCTGATCGAGCTTGACAGTCTTCTGCGTCTGTAGAACGCCGCCGCCAGCATCTCCAACCTCAACCCACAGCCGTCGGTCCGCACCCCGCAGACCGACGGCTTTCTTTTTTTGCCCCACCTCTTAACCTTAATCTTAATCTTAATCTTAATCCTAATCTTTATCCCCACCCCCAGCGCGCCGATCTCCGACAAAAAATGTGCGACAAAAATAACGCCACAACCAAAACCCCACGGCGAGCGGCCCCAGTGTCAACCGGCCGGTACACCACAACCCTCGACTCACCACCGACGACCAACCAAGAACGACGCACCAAGAACCAAGCACAACGCCCGCGCCGCCTCCTCAATCTGCACTTTTCATTCTCCAATAACCATTAACCATTTCCTCCACGCACCGCATCCAACTCGCCAACCAAAAACCAAGAACCAAGAACCAAGAACCAAGAACCCCCACCCGTCCCCGCCCGGCTTCATGCCGGCGGAACGCAGGTTTGCCGACTACCAAGCAACCACAGAATCCACCCTCGGCCCCAATCCGGCTTCACGCCGGTTTGCGGCTTAGTTTTCAAACCTTGGCTCACAAAATCCCCGCCCCAAAAAAGGCGAGCGGCTGGGCGTCAGCCCTCCGTGCCCCACGTCCGATCTCTTAATCCTAATCTTAACCTTAATCCTAATCCCCGCCCCAAACCGCCGCTGCCCGACAAAAGATGTGCGACAAAAAATCCCCCAAAAACCAAACCCCCAAGGCGAGCGGCCCCTGTGTCAACCGGCCGGTACTCCTCGGGGACTGTTGCGCATTCGAGACAGGCTGGGTTTGATTCTGTCTTTCCGGGGGCAAGGGACTTCCTGAATTCATAGTGCAGACTCCAAGATGGACAAAAACACGAACTTTTTGATACACTTTCGCCAGACAAGTTTGACCGACCCTAGGTAATTAGGCAGAATATCTACCAGATTAGACAGAATCAATCTTCTGTCTAATTCCGTTTTTCTGTCTAAAAGTAGTTATCTGGCTTAAGATCCCGAAGACATTCGAAACAGCGAGGCACTTGCGACAATGGAGATGACGGCTCATCAAAGACACTTCGGCGTCAATGACGAAGACGAGCCATTTATTTTCCTATGGACGCATGACGAAGACCGTGATTTCGTGTTTTCACTCACTCGGCCGGTTGACGGCGGCGACGCGACTCCGATCGAATACATGGTGCTCGATCAAATGTACGAGGCCGTCACTGATTTCGATTGCCAGATTGATGATGATTGCATCCGCGCGCAAGTGCCGATCGCGTTGAGGCAACACACGTCAAATAGCGACGAAATTGTCGTCTATCACCGCTGCACAGGCGATACCCTTAGAGAGTTGATCGACGTTCTGCGGGCAATCTTCAAGGGTAAGGCTGGATTGACAATTCATGTGAATTGATTCGTGCTTAATGCCAGATAACAAAGCGGTCAACGGGAGCCGCCGACGACGCTGGTCTTGAAATCATAGATTCTTGGCGGCGGCCCCGTTACCGCCAACGTTCTGCCTCTTTGATAATGTTTCATTGGTAGCCGTTAGTGGAGAAAGCCGCATTCTCTTGTGCAAATTGGATACAAATAGGATTGCCCTCCTGACTCTTGGTGCCGTTTCTATCTGCATGCTGGCGTATGCATTCATCAACTGGGTAGATCCTTTCAATGATCGACCGTTTTCCGCACGTGACTGGGCTGTAGCAGAACCGGAAGAGCGCGCCCGCATGGCCAGCGGCCTGACAGATCGTGTACTGGCGCGTGGCATGTCAGTCGATGCAATTCACAATCTACTTGGACCGCCTGATTCAACTCTCACCGGCGACGTCGATGCGGGTGGGAACAGGCTGCATTCACATCAAACGTTGTCATACTACTTGGGATCATGGAGCGGCTATGGTTACGATGACGCCTTTCTGTATCTCCATTTAGATCAAAACGGTGCGCTCGAGAATTCACAAGTCACTGGGTACTGAAATCTGGTAACTATACGTGGGCTAGTGACTTTTATGAGCACGGCAGAACCATGCCATGCAGCGGAATGGCGGTGGGTCGCGTGTTGACATGGAAACTTTTCTCCCGCCATCCGCTGATGGC
>JAXMBV010000026.1:0-84532 GCA_046349695.1 Planctomycetaceae bacterium | reverse complement strand
CCTTCGAGCCGCACGACGAGTGGAACATTGAATCCCACTTTCTCATAAGCGTTCAGCAGTGCGGACACGATGATGTCACACCGCATGATTCCTCCGAAAATATTCACCAGCACCGCCTTGACGTTCTTGTCCGCCAGGATGATGCGGAAGGCTTCCGTGACCTGATCTTCATTCGCACCGCCGCCGACGTCCAGGAAGTTCGCCGGTTCGCCGCCGTGCAGTTTGATGAGGTCCATGGTGCTCATCGCGAGCCCCGCGCCGTTGACGAGACAGCCGATGTTTCCGTTCAGCTTCACATAGCTGAGGCCGGTATCAGCCGCACGCACTTCGGCAGGTTCTTCTTCTGACAGGTCTCGCAGTTCCACGATGTCCTTGTGACGGAACAGAGCGTTGTCGTCGAAGGTGACTTTGGCATCGAGTGCCAGGAGCTGGCCTTCTTCGGTCAGCACGAGCGGGTTAATTTCCACCATGCTGCAATCGTAGGTCACGAAGAAGCGACAGATCTGCGGCAGGAACTTTTCTGCACTGCGAACGGCAGCGGCATCAAAGCCCAGAGCATAGGCCAGCTTGCGAGCCTGGTACGGATACAGTCCGGCGATCGCGTCGAATGGCTCCGCCAGAATCTTCTCCGGCGAATGCTTCGCGACTTCCTCGATCTCCATCCCGCCTTCCGACGACATGATCAGAACGGGGCCGCCGACTTCACGGTCGACCACGATGCCCAGGTAGAGTTCGCGAGCAATCTTCAGACCCTGCTCGACAAACAGAGTATTCACCTGCTTGCCGTCTTCGCCCGTCTGAATCGTGACGAGTGTGTTGCCGAGCATTCGGGCGGCGTTCTGCTTTGCTTCATCAGCAGACTTCACCAGCACGACGCCTCGCTGTTCCGGCTGCTCTTTGAAACGCCCCTTGCCTCGACCACCTGCGTGAATCTGAGACTTCACTACAGCGATGGGACCACCCAGCGTTTCGAAGGCCTTCGCCGCATCATCGGGAGTCTTCGCCACGATGCCCTGAGGAACCGGCACACCGGCCGCTCGAAACAACTGCTTCGCCTGATACTCGTGAATCTTCATGTGAGTCAAATCACCCTGTTGTGCTGTCGCCCGAAATTTCCCATCCAGAGCAGCACCGCAGCAACATGCCTGACCAGCGCGCCCGGAGACAACATTGAGACGGCTTTTCCGAATCGCGCCGGCGAGTTCGAAAACACAGCGAATCAAAGGCGAGACAAATCGGAACCTGCCGTGAACTTTTTGTTCTTCAGCGAGGTTTGCACCGACGACTTCAGAGGTGGGGTCTGAGCGATGTGCCTTCTTCAGTGTGCAGTGCCTGAAGCAGCAGAATCATCAGCGGTGTCGAGATGTCTTCTACGCCGAAAACTATAACGCGACCGAAATCTGACAGCGAGCAACTGGCCGCGAGGGGTATCGAATTCCCGTGAATTCCCTGTTCTCTGCCCGGCCTTAGTCTTCCAGAATTGGCAGCGGGCTGTTTCGCTCACGCTCCATCGTCAGGCAGCGGCCGTTGTCTGAATATTCACAGACATTCAAATAGGCCCGCATCAGCATCAGGCCACGCCCACAGGGACGCTCGATAAACTCTTCGAGGGTTGGATCGGGCACTTCTTCGGGAACAAAGCCCTCGCCCTCATCCTGAATCACCACCCGCATTCGCTGGTCGTCGATCGCACAGATCACAGTGACCAGTTTGTTCGGATCCAGCTTGTTGCCGTGACGAATGGCGTTGGTAATGCCCTCTTCAAGTGACAGCCTCATCGCGAAAATGTCGCGCATGCTGTACTCAAATGACTCCATCAGCGAGACAAGCTTCTCCTGAACGGCCAGACCTTCCGTCGTGTTGCTTGGAAAACGAACTTCAAAATGAACGGGTTCTGGCATAGCCGCACGGACGATTCTGCACGGAGCAAGGGATCTCAGCGGAAACAGAAACGTGACGAGTCGCTCTTAGAACTTGCTGAGAGCGTCGTCGAGATCGGTGCACAGCGTCAGCACCTTGTTCAGCTGAGTGATCTTGAAGACATCCAGAATGTCCTTCTGAATGCTGCACAGCACCAGTTTCCCTTTGACGGTTGTGGTCTTCTTGTGCATCGTGATCAGCTTGCCAAGCGCTGCACTGGAGAGATACTCAACATGAGTAAAGTCCAGGATGATCTTCTTGCGGCCATCCTTTTCCACCAGCGCGAACATTTCCTGCCCGAGAGCTTCAATGTTGGCCTCATCCAGGATCTTCTTCTCCAGCAACCGTGCGACAGTCACACCGTTGATTTCTTCGATATCAATCCGACGATCGGACTTTGACATAGCTGGCCCCTGGACGCCTGAACGGCGCGTGCTTCCTGACGAGATTCTTGACAGGTGATGTTGAAACGTGTGTCCGAACCCAGAATCGGTGGCGATGGTGATCCCGTGATTCTGCCAACTCCAGTTCCTGACCGGACTTCCGCCGCCGATCATTACCCCCGAAAGTCGGCCTGTCAAGCGTCACTTTGCCAGGAGATCGGGTTCTAACCCACGATTTGCCGGAGTTAGCGGATTTTTGCCCCTGTGTCACGCCGTCAATGGTGGTCCAACAGCCCGTCTGGCTACAGAAAGTCCAGACCTTCAGGAAGCCTTCCTGTGAGTTGAAGAGTTCTGCCAGCGGACACAATTCGCCGGTGGAACGAAATCAACCTGCCCACAAATGCGCTCGAAACGTAGGTCAGGGCAGAGATGTCCAGTTCCAGCTTGCGGCCCGGGAATTGGTCAAACACCGCATCCAGAGCCTGCCCGACCTCCCGGGCACCGTCCTCTCCAGGAATCTCCGAAACCGTCAGACAGATGACAATCCGGTCAATTTTGTCCTCTACAGAGAACCAGCGACTTTCGTCTGACATAGGTCGCTCACTTCTTTTCTCGTGACCGGAGAGCGCGAGGTCGTGACATGATTTCGTTCACAATCATGGCCGTTTTGACGCTGCGAGGATCCTTCAGGAACGCTCGGATTTCCCCGGCAGACGCTGTCGTCACAACCCCGTCTTCTGGTTTTGGGCTGTCACCAATATGAGCGGACACATGGTCGGAGATGTCGCTTTTGACATAATCATCTACCAGTGTATCCATGTGCTTCCGCACATGCTCGCCAATGTACGAATCCACGTGCTGGCCGACAGAACTTTTGACGTGTCGGTCTGTAATGGTCGATGGGTCGGTCTTGCGCTTTTGCTTTTTGGGTTTTGGCTGGCCAGCCGGTCTGGGTGACGGAGAACCGGACACGGGCGTTGCCGCAACAGGACGATTTTGCGCCGGGTTGCCAGTGCTTCCAGCCGGGGGCAATCCCGACAGAAACTGTGAGATTTCCGACTGAACCCGAGTCGGCTTTGGAGGCTCCGGCGGCCGGCCCATCGCGGCGTTCTCCGCGGCCTGCTGCTGAGCTTTCTTGTTCTTCGATTCCTTGATGGCGGATGCAATGGCCGAGATGGCTGCAAACACCAGCAGAACCAGAAGTTTCTCCATGGTACCGTCCCCAATGAAAGTTGAATGCCTCAGCCCCTGAATAGTCTAAGAAACGGATTCTCCCTTGTCCCGCTCAGATTCGGGTGATTCATCAAATCCCGCTGGTGTTGTTTCGACGGGCAATCGGCCGGGTTTTCGCCGGATCTGAGCCTTCGAACGGTGCGATTCAATCTTCTTCTCCAGCTCCCTCGCCACCTTCCGCCTCTGCAACAGCCCCCAAACAACCGCCAGCAGAATCACCATCGCCCCAACAATCACCCGATTTCGAGTCGTCTCTTCCATAAAGCCTCCCAGCCCGGCGAGAACCAGTTTCGTCCTGACGACAACCGCACCGTTCCCACTTCCACTGGCATCGCGGTGACTCCTGACGGCGTACCAGTGATCGGGCAAAACATGTGACCAACGTATTTCGCAGATTGATCACAAAATTTTCGCATCAATGCAAGGCCGGAGGAAGGTTTCCTTTTGCTCATGCAGTTGCGCCTGATGATTCCTCGTCGGGCTCAGACTGGAGAACAGCGAATTATTCCTGGAATGCGATCAAAGTCTGCGTCGTTGCTGGCAAGGTACTGAAGGCTGTGTGATCGAAGTAACGCAATAATCAGTGCATCGCCGCTCAGAAGTCCGAATTGCTGGCTGAGACTCGCAGCGGCAATCACATCACTGGACATGATCGGCAAAATATCGATGCCCAACGCCATGATTTCGTCCAGAGCCAGGCGGTAGCGAACAAGCGTTGCGAGTTCAGCGGGATGTCGTCGCAGCTGGCGAGCGATCCCGGGATAATTCCAGCCAAATGTCTGACATGCTTCCAGTGTCATCAGACGATGAGCAACTTCGCTCAACAGAGTCGCCGAAAAAACGGCATCGATGTCGTGTTGTTCGATTCGTTCAAGGAAATCAATACAGGGACTGCCGAACGTCGGTTCAGATCAGTATGTTCGCGTCCAGAAACACTCGGCTTCCCGAGGGAACATCAGCGAGCTTCATTCATCAACTCCGCATCGAAGTTCGGGGGCTTCTGCGACTTCTCTGATCAGCTCTGGATCGACAGCAATTTGTAATTGGTGGGTAGCGTTCCGAATACGACTTACTGCCCGTATAACCACAATAGTCACTTCTTCGTTTTCGTTCAGGGCCAGTGGCTCATCTGGTTGAAGAACGCCGTTTCTGTAGCTGGCTTTGATGTTGATCGACACAGGATTTACTCCGAGAAAATCTGATGCAAACGGCTGCGGTGTATCAAGATCAAATCTGCCTGAAGTCAACAGGCAATTGTGGCGGGTCATCCATTCTCACTGTCCGAATGCTTGAAATCCAGTCCAGATCTGCCCTTTTGAAGTTGGCTGTCTCGTTCACGCGACACGATCTCTTCAACGAACTTCACGGCTTAGCTTGCGGGATCGATCAGCCCGTGGTCAGGTCCGGTACTTCGTAGCCTTTGCGGTATTCTCGCTTTAGCCATTGGTTGGCGGATTCGGAGTTGCCGGTGAAGCGGCCCGTGGTAGGGTCGATGGTCAGCATCGTGCTGACTTTCAGTGCGGCATCGTCCGGGCGAATCTTGTGGGCCAGCAGATGCTCGTGCATCTCCTTCATCAGACTCTGCCAGATGTCCAGCTCGATGCTCATCAGTGTCTCGTGCGAGAACTTGCCGCCTTCGCGAAACGCGATGTTGGCGAGATTGCACCAGCCAGTGGAATGATGGCCGACTTCGACTTCCGTGTTCAGTTGCTTGCGATCACGACTGCGGACGGCATCGATGAAGTTCTGCTGATGAAGTCCCATGCCGCTGTTGCCTTTGAAACGCTGGATGACTTTGCCGTCGGAGTCCATGGCCACGGCGCCGCCTCGCTGGCCTTCAATCCGGCCGCCTTCAAAGTATCCAACGTAACCGCTGCCCGGTCCTGGAACCTTTGGAGATCCTTTCTGATCCGGCCCTGCAGTCAGATTGCTGAGCCCAATCACGACCGGCGCGATGCCTGTGTCGAAGTAGACAAAGTGAACGTTGGGTGTTTCACCCGCGTCGTCCCAGGCAACTCGCCCGCCTCCGCCCAGAATGCGCTTCGGCAGACTCACCGCGTCCTGGAAGATCACGTTGCGCACGTCGTCCAGAACGTGAACGCCCCAGTTGCCCATTTCGCCGGAGCCTGTGTTCCAGTCCCAGTGCCAGTCGTATTGCAGATTGTCACGAAAGATCGGTTCATCCTGCGCGGGGCCGAGCCACAAGTCGTAGTTGACCTTATCAGAGATCTGCAACGGCGACGTTCGTTTGCCAATAGGTCCTCGAACGCCATACCGGTTCACGCGCACGGACACGAGAGATCCCAGCGTGCGATCGGTGTGAAGGAACTTCTTGATCTCCGCCTGCATCGGGTCAGATCGCTGCTGAGTCCCCACCTGGCAGATGCGATTGTACTTGCGGGCGGCGGCGACGGTTTGATCGCCTTCCCACTGACTGTGCGACAATGGTTTTTCGACATAGACGTCCTTGCCAGCCTGCATGGCCCAGATAGCCGCCAGGCAGTGCCAGTGGTTACATGTGGCAACGACCACGGCGTCGACATCGGGTGATTCGATGAGTTTGCGAAGATCCGCGAAGCCGGTCGCTTTCGGAAAACGCTCCTTCGTCTTTCCCAGCCGCGCTTCGTCCGGATCGCACAACGCGGTCACGTCCGTGTCTTTGACATTGCCAAAGGCCCCCATCAGCTCGTTGGCTCGCCCACCGCAACTGACAAATCCCATCCGAACCGTGTTGTTCGCCCGAATCGCAGCAGCCGTCGTTCGAGGAGCCGCAAGAAACAGGCCTGCACTTAGTCCGCTCAAAAGGGCCGAGCGTCGTGTCAGTCGTGACATGTAAGATTCTCCGAAGGGCGTGGTGGGGAAAGTGCTGGTTGGGTTGTGGGGAGGTGGTGGTGGTGTGGCATCTGAAACAGAACAACAGTCTGACAGACATTCTGGGATCCTGCACGCGACTTTTGACGCCAAAAAAGGCGAGCGGCTGGGCGTCAGCCCACCGAGTACATGCGCAGAGTCTCGCAAGACCATAATGACTCGTGCTTGTAGACCAAGTCTGGCGATCTGGTCTGAATTGCAGCAGTGGACTTAACTCGGTGGGCTGACGCCCAGCCGCTCGCCAAATGTGGTCAAGAGAACCACGTACCGACTATGGGGTTGATCCAGATGAGCAATGGAAATTGCTGATCTCGCAGGTACTTGATTGCAAACTCAATGGCGGTGCTGTCGGGCAGTTTTCGCTTGGACCCCGACTCTGTCCACCAGGTCCCGGCTTTTTGCTTTCCATAGGTGCGATTCAGGGCCCGACTCCCATAGGCTTTGAGATCTCGCAAGAGATCTTCTGGATCAGGATCGCCTGGAACGCCGAGCACAACGTGCAGATGATTTGCCATGATCGCGGTACCAGCCAGGAACCACTTCCGGTAATCGCATGTTTCCTTGAATTGTGTCAACAGCAAATCAGCCTGAGGCGGCATTTCAAGGCGTGTTACAGATCCGCGAGGGTCTCCCGGTAACCACTGACCGTACATCGTCCATGTCAGCAGCCAGTAACGGTCGATGCCTCTCATCTTCATCTCCCAGCATAGTGACCTTTGGGTGCCAGACTTCGTATATGCGCTGCGTTGAAGGGGAGTGGAGGTATTCTGACCTGACGATCAGACTGGGACGAATTTGACATGACAAGATGATCAAACACAAGTTAAATCACTCGGTGGGCTGACGCCCAGCCGCTCGCCTGTTAGCCCGGAATCGGGGATTCCGTGGCGAGGTTCGCTTCGAGCAACTCTGTCGAAGGACTAAACTGCGAGCACACCATGCGGTTCGCTGGTTCCTGTTCTTCGATGTCACGCACACCTTTCGCCATGACTATGTCTTCCGATCCGAATGCTCCCACTTACCAACCGACGGATTCGCTGCCGGATGCGGTCTGCGCACTGCTGAGCGGCTTTCATACGATCACAACACTGCCCGTTCAATGGGGCGATCAGGATGCCTTTGGTCACGTCAACAACGTGGTCTACTTTCGCTGGTTCGAGTCAGCTCGGATCGATCTTCTGAATGCCTGTCCGTCCGGAGTCACGATGGCGGGTGAGGGACTGGGACCGATCCTGGCCTCGATCCAGTGCGACTACAAAAAGCAGCTTCGTTTTCCGGATGTGATCTCGATCGGATCGCGAGTGACCCGCATTGGCCGTTCGAGCGTGGACCTGGGACATTCCATCATCAGTCATCAACAAGGTCAGGTGATTGCGGAAGGTCGCTGCGTCATCGTGGTGTTCGATTACACGAATCAGCGAGTGACTCGAATTCCGGATGACCTGCGAGCGGCGTTTGAGCATTCGATGCAGGTGTCGAGTTCTGCGGAACAGGCGAATTCTTAGATGCGTCACCGAACCATGAGCTTCACTCCGGCTGCCGAACGCTCGGTCGAACTCTGCCGCGCGCTGGCCGAATCTTCACCAGCCGCCGACGTCTGGGCCGCGCTGTTGATCCTGACGCTGCTGCTGGATGAGTCACTGGCGTCGGCCTGCCTGACGCGGCTGGGGATTACTCTCGCGTGGCTCCGCGAAGGATCATTGGGTGATGCCGCGGCCACTGTCGCTCGCCGACATCAGGATTCCAGTTTCTCCGCCAGCGGCGATTCTTCGTTGCAGCAGAACCACTCCGCCGATGCAGACTCACGCTGCCGTGCGGAAGGAAGCGGCTGCAATCCCCGAGCCAGTCTCGCGTCCGTCGATGATCCTACCGCATTTCTCGCGGTCCTCGATCGCGCGCGGGAGATCGCGCGACGTGAATCGGCGGAGGGCGTGACGAGTTCCGTGCTGCTGCTGGCAGTTCTGGAACAAAGTGCGTTTGTGCGAGAACGGCTGGCGGCGGCGGGAGCAACGCTGCAGAAGGTTCAGGAATCTTTGTTCCCGGATCGGCCTTCTGTTCAGCCTGGTCTGCAGGTCGATGAGGTTCTGCGATTTGGCGATCAGCCCCGCTTTGCCACAACCGAAAGTCTATCTGAAACCGTCAACTCACCGGTTCCGACCAAGCCTGCTGACTATTCCAGCGAAGGCGTCCTGCGAGTCCTCGATGCTTGTCTGAATCGAGCAAGAGAAGGACTTCGCGTTCTGGAAGACTGCGCTCGCTTTGTCCTGAACGATGCCATCAGCACCGAACAGCTAAAGTCGCTTCGGCATGAACTCGTCGCGATCGAGCGACTGCTGCCGGCCCGACCAACAACCGAATCAACGAACGATGCGACAACGTCCGACGCCCTCTCGATTTCCTCGAACAGTCCTCTTCTATCGCGCGACACGATCAACGATGTGGGCACGGTGCTGACGCACTCCAATGAACGATCGCGTGGCTCTGTTCCTGAACTCGTGACCGCAAACTGTCGACGAGTTCAGGAGTCTCTGCGAAGCCTTGAAGAATTCGGCAAGCTGGTTTCCATCGCCTTCTCCGAACAGGCCAAGCAGCTGCGCTATCGAGTCTACGTCGCCGAACAGGCGCTGACGGTTCGAATGAACGCCCTGCCCTGCTCTGCGGCGGCTCATGATCGCCGTCGCGAGCGACTGAGCCGCGCAACTTTGTACGCACTGATCACGGAATCGATGTGTTCGCAGCCATGGCAGCAAGTCGTCGAGGCAGCCATCGCGGGAGGTGTCGACGTGCTTCAGCTGCGAGAAAAATCGCTGAACGATCGTGAGCTGCTGCGACGCTCCAGCTGGCTGGTGGCCGCATGCCGAGAAGCAGATGTACTCTGCATCATCAATGATCGCGCAGACATTGCAGCAGCTTCCGGAGCCGACGGTGTTCACGTGGGTCAGGAAGAACTGCCAGTCGCCGCCGCTCGCGCAACCCTGGGCACAGATCGCCTGATTGGCGTCTCGACACATTCCGAGGAACAGATCCGACAGGCACTTGCTGACGGAGCGGATTACATTGGTGTCGGGCCTGTGTTTCCGTCCTCGACAAAGTCCTTCAGCGATTTTCCGGGCCTGCGTTTCGTCCAGTCCGCAGCGACAATCAGTACGGTTCCTTTCTTCGCGATTGGCGGGATCGGCCCGCAGAATCTCGACGACGTTCTGAACGCCGGAGCCACACGCGTCGCAATCACTTCCGCCATTGCGAAGGCGGACAACCCGCAGGTGGCGACGGCAGAACTGCAGAGAATTCTCAGGTCGCGGTCCAGCCAGCAGACATCGATGGAGCATGGTCATGGCTAATGTCGTGGAATGGACGCCACTGTCATCGTCGCAGGAACGGGCCATCCATCGTGCCGCGTGCCAGATTGTTCTGGCTGCCGTCCGGCGAGAGTCGCCCGAGTTGTCCGATCCTGATCTCAGCGGCGCTGCGACTCGGCCGGTCATGGGTGCCTTCGTCACGTTGAAGCGAAACGGCCAGCTGCGAGGCTGCATCGGCTCACTCGCAGAATACGATGTCACCATGTCCGGAACTCACGCGGAGATCACCGGAGAACCGCTCTCGCTTGTCAAAGCGCTGATGCAGTCTGGACGCAGAACCGCCACAGAAGATTCTCGGTTCTCGCCGGTACAGCTTTCGGAACTCGCAGAGCTCACTGTCGATGTGTCTCTGCTGTTCAACTTTCAACAGGTGACCTGTCAGCCTGACAGCCGACACGAACACATCGTCATCGGTCAGCATGGTATCAAGATTCACTGTCGCGGACGGTCGGCCATTTTTCTGCCCGTTGTGCCGGTCGAGCAGAAATGGGATGTGCTGACGTACCTGGAACAACTCTGTCGCAAAGCCGGACTTCCCATCGGTGCGTGGCGCGACCCTGAAGCGGTTCTCATTCGCTTCGAAGGTCGAATGATCGAAGGCCCGTTTGAATCGGATCTGCTGCAGGGCATGAGTGCTCCTCCGTCTTCAGCTTCAGCAGCTCCGTCGTCGATCCCGGTTCGCCAGCTTGCATCGTTCGTGACTCAGAACATCCGCACTCTGATTCAGGGAGGAATTCCCGGGGCGTTTCCCCCGAACCTGCCGGACGTCGAATGTCAGGGGCTCGCGCTTGCTGTGTCGATTGGTCCTCAGAACCGAGCTGTGTTCTCGTCGTTCCCGGCGGGAGGCCGATTGCCTCTTCAAATGACGCTGCTCAACCTGTCGCAGTCAGCCGCGAACGCTATTCGTCAGTCCGGGATTGCTGTTCCCGATCTGCGAGACCTGCAGGCGGATGTCCTGGTTCTGAACAACATGCGGCGCTGCGGTACGGTCGACCGTGTGACTCCGGACCAGATTGATCCGCGACTTCATACTCTGATCGTGACGGAACCCGGACGAATGTCGTGGGTCTATCACAACGGAACCAGCACCGGCGAACTGCTTCAGGCGGCTCTGCGCCTGGGTGAGTTTTCACCGCAGAGTCGTGCGGAGGTTCTGATCGGAGATACGGCCTGTTCCACCAGCACTATGTGGGGAAACAGTCTGCCTCGCAATCTCGCGGGACAGAGCGTGCGACAGCCAGCGGTTGCGGGAACCTTCTATCCGTCCGATCCGGTTCAGCTGAAGCAACTGGTCATTGACTGTCTCGACGGTCCGCCAGTGCCTCAGGAGTCTCGACCGGCGGCCATGATTCCTCATGCCGGGCTTGTGTATTCCGGGCGCATCGCCGCTCAGACGCTCAGGCATCTTCGCTTCCCGTCCACCATCATCATTCTCAGTCCGCGTCATACACGCAGCGGCGCGGCGTGGGCGCTGGCTCCTCATACGCACTGGCAGATTCCCGGGGCGACGCTGGCATCGGATCTCGACTGGATGCAGCGGCTCTCGCAGGGGATCGATGGCCTGCAGATGGACGCCGCGGCCCATGCGAAGGAACACGGCATCGAAGTCGAGCTGCCCTTCCTTGCTCGACTTGCTCCTCGGTCGCGCATTGTGGGAATCACGATCGGCGGCGGACAGCTGGAAGACTGTCTGCGGTTCGGTCAGCAACTGGGCGCACTTCTTCGCGGTCATGCGGAACCACCGTTGCTGCTGATCTCCAGCGACATGAATCACTTTGCGACCGATGAAGAGAATCGCCGGCTGGATGAGCTGGCTCTGAAGGCCATGGAATCGTGTGATCCGTCCGTGCTGTATCAGACCGTCATGGACAATCGCATCAGCATGTGCGGCGTTCTGCCGGCTGTCATCGTCATGGAGGCTCTGCGTTCGCAGGGGAAACTTCGAACCATGCAGCGAACCGGTTACGCGACCAGTGCCGACGTCAGCGGTGACCGAACTCGAGTTGTGGGTTATGCGGGAATGCTGTTGGGGTGATCGGGGTTTGAAGCGGAACGGCGCAAGCGGTGTGGTGAATTCACGATGCCGACTCACCGGAGGGCTCGCGCCCTGCCGCTACAAGTACATTGGATTTGCGACACAACAGGGGCGACGGCTGAGCCATTTTCGGCATCGCACGGGCATCCTCGGGAAATCGTTTTTGAAACGAGCGGTTTCGACTATTCTTCGGCTTTCGTACCACAGAAACTCTGAAAGACTGTTCTATGACCGATATTCACGACCTGACACGCAGACTGCAGCGTCCTGCGGAATCCAAGATTGTTCTGTATGTTGCCGACGGCCTGGGCGGACTGCCTCTTCAGCCGGGCGGAAAGACGGAGCTGGAAACGGCCAACACGCCCAACCTCGATGCTCTTGCGCAACGCGGATCTCTGGGTATGAGCATTCCTGTTCTGCCGGGCATCGCACCGGGCAGCGGTCCGGGACACTTGGGACTGTTCGGTTATGACCCGCTGAAGTACGACATTGGTCGAGGCGTTCTGGAGGCGCTGGGAATCGACTTCGCTCTGACAGATCGAGATGTCGCCGTTCGAGGCAACTTCGTTACCGTCGATGCGGCTGGAAACATCAGCGACCGGCGTGCAGGACGAGTTTCCTCCGACATCGCAAAGAAGCTCTGCGAGAAGCTCGACAAGATCACGATCCCCGGCGTCGAAGTGTTCGTTCGCCACGTGAAGGAATATCGCCTGGTGATCGTCATCCGAGGTGATGGACTTGGCGGCAACGTGAACGATACCGACCCGCAGCGAACCGGCGTTCCTCCGCTGAAGCCAACGGGTTCTGACCCGGCTTCACAGAAGACCGCAGCGATCCTGGAAGAGTTCATGAAGCAGGCGGCGGAAGTCCTGAAGAACGACCAGCCAGCCAACCTGCTGACGATGCGAGGTATCGCGAAGATGCCTCCGATTCCAAAGTTCCAGGAAGTCTACGGAACGAAGGCCGCTGCGATCGCCGTCTATCCGATGTACCGAGGACTCGCGCGACTGGTTGACATGGATATTCTGGACGCCGGGCAGACGCTGGAAGACCAGATGAAGTGTCTCGCTGCGAACTGGTCGAAGTACGACTTCTTCTTCATTCACTTCAAGTACACCGACAGCACCGGCGAAGACGGCAACTTCGATGCGAAGGTGAAGCGTACCGAAGAATACGATTCCGGCATTCCGCACATCATGGCTCTCAAGCCGGATGTTGTGATCTGCACGGGCGACCACAGCACGCCGTCCAAGATGAAGTCCCACAGCGGTCATCCGGTTCCGACGATGCTGGTGTCCGACATCTGCCGCTTTGATGGTTCCAAACAGTTCGGCGAATCCGCCTGCCGGGTCGGCGAACTGGGAATCTTCGAAGCCAAGTATCTGATGCTCCAGGCGCTGGCTCACGCCGGTCGCCTTGAGAAGTACGGCGCGTAGCAAGGGGGCGACGGCTCATTGCAGTGAGCGAATTAGCGGAACGGCGCAAGCCGTCCGGTGACGCACAAGCCCAAGGGCTCGCGCCCTTCCGCTACTTGTTGACGGAGAGGCTGTACACAGTGCATGGAAGAAGCATTCCGGAGACTGATTCGAGGTGAGCAGCGGGGCCTGATGGCTTCGACTGCTCGCCTCGCGCTGTGTGTTCCGGAGTTCTTCTACAGCACCGTGATGAGACTGCGTAATACGGCCTTCGATGCGGGCGTCTTGAAGATGCACCGCGCCCCGGTCCCGGTCATCAGCGTGGGCAACATCACGACCGGCGGAACCGGCAAGACGCCGTTCGTTGCTCTCGTGTGTGAACTCTGCAAAGCCGCCGGTGCGGAACCCGGGATTATCAGTCGAGGCTATCGGGCCGCTTCGCCGGAAGGCAACGACGAAAAGAAGGTGCTGCAGATCCTGGCGCCGAATGTTCCGCACGAACAGAATTCGGCAAGGATCGAAGCGGCTCGCAGGCTGCTCTCAGATCATCCGAGCTGCCAGGTCCTCGTCATGGACGATGGTCTGCAGCATCGGCATCTGCATCGGAACCTGAATCTGGTGCTGATTGATGCCACATGTCCGTATGGGTTTGGGCATGTGCTGCCGCGAGGACTGCTGAGAGAACCGCTTTCCGGACTGCGCCGAGCTGACATCATTCTGCTGACTCGCTGCGATCTGGTTTCCGAACAGCAGCTGCGCGAGATCGAAGCGCGAGTACAAAGCGATTCCGGCTTGTCGTCCGAGAAAATCCTTCGCACGGAATTCCGCCCTTGCGGCCTGCGAACGGCTTCCGGCCAGCAACAAGCGATCGAATTACTTCACGGGCTGCCCGTGTACCTTGCCAGCGGCATCGGTAATCCGGAGGCCTTTCATCAGACATGTCAGTCTGCCGGATTGACGATCGCGGGAACTCGCTGGTTTCCCGACCATCACGACTTTTCAGAAGCCGACCATCGTGACATTCTGAGAGATGCTGCGGCTGCGGGAGCAACGCTGGTCGTGATGACTTTGAAGGATCTGGTCAAGCTGCCCGGCGCGGGCGACAACGTGCTGGCACTGGAGATTGCACCTTACTTTCCTGCCGCCAAACACCGCCAAACGCTGGAATCTGCAATTCGGGCCGCGATCCTTCGTACAGAGTGCTTCACTGTCTGAGTACTCTAATGTGTAGTTAGCGGAAGGGCGCAAGCCGTCCGGTGCCGCAATTACCGGTGGGCTTGCGCCCTTCCGCTATTTGAATGTCTGCAGGAACAAACGGTGCCCATTCTTCAGCGAGAACAGAAACTCGAACCTGGCTCGACCTTCATCGGTGGCCGTATCGATCGCTGCGTTCAGCAGATCGCCGGAGGATCACGTTCTCATGTCACCGGACTGTTCGATCACGACTGCGTGTCACTGAATGGCACCGTGGAAATCAATCCAGGAAAGACTCTTCGCGAAGGTGATGTTGTCTCGGTTCGCTTTGAAGCCAATCGCCGCTATTCGCCAAGACGAAGGCCGGAAGAGCAGAAGCATCGAGGCTTCTCGATCCTGTTCGAAGATGCCGACGTCATCGTGGTCGACAAGTCGGCAGAACTTCTGACGGTCCCGACCGACGCGAGAGAACCTCATACGCTGGTCTACCGTGTTACGGAACACGTCCGACGAACGACTCGAGGCTCATCGGCGCTGGTCGTCCATCGCCTGGACCGCGGCGTATCTGGCCTTCTGGTCTTCGCGAAGAACGAAGACGCGTCGGAATCTCTTCAGGCTCAGTTCGCGGCGCATAAACCGGACCGGCGTTATCAGGCCTTCGTAGCAGGCCGAGTCACGCCGTCCACGGGAACGTATCGCAGCTATCTCACAACGGGCAAAAATCTCAGCCGCTATTCGACTCGCGACGAAGAAAAGGGTGAGCTGGCCGTCACGCACTTTCAGGTTCTGGGCACCAGCAAAGGCTCAGACCGCTGCGGCGCTGTCAGTCATGTGGACGTTCAGCTGGAGACGGGTCGACGCAATCAGATCCGCGTGCACTTTGCCGAAGCCGGTCATCCTGTGATCGGCGACCAGCGATACCGAACAGAGCTGTGGAAGGACATTCCCTGGCCGTTCAAGCGACTGGCTCTTCACGCCGCGACGCTGTCCTTCGAACATCCTCGTTCAGGAATTCCGCATCGCTTTGAATCGCCGCTGCCAAAGGAACTTGTGCAGCTGGCCAGATTTGCCGGCCTGCAAAAGTAATGAAGTAGCGGAAGGGCGCAAGCCGCGCAAGCCCTCTGGTCCTCGCACGCCATTCGGTTCGTGCCGCACGCTGTCAGCGATTGATGCCCACGTAGAAGCTGAAGACCTGCTCGTTGTCGATGTCTTCGCTCATGATCGGGAAGGCAAAGTCGAAGGCCAGAGGCACGGGGCCCATCGCCGGAATCACGACTCGCACACCAAAGCCCGCGGTTGCTCGGAATCGCGCGAGGGTCACTTCATCATCGACCGTACCGAAGTCGCTGAATGCCACCACGTTGATCATGTCGTCGGCAGTCACGGGCACGCGATATTCCACGGTGCCCAGTGCCTGGAACGTACCACCGGTTGCGAAGCCGGACGGTGATCGAGGCGTCACACCTCGGAATCGGAAACCTCGAAACGACTGGAAGCCGCCCGCGTAGTAACGTTCGAAGACCGGAGTATCGTCACCGCTCCAGCCCACACTTCCCGCAACGGTCAGCACCTGACGACCGCTGCCGTCTGCTCGGTTGTGCAGTGTGAAGTACTGACGAAACTCGGAGTCCAGTTTCGGATAATGGAAGTCGTTGAACGCCTGTTCGTACCCGGCGTCAAAGTAGTGACCTTCCGTTGGCATCATCGATGAGTCACGAGTGTCATGCGTGACGGACACTCGACCGGTGGACAGGAAGCTGGTTCCCTTCAACGGCAGCACGATCGCCGGCGTCGGTGTGTCCACATCCCGCATTTCGACCTGTTCCAGTCGCAGTGCCAGGGCACCGGACCATTCCGGAGTGAACTGCTTGCCCACGGAAACTCGGCCGCCCACGCGGTCTTCCGTCCAGTTCGGATAGTAGCGATTGAAGTAGAAGCCGCTGACCGACAGGCTGTAGTCCGTGTACATGAAGTACGGATCAGTCCACGTCAACGCATAGCGACTGACCTGATTACCCGGCGCTGCTTCCGCACGGAAGCGCTGACCACCGCCTCGCCATGCACGACCTTCCAGAACGTCTGAGAATGTCGTTGGCGGTCGGAACAGGTCGAAGTTCGATTCGTCCCAGACAAAGTTACCGACCAGACCCGCGTTGCTGTTCACGCCGGCTCCGAACATCAGACGTCCGGTACGACCTTCCGTGGCGTTGACGTTAATATCAACCCAGCCCGGAGGAATATCACGGAACTGATTTCGATAAGGGCTCTCATTGATCATCGCATCTTCGCGACGAGGCGCGGACGAATCGACACCGTCCGGGCTTTGAGCACGAATGATGGGCTCTTCGGATTCCATCATTTCCGCTGAAGCGACAAACGTGGAAGTGTCTGCAGAGAACAGGCTCGACGCATCGACGCTTCGGAATTCCACCGCCTCTGATTCAAACATCGGCGCCACGAGTGCAGGGTCCGCCACTGCTTCTGAGAACGGAGTCGTCATGGACGATGAGAATGAGGATGTCTCAGTCACGGCAAGCGACGGATTCGCTGCCTGTGTGGACTTCGCCGGCTGACTGAGCGGCGTGCCAAAGGAATGGCCTGGCAGTGCGCTGCGACCTTCCGGCTTCAGCACGCGCGATTCTGTCCGGGCGACGGTCGGTTCCGATTCGGTGTGAGCACCCACGTAGCTGAAGCTGGATGGAATTCCCTGCGGTCGCATCGAGAGCGATGGATCCGGCGACTTCAGATCCTGCGAGTCTCCAAAGTCGGCTGGAGCATCAGCGGTGGCCTGGGCAGGCTGCGTTTCCTTTGCAGAGTCTTCGCTGTAACCAGTTCCCAGGATCGCTTCATAGTTGCCGATCTCTACCGACGGTTCCACTGTGTGAACCGCCTGGACAAATCGCTCTGTCCACTGATCGGTACCGGTGGCAGGATTCTGGCCGCGCACCATGCGGCTCATTGAGGCAAAGCTGGTCTGTTCCGGCTCCACCGGCTGAACGTCAAAAGCAATTCCAGGTTCAAACAGACCGCTTCCGTTCAATCGGCTGCGTCCGCGGCGAACCAGCTTTGGAATCGCAAGGTCGCCAGGCTGGACCTGAATACGGTCCAGAACCACGGTTTGCTTTGTGTGCGGGTAGTCACCGTCGTAATGAACGTTGATCTCACGAATATAGCGTGGCCGGTCTTCGTCGACTTCAAACACGAGGTCGACAACGCCTGGTGTCTCTGTGAAGTGCGGCACGGGATTCACGGACGCAAAGTAGTGCCCCATGTCCCCGTAGTAGCCAAGCATCCGGTTGACGTCTTTGGACAGCGGATACGATTCAAAAAACTGTCCGGGCAACAGCTTGGAATCATCGCGAAGCTTCGATGTGGCGATCAGGCTGTTGCCCTCGAACTGCACATCGCGAACCTTGTAGCGGACACCTTCCTTCACCTTGAAATGAAGATTGACGTCCGATCGGTCTTCCGAAAAGAGCGGTTCGCCAGTGACTTCGACGTCGAAGAAGCCCACGCTTCGATAGAACGCCTTCACTGCTTCAATGTCTGACGGAATCGTGTCCGGGTTGAACAGTCCGCCAAAGATCAGGAAAGCTTCTTTGGAAATCAGGTTCTTGCGGAGATCCGCATCGCTCCAGAACACATTGCCTTCAAAGGTTCGCTGCTTGACCTGGACCTTGGGACCTTCCTTGATATCAAAGACCACTTCACGGTCGCCAGGCTGGCCACCTTTCGTCAGCTGCACTTCAACGAAGTAGTAGCCTTTGTCTTTGTATTCCTGTTCAATGCGCCGCACGGCTTCCTGGTTGGCAATGTAGTCGAACGGGCTGCCAGCCTTCAGACCGGTCCAGGCCTTCAGATGCTTCAGCTTCACCTTCTTGTTGCCGCGGAACTCCACCTTCTGAACGATGGGGCGTTCCTTAACGACAAAGACCAGCACAAGGCCCTGAGGCGTTTCGTCCAGTCGCTCGCGGACTTCGAAGAACCAGCGAGTATTCAGAAGCGATCGCTTGTCTTCGCGAATCAGTCGCTCTGAGATCGCTCGCTGCGGCTGAGCCTGGATCTTTTGCAGAATCACCGATTCCGGGATGGTTTGGTTGCCTTCGACCACTACGTCGACGATCGTGATTTCGTCGCCATCCTGAGCATACACAACAGCCGATGCGACAGGGTCCAATGACCACGCTGCCAGCGTCAGTCCCGCCAGAACGGATGCGCAGCACAGCTCTTTCGACAGGCGTCGCAGTCGTTCGATCAGATTTCGCGAACGGACCATAATGAGGCTCGGAAACCGGGCTTTGGCAGATCGTTTGATGGGAAGTCGGGATCAGCAGGCGGCCGTTGATTCGGTGAAAATCGGCCAGATTTGCTGAAAATGAAGGGTTTTTGAGGATCAGAGGAGAGACAGGATTGGACAAAGTCGCGGTAGCATTGCACAAACTGGCATTTTGACTCAAGACGAATCCTCTCAGGCTTTTTGCTGGGCTCCTGACGTCTCTTTGGTCCCTTGTGTTCTTCGAGTCCCTTCCAAACAGAGCACCGTCAAGGCGACCACCCGCGCCTCCCAGGAATGTAAGAACTCTGTCACGACGATGGTTTTCCCCGGATCAAATCTGGTGCATCCCGGTTTGCTGATCGATAGTTCCTGCCGACGGAACGGCATCGCCTCACTGCCGGTTATCCAGCCTCTTCACACAAAGGTCCGACGATGCGTCCTTTCACGCTTGCTCTGATGCTGACAGTTTCTGTCCTGGCCACGTCACTCCTTCATCACTGTCGGGCCGAGCCTCCGGAGAAAGGAAAGAATGCTCCGGCCAGCATCGTGGCCACTTTTCTCAGCGGAGCGTGGATCGATGAGCAACGCGAGGTGTGCCCGGTTCTTGCTCACCGCAATGAAGCTCGGATCGCCATCTTCTCAAAGGACTCCAGCGACGCAGTGATGAAACTGGCAGATCGCATGGATGCCATCGTCGCAGAGCATCCGCAGCTGAAGTCCTCGTTCCTGTTTGTTTCACATGAGAACCATCCAACACCTTCGGAAGACGAATGGAAGGCTCAGCTGGACACGTTGAAGCAGCAGGTCGCGAAGCACCAGATTCAACACCTCGCAGCCGGACTCATGATCCGAATCCCCGACCCCAACGCCATCACTCGAGCCAGGAAACAGGTGGGCGTTTTTCAGGACGGCGATCTGGTCGTGATGCTGATCGTGCCGCAAAAAGGAACGTTTGGTGTTGTGCAGGAAGCGGCGTCACTGAAGTCTGCCGAACTGACCGATGAGCAACTGGATCAGATCACCGCTCAGTTCAAGGCAGCGGTCAAAGCGATGTCTGTGGAAACGACGGACGGCCGCTGACACTCAGGCTTGCGACACCGGACGGCTTGCGCCGTTCCGCTACCTGGGCAACGGTATTCCATGCGCTGCCAGAATCCGGTGGGCTATTCTTCGTCTTCTTCCATGCTGCTGCGAATCAGCTCTTCGGCAAGTTCGTCGAAGTCGACTCGATTGAGGGACGCGGAGACCAGGTCCTGGTAGACGCCTTCGGTCGCGCCGATGGCTTCGGACTGGAATTGCTGACGCAGCTTGCGGGCGAGAAGCATTTTGGCGGCTTCGATCTCAGTCACATTGCCGGCCTGCACGGCGGGGGCATCTTTGGCGGCGTCCAGCTGGCGTTTGGCTTCGCCCATCCACTTCTGGCTCTTTTCGGTGTCTTCAAGAATCGAGTCGGCCACCATAGAGGTTTCGCCCTCCATGTTCTCACGACTTCTCATCGTGCCTCGGCCGCGGCCCGACGTTCTGCTCTTGGCTCCCGGCACCTGACCGTTGAATTCCGAATCAAAAACGCCGGCTGCGTCTTTTGGTCGGTTCGATGAACCTGACAGACTGAAACCCACGGGATCCACGAAGTACTTCGCGACGGAGTCCTTCACCTTCTGGTCCTGTGACACCAGCCACATCACCATGAAGAACGCCATCATAGCGGTCACGAAGTCGGCATAGGCAACTTTCCACGCACCACCACCGCCACCTGCCATGGCTTTCTCCTCTGTTTCTTCCGACCGATCCTCGTTTGCTCATTCTTTGCCGACGAAGGTTCTTTCATCGACCATCGATCACCGCGCCCGTCGCATCGCTACTTCGCGGCATCCACTTCTTTCAGCAGCTCTTCCATCTCCTTGGCGCTTGGACGAACAGCAGTGCCGCAGCCGCGACGAACGTTGTCCATCACAGCCTTCGGAGATCCACCACCCGCGAAGCCGACGATGGCGGCGACGATGGTTTTGCGAAGAGCCACTTCCGCATGACCCAGTGCATCCAGAGCACCGGCGACCGGGCCGATCATTCCGTACGACATCAAAATTCCCAGAAACGTTCCGACCAGAGCGGCACCCACTTTGTGTCCGATCTCTTCAACGGGACCGCCGATCGCACCCATGGTCACCACGATCCCCAGAACCGCCGCGACGATCCCGAACCCGGGAAGACCGTCGGCCGTTCGAGTCAGCGCGGTCACAGCGGCATGATGCTCTTCTTCGAAGACGTGAATTTCCGTGTCGAGCAGCGCCTGCAGCGCGGGGCCGTCGTTGCCTTCCATCGCTCCCTGAAGTGCGCCAGTAACGAATTCCAGCAGATGATGATCGTTGGCGATCTTCGGATACTTCTTGAAGGTGGCGTTGTCGTGACCTTCGGCAAGAATCGATTCCCACGCCAGCATCCCATCTCGCCGCGCGATTCGGAAAAGTTCATAGAGCAGCTGGAATGCCTGGTTGTAGGTGACTTTTCCCACGTTCCCTCCTTTCAGCAGCGCGATCAGACCATGCATCAGGTCTTTCAGCACCTTCGGAGGCGAACTGCAAACCATCGCGCCCAGAGCGGCCCCGCCAATGGTCACAAGTTCTGATGGGTGAATCAGCGAATGGATATGTCCGCCGGCCATGCTGAAGCCGGTCAGAACGGAACCCAAAACGATGATGATACCAACGATGACGAGCATGTCTGATTCCAGGTAGAATGACAGTCAGAGCCGCCAGACTCTGCTTTCACGTCATGCAAACAACCGCATCTCTGCGACCGTCTGCAAAGCGCGTCCTGTGCGCAACCCCGCGCGCAGTCGAGCGGATGGGTCATCGAAGCCATCCGGCAGTTCTTGCTGGAATTCCTGAACCGCGCCACAGACTTCCGTCGCTGCAATCCTCACAGCCGGCGCAATCGGGCGAGCTCGTCTTTGCCGTCATTGGTAGTGGATCTCGCCAGAGATCCCATCAGCAGCGGAAGACGCAGGAACTCTGGCGAGATCCACTACGACCTGGGCTGCTAAAAATCCGCGTGTCCCGGTGTTCTCGGGAATGGAATCACGTCGCGAATGTTGGTCATGCCGGTGATCAGCAGCACAGCTCGCTCAAGCCCCAGACCAAAACCGGAATGGGGCACTGTGCCGTACTTTCGAAGATCGACGTACCACCAGTAATCTTCCGGATTCAGGTGGCATTCCTGCATGCGCTGAGTCAGCACGTCCAGTCGCTCTTCACGCTGACTGCCGCCGATGATTTCACCGACTCCCGGAACAAGCACGTCCATGGCTCGCACGGTCTTTCCGTCCTCATTACATCGCATGTAGAACGGTTTCAGCGTGCGAGGATAGTTGTACAGAATCACGGGCTGCCCAAAGTGCTCTTCTGTCAGGAAGCGTTCGTGTTCTGTCTGCAGGTCGCTGCCCCACTGAACCTGATAGTCAAACTTCTTGCCGCTCTTCGTGATGATGTCGATCGCTTCGGTGTACGGCAGTCGGATGAAGTCCTTTGTTCGAATGTTCTCCAGCTTGGCCAGGACAGTCTTGTCGATGCGTTCATTGAAGAATTCCATGTCGTCGCCGCACTTCGCCAGCACATCGTTCACCATCGTCTTGATGAACGCTTCGGCCAGGTCCATGTTGTCCGGCAGCTCGTAGAACGGCATCTCCGGCTCGACCATCCAGAACTCCGCCAGATGCCGAGTCGTGTTGCTGTTCTCTGCGCGGAACGTGGGCCCGAACGTGTAGCAGTCGCCAATGGCCGTCGCGTAGGTTTCTGCTTCCAGCTGTCCGCTGACGGTGAGCGACGCGGGTTTGCCAAAGAAGTCGAACTTCCAGTCGATCTGATCAATCTGCTTCTTTGCGAGCATCGCCAGATCCAGAGTCGTCACCTGGAACATCTCGCCGGCGCCTTCGCAGTCGGACGTCGTGATGATCGGCGTGTTCAGATACAGGAAGCCTCGCTGCTGGAAGAAATTGTGGATCGACCAGCTGATGCAGTTTCGCACGCGTGCAACCGCGCCGAACGTGTTGGTGCGAGCACGCAGGTGAGCAATGTCGCGAAGGAACTCAAAGCTGTGTCCCTTCTTCTGAAGTGGATACGTTGCCGGATCAGCCGCTCCCAGAATGGTCAGTGAACTGGCATGCAGTTCGATCCGCTGTCCTTTGCCCGGAGATTCCTTGACCGTTCCTTCGATCGAGACGCTGGCTCCGGTCGTGACGTCCTTGATCGACTGTTCGTAACCGGGGACGGTGCTTTCCACGACCACCTGAAGACTTTTCATGCAGCTGCCATCATTGAGCTCGATGAATGAGAAGCCGTTCTTGGAATCCCGTCGAGTCCTGACCCAGCCTTTTGCGGTGATTGTCGTCCCTGGCTGACCGTCGCGAAGAATTGTGGCAATGCGTGTGACAGGCATGTTGAAACCCTGATTTGTTCCCGGTTCGAATTCCTCTTCACACGTCACGCGTCTGCTGGAGGCCCGTGAATCGTGTGAGTCTCTCCCTGGCGACGAACTGCCAGGGTCGTTTGTTTCCTGACCGCATCATAGGCAACGCACCGCCCCATGGCGACAGTAGGCCCCGCCTTCCAAACGGTTCGTACAGTAGGTCTCGCTTGCCGAGCGAGACTTTCGCCGTCAGGCGAACCTCGTTCTTGCACCCACGTGATGCCAAAGCCACTCTCGCTCATACGAACAATCTCCGCGAGGATGCGTTTCCACGTCGACCAGCGATCTCGTGGTACCTCGTCTGGTCGCTGGTTGCGGCAAGCCGCAAAGTGCTGCTCGGCAAGCCGCACCTACATTTGCTACAGTTCTCTGGCAGCACCAATTCTTTTCTCGCCCATTCACCCACCACCCCTGATCAGGAAACCGTCATGCAGTATCGATTCCTTGGCCCGGAGAAGATCTCCATCAGCGTGATCGGGCTTGGTACATGGGCGATCGGCGGTGGAGACTGGAAGTTCGGCTGGGGCGATCAGGATGAATCCGAAGCGATCGCGGCGATCGTTCGGGCCGTCGAGTTGGGCGTCAACTGGATTGACACAGCGGCGATCTACGGGGAAGGGCGCAGTGAAGTTCTGGTGGCGAAAGCGCTGCAGCAGATTCCTGCATCAAAGCGACCGCTGATCGCCACGAAGTGCGGTCGAGTCGCTCTGGGGAATGGAGAAATCGGCAAGTGCCTGCGACGCGACAGTGTCATTGCAGAATGTGAAGCCAGCCTGAAGCGTCTGAACGTGGACTGCATCGATCTGTATCAGATGCACTGGCCGGAACCGGACGAAGAAATCGAAGAAGGCTGGCAGACGCTCGTGGATCTGAAGACTCAGGGCAAGGTCCGCCACATCGGTGTCTCCAACCATTCCGTCAGTCAGATGAAGCGACTGCAGGCCATTCACCCGATCACTTCGCTTCAGCCACCGTACAGTATGATCGCTCGAGAGATCGAAGCGGAGATTCTGCCGTTCTGCGAACAGAACCAGATCGGCGTCATCTGTTACAGCCCGATGGGAAAAGGACTGCTCACTGGATCATTCACAGCCGAACGAGCAGCGTCACTCACGGAGAAAGACCATCGGTCGCGCGACCCGCGATTTCATTCCCCGCAGCTGGAGATTAATCTCACCTTCGTCGACACTCTGCGAAGGCTCGCGACGTCACTGGGATGGAGCGTCTCCGATGTCGCCATCGCATGGACACTTCGACAGACCGCACTGACCGCCGCCATTGTGGGGGCTCGCAGCCCGCAACAGATCGAACAAACCGCAGCTGCCGGCGACCGCACGCTCAGCGCCGACAGCCTGAAGGTCATCACCGACGCCATCCAAACGCGAGATCAGCAGCTGGCCGAAGTCGGTGGGGCGGCGAAGCCGCGCGTTTAGTGGCGGGCTGTGATGGGATTGATGGGAATCATGAGAACGATAGGAGTCATGAATCCCATGATTCCCATTCCTCACCTAATTCCCATGCCCTTGCGGCCCACGCCAGTTCACTCCGTCTTCGTCGGCGTCAGCTGATTCTTCGCCAATGGCAGACAGCCGGCGAACAAGCCCTGGATAATGCGAGTCATGTGCTTCACGTTCAGCTTCGAAAACTCATCGCTGGGCTGGTGGTAGTCGTTGTGGAGTGACCCCGCGGAAAAGCTGTGAGCGATGACGCCCTTTTGCACGAACGAATAATTGTCGCTTCGAGCATACAGCATTTCGCTGACGTCTTCGCGGTGGAAGACTTCAACGCCTGCTCGCTTCGCCCCGACGGCCAGTTGAGGACCCAGGGTGGATCGAGTCCAGCCGGTGCCCCACATCTTTTCGTCGGCGCCGACTTCGGGTCGGCCAATCATCTCGATGTTGACGTTGGCCACCACGTTTTCCAGAGGCCAGAGTGGCTTGTCGGCAAAGTACTTCGAACCAAGCAGGCCCTTCTCCTCACCCCAGAACGTCATGAAGATCACCGAACGTGCCGGCTTTGTTTCCAGCGCGGCGAAGGCGTCGGCCAGCGTCACGACTGCGGTGCATCCCGTGGCGTTATCATCGGCACCATTGTTGATCGTGTCGCCTTCGCGATCTCCCTGCAGCACGCCGATGTGATCCAGGTGAGCCGTAATCATGATGGCCTGCTTTGACAGCTCCGGATCGGATCCTCGCAGCACGCCAATCACGTTGTGAACCTGAGCCACGTTGCGCACTCGAGGCGTCGCGTTCAGCTGAACTTCTCCGTCCAGCTTTGTTTGCTTCGGAATCAGCACCACGGGCAGTGCATACTGAAACTGCGCCGGCATTGAAACGGCCTTGCCCTGACTGGCCGCCATCATGTCCGGCAGCGGACTTCCCTCTGCCACACGAATCAGAATGCCAGACGGCTTCTTCGCGGCAATCGGTGCGATTCGGCGAGCAATCGCGACGGTGCCCATCAGCGGGTTCGAAGCCGCCTGCGGTGGAAGAACAGGCTCGTCCATCACAACGAGTTTCCCTGTCACATCCTCTTTGTCTGTGACAACAACGGAGCGAACTTCAGCGGCTTCATCAGGACCGAACACTGTTCCCAGAACCTGAATGGATTCGCTTCCGGCCTTCACGGTCGCATTGCTGGCGGGCGCACCGTACTGCTGAAGCTCATTCGTCTGATAGAAGGATCCTTCCGGGCCAAGCCCTTCCAGTCCCGCTCCTCGAAATCGAGCGGCCACGTAGGCGGCAGCAATGTTCAGTTCCTTCGAAGGAGTATCTCGCCCGGCCATTTCATCAGACGAAAGAAAGGAGATCGTTGACGTGACCATTCCCTGCTGAATAACGGCCATCGCCTTTTGTTCATCCGGTGTGAGTTCCGGCACACTGGTTTCCTGAGCCCTTGCAGCCGACGCCTGAAGCATCAGTCCCAACACCGCGCTGCCACACACTCGCCAAAGAACTCCGCGCATTACGATCTCCCCTGAAGGGCTTTGCCTTCGCCTCAAGTGAGCCGGTCAGCCGGCTCGTTACCAGGTCGCTGCTCTCGCTGTTCGCCTCAAATACGCGCACCACACGCGCTCGAACACTGGGCACATTCTAAGCGCGGTTCCTGGAAGACGCGAACCAGCAGCAGGGCAGGAGGCAGCGCGAAGACTCTGGTGTCTTCACAACGCGGACTCACCGGACGTCTTGCGCCGTTTCGCTACGGCAACCTCAGCAATCAGATGGCCTCAGGCATTGGGAACTCAAGCACCAGCAGCGTCAGTTCATTTGCGACGTCTGCATGATTCGCCGCGGCCGCGGCTGCGGCAGCATTCTTCTGCTTCGCATCAGACTGCAACAGAGCCTCTGCGGCTGCAACCAGTTCACTGTGGTCCGGCGTGGCAATGTAAAGATCGCCCTCGAAGAGCTCCGCCTGCGTCGGCGATTCCAAAGACTGGCGAACGATTCGGGCGATCTCTTCCCGACTCATTTCAGTGAGACTCCGCTCAGGATCTGTGACAGCCTCGACTCCCAGCGCCTTCTCAAGCTCAGCCACAATCGCATTCTGTTCGGCGGCCTCTGAAGACGTCAGAACAAATCCCATGCGCTCGACAGATTCGTTCCCCTGAACGGGACGAGCCGTCAGCGACAGACCATGTTCCTGACACACACTTTCCACCTTTTGAACGGCCGTCTGATGCTGAGCTTCGGAAACTCGAAGTACCACGACGTTCCACTTTCCAGCATCCAGCAGTTCACGCAGGCGCTGAGTCCCATTCGGCGCTTCCGCAGCCGTTTGCTCCATGTGAGCACCAGGAGATTCTGCCCCAGGGCCTGCTGCAGCTGAAGCCGTTGCGCTCTGCCTGGCACTCATGGCCGGCGCTTGCACATTGGTCCTTGCGGCCAGCAGTTCTTCATCAGCCGCAGTCTTCGAGTCAGCAGCCATAGGGCCAATGACCATCGAGTCAGCGGCCCTCGAATCAGCAACCATCGGGGCAGCGGATCGTTCCGCAGTGGCTCCGGCGGATGCCATCGTCATCCCTTCGGCAGGTTCACCTGTCCTGCCAAGCAATCGCACCATCACCATCAGCCCAAGGACCATCGCTGTGATGACCGACACGACGGCAACCTGACCACGACGGCGAGCACTTTGCGGTACAGTGGCCTTTGGCGTCTGAAACAACAGCCCCGGCAAAGGAGCCACTGGCAATGATTTCAAGCCCGTCTGAACAGCCGTAAATCGCTGACGAATCGCAGCAACTTTTTCCGGATGAGCGGCTTCCTGCGCCTGCAACTCCAGCTTCTCAGCAGCCGACAATTCCCCGTCCATGTCTGCAGAAATCAGCTGCAGCAGGGTTTCGGGAAGATCGCTGGATGGTGAATTGGGCGAAGAAGGCATCGCAGTATCGAACGGAGGGAAAACAGGCGTCAAACCGTGAATAACAGGCAGGATCCTGCACGAATCCTGCGAAACCGCACCGGACAGCGCGCAGGATGGCTTTCGGGACGATAGCCTGAGTGACGCCCGTGATTCCGCGGGAGTTCCGAAAAACCGAGCCATTTCGGGAATTTTCTTTCCTGGCCTTGGCTGGTTCTCTGAAAACTGCGGCAGATTCATGCTTTCCGCTCCCCGTTGAATTTCAGCGTTTTCCGGGTTACCCTCCGTAAATGGAATGGCCACATTGGCTTTCGTGCAAACGTGGCAGATCGACTCGAAGTGAAAGACGGTTACAGATGACCAGTTCCGGTGACGACGCTCGGAAGAAATCCGACGAAGC
Source organism: Planctomycetaceae bacterium (assembly GCA_046349695.1). Classification (GTDB taxonomy): domain Bacteria; phylum Planctomycetota; class Planctomycetia; order Planctomycetales; family Planctomycetaceae; genus SXXK01. The sequence continues at coordinate 56,626 of JAXMBV010000026.1, read as the reverse complement.
GGCTCGATATTTGGCGGAGTCCTTTTTCGGCCTCAACCTCACCCCGGCCGACGTGGGCGGTGAAGTGCTTTTTGACGATTATGACGACGTCCGATCAGCTCAGACCCCGGCAGAACCTGCTCCAGCCAGCCCATCGGCTGACGTCATTGACGCAGGCTCACCCGCTGGCGGCGGAGTGGAATACGAAGATGACCTCGACGACCTGATCGTCTTCTCAGATGACGATGACGACGAAGATGTGACCGACGACGTCGAAGCCAGCGACGAAGAAGAGGATGACGAGAACTTCGACTTCGGTGACGAAGATGACGAAGAACTTGAAGACGAAGACGACGAATTCGAAGAGGAGGAAGTCGAAGCACCAGCGGCTGAGATTACTGACGATGACCTGGATTTTGGTGGCGACATCGATCCCGCACCGCCTCGCCGTGCTCCCGTTGCGGAGCCTCGTGCGGAACGTGCTCCCAGAGAAGAGCGCGGAGGTCGAGGTGGCCGACGACAGGAACGCGACGAGCGCGATTCTGAAGAACCTCGCGGACGCCGCGGACGTCAGGATCGCCGACCGAATGACGCACGTGCTCAGCGCGATGAGGCTCCGGAAGCACGTCGCGACAGCGCACGCGATTCGTCTGAACGAGTGGCTCCCAAGGGCGACGAGGAAGTTTGGGACGAACTGGATCGCTGGGTTTGGGACGAAGCGGGCGGATCACGTTCCGGTCGTACCAGCGATGAAGCCGCTGAACTTGATGATGTTGAATCAGAGCCAGCCGCTGTGGAACCAGCAGTCGCTGGAGAGGACGGCGAAGACGGTGAAGAGGGTGACGGCCGTGGCAAAGGACGACGCCGAGGACGTCGGCGTGGTGGCCGCGGTCGTGGACGTCGCCGCTTCGAAGAAACCTCAGAAGCGGCAGACGGGGAATCGACCGATGCACCGGCTGGCAGCGATGTGGACGAAGATCTGAGCGAAATCCTGTTCGAAGAAGATCAGGAAGACATCGTCAGCGTTTCCGCTGGCAGCGTGAAAGCTCAGCGACGCGTTCGTGAAGAACCTCCGGCTCCTGTCAGTCGTGTTGAAGAAGAACCGGAACCGGCGGAAGAAGACGATGAGGATTCGGATCGCGGCGGACGACGTCGCGGTCGCCGCGGTCGGGGCCGTGGTCGTGGCCGCGGAGGCGAACCTCGCAGCGATGCTCCACGTGAACCTCGCAGCGAACGTCCGGAACCGGCTCCACGTCGGCCAGCTCGCGATTTCGACGACGAACCGGACGATGAGTTTCTGGAAGACGATGCGGACCTCGAAAACTTCTCGCACGAACCCGAAGAAGTGGAACGGCCCCGCCGTTCACGAGGGCGCGGTCCTGATCGGGGCGAACGTGGTGATCGGGGCGATCGTTTCGAGCGACCTGCTCGCGGTGAGCGCGACCGGGCTGAAAGACCAGACCGACCGGATCGACCTGAACGTGCGGAACGCGGCGAACGGCCAGATCGGGGCGAACGCACTGAACGAGGAGAACGGCCGGAACGTCATGTTCGAGGCGAGCGACCGGAGAGAAGTGATCGAGGCGAACGACCCGAGCGGCCAGAGCGATCCGAGCGACCAGAGCGTTCGGACCGGCCAGAGCGACCAGACCGACCTGAACGTGCGGAACGTCACCGAGGACGTGATGCCGGTCCGGAACGCGAGCCGCGTGAACCACGTGAAGGACGTGAACCTCGCGAAGGCCGTCGTCCTGTCCGCGAACGTGCGGAAGCGCGCGATGTGGAGGGTGGCGATCGCCGGCCGGTGGAACCTCGCGTTGCTCCGGAGTTTCAGGACATTCCAACCTGGGAAGAAGCGATCGGCTGTCTTTCGCTGCGAACACCAACGGAAGACCATGCTCGACGCACGGAGAACCGTTACAAGACACGCGACAACCGTCCTCCTCGTCGCCGCAACTAAAGACTCACTCAACCTCACCGGTGGCTCGACCATCGGCTGAGGAAGAGGATCCTTCAAGGCCTGAAGGGTTGACGCTTCGCTGAGGTTGTCGACTCTCCAGGCCCTGGTCGTTTCAGGCTCATCGAATTTGTTCGGGCTCAACGCGCAGAAGTAACTGACCCCTCACGGCGAGCGGACATGCCAGCCATTTTCGAACACACTCAACCCGTGCTTCCTTCGGATATCGACGGAATCGGTCATGTGAACAACCTGGTGTTCGTGCGCTGGCTTCAGGACGCCGCAGTCGCGCACTCAGCCGCTCAGGGCTGGCCTGGTTCCGCCTACCATCAGCTTGGCAAAGGCTGGGTCGTCCGCTCGCACTTCATTGAATATCTAGGGCCAGCATTTGAGAACGATCTGATCACCGTGCGAACATGGGTCTCGGAAATGAAGCGCGCAACCTCGGCCCGCCGCTACGAGATCCTTCGCGGCCCCGATCGCATCCTGATCGGCAAAGCAGAAACTCAGTGGGCCTTTGTGTCCTTCTCAAACCTGATGCCCTGCCGAGTACCCGACGAAGTCTCTCGCGCGTTCGAACTCGTCGAGTAGGTCTCGCTTGCCGAGCGAGACTTTCGCCGTCAGGCGAACCTCGTTCTCGCACCCACGTGATACCAAAGCCACTCACGCCCAAACGGACAAGCGGGGCGAGGATGCGTTTCCACGTCGACCTGCGTTCCTGTGGTACCTCATCCGGTCGCTGGTCGCGGCGGGCCGCGAAGTGCCGCTCGGCAAGCGGCACCTACTGTAGGTCTCGCTTGCCGAGCGAGACTTCGCCGTCAGGCGAACCTTGTCTCGCACCCACGTAATGCCAATGCCGCTCGCGCCCATAGAACAAACACGGCGAGGATGCGTTGCCACGGCCGCCTGCGTTCCTGTGGAACCTCGTTCGGGCGCTGGTCGCGGCGGGGCCGCGAAGTGCCGCCCGGCAGGCCGGCAGGCGGCACCTACTTTGACCAACTGCCGTAGGGCCAGTCGCGGTAGTTGTTGACAAGGCCGGCTTCCTCTGGATTCCGACGAATGTACAGACTGATTCGATCATCCTGGTCCGGGCTCCGGGACCAATGATCAAACCACTCATCTTGCCAGAATCGGCCGTTCTTGAATCGGACCATTCTGGCTGCCCGGTGTCCGGTCCAGCGTTTGAAATCCTCCAGCGACTCTTTGAGCGTGCCTTTTAAAACACTCAAGAACACATGGATATGAGTCGGCATCACGACATACTCATAGACGATCCAGGTACCCTGCTGAACGCGATGTTCGATCGCCTCGATGACCATCCCTGCAACTCTCGGAACAGACAAAGCGGTGTTATAGCTACTGTGATCAAGCCACTCTTCCATCGCACGGAAGATGGTCCGCATGAGCGACATCGTGTTCGCGGCTGTCGGCTTACGGACGCGTTTCAGCTCCTGTGACTGCTGCTCGATTCGAAGCCGCCCCTCTTGCGGAATGGCTCCGTCGAGGTGGATTGTCACAAAATAACGCCCCTCAGCTACTTCCCAATGAGGGAGTCGGCCAATCCAAAACCCTAGTGTTTCTGGCGTGCGGACAAACTCCATGGCTGAATAACCTTGCTGAGGACTCTTGCTGGCGTAGGTGTATAACACAGTATCTTACTCTATGCATGTTTGCAACCTGTAGGTCTCGCTTGCCGAGCGAGACTTTCGCCGTCAGGCGAACCTCGTTCTCGCACCCACGTGATACCAAAGCCACTCACGCCATAGAACAAACTCCGCGGGGCGAGGATGCGTTTCCACGTCGACCAGCGTTCCTGTGGCACCTCGTTCGGGCGCTGGTCGCGGCAGGGCCGCGAAGTGCCGCTCGGCAAGCGGCACCTACTGTAGGTCTCGCTTGCCGAGCGAGACTTTCGCCGAAAGGCGAACCTCGTTCTCCCACCCACGTGATGCCAATGCCACTCGCGCCCATAGAACAAACACGGCGAGGATGCGTTGCCACGGCCGCCTGCGTTCCTGTGGAACCTCGTTCGGGCGCTGGTCGCGGCAGGGCCGCGAAGTGCCGCTCGCAGCAACGCATCGTAGGTCTCGCTTGCCGAGCGAGACTTTCGCCGAAAGGCGAACCTCGTTCTCCCACCCACGTGATGCCAATGCCACTCGCGCCCATAGTACAAACACGGCGAGGATGCGTTGCCACGGCCGCCTGCGTTCCTGTGGAACCTCGTTCGGGCGCTGGTCGCGGCGGGGCCGCGAAGTGCCGCTCGGCAAGCGGCACCTACTGTAGGTCTCGCTTGCCGAGCGAGACTTTCGCCGTCAGGCGAACCTCGTTCTCGCACCCACGTGATACCAAAGCCACTCACGCCCAAACGGACAAGCGGGGCGAGGATGCGTTTCCACGTCCACCTGCGTTCCTGTGGCACCTCATCCGGTCGCTGGTCGCGGCGGGGCCGCGAAGTGCCGCTCGGCAAGCGGCACCTACTGACGCGACACGTGGCTTGAAGCGCCTATAATTCGGGCACGGTACCATCGCCGGACGTTCTCACTTCTGCACATCAACCTGATCGTCGTTTCATGGCCAGTTCGGACATCGTTATTCGCGGAGCCCGGGAGCACAATCTTCGCAATGTCAGCCTCTCGCTTCCTCGCAACAAACTGATCGTGATGACGGGCGTCAGCGGGTCCGGCAAAAGCTCGCTGGCCTTTGACACACTCTACGCGGAAGGTCAGCGACGCTATGTAGAATCGCTCTCCACGTACGCGCGGCAGTTCCTGGGGCAGATGCCAAAGCCGGATGTCGATTCCATCTCCGGGCTGGCTCCGTCGATCTCCATTCAGCAAAAGTCCACCAGCCGAAATCCTCGCAGCACCGTCGGCACCATCACCGAAATCTACGACTACCTGCGAGTCCTGTTCGCGCGAGTCGGTCAGGGGTACTGCTACGTTTCCGGGAAGCCCATCCGTGCTCAGTCGACCGATCAGATTATTGACAGCCTGATGAGTCAGCCCGAGGGAACGCGTTTCCAGATTCTGGCGCCGATCGTGCAGAATCAGAAGGGCGAGTTTCGTGATCTGTTCGAAGACCTGCTGAAGAAAGGTTATCTCCGCGCGAGGGTCGACGGGGAAATCATCCAGCTGGCTGACGCACCCGTTCTTCGCAAGCACCACAAGCATAACATTGACGTGGTCATCGACCGACTTGTGGCCAGCGCCAACCAGAGGACTCGCGTGGCGGAAGCCGTCGAACAGGCTCTGAAGCTGGCCGATGGAAAACTGATCTGCAGCGTCGAGCCTGAGAAGGCAGACTCTTCCCGACGCAAGCCTTCCCGCGCGTCCATGATCGACGAAGGCCCTGACGATCGCGCGCTGCGAGTGGCGGAACCGTCCATGGTGGCGGAAGATGATGAAGACTTCGCGCCGCCTGCGATGGCTCCCGGCGACCGTCTCTACAGTGCTCATTATGCATGCCCGGAAAGCGGGATGAGCTACGAGCCGCCAACGCCGCAGCTCTTCAGTTTCAACAGTCCTCTCGGTATGTGCCTCGACTGTAACGGACTGGGCATGATGCACGGCTTCCCCATGCATCAGCTGATCGTGGACCCGGGAAAGTCCATCCAGAAGGGCGCGCTGCTGTTGCTGGACTGGTCGAAGATGGGACGCTGGCCAAAGCATCTGATCGTCGGTGCGGTCAATGCCATCGAAGAAGACTGCGGACTGCTGGCCGACTCGATGCTCAAAGCACCATGGTCCAGTCTGCCTGAAGAAGCCAAGCAGAAATTCCTGTTCGGCACCGGTGATCGCCACATCACGTTCACATGGAAAAGCCGAGGCGGCGGCTGGAAGCATGGCGGCACGTGGGAAGGCTGGTCCAACAACCTGCTGGCGTCGTTTCGCACGGGCGGAAATCCGATGCGACGCCGACAGCTCGAAAAGTACATGGAAGTCGTGACCTGCCCGAGCTGCAGCGGCGAACGTCTCAACCGCCAGGCCAGAAACGTGCGCCTGAAGACGGCCAGCAAGTCGTTTGTATCGAAGCAGAAAAAGTCCGAACTGAGTTTGCCTCAGGTCTGCGCGCTGTCGGTCGAAGACGCGGCCGAGTTCTTCGATGCTCTGACCCTGGATCCGGTTCAGCAGCTGATCGCGGAAGAAGCGATCAAGGAAATTCGAGGACGTCTGGGCTTCCTGCTGCAGTGTGGGCTCAACTATCTGACGCTCGAGCGTTCCGCTCCGACGTTGTCCGGTGGTGAATCACAGCGTATTCGTCTGGCGGGGCAGATTGGCTGTGGTCTTGTCGGAGTCGTCTACATTCTGGATGAACCGTCCATCGGCCTTCATCCTCGCGACAATACGATGCTGCTGCAAAGCCTTGAACGCCTCCGCGATCAGGGCAACACGGTGATCGTGGTCGAACACGACGAAGAGACCATGCGCGCGGCGGATCACGTCGTGGACTTCGGGCCAGGCCCCGGCATCCTGGGCGGCGAAGTGGTAGCTCAGGGGACCGTCGATGATGTTCTGAAGTCCGAACGCAGTGTGACGGGACAGTTCCTTTCCGGTCGGCAAACGATCGATATTCCCAAAGTCCGTCGCGCGCCGGATCGAGGATCGATCGTTGTTCATAACGCGACGCACAATAATCTCAAGGGCATCACGGCTGAATTTCCATTGGGGCGACTGATCTGCATCACGGGCGTCAGCGGCTCGGGCAAGAGTTCTCTGGTGAATGACATCCTCTGGCAGGTCGTGAATCGTGATGTCAACAAGGGTGTCGGCGAACCCGGGGCTCATGAACGCATCACGGGCCTGGAGCTGATCGACAAGGCGATCGACATTGATCAGTCTCCGATCGGCCGAACGCCGCGTTCCAATCCCGCGACGTACGTCAAAGTGTTCGACGAAATCCGCAAGCTGTTTACTCAGCTGCCCCAGTCCAAACTGCGAGGCTACAAAGAGGGGCGCTTCAGCTTTAACGTCGAAGGCGGTCGCTGCGAAGCGTGCGAAGGCCACGGTGCAACGAAGCTGGAAATGGACTTCCTGGCGGACATCTGGATCCCCTGCAACGTCTGCGAAGGTCGCCGCTTCAATCGCGAAACGCTGGAAGTAAAGTTCCACGACAAGAGCATCGCGGATGTGCTGAACCTGGAAATTCGCGACGCGATCAAGCTGTTCGAAAGCTTCCCGAAGATCACTCAGTTCCTGACAACGCTGCGTGACGTGGGTCTGGACTACATGCAGCTTGGCCAGGCATCTCCCACGCTGTCCGGCGGAGAAGCTCAGCGCATCAAGCTGGCGCGCGAACTGGGCAAGCGTTCCACTGGCAAGACACTGTATCTTCTTGACGAACCGACCACCGGTCTGCACTTCGCCGACGTGAAGAAGCTGATCGAAGTGATGCAGGGATTCGTGGATCGAGGCAACACGGTCATCGTCATTGAACACAACCTGGATGTGATCAAGACGTCCGACTGGATCATCGACATCGGCCCGGAAGGTGGTTCCGGCGGCGGACGCATCGTGGCTCAGGGCACGCCCGAAGAGATTGCTCGCTGCGACGAGTCGCACACCGGAGCTTCTCTGCGAACCGTGCTGCCGGGATTTCGGAAGAAGACCAAAGCCGGAACCGGGAAGGCCGCTCGCTCCAAGGCCGACCCGTTCATCCTCAGCCAGAAGATTCGAATCTCCGGAGCAGGCCAGCACAATCTGCAGAAGGTCAGCCTGGAAGTTCCCCGCGAACAGATGAGCGTCTTCTGCGGCCCCAGCGGCAGCGGCAAGACTTCACTCGCGATGGACACGCTCTACGCCGAAGGTCAGCGGCGTTACGTGGAAAGTCTGTCCGCGTATGCTCGTCAGTTTCTGGGACAAATGCCGAAGCCGAAAGTCGAGAGCATTCAGGGGCTGAGTCCGGCGATCGCGATCGAACAGAAGACCGTCGGAGCCACTCCGCGTTCCACCGTTGGCACAGTGACTGAAATCTACGATTACCTGCGAGTCCTCTTCGCGCGGCTTGGTCAGATCCACTGCCCGGAATGCGAAGTTCCGGCCGTGCAGCAGACGACCGATCAGATTGTCGATGGCATTCTCAGTCATCCGGCGGGAACGCGATTGCTGCTGCTGGCTCCGGTGGAAATTGATCGCTCGGTGCCGTTCGCGAAGGTCTGGGATCGTCTTCGAGCCAGCGGGTTTGCTCGAGTGCGCGTCGATGGCACGACTTACAACCTGGACGAAGTGCCCGAGATGGATCATCGTCGGCAGCACACCGTCTCTGTCGTGGTCGACCGCATCACGGTGGATTCGAAGCAGAGGACTCGCATCGCGGATTCTGTGGAATCGGCTCTCGACCTGGGCAAAGGCGTGATCAACGCGGCGATTGCGGATCCCGCGAAGGAGGAACCGAAGTGGAAGACTCAACGGTTCAGCCTGCATCTGTCCTGCAGCAAGTGTCAGCGATCGTTCGAACATCAGGCGCCGCAGAAGTTCTCCTTCAACAGTCCGCTGGGCTGGTGCAAAGTCTGTGAAGGTCTCGGAACCGAATTCGGTGCCAACCAGGCGCTGCTGGTGACAAGTCCTGAGCGTTCTCTGATGGACGGTGCGATCGGCGCGTGGCCGGATCCGAGGAAGAACGACACGTTCCGAATGATGCTGGAGGCGATGGCCGAGGCGTTTGAAATTCCGCTCGATCAGCCGTGGTACCTTCTGTCGCCTCAACAGCAGCACATCATTCTGTACGGTGACGAAAAGCGCTGGGTGTCTGTGCAGCCGAACGGCAATCGCGCGGAAGCGAAGGCCGGTGGCACCAGGGCGCCGGCGAAAAGTCCAGGCCCCTCCATTGCGCCGTTTCGCTTTCGATACAAAGGGATTTATCCAGCGATCGAAGAAGCGTCGCGACTGTCTTATGCGCATCGCAAGTCGCTGATCGACATGGCCGGTGAACGTGACTGCTCCGTGTGCCACGGCAGTCGACTGGAGGCCGAAGCCGCCGCCGTCCGACTTCGCTCTGTGACGCTGCCGCAGCTGTGTCGCATGCCGCTCGTGGATGCTCTGAACTTCCTGAAGACGATGAAGCTGTCGAAGGATGAAAAGAAGATCGCCGGCGACCTGATGAACGAAGCGACTCACCGACTGGGCTTCCTCGTCGAAGTTGGTCTCGACTATCTGACGCTCGATCGATCCATGCCCACGCTTTCCGGCGGAGAATCTCAGCGCATTCGTCTGGCGGGTCAGGCCGGTCGTTCGCTGACCGGTGTTTTGTATGTGCTCGATGAACCGACAATCGGACTTCATCCGCGCGACAACGGTCGACTGCTGACGGCTTTGAAACGCCTGCGAGATCTTGGCAACACCGTTCTGCTTGTCGAACATGATCGCGAAGTTCTGGATGCGGCAGACCGCCTGTACGACTTCGGTCCAGGAGCCGGTCGACTCGGCGGAACCGTTGTGGCTCAGGGAACACCGGCGGAGCTAAAGAAGAATAAGAACTCGCTCACCGGCGGATATCTCGGCGGAACTCGTGGCATTCCTGTGCCCGAACACCGACGCACATCGCCTGTTCCTCCTGCAGCAGATGAGGCCACTGCGACCGCTGATGCTCCTGCGGCTGAACCGAAAAAAGGCAAGGGGCGTAAGAAGGCGCCGGTGCCCGTTGCACCTGCTCTGGTTCAGTCCGAACAGACGTTTCTCGAACTGCTGGGAGCATCACAGCACAACCTGCAAAGTGTGGATCTGAAGATTCCGCTGAAGACGCTGACGTGTATCACGGGCGTCAGTGGATCCGGCAAGAGTTCGCTCATGATGAACACGCTGGCTCCGGCCGTCGCGCGAAAGCTGAACATCGCGTCGAATGCTCCCGGTGCGCATCGCGAGCTTCATGGCGTGGAGCATCTCAGCAAGATCGTGATCGTGGATCAGAATCCGATCGGCACAACACCAGCGTCGAATCCTGCGACCTACACGGGTGTGTTCGATGAGATTCGTGAGCTGTTCTGCCGAATGCCGGATGCCAAGGTCCGAGGATACCGGCCGGCTCGCTTCAGTTTTAACCGGCCCGGCGGTCGCTGCGAAGACTGCGAAGGCATGGGACAGAAGAAGATCGAAATGCACTTCCTGCCGGACGTCTGGGTCGAATGCCCGACGTGCCGGGGACGTCGGTTCAATGCGGAAACGCTGAGCGTCAAGTTCAACGACTGCAGCATTGCCGACGTGCTGGAGATGTCGATCAGCAAAGCTCTGGAACTGTTCGGCAACGTCCCCAAAATCCGGGCCCCCCTGGCGACTCTGGAAGCCATCGGGCTTGGCTATCTGACGCTCGGTCAGTCTGCTCCGACGCTCAGCGGCGGTGAAGCTCAGCGCATCAAGCTGGCCGCGGAGCTGTGTCGGCCCAATCGAGGACGCACGCTGTATCTGCTGGATGAACCGACGACGGGTTTGCACTTCGATGACATTCTGAAGCTGCTGGGTGTCCTGAACAGCCTTGTCGAACAGGGCAACACGGTGGTCGTCATTGAGCATAATCTGGATGTCATCAAGACGGCCGACTGGATTATCGATCTCGGCCCCGAAGCCGGTGCTGGCGGCGGACGCATCGTGACTCAGGGCACGCCCGAAGATGTCGTCGCCTATGCAATCGACGCTCAGAAGGCCGCGAAGTCTTCACGCGGCAAGGAGTCTGCGCCGCTGCGTTCGTGGACCGGTGAGCTGCTGGCTCCGGTGCTTGAAGAATCCACAAGAGGCACGATCGAAACATTCGACGCGGCATCGGTTGCGGCAAAGAAGAAGGGTGACGTCAGCGTCGAAGAGCTTGGCAAGAATGCGAAGCTGCCCTGGGAAGTCGATGGGCGCAAATGGCATACTCAGGATCGAATTTCTCATGCCGGCACGCCGTGCAAATGGGATGCTCAGGCGCTGCTGCATGTGCTGGACCGACTGATCGTTCACGACGACATCGCCGCCATCAACTGGAACGACCGTTCGACGGTCGAAGTGAAGGCCGACAAGGGACTGGGCTGGTTTTTGCATGCTCGCACGGCCGGCGAGTGGCTTCTGTCGCTGTGCTTTCGAGTCCGCAAAGACACGTTCGAGACCGATGCGCTGGATGCCGCCCTGGGCCTGAAGAGGCTCGACGACATTCGCGAGATTCCCGTCTACGGCCGCGAACCGCGAGTCACCGCGAGGAACCTCAAGACAGCGTGGCAGGAAGTCACAGTGAAGGTCTGGAAGAAGGACGAAGTCGCCACGCCAGCGTTTCACAAGTTCCTTGACCAGGCACTGCAGTCCTACCTGAAGCAGGCACTGGCTGAAGCCGCGAACCCGGATGATTTGATGCCCTGGAAAAAACTGGGCCGCAAATGGCATCTCATGCGCAAAGCATTGCCGAACAACGGCCGCATTCCCTGGGATTTCGCGCTCCTGGAAGTGTTGCTGCCGAAAGTCGAAGCCGTTCTGAGTGACTTCACCGTCGACTATGCCATTCGAAGCAAGATCAACTGGAACGACCCAAAGACCGGTACGCTGGTCGCGGAGCTGCAAACCAAGCGCAGCGACGGTGCCGACCTGTGTCTTTATTGCAAACCCGGCCTCATCACCATCGGCTCCATCGCAACCCTCGGCACCAGCCAGGAAATCACCCCCGTCCGCGACACCGACTGCGTCAAAATCCGCTTCACAAAAGTCGCAGAAGCAAACAGCAAAGACGTGGAGAAGTTTTTGAAGGATGCGATTCAGAAAAGAGTGTAAAACGATTGTCCTCAATCGTTCCCTCGGTCAGTGTTCCGACTTTAGTGTTCAGTTTTCAGTGTTCAGTTTTCCGTCTGCACATTGAAGTGTTCGCTGCTGAGTACTCAACACCAGCAAAACACTCCGTCATCCCCGCGCAGGCGGGGACCCAACACCAACGATTGCGACTCAAGCCTGCCGGTGTGCGTAAGCCACCGGAAACAAAGCAGAAGAAATCCAAGGCCCGGAAGGGCCGACACATCTTGTTGGTGAGCATCACTTTAGCGTCTCCCGACGCCGGAATCGCATCGAATGGCCCGTGTTGCGGACATCGATCACTCGTCTTGTTTCTTCGCGGACTCGTATACCAGATCCACTGTAATCCCGAGCAATTTCCCGCGGTCTGAGTCGTCGGTGAGTTCTAGCACCACGTTGTCGGCAAACAGTGTCTTGAATTCGTCCTCATCTCTCATCTTTTCTCGCATGGCAAGGAGATTCGACTCACCGATTGACGCGATGTACTGCATGTCATGTTCTCGACATAGCTCATGCGCCACTCGAAAGACTTCCGCACACTGCCTCGGGTCGATGCCGGAATACAGCCTGTTGTCGTGCATCAATACTTGCATCTTGTGATTTTTCTGACCAAATAAGACGGTCATGTCAAAGCAGAAGATTCTTGATTCGCCTATTCCATCAGAAGCGTCACCCTGAATACGAGCGTCGATTTCAAATCGTGTTTTGTTTTCACCTTCATTGTTACGAATGGTCAATCCACATGTGTGATTTGGCCAAATCCGCCTCGCCATAGCGCGAAACCTGTCGTTGATCTGGTCAGTCAGCGGCCTTGCTGCCTTGAGGTAGTCCGTCGCTCGTATGTTCTCCCGACTCATTTCCAATTTATTCTGCTGTGTTTTCTCTGTGCACTCCTGTTCAAGCCGCCGAAATTCACGGAGTCGTTCCGCTCTGCGCTGCAATTCTGCCAACTTGCCATGCAAGGCTTCGTACTCTTGCAGGGCTCCATGAGTACCCAAAAATCGGAAGTACTCGTCCTTTGCGACACTCAACTGTCGTATCTCTTCAATCATTGAGTCTCGCAATCGTTCAAGCTTGTGCTTCTCAGCAGTCAAACGACGTGTTCGCGATTCAACCAGTTCACGGTGGAACTCTTGCACGTCACTCAACTTTCGTCGGACAACATCAGGAAGCTGCACCTGAGCCGCCGAGTACATCTCTTGCACTAGCGCTGGCGAAATGTCTGGCCGCACTGTCAAGGATGAATCAATTTGTCGCAGTGAAGCTTCGATGGCATTTAGGTCATTCCTCGCACGTTGCCACTTTCGCCTCGTCTCTTCCGCTTCCTTTGCCATCTCGTCGTAGTTGTCAGCCACCTTGAACTCTACAGCGTTCTTCTTAAGCAGCGCTATGCTGTCGTCTAGGTCGGCAAGCTCTAGCGACGCGTCACGGTTTCCGAAGAAGTAATCTCGTAGCAATGAATCCTTCCTGAACTGCGAACGAATCAACTCCAGCCGTTCCCGCTCCTCTTGGAGTTCCAACTTGCGAAGAGGAAGGCTCTCGTCAAGCCCAAGCAGGTAGGAACCACGAAGCTGCGACTGAAATGGCGTCTCACGGTCAAATGTCTTTGCTTCGGAGATATACGCGGGCTTCCCTTGCCGGAAAAACAATCCCAGCAAAAATCGATACGAAAGCCACTTGATGGATTCATCGATTCCGAAGAACTCGCGCCCCAATTCTTGCCTGAATGCCTTAAGTGACATCTTCTTCCCATCAACGACAAGCCACGCCTGATTCGCTGTGTTGCGAGTAACGGAGTGCCGAATGCCGAAACTATCGTAGGCGAGGGTAAACTCCCACTCGGGAAGCTTCTCTTTCAGTTGGCGATTTGAGTCAGAACCGAGGCAAAAGCTGATGAGATAAAGAAGGAGTGACTTTCCTACGCCGTTCGTGCTGTGATCGCGACTCTTGTCCATCGGATCCGATTGCTTACCCACGACAAGACTCAGTCCTGTTGGGTTGAACCGTACAGTTCGAAACGTGTCTTGATTAGCAGTGAGTTCTATCAGACGCATTTGCAGCAACTCCATCGCGACTCATATGGACCGCACCTACTGAGAACAAAAAGTCGACTGCCAGAATCACTGAATCCAGCGTGACCACACCATGAACGCTGTGTCTGACTGCTTCATGATCTTGAACTGCGGCCCATATCTCATCCAAGCCCATGGTCCGACCATCCAGACAAGCGAGCACTATCGCACCCAGTCCAAGTACCGACTCGCTGGCTACAACATGCTTTTCAGGTAGGACGTGAATTGTCATGTGGGCGGCTCCTGAAAAACGTCACACTTTTCAAAGTAGTACGCTATCAACACGATAACCGCATCTTGAACTTGTTTTCTGGCGTTCGGGGCGACATCGTTCAATAAGCGAAAGAAGACATGATCTCCGGTTCCATCAGTCAGCGAAACAGAGTCCCGATGGGCCTTCATTGCAGACTCGTAAGCTTGCGCGAGCCTATTTCGAATGTCGCTTCGAGTGAACTCGCTATGCCGATCAAAGAATTGATCGACAGCGGAGTTCTGATAATTGCCAACTCGAAGCAGGCTAGCCGCAGCATCGAGTCCGTTGAACAGGATCTTCTTGTCGTAGTCCGGTACAGTCGGTATGCCATCTTGGGTGAGCGATTTCTGATTGTCCACAATGTGCTGAAGAATGTTGGACAGCGCACCGTAGTCAATATCGTCAGGAACATCCGGCCGCATTTCAACTGTTCAAGTATCTCAAAGCCGGGCCCAAATTGTATGCGTGTCTGTTTCGGAGTGAATTCCAGGGAGATGTTCGCCCGGCAAAATGCTCGCTCCGGCTGTATATCGCGTCGCTGTATTGTCTAGTCAGCACACGCCCACCTATCGTTCGATTTACTTGTGGTAGCGCAATCCTAGTCTAGTGGGTCCCGGCATTTGGTGTGGCAGAACATGGGCAGGCGGTGTTTGGGGGGGACGGGAGCGACTTCGGCATTTCGCGAGGGGCTTTTGGGTCTCTTGGGGAATTCGTTCGGCGAGGGGACGAGACCCTCGGGGGGGGTTTGGGCCGCGTTGGAGATGCGGGCTGCTTTGGGTCATGCCAGTTCGGTGCGGATTTGCATGAGGATTCGGCCGAGCCAGTTGCGGCCGTGGGTGCCGCAGACGCCCCAGAAGCGGTCGTTCCAGGTGTTGCCTTCGATGAGTTCGGCTTCGCCGGTGCCTATGAGTTTCACGCGCAGGTCTTCGTGCGTTTCGAATTTGAGTCGCACGAGTTTTGTCATGACTTCGACTTTGATGGATTCCCAGTCCGCGCGCAGCTTGACTCGACGGCCCATGGATTTTGCTCGTGCGGGCGGGCCGCACTGAGCGATCGTGAGGCGTTCGGGTTTGTCCAGAGATTTGCACGCCTGAAATGCATGCTCAACAGTCGGATATTGAATGCCGTCGTATCGAATCAGCGACGGATAGAAGTTCGACAAAAAGGCATACTCACAGCGAAACGCATCAATACGATGAACGTGGGTCATGTGGATTCTCCTTTCTGGCGTGGTCTCTGAATGAACGATTGGGCTGGATGAGACGCCACGGTGGGTCGAAAGGTTCGTGGGTTGTTGGGGAAAATTTGGCTACGTTGCGATGGGTTGCGAGCGGGACTCGGTGGGCTGACGCCCAGCCGCTCGCCGGGGTTCGTGGGGGAACGGGGGTTTCAGTGGTGGTGATGCGGGTTAGAGCTTACTGTTCGCCTTCGATCGATTGTGATTCCGGGTTTGTTTTGGCGTGGGGTAAGTTGCGGAATGATTGTGGGACTGGGGACGGACATCGTTGAGATCTCGCGGATTCGCGAAATGGTCGAACGGCATGGGGACCATTTCGTGGAACGATGCTTTACGCCGGGGGAGATTGAGTATGCTCGGCGGCATCGGGATTCGGCGGTGCGGTTTGCGGGTCGGTGGGCGGCGAAAGAAGCGGTGGTCAAGGTTCTGGGAACAGGCTTTGTCCAGGGCATCACGTTTCATGATGTCGAGATCGTGTCTCTTCATACCGGGCAGCCAACCGTTCGGCTCAGCGGTGAAGCGGGAGCCATCGCGGCTCAGCTGGGCATCACGGAAGTGAAGCTGACCATTTCGCATGCTCGTGAATACGCCACGGCGACGGCGATTGGGGTGAAGCAGTAAAGGAGGTGCTCCGCATGAACACTCCGACAATAAACCCGTATGAGGCGCCGTCGCTTGAGCCAGCGGCGATATCTGATCTCGATCGGGAAACGCGGCTGCTCCTGAAGGCCTATACGTCTGAACGAAGAGCGCTGATGGGGCTGAGCGTCTTTGCGACCCTGGTCACCGGCTTCCTTGATGTCGTCCTGATTCTCGACCAGCAGCGACGTGGACTGAGCGTGGCTCCTGGAGTTGGTTTTGCCGTGCTGCCGATTGTGTTCCTTATCACCAGCGTGCTGATCGCCTGTGACTCGGTGATCGGACTCTACATGCTCGCCGGACTTGGATATCTCTTTGCTCTGTTCCTTGCGATCTCCTGGTTCTTCGTGGAATCCGGTCGAGCGTTTCTGATCATTCCCGGGTTCCTTGCGCTGATCGTCATTGCTCAGGCGCACCGAGTGCTGATCAACTTCCGCAAGGTGAAGGAGATTCGACAACGGCAGCTGGAGGAGAGCGCTCTTAGTAGCGGAACGGCGCAAGCCGTCCGGTGAATTCACGACGCAGACTTACCGACGCACACTTACCGGAGGGCTCGCGCCCTTCCGCTACTTACACAACGCTTCGCTGTGATTTTGTAGTGGATCTCGCCAGAGATCCCGTGACTTTGGGTGGTGATGGGAACTCTGGCGAGTTCCACTACGGCTTGGGGCGTTTGAAATTCGTGGGATGAAGGTGGATGGGAGACGGACGAGGGCGTCCATCCTACGGATATTTGGCCATGACCACGGCTATTTGTTACGGCTGTATGGGTGGTTCTGGCTTGTGCTCGACGTTGTGCTGGACGCTGCTGGCGCGGCGGAGGGAGGATGTGCCGAAGCGGTTGCGAATCTGGTCGGCGACCTGATCGAGTCGTGTGTCCTTCTGGTCGTGTTCTTCTGCAAACAGTGTTTTCTGTGTCGCCGCCTGCGATTGCAGATTCGACACACCCATTCCCAGAAGTCGAACCACCAGAGGACGCTCGGGCAGCGATGACGTCAGCATCTGAAGAACGGCGGGCCAGAGCTGGCTGGTGCTGTTGGTGGCTGCTGAGAGGCTCTTTGACCGAGTATACGTTTCGAAGTTGCTGTAGCGGATCTTCAGGTGCGCCGTTCGACCCTGAAGGCTGTGGCTTCGCAGACGACGAGCCACGTGTTCCGTGAGTTCCATCAGCCAGGCTCGCAGGATATCAATGTCCGTGATGTCTTCTGCGAACGTCGTTTCGTGAGAGATCGACTTGGCTTCTCGATCGGAGACCACCGTTCGATGGTCAATGCCGCGGGCCAGTTCCCAGAAGTGTGCTCCGTGCTGCCCGAACTCGGCCTGCAGCTGCTGAACGCTGAGTGCTCTAAGCTGTCCGATCGTATGAACGCCGAGCTTTTCAAATCGCTGATTCGTCACCTTGCCTACTCCCCAGATGCGTCCGACCGGCAAAGGATCGAGAATGCTCTGGATCGAATCCGGCGGGATCACTGTGAAGCCGTCCGGCTTGTTCATGTCACTGGCCAGTTTCGCCAGAAACTTGTTGGGGGCAACGCCGACGGACGCCACCAGGTTCAGCTCGTTGCGGATGTCCGCCTTGATGGCTCGCCCGATCGTTTCCACCGAACCGAACAATAGTTCACTTCCCGAAGCGTCCAGAAACGCTTCATCCAGCGACAGCGGTTCGACGATCGGCGTGTAGCGATGCAGGATCTCGCGGATCTGCGAGGAGATTTCGGCGTAGTAGTCCATTCGCGGGCGAATGACGATCGCACTGGGGCAAAGCTGCAGTGCCTTCCCCGTCGCCATGGCACTGTGCACGCCATACTTGCGAACCACATAATTCGCCGCCGCGACAACGCCTCGACCTTCCGGAGTACCGCCCACGATCACCGGCTTTCCGCGCAGACTCGGATCGTCCCGTTCTTCAACGGACGCATAAAACGCATCCATGTCCACGTGCAGAATCATCGGGCTTCCAGTGAGCGGTGATGGTAGGCGTGGGGATGATAACGACTGAGGACAGTCTGTGTAGAACGGCTGTCCTCAGCCGTTTTGCAACCCCCGTCTGCGATTCCATGCACGCATATGAAAGTGCGGGTGGAGCAGTTGAGGACAACTGCTCTACACTGATGGCGGACGACGACTGGGAATTTCCTGTTAGAGCAGCCATTCGGTGCGTACGCCGCGGACGTCCATTTCGTACTCGATCTCTTCGATCGGTGGCCGCGAATAGAACCAGCTGATTCCATGTCGTGAGGCGAGGTCGGTTTGAGGTTCGAGGACGTCGGTCACGATGCGGTCTATTGGATGGACGGTGTAGACGTTGCTCCGAGTGGCAGCAGACCAGCTGGCTCCCAGGAGCCGGAGCCGTGTGCTCATCAGGTTCATCACAAATCTGGCTTTCTCGACAAGACCGTCTCCCGAAACATCGCCGAGTCGATGGATGCTCTCTCGCTTCAAAATGCCTTCCGGTAATTCGCCTGCGCCAGCGACGACAAAGGTGGGCGGCTGGATCGCTGAACAGGGTCGAGTGAAGGCGAAGCCATAGAGGGATGGTGTTTCCGGCGGTCGAGTTTCCGGAACAATGTTCGTTCGTGCAATCGGGTTGGCTCCATCCACGAACACGCCCCACTCCTTCAACACGCCGGCGTATTCCGAGTTGAAGGCGGCGAACCCGTCAAAGGTGAAAGGGACGGGAGACCGCAGCGACACGGCACACAGCGCCGTTCGCGGGCGATTCTCCTGCTTGAGCAAGTCCTCGATCGAGTCAAATCCTGTCCGCCAGTCGGTCATCGTTCTGAGCGTCACGTGGACTATCTCGAAACCCGGCTGCGAGATGACTCCGCAGGAATACGGGGCGATGCCTGGAACGAACGAGTAATGACCGTGCGGGTGGTGGATCATAGCGGGCTCTTTTGAGGGGGAGGAAGGATTCAGGTGCCATGCACTTGTGTGTGAGTTTTCTTCCACGTTGTCAATGGAGACTCTTGCTCATCGAATGGGCGCTGGTCGCGGCGGGGCCGCGAAGTGCCGCTCGGCAAGCGGCACCTACACTGACAACTACTGAGGACAGTCGTTTTACACTATGTGGGCCATTGGATTTTGTCGAATGCCTGCTGCAGTCGCTGGCTGCGATTTGGGTTAACGGACTCGATGAACTGGATGCGGCCACGAAGGTGAGCCCGGAAGTTGGCGTGGCCATCGGTGTTTTGGAACTCCGGGCCATGCTGAACGCAGTTGTGGAGAATGGCTTTCAGGTTCTCGTACTCGCGCCGTGGCGTGTTGGCTCGTTGATTGATGACGAGACCCAGCACGCGCTGAGATTGTCCCTGGGTCATGATCTTCGTCTTGCGAAAATTGGGCGTGAGGCCTTCTTCGAACAGGATTGTTCCGGCGAAGGGAAGGAAAGATCCAGGCGTCACGGCCGATTGATCCGGCCATGAAAAGATCAGGTCGTCCGCGTAACGAGTGTATCGACCCTGCGACGTCTGCGCCAGTGCCTGCAGTCGCGTATCTAATCGCCATGCACACAGGTTCGCCGCGCACGGCGATGTGGGGGCTCCCTGTGGGAAATGATTCCGTTGATACAAAAGACGCTGGGCGTACTTTTGTGCGTTCCCCGTCGCGGGACACTGATCCAGCACATCGCGGGGTACCGTGTTGCTGCAGATCGCGGTCAGAACTTCCGCCACTCGCTCCGCATACCCGCACCGTCTCAGCAGGGACCACAGTCGCCAGGGCTCAAGCGACGGAAAAAAGTCCTGCACATCCAGCTTCAGGATGACTGCCGCACCGACATGGGGATCGACACAACTGACGATCGAGTGTTGTCGGCGAAAGCCATGCGCTGCGGAATGAACCGGGAGATGCTGGAACACGGCTCGAAGCAACCGCCGCTGGATGTCTCGCAGCCGCGGCTTCGGAGCTTCCACAAGTCGATATCGACCGTCCGATTTTGGAATCCAGCGATAATGGTAGTTGCGAGAACGAATGATCTGTCGCTTTGCTTCCAGCTGCCGGCGATCGGCGAACCAGTCGAGTTCCCGGAGGCTGATTCCAAGCCATTCCGCGACATCTCGAACCGTATCAAACGGCATCGCCGAGGTCACCAGCTGGGCGGTTTCTGAAAATTGCTCGGTACGGCATGACGGGTGAACACGGACCGTGTCCTTTTTCAGCTGTCGCTTCAGGGCCTGGTCACTTGCCAGGAAACTCACGAGACGGGCCAATCGTGGCCTCGCCGGCCCATATTTTCCTGCCACACGACTGGCCAGTTTGATCATCCAGAGTGGCGGAGTCGCCTGGCTTCGTGATGCGGTGTCTTCGATGAGTTCCTGAAGAACCTGGACGATCGAGGATTCCGTGAGATCGCCGCAGAGCATCGCTCGCGCAAGACTTGTGATCTCTGTCTTCCATTCCGTCATGCTGGTGCCAGATAGAAATCCCTGGGCGGACCGATCAGCGAAGCCAGAGTCGCGCGATGAACTGTACGCCTGGCGTACTGCCCAATCGCGCTCGCATCGAAGGAGTCATGAAATTCCTCGGGGTAACCCCGAAGAGACCTTTGCCTTGAAAGACACAGGTCAGCCTGAAAGTCGTCCGCTCAGGGAGTTTTAGTAGACCCTTCCCCCACGGCAGTGTCAACGTACGCCCCTCATTTTGGTGTCAGGTCGTGTAAGTTGGTCCGGGAGGATCGGAACGACTGAGGACAGTCGTTTTACACAGTGTAGAACGGCTGTCCTCAGCCGTTTTGCGCCGAGTGTAGTCGCGAATGCTTGTCTCCGCGGGGCCTTTTTACCACGTCGTCACTGGAGACGATGGCACATCGAATGGGCGCTGGTCGCGGCGGGGCCGCGAAGTGCCGCTCGGCAAGCAGCACCTACTGTAGGTCTCGCTTGCCGAGCGAGACTTTCGCCGAAAGGCGAACCTCGTTCTCGCATCCACAAGATGCCTGAGCCACTCCGCTAAAACGAACAAGCTCAGCGAGGCTGGGTTTCCACGTCTGCCTGCGATCCTGTGGCACCTCGTCCGGGCGCTGGGTCGCGGCGGGGCCGCGAAGTGCTGCTCGGCAAGCAGCACCTACTTTGACATCCCCTATCTGCGATTCCATGCACGGATATGTATGAAAGTGCGGATGGAGCAGTTGAGGACAACTGCTCTACACTGACACTGGTGCCAGGGCCCAGAAGTCGGGTGGGGGCGTGGTGCGGAACTGCATCCATTCGCGGAGGATGGGGTGGAAGAAGCCGAGTGAGGCGGCGTGGAGGGCGTGGCGAGCTTCGGTGGGTTCGTCGCCGTCGAAGCGGGGCGATTTTCGGATGCTGCCTCGGGGGCCGTAGTATTCGTCGCCCAGAATCGGATACCCAAGATGCGCCAGGTGGACTCGGATCTGGTGGTTCCGACCGGTGAACAGCACGCATTCCACTTCCGAATAACCCTCAAACCGTCGCGTGACGGTGGCTCGAGTTTTGGCCGGGCGAGGATCTTTGGCGTCGGCCTGCGCGGACATCAGCACGCTGTTTCCTCCAGGACGCTGGCCGATGGGCAGCTGGATCATGCGTGTGTCGAAAGCCGGTGACCCTTCGACCAGCGCGACGTAGGATTTCGAGAGTTTTCCCTGCTGGAAATCGATCGACAGCAGCCGGTGAGTCAGATGCTCCTTCGCGGTGACGATCAGGCCGCTGGTCATTCGGTCGAGCCGATGAACGACTCCCGGACGAAGCAGGCCTTTGACGGCGGACTGGCGATCGAGGTGGCTCTGCAGGACATTCGACAATGTCCCGTCCTGAAAATCTCCGACCGGATGGGCCACAAGACCGGCCGGCTTGTCGACCACAATCAGCCAGGGGTCTTCGTAGACGATGGTGATGTCCGCTGGTTCCGGGTCCAGCAGCTTGTCCGGTGGTTCAACGAGCCTGATGGAGACTCGCTGGCCCCGGAAGACTCGATCGATGCCTTCCGCTGGCTGTTCATCAATCTTTGCGTAACCACAGCACACCATTCGGTGCAAACGCCAGGACGTGTAATTGCGCAGGTGCTTGGTCAGGAAGCTGTCGATGCGAGATCCCGAAAGATACGGCTCGACGATGAACTCCACAGTCGGCGGATATGTCACCATGTCGTCCACGTTGTTCGCTTGCCTCAAACAAACGCGCCGGAAAATGAAGAGGGCACTATTCCGCTGGTTCAACGGGTTCCGGCGGCCACCAGTCCTGAATTTCCAGCAGTCCCAGCATTCGTCGACGCAGCTCCGTCATCAGCGGGTCTTCTCCGCGCGGCTTGCGGCCGGTTTCCACTTCGATGGCTTCGCCGATGCGGAAGTGGACTCGCCATTCGGGACGTATGGTCACTTTGTCCGTCAGGTCTTCTTCCAGCCGGTGGACGGTTTCGACAATTCGCTCCGGCGTGACGGATCCGCGATCAGCGTCATCGAGGTAATCTTCGGGATACATGGACAGTGCCTGAGCGTAGTAGCAGTCTGTCAGCACGCGCCATCGTTCGGCTCGTTCATGTTCCTGAAGAGTCCCGCTCAGGAGTTCCGGTACGATTGCGGCTCGCAGATCTTTCACACGGCCAACCACGTCGCCCTTTTTGGCGCGACCGAGCCAGCGACGTTCGTTGGGCTGCAGCAGTTCATTCAGAAGGCGGATGATTCGCGGCCGGATCGGGCCCTGCTGTGAGTCACCGAGGATCTCCACCTCGCGGCTGGCCAGGACCGCCAGAGCCAGTCGTCGGATACGGTTCTGGATCGGTTCATGTTCGTGCGCCTTGTAAAACGTGCGTTTTTCCAGCGCTGTCAGGATCGGCTTGACGCTCGATTCGACATCTCCGACCAGCTGATATCTCAGGGCCATCGGATGGACGACGACCTTCGCCGCCGGGTCCTTTTCGGCTCGCTTTTTGGCGGCGACACGAGCGATAAACGACACGCCATCCATCAGCGATCCAAGCCGGTCATTGGCTCGAGTAATCACGCCTTCCGGGAAAATGATCAAAGGGCGTTCGGCGGTGGACACGATCTGCACGGCGGCATCAAGGGCCTGGCGGTCGAGACCTTCACGGTAGATGCTGAAACCGCCCAGACGGCGTATGACGAAGCTCTCGATCGGAGCCTGTTTGAACAGGTGCCAGCTGGCGAGGGAAAAGACGTGCGTCGGTACCTTGCGGCAAAGCATTCCCATCAGCATGGGATCGGAGTCCCGGCTGTGGTTTGGGCACAGCAGGATGCCATGTCCGGCCGCGATGCTTGCTCGAAGGTGTTCAAGCCCTTCGTACGAGCACCCGATGATGCCGTAGTTTTTTCGTAGCCAGGGTTTCAGCCACAATCGGAACAGCCATGACAGCCACTTTCCGCGGTAGGGCGGAACGAACTGATAGGGTTCATCCACCACTACTCTGTGCATGCTGTGACCGTTCCGGCTTTGGAGGTGGAATACAAAAACCGCTCAGAGGATTTCTGAGCGGTTCGTGATCTTTGTGGAGGATTGACGATCGTTTACAGCTGCTGAATGCGACGACAGATCGCTTCGGCCATCTGCTGAGTACCGACTGCCGTCGGATCGTTACGATCCGCCTTCATGTCGTAGGTGACGTCTTTGCCTTCAGCAATGACGTCGGCGACCGCCTGCTCCAGCTTCGCGGCGGCCTTCGCTTCGCCGAGGTGCTCCAGCATCAGCTTGGCAGAAAGGATCAGCGCGGTTGGATTGACCTTGTTCTGACCCTTGTACTTCGGTGCGCTGCCGTGAGTCGCTTCGAAGATGGCTCCGTCAACACCGATGTTCGCACCCGGTGCTACGCCCAGGCCTCCGACCAGTCCGGCACAGAGGTCGCTGAGGATGTCGCCGTAGAGATTGGACATGACCAGAACGTCGTACTGTTCCGGCTTCTGAACCAGCTGCATGCACATGTTGTCGATCAGACGTTCCATGTAAACCACGCTGCTGCCGTCCTGCTTGCCGGCGTTGGCCGCTGCGGATGGAGCGACGTTCTTTGCCAGTTCAGCCCATTCATGCTTCGCGTTGTAAGCATTTGCCACTGCTCGAGTTACGTCGTACCACAGGCCATCGGTGAACTTCATGATGTTGGCTTTGGAGATCGATGTGACCGACTTTCGCTTGTTGTCGACCGCGTACTTGAACGCGTAGTCGGCGATGCGAGTCGTGCCTTCGACAGAGATCGGCTTGATGCTGACGCCGGTTGTCTTGCTGCCGGTTGAGATCTTCTTGCCGGCGGAGGCTTCGTTGATCTGTCCGATCAGCTTTTCGGTAACCGCTTCGCCCGCTTTGAACTCGACGCCCGCATAGAGGTCTTCGGTGTTTTCGCGAACGATCACGAGGTCGACGTTACAGGCTTCGAAGAATGTTCGGACGCCCTTGTAGGTCTTGCAGGGGCGAACGCACGCGTAGAGGCCCAGCTCCTGACGGAGGAACACGTTGACGCTTCGGAAGCCTTTTCCGATCGGTGTCGTAATCGGTGCCTTCAGTGCGACGCCGTTGGCTCGAATCGATTCGAGAACGCTCTTGGGAACTTCACCCTTCGCTTCGATGACTTCGATTCCGCATTCCTGCACGTCCCACTGGATCTTTACGCCGGTCGCTTCGACGCACTTCTTTGTCGCTTCGGCGATTTCCGGACCAACACCATCACCTGGGAGGAGAGTAACCTTGTGCATTTTTGCTCTTTGCGAAAGTGGGACCCTGTGACTGTTATGACGCCCGGACAATTCAGCGTTTTTCCGCGTTCCTGGCGGTCCGGCAAAGTACCAGAACCCCGTCTTGCCTTCAACTTGGCTTCATCCGGGTCAGCGAAATCTCTTTCGTGGCTCTTTTGGCTGCTGTTGCCGGACTGTGGCCACGAACGCTGGTGAGCCCCCAAACGTCTGCGTTACGATGAACCTCCAGCTTCCTCAGCGATTTTTTCATCGCTACGTTCTCCTCGTCCGCACCGTTTCATTTCGGAGCCCCGCTGCTCATGCGTCTTTACTCTTCACCGCGTCTTCTGGCGTTGCTTTTCATCCTTTGCTGTGTCTCCGGCTGTGAAGAGAAGCCAGCGAAACCCGTCGTTCCTGAGCAGGAAGTCGCTGCCGCTAAAGCTCTTACGACGGCCGGGGCTGTCTTGAAAAACGATGAAAACGGCCGTGTTATTGATGCCGACCTGCGCAAGTGCGAGATCAACGCGGACGTGTTCAAGCAGCTTTCCGCTTTGACTCTGCTGCGTTCTTTGAATCTGGCCGGCACGAATTTCTCGGATGAGTTCTGTGTGGCTGCCGGGAGTGACAAGCCCGCGGTTGAGCTGTTGCCGGCAGATCTGAGTAACCTTGATCTTCGAGACTGCAAGCTGTCAGACGCTGCCACTCCGGCACTGGCGCGGTTCACAAAATTACGCGCCCTTCGGTTCTCCGGAAAGAGCGGAAACACCACGATCACTGACGATGGTTTGACTCCTCTGAAATCACTGAAGAGCCTCAAACTTCTTGCGCTGGATGATCTCTGGATTACCAACGCCGGCATCACCACGATCGCCGATCTGAATCAAATTGAGGAGCTGTACCTCGGTGCGACGGTCGTCGAAGATGACTCGATCGCGACGATCTCTAAGTTCTCTTCGCTAAAGAAGTTGCGTCTTTCGAAGACGTCTGTCAGCGATGCGGCACTGGAGAGTTTGAAGGCCTGCAAGTCACTTCAGGAACTGGACCTCAGCGAGAATTCCATCATCACGGACGCCGGTCTGCAGCATCTGGCGGCGATCACCAGCCTGAAGAAGCTAAACCTGTGGCGTGTTCAGATCACTGATGTGGGTGCTCTTGCTCTGGCACCTCTTGTCAACCTGGAGTGGCTGAACCTGGACAACACGAAACTGTCTGACGCCGGCCTTCCATGTTTGAAGGACATGAACAAGCTTACGTTCCTTCACCTGGGATCGACACAGATCACGGAAGCTGGTGCTCCCGCGTTGTTCCACCTCAAGACGCTCAAGGACCTCAAGATCACTCGTACGGCTCTCGGTGCCTCCGAAGCTGCGGTCGCTGAGCTGAAGAAGAACCTCCCTGACACTCAGATTCAGGTTGAGTACGAGGGTCAGTGATTGACGTTCCTGTCGATCGTATCACCTGAGTGAAATCGACGGCTGTGTTGATTGAGTGTTGATAACTCGACCAACCTTTGCCCGCTCTGCGCCGCGATCGCTACCACCCGGACGGATGCTCGCTGACTCATCAACAGTCCGTCCTTTTCGGCCCACTGTTTTCAACCAGCCCTGCGCCAGTACACCACCAGTTATCAACACGACTCTTCTGCCACAAGTCATTGATATGAAATCATTTGTGTCAAATTCTGTTTGAGTTATCAACACTGGCCATTGGTCCTTCTAATAGCACTTCTATCTTTTTTTCTCTTAAAGAACTTCATTGTGGAAACCCATGAAAAAACCTCGATGAGGTTGCTCATCGAGGTTCCGAGATGAATCGTCTCTGGAGGTCACGTGATAATCAGGCGACTTCCCAACCCTTGCGATATTCCTTGTTGACCAGCTTCGCTGCCTCTGGTGCGTTTGTGGCTGTCAGTGTTTCAGCATCCCAGTCCAGAGCTTTGCCCAGACGGTAGGCGATGTTGCCCAGCAGAACGGTTTCCGTCAGTGCACCGGAATAGTCAAAGTTGCAGGTGGTTGGAGAACCATCCTTGCACGCCTTGATCCATTCCGCATGGTGCCCGATGGAGTTTGGAATGGTTTCCGCCGGTGGCTTGAAGCCCGCAAACTTGTTGGCCGGGAACAGTTTGTACTTGCCGTAGTCGGCGAACAGCATGCCTTCTTTGCCAACGAACATCACACCGTTGGCCGGGACCGGCTGATCGGCGACCTTCTTTGGAATCAGGTCGCCGTCGTACCAGGTCAGCTTCAAAGGTGGCATTGATCCACGTGACGGGAAGTCGTACCGGACGATCAGGCCGAGAGGACAGGTCTCCGGGTGAACCTTTGGACCTTCAGCTTCGCATCGAATCGGGTGTCGAAGGTCCAGAGCCCAGAATGGCAGGTCCATGTAGTGGCAGGCCATGTCGCCGAGTGTTCCCTGACCGAAATCCCACCAGCGACGCCAGTTGGCGGGATGGTAGGCACCGTTCGCGTAGGGACGTTCAGGAGCAGGACCGAGCCACAGATCCCAGTTGAGGGTCGCTGGCACCGGGTCACCCTTTGCAGGTCGTTCGCCACCGCCCCAGCCTTTTCCGACCCAGACGTGGACTTCGGTGACGTCACCAATGACGCCGGCCTTAATGATTTCCACCACGCGGCGGTAGTTGTTTTCCGCATGAATCTGTGTGCCCAG
Source organism: Planctomycetaceae bacterium (assembly GCA_046349695.1). Lineage (GTDB taxonomy): Bacteria > Planctomycetota > Planctomycetia > Planctomycetales > Planctomycetaceae > SXXK01. The sequence continues at coordinate 29,450 of JAXMBV010000026.1, read as the reverse complement.
CTGAGTCGCCACGCCTTTTTCAGCCGCCGCCTTAGCGATGTACCGAGCTTCAAAAACGGTGTGAGTCAGAGGCTTTTCGCAGTAAACATGCTTACCAGCTCGAATGGCACGAATCGACGCCGGAGCGTGATGATGGTCGGCAGTGCCGATCACCACGGCGTCGATTTTGTCACCTTCCGCCTGAATCATTTCGCGGTAGTCGGCATAGCATCGAGGTTCGACGCCCTTTTTCTCGGTGAGCATCGCTTTGGCTCGGTCGAGGTAGTTCGAGTCCACGTCAACGATCGCGACGATGTTTTCACCCATGACGCCGTTGATGTCTTCAGCCGCTCGGTTGGCGGTGCCAATGCAGGCAATATTCAGCTTCTCGAGCGGGCTTCTTGTAGGACGAGAACTTCCGGGAGCCGCGAACAGCGACGACGCCAGGAGGCCAGCAGAGACGGTGCTGGTGGTTTGCAGGAATGAACGACGACTTGAGGATCTTCGGTTAGTCATAGGGACTCTCTCAGCAAGGTCAGAAAGGGATAAGGAGGTGGTGAAAGCGGCAGGCCGAGCTCCAGCTTTCACACAGAAACGGGGGTGAGGACAAAAGGAGCGGAAGTCAGTACATCAGCATATGCCGCAAGCAAACCGAAGAAAATCGTCAGGAATAAAGAAAACAATCAGCAAAAGCAGGAAAGTCGAATCTCTCAACGGGCGTCGAACCATCCCCCAAAGACATTGACGGGTGGTTAGACGGCGTGTACCGTGTCCCGTTCGAAAAGTGGCTGGCTGAAGGTACGCCCGAAAACAGCTGGTCCATAAGCCTGCAGAGCCCCATAACGCCGGAAAGAACACCGATGGCTAACCGCTTTTTTTTGGCACTCATGATCCTTTGCGTCGCAACAGTGGCGGAAGCCAGAACGTGGCGTATGGTCGGCGGCGGCAGAGCAGTAGTGGGTGATTTCCAGGACGTCAAAGGCTCGGACGTCATCATCAGAACAAATACAGGGGGTATTGAAACAATCCCCTATGCGAAGCTCACCAAGAAGGACAAAGAAGTTGTTAACAGCAACCTCATCTCCCAGGGTCGACAGTCTGATGTGGAACGGTTGAAGAACGGAGAGTCAACGGACTCCAGCAAAGACGACAAGTCGGAAGGGATGGCTGGCAAAGAAGGTGAAGAAGGCGGAGACGAAGAAGGCTCCGCGATGCGGACATGGACTGACATCAACGGAAACAAACTGAGGGCAGAACTTGTCGCAGTGTCGGGAGTGACAGTTCAGCTGAAAACACCGACAGGGCAGATTCAAACATTTCCGATCACAGGTTTCAGTGCCGCTGATCAGCAGTTCCTTCTGACCAATGCCGCATCAGGAGCCGCAGCACCGGGTGGAGCAATTCCTGGTTCAGTACCCGGTCCCGGAATGCCAGCACCAGGGTTCCCGGGTGCAGCACCAGGATCGCAGCCAGGTTACCCAGCGATGCCAAATATTCCCGGTGTGACACCCGGTTTGCCAGGTGCGACACCAGGATTTCCGGGTGCAACACCCGGTTTTCCGAACATGCCAGCAGCGGGAGCACCAGGTGGACTTCCTCCGATGGATGGACCGGCAATGAATCCAGGGATGACGAATCCCAGCATGAGCATGAATGCTGGCGCAGGGATGCCGGGAGCCATGATGGGGGCACCAGGCGCATCGCAACCAGGGTTTTCATCAGCTCCGGGAATGACACCGGGGATGGGTCCAGGAATGATGCCAGGCGGCACTGGTTTTGAACCAGGAGTGGGTGGTCCGCCGGAGCAGCCAGCGATGGCCGAACCAGCTCAGTTCCAGCCTCCGCAGTTTCAACCACCAGAGTTCCAGCCACCGGCTGCCGCTATGCCGGTCTTTGAAAACGTCTACAAATGTGACAATTGTGGTGCAGAGTTTTCCGACGCCGACGGCGTAAAGATAGGCGACGCTTGTCCTAAGTGTTCAGGCGGCAGCAGTTTCCGGCTGCGTGGTGGTGCCGTACGAGGTCTGGTGGCGTTGGCCGCGCTGGGAGCCGCAGGAATTGGCTGGGTGATCAAGAAGGCCACCGGCAAAGCGTAGACAGTTCGTCCGTGAAGAATCGACAGTCTGGTCATAGTCGTGCCAGCATTGACCTATGACAGCATCGTGGTCGGACAGGGACTTGCCGGTTCGGCTGTTGCCTGGCGGTTGTTTCAGCAGGGCGATCGAACGCTGATCATCGATGCAGGAGCTCACCAGACCGCATCGAAAATCGCCGCAGGTCTGATCATGCCGATCAGTGGTCGGCGAATGGCCGAATGGCCTAACTACACGGAACTACTCGCTCAGTCGACTCTTTTCTACCGCCAGGTGGAAGAGCAGGTTCAGGCTTCGTTCTTCCATGGAATCACCGTGGAACGGTTGTTTCAGGATCAGCGACAGCAGGAAGAATACGAGCAGCGAGCTTCCAGCTATCGAACAAGCACGACGTTGAATCACGACCGGACCGGCTTTCTGATGGCGGGAGCAAGGCTGAACGTACCAGCCTATCTTCAGGCAACTCGCCGATACTTTGAATCACTGGAGGCATTCCAGGAGTGCCGACTGGATTTAGAAAAGGATCTGAGCATCACAGTCGATGGTGTCAGTATCGAGCGGCTGAACGTCAAAGCACAGCGAGTCTTCTTTTGTCAGGGGCACGAAGGGGCAAAGAACCCCTGGTTTCCGAACATCCCCGATCGGCCAGTACGCGGCGAAATTCTGAAAGTGTCAGTCCCCGATGCTCCACAGAACGTGCTGTGTACGGACTACTGGCTTGCACCGGCCCTGCAAGACAGCCACGACAACACGGTACGGGAAAGCAATCACCTTCTGGTCGGGGCAACGTACGACCGGTTCAACCTGACCTGCGGCCCGACGGAAGAGGCGGTTCGAACACTTCAGGAGTTTGTCCAGCAGGTCACAGGACAATCGGCGACGATCACTGATCAGTACAGCGGAGTGCGCGCGTCCACGGCGAACCGACAGATCGTGGTTGAGCAGCACAAAGACCACGCGAACGTGATCGTCGTGAACGGACTCGGGTCGCGAGGAAGTCTGCTGGCACCGCTGGCAGCACAGAAGGCCGTTGAGCTGTCGCAGCGACAGGTTGGAGGAAGCGTCGAGTCAAAGAAACAGAAGCACGGAAAATCCGTCACTCAGCTCGCTCACAACATTCATCGGCGAAACCTGAAGCCCGGTGATAAGGTTCTGGACGCGACAGCCGGGAATGGGCATGACACGCTGTTCCTGGCACGCATCGTCGGCTCGGAAAATGTCACCGCGATCGATCTGCAGTCAGATGCTTTGGAATCAGCAAGAGCCAGGCTGACATCAGAAAACCACGGATCCGTCCGATGGCTCCTTGGCGACCATGCCATTCTGATGGAACAGCTGGAACGTGACGGTCACCGATTTCGGGCCATAGTGTTCAATCTCGGTTACCTGCCCGGTGGCGACAAGACCATCGTCACTCAGCAAGCGTCGACAGCAAGAGCCATCACCGTGGCAGAACGGCTGCTCGACGATGGTGGCGTCATGACGGTGGTGGCCTATCCGGGGCATGACGCAGGCCGCGAAGAAGAGCAGTTTCTTCGCTCGGAAGCGTCAAAACGCGCAACTTCAGAAAGTCCGATCGATCGGATCGCAGGAAATGAGGATGATCCGCAAAGTCCGGTCCTGTATGTCTATCGGTCATGAAAAGGACCGAAAGTAGACAGTCGCAAAAGGGTCGCTCGGTCGCAAATCAGGCAAACAGCGTAAGAATACGACAGCCATGTAGACCGAATTCGAAGTGTGACGCAGCAAAGAACACCTATGAGGGAAGTTCATACATTCCAGGAAGCGACAGCGGCTCAGCGATTTGCTGATGCACTGATCGCCGGTTCCATGCCGGCAGTGGTCGAAGAAGAATCAGGATCGTGGGTGGTCTGGATTCAGAATGACGACCATCGCGCGGCAGCGAAGCAGTTGCTGCAGGAGTACCAGGAAAATCCGGAGGCCGAAAAATTTCAGACGGCAGCCAGAGAAGCCAAAGCCAGACAGAAAGAAGAGCAGAAAGCGGACAAGGCTCGGCAGAAGAATCAGATCAACATCCGAGATCGCTGGAACGGCGTCTGGTGGAAGTGCTACCCACTGACCATCATCATGGTGGCGATCAGCGTGCTGGTGGTGATGTTCTGCACGCACTGGAAGAACTTTGAACGCGGGACGTGGGGATTACCGACGACGTGCAATCGAGACGATTCAGCGGTGCTTGAAAAACTGTTTATCCAGAAGCGACTCTTTCTTCTCCCGTACGGCAATAGGGAAGTAGCGATTTATGGCCGCGCAGATGCAGTGAAAACATTGAAGAGCGGAGAAGTCTGGCGATTCATCACGCCGATCTTCCTGCATTTCAATTTCCTGCACATCCTGTTCAACATGAGCTGGCTTCGCAGCCTCGGGGGAGCCATCGAGTTTGCTCGGGGGACACGGCGATTTTTCTTCCTCGTGGTCATCATCGCGCTGACTTCGAATCTTGCTCAGCTGTACTGGAACGGGCCGAGTTTTGGCGGCATGTCAGGCGTCGTTTACGGACTGATCGGCTACGCATGGATGAAAGGTCGAACGCAGCCATGGCTGGGGATCGGACTGACCTCGGACCAGGTCGTCTATTCCATCCTGTTTCTGCTGCTCTGCATCGGCGGAGCCTTCGGCCCGATAGCCAATGCGGCACACGTGGTGGGACTTCTGGTCGGCATGGCGATTGGTGCCCGGCAGGCAGCCTGGAAGCGACTCAAAAACAAGCTCCGTGGAGTAAAGTGACATGGATCGCGACCAAAATCTGAAGCTCGTGCGAGAGTTTGTCACCAGCGAAAGCCTGATCCGCCACATGCTGGCTGTGGAAGCTGCCGTTCGAGCTTACGCGGAACACTATGGCGAGGACGTCGAGCTGTGGAGCACCGTCGGTCTGCTTCATGACTTCGACTACGAACGCTGGCCCAACCCGCCGGACCACCCGCTTCAGGGGTCACGAATCCTGAAGGAACGTGGTTACAGCGACGAAGTGATCTACGCGATCAAATCCCACGCGGACTACCTGCCGGACTGCCCGCGGGTCACTCGCCTGCACAAATGCCTTTATGCGTGTGATGAATTGTGCGGCTTTATTGTGGCCTGTGCCCTGATGCGTCCTGGCAGGCTCGACGGGATGACGGCAAAGAGCGTTCGCAAGAAAATGAAGCAGGCGTCATTCGCAGCGGCAGTGAACCGCGACGACATCATCCGGGGAGCGGAAGATCTGGGAGTCAGCCTGGACGACCATATCACATTCATCATCGCCGCACTGACACCACATGCCGCCGCCCTGGATCTGATTCCAGAACCAGGGGCCGCGGCAGCGGAATAAGGCTCAACTTGTAGTGGATCTCGCCAGAGATCCGCCCGAAATCGTTGAAGAAAGGAACTCTGGCGAGTTCCACTACAGCTCTACTTCTGCGCAGGTATTTCCAGCTTCATCGTCTTGCCCCCGCGAACAATCTCCAGCTTGATCTTCTGACCGGGCGTGGTGTTCATGATCCCATGGCGCAGAACGTCGGAATCCGTGAGCAGATCGGAACGGCCATCGTAGGCGACGATGATGTCGTCCTTCTGAACTCCCGCGTTCTTGCCAGCCGCGTGTTCACCATACTGGCCGACGAACTTCACCCTCAGAGCAGTACCTGATTCAGGCACGCCGTTTTTTCCGCGGTCGGAATCCTGAACGGGTTCCAGAACAAGTCCGCCGGTGACCATACGACGCAGGCCCCATGCCGATGCTCGCCAGGAAATGTCGTCGAGCTCTCTCCAGCCTTCAGTGAGTTTCAGGCTGATCTCCGTGGACTTACCACCGCGGTCCACAAGCGCGGCCACCGTAGCGCCTTCCGCCGGAATGTTGTGCAGTACCCACTGGATGTCGGCCATTGAAAGCAGCGGCTGACCATTCAGACTGACAAGATTGTCCCCCGCTTTGAACCCGGCCTTGTCAGCAACACTTCCCTCGCGGACCTGTTTGACGGTGGCCTTCCTGCTCGGATCCAGAACCAGACCGAGTGCTTTTGGGTGAGGATAGGGATTCAGAATCTGGGCCGGCAGAGGTTCGCCTTTGCCGCGATAATGATCCCGCAGCGCATCGCCGATCTGATGACAGTGGATGCAGCTTTTTACCACGTCACCGGAATAGTTCAGAGAACTGGTGTACTTGCTCTTCAGGGCAGGAATCTGCTCGGGGCTTGGAAAGGGCGGCTTTGGCCCGGTCTTGGCAGCCAGAGTCGCCTTGTTGGCAGGATAGCCCTTGTGAAGATCCAAAGCGCCCTGAAGTGCTTCCGCAAGTCCCTTCAGAGAAACATCCCCAACCCATTCGGTACGGTGAGATCGCGTGCCGAACCGGCCATAGATCGTCCTGTCAGCGTTGAGCATAAACACAGCGAAGGACTGGTCGGTGTCGTATTGAAACAGCGACAGGTCCAGCCCGTTTGTTGACACCACTCTCACACAGACGAACTGCTCAAGCAGCGGCCGAAGAACCGGATCCGTATCAACAAGATCATCATCCAGCTTCACACACTCTTCGCAGGGAATGCAGCGCAGGACGACTACGATGGGCTTGCCGGTCGCTTTCGCCTGTTCAAAGGCTTTTGGCAGATCGTTGTAGATCCAGAAGCCTTCTTCAGTGACCTTCTTCAAATCCTCGCGAACTTTTTGCTCGCGACTTTTCTTTTCCTGAGCAGACACCGATGAGCTCACGACAGACAGCAGCACGATCAACAGCAGCAGGCGTTTCACAGTCGATCCTCCGGAGAAAGTGGACGGTGGCGAAGTCGAGGCAGGGTTTGTCGCAGGGGGCCCGGCCGTCACGAAATGATCCATGACGCACAGGCCTCGTAAGGGTAGCGGAACCCGATGAAAACGGAATCGACACTGAACAGACGAAAGGCGCATCCGGCGCTGTGGGGAAGCTCACCGGAGAGAAATCAGCGAGTCACGCTGTTCACACGGCAGGCGGTTGTCCGAAGCATGTGAATCTTGCGCGAGTGCCACAAATGCCAGCACAGCAACACCTTATGTGAGGCGGGGAGAATTGTTAAGACGACGCCTTGAAAGCCAGACGCTCGCGGCGAATTGTTAAGGTTGCTCAATCCAGGATGAAACCGTCCGAGACGTTTGAAACGTTTTCCCAGGCTGGCCACTCTGTCTCGTCCGCAGGTCGTCTGAAACACGAGGTTCGGACCTTCAGAGTACAGAACGGACCATCCTTCGAGCCGCTCCCCCGGAGCGCAGGTTCGGCAGAGCGTATGTCAAAGAACAGCAAATCCTCAGAAGCATCGCCCGATATTCCAGCATCAGCAAGTCCATTGCAGATGATGGCTCAGGTCCAGCTGCGCAGTGCGCTGCGGGAGGTGCGACGGCATCTGAAGAAGGTGGAAGATCGATGGAAGAAAGATCCGGAGCCGCTGCATCAGGCTCGTGTTTTCGCACGGCGATCACAGGTGTGTCTGGAACTCTTCCACCCGCTGTTTTCTGAACAGAACGACGCCGCATGGATCTCGGCGCGATTGCGAGAGCTTTTGAAGTCATCCGGCAAAGCGCGTGATCTGGATGTGTTGCTTTCCAGTGCGGCTCACAAGGGCGGATCCGTCTCGGACAAACAGATCCGATCGTGGCAGAAGAAACGGAAGGAGTGTCAGCCAGAGATTGAAGCGATCACGAGGAAGCTCCAGAAGAGAAGTCGCTTCAAAGAGCGTTCCCGAGCGTTGATCCAGTCGATGGAAGACGCCAGCAGGAACACCGAGACATCCATCGCGCCCGACGTATGGGCGAGCCAGCAGATTCACCAGCAGATCGAGCGGCTGCTGACACAGGTTCCCGCCAGCGTCACGGCTCGGACACTGCACAAGTTTCGACTTGGCACAAAGCAGACGCGATACGCGGCCGACTGCATCGGGGAGATGGTGGACTGTCCCGCAGCGGACGAATTGTCAGAGCTTCTCGCCGATGTGCAGAAAGAGCTGGGCAATATCCAGGATGCCGTCGTCGCTCAAAAGCAGCGACTGAAATCCTCCGAAAAGCAGGCGCGGAAGGGTCGAAGTGACTCGGCGTCAGAAACAGATGCCGCGGAGGAAGGAAACAAGGCGGAAGCGCTGGCAAAGCTCATTCAAAAAGCCGCCACGTGGATCCAGGAGGACACCGTTCCTCGACTGCAGAAAGTCGCTTCATCGCTCGCACAGAATCGACCGGCACGCAGGCAACCTGAAACGGCAAATTCACAGCCGTCCACAGGCGAACCGGCGGCACTGAAAGCCGTCGCACGCAGGAAGAAAAAGCAGCCGAAAAAAGAGAAAGCAACGGTGTAGCGCATAGAACCGTTTAATAAGTAGCGGAAGGGCGCAAGCCCTCCGGTTACAGCGCTTCCCTGCAAAGCTTAAGGCACGAACGCAAATTCCGGGCTGTTCATCACGGCCCAGAGAACGTCTTCAGCCACCAGTCGCCAGGATTCCGCGAGTCGTTCTGTTGGCGGATCACCAAGCCGGGCGGCCTCTTCCTGCAGCTGCTTTTGTCGAGTTGCTTCGGCGTTCAGATGGTTGGACCAGCTGACCGCGTTTCGACGAACCTCGAGTGGTCTCTTTTGAGCACCGGGAACAACGCGTTCCGCAAACCCGGGTGCCAGTTCCGCAGCGAACAGCTCACGTTCTTCCGCGGTCGGCTGCCGCGTCAGCAGACGTTCGAACAGGCGATCGACAAACTCTTCCGGAGAAGTGGCCTTGATCGCAAGTTCCGTTGGTGCCCCGTTGTCGCTGAGCTGAACCAGGCGATGTCCGGCGTTTCCATTGGCCAGAGTCAGCGGCTGCAGAACGGTTGCTTGATCATCGCGTGCCGAAGTGCTGTGAGGTCGGGAATCTCGCCAGCCGTAAGCATTCAACAGGTCAACAAGACTCTGCGCTACCGGAAGAGCAAGAGCCGGCCGGTCGCGCTCATTCGACAGCGAACAGAACTGCCAGGCTCGCCGCGGCGTGCCGAGGTTCAGAAACGAATCGTCCGGTCGACGACCTTCCGGATCGAGCGTCAGCATCTCCGCATCAAACGACTTGCCAGCAGCCACATACAGGGAATCCAGAAGCTGCTCAGCCGTCATCCGACGCAGCGTCACCGCCCCGAAATTTTCGGCAACAGGTGCATCCGCAGGGGCGGCCTGTCGCTGGAATGCTTCTGTTAACAGCAGCAGCTTTGCGGTCGCTTTCAGATCATAACCATGAGCCATGTGATGCTGAGCCAGTGCTGTCAGCAGAGCCTGATGGTCCGATTGCACAGCGTACCAGTCATCCACGTTGGACATGAGCCCCTGACCAAAGAATCGAGCCCACAGCCGGTTTACCATGACAGCCGCGAACTGCGATTGAGTCGGATGAGTCAAATGGAGAGCCAGCTGCTCGCGCGAATCACCAGGGTTCTGAAGCAGCGACTGCCACAAAGAGGCATCCGCCGCGCCACCATCGCTGGAGAACGGCCAGGCGGGTTCGACACTCTGGCCCGGCTCGATGCTGACCCTGATGAGTTTGGATCGTTCCCCGTTGGGACCTTTGGGAACACTGCTGGTGCCGGGGATAGTGATGCCCGAACGATTGATCATCGCGGCCATCGCGAAGAGCTGAGACTGTGACATTTCATTGACCGGTGAATCGTGGCAGCGGGCACACGTCATGTTTCGAGCACTGAAGGCTGTCGACAGGACAATCGATCGCTCCGCGAGCGGAACGTCGTTCTGCGACGCCATACCGAACCCGGCCGGACCACCGCCAAGCCGACTGCCCTTCATCTGTATCAGTTCTGTCGCAAACCGATCCGTGGGCTTGTTGTCCAGAAAGGACTCATAAATCCACCAGCGGAACGGTCCGGAATTATTCAGTTCCGGCTTCAGGATGCCGGGATTCTCCGCCAGCACATCCTGCCAGTAAGAGACCCAGTGATCGGCCCAGCGATCGTCGGCCAGAAACCGATCCACGGCCGCTGCACGACGAGTTTCAGCGGGCTGGGCGAGGAACCATCGCTGCTCTTCCGGAGAAGGAATGACGCCCACAGTGTTGAGGGCCAGCCGTCGCAAAAACGTCAGATCATCCACCAGCGGCAGGGGTGTCAGCTTCTTCTTCGAAAGCACATCCAGCAACAGGCGATCAACATCGGCCGGCTGAAACTGAGCCGCATCCGGTCCCAGGATTTCACGGACAGACTGATGACGCTTCTCCCACCAGGCAGTGGCGTCCGCGCCCCGGTTCCGGCGTTCTGAAGCATTCAGATGAGCAATGAACTGAAGGTAGTCAGCCGCGAACGACTGCCACGACGCTTCATCCATACGGTAAGACGCGTCTGTTGAGGACAGGATTTCGAAACCCGTTTGAGGAGATCCCATGGCAACGAGCGTTTCACTCGCTTCGACTCGCATGTTGCGACCGCCGACGATCGTCTCAAATTCAATCAGGTGCCGACCGGCTTCCAGCGACACTTCCGCGACGGCTTCCTGATCCCCGGCGGGAACGGGATGCATCGTCGGATAAAGCGGTTCAGGCGGGACCGGAACTTCCTGGTGGCCATCCGAAGAGTACGGAGGCTGGATCAGTTTTGCGACTTCCTTGCCGTCGATCAGCAATCGTGCGGTCGAACGTGACCGGATCAGGAACTGAGTCTTCACGGCGGCCGTGTTCAGGTTCAATCGCATGCGCAGCACGCAGGGATTTGTTCGGTCGCCGATGAGACCGCCTTCAATGTACTTGCGGGGCAGCGTGGTTAGAGCGGCGGCGGGCTGTTGCCATGCCATCGTCAGTCGAGTCCGCTCGCGATTCCAGGGATCGTTCTGACGCACATTCTCCCGAATGTCCAAAGCCACTGCCCCGGAAGGAATCTCGCTGCTGGCCACTTCAGGAATGACGCTCGTTGGCCGAGTCGATTTCGTGCGCTGCTGAATCTCCGCGTCGGTGACTTTGCGGCGATACACGGCGATGCCATCGAGGCTTCCCCGGAAACTGCTTCCGGGGTTTCCGCCCATCGAAGATCCCACCCACACCTGATCATCGTCCGAATACGGCGCTCGTGAAAACGTCTTGCCTCCGAGATCAAATGAGCCGTCGGTCGGCTGACCGTCGATCCAGCCGATGGGACCCTGCTTGTCTCCAAAGGTGTAGGTCACAGCGAGATGGTGCCACTGACCATCGGGGTCAAAACCAAGGTCCGAGTTCCAGCGATGAAGTTCGCCCGTGTAGGCTGGCGTCACTTCTTTTCCATCCGCTCCAGTCACCGCCGCTGCATCTGCGGATCGAAACAGGAAGCTGATGCGACACTGTCCGCCCATGGAGCGAACGCGAAGTGCCCAACTCTGATTTTCTTTGACGGTTCCCGGCCGCGACGTGCGGCCTTTGCCAACCACATAAACCTGCTGCCCATCATTCAGCTCAGACAGACGCACCCAGGCTTCCAGACTGATCGAGTCACCAGCAGCGAAATGGAATACCGGGGCGTCCGAATGTTCCAGCCACGATTTTCCGTCCAGCGACAAAGCCGCATTGCCCGCGGACAGTCCCGGAAACTCGGGCGGCTGCGGACCATCAGGCACTGTGGATGGCTGTCCCCGGACCGCGAGCGGTGCAAAATCCTCCGCGTTCGGAACGGTCATTTGCCCGGCGAACGAATTCTTTTCGAAGTCCCAGAGAACGACAGGTGCCTCCGGAGGACTGTCCTGAGGAGTCTTCTCATCAGATCGCGCGATCGAAGACAGTACTGTCAGGATCAGGACGGCAGGCAGAACAGCACGGCGCATGCGAGGGACTCCCGTGGAGCATTAACCGGCGAAAGCTCATCAAAACGAGGCTTCCGATCCGATCAGGTGAGTCCGACACAATACCATCACAGCGCAAAGAAGTCACCTGCTTTGTCGCCACCACAGCGTCGGGCCGCGGGCGAGTTAGCTCTGTGGAGCAGCAGCGGCATTCTGACGAGCTTCCGGGCTCGGAAACCGGTCGCGGTATCGAAAGCGCTGCCACCAGCCAGCTTTGCGGAGGAGCGGATCGTCAACGGAAACGGTGCGAGTCTTTCCGCGTCGGGTGATGATCTGTACCTGGTCATCGCCGACGAGCTCGGAAACCATCCAGAACTTGTCAACGACGTAGGTGTAGTCTTCCCCGGACTCCGAAGGATGAATGGCTCGCGCGCGAGGACCAGGCGTGGGGCTTTGCTTTGACACGGTGTAAATCACCAGGTCACCAGGACGATAAGAATGAGTTCGCAACGCCGGCACCTCTCGGACAAACAGGGCGAGGAGTCCCTGAGACCAAAGACTACAATCCCTGAATTTTTATCGCCAAGGACGGTAGCAGACAACGTGAATTTCACGTTAAGGCCACGCCAGGTGGTCCCCGAACGCTCCCAGCGGCCCGGAATTGCAGTTTCTGCCGGGCATTCTGAGCTGTTTAACGAACCTGGCTCACAACAGGAACTGTCCACGATTTGCCGTGCCCAGCTTTGGGACTACGATCACCGATCAAGGGCTGACAAGTCTTTGACCCAGAGGAGCCTATGAGACCAGCAAATTCGACAAATCACCAGCCCGCACGGTGGTCCTGGTGAAATCGGCAGCAGCCCAACAGGAAGGTTCAGCGGCAAACGCCGAGCCGGCATTTGTCCTGCGCGGGGTCACCGTTCAGTTTGGACAACAATCCCCCGTACTGAAGGATCTGTCGTTTCAGGTCGAGTCCGGGCAGTTTCTGGCACTCGTTGGACCTTCCGGCTGCGGCAAGTCGACACTTCTGCGGCTGTTCGCAGATCTGCAGCGTCCGGTCGCCGGAACCGTTGAGCGTCGAACAGATCTTGATGCTGGCCAGATCGGGTTTGTGTTCCAGCAGCCGAATTTGCTTCCCTGGCGAACTGCTCTCCAGAACCTTCAGCTGCCGTCGGAACTGGGACGAACGGCCCGAGACCAACGGAGCGAGCAGGAGCTTTCGGACCTGATGCAGCAGGTCGGACTAAAGGAAGTCGACAAAGACAAACGGCCAGCCGAATTGTCCGGAGGCATGCAGATGCGACTCTCCCTGGCGCGGGCCCTGGTGAATCAGCCGCGAGTCCTCCTGCTCGATGAACCCTTCGCAGCCGTTGATGATCTTCTTCGGATGAAGCTGCAGGAAGACGTGCGACGAATCCATGATGAAAGGAAGCTGACGACGGTTCTTGTCACTCATAATCTGCACGAAGCCGCGTATCTCAGTGACCGCGTGCTGGTGCTCAGCTCAGCCCCGGCTTTGATTCGCCAGGATCTGCAGCTGGAGCGATCGTCGATGTCGGCCGAACAGCGTCGAACGGCGGAAGAAACAATGAGATCTCTGCAGCGACTGACGGGAGCATTGTTTCAGCCATGACCCGACGCTCCCCATCGCCTTCTGATCGTGGTGGCATGTCACCAGACCGCAAGCGAAGTATTCCGCTTCTGCTGGCAGAGATCGCTGCGCCTCTGGTGGTATTTCTTCTTGTGATCGGAGCCTGGTCCCTGATCGTGACAGCAGGCAGGATCAGCCCCGTCGTCATGCCGGGACCAAAACTCGTTCTCGAGGCGATGGTTCGAATACGGTACGACCTCAGCGTGGCTCTTGCCCGAACGCTTCTTGCAGCTCTGAGCGGTCTGGCATTGAGTATCGTTGGGGGAACGATCATCGCGTTTGTGTTTTCGCAGGCCGCGTTGATCCGACGAGCCTTCTATCCTTATGCGGTTCTGCTGCAGACGGTTCCCATTATTGCCATTGCCCCGATCGTCATTGTGCTTCTTGGGCGAGGCTTTGCGGGGATCGTTCTGATTTCCTGTCTGATCAGTCTCTTCCCGATCATCACCAGCACAACAACAGGGCTCCTTCAGATTGATGCGGGTCACCAGGATCTGTTTCGCCTGTATCGAGCAACGCGCTGGCAGATCCTGATGAAGCTGCGAGTCCCCACGGCGTTGCCCTACCTGATTTCCGGCATCCGCATCTCGTCGGGAACAGCCATTGTTGGAGCCATCGTTGGCGAATTCTTCGTGGGCTCCAGCATTCCCGGACTGGGAGTCCTGATCCAGCGCAAATTTGCCGCGCTGAATCTGCCGGAGCTCTACGCCGTCGTCGCTGTGTCGACACTTCTGGGAGCCGTCATGTTCGGCCTCATCACGCTTCTCGGCGAAGCCATCCTGAAAAAATGGTACGGCATGAGCCTCAGCGGCCGACGGTAAGGGCTGGAAGCCCGAAACATCCCTTGCCGGGGTCTTCACGGCCCCGGCAGGCAACGCAGTGAAGGATTCTCTGCAGTGAATTTCCGGGGCTCCGAGCTGTAGTGGAACTCGCCAGAGTTCCTGTCATCAACGCAAGTTCCGGGATCTCTGGCGAGATCCACTACAAAATCCTTCACAGCGTTCCCCGGCAGGGGATGTGTCGACCCTCCGGGTCTGAATCGCACTCAAACTGTCGAATTTTAGCGTGTCACATCGTCTCACAGCGTGCGGGCTGGCGCAGCGAAAGGGCCATGAATGCGCTGACGACAGGGCCTTCAGCCACAGGGAACAGCAGTTGCTTTGAAACAGCCGTGCGAATCCGTGATCGGCATGGTTTGCACATCGGCTGTTGTTTCGGAGCCTGCGATGTCACAGCGTTATGGGTTGTCGGTCGGACGTATCTTGCACCCCACGGATTTTTCGCATGGAAGCGAAGTGGCCTTCCTGCATGCTCTTCGACTGGCGATCGCGACGAAAGGGTCACTCTCCATTCTGCATGTGGACCGCGAACAGAAACGCCCGGACTGGGATCGCTATCCTGGCGTTCGGGAGACGCTGATTCGCTGGAAGCTGCTGCCTCCTGAAGCATCGCGAACCGATGTGGCCAGCCTGGGTGTTCATATCAGCAAGGCGTCTGTCACAGAAGAAGATCCAGCCAGCGGTGTTCTGAACTATCTCGAAGAACACCCGGCGGATTTGCTGGTCCTGGCGACTCACCAGCGACACGGCCTTGATCGCTGGCTGCATCGAACGATTGCTGGACGAATTAACAGCCGAACAGACGGAGCAACGCTGTTCATACCGTTTGGAAATGAAGGCTTCGTTGACGCCGAGACGGGAGCATGCCGTCTGGGTCGAATTCTGCTGCCGGCCGATCACGATCCGGATCCTGTGCCGGCGGCCGAGGTCGCAAGTGATCTCGTTCAGGCTCTGGCACCTGCACCCGCAGAGATACGATTGCTGCACATTGGCGATCCCGCGAGTGCTCCCGGAATCAGCCTGCCAGCGAACGACCGAATCCACTGGCACTGGGCCCATCGAGTCGGATCGGTCGTACCGACCATTCTGAACGAAGCCCGTGACTTTCGAAGCAACCTGATCACCATGACCACCGCTGGTCGTCATGGATTCTTCGACGCTCTGCGAGGATCCACCACCGAACAGGTCCTCGAACACGCTCAATGCCCGGTGCTTGCCGTGCACGAATGGAGTGATTAACGCTGCGACTCCTGAACGGTCGGCGTGTTTTTGTCCTCGGGAAGAACGTCGGCGTCGTCTGTCTTCGGCTGCTCGGTATAGGTTTGCTTCATTTCAAACAGCCTCAGTCGCTCCTCCATGCCGGCTCGGCTCTTTTCGTCCGTCTTCTCCAATGCCTTCTTTTGGTAGCGGATGGCTTCCTCAAAGTTCCCGGCTTCAGCGTATGCAGCCGCCAGTGTGTCGATGACATTCATGTCTTCCCAGTTCGAAACCTCACAGGCTCGAGTCGCCAGTTCGACAGCGCGAGCACCATTGCGCAGTTCCGGATGCGGGGATGAGCACATCAGCCATGCGACGGAGTTCAGCACCGTGTTGTCTTTGGGATTTTTTGTGACAGCTGCTTCGTAATATTCAATTGCTCTGGAGAAGTTGCCCATCCCCGTGCTCGCTTCGGCCGCATATTTATGGGGAACCCAGTCCGTGGGATGCTCCTTCAGGCACGCTTCCGCATCCTTGAACGCCGCTTCCCATTTTTGTTGCTTCAGACGAACCAGACACAGCCAGCTTCGCACCGACTTGTTGTTCACGCGGGTATTGACGGCTCGTGAATAGTCCACTTCGGCTTTGTCGTACTTCTTCTGGTGGTAATACGTGTTTCCTCGGTCAACCAGCACCGAGGTCAGTGCGGGTTTCAGCTTCAGCACCTGATCGAAATCCCGGATCGCTTCGTCAGGCTTTTCCAGAGCGAGGTAGACACGAGCACGCATGTAGAGCGACTCGACAGAACGGCTGTTCAGACGAATGGACTTGTTGAGATCAGCAAGTGCTTCGTCGAGCTTCTTCAGTTCCGCATAGGCTCTGGCCCTGTAGCAGAGCACCTGTGGATCGGTCTTTTTGCTGAGCGACTTCGAGTACGCTTCCGCCGCCTCTTCAAACTGCTCGCGGAATAGATGGACGTTGCCGATTCCCGACCAGGATTGATAGTAGCGAGGATCGAGCCGCACGGCTTCCTGGTAATCACGAATCGCCTCATCATGCATGAGCAGGTCATATTCGACCTGAGCGCGAGCAAAGTGTGCAGCGGGATCCTGTTCGCCTGCCCGGACGGCATGTTCGGTCCATTCCAGTGCCTCTGATTTTCGGTCAGCCGCAGCCAGCGCATCGGCCACCGCGACACACAGTGAACTGTTCTCGTTCGGGGTTTTCTTACCGCGAGCATTTCGACATACGACCGCAGAACGCTGACGGGACCTCGTGATGAGATCGCCCGGATTTCCCAGCATTCGACCAGCAAAATACGCTTCCGCTTCGGCAGCCGTACAGACAGAGTCGGCGGGGACCCAGCCCAGTTTCAGCGGCTTCAGCGACCAGGCAACCAGAACCTGCTTGCCATCTTCATGCCTCGCGATCACCGGGACCGCGGTTCGGACTTCGGACGACCGCCCCACCGTCTTGTTGGTCACCTCATCACGGATCGGAGTGTTGTTTTTTCGAAAGAACACAATGGCGTCGGGAGCCCACGCTTGTTCTTCTCTGGTACCGTTTTCATCAGCGGCCAGAGGACTGCAAAGGACGGCAAAAAGGGTCGCGACAAGAAGTTCTGTTCTCATGGGATCGGCTTCCGATGATGCCAATAGACAATGCTGTGCAGTCACCTGGATTTTGAATCAGTGCAGCTCGAAACAGGCAGGTCGACGATGTTGCTGAGGAACAAGGATGTCTGCTACGGAACGAGACGAATCACAGTCGTCGTTCGATGGAAGCCATCTGTTGTAATACGATGAGAGTGTATTTCTTCGGTCATCAAAGCCAGGTGTTTCAGCGTCTCAAACTTCTCGGGAATAATCGCCCGGACGTTTTCATTGTCCATGAGACCATCAACCAGTCCCTCGGCGAAAAGTCCCTGAGCAGTGATCTTCAGCTTGTTGCGAGCAAGCAGGTCGACCCACTGAGCTGGTGCCAAAAGGGATTTTTGGATGGTAGCCTGAGGAATGAGTGACCGCATGTTGTGATTTTCCCAGTCGCCCTGAATCACTTTGCGCAAAGCTTCGTCTTTCTTTGCCGCCAGCACCTGACGAGTCATCTGGAGGGAATTGGAAAGCAGCAGCCATCGATCTTCCAGCACCACGAAATGGGGCGTGCATTCGGCGCTGACGCTGACCCTGATGCCGTTTGGCAGAAGCGAACCAGTCAGCTCTTCGGTAAAGAACCAGACTTTCGGTTCAATCTGGTCGAGCCTTGCTTCTCGAAGGTACACCGGCGGAGTCGTGGATGGATTGAGTTTCAGCAGCTCCGATGACACCTGATCTGCCAGTTTCTTCAGGTCCGCTGTGTTGGTAATCGCCATCACGAAGCAGAACCGGGGAATGCCGAGGGATTCTATTCGGACGGAGTTGTTCTGGCCGTGTGACTCAAACATCAGTTCGACACTGGAATCGGTCAGACCGTCCGTCATTGCCACCAGAATATGCGGTCGAAAGGCGAAGCGAGTGTCCATTTGAAGCAGTCTCGCAAAGCCACCGCGTTCCAGGGGAAGGCCCGTGTCGGTGAACGGTACCTGCTGTTGTTCATCCTGGACCTGAGCAAGGATATCGACGAGCGACATTTCAAGGGGGTCGGGCGCAGCCGGAGTTGTGGCAAGCTCGAATTGCGCGATGGTGTCGCGAATCATGTCCGAAGGTGAGTGATCGGAATCGGCAAACCACGCCGACGCGTCCGCAGGGAGAAACTGCATCACTTCCGATTCATGCAGCGTCGCCACGGTAGCGCGCGTCGATTCCAGAACCTCGATCAGGCATTCGCCGGTCCCTTCCGGGAATGAAACGCGAACCTCAACATCTCCCGTATCAGCGCCCAGCATTTGCTTCAGACTGACAATCTCGACTGGATTGAACAGCAGTGTCGGTGTTTCCCTGATCGCCTTCCCGAGCTCTGTTCCCTCCAGTCGTTTCCAAAGTTCATGGCTATCAGTCAGCGCTTCGAAAAACGCAGCGGCGCGGAAGTTTGCATAGAGCAGGTCTTCGCCCGAATCCCGCCAAAGCCTGCGATCTGATGGCGATTCTGTACTCTCCGAAGGCTGGCTGTCCGTATCCCCGATGAAAAGATGCAGTGTTGCACCTTCACGTCGCAGCAGAAACTGAATGTTCATCGGAGAAATCAGTTCAGCGATCCTAACCAGATCGGGATCCGACAGATCATCCGAAAGACTCGCCTGGAAAAGCAGGCCCTGGAGAAGGGACGCAGGGGCGAAACTGGAAACCGATGTCGTGACGCGGACATGTTCCGCGGTCATCTCTGTCTCGAAGGAGTCTTCCTGCAGAAGGTCCGAAAGGACTGCTCGCAACAGCGTCTCCAGCTGCAGAGCCGCTTCTTCGTTACGGAACTGAACCCACACCTCCAGCTCCGGCGCCCGGACATCCTTGAGCGCAGAGATCAGTTCCGCCTGAACGTCGTCCAGCTGCTCCGAAAGACCGGCTCCCACAGCAATCTGGCACAATTCCCCGAGTGCGATCGCTCTGACCATGGCCGTAAACGGTGTGAGTTCATCGGAACCGGCCGCGACCGTGATTTGTTCGGGAACCCAGTGATCGCCCCCTTCTTTCAGAGCCTGTTCAAATTCATCGACTGGGGGAAATTCCGGCATCGCCCGCATGGCCGATCGAATGCCTTTCGATTCCAGCATTCGTTTGACCAGAGGCAGCGGATCCCGAATCAGCAGAAAGTTGCCGCGAGACTGTCCGGGGTACTTCTCCCGTCCCGCCGTCGCCTGGGTCGACTCATCCGCACGTGCTCCGCCGCCACAACACACCGTCAGCAAACAGCAAATCAAAAGCCAGCGGATTGTCAGCATCGCAGAGTCTCTCAATGTCCGCCGAATGTCACCAGGCTCATGCATCACGCGGCTTGATCTGCAGTTTACCGGCCAGACTCCCCCAAAGAATAATCAAACTTTCACCCAACGCAATAGCTTCGACACCGCCCCGGACACGCCAGATTCTGCCAACCAGCCGTAGCGGAACTTGCCAGAGTTCCTGCCAACCCGGTTGTCGCGGAACTCACAGAGTTCCTCTCCTCCACCAGCGTCGTGGGATCTCTGGCGAGATCCACCACAGACGACGACACGGCATTTCCCAGAAGGCAAAAGAGCCGGCCAGTCACGATTCACATGACGGAACACGTCAGCGTGCGTAAACTACCGGCACTTCATCAAGAACACTCCTGCGACAGAAGCACACATGTCCTCGATCTCAGACGTCTTTCGACTTGGCCGGAACATCATCCTGTTCCCGGTTGTCCACGGCAGTGGTGACTGTGCGGTCGAGGTGCGCAGGCTGATGCTGAGCGAGCGTTTTTCGTGCCTCGCCGTTCCATTGCCGCCGTCGTTTCAGAACGATGTCGAGACCGCACTTGAGTACCTGCCGGCAGTGACGGCCGTTTTTCAGCGGGAGCCCCAGAAGTCCTTCTCGTCCGTTTCGACCGACTTCGAGACGGGCGAAGAGAACGATACGGATGCTCCGCAGCGAACCAGCTACGTTCCTATCGACCCCTGTCAGCCGGTCATCGCTGCTCTGCGAATCGCCCGGCAGGAACGAATGACTCGCGCCTTCATCGATGTGGAAACGGATCACTACCTCGCTCAGGAAGCCATGCTGCCTGATCCCTGGGCTCTGAAACGAGTGCGAGCGGAGCAGTTCGCGACGGCCATTCTGCCGGCCCTCCCGGCTCCGAAAGACCCGGAGCAGATTCGGCGCATTCACTGGATGGCCAGTCAGCTGCATCGTCTTTCCCTGACGCATTCTTCCGTTCTGTGCCTGTGCAGCCTTCTGGACTGGCCATGGATTCGCGACGCGTTCAACTCGGCGGTGGACTGCCCTGCTCCGGCGACGACAGATCCCGCTCCGACAGAACTGTACGGCGTGGATCCAAAGACTCTGCTCTTCATGCTGGGTGAGCTGCCCTACATCACGGGTCTGTATGAGCGAGCGCGTGCGGAACTGGATGACGACGAAAATCTGTCGGTCGATGGCATCAAATCACTGCTCATCCAGGCGCGGGAATCGTATCGGGATGAGTTCAAGTCGCGTGCTCGTCGCATTACGCCCAATCTGCTTTCCAGCTGCCTGAAGTACGTTCGGAATCTGTCGCTGATGGAACGGCGCTTTACTCCCGATCTCTACACGCTCGTGGTTGCCTCGCAGCAGACAGCCGGAGATCAGTACGCCATTCATGTGGCCGAAACTGCTCGAGACTATCCGTATGCTCCTCCGGAAGGACTGTCAGAAGCACGGTTCAGTACGGATCGAGGTATGTTGCCGGACGGAACGGAGATTGAACCGGTGTGCCGGCTGCCTGGTCATCCCGTGTCCTGGCGCACCTGCCGTTTGAATTCTCGCCCGGATCAGCGGACTCTGACGCAGTGGCAGAAGTCCTGGAATCCATACGGTCAGTGCAGCTGGCCACCGGAAGACGTGGCCATTGAGCGATTCCGAACTCATGTGAAGGATGTCGCTCTGGATCTGATTGGCAATGACCTGGCAAAGACGGAGAAGTTTTCGTCCAGCATGAAGGACGGTCTCGACATCCGCGAGACGCTGCGCAACTGGCACACAGGCGATTTGTACGTGCGAGTCTTTCCGCCGGCTCGGGGGAAGATTGACTGTGTGGTCATGCTGTTCGATTCTCCCGCGGATCCGCGCGATTATCCGTGGCGAATTACCTGGCATGCGGAGCATCATGATGAATCGACTCTGTCGCTGTTTGCCACGAATTTCATGGAAGACATGGTCGGGCCGGGAATCGCCGTTGCTCGCTACGGGGGCTGCATGTTTCTGTTCCCGCCGCGCCCGATACCGGACATCTGGCGAGATCCTCAGTTTGACTTCGCAGATACTCTGGAAGAACGCCTGATTGCGGCTGGCCTGCATTATTCACGCGAACGTCATATCGCTCTGATGAGCCACTCGCCGCCCGGGGCAGGCTGGCGACGCCTTGCCGCCAAATATCATCGGCGTATCGTGCATGTACCGCTGGCTCGGTTCGGCGCGGAGACGATTGAAAAGCTGCGGATCTTCCATGTGCTGAATGGCCACCAGGTCCGGTCGTACGCGGAGCATTTCATCCGTCGTCCGTAGGTGCCCAAGCCCTTGGTGATGTAGGGGCAGCGATGTGCTTTGTAGCGGAACGGCGCAAGCCGTCCGGTCACTCATGACGCAGACTCACCGGAGGGCTTGCGCCCTGCCGCTACAAACGCAACGCATCGCGCCTACAAAAAAAGGGGTTCGGCCAGGCCGAACCCCTTCTGTTATTGGACCACTCAGCGGTGACTCATCAGCGATTAGAATTCGCCAACGGTTTCGCCGCCAGACTTGGTTCCGATAGCACCCCAGACACCGTATGGGCTGCGGCTGCCGATGGTCGTCGCAACACCCAGGTTACCTGTGTCGATGTTCTCGGAGATGAATCGGACAGAACCGTCTACCAGAACAACCTGGACACCACCGGTGTGCATGCTGCTTGGCGGGAACACGCCGACAGCACCGTCAGCGTTGGTGTTGCCGTCGTTGATGCAGGATGGTCCGTTTGGAGCGATGACGGTGTAGAAGGAGTTGATTTCCGGCTGGCCGTCGCACCAGATCGAGCTGAACTTGCCCTTGATGGTTGCGCCGGAGCTGTATCGATCGCCAACGCGGATTGCAGACGCTGCGGCAACGCAGGCACCTGGATTGGTCGTGATTGCACCGACGTTGATAATGATGCCTTCCTTGATCGTAGGAGTGGCTTTTCCATTCAGACCGAAGCTCGCCTGAACTCGCTCGCCCATAGCGATCGTGTTGCTTGTTCCGTCCGTACAGTCGCGCATGTTGTAGGTTCGGCGCCATGCGAACATCCCACTGACGTCCTGAGCATCACGGCCGTTGCCAGATGCGGTTCCGAGGAAGTCACCACGATTGAATGCGTAGTTGCAGTTACCTCGGCTTGCCAGAATCCCTGGATCGGTTGGGCAGAGGAACACAGAAATACGCTGCGAGTAGATCGCAGGTGCAGGAGCAGTACCGCTCCATGGAGCCGGACCGCCAGGTGGAATTGGTGGCGACGTTGTTGGATCACCCGCATTGATCTGGTTGTACAGACCGGTCTGCTCCATGTATGGCAGCAAAGCAATCACGCCGGTTCGACGTTCGTAGTTGCCGTCCAGACGATTCGTGTTGCCGTATCCGACGGTACCACCTTTTGCCGGTGGGAACGCATTGAATACGTCATGGTAGTTGTGCAGAGCCAGTCCGAACTGCTTCAGATTGTTCTTGCACTGTGTACGACGAGCTGCTTCACGAGCCTGTTGAACGGCTGGAAGAAGCAGAGCCACGAGGATGGCGATAATCGCTATCACCACCAGCAGCTCAATCAAAGTAAACGCCTTTCTGCGACTCACAAGACACCTCCAGAACTGAAGAAAATCCAAGAAATTTGAAATAAAGGCCAACGGCCAGCTTGCAGGAACGCTCCAGCGTAGGGTGAAACCTGAACAAATGCAAGCCCTGACAGAAGGCCGACGCCAGCAAAATGTGCTATTTCGCCCACTCCTTCGTCAGGCGTTCAGTTGCTTATCACTAGTTTATGCAATAGTCTGCTGCCTGCTTTTTTCAACTTGCTATGGTCGTCCAAAGTGTTTTGTCAGGTGTGGATCATGAAGTTCTCGGCTCGCATTTCAGGTCTGTTTTGCTGCGTTTTGCTGCTTTCACTCGTTGGATGTGGTAGTGAGAAGATCAATCGTCCGCCGGTCTATAAAGTCCGGGGAAAGATCACTTTTCAGGGTAAGCCTGTGAAGGGTGCTGACGTGACCTTCATGTCGCGCGAGGCCAACCGCAGTGCGTTCGGCAAGACAGATGAAAATGGCGAGTACCAGCTGACAACATTCACTGTGAATGATGGTGCAGTTGAAGGAAAGCAGGAAGTCACGGTTGTTGAAATCCCGCCAATTGCTCCAACGGCCGCCATTCCTGATGTGGAAAATGCAGCGTACGAACCACCCAAGCCAAATGAAGAGCTGAAAACTGCTCCAAAGTCTTCCCTGCCGCAACGGTACGCCGACCCGGCAACATCGGGCCTCATCGCTGTCGTCAACAAAGACGGCGAAAACGTGGTCGATTTTGACCTGAAGCCGTAGACATCGCACGGCACCAAGCGGATCGATGGAAAGTAGCGGAAGGGCGCAAGCCCTCCGGTTCTTCCGACACCCGACGGCCGGCGACCCAGCCAGGCCGCAGATCCCATTTTGGTGGCTCGCCCCACTTGATCCCGAGGCTCTGACATACCACAGTGCTCTTCAGTGGAAGCCTGCAGCTCCAGAGTGTGTGTTGTGGTTGGCTGACTTGTTGAGGGTCATGACCCTATGGGTATGCGGGCACGAACGCTTTCGCTGGTTATTGCCGGACTGCTGCTGACTCCGTGCCGTGGATTCGACGACGCCCGATTGTCGGACGCGGATCCCCAGGAATCCTCATCCTTCCCGCGCTCTGCCCAGGATCGTTCGACCTCGCTCGATGCAGGAATGGCCCAGCGCGAGGCAGCGGGGTTCCAGGAATTCGCGCCGCAGCAGCAGGGTCGGGGACAGCGCGGAGGCCGTTACGGTCGCGGAGGAACGCCGACCATCGACCGGACTCAGTATCCGCAGTGGCAGAATGATCCGAACTTCCAGAAGGACGTCTTCACGTTTGCGCGGCTCCAGTATGACGGTTCCGGGAACACTCCGGACGCCCGATGGAATAACGACTTCCCCGACGCGGACCTCAATCTTTCATTCCGCCTTCAGCAGCTGACGTCTCTTCACGTCAATCCTGACGGGGCAGTCGTACGTCTGGATGATCCGAAGCTCTTTGAGTATCCGTTCCTGTTCATGATTGGAGTAACAGGGTTAAACCTCAGCGAGACCGAAGCTCGCACGCTTCGACAGTATCTGCTGAGCGGCGGGTTCCTGATGGTGGATGACTTCTGGACGCCAGCCGAATGGCGTCATATTCGTGACGAGATGAAGAAGGTCTTTCCAGAATCCGAAGCGCGTGAGCTGCCACCGGAACATCCGATCTTTCATCTCATCTACGATCTCAAAGGCGTTCCTCGAGTCCCTTCCATCCGCGCGTGGCAGCAGGGACACACGTTTGAATACTGGCATGGCGACACGGAAGGCGACGAAGCACCTCACTTTATGGCCTACTATGATGGCCAGGGTCGCATGGTCTCACTGATGTGCCACAACAACGACATTTGCGACGGCTGGGAACGTGAAGGAGAAAATCACGAGTACTTCCAGCTGTTCTCCGAGAAATGGTCGTACCCGCTGGGGATCAACATCATCGTCTACGCGCTGACGCATTAGTCGCAGCCCGCTGACGAATCCTGCGGCGTTTGCTATAAATGGCCGGTCTACTTTTTCAGTTCACCAGATTTATCGGGGCAGGCAATGCGTTGGCTTTCAATCATCCTCGCAAGTGTTGTGGGAACATCAGTCGTGCAGGCAGAGATCAAAACGGAAGTCGTTGAATATCAGGACGGTGACGTGGTCCTGCAGGGGTTTGTTGCCTGGGACACGGCGAAAGCCACAGCTTCACCAGGCGTTCTCGTGGTTCATCAGTGGATGGGTCTGACGGACTATGAAAAGAGTCGATGTCGTCAGCTCGCGGAGCTGGGCTATGTCGCATTTGCCGCGGACATCTATGGCAAGGGCATTCGTCCGGACAACATGCAGGACGCAGGGAAGCAGGCAGGCATCTACAAAAACGATCGCAAACTGTACCGTCGCCGATTGAATCTGGCTCTGGACCAGCTGAAGGCTCGCCCGGAAGTCGCGAAAGGCAAAGTGGGTGCGATCGGTTACTGCTTTGGCGGCACAGGTGTTCTTGAACTGGCTCGAAGCGGAGCCGACGTCTCCGGCGTCGTGAGTTTCCATGGTGGTCTGGATTCACCGGAGCCGGAAGCAGGCCGCAATATTAAAGGAGCGATCCTTGTGTGCCACGGAGCGGACGATCCGTTCGTCCCGGCAAAAGATATTGAAGCCTTCAAAGCCGAGCTGGATGCTGCGAAAGTCGACTGGCAGATGGACATTTACTCCGGCGCCGTTCATTCCTTCACCCAGCCCATGGCCGGCAACGACAACTCCCGCGGCGCCGCCTACAACGAAAAAGCCGACAAGCGATCCTGGTCAGCGATGAAGACATTCTTTGAAGAGGTGTTTGCGAAGTAGAACCGTCTTGACGACCTTCCAGGGTTTGCAAGACTCATCGCGAGTAGTGAATCAAAGCGGTTAACGAGAGGGAGCGTCACGTGGTCAGACTTCCTGCCGGGTGTTTGAGCGTCTGTTTGGCCATGCTGTCTTCCGCAGTGCTGGCGGCGGAAGGTTCGATCTCCGGATATCTTGTGGACGGAGCGGGCGAGAGGAAGGCGATTGAGCATGTGGTCGTCTTCGTAGCGGATGCGAGAACCGGGTATCCGCTGCTTCAGGATTCGCAGAAGACCCTCGCGCCCGGTCTCGATTCGTCGCTGGAAAAGGGCCTGGAGGGGTTTCGGCATGTGATGACTTCAGAAGATGGCTCCTTTCTTCTGAAGAATGTTCCGGCCGGTGAGTGGCGGCTGGTAGCGCAGGAATGGATTGGGGCGGATCACGTACCGACGCAGCAGGAAGAGGATCGTATCCTGCAACTGCACGGTGTCGTGAATCACGTGGTTGTGCGTGATGACGAGGTCACAGAAGTGACTATCGAACCTCTGGGCGACAAACCCGTCGTGCTTGAGAATGATCCGAAGGAAGGCAATACGTACGTCTTTCTTTCGGCGAAAGCTCCATTTGCGGAACCCATCTTCGGGCCGCTCGGCTGGGGCGATTCATTCCGATCTCACATCATCGGCATCACTCACCAGGGCAAGCCGCCATTGACGGTGCGGGGCCTGCCTGACTCGGAGGTGTCCGTCAGTGTCCTGAATTACGACAACAACCCTGGCCTCGGTGGCTTGAGCTTTGTTCCGGGCAAGTCGTGGAAACAAACGGTGCCAATCTATGCATCGTGGAGTAACGGCTACTACACGCCTCCGGAGCGGCTCCTGCCGCTCGTCGACTATCTCGACAAGACACCTCGTGGCTTTGAACAGCTTGTCGAGGAGAACAAGGATCTGTTCCCGGGTGACCTGAAGAACCCCAATAACCTTCGGCAGCTCTACAACCAACTGGAGTCGCTGAAGGAGAAGACCATCGAGGTTCCTGGGCATGGCCAGCAACAGGTCCTTGATGTCCTGGCCGCTCGATCTTATGCCGAGCTTCGCAAGTACCACCAGAAGCGCAAAGAGGCTGCGTCGAAACAACAGTAGTGGAACTCGCCAGGGTACCGTTCGGGCTTTACACGAGATATCGACGGGCTCAAAGTTGAATCAGTTTCACATCGCAATCCGGACGGGCATTTGTTGCCGCTTCGCTGAATCGCAGTAATCTCGAAAGCCCGGGACTGCGAGCCTCGACTTCTTTTGAACCGTTGACACTCACACACACGTATCCTCCACCAAACAGGTCATCGGCCGAAGTGACGATTACCCCATCGATGGTTCGAATCTCAACCATTCTCAAGGCCAACAGACACAAGGACTTGATTCGCTGAAAGCTAAGCCAGGAGCCTGGCTGGATGACGACAATGCGGAGTGCAGAAAGCTGGTCAAAGTGCCACGCGCCGTTACAGACCCCTCCAACGACGCGGATACCATTCTCGAACAGTTCGATGCGATCAGCATGTGATTTCGCGTAACCGCTGTAGAGCATTAGTCCTCCAAAAAGCAGCAATACGAGACCGACACCGACGCCAATTCTGCCTCCCTGGACTTCCATAGGGAGCTGCGACTGTAACATCGCGAAGCAGCCGATCGCGAGAACGATGCCGAACAAGGAAAAGATCGTTCCCAGCACATAGAGCAACCAAAATGGCGCACCATCCGTTCGACCTCGACCAATATAGCCCCCCAAATCGTCTGCCACCGCAAGCTCCGCTTCTGAAACCAACCATAGTTCGACGACACAACGGTCTCTGTGCCGACGCCCAAAGGGACCAATCGTTTAACCAACCGGATTTCCGAGCACAACATTGCGCCAGAAGCCGGGCATGCCTTTCCATGCTTCCAGATAGGTTGCTTCGAGCGGCACGCTGACGTATCGCTCGGGGTTGAGAAAGATGGGCATGTCCGGCAATGGCATTCCGGGAGCCACGTGTTCAAGATAGATGTCGACAGCTCGCGGCGGGTCGGGACAGTAGCTCACCAGTGTGGAATGACGAGGCTTGTCGGTGATGGGCGTCGCATGAGGAGCCACCATGTTGCGAATACAGGCGTTGATGCCATCCTGATCAAAGCGACCCGTTTCGTGAACGTCAACCAGCAGCACGCTCACTCGTCGTCGGATTGCATCCACGGTCTTGTGAACGAAGGCCTCGAACCGGGCCTGGTTGTTCTTGTTTCCTGGCGAGACGATTTCCAGTATCGCGACAACTCGATGAGAACTCAGATGTCGAATGGAAATGAACCGCTGCAGCTCAGCGATTTCCATTTCGACTTTTTCATGCACGGAGACCAACGGAGGAGCCTCAGCCACCGCTGTGCTTCCGCTTGCCGGCTCTTCTGAATTGCTTCGCGACAGTTGTTCCTGATTTGGCGGCGAATGCAGCGTCAACACATCAGCGACGTAGTCCCCGGCATGCTGTTCGGCCAATGCGTAGTAGCTGGATGGCAGGAGTCCAGCGTTCAGCGCATTTCGTATCTCGGTAATCCATGCTGTGTGGAAATCATGAAAGATTCCGGATTCAACGTTCGACCAGTTGTGGAGAGGCATGGTGCTAGTCGCTCCTTTGCAAAATACGCGTGCTCCTGAGAACACATCGGGGAGTGTACCACGCTCAAAGGCTGAAGGCACGAGGAAACAGCGTTGATGAGTCGGCTGGAGTGCGGACATCGCCACTGCACACCAGACGCGTTCTGTGAAGGAAGTGGTGCGAGCCAGCCCGGTTTTACGGCTCAAAATCCGCGATTTGGAACATCCCAGCGGGACATTCGGACTTCTCGAGTGTTGAATCTTCTGTTCTGCGGCATCTGCCGATGTGGCTTGGATTGGTTCAGCATCAGAGGGCTTTGGGAATGAACGCTCGCATGTCGAATCATTTCGTCAGTCGAGTCTTCCTCGGATTGACGCTGGCGTTTTTGAACAACGCCCTCAAAGCAGAAGACTACTTCCTGACGATTGGCGGAGGGTACACGCCGCAGCAGAATCAGGCGTCGCTCGAGGCGAATGTTCTGTTCTTCCAGAAGCTCCTGAGTGAAAAACATGGCTCTCCATTTCAGCATCGGGTCTTCTTCGCGGATGGGCTGAACGATTCGGCGGATCTTCAGGTGCTGTCCGCAGCTCGCCCCAGCACGGAACCGTTGAAGGAACTCATCGGGCGGCTGCATCGACGCGGGCCGCCGGGGTTTGCAGGTCGATCGGTCGAGTATCGCAATCACCAGGTCCCGAATGTTGCCGGAGCCAATTCGCCCAGGCTGATCCATGAAGCGATCTCGGAGATTGCGGGTAAGGCGAAGAAGGGCGATCGGCTTCTGATCTATGTGACGGCTCACGGCGGCGAAGGCCCAGACGATGATCCGAGGAACACGACGATCTCGTGCTGGAACAAGGAGTCGATCACTCGCGAGGAATTCACACGATGGCTGGAGGAAGTTCCGGACCGTGTGCCCGTGATCATGGTGATGGCACAGTGCTATTGCGGTGGATTCGCTGACACGATTTTTGAAACTGATGGCGAGAGAGAGAAGTTCGCTTCAAAGCCGCGCGTGGGCTTCTTTGCTCAGCAGCACAATCTTCCGGCGGCTGGCTGTCGACCGGACATCGAGCATGATCAGGAATTCAGCAGTTACTTCTGGGGGACGAT
>JAXMBV010000025.1:0-95071 GCA_046349695.1 Planctomycetaceae bacterium | reverse complement strand
TCACCTCGGGCCCCTGCAGACCAATGAAGCTGCCATAGAACATGACTCGCACGGGCCCCGAAATTTCCTGCATGGGTCGAGGAGTGAAGACAGATTCTTCGGCACCGACCGGAATCACGGCGACACGATTCTTCGAAAGGCCAAAGCAATCGCGGAAGAATTCGGCGTGGCATTCTGTGTCCGCGATTACCAGATCAAACTGCTGCATCAGGCGAGCTTCCCAGTCGCGCAGTGCCCTGCCCTGAGCAGACTCGGGGGCAAACTTCTGGTGTTCAAACACCTGCTTGTCATAAGCGCTGATCAGAGGATCGAAGATGGCTGGCACGCCTGTTCGTCGAGCCCACTTCACGGCCGCTTCGGCATCTCGCTGGCGGAAGCAGGGAACCCAGACCAGGGACGGACGTTCGATTCGACGCAGCATGGCTTCGACATGGCCCCAGCGACTGAACCATGGTCGAAAGTCGCGGACCGTCCAGCCCAGTTGCTTCATCGCTGCAAGGATCACTCGATTGCGTGAGTAATCATGGCCAGAGCGGCTCCACCAAAGCACAGTCCTGGGATCAGTTCCGGACATCAGGTGGTGGTCACTCAAAAGGCCAGTGAAAGTTGCGACAACAGATTCTGCCGCAGAAGTCGGAATGCTTGTGAAACCCTGCATGAATTGCAAGGCCTCAAAACACAAAGAGCCGACCAGTTCGGTCGGCTCTCGGAGGTTTTCAGATCATTGATTCAATTATGGGCTGGCTGGATCATCGTCGTCGTCGAGCGTCGTTGCCAGAGTCACAGCGATTGCACCACCGATCAGAAGGAAGGTGAATCCGTTGGAAGTGATGACGTTGGCAACGCGACCGCCACCGAAGGCCTGCTGGCCACGAACCACTTCTTCGTCCACAACCACTGACATATTTGCGACTGCTGCCGGAGGAGCAGCCTGTGTCGTCCAGAATCGGACTGGCTGGCGAGTTTCACCAACCTGTACCGTGTGAGCACCGTTTCGCAGACCGGAGACTGAGAAGTTTCCGTTCTTGTCGCTGGTGGTTGAAGCGACAACTGTGTCGTTATGCAGGATGTGAACATCCACGCCTTCAACGGGCTGAGCAGATGCGTTCAGCACTGTTCCCTGAAGAGCTCCCTTTGCATTCAGAGAAACGTCGGTACCTCGAATCTCAACCGGACCACCTGCCATCACAGGAGTTCCAACAGAGATCAGCGCGGCCATGAACAGACAGGTCGCCTTTTTGAGTGACAGTGATTTGCGGAAAAACGACAGCATTGCCAACAACCTCCTATGGCGAATTTCGTCCGATGGATGGTGTTTCGGCTACTTGCCGACCATGCGTGACCTGAAATGGGTCTGCAAGTCTGACGTTGATGTTGGGCTGTCCGTTTGCCTGGTCTGGGTAAATTTTGCGGGCAAGATCCTCATCGGCACTTCCTGCCGCAAGGGTTCTCCCACCCGGGTTTTTACGCACATCGAGTACACGTGCTGGTCGATGGCAGCTCTGCAAGCCGCTCGGGTGAAATTGGCTTCCCGCATGAGACGCAAAGCCCGTACGTGCCATTCGAAAGCCGTGAAAGTGCCAGTCGGATTTCCTGAATCTCCTTCTTGGTCACATCACCCACAGCTGCCATCGCTTCATCCGTCTCCATCTCCACCGCATTCTCTTCCCAGTCCGAATCACCGCGGTCACTGAGGACATCTTCAATGCCTGTGGCCCGAGCCATCAGTTCGGTCAACTGGCCTTCAAGCAGCATTCGGGTTGCGGATACATCTGGCATGGCTTTGCTCCTCAGCAAACAGGCTTTGTAGTTCAAAGACCGCATGGTCTTTGCCGTTCTGCCTTATCTCAGAGCAACCGCCGTTCCCTCAGAATTCGCACGGTACAACCAGCAAAAACAAACACACGGCGTGCACATTCGCACGCCGTGTGTCAGATTGGTCGTTGGAACAAAATTCGTCTGTTCAAGCAGCGTCAGTGTCCGTGACTGGAGACTTCAGCCGCCGGCAGCCCGGCAGAGAACGAAGTGACACGAACCACTTCCACCGTTTCAACACACGCCGTCATCTGGTGAAGTGGCATGATTGAGGTGCGGAGATACTCCAGAACTTCGCGGCACACATCCGGCATCAGAATGACTTCCAGCCGCACCTGTGCAGACGGCGTGATTTCTCCGGCATCCAGTTGCCGACGGCCCATGCCGAAACAGGGCGTTTCTGTGTAGCCGGTAATGCCCATACGAGTCATCTCGGCAATCAGCTTCGGAGTCAGTGAAGGATCCGCAACGATTGTCAGCCGGCGAATTGGAGTCAGCGCTTTCTTTCGCGCCGAGTGAGAACTTGCGGAGAAAGCCCGAAGGTCTTCCAGTCCCCGAAGCTCCAGCCGGAGACCTTCCTGCTCAAAGTCCTGCTGCATTTCTTCCAGCTTTTCCATCACGCTGGCATCAACAAGTGTTGCGCCGGACAGGTCGAGAATCAGGTTTCGTTTCTGCACGAGACCGATGTCCTCGATCTGTCGCTTGAAAGGAATCCAGTTGCTGAACACGGCAGATTCGCGAGCCATGATCAGGCTTGTATGCTCATCAACGTCTTCGACTTCCACATACGCCTTGAAGAACGACCTCAGTGGCACCCCGTTTGCCAGGTGCAGAATCATTTTCAGGATCACACCTGCCGCGACACCAATCAGCAGGTCCGTTGCGAGCACAACAACCATCGTTACGACAAAAATCAGTAGCTGTTCCCTGCCAATGCGATACACGTTTCGAAATTCATTGGGATGAGCAAGACGAGTTCCCGTGTAGACGAGCATCGCGGCGAGTGCGGCGAGCGGAATTCGATGCAGGATCGTGGGAATCATGCCAACGCAAAGCAACAGGAAAACTCCGTGCCACATGTTGGCAAATCGAGTTCTGGCACCGTTATCGATGTTGGATTTGCTTCGAACGATTTCCGAAATCATCGGCAAACCACCGATCGACGATGCCACCAGGTTAGCCACGCCGACCGCCAGCACGTCACGGTTCATGTTGGTCTTGCGTTTCCATGGGTCAAGCAGGTCGACCGCCTTCGCACTCAGCAGCGATTCCAGGCTTCCGATGATGAAGAACATCATCACCCACTTCCACGCCTTAAACTCGGACAGGACGCTGAAGTTCGGGGTTGCGATCTCATCGAACATGCCAAACATCCTCGTTGGCATCTTCACAAGGTACTGCTCACCCAGTTTGTACTGCTGATGGAAAATCTCATACTCGTGTGCAGCCGTCAGATTCAGCGCGATTCCGAGCGGCACAGAGACCAGCAGCACGATCAGGTGAGCTGGAATGGGCTTCAGAAAGCTGACACGACTTCGAACGATCGGCCACAGGAACATGATCATCAGACTGACCACGCCGATCATCGCAATCGCCGGATTGGCGTGTCTTATGAAATCAGGAATCTGCCCCAGCAGCGACAGTGGCCCGCCTTTCGCTTCTGTAATTCCGAGTGCAACCGGAATCTGCTTTGAAATAATGATGACGCCAATCGCGGCCAGCATCCCGTGCACCACGGTCCCCGGGAAAAATTCTCCCAGGATCCCGGCGCGAAAGAGTCCAAACAGAACCTGCAGAACGGCCGCTGCGACGCCAACGGCCAGAACCGCTCGATAGGCATTGTTGTCGATATCCGTCCAGCCTCCCGTCATCCCGTTTCCGCCAAAGTCCTCGACGCAGCCAACGACAATCACGATCAGACCGGCAGCCGGCCCTTTGATCGTCATCTCCGAGTTGCTGAGAAACACCGTCAGGATCGCGCCACAGATCGCTGTGAAGATCCCCGCCAGCGGAGGAAACCCCGAGGCCAGCGAGATCCCCACGCACAAAGGCAGCGCAATCAGGAAGACGAGCAAGCCGGAGATCAGGTCGTACCTCAGGTACTCCAGAAATCCCGACAAGTCACCACGGGGAATACGTGTGGGTTTTTCCATTGTCGATCCTCAGTCAAAACATTCAGGTGCTACCAGCCATCAGCCGTTCTTGAGGCTTCAGGCTGAGTATCATCCTGCACTTCAGCAGACAGGATGCATTTGAAAGTCAGTTACTTATTTCCCGATGATTCCTTCTGAGGCGAACCGGCTGTCGACTCTTTGTCAGAGTGCGTTTGAGTTTCGGTTCCCTTGTCAGAGGTTTCTTCAGGTTCTGCATGTTCTTCACTCGGTTCATTCGAAGTGTCCGAGTGCTGGACATGTCTCATCTTCATCAGTTCCCTCGCAGCATGATGACGTGACGCAACGCCCGGCTGCGGCCAGAGCCCGCCGCCAAGCACCAGGATCGTCAGCACGACGACCGCCAGTCGCTCCGCAGCGCGGGAGCGCAGCATGACCGAAGTCGTAAATCGCTGTCCTGTAAAGATCCTGAAGTAGCCTCGCAAAATCGAAATGCTGTTCAGCGCGGCGGCAAAAACGACCGCGAGCCCAACGAGCGGATAAACATCCACGGCACCTTCAATCAGCAGCTCCATCCCGATAAAGCCGATGGTGCCCGGAAAACCGATCGACGCCAGTCCCGTCAGCAGGAACAATCCCGCCAGCGTCGGAGTATGCTCGTACATTCCGTGGTAACGATCGAGACGCAGTCGCCCGATCCTCGCTTCCACCGATCGAATCGTCAGAGCGAATCCGCCCAGTGACAGCCCGACCGAAATCCACACGCACAGAGCGCCGGTCATTCCGATTTCATTGACCAGTTCCAGCCCCGACAGAACCAGTGACGAGTTGCTCAGGAACAGGTAACAGAAGAATCGACGAGCATCGACCTGGATCGTTGCCATCCCGGCAGAATACACTGCAGTGATCAGTGACAGCACAGCAATACTTCGCATGGCCCACCCGGGAACGACAGGAAAAACCAGATGCATGACGGCATAGGCACCCGTCATGGGAGCGACGAACAGCAGAGCCGTTCCGAAACTGGCTTTTTCAAACAGGTCTGTCATCCAGCAATGGACCGGCACAACTCCCGCCCGCAAGAGAGCCGCCATCGTCAGCAGCCCGGAAGCAATCCCCGACGCTTCTTCCGGCGTGTCTGACTTTCCAAGAAGCAGTCTTCCAAAGATCAGCAGCAGTATGAACAGCCCCATGTGCAGCAGAAACACGCGAGTCGAAGCGCCTCGTCGATGCAGTTCAAACCATGGCGGAACAACCGCCAGCGACAGCAGTGCAATCATCACCCACGGGTCATGACAGCTCAGAGTTGCCAGCACGATACTCTGTGAAAGAAGAGTCATTCCGAACGAAAATCGACCGATCTTTGTCCGCAGTGTCGACAGCATCGTCATCAGATACAGCAGCGAGGTCAGCGGCAGCAGAGGCGCACTCAGTTCGTCGATCACAAAGATGTTGTCGCGACCAAACATCATCTGCAGCATGTCCCAGTGGTCATGTGCTTCAAATGTGCCTACCACGGCAAAGTCGATCCACTCTCCGATGGTGCAGAACAGTGTCACAGTTCCAAGCGCCACGGCGATTCGCTGAGCGCGACTGCGATCCTGAATCAGTCCGCAAACCACTGAGCCAATCAGCGGAAGCAGGACTGAAAATTCAAGCCACGGAAAATGCAGTTCAGGCAACATGAGATTTTGAATTCAGAAAGTCATTCTGGATGCGAACAGGACACGCCGTCTTCAGTCCCCATTTACCCCGATGTGCTGCCATTGCCGCTGTCTTCTTCGGCGACCGGCATCGGCTGAGCTTCACCGCTCAGCCACCGAGTCCATGCTCGCTCCATGCGATCAGACCACTTGAAGATTCTGACAAAGGGCTGAACAAACCAGGCATCCAGCATCGCGTCCAGATTGCCTCGTTCAAACGACAGTCGATAAAGCCCCGTCCGCACCGACTGCGACAGTGACTGTCCCACCGGGTGTGTTTCCGGCAGGTAATCACCGATCGCATTAATCATGCTGTTGTAATCCCGAAGCAGCGATGGAGCTCGAACCAGCTGCAGTGTTCTCAGACACGCATGCCCGATGATGTGAATCAGCGGGATGTAGCGAAAACCCAGACCTATCTCGACAACAATGATGCTCACCTGGATCAGCGATGCAAACGCCAGTCCACTCTTGATGTCTGTCTGCACACGAGCCGTCATGGCGGCAAACAAACACGTCACCGCGCCCAGGATCGTAACCAGAATACTCAGCATCACTGACTCATCCAGCAGCGGACTGACTCGCAGCAGCAGGAAGGCTCCGAGATGCACCGACAATGCTCCGTAGAACACAGCCGATGACGGCGTCGGTCCTTCCATCGCTCGCGGCAGCCATCCTGAAAACGGCACGAGAGCCGACTTTCCCGCCGCGGCAAACAGCAGCAGGCATCCGACAAACAGTGCGGATCCTTCCGAGATCGCCGCTTTGCCGGAAGGCCATGTCAGCTGATCGGTAATCCCCGTCAGACCGGAGAAGTCACCGGAGCCGGAAAGATGATGAAGCGTGATGGCGGCGACCAGAAACGAAGCATCGGCAATGCGGTACACGGACCAGACTCGAAGTCCGTTCCTGACGGGAGACTGTCGGTCGTGAAAAAACGCCACCAGCAGAGCCGATGACAGTCCGACCAGTTCCCAGCCAAAGAACAGAGTTTCAATCGTTCCTGCCAGCGACGACACAATCATGCCAAGCAGAAAGAACGAAAAGTAAATGAAGAAGCGGTGAAAGCCCTCGTCTCGATGCAGATAACGACTGGCAAACGCGCTGATCACTCCGCACAACACATATGTCATGATGACAAACGGAACACTCAAACGGTCAAACAGAAACTTCAGACGAAAATGAAAATGAGGACCATTGGAGGAATGTGACTCTGTGGCAGCTTTATCACTCGCGACCGGCGCGTGACCATGATCCGTTGACTCGCGGGGGTCACTCGTATGAGCTTCCGCGTGATCAGGGATCCTCACCCATTCGCCCACAGGAACTGTGACCAGCCTTCGATCCGTCGCCAGCATCGAACAGAGAATGATCAGCGCCGAACACAGTCCGACGACGATGGCACCTTCAGTGCAACGTGCCATCGCGCGTTCAGACATGTTGATGCGAAACAGCGTGGTCACCCCAAAGACTGCCAGCAGCAGTACGGGAGCAATCACGACCAGTTGTCCAAAGAAAATCAGCATACAATTGCCAGTTGAAATTCCATCAGAAAGTCATCACGCCTGATTTCGAATCAGGGCGAACGGCAGATGATCGCGCCAGCCTCGATACCACTCGAGCGACGAGTCAACGGCCGGAAGGTCCGCAGTGCCAGGTGTGTAATCCACAAACTGGCCGTTCACAAAACGCTTCAGGTTCGGGCTGTTCGGATCCAGCACAGCCAGCTGCGCCCAGCCGTTGCGACAGATGTTGGCCACCGTCGGATTGTCATTCATGATCTGAAGCATCGCCTCCGGTGTTGATTCGATCACAAACAGAAGCCGGACCGGCTCGTGAATATCAACCCCCTGCCAGGGAAGTCCGGGTCTCAGGTCGCTCGCCGCGCCATCCATAACTCCCAGCAGGGACGTCACGTTGTGAGGAAGCTTGGTGCCGCTGCCCCATCCTCGACTGTCAATCGCGGACAGCGTATAGAGCATGTTGATGCCTTCGCAGACGGGTATGACGGCTCCCAGAATGCGAGCCAGAATCATGTTCTTCTCGTTATCCTGCGACTTGTCGTACGACATCATGAAAGATCGACGATCCAGATACAGTCCTCGAATTCGACTGCGTCGCCCGACGAAACAAACGGCGTTTGTGCAGTTGCCGTATTCAGGTCGAGTCTGGGCGAGATCTTCCGCTCGCTCCTGAACATGCAGCAGCGCTTCAGAAGGACTCAGATCCAGCCGTGCCGATTCAAACCGTCGACAGCGTTCATGAGCATTCCGCTCGGCGACGCGACTGAACAGATCCCGCGCCAGACGCAGTGAACCCAGATGCGATGTGGGCAGAAGTTCAAGATCAAAGAACGTAATTTCCTCCGTGGCCGTGTTGTGCAGACCGCCGACGAAATACGTCTCTTCCGGAATGACCAGGCCCCGTTCCTTCAGCTGCCGACGAACTCGAATGTCGTTCAGCATTGCCGCCAGTGCGCGAGCATTCGCACCGCCCGGACTTCCTGAACAGGCTCCACAGTGGTACGCCGATTCATGAGGATTGTTCAGGCAGTTTGAGCCGTGTCCAAGGAACATGACGAGACGGGCGAAGTTACTTGTCAGCCCGATGTCTCGCAATGATCGTTCAGACATGTTGACCATTTCGGTCAGAGTAAAACCGATCCCTTCTTCCGTCGGACCCGCTTTCGTTCCCTCCGGACGTTCAAGTCGCAGCCGGGTGATCGCCGGCGGCGCAACGAATCGGCGGGCCGTGCGATGCATCTGAGCCATTGTGCGAGGGAACAGAATTCGACCAAGCAGCGGTGCCGTTGCCAGAGGCCCGAGCAGCGCTGTCAGAACAGCACCCGTCAGCGACGATCGAGTGCCCGTATCAAAGCCGTGTGTCGCGCGTCCCAGAATACGGCGGGCTGCCGCTCGCTGTCGATGCGAATCTTCCAGAGCATAAACAACGTCTTCAACGATCCAGTTCTGCGGCTTAATCACAATCGGGCACAGTGCCGTGAACGTGGCTTCGCCTGCTCCGCGATAGTACATCGGGACGCAGAAGAAGCCTGCGTTCCCAAACGTCTCCACATCCGGAGCCAGTTCTTCCAGATGCCGGCGAAACGATTCTTCGCGTGCATCAATGCAGGTAACGATCTGAAGCTGAGGCTGTTCCGGCCTTTTGAGCGGCTGCGCGGCTCGAACAGCAATCGCATCCATTGCCCGGCGAGCAAGCTGTCGTTCAAACGCCAGATGAAAAATCCGCCGGCGTTCCAGCTGACAGAAACCATCCATTTCCTTCAGCAGCGCATTCCAGTTGTCATTCGACAGTTCTGCCAGCGTTCGCGGACACCAGCCATGAATTTGAGCCAGCTGCATAATCAGGAAGGCTCGCTGTTCATTCACTGCATGAGGCGCCGGAGCTTCCT
The DNA here is from genome assembly GCA_046349695.1 of Planctomycetaceae bacterium. GTDB lineage: Bacteria > Planctomycetota > Planctomycetia > Planctomycetales > Planctomycetaceae > SXXK01. The sequence continues at coordinate 86,030 of JAXMBV010000025.1, read as the reverse complement.
TTGCACGCAGCTTCGCGCGAATCTCCGCCAGAGAACCGCGAGCGTCACTCGATTCATCAGCCACTGCCTTCGAGGCCAGTCGATCCAGAATCAGGCGGATCGCAAGGAATTCGGTCAGTGTCCCAGGCGGTGAGTAACGGTAAACGCGGTCCGGTCGATCTTCCGTCTGCCAGACCATTCCCGCCCAGCCTCTGAGTGCCAGCAGAGACGCTCGCAGAAACTCCTGACGCTCGCTGTCCGAGATACCCAGTTCATTCAGCGACTCCTGGATACTCTGAGCAGCCGTCTGCTGGCCTGTCGCCAGGGGCTCCAGAAGCCGCGACAGGTCTCGCAGCCATCGACGTGCACCAAAAGATGGTGTTTGAAACAGCTCACAGAAGGATCGCAGAAAGCCGGCATCACGATTCGGCAAACGCCAATGAGCATAGCCCTGGTCAAGGTATGCCGCACAGAAACCCACCAGGACTTCATTCACCAGTTCGTCACTGTCGACGCTCGTTTCCTCCATCAACAGGTCACGCAGCCGTGTTCTTCGCGAAAGAGTTGTGGAAGGAACAGGACTGGATGCGAGTCGGCACAGAGACAGCTTCCAGAGCAGATTCAGACAAACTCGTTCCCACTGCTTTTCCGTCCACGACTCCATCGAGCGCCGCCCGAACTGATCCAGAATCTCCTGAATCACATGCGAGCATTCCGGCACCGGACTGCCCCCGGCTTCCGCCGTCGTATCGGCACGCTTATCGCGCATGATCCAGTGCTGAGTCTCTTCGAGAAGCCGGTCACGCGACTCGTGCGACATTTCCGGACGGAACCTCTGCAGTGCGTCGGATTCCGCAATCATCCACCGTAGTTCATTTTCCGTTCCCGGAGTCAACGGATACTGAAGCATGCTCAGACGAAGGTCGATTCGCCGCACCAGGCCGCCGACCATTTCTTCCGGCCGAAAGTCGGGCTCTTCCAGCAGCACCTCGCGAAGATCCTGATCCGTGATTCGTCCTCGCGACATCTTCTGCCGGTATCGATTCTCCGTCAGAAACGGCTCGCATCCATAAATCTCACCAACGCTGCGCAAGACTTCAGCAAACGGACGATGCTCCATGCCCTGCAGCGGATTCAGGAATGCAAAAGCCGTGATCGGTCCCTGCAGGGGCAAAAGTTCCGCCAGCTTACGGACCTCTTTTTCAATCTGTTCAGGAATCGCCGTGTCCGCCGACAACTCAGCAGGCGTCGAATTCGAAATCACTTAGATCCCCTTTACCTCAATATTCGTTAGCAGTCCACAGCGTACGGCAGCAGCAGCTGACCATTGGGCTGGGATGCAGAGTTGCGTTTTGCAAGAGTTTCCATGACGGTGACCACCAGACCATGACAGGCATCAACCATGTGCAACCCGCCAGCCAACAGTACGAAGTCACGCGGAATGGAAACTCCAGCTCCGCTCTAAGCAACAATCAGGCCGCTTTTCCGGAACATTTGTCAACGAGAAACGAAGCGCGCCCTGGAGGTCGCCGGCCAGTGGCCAAAATCCAGCCACAAGTCAAAACCGGCCAGGAGACAAACCGTCTCAACGGTCAATTGCCTGAAAAAATCCCCGCAAAATGCATGACCTGTGGCCCCGAAGCCTGATTTCTGTTCGATCACGCTGACAGTCATCTGACCAGCTGATCAAACGAATGTGGGGAATTCCGGAGGCGGTCGGCAGCCCGTTTCATTCTGACATGGCTGCTCTTTTTGCGAGGCGGACGTCCAGATCAGCTCAGAAGGGATGCAGCGGCAGCAGCGCTGGTGGCAGTCGAGCGGGGTGAGCACGCTTTCTTCCAGCTCCGCATCGGCATAGTCACCCAGAGATTCTGAACAACACTCCAGGCAGGTTCCGGAGACCGACGCCTCCTTCCTTGACGACGACTCCACTGAACCGCAGTAGACTGCAGCCAGGAGCACCATCGCACAAAGAACTCGGATCACATGCATCACCGGAGTGTGGCGAAGTCATCAGCACTGTCAAGTCCTCAAAGCAAACAGCGTCCGACGGCGATGGATGCCAGCCCGGACGACGCTGTGATTCAACTTGTCGCGGATCTCATCAGAGATCCCCCACAACGTTCGTTGATGCCGGGAACTCAGGCGAGTCCACGAGAACGACGATTCCCATACAGGGCCGGCAGGTTAAAACAACAAGGCTCCTGCTAAGCCGTGCATTTTCCCATGCAGCGACTCGGCAGGAGCCTCGTCTTCATTCCCAGATTGCCGATCATCCCGTCGCGACAGCTATCCCTCCCGCGCTGGGAGGAGTCTTAACGGAAGCGAGGCTTGCGCGGCCCTTTCGCGCCGCGGTCCTTGCGAGGACGCTCTTCGTTCCGATGTTCCGGACGTTCTCGACGCTTGTCGAAGCTTCGCTCCGGAGCGTGACTTCGCTCCTGACCTTCGCGGGAAATCTCCAGCTGCTTTCCGGAGACCCAAACCTTCCGCAGCAGATGGAAGATCTCCGATGGCATGCCCTGCGGCAGATCCACCGTACTGAAGTCGTCAAAGATCTGAATGCGGCCAATGCGCGAACTGTCGATTCCTGCTTCGTTCGCAATGGCTCCCACGATGTTGCCAGGCTTCACCTGATGCACGTGACCGACTTCAATGCGGTACGTGTCCATGCCTTCTTCACGTCGGCCTGATCGCTCACGAGGCCTGCGGTCCGGACCATCAGGCCGGTCCGATCGACCATGCTCATTGAATTCTTCACGACGAGGACGGCGTGATCGAAACTCGTCCGATCCGCCACCCTGCTGATCTCCGTCAGAAAAGCGGCGCGACTCACCGAACGGTGGTGCTGAATGAGTTCGTTCGCCATCACGAGCTGGCCCTCGATCCGGAGCGGACTCACGATACGAACCATGCTCACGTCGATCGCCGCGATCTCCACGTTCGAAGCGTTCACGACGATCAAATCGCCCACCGCGTTCAAAACGATCTCCGCGATCTCTTGGTCCGCCACGACGTCCGTCGCGGCCATCACGCGAATCACGACGACGAGGCTCATCGAATTCCACCTGATGAAACTCTTCCTTCGTCAGCAACGGCTTGCCACCGGTTGCCATTACTGCCATTGCTGCCATCATCTCTTCGACGGCCATGTCCGGATTTTCACGACGGAAATGCTCCATAATGGATCGCATGGAATCCATCAGCGGATCCGTCATCATGGACTTGATCTGCTCATGAAACTTTGCAATCCGCTGCTTGTTGATGACTCGATTCGACGGCAGATCCATAGGCTCAATCGTCTGTCGAGTCGCATACTCGAGACTCTTCAGAACACGACGTCCGCGAGGATGAACGAACAGGATCGCCTCACCGCTTCGGCCTGCTCGCCCCGTTCGTCCGATACGATGAACATAGGCTTCAGCATCGCCCGGAAGATCGTAGTTGAACACATGGCTGATACGCTGAACGTCGAGGCCGCGCGCCGCAACGTCCGTGGCCACTACGATGTTCAGTCGGCCCGACTTCAACTGTTCGATGATGCGTTCACGCTGAGCCTGAGCAACGTCGCCGTTCAGTGCGGCCGCTCGGTGCCCGTGCTGATTCAGAAAGTCGGCCAGAGGCTCCGTGGTGCTTCGCAGTTTTACGAACACGATGGCGCCATCAACCGGTTCCACTTCCAGCAGTCGCGCCAGAGCGGCTTCCTTCTGATACGGAGCAACAACCACATAACGCTGACGAATCGTGTCAGCCGTGGCCGTCTTCTGCCGAATCGTCACTTCCGCCGGCTGACGCAAATGCTGCTGAGCAATGCGTCGAATCGGTTCCGGCATTGTGGCGGAGAACAGGGCAATTTGTCGTTCCTGAGGAAGCTGAGTCAGAACCCATTCAACGCTTTCCGCGAAGCCCATTCGCAGCATCTCGTCGGCTTCATCCAGGACCAGACAGCGAAGCTTCTGCAGATTCAGCGAACCGCGGTTCATGTGATCCATGACTCGGCCCGGTGTTCCGACGACGACGTGAACGCCACGATTCAGAGCCTGAAACTGTGGCTGATACGCAGCTCCGCCATAGATCGCGAGAACTCGAAACGAAGGCATGCCGGCTGCATACCGTTCAAACGCCGCCGCAACCTGAATTGCCAGTTCACGAGTCGGGACAAGAACCAGCACCTGCGGCTGACGCAGATCCAGATTCATTCCCTGCAGCAATGGAATCGCGAACGCACCAGTCTTGCCAGACCCCGTCTGAGCCTGACCCAGCACGTCTCGACCTTCCAGCAGCAACGGAATCGTCGCTGCCTGAATCGGAGTCGGCGTCGTGTAACCAGACGATGTTATCGCCTGCATCAGAGCTGGCGAAAGTCCCAGCGAACTGAATCGCAGCGCACCGTCATCCGGCTCGGCAGACTCTGCATGGACGGCCACACCTTCATCTTCACTCAACAACTCTTCGGCGGTCACTTCCACAACCTCATCAACGTCAGAATCAGTTTCGCAGTCCGTGTTGTCTTCACAGTCAACGTTGTCTTCGCTGTCACACTCGGAAACATCGTCGCTGCAATCTGTGGTCACATGAAACGCTTCGTCCGCAGAGCCATCAAAGGCTCGTTCAGACATCGCTTCACGTTCTCCCAGGCTCGAAGTCAGTTCACATTCCGAGTCAATTCCGGAATCGGTCACAATATTGGATTCAGTGTCAAAGGACATATGTCTGCTCAACAAAAAGCGAACCCGAGATCGTCGGCGGTCGCTGGAGAATCAAAAGAAGAAAGGCTCAGGAAACCCGAGCACCCAGGCCAGCGTGAGTCACACTCAATCGCGGCTCTTGACGGGACGGCGACGACGACGGCGAGGAGCATCCATGGAATCACTCTGCCCCGCATGACTCGTTCGACCAGCGTTTCCGCCTGGCCCGGAGTTTCCGGATGGTCGTGAACCCGGACTTCGGCCTGCGTCCATTCTGCGTTCAGAATTTCCGCGAGGTTCCCGATGGCCCTGTGATTCACGACGGTCACCCTGTGGTTCGCGACGGTCACCATGGGATTCGCGACGCTGGCCCTGCGGTCGGCGGTCATCAGCAAAAATGCCGTCACCAAATTCGGAGCCACCATGAGCCGCGCGAGGACGACCGCGGTCAGATGAATCCTGACGAGGGACATCGGAACGATGAACGTCGCGACGTGGTCGCTCAGGACCTCGTTCTGCGTGAGCCGGTCGGCCATCACGTGCGGAAGAACCTGCTTCACGCCGAGGTGCCGAAGGTCGAGATTCCGCGGACGGTCGAGCTTCTCCGGACGGCCGAGACTCAGGACGCGATGGTCGTCGTGCCCCGCCCTGCTCTTTTCGTCGAGCCTCATGCCCCTGAAATCGCCATGCACCGGATTCGGAGACAGCGGATTCACCACGCCCTTCGCGTGACGGCTCGCGTCGTTCGGAATCACGATGACCGCGTGCCGAACTGCGACCGGACGATTCGCCACGACGCCCATTGCCATCATCGCGACGACGACGACCGGAAGATCGATGATCCACGCGAGAGTCCGCTTCCATCGGCGTGTCGGGAATTTCAATGCCTTCCAGCGAATCAATCGAGATGCTCTGACCGATCAGCTTTTCGATGCTTCGCAGCATGCGACGCTCTTCCGGATCGCACAGCGAAACGGCGACACCCGTCGCACCAGCTCGGCCAGAACGGCCAATACGATGCACATAGGTTTCTTCTTCCGTCGGCATATCATGATTGAAGACATGCGATACAAGGTCCACGTCAATGCCTCGTGCGGCAATGTCGGTGGCGACCAGAATCGGCGGCGCTGAGCTGCGAAATTCTTCCAGAGTTCTCAGTCGGCGATTCTGGCTCTTGTTGGCGTGAATCGCTTCGGCCTTCAGTCCAGCCGCCGTCATGTGACGAACAATGCGGTCCGCTCCATGCTTGGTTCGGCTGAACACGATGGCTCGAGATGGATTCAGGCGATTGATGAGTTCAATCAGAACGCGAGTCTTCGCCTTCTGAGGAACAAAGCAGACACTCTGTTCGACCAGGTCAGTCGTCTTCTGTCGTGGTTCAATCGAGATGCTGATTGGATCTCGCAGCATCGTATCGGCCAGCTCACGAATTTCCGGTTTCATCGTGGCCGAAAACATCAGTGTCTGACGCTGACGAGGAATGCGTTCCAGAATCCGACGAATGGCCGGGAAGAAGCCCATGTCCAGCATGCGGTCGGCTTCGTCCAGAACCAGAGTCTTCATTCCGTCCAGACGAACGAAACCCTGCTTCATCAGGTCCAGCAGTCGTCCCGGAGTTGCCACGATAATGTCTGTGCCAGCTCGCAGGGCTTTGACCTGAGGCTGCTGACCAACGCCACCGTAGATCGTTGCGATCCTCACATGAGCAAACGCACCGTAAACTTCGAAGCTCTCCTGAATCTGAAGAGCCAGCTCCCGAGTACTCGCGAGCACTAGAACCTTGGTCTGCCGCGGCTCATTTGATCCTCGCGACTTCTCCATGCTCTGATGCATCTGATGCAGCAAGGGCAATGCGAACGCGGCTGTTTTGCCGGTGCCGGTCTGAGCAATCCCGACGACATCGCGTCCGGAAAGTACAGCAGGTATGCCTTTTTGCTGAATTGGAGTCGGTACAGAATACCCTTGCTTGGCCACCGCGCGCACGAGAGGCTCGGCGAGCCCGAATGATCTGAAATCCATGTAAATCCCTGGGATTCAAACCCGGAATTCACGAGCGTCCATACGACGCCGGGAAACCAATGACTGCCGACAAAGCAACATGCTTTGCTTCGCCAGTCACGCCGGGCCAGAGGATGATCCTCTGTCTCTGAGAAACATTCCCAGGCCCGAATGCAGAAGGTCGCAGCAAATGCGACACAAAAACGCTTGGAACTGGCAGTTGCCAGACCTGACTTCATGAGTCACTGGTCTGACAGAACTGAATGCTTCAGGGTAAGGTCAACACCGTGCCACAGATTGCAACGAGCAAAACTGCTGCAAACAGGCGGACTCTTCACCACTCGACACGAAGTCTAACCAATAATCGGCAAATAGACAGGCAATTCCTCACACCACCGCCGACATTCTCGTTTTCACCCCAAAAATCCCTCAAAAACGTAGTGGAACTCGCCAGAGTTCCGTCTCACCTCCGTCGCGAATCTCAACAGAACTCGCCACAGTTCCGTCCACTACGCCGCACCAAGGCCCGCCATACGTCGCCATGCACTGATCTGACCGAGGTGCATCATCATATGCCCGCCGCAGTAGAACGCCTGAAGCGATCCGAGAGATGGAAACAGAGTCGCCATGCGGCCTTCCAGAGGATTTGTCTGCTGAAGCACGTTGTCGCTGGCAGAGCGAAGTGCCGCAATCGCTGCACGGTATCCGTCAAAATAGAACTTCACGACTGAATCCATCGCAGGGTAAATCGTGCCGGACGGATCATCCACACACTTTGCGTCCTTCGAGAATGCCGCCTCAAAGCCCTCCGGAATCGCCAGCGCCTCCAGCCCCAGTTGAGCCAGAATGCGAGGCGCGTAGAGACTGAGATGTCCGAAGACGAAAGCCGGGTGATTCGATTCAATCGTCACACCGCCCGGTGTCGCAAATCGAGCAAACTGCTGCGGCGTCACATCCTTCAGCAGCCGCTCAGAATACCCCAGGCACAGCTCCAGTGAATCCGCAATACAGTTGCCAAGGGAACGAGACATTTTCAGACACTCCACGTTTCAGTTTCAGAAGTCAGCAAACAAATTCGATGTCGAAAACAATCCACATCACGCAGCGTAGTCTAACAGCCTGACTCAGATTTCAACACGAAGCCCAAGAACCGGCCCCAAAACCCTCCTCCCCCAAACTCGTTTGGGGGAGGTCGATCGAGCGTCAGCAAGATCGGGAGGGGGCCGCGATTTGTGGCCGACAGTGCCCGCAAGCCAAACCGCAAAGCCATCAACCCATGAGCGACCTGAAATCCAAATCACTCATCGTCCTGAAAGGCCTGCTCTTCCTCTTCATGGCCCTTATGAGCACCGTAATTCTGATTGCTCAGTCACCGACGCTGACCACCGTCCTGCTGCTGGCACTTCTCATCTGGTCCTCCTGCCGCTTCTACTACTTCCTCTTCTACGTACTCGAGAAATACGTCGACCCCACCATGCGCTACGCCGGCCTCGTGGACCTGCTTCAGGGCATGAAGAGACGCCGTCAGGCAAAACAGTCGCAGCCTGAAGACGGTTAGAAGTCACCCGCATTGCATCACCCCCATGGAATATTGTATTATACCCCCAATCATTACAGCCTACATCGTGAACCACCAATCCCAACCGATGTTTCTCCCGATGTGATTGATGATCCTCTCACGCGGATTTGGACGAGCAAAATGAATGAAATCTCTGGATCTGCGTTCCCCGAACTGTGGCCTGAGGGCTGTCCTCCCACAAATGCAGCGAATTGCGATGGAGCCTATTTTCATCTTGTCGGTCAGGATCCTCCTGGAACAGACGATTTGAAAGCTTTGCTGAAAGAGGTCGGACACTCCGGTCTGTTCCGCCGTGTCCATGCATGCCGTACGGGCTTTCTGTATTCGCAGACCGAAATGATGTCCTGCACATGCACAGAGCTATGCCAAGACTCGGTCGTTTTGTTGCGATGTTACAATTGCGTGCTGAACATGGAAAAATCTTGCTGACACCTGGTCAACGGCCCTCTCATCATACGTGGTGGCCATGCAGCGACTGCGTTCGTGGTACGTGCGTTGAGAAGATAGAGTGCGTAGTCCTATGACAACAAAGAATCCAGTCCCGAAAGACAACACCACATTCGGAAACTTCGAGCCGAAAGAAGTTCTCATCTGGCTCGACGGTCCTCGCACATTCACGCTGCTCGACCAGGACGAACAATTGTGCCTGGCGCATTGGCTGCGAGAAGTCGGTGAATTGTGGCAGTACGTGGTTGTTCGGGTGAATGACAACATCCTCAGAGAACTACATGACGGGGAACGTTCGTTGCGAGAGGCACTGCAACAACCCATCGTCTACCTTGTGGATGTCAGGCCGGACTTTAGCGTGGAAAGCGCACACCAAACCGCGTGGGAAAGTCTCCCGCAGGACGCTTTGCCCATGCCGGGCACGATGATTCGTCGAGAATAGGCGAAATCTCGCGGATTATTGGACGTCAGACGCAGGCCAGTTCGGTTAAGAGCGAATTGGCATCACTCCAAAACAGGAGACTGTTGACGCAGGAATGCCAAAGCAATGCTCCGAACATTCGCTAACGGCGTTCATCTCAGATTGGTCGACCCGTGAACTAGTCCCTGGCGCCCGTTATTCCGCGAACGACATGGTTCCGTGAACCCGGCGTACCCCGTCTTCATACCTTGCTTCAAGCGACATCTCGGAAATCTGGGAGCCTACGACGGCAAATGTGTCCAGCAAGCCCGTCAGAGCGGGATCGCCGAACCCAAGCCGAATTCCCTGGCAGATGGCCTCTCCGGCGTTGCCCTCTCCGATCAGTTCCAGTTCACCCTGCTCGATGCTTCGAATGAGCTGAATCGGGAAGAAGAACGTGTTGTTCAGAGCATTGGAATCCGCAAAACCGATCTCGGACGCCTTCAGCTGGTCATCAGAAAACTTGTGACGCTTCGATTCGTCCTTCTGTGCTTCGCAGATTTCCCGAGTCAGCGTTTCCGACGTGGACAGAATCAGCCAGCCGTCCGGAAGCACCAGACAGTGAGGACGACATTCGCCATCACAATGCACCTCCAGATCCTTCGGCAGTCGGCCCTTTTGCCAGTCACCCGACCATGTGTAAGCAGGATACTCAAGACCTTCGATCTGTGTCTCTTTCCAAAGAGCCACATCTCCGTCCAGATCAAACGCCTTCATCAGCGCAACCTGAGCCTTCTGAATCACAGCGCCGACATCTTTGTCTTTCGCCATGCGTGCGATCAGGGCCAGCCTTGGGACCGAAATGTCTTTCAGGGTCACCCTGTTGTTGCCACCCAGATCAAAGAATCGCACTTCCACGGACAGCGGCTCACGGTCGTTACTGCACACAAATGCTGTCGGAGCAACCAGCACACCTCTGAGGTCATTGCGTACGACCTGACGAAACTCGCCCATCTTCTCGTAGTATTGCTCGCTGAGTGATTCGAACGAGATGGCACTTCGTCGAGTTCCCATCTGCTCTCGCAGAGATCGATTTGCCATTTGGTCTTCAAAGTTGGACAGATAGTCCTGAAGTGTGTCGGCCAGAGATGTCTCCGTCGCCAGCACCCAGGTGATTGCTGACTTCGGGATGAAGCCGGGCAGCTCCGATTCCCTGATCGTCTTTACCTTGTCATAACCCGCCTCCCACCCGTCAATCGTCAGATGTTCGGCAAAAGTTACTCGCAGTTCGCCCCGTACTTTCGATGATCCAATCTGACGCACCATATCCTGAAGGTCACCGATCAGATCTTCCTTGTCCATTTCCCGAACGGCAGCACCGACCGGAGTCTCTGCGTATTTCTCCCACATCGCCTGAGCTTCATCGACGGCAGCAGACATTTCCGAAGCATCGTATCGCATGAAGACAAGCTGGCTGTCTTCGTCCTTCCAGAGTTCCCCGCCATCCAGTGCAAGGTGCTTCTCCGACTCCGGCTCAAGACCGCCAATGTGAATCAGGAACGCGGAACCAATTCGCTGAATCCGCAGAAGAAGCGCCAGGTCACCAATCAGCTCCGACGCTTCCTTCAGATCCGGATCACTCAGATCATCCGACAGCCCCATCGCGAACAACGTACCGATCAGAAGTTGCGGGGGCATAAAGTCGCGGACGCGAGCCGTCATGTTCATGTCGCCGTCAACATATTCCAGCCTGACTCCGGAGTCTTCCCCAAGCTCTGTTGAAAGTTCGTCGAGCTCAGCTTCGATCATTGATGGAATCCCTTCGTTACGAAAGCGAATCCAGATGTCCGCCTGCTCCAGCTTCAGCGCTTTCAAGCTCTCGATTAGCTTTGGGTGCAGATCGTCCAGCGCATCCGTTTCGCCGCTCTGCACGGCACCGGCGCACAGTCCAAACGCCATTCCCAGCGGAATAGCCCTGCCAATCCCCGCAACAGACTTGTTGCTCATCGCAATGCACAACTGATCGGGTATGAAGTCGATGGCCTCCGACTCAAACGACAGCAGAAGATCGCCCGCGTCCTGGCTTCCACCGCTCATCGTATTCACAATCTTCGCGCCAGCCTCTGACTCGAGAAACCTCTGAATCACGGGAGCCAGGTCGGAGAGATAAAAGAAGTTCGCACGATCCTCTGCGATGTATTGATGAAACTCCGGCACCTCTTCATCACCGGCATGCGCAACCGAACCCGATGGCAACACACTGACCAATAGTGTGATGCAGAGAAATGGAAGTACGAACGCACGGTGAATGGATCGGGAGAACATCAGGCAGACTCGCAGAGAAGTCGAGATGAAAGGACTGTGACGGGTGGCAAAGTAACCTTCCCAGGGCACAGACTCAACCGAACAAAGTGTTCAGTTTTCAGTGTTCAGTTTTCAGTGTTTGAACAAATTGTGGAAGGGCGCGAGCCGTCCGGTTTCTCCGGCAGCAAAAAAGGCCCCGGCAGAATGACCGCCGGGGCCTTGTGGGTTCAAATGTCGTAGAGCTCAAGCCTCAAGCCTCAAGCCTCAAGTCTCCAGTCTCAAGCCTCTGACTTCGACCTGATTACTTCGCCGTGCGGAAGTCACCAGCCCGGATCACGATCAGTTTGTCGACCGCGACATGTTTCTGGAAGGCGGCTTTGATCTGTTCGGCCGTCAGCGCTTCGATACGCTTTTCTTCTTCCGCATCGCGAGCAAACGTACGATCCAGATACAGGTTCGATGCCAGGCGACCCGCGATGGCTCCGTCGCTGCTGCGGGAGACCTTGCGAGCTTCCAGCCACGCGACTTTAGCCTCAGCAACTTCCTTCTCGGTCGGGCCATCCGTGATAAACCGATTCAGTTCTTCGAAGGCAGCCTTTTCAACAGCGTCGATGTTGGCAGGATTCGTAATCGCATTGATCGTGAATCGGGCATCCGTGCCACGCGACGGAATGCTGACGGATGACGTCACGCCATACGACAGTCCTTCCTTCTGACGAATTCGATCACCCAGGCGTGATGACAACGTACCGCCACCAAGAATGAAGTTGCCAAGCTGCAGAGCAATCGCGTCCGGGTTGTCGTCGTTCATTGAGAACGAAAGACCAGCAAGGAACAGTGCATTCGCCTTGTCCGGCGTCACGATGTCGTTCTTGCTGCCCTTCAGATCGTCCTTCGCTTCGCGTTCAACAGGCTTGTACGGCACATCAGTCTTCCAGTCATGCAGTACTTCGCGAATCGCCGACAGGGCCGCTTCCGGTTCGAAGTCGCCGACGATTGCAATCTCGCCCGTCGCGGCTGACAGCTGCTTCTTGTAGATGTCTTTGACCTGGTCCAGAGTCACGGCTTCCGCCATCTCGACGGATTCCTTCATCGTCGGTGAATAGCGCACGTCACCTTTTTGATACTTCGAAAGACTGCGAGACATCAGCTCGGCGGCCAGAGCATCCGGTTCAGTTTCTCCGCGAGCAATTCCATTGATCGCTCGCAGTTTCATCTGCTCGAACTCCGTTTCCGGGAACGCCGGATCACGCAGAATCTGCCCGAGCAGCATGATGCCTTTTTCAAGAGATGACTTGCGAGCTTCGATGCTGAAGGACAGCGAACCGGCTCCACCGCCGCCACCGCCGCCTCCACCACCACCTCGACGACCACGTCCGCCACCACCGCCAAAGCCGCCGCCGATGCGAACGTCCAGCTTGTCCATTTCCTGCTGAAGAGCCTGACGATCCAGCTTGCTCGTTCCCGCCATCAGCATCGACGACAGCATGGACGCCGCGACCGTATTGTCCTTCAGCGACTCTTCGTTGCCGTAGCGAAGCGTCAGCGTCATGTTGACGGTTTCGCCACGGTTCTTCTTGGGCAGCATGGCAATCGTGATTCCATCCTGCTCCACGACGGTTGTGCGAGCATCCAGGTTTTCCGGTGAAGGATCAAACGCTTCCCCGGCCGCAACTTCTGCTCCGCCTTTATAGTCCTTCACAACATCCGCAATCGACGGAACCTGCGGAATGGTCATACGCTGAGGAGTGTCGGTGGGGATGAACAGTCCCAGCGTTCGATTGTGAGGCTGGAAGTAAGTCTTTGCGACACGGTTCACATCATCCACCGTCACAGCCTGTGTCCGGTCACGCAGCAGGAACATCAGTCGCCAGTCACCGATCGACATGGCACTGCTCAGCATGGACGCAACGCCTGATGCGTTTGTCATCATCTGATCGGAACTTCGCTTGGCTCGCAGCTTGGCTCGATCCACTTCTTCCGCGGTGAACGGTTTGTCGCCCATGTGTTCAATGGTCTGCAGCAGAACGTCGCGAACCTTTTCGAGGTTGCCTTCCGTCGGAGACGCAGAGAACGTAAACAGACCTGGGTCATGCGACCGATCTGCTCGACCTGAAGCACTGGTGGCCAGCTGTGTTTCCACGAGAGCCTGATCAAGCCGACCAATTTTCGTTTCTGAAATAATGCTGCCCAGAATCGACAGCGGTGCCCAGTCTTCATGAGCAGCCGCTGGCATGTGATACGCAACAGCCACAGAGCCCAGCTTGCCGACTCGCTTCAGAATCACGGTGCGGTCACCGTCCTGCGGAGGCTCTTCGGTATACGTCGGGTCCAGCTTTCGTTCAGGCTTCGGAATTGAACCGAGATACTTCGTGGTGAGTTCCAGCGCCTTTGCTTCGTCGAAGCGACCGGTCACGATCAGCACAACGTTGTCCGGCTGATAATACTTGCGGTAGAACGCCTGAAGATTATCGATGGGAACTCGTTCAATGTCCGAACGATTTCCGATCGTCGTCTTGCCATAGTTGTGCCATTCGTAGGCCGCCGCCATGACTCGCTGAAACAGCACGCCTTCCGGACTGTTTTCGCCTCGTTCGAATTCATTACGAACAACGGTGAACTCCGACAGCAGGTCGTTACGATCGATAAAGCTGTTGACCAGTCGATCGCACTCCATATGAATCGCGAAGTCCAGGTTTTCGTCCGTGGCCGGAAGAGTCTCAAAGTAGTTCGTTCGATCCTGATTTGTCGTGCCGTTAAAGCTGGCACCATGATCGCGGAGAGCCTTGGGAACTTCCGGGAACGTCGGCGTTCCCTTGAAGACCAGATGTTCCAGCAGGTGCGCCATGCCTGCTTCGCCATAGCCTTCGTGACGAGACCCCACGAGCACCGTCATGTTGACGGTAATCGTTGGCTGGGAGTCTTCAGGAAACAGAAGAACTCGCGCGCCGTTGGGATACTTGTACTCGGTCACTCCTTCAACCGTCACTACCTTTTCCGGACCATCGGCCGCAATGACCGATTGCCCCAGACCGAGACTCACCACGGCCATCAGGACAAGTCGACGAAATGTCATGAATCCACCCTGCATGAAAAAAGAAAAAGACAAATGGCAATCAAAACTCTGTCGTCCTGAACCTGCGCTCACATCTGGTGGGAACTAACGCCAGCCACAGATTCGGGACCATTCTGCCGCAATTAGACCAAGACCCCCGCCGACTTTCCACCGGGTCGTGAATGGACGAATTGCGCCAAAAAACGCTCCCCTCCCGCAAGCATCGCGCCGCGGGAGGGGTCGGCCGATTAGACCGGGGGAGGGCGCCGCGCTACTCCTGCGATTCACGGCGCCGGCGGATCAGACTCGACGATTCAATCCGCCTCCGGGTTTCCGGCTGATATTCAATCCCCAAAGTCTGAGCGATCCAACGAACAACGCTTTCAAGATCACTCATCACGTCTTCATTCGAAAAGCGAATGACTCTCCAGCCAGAGTCTTCAAGGAACTTCTGACGCCGGAAGTCACTGTCCGCAACCATGTCGTGGTAGCCACCATCAAGCTCAACGATGAGCTTCTGACTGAGACAGGCGAAGTCGGCAAAGTACGGCCCGATCGGATGCTGCCTGCGAAATTTCAAGCCAGCCACGCGAGCACACCGAAGTGCAGCCCATAATTGACGTTCGGCCTTTGTTTGCTGTGCACGCAGTTCTCTTGCGCGCTGAATCACCTTTTGTGGTTTCATCTTCAGCCCCATGATGTCTTGTCGTGTTGTAGTCTGATGAACCTTACAGTAGTCTTGTCATGATGGAAGATGATGCACGTAGAATCCAGTGAAGATGAATTGGTATTCGCACGCCATTCTGGGGGAAGTCCACAACATGCTCCCCTCCCGTGCAGCGTCAGCGGAGCGGGCGGGGTCGGCCGATTAGGCCGTGGGAGGGCGCCGCTCCCGCCACGATCAGCCCCCTCCCGATCTTGCTGGCGCTCGATCGACCTCCCCCAAACAAGTTTGGGAGAGGAGAGTTTTGGACGATTCAGCAAAAGGCAACATAATGACTCCAGTGTTCTTTCTTCTCTTCATCTCCTTCGCAGGAATGTGGCAAGAGGGTTCGCCGGCGACGGACGCGATGGCCTTCGACTGGGCTCAGGCGCGTTCACTGGCGCCGGGCGTGCTTTTGCATCAGGATGTGCTCGAGATGCCTCGACGGAATCATCGGCATGTCGTTCGCATTGACCTGAAGCAGCCTGGCCTGCATCTGACGACGACAGCTCGCACGACCGACTGGAAGAAAAACGAAAGCGAAACGAAGCGACAGACGGTTCGCAACTTCCTGCGGACCGAACGCCAGAACAATCGCCCGGTCATCCTCGCATTCAATGCGGACGCGTTTACTCCGTGGCCCGTTCCGTTCGATCAGGAAACCATCAGCAACGTTCAGGGGTTTGCGGTTTGTCGAGGCCAGCTGGTGTCACCTCCGGCGGGATCGCCGTCGTTTATCCTGAAGAAGAATGGTGAGGCGTCTATTCGAGTCGCCGACAACAACGACAATCCGGAAGACATCGAAGTAGCAGTCAGCGGATTTGCACTCTGCCTGAAAGATGGAAAGGTGCAGCCTTCAGGTGAAGACCTGCATCCAAGAACCGGCCTTGGCGTGTCGGAAGACGGCCGATTTCTCTTCGTCATGATCGTCGACGGTCGTCGCTATTCCAGCCAGGGAGTCACCACGGCAGAACTCGGTCAGTGGCTTCTGGACATGGGAGCCCACAATGGCATCAACATGGACGGCGGTGGTTCTTCAACGCTGGTTTGGTGGAACCCGGAGGCAACTCGTGACGACAAAGCCGAAGTCTTAAACCGCCCGGTTGGTAACGGCGCAAAGCTGCTGACTCCGGAAGCCGATCAAGCTTCATACTCCGAACGAGCCAACGGCAACAACGTCGGCATCTGGTTCCAAAGCCCCTGACAAGGGCTGAAAAGCCCCTGACCCAGAGGAGTCCGCCGGCTTCCTGCCAAACCCTCGCTCACGCTGATCGCTTGCCTCAAAGAAACGCACCAATCCGATTCTCACAACGCAAGAACATCTCTATGGCCAACTTTCGAGCAGAACGACTTTTCATCCGAGTTGCCGGTACTCTCAACTTCGACCCGAACGAAGAGATCGACCCGGAAACATTTGCGATGATCATGGTTTGCGATGGCGGAGCGTACGATCGTTCATCACTGCAGGACTTTACCATCGCACCGTACGACCGCCCTCGATGGTTTCGTGCCAGCGAAGGTCTCAAGGTTGTGCGGGCTGTCATTGCTCAGGAGCAATCGAAACTTAAATCAGCGCCGCCTGAACAGCAACCACATCTACAAAAGTCGATCGAGGTTCTGCAGGCTGTCGAAGATTCGCTCGACAGGATTGACATCAAAGACCTGAAGTTCCACTTCCTCGCGAAGGACCTTGAGTAAGTTTCCGAGGTCATCCCTGATCTCAAGGCGTCATCGAATTCGATAGACCATCCGTCTTTCCCGGAGCCAGCGGCGCTACACTCGACTCAGCGTTCCCGTCTCTCCGGCAAACGTATCCGTCTCCACGCCAAGTCGCTGCAGGATCGTGACAAACAGCTTCGCCAGTGGAAGCTCTTCGACTTCCATTTTTGCATTCCAGCCGGCATCGGTGTCAATTCCCGCGCCGGCCTGATTGTCTTCGTTGCCTTTGCCAAACTTCAGGTAGCGACCGTTCGTAAAGCCCAGGTTTTTTCCTCCCGCCGAGATGATCGGGTAGTTGCGGGACAGATGAAAACTGCTGGAGGCCGAGCCATGCATCGCGAACGTATTGTCCAGCATATTGCCATGTCCTGTTGGCTCGGGCGTGTCTTTCAATCGCTGGACAAACCGACCAAACTCTTCGGCCTGATAACGATTGTACGTGCCAAGATTCTGCCAGCCTCCAGGCTTCTTGACTTCATGAGTCAGGCCATGTGCAGCCCCCAGTCCAACGGCGAGTGACAGAAGGTCGTGCGGCCCTTCGCCGTTTTCTCGCCCAAGCTGAAATGTGGCGGCTCGAGTCGAATCGCTGAGGAAGGCGAGATAGATCAGCTCATACATCGTCTGAAAATACAGCCTCGCTTCTTTCGGCTCTGCGTCCAGATGCAGATTGCGAGTATCGACCTGGGGAACCGGGGTCTCGATCCATTTCTGAGCCTTCACAAGCTTCTGCTCCGTATCGCGAACAGCATCCAGGTACTGCTTCAGTGTCTCCTGATCGTGACTGGAAAGCTGGCGTCCCAGTGAACGAGTATTGTCGATCAGCAGGTCCAGCGCACTCTTGCTTCTCGCCAAACGCTCGGCCGCATCTTTGCCAGACGTCACAAACAGAGTTTCAAAGATCTGACGCGGCTTGTTCATCGCCGGGATCGGTCGCCCTTCACGATTAAACGACTGAGTCTGCGCGCCTCGCGGTCCGCCAACGCCGCCGTTCGTTGACATCACGAGCGAAGCATGACGAGTAAACTCCGAGGCATGTTCGGCGTACACCTGATCGATCGAAATCGTGTTCTTATACGGACCATGCCCGCCGATCGGCGCGCCCGTCAGATACTGATCGGCATTGGAATGGCCATGGACCGTGCGAGCCACGGGGTGAGACAATCCGGAGTAGACCGTAATCTCACTTCGCAGCGGCTCTAGAACATCCAGGACTTTCGTGAGTTCAAAATCCGTCTCACCGCCCCGGGGAAACCAGCTCCAGTCATGCCACGCGGGATCGGACTTCAGCGGCAGACCAACGCCGTCCGGATGATAAACGCTGACAAATCGCCGGGGCGTTGCGTCCACCACAGAACTGTTTCCGGCAAACGACTCGAACCATGGCAGTGCCAGTGCGATGCCGGTGCCCTGCAGGAATGCTCTTCGACTTGCCTGAGCTGTTTTGTTGTTCATGATTTATCTCGAATTGAAAAGATCGCTTTGAACGATCAGGTGAATCAGATCGTCCAGACCATCTCCCTTTTGCCGAATGCTCGCCGTCAGACTGTCGATCTCCGCACTGTCACCAAACGACATCGGTCTGCCCAGCGCATATGACGTCAGCTTCTGCACCATCGCCCGGACAAACTGATCCTGCCGGTCCGCCAGAAGGTATTCCTTCAGTCCATCGATTCCCGTCAGAGGCTGTCCGTTGAACAGCTCCGCCGCGGCATCAACAGGCTGACCGCCAATCTGAGTTCGATAGGCCCCCAGCGCATCGTAGTTCTCGAACGCAATTCCCCACGGATCGATTCGTGAATGGCACGAAAGACAGGCGGGCTTGTTCCGATGATTCACAATCCGCTCCTTCAGCGTCATCTTTAGAATCTCCGGATCGGTCAGATCCACTGTCGGAACATTCGGCGGAGGTGGCGGAGGTGGATCATCCAGAATTCGCTTCAGCATCCAGACGCCTCGCTTGAGTGGATGAGAATCCTTGCCGTCGGAATTGATCGCCATGATCGCCGCACATGTCAGAATGCCGCCTCGATTCAGCTCAGGAGAAATCGGCACGGCGCGAAACTGCGGGCCAAAAACTTCAGGCACATGATAATGCGACGCCAGTCGCTCATTGATGACCACATAGTCCGAGTGAATGAAGTCAACGACGCTGAGATTCCGCCTGCGAACGTGATCGAAGAACGCAACAGGTTCCTCAAGCATCGCGTCTTTCAGCGTCGCGTCGGTCAGATGAGTCACGCTGTCCATGCGATCCAGGACCAGCCATTGTTCCACGAAGTGCTTCGACAGTCGCGATGAACGAGCATCCGCAAGCATGCGATCAATCTGGGCCGCCAGAACCTCCGGCTCGCGCAACGTGCCCTGCTCGGCCAGCGTCAACAGTTCTTCGTCGGGGACACTGGACCACAGAAACATGGCGAGACGGCTGGCGAATTCCAGGTCGCTGATTCGTTCGGATGAACCAGAGTCTCCCGCAGTCGTTCGCTGAGTCAGATAGAGAAACTCGGGCGTCGCGAGAGTGGTCGCAAGGACTTCGATCATGGTCTCTTCAAACGTCGAAAATCCCGGTCGGTACCTGGCAAACAGTTCCATAAACGGATCAATGTCCTCCTTGCCAACCGGCCGCCGCCAGACTCGTGTCAGAAACCGCCCCAGGACTTCACGACCGTAAACGTCTTCGTTCGCTCTGTGATCGCTCGCGAAGAAAATGTCCGTGTGAGTCTTCGGAGGCCACGATTCATAAAACGGCGCTGTGATCTCGATCGATTCAATCAGCACCTGCAACGGCTGCTCACCGCCATGGGCGTTTGAGACATTTTGGATGTGCAGAAACTCATCACGTCGCGGAAACGTTGTCTCCAGTTTGCGGAACGGATTCCGCTGAATGTCGCTGAGCGGGATATCGAATTCGATCACCTGGGGTTCGGCTGCAGATGCGGTGACGGGGACATCCTGCTCACTGATGACCTGCGAGAAGTTCGCGTCGTTGCTGGTGTGAGCACTGAAGATCAGACGCAGACTCGCAAACTCGTTCGGGTTCATCGTCGAACGGCCCGCGCGAATGCGAACTCGCATGACACCGTCGTCGGGCAGAAATCGGTCAAGGTCCAGCTTGAGTTCTCTGGAAGCCGGAAGAGCGAGCACAACGGAGGGCGATGCATCGTTATCTTTGCGAGCTGTTTCCGCCGAACCAGGATCAGTCCGTGGCAGAGTCTTTGCACCGGCAAACACGACGCCGTGTGCGGAATCTCGATTCAGCAGGTGTGGCTGGTTCCTGAACTGTCGCTCTTTCTCCGAGCCCGGTTCGAAGGTTCTGGCGTCTTTCGCGGATGACGCCTTCTCAAATTCCTCCTTCATCGAGACTACATATTCCACAGGCTGAGGCCGGTCGCCAACAACGGTGACTCGCCGCAGCGCGTTCAGCCCGAACTCGCGGCAGATCTCAAACTGCATCGCCGACATTTGAAGCAAGTCCGAACTGTTTCTGAAGCCTTCGTTTGAAACGGTCTCGGTTGGCAACTTGTTCGGCAGTGAATACGTCAGGCCCAGCAGATCCTGAAGTGCGTAGTTGTATTCATAGTTGGTCATGCGACGGAACGACGAATGCTCCATGCTGCTGCGACGCACTCGGGAGGCTGCATTCAGTTCTTCGCTGAGCCAGTCAACAATGCGACGACGTTCGTCATCGGCCAGAGCGGAGTCCGATGCATCGTCCGGCGGCATTTCCGACTTGCTGATCGCATCAAAGACTTCCTGCCACTTTTCCGCATCCGGCCCGTTCAGCAAATCAGGATTCAGCTGATCAATTCGCAATCGGCCCTCGGACTTGTCAGGACCATGACATGCAAGACAGCTTCGAATCAGCGTGGGACCGATCGACCGGTGAAAGACCTCAACATTCGCCTCTGGAACAACACTGTCCGGCATCGATGCGGCTGTGGCATCCTTCAGGAATCTGGAGGCCACTCTTCCATGTTCGCGAGCTTCCGTCAGTACCGCCGCAGTGTCCTGTCCGTTCCCCTGTGAACTCGTGAGTATGAACCCGAGCATCAAATACAGACTCGACAGACACTTCATCTCAAACGCCTCGTTGTTGACTGCAGTCCAGACAGCTGACGGAGGGTAGCTCATTTCAGAGCTATCCACGAATGGATTCCTTTGACTGAACAGCAAAAAGAACAGATGGATGCGGTTTCACTTCTGAGTTTCACCTTGCATACCGTACGAAATCTCTGAGAATGTGCGTCGGAAACGGACTCGATGATTCTTCCGCATCGTATTCCCCTCGGAGCATTCCGTGAACCTTGATCACGAATTACTAACAAGCTTGAGTGAAGAGGAGCTGGAGGCACTCGCGGCAAGCGCGCTCGCACCTTCTTCTCAAAATCGCCTCAACGAGCTACTCGAGATGAACAGCACAGGCCAACTCTCGGAAAGTACGCGATCTGAACTCGACGAACTTCTGGCACAGATTGACCACCTCAATATCATCAAGGCACGAGCTCGCTACACGCTTGAGCAGCATTCGGGAACAACAAAGACGTGAGCGTCTACGTTCCTGTTGAGCTGCGTCGCAGGATTCGGAGCCATTTTGGAAACTGTTGTGCCTATTGCAGAACGGCGGAGTCGCTCTCCGTGGTGACATTCGAGTTTGAGCACATCGTTCCGCTCTCTTTGGGCGGTCGGACTGAATTCGAAAACCTGTGTCTCGCATGCCCAACCTGCAATCAGCATAAAGCCGATCGAGTTGCTGTACGTCTCGGACTAGAAGGACTGGAGATCCCTTTCTTTCACCCACACCGAGACCGTTGGGAAGAGCATTTCTCATGGAACGACGACGCAACAATTCTGATCGGACTCACGGTCACTGGTAAGGTCACGATAGAGACCTTCAGAATGAACCGGCAGCAGATGCTAAGAGTACGACGAATTTGGACCTCTATGAATGAGCATCCGCCTTCCATCTGAAGAACTTGCAATGCGACTGCAAGTCCATTGAATGCCTCCTGGCCACGTTCATTCTTCTCCTGTATCGTCGACGAATCAGTCACATCCGACCACCGCCCATTCTTCGCCGAACTTGAGTACACGGAATGACAAAGTTCTTATCCATCATCCTGCTGTTGATTGGATCGGTCAGTCTTTGTTTCGAAGTGAAAGCGGACGACTGGCGGCAGTTTCGCGGGAGCAACGGACTGGGATCCGATCACAGCGCTGTTTCATTCCCGAACAAGCTGGATGATCCAAAATGCCTTGCATGGAAAGTCCCGGTCTCTAAAGGCCATGCGTCGCCGATCGTCATTGGTGATTCCATCATTCTGACGGGACATGAACCGGACCATTTTGTCACGCAGTGCTTCGATCGAACAGATGGTCGACTGAAGTGGCAGCAGAAGATTCCAACTTCGAAGCTGGAGAAGGTCTACTACCACGGTCCTGCAACACCAACTCCGGTCAGTGACGGAACGAACGTGTATTGCCTGTTCGGGTCGTTCGGAATCATCGCTTACGATCTCAACGGAAAGGAACTCTGGCGCAGAGAACAGTCGGTTGCGGACAACATGTACGGCACGGCGGCTTCGCCCATTCTGGTCGGCGATGTTCTGATCCTGCTGCTGTCGGATCAGACCCAGGCATCGCTTCTGGCACTCGATAAGAACACCGGCGGGGAAGTTTGGCATCGCCGTGCCGAGGGACCGGCATCGAGCTGGTCGACTCCTGCAGTCTGGCCAGTCGATTCGCCACAGGTTGTTTTGGTTTATGAACCGTTTCACCTGAGAGGAATCTCATTGAAGTCCGGTGCGGAGCTGTGGTCCATTCCGAACCTTGCCGACGAGCCTATCGCGATTCCTCAGGTTGCTGACAACCTCGCGATCGTGACGTCGTACAACATGAGAACCAATCAGGAAGTGATCGGACCTCCAACCTTTGCGGAGGCTCTTACAGAATGTGATGCCGACAAGGACGGAAGAATCAGTGCCGAGGAAGCCCGGGCCAACCGGAGCGTACTGTCGCGACCCGATGCTGATGGAGAAGGCGATCATCCGCTGCGAATGTTTGTCCGCATGCTGGATGAAAACAAGGACGGCCAGATTGAATCCGCCGAGTGGCCTCGACTGCAGGTGTGGATCGATTCGTTCCAGCACGCCAACGGATTCATCGCACTGCGCATCGAATCCGCGGATGCCGCGCCGCAGATTGAGTGGATGGCAGAGAAAGGAGTTCCGGAATGTCCAACCAGCCTTATCATGGAGAACACGCTGTTCGCTATTCGCAACGGCGGCATCGTGACTCTGCTGAATCTCAAGGACGGCAGTTCCCTCTTTCGTGATCGCATCGAACTCGCCGGACCCGTCTACGCATCTCCTGTCAGAGCCGACCACAAGATCTATGTTGCCTCCGCCCGAGGCGAACTGGCTGTCCTCCAGGATCAGCCGCCATTTTCACTTCAATCAAAACTCGCCCTGAACGAACCCGTCTGGGCCACACCCGCACTGTCAAACGGCCACCTGATCGTTCGCAGCGAGCAGCATCTCTGGATGTTCAAAGCACCAAAATGATCCCCTTCTCCCCCACCGGGGGAGAAGGTGGCCGCAGGCCGGATGAGGGGATATTCGCGATTCAAAATGCCTTCATCCATGCAAAGCCTGAACCGCATCCATCCGCCCAATCCGCGGTTGCAACGCTCATAAATCCACACTGACTCCCTTACTCACCACAGAGACAACTGGCGAGAGTAGGTCACACTTTCACTGCGATTGGATTCGGAGCGCCTGGCGAATCGTTTCCAGGGGCAGCACGAGCGTCAGCCGAGAATCGCTCAGCGGGATGGCCCCATATGACGCATACCAATCGGCAGCTCGCTCAGACTTTGCGTCGATCAGGAGTGCAACCCCGCCAACCTCCTGAGCAGCACCAAGACATCGCCGACCCGCCGCCAGAAGAAGTTGCCCGCCAAGCCCTTTGCCCTGATAACGCACATCGACGGCAAGGCGAGCCAGGCGGAAGGCAGGAACTTCATGCCGTGGTAACCCCTTGCGAACCTGTTCCGGGGTACGAGCATATTCGATGGATGCCGGACAAACCGTATAGAATCCCAAAATACTCTTTCGATCCGATTCCTTGACTGCAACAAATGTTCTCGACGCACCCCGATCGTGGCTTTTCCTTGCATGCTCCTGGAGGAACGCATTGAGCATACTGTCTCCACAGTCGAATCCTGTGCGATCATGGCTGCGTGAAATCGCTTCTTCATGCCATGACGATGTGCTCATGACGACTTCGACAAACCTCGCGCCGCCTTTCGCAGCCTGGAATTCGGAGCCGGTGGATTCTGCAGTAACTCCATCACGCGTCGACTGTCACGCTGCGAAAGTGTGAGTCGTTCGTGATTCTCAATCACCTGCTGAGCTTCTCGTAACGCCGTGCGGAGAATGAACTCGGTCATGTCCGTGCGCGAAAGCTCGACCGCCCGCATGATCAGTTCTTTGTCCTGCGTTCGAATTCGAAGTGCAATTCTACTGTTATTCACCGGCGATCGCGGCATGATCTTCCCCCGATACGTGTGCATCGAAAGCGTACACGCCATGCTTCTCCGGGTCAAGGTGCTGTTTGCTGATCTGACACCGCCAAACGAAGCATTTCCCTTTTCCTGCCTCATAAAGCACACGATTCCCTTCTC
Organism: Planctomycetaceae bacterium; assembly: GCA_046349695.1. GTDB lineage: Bacteria > Planctomycetota > Planctomycetia > Planctomycetales > Planctomycetaceae > SXXK01. Next base: position 61,480 of record JAXMBV010000025.1, on the reverse strand, counting down.
CTCCACCGGGGGAGAAGGTGGCCGCAGGCCGGATGAGGGGGCATTGCGACTACTCTGGCCAGAACAGAAACTGCGGTGGTCGAAAGTAGAAGGTCGCTTCCTGGCGAAACTGAGGAGTGTCTTCAAAGGTGTCGAGCCAGGCTTCTCCGTTCGAGCGAATACGAATGTAACGATTGGGATGGGAAACCGACTGGAACGAGACCCCTTTCTTCTCATCACTCAGCCCTGGCATCTGACGCCAGGTGGCGTGCTGCTTCCAGACAAGATTCTCTTCACTCGTCTGGATATTCACACGAAAACCATGATGGCACAGGAACATGGATGGCACATTACATGGTCGCAGCGACAGCAAATCCGGATCACTCAATCCAGCCGTCTGCTCAAATGTCGCATTCATCTGCTCACCCACATACTTCATCGGAACGGATGAGCAGACCCAGCCAAAGTGGTAGAAGAAGTTGTCACTCTTATACGGCTGAATCGAGCAGAGGGTTGCAGGCAACCGAAGTTCCGTCAGTTGATTGGTCAGATTATCAGCCCTCTGAATATTCCCCTTCTTGCGAGCCTTTCGAATTTCAGCAACATAGACACTGCGAAGAGTATCACCCGCTTTCTTGAGGGACGCTCCGTAGGCTCGATAAATGGCAGCCATCTCGGTTTCGTCGCCTGCCATATAAAGGCTGCCATGATCTCGAAACTCATTGGCCCATTGACGAAACCTTGCAGCCTGCTCGGGATCATTGTTCTGCCTGGCCTCCTCAACAAGTTCCTCCCACTTGTCCTGCACGATCACCCTGACGGCCTGAATCTCCTCCTGATAGGCGGCCGTTCCTTCCTCAATGGACTGAGCCGAAGCCACGCTGGTCAACCAGATCGTCATCAGTATCCACAGACCGCATCGCATCTGAAATTCCCTCGACTGTGACTACAGGGCGGGTAAGGAAGCGACTCTCTTTAATTAGCGACACACTTTTTGTCAATCAGCACCTCATGAAGTACAGGAATCTGCTAACGCATCTCGGCGTGCGATTCCGGATCATGTTCTGGCTAATCGAAAGAACATCCAAATAGATGGTATCCTGCGCCCTGCAAAAAAGGGTCCGTGACTGACTCAGGCTCGCACAACACTTCGCCATTAAGTCAGCGAAAGAGATGTCAAATGCTGGTTGATTCTCTCCAATTGTGCAGGCAGGAACTCACGCTGAACGTCGCTCCGGTTCCATGCCTGCAAGACTCTCTGAACTACGTCGTCGATGATCGTCCCGTCAAGGTTGAGAATACTCAGGACCCCTGCGAAGCAGGATTTTCCAACACGCCTGAAGGACCTTGTTCCACCAAGTTCCAAAGCAAGTCCCTCTTTGTCCGCAGCGTAAAAGCAAACGGTTGATACAAGATCATACGCTGGCGACAGTGTGGCATTTCTGCGATCTGGATAGAGGACGGAGAAGTTCTTCAGATGCGCATCACCGTTGCCGCAGAGCACGCTAAAAACCAACAACTGAACGAACCGTGCCTTATCATCCGGACAGATCCATGCGATGACCTTTGCGATATCCTCATAGGCTCCCTGGTATTGGCGATCGCCGGGTGGACGATCAAGAATCTGCCCAAAGTCTTCCATGTGAATTCGTCCGTCATTCGATCGATCGAACCGTTCAATTACGAAGACATCACCCGATCCAGTCGGCAGGGCATCGGGAAGCTCATCGAAATCACTAACCTTCTTGAGATCGAAATTTGGAACATCAATTCCGCTGTGTTTTGCCCAATTCATTGTTGCAAATTCACATCGCGGCAAGTTCGGAAACTCAGGTGCGTCGAATTTTGCGATGAATGACCGTCCCTCACTCGACGCCCGTGTCGTCAGGCCTCGACCTTCCGACTTGGCTGAAAGTTTCCATTGAGCACCCGCCAATGAAAACTTGAATCTTGGATCTGGAGCAGTCGACCATATCCTGTCCGAAGTGACTTTTCGTCGATCAACAGGAGAAGATCCAGGAGTCAACGTTACCGCTCCAGGCATATCTTCGCCAAGATATGTGAGCAGTTCGAACTCGTCGTTCACCTCCAGCCCCAACAGTCTGGATCGCCATCTTCGCATGACACCCTGAGGCAGCAAATGGCTGAACCAGCACATTGGGCCGACAACGTCGATGGAAGCTGGCATGCGATCTTCGAAGATCTGCCCCAGCAGAGGGCGAGTCTCAATTGTCCGTGTGGTATACGACGGATGGAATGTAAATCGATGAGAATGCTCGTCGAAAACTTCCAGGACCCCCACTTCGATGTCATGCACACTTACTGTGAGCGCAGAGGTCATAACGACACCTCTTGAACTCGTGCTTCAACGCTGGAGTCCAGGATCGCAGGAATCGACGGTCGAATACTGGCGTTGTCTCCTGCGCTGCTCACCACAAACGATTTCGCAAATGCCTGAAGCAACTGCCCTCGCTGGGTTCGGAATAAATCAATGTCACCAGCCGCCAGGGATCTGAAACACTCTTCTGACAATAGGAAAGAGGGCAGGTCAAATCTTGTTGGTGACATTTCTTCGCTGGGTTTCATACCTGCCAGTCTGATGACAATGTCAGTACATCGCGTATCACCATCAGGCACAATGGACTGGTAAAACTTAGAGCTGTGAATTTCGGACTCGCGCTCGTCATCATTTTCAGAATTACAGCTGTCATCAGGATCATCCGAAAACAAATCGGGCGGCTCGTACTTCCCTCCGGCGCTGGTGCGCGGATTTGCAGAATAGAGCATGAGAAGAAACATTTTTCCCAGAGCCGACCGAAGATTGATCGGCTCATCGATCATTTTTCGAAGTGAGTCCACACATCCGTTGATATCCAGATTTCCGATCAATTCAATGAGCTGAGCCATAGTGATCTCTGCATTCCTCCCCGAACGGATGAATTTCACAAGGCGATCAACCTTTGCATCTGACGAGTCCACATGTGCTTCCGCCAATGCGCCTCGCCAGATCCAACGAGCCGCGAGATCGTCCACTCGCTGACTTTCAGCCGGAAACTGATCATAAAAAACGGTCAGGATGTACATTGGGAGCCGATAGGGCAACAACCGAAACTTCGGTATCCCAGCATGTGCCATGATGGTTCGGATTGCACGCCTCAGCGCTGCTTCAGTTCGTTCAATCGAGCCTTCAGGAAGTTGCCTCGGATCATTGATGGGAGAATAAGTACCGCAGGTTGATCGCAGGCACCTCAAAAAAAGGTCTTGATCGAGAAGTCCGAATCCAAGATCTGCCAGGCGAGCTACCGCAGCCCGAATCGGCTGTTCGCCTTCGTGTCCATAAAGTGCTTCAAAAATTTCTGATTCCTTCATTTCGGCACCGCCTGTATTGACTCTTGTGAATATCAATCGCAGCACCTGATCATTCGCACCCTCAACGATGTACGCGGGCACCTCGTATTCTCGAATATTCTTGCCCAGCGTAAGGATGCGATTCACCAGATCGGGACGTTCTCTTTCGTATGGCCAAGAGCGAATCCAGCTAAGTTGCCTGACGGAATCTGATAGAACATTCAGCGGTATCCACTGAGGACTAGCATCTCGACGATTCAAGATCTGAAAACTCTGCGCTTCAAGATCGTACCATACGGCCCAAAAGTCTCGCCTCGGAACTGACTCGGGGCGGAGCATTGAAGCGATCAAAGCAGTCAATCGTTGTTGACCATCGACAACCCATAAGGCTGATTGTTGTTCCCCAACCTTCAATGAAACAGGGCCAAAGGCAACATTACCCGCGTCCGCAAAGTTCCTCGAAAGAAGGAGATTGCCGATGGGGAATCCGCGATTGATGGAATCGAACAACTCAACGACCTTCTTCGAATTCCAACGCAGTGGGCGCTGAAATGCGGGGATTCTCAATCGTCCCGATTTTGCTTCTTCAAGAAGCACTTCGATTTTGAAGCCGCGCGCTTCTGGCCTGCGTGTCAGCGCAGACGGCTGGTCGTTTTGTTTGGGCATTTTCTAAAGACAGCTCCGCTGAGTTGAAGGTTCGTTGACCGCTTTTTGGCTCCACATTGCGGCCCGCAATTCCGTGCCGGCGTCCACTCGGCTTTCTATCATCTTCACACGAGGCAGACCACCCAAACGTCGCAAGCGTCCACCCTTCATGACGTGAAGACTTACAGAACTTGCAGTACAGTGACCGGAATCCAAGTGTGCATGTCTCAAACCTGACAAAGTGAGTTCCACCAATGACCGACCTGAAGGATGGCGAATCTGTTGAGATGAAAGGGTCGGCTGCGACTCCGTATGTCATCAGGAACATGGGCGGCGTTTATTCGTGCAGCTGCCCGGCGTGGCGAAATCAGTCGATTGCGATTGAGCAACGAACCTGCAAGCACATTCGTAAGCTCCGAGGTGATGAGGCGGAGAATGAGCGAGTTGGTTCCGCGCTGCCACAAAAGCCGGTCAGGAAGTCATCCTCGGGCGATGATGAAGCAGGCTCCGAACCACCCATTCTGCTGGCCGAAAGCTGGGACAATTCTCGGGACCTTGCCGGCTGGTGGATGAGCGAAAAGCTGGATGGCGTGCGAGCCTACTGGGACGGCAAACAGTTTCTGTCGCGTCAGGGCAACATCTATCACGCGCCGGACTGGTTTCTGGAAGGCCTGCCCGACGTGCCGCTCGACGGAGAACTCTGGATTGATCGCAAGGCCTTTCAAAGAACGGTCAGCATTGTTCGTCGACAGGACAAGAACGATCAGTGGAAGCAGGTACGCTATCTCGTGTTCGATGCACCGGCTTCATCCGGGAAGTTTGAAGAACGGCTGGAGTTTCTGAAGGACGGTGCGGCTTCGTGGAAGAACCAGTTCCTGACTCTTCATCAGCAGAATCTCTGTCGCGATGTGGCTCATCTGCGGGCGGAACTGCAGCGAGTCGAAAGCATGGGTGGCGAAGGACTGATGCTGCGAGAACCCGGTTCGGCCTATGCCGTCGGCCGGTCATCCACTCTGCTGAAGGTCAAAACGTTTCACGATGCGGAAGCCACCGTGGTGGCTCATGAACCAGGTCGAGGCAAGCATCAGGGTCGACTCGGCGCACTGGTCGTTCAGCTTCCGAATGGCAAACAGTTCTCCGTCGGCACCGGGTTCTCGGATCGCGAACGAGAAAGTCCGCCAACGGTCGGCAGCCTGATCCAGTTTCGCTTTCAGGAGTTGAGCGACGCTGGCATCCCGCGATTTCCAAGTTACGTCGGACTTCGAACAGACGTTGACCGAGTGCTGGAAACCCCAAAAGCTCCACAAGCCACACCACAACGGATCAAGGTGACCACGAAATCAACGGCACCCACCGAGCCCTCCGACAAGAGCACAAAGAAGCCCGCTAAAGACCTTGCGAAAACAGCCGATACGTCCGAGCCTGCTTCCCAAGCTCCGTCGACACCAACCGGAGCGAGGCGATTCGAATTCGTCGAAGGCGGCTCGAGCAAGTTCTGGGAAATCTCCCTCTCCGGCACCGACGTCACCACTCGCTGGGGCCGTATCGGTTCAGACGGCCAGTCGAAAACCAAGTCCTTCCCAAACACAGACAAAGCACAGACCGAATACAACAAGCTGATCCAGGAAAAGACTGACAAGGGCTACGAGGAAATGGAGGTTGATTCGGAATGAATCGCTGTACTCATGGATTATGTGACCGACTCCGCTCCTTGAGTTGCCCACGGATGATCGCTTGGTCCCAATTGCCACCCCAATTGGATGGAGAATGTTGCGACTTCCTTGCCTGGAAAGAAAATGTGAACACTCTCATCGTCATCGGCCATCACACCGCCGAGTTCACCAAATTCGACACACAGTCGCCCTTTCGGGTGAATGTGTAATGCAGCGGGTGATTTGCCGATCATGCTTTGAACTCGATCGCAAACACGGATCGGTATCTGCCCGTTCATCCCGTCTTTCATTGTGATCCTACGATCCGCCAGAGCGCTGCGTCCAGCACGAAAAGACTGTTGAAAACCGCGAAGTACCGTCCTCGACTGTGCTGAGATCATTCATAGTCTTCCACTCTCACCATCAGCTTGCCGTGGCGAAAGGTTACGGAATAGTAACGCTGTTTGTAAATTAGCGTGTAATTGTCCGTGGACTCATCCATGCAATTGGAGAAAATGTCGAATCGCACTCCGGAATCGAGCACGATCTTAACGTCGAGTGTCGCAGGGCAAATTGTGGCTGACACGATCGGCGATTCCATCACCTTCGCCAGTACCGCAGCCCGTTCTTCAGTCATTGCCGTGTCAGACGTCATGACTGCGCATTCACCACGCAAAATACGCCATGCAGCGTTTTCCACGTAAAGCGCGTATTCCCCTTCGTGAACGGTGAGCTTCTTCTCGTTTGACTGCCAATGTGAACTTTGTCCGTAGTGCAGGGAAATCGTTGAACCCGTGACTGGCATGGCAGCACATGACCAACACTGCTGACCCTGCATTTTGGTGAGGATCTGCATCAAATCTGCAGCACCTGCACCGACATCCAGGTAACTCTCGCAGAATTGCCCTTCAGAACGAACTGACCCACCTGCATCGGAAAACGGTTCTCGTGTCATCGCATTTCACTCAGTATTTCTTCTATGATCTCTCGAATTGTCTCCACAGTGCGTTCTCCAGGCAAATACTTATGAAGTGCGTCATGGATTCTTCTTTGAATTCTCTTCCCACTAAGACCGTATTCTCTCATGAGGTATGGAACTTGAGCATTTGCTCGTGTGTTATCTCCTCCCGCCATTTTTTCGAAGCCACCTTCACCGGTCATGAAAACGAGGGTTCCCAGGCCAGCTCCGGCGAGAATGCCGTGTGTTCCAGTAATCGTGACCGGAATCGCTCCTGTTGCTCCGATTGTGAGCACACCTCCTTCCGATAGTATCAGTCCGATTCCGGTTGGGATGGAGACAGTTGTAGACCATGCGGAAATCAATTGAAACGCATTAACACCGCATGCAAGAATCAATGCCCCACGGCCAAACAGTGCAAAATTCTCTGAATCGTTGTACAGATCCCCGTGCTCACTGATCAAGCCATCCACATAGTCGTCAAGCCAATCAATTGTTTCAAAGCTCAGTGTATTAGCGACAATAGCCATTCCATGGCCCACACCGACCAGTCCGGACCAGCCGATTGCGAACGCATCGCCGACTCCGCCGATGAACCCCGCGATCGTCATTCCCCAGCCACCTGGACCAGTACCAGAGAACGTTTCCGCTGCCCGCTGGTTAAGGCTCTGTACCTGGAGCCATGCCGACCGAACTGACACTGCCGATTCATGTTCTGCCGAGGCAACCGCGATCGGGTCATCAAGAGACTCATTCGCGTTACGACCGGAAAGGTCTGCGGCAAGATCCGCGATGGTCTTCACATACAACGCATTGATTGCACTCCGGTTGGCTGTCGTTACAGCAGTTATCCCAGCGTTCTCCCGCAGTAACGAGACTCCTATTCTAGCCGTGGTCGCAATCAGGCTGACGCCGATGGATCCCACGGTGTAGGCATGGATGAGATCGGCAGCCGTATCATCAGCGGCCTTCGCGGCATTGATCCCTGAGTGAGCAAAGATCGTGCCCGCTTCAATTGCCAGATCCAAAAGCACTTTTCCCGCGACGACAGCCAGGTGAGCTGCAGCAGCCTCATCTTCCGCCATCCCGAGGGCCTCGACCGTTGCGGCGTTCGCTGATGTCTCAGTGGCCGAAAGATAGTCCTCAATGGCTGCAAGTGTGTAAGCTTCGACAGCATTCGCTTCCTGATCTGCTGCGACCTTAGCCGCATCCACAGCGGAATTTGCATAGACAGCCCAGGCGCTCATTGCGGTGTTTGTGGCGATCGCTGAAGCCGAAGCGGTCAATCCAATGTACTGCTGCCAGGCAGTTGCCACAGCAATGGAACTCGTACTGGATGCAGGATTTGAAATCACTGAACCGGCGACTACTCCCGCTGTCGCATTTGTCCAGGCGACAGCAGCGGAAACGACAGAGGCTGTGAGCGTCACATCAAACCCAATGAGCGAGTGGGCCAGTGTTGCCTCAGCAAGAGCGTTTGCTTTGGCTTGTGTGGTTGCAGCCAGCGCTACCGCCCTCAGGTATGTTGCTTCCGCATTCGCTTCCCCAAGCACTCGCACCAGCTCTGCATTTGTGACGGCGTGCGTCTCAGTGAGTTCAATATCGACCTCGCCATGAGCATAGTCCGCCCCTGCGTTCACAATAGCGAGCGAATGAACGCGTTCAGCGTCGGTGACGCTGTGGGCTCGAGTGGCTTCAGCAATGTTCTTTGCCTTTTCAAAGTCCGCCTGTGCACCAGCTTTTGCCACTTCAGCTATTGCCCGGTATCCAGCGATCGAAATCAAATAGGTTGCATTTTCAGAAGCCACCGCAATCAGGTATTCCTTGCGGAAATCTGCATCGCGCAATGCTCGGTCTCGTGTCGCCGCTGCATCGGCCACCTCGAGAGCATTATCTGCGGTATTCACGGCGATGTCTCGTGTCGTATCCGCCGCACGTTCGCCTGCCGTGAATGCGACGCCCGCGGCACCAGTCGCGCCTGCAAATGCGACATTCGCAAACGCCACATCCACCGCATATTGCTTGGCCGCATTGTAGAGAATGGAAGGGTCGCCACCGTTCATGTCCATCATCAGGGACATGTAATACGCCGACTCCATACTGTAGTAGTCCTGAGCCGCCTCTTCCTCGCGATTGTCAAAGGCCGTGGTTGCAGCGCCGACAGCCCCATTTCGGATCCACTGGAGTTGATCAACCGTCGACTGATATGTGGTTGTGGCCGACGCAACGGCTGCATCATGGGCATTGCGGGCCGGCTGGATGACTGCCAGATACTGGGAATTCGACGCCTGCAATTGCGACTGGTATTGTGTGAGTAAACTTGCCAGTGCCGCCACGTGCGCCTGGGTGATCGGTGCGGTACTGACTGTGAATGCCGATTCTGCGGCGGCGACAGCATTATCGTACAATGATTGGGCCGACTGCAATGAAGCAATGTACACCCCGTTCGCTGAGGCAGTCGCAGCCGTCAGTTCGGAATCAGCCTGCGATACTGCCGTCTCATAGTTAGCTTCCAGGACGTCAAGTGCATCACGAGCGTTCGCGGAGGCAGCCTGCACGGCGATGTTGTACGCAGATGTTATCGACCACATCGATGCAGATCTGGCCTCATCAGCGATAGATGCCGTCGAATTGTATGATGCTTGTGCGGCCAATAGCGCAGCATCACGCTGGGCCTCAGCCACACTGACACTGGACTCGTAGCCCGTCATGGCCACGTTGATCGCCGTATCAAATACCTCGTTGGCCGCTGTAATGGCTGATTGAATTGACGTGGATCCCGCAATCGCATCAGGATCGAACTCCGCCGATGGATTTGCGGAGGTCGCATTGTTCCAGATTGCAGCGGCAGCCGCTGTGGCGACGTTGTAGATTCCCTCAACGCCAGTTGGTGAACTTCCTGTCGCGCCGAGAAATGCCCCCCAACTGGTTTGTTCTGTCGCAGTGAAACCACCAATAGCCGACTGCACGGCTTGATCCAGAACGATGCCAGCTGCTGCTATTCCTGCTGCCAGCGTGTCGCTCGCAGCATCCATCGCCGCATCAATGGTTGCCCGGTGTTGCTGGAGTTGAGTGGCCAGCGTCGAATCGAGATTGGAAAGGGAGTCAGAATAGGCAGAGTTGGCCGAAGAAACTGTGGTCGCCAAAGTCAAATTTGCCGCTGCCTGTGAAGAGCTAAAGTTTGCCCCGGCTTGTGATGCACTCGTCGACAGGTTTCGCTCATTTGTCAACTGCGATAAGGCAGCAGCGGCGTTCACAGTGGCCATGCCGCTCGCATATGCACTGTCCGCCGTCGTAACCGCTGTCTGTAAGGTTGCGGTCGCTGACTGAACAGCCGCATTCAAGTTCGTCTGAGACAACTGTACCGTATTGGAATACGTATTCTGAAGTGTCGCACTGGATAGTTGGCCAGCAGTTTGAGCAGCGGCTGTTGCTGAGGCTGTTGCATCAACAGTGGCATTCGCGAGCGCCACCTGTTGCGCGATATCGATACTGCTGTTGTCGGTCAGCAGGACTCGCTCCTCAAGTCTCTCCAAAGCAGGCAGATGCCCCCCCCTTGCGCAGTTTTCGACGTCGCGCCGATTTGACTGCAGAGTATCGCTGTTCAACTAGGCACCTAAGCGTCGCGCGGATCATTGCGAAGTCCTTTGGATAGGGTCGAACTCGTGCCGTGAGTATGCGTCAATTTCACCCGACATTTAAGAACTAGCTAAGGGTAAGTACAAAAATCACTAAATGTCAATGTCGGAGAGATAAAAGAAGCGATTCCGGCCGCTGCTTCTGAGCCTGCTTCTGCAGTTCTCTCGACACCAACCGGAGCCCGCCGATTCGAATTCGTTGAAGGCGGCTCGAGCAAGTTCTGGGAAATCTCCCTCTCCGGCACCGACGTCACCACTCGCTGGGGCCGCATCGGTTCCGACGGCCAGTCGAAAACCAAGTCCTTCCCAAACACAGACAAAGCCCAGGCCGAATACAACAAGCTGATCCAGGAAAAGACTGACAAGGGCTACGAGGAAACCTAGACGCATTCGCAACGATTCCTGACTGGTGACAAAGCCAGAGCCAAACGGAACAGACGCATTCAGGAGACGGAGCTCAACCGCTACACTTCGACACCGGAAGAAACGAGAAAGCCAAGACTGACGCCAGACTCTGACTCATAGTGATAAAACATGACGCGTTCATTTCGTGTGGGATTGACAAGAGACTTTCTGAACCTGGATGGAACTCTGGGGTTCGGGGATATCGGGCTGGAACTTCTGGATCGAAATCCAAAGATCCAGAGCGAGTTCCTGCCGGACTTTGGCGGGGAGCTTCCACCGCTGGTCTCTCAGGAATTCGATGCGTTGCTGGTCCTGGCACCGAAGGTGACTGCGAATACTCTTTCGGGCGGCAAGCGGCTCACTCACATTGCTCGCTTTGGTGTCGGCTATGACAGCGTGGATGTTCCCGCGTGTACTCGGCATGACGTTGTTTTGACGATTACGCCATCAGGCGTTCGTCGTCCAGTCGCTGGCTCGGTGCTCTGCTTCATGCTGGCTCTTTCGCACAAGCTGCTGATCAAAGACCGAATTACTCGCAACGGACAATGGCATGACAAGCTGCAGTACATGGGCATGGGGCTGACGGGGCGAACGCTGGGAGTCATCGGGCTCGGGAACATCGGACGAGAAATCTTCCGGCTTGCAGCGCCGCATCAGATGCGATTCCTCGCCAGCGATCCTCACCGAACACCCGAAGACGCGATTGACTGCGGTGCGGAACTGGTCAGCCTGAATGAACTGCTGGCGCGTTCGGATTTCGTCGTCGTCTCCTGCGCGCTGACTCCGGAGACTCGACACCTTCTGAACGCTTCACGCATCGGCCGTATGAAGCGAGGTGCCTATCTGATCAATGTGGCTCGTGGACCGATCGTCGATCAGGCAGCACTGACTCAGGCTCTGCACGATGGCCATCTGGGAGGTGCGGGGCTGGATGTGTTCGAGAAGGAGCCGATTGAACCCAATGATCCGCTTCTGAAAATGGACAACGTTATTCTGGCTCCGCATGCTCTGTGCTGGACCGATGAGATGTTTCGAGGCGTCGGGGTGGCGGCGTGTCAGAGCATTCTGGAAGTCGCGGAAGGAAGAGTTCCGCAGGACATTGTGAATCGGGAAATCCTGGAACATGAATCCTTCCGCCAGAAACTTGCTCGCTATGCTCATTGACCTACAACACGCCGGTGACCTTGCGTGCTGAACGATCAACCCTGAACAGAACGTCGTTTCGTGGCCGTTCATTCTTTCAACCTGGACCCAGAGCTGGACATCCTGCAGACGGTACGCCGTTTTGAACAGGATCGCTTCCTGCTGCTGCTGGACAGTGCCGCACGACACCGGGAACGTGACAGCCGGTATTCCTTCCTGACGGCTGATCCCGTCAGAGTTGTACGGCTCGATGAGGTCACCTACGGAGACAACCCGTTCCAGACTCTGCGTGACTGGCAGCAGATGCTCGGCGCGCAGCAGGCTTCCGTTCCTTCATCGGTGCCATGGAACTCAGGCGAAGCAACTTCAGGGCTGCCTCCGTTCTTTGGCGGCATTGCCGGTCTGATGAGTTACGAGCTGGGCGGAGCGTTTGAGCGTCTGCCGTCTCCTTCTCAGAACGACTTTCAGACCCCGGCTTTGCTCGCGGGCCTGTTTGACTGGGCCATCGTCTGGGATCATCTGAACAAAACTGTTCGGCTGTTCGTGATCGAACTGCCGATCGATGGTCAGAATGCAGTCGATCGAATTCAATGGGTGAGAAAGCGGCTGGAGAATGATGCAGCAACAACGGGAACTGATTTCGCGCAGCGATCGTCGTCACGGCATTCGCCGTCATCAGAAACTCGCTTTGCAGCAAAGCATCAGATTGAACCTTCGACGGAGGTTTATTCGGACTTCCCCCGAGACGAATACGTTCGCACGGTGGCTCGTGTCATCGAGTACATTCGTGCGGGAGATATTTTTCAGGCGAACCTGTCTCAGCGCTTGATGGCCCCATGGAGTCGTTCGGCCGTTGACTTGTATGGCCAGGTGCGTCGTCTGAACCCAGCACCGTTTTGCGGGCTCCTGACGTTCGACGACGTCGCGATCGTGAGCGCTTCGCCGGAACGCTTCATCAAGGTGAACGCGTCAGGCCTCGTGGAAACACGCCCGATCAAAGGAACTCGCCGCCGCCCTCGATCACCGATTGCCGAGCTGTTTGCTGTTGAGGAACTAACGAGCAGCGAAAAGGACCGTGCAGAAAACGTGATGATCGTTGATCTGCTGCGAAACGATGTTTCGCGTTCCTGCCTTGCCGGCTCAGTGAAAGTCACAGGACTCTGTGAACTGGAAAAGTTCGAGACTGTGCTGCACCTGGTGTCGACCGTCCAGGGGCAGCTCAATCGTGATCGTGATGTGTGGGACCTGATGGCCGGATGCTTTCCCGGAGGTTCCATCACAGGTGCGCCAAAGATTCGGGCGATGGAGATTATCGCGGAACTTGAACCCATCGTTCGAGGTGCCTACTGCGGAAGTTTGTTTGCTCTTGGACCGCACGGCGACTTCGACAGCAGCATTCTGATTCGCACATTCACGCTGAAAGACGGCTGGGTTCAATTCCCCGTCGGCGGCGGCATCGTTGCCGACTCAGATCCGCTGGATGAGTACCGCGAAACGCTTCACAAGGCGTCCGGAATGATTCGTGCATTGCGGCAAAGCTAATGACCCCACCGCCACCTGGTTTACCCAGGTGGAAACAGGTTTTTGCCCTACCCGGCTCTCCACGTTCAAACAACCACGCTCAATCAACAACGCTGCGATTGGAATAAGAAACAGGGAGCACTCGGTGTGCCAGCACGACCTGCACACTTCCAGCAATACCTTTGTAGTGCAGAAACCGTGAACCCACCTGGATGAACCAGGTGGCGGACGAACGAATCGCAACCAGGTGGCGGAGTATCGAATCCTATTCGCCAACTTTCATGGAGACGACGAGAACGTAGCGGCGAGTCTCATCGGGCTTGCCGGGGTTTTCCTGCTCGACAACGATGTACTCGGTCGCCCCGAATTTGGTGGCAACACTGCCTTCGTACTGAAAGTTACGCACGACAGAATCTCGCATCTCATCCATAGGCTTGTCTGACGTTGCGGCTCGTTCGTACCGCGAGGATTCAATTGTCAGTTTCGCTTCAACACGATCTCCTTTGACGACGGGCCGCACTTTCAGGAGCGAGCCTGTCTGTTGAGTTCTAAGCACGGGAGTCGCTGCCCCGTTTCCCATGACAGTCATTCCAGAGACCACACTGATATTCTGCCCGCTTGAAATCATCGCCTCGAACCCTGACAGTGTCGAACAGACATACGCGTTTGACCAGATCCTGCTCGCCTGTGATTCAGGTGTTGCAAGGAACTGACCGATGGCCTGATCATCATCCGGAATCTTCGCGTCATGCGGAAAGCAGATGACTTTGACATCTACATCCACCGACTGCGTTGGTGAGCCATCAGATTGAGCCGCAACCGGCGCTGACGAGGCTTCCTGAAGAGCAAGCAGCGGAAGAAGCACAAGGAAAGTGATCATTCTTAAACTCCAGCGATTCGCAATGAAGTGAGAGAGTCCGGGAAACCAAAGGAAAAGTAGCGGAAGGGCGCCAGCCCTCCGGTGACTCGTGTCGCACCAAATTGCCCGTCACTTTGCGACGAGAGAAACAAACACGAGCAATGTTTGAGCAGAAGAGCCGCTACCAGACACAGACGACTGAATGACTCGCACTTTGCCAGGGATCAGCTTCACCACGGTATTTGCAGCGGCCGTCGTCATATCCGATGAGGAGGAGGTCGTTGCCGACGGGCGTGCGGCGGGATCTTCCTTTTGGCCCGGCGTCTCTGCTGAGATTGCATCACCTTCAAGCTGATCGCTTTGGAACTCAACCTTCATGGAGATCGAACCGTCGGACTCGGACTTCGGAGACAATTCCAGACTGCTGCCGATTGAGACCCAGTCAAAACTTGCCATGGCCGGACGATTGCCAAAACCACCGAACTGCGGTGCCATGGCTGCCGAAGCACGAGGAATTGATTGTCGCAAAACTTCCGCAAACTTCTCTTTGCTGATTGGTGTTGGCAGCTTTGAAAGCGGGCCGGTCAAATCAATACTTCCACGCTGGCCATTATCACGAGGTTTCGGTAGTTCTGACTCCGACAGTTCTCCATTTCCGTCGGTGTCATACCTCTGAAACACCTGATCAATCACCGGTGCAGGCACTTCCCGTACGGAATTCCCACCGCCTGGCGGCTGACCATCTCCGGCGGAGGAACCGGATCGAGGCGATCGAGCAGGAGCATTGGCGACGCCACCTCTCTGAACGGACCTTTGAGCACCGACGGCGATCCTGGCAGACGTTCCATCAACAATGGAACAGCGTGACGTGTCCTGCCATTCGATCTTCCCCTGACTTCTGAGTTCTTCGATCAACGCCTTTGGATCGGTCACATCATCAGGGATCGTGACTTCGCCGCGAACGGCAATGGCGGTCACTCGAAGTCGAACTGGTTCGGCATCCACGGTCGGCTCCTGAGCAACGCCAGAACGACCAACGACGCAGACGCAGCAAACACAGCAGAGACACCAGAGTGAAATACGTGGCATCGGGGAAGTCCTTGCCTCTGAGTGGTGGAAGTGGATCTCGGTTGAACCCTCAAGCGCCCCTTAAGTGTCGCAGAAATCTCAGGAGCCGGGAAACCTGATTCAAACGGATCGTCAATGGCCATGAAAAAAGCCCGGCGATTCTGCCGAATCGTCGGGCCCGTTTTACTTGTGAGCATCAACCGCAATGGAATCTGAAATCTCAAATTTCAAATTTGAAATCTCAAATCCCTTACGACAGCTTGCGCTCGCGAATCCAGTCGGTGTGGAATTTTTCGCCGCGAGGCTTATCAGTGCGTTCGTAGGTATGAGCACCGAAGTAGTCTCGCTGCGCCTGAAGCAGGTTGGCTGGCAAGCGACCACGGCGGTATCCGTCATAATACGTCAACGCCGCGCTGAAGGCTGGTACTGGCAGCCCGAGCTGGATCGCGGTTGCGATCACTCGACGCCATGACGGCTGAGCTTTCTCGATGGCCGACTTGAAAAAGTCATCCAGCAGCAGGTTTTCGAGATTCGGGTTCTTGTCGAACGCCTTCTTGATGTCTTCCAGGAAGACCGACCGAATGATGCAGCCGCCTCGCCACAGGTAAGCGATTGGACCGTTCTGCAGCTTCCATCCAAACTCTTTGGCCGCCGCGTCCAGCTGAACATAACCCTGAGCATAGCTGCACAGTTTGGAAGCGTAGAGAGCCCACTTCACGTCGTCGATGAACTTCGCCTTGTCACCTTCGAACTTGCCCTCTGGTCCCTTCAGCACCGCTTCCGCTCGCACGCGTGCATCCTTCTGAGCCGACAGGCAGCGAGCGAACACGGCTTCGGTGATCAGAGTCGTTGGCACGCCAAGATCCAGAGCATGCTGGCTCATCCACTTGCCGGTGCCCTTCTGTCCGGCGGTGTCCAGAATCTTGTCGACGAGGTATTCGCCGGTTTCCTTATCCTTCACCGTGAAGATGTCTCGAGTGATCTCGATGAGGTAGCTGGCGAGTTCGCTTTCATTCCATGACTTGAAGACCTGGTAGAGTTCTTCGTTCGTCAGTCCAACGCCGTACTTCAGAATGTAGTAGGCTTCGCAGATCAGCTGCATGTCACCGTATTCGATGCCGTTGTGCACCATCTTCACGTAGTGCCCTGCTCCGGCTTCGCCCACCCAGTCGCAGCATGGAATGTCGTTGTTCGGTCCGACCTTCGCGCTGATCTTCTGGAAGACGTCCTTTACATACGGCCATGCTTCGGGATGACCGCCTGGCATGATGCTCGGGCCCTTCAGAGCACCTTCTTCGCCGCCGGATACGCCGGTGCCGATGAACCGGAATCCTTCTTCCGCAAGCTGCTTGTGACGTCGGTTCGTGTCGACATAGTCCGCGTTGCCGCCGTCGATGATGATGTCACCCTTCGCCAGCAGCGGCTTCAGCTGATCAATGACCGCGTCCACAGGAGCACCCGCCTTGACCATGATCATGACTCGGCGAGGAGACTGGAGGCTGTTCACGAATGCCTCAAGAGTATCGTACCCCTTGATTCGGTCCGGAGTTCCTGCTTCCACAACACCTGGAGGACGGCTGCCGAGTCCACTGATGAACTCATGAGTCGTTTCCGTCGTTCGATTGTACACACCGACAGAAAATCCCTTGTTGGCCATGTTCATGACCAGATTCTGTCCCATCACCGCCAGGCCGATCAGGCCGATATCGTGCTTTGACATTTCGACTTTGCTTCTGCTGCTGAACCTGAAACGAAAAGCCTGAAATCCGCAGGATCAGGCCGTGCCGCCACATGTTCGAGTTTTCTGGCTCTTCTCCACAAGTCCAGGACGGGCAGGAGCCAGCATTTTGCCGTTTTTTGGCAGCATCTTTCCAGCTCAGGCAGGGTTCGACGACTCACCCACCTGATTTGTCTGCCCCAGCAGACTCATCAGGCTTTCTGAGTATTGGAATTGGTCATCATCGCCATTATCTTGGTAGTCAGCTTCTCAGCCTGCGCCGCGACACTGCCAAATTGTTTGCTGATCGGGAACCGGCACCTCGGACCCGGACCAGTCAGTACGAACATTCCTCACCATTCCCGCCAGCCTGCAACCCGTCTCGTGTCGGAAAAATCTCTCAGCTCCAGTTCGGTTGAATTTGCGCGATGCCTGTCTCGATTGCGAAATGGAGACCTGTCGGCAAGAAATGAAATTCTTGACCGTGCTGGAGACCGGCTTCGCTGCCTCGCGCGAAGAATGCTGCGCGATTTTCCAGGAGTGAGGCAATGGGAAGAGACGGACGATGTCTGTCAGAACGCGCTCATTCGTTTGTATCGTTCTCTGGAACATGTCGTCCCGGACTCGACCGCTGGTTTGCTCCGACTGGCGGCTCGCGACATTCGCTGTGCGCTGATTGACCTGGCAAGACACTACTGCGGACCGCAGGGAGCTGCGGCGCACCACGAAGATGTGACCAGCATCAGCCGACTTGCCGAAACCATCAGTCAGCCTTCCGGCTCCAGTGAACCCGTGCTGCTTTCGTACTGGTCCGAGTTTCATCAGCGCGTTCAGGAATTTCCGGAAGAGCTGCTGCAGGTCTTCGATCTGGTGTGGTACCAGGGACTGACTCAGGAAGAAACCGCGGAGCTGCTGGGAATCAGCGAACGGACAGTCCAGCGACGCTGGCGACAGGCATGTCTGGATCTTCATGAAACGCTTGGCGGCCCGCCGCCGGGAATGGAATGATCCAGGTACCTCTTTTTTTTGTGACCCCTCCAGGCCATTGACAATCCGGAATGCTCTGATGAACGATGGTGACTTCATTGAACAGTGTCTGGATGAATGGCAGCACCAGCGGGCTTCCGGCCTCAAACCGGATCTTGAGAAGATCTGCCAGGAACGTCCTGACCTGCTTCCGCTGATCCGGCAAAGGGCCGAAGCCTTCGCAGCGATGGATCATGCTCTGGGTGAAGACGTCACGACGGTACCTCCCTCGAGTGGCGCTGAACAGGCCGTGGATTCCGGCAAAGCCAAATCACAGGAATCACGTTCCCACATGATGCTCGCGAATGCGAAGTATCGAGTCGTGCGATTTCACGCGAAGGGCGGCCTCGGAGAAGTTCTGGTTGCTCAGGATGAACAGCTGCGAAGACAGGTCGCCATCAAACGCATTCAGGGTGACCGCACCACTGACAGCTCCCGACGCCAGCGGTTCCTTCGGGAGGCAGCGATCACCGGTCAGCTTGATCACCCGGGCGTCGTTTCCATTCTGAATGTCGGTGAAGATGAGACTGGCAGCCCGTGTTACGCGATGAAGTTCATCGACGGCAAATCACTGGACCAATACGCCCGGGAACTGCATGAGCCTTTTGAATCTCGCCAGCGGACAGATGGACGAAACCGGCATTACTTCCAGTCCCATGTCCTTCGGCCACTCTTGTCTCGCTTCATTTCCGTCTGCAATACGATCGCCTTCGCACTTTCTCGCGGAATCATTCACCGGGATCTCAAGCCGGCCAACATCATGCTGGGTGATTTCGGTGCAACGTATGTGGTGGACTGGGGACTTGCTCGCACATCGAAGCCTGGCCGTAAGCCGGCGGAGTTCGAACCCGCGATTGCTGCGGGATTCAGTGAAACCATTCTGACGGGTCACTCACTGACGGCGGATGACGAGGCTGCGATCGCCTCAGAAACGCTGACTCGAACTGGCACAGTGATGGGGACTCCTGCCTACATGAGTCCCGAACAGGCAGCAGGCGATGCATCCCAGGTCGGTCCTCAAAGCGATATCTACTGCCTCGGAGCGACCCTGTACTTTCTGCTGACCGGACGCGCACCGATTGTCAGCAGTGAAGGAATGAAGTGGCTTGACCAGCTCAAGTCCGGAACATTCCCCAAACCTCGCAGCGTCAACCTGCTCGTTCCCGCCGCGCTGGAATCGATCTGCCTCAAGGCTATGGAACTGGCACCAGGAGATCGCTACTCATCTGCCTCGGAGTTGCGTTCAGACATCGAACTCTGGCTTGCTGATGAACCCGTATCCGCACATTCCGACAGCCTCCCGACTCAACTTGCCAGGTTCTCACGACGGCATCGCGCGTGGACATTTTCCATCATGCTGGCCACCTCCGTGATTGCTGTCGGTGCCATTCTCACAACCATTCTCGTGAACTATCAGATCAGGATCGCAAACATCGCAAAAGACCAGGCAGAACAGTCCGCGACTGCCGAAAGACAGGCAAGGAGCATCGCGCTGGCTGCCGCGGAAACCGCACGACAGGCCAGCGAAACCGCCACGCTTCGCCTTGAGCAGGTAGAGAAGATGAATGGCATCCTTTCGACCATGTTCCAGAACCTGGATCCGGAAGAAGTCGCGAAGAACGAAGTCCCGGTTCAGGTTCTGCTGGCCGGCGAAATTGAAAAGGCGGCTGCTGGCCTTACCAGTGAGAACGTCGGAGATCCGCTGATCGTCGCAAAGCTCCAGCGGAATCTTGGACTGTCTCTGATCAATCTCTCTCAGCCGGAAAAAGCAATCCCCATCCTTCGACAGGCGCTGACGTCATTGATGGCAAACGCTGGGAAAGCAAACCCGGACACGATTTCCTGTCAGGTCGCTCTGGGCGATGCGATATTGGCAACAGGCAACTTCGATGAATCAACGCGGCTGCTGGAAGAAGCCCTGATCGAGGCACGACTTTCGCTGCCCGACACACATCCTCAAAAAACCGGCGCAATGGCAACTCTTGGCAGTGCGTATCAGGCAAGCGGCCGAATTCCCGAAGCAGTCGCTCTCTTTGAAGAAGCACTGGCCATCCGCATGAAGACTCTTGGCAGTGAACATGCCGAAACAATCGCAGCGCTCAATAATCTGGCCATGGGTTATCGATCCCAGGGAAAACTTGAAGAAGCCGCGCGACTTCTGACCGACGTCGCCAAGCAGACTCGAATCGTCTATGGCCTCAGTCATCCGCGAACTGTAACGGCAGACAACAATCTGGGAATCGCTCTGTTTTCCATGGGCCGTGTGACTGAGTCTCTGCCACTCTTCGAAGAGACTCTGAAGATGCGACGACAGCTTCTGGGGCGAGACCATATCGACACCATGGGAGCGATGAACAATCTGGCCGCGAACTACATGGCACTGTCCCGATGGGATGAAGCAGTTTCCCTGCTGGAAGAAACGGCCGACCTGACCGAGCGAAAATTCGGGCCCGATCACCCCGGATGTCTGTCGTCGAAAAACAATCTTGGGTATGTCCTGCTTCAGATGGGTCAGCCGGAAAAGGCTCTGCAAGTTCTTGAAAAGATCCTGGAACAGCGCAGGAACGTGCTGGGAAAGGACCATCCGGAAACCCTGAATACTCAGCTGAATGTCGGCCTGGCCATGCTGAAGACCGGGCAGCAGGATGCCGGACTGTCGCTGCTGGAAAGCACCTTTACTGACTGCCTGAACGCTGCTGGAATTGACCATCGGCGAACCATGGAAATCCTGACTGTCGCCACTGACGAATATTCCAGCGCCGGGCGAATCCCGGATGCCGAACGACTGTTCCAGAAAGCTCTCGATGCGATTCCACAGGATCAGCAAAAACAGTCGATCACGTATGCTCAGATTCTGACTCGGCGCGGCGGTCTTTATCTGCGGCTGAATCAATGGAGCACGGCGGAACCGCTGATCCGGGATGCTCTGACCATCCGCAAAGCCCTGCAGCCGGAGGCGCCCCAGACGTTTTCGTCTGAGTCCATGCTGGGGCAGGCGTTACTGGGTCAGGAAAAAAACACCGAAGCGGAACCACTGCTGCTCAGCGCCGCGCAGGGACTGCAAACTCACCCGCTCTCCAATCCACGTCAGCATCAGGAAGTTGTTGCAGGCACAATCAATGCGCTGATCCGACTGTACGAAGCAACAAATCAGCCGGACAGGGCTCAGGAATGGAAAGCACGACTTCCGGAGAAGGTGGAGGATCCTAAACTCCAGCAGCAGTAATCTGTCGAAACAGGCAAGGCAAGTCTCCTGCCGAGCCGCTCGAGTCTCGAATAACGGGCTCGTCACGACCTGACACTCCGACACCAAAGTCATTCAACTCTCCTCGGAACACAGAACTCGTGCCTGACGCATCACAACACTCAACGTCGAGAGAATTCACGAAGTACCTGCTTCGGCTGAAACAGGGAGACACCGCGGCCCGGGATGAGATCATTGCGGTCTCACGTGAGCGCGTCGTTCGAATGGCTCGAAAAATGCTTCGCGACTTCCCGCTGGTCCGAAAATGGGAAGAGACTGACGACGTTTTCCAGACCGCAATCATTCGTCTGTGTCGCAGTCTTGAATCGGTCGTCCCCGAAAACACATGCGGGCTGATGCGCCTGGCAGCACGTGACATTCGTTATGTGCTGCTCGACCTTGCACGCCACTATGGGGGCCCGGGAGCAGGCTGGAAGCAATCGGCAAGGGACAATGCCGCATCCGGCAGTCGCGTTGCTGACCCCGCAAATGACTCTCGGGAACCGACACAGTTGCTGTTCTGGACTGAGTTCCATCAGCGAGTGCAGGAATTGCCTGACGACCTGCAGCAGGTGGTCGATCTGCTCTGGTATCATGAACTTTCACAGGAAGACGCGGCCGAGATTCTTCGGATTAGTAAACGAACTGTCCAGCGCCGATGGCGAACCGCCTGTATTTCCCTGCAGGATATGTTCGATGGTGTCTTGCCAGAGACTGAATAAATTGCTCCCGTCTATGCGTTGATTGATGCGATTCTAGAATATTCCACTCCGGAAAGTTGCCCATGGCCGACGACAGCATCATCGATCGATTCCTCGATCGCTGGCAGGAAGAGATCGAAGCTGGTCGAACCCCTGACCTCGAAGCCATCTGCGCTGAATGCCCGAGTGTACTTCCGGAGCTGCGACGGCGAGTTGAAGCATTTCAGAAGATGGACAACAGGCTCTGGAAATTCATGGATGAGCCGACTCAGGTGTCAGGAGGCAATGGAAGTGCCGACCAGCATACGTCCCCTGCAACAGATTCAACTCTGTTCAGCGCCACGGTTAAGTACAGGATCTGCTCCACACATGCCCGTGGTGGTCTCGGAGAAGTGCTGATCGCCGAAGACGAATCACTTCGACGGCGAGTTGCATTGAAACGCATGCATGGAGACCAGATTCTCGATCCCGTGCGGAGGCAGCGCTTTCTGCGTGAGGCGGCAATCACCGGACAGCTGGATCATCCGGGAATTGTCGCCATCCACAGTGTTGGTGAAGGCATGCAGGGCAATCCCTGCTATGTGATGAAGTTCATCGACGGTGAAACGCTGAGTGACGCCGTTCGCAGATTGCACGATGAGTTTCGGAAGAGTGAACGCCGCAGCACACAGGTGTTTCAGAGCATTGTTCTCCGACCGCTACTGACGCGGTTTGTGGCGGTTTGCAATACAGTTGGATTCGCTCATCACGCCGGGTTCATTCATCGTGACATAAAACCGGCTAATATCATGCTGGGAGAATTCGGCGCTACGTACGTTGTCGACTGGGGTCTTGCCAAATCGATTTCCGCTACTCATCGACAGAACAGTGCTGACCAACCAGACACGAATTCTCCTCGCAGCCCGAACAGCGACACTGCCAGTGAGGAAACGGTCGTGTATTCCTCAGACCAAACGGCCCCCGAAATTGCGGAAGTCGATTTGTTCCTGACTCAGCCAGGCACGGTGGTTGGGACACCCGCTTACATGAGTCCGGAACAGTCTCGAGGTGACTCTGCAAGTGTGGGCAAGGCCAGCGACATCTATAGTCTTGGAGCAACACTGTACTTCCTGCTGACTGCAGAATCCAGATTTGCATCGGACGGAGGTTACAGCTGGATTGAGCAGATTCAGTCAGGCGACTTCCCCACACCGTGCATCAGGCAGCCATTCGTTCCCCCTGCACTTGAGAGTATCTGCCTCAGGGCCATGTCACTTCGTCCGGAAGATCGGTATTCCAGTGCTCTGGAACTGGCAGTCGATGTTGAACGATGGATGATCGACGAACCTGTGTCGGCTCACGCAGAAGGCCTGGTTGACAGAGCGGGCCGATTTTTCCGGCGTCACCGCTCCCTGACCATCTCATTACTCATGGCATCTGTTCTGATTGTGACCACTGCGATCGCGGCCACGATACTTATCAACCGTGAAAAGAACGACGCGATTGTTGCACGAACGGCTGCGCAGGATGCAGCAGCCGCAGAGAAGGAGGCGAAAGGCAAAGCAGAACGTCGACTGCTTCTGGTTGAACGCTCAAACAGCATCCTTGCGTCAGTCTTTGTCAATCTTAACCCCGAAGAGGTTGCAAAGAATGAAACACCACTTCAGGCTTTGCTTGCACAGCAGATCACGAACGCAGCTGAAGGCCTTGCAGACGATTCCGAATCTGATCCTCTCATCGTAGCCGATCTCCAAAACAAGCTTGGGTCGTCACTGATCAATCTGTCCGAGCCGAGCAGGGCCATTCCGATCCTGCGTCAGGCGCTGCAGCACTACGAATCGGTCCATGACAGGAAACATCGCGATGTTATTGCCTGTCAGTTCAACCTTGCCAGCGCTCTCCTGGCAAGTGGAAATCTGGCTGAGTCCATTCCGATGATGGAAGAAGGCCTCAAGCAAACTCGAGCCGTACTGGAAGACAGCGATCCGCTAAAATCGAAGGCGATGAACATCCTCGGCTCGGCGTATCTTGATGCAGGAAGAGTTCCCGATGCCAACGCACTCTTCAGTGAAGCATTACAACTTCGAAAGCAGCATCTGGGGTTGAATCATCCGGACACTGTTACCAGCATGAATGATCTCGCCATGGGATATGGCGCCGCCGGGAAACGAGAAGATGCGCTGAAGCTGCTTCAGGAAGTTGTGCAATTGTCGGCCGGGACTTTTGGACCAGACGATCCTCGCACGCTTTCCGGCTCCAACAACCTTGCAATTGCCCTGCTTTCAGCCGGTCGTCCGGAAGAGTCGCTGCCTTTGTTCGAAGAGACTTTGACAAAGCGCCGAAAGACACTTGGAAGAACGCACATCGATACTCTGGGCAGCATGAATAACCTTGCGGCGAACTACCAGACACTTTCGAAATGGAAAGACGCACTGCCCTTACTTGAAGAAGCAAGTGATCTGACGGGCTCAAAATTTGGCCCCGAACACCCGGCTCATTTGGTGACTCTGAATAATCTTGCATTCGCCAGTCTGCGAATGGAGCTTCCGGAAAAAGCTATTCCCCTCTTCCAGCAGATACTCGGCACTCGGATCAAGGTCCTGGGAAATGACCACCCGGACACAATTTCCACAGTTTTGAATCTCGGGCTTTCCTATGTGGCGGGCAGGCAACCGGAAAAGGGACTGCCAATGCTGGAAGCCGCGTTCGAAAGCCGCCGTACCCGGCTGGGACCGGACCATCCAAAGACCATCGAAGCGCTGGTGACAACGACGTCGGAATATGAAAAGGCAAACCGTCGAGATGATGCAGAACGTCTGTTTCAATCTGCGGTTGAGAAATTCCCGGCGGAGCAGAAACAGCAATCCGCTGCCTACGCTCAAATACTTGCCGGATTTGGGCAACTCCGCCTGAAGGCCGGACACGGTACGGAAGCGGAGCCTCTTCTAAGGGAGTGCTTTCAGATTCGGGCAATGATCCAGCCAAAAACCGTTCAGACGTTTTCCACCGAATCGATGCTGGGTGAAGCACTCCTGGCAGGCATGAAATATGATGAAGCAGAACAGCATTTGCTGAGCGGATATGAGGGTCTGAAGGCACAGGCTGACACCATACCATCTCAACAGTCAGTTCGAATTCCAGAAGCCATCACTCGCCTTGTTCGCCTGTACGAAGAGACGAATCGGCCGGACCTTGCACAGCAGTGGAAGACACTGTTGCCCAAGAGCCCATAATCGCAACTCGACTGCCTGCATTCGTTCTGCCATGCTGGGTAGTGCAGAAACCGTGGACCCACCTGGATAAACCAGGTGGCGGACGATCGGCCGCGAGCCAGAGAGCGTGTTTCCGGAATCGACAACAGAATTCCGAAATTCCCTGTCGTCGAAAAGCACTGACTTACGCTTTGCCTGAAACCACGGAAGGTGAGCCATCGGCAATGGCCGCCATGCGGTTCGATGTTCAGTCCAGCGAAAGTCAAATCAATGCGAATTTCCAGCATTCTCGAGTTACTGACGAGCGGCAAAAAATCTCGAAGCCGTCGCAAACCGACGAACCGACTGCCATCTGCAGTAGCAGCCGAGATCCTCGAACACCGCCAGTTGCTGACCGCCCAGGTGACTCAGATTGGAGACCTGAATCTGGGTGTGGAAGATGGCAGCTCAGATCCGCAGCAGCTGACTCAGATGGGAACGACTCTGTATTTCGTCGCAGGAGACAAGACGCACGGTCGTGAATTGTGGAAGAAGGAGGGTGCCAATGCGGCAGTGCTTGTGAAGGATATCAGACCTGGTATTGAATCATCCGGAGTAAACTACCTGACGGTGGTTGGCAATACACTGTTCTTTCAGGCAGACGATGGTCCCCGCGGACCTGAACTCTGGAAAAGCGACGGTTCGGCCGCCGGGACCGTCTGTGTGAAGGATATCGTGGACCCTGGCAATCCGAATACGACCAACCTCGCCCTCGGACCGAAGGAACTTCATAACGTCAACGGAAAACTGTTCTTCCAGGCCTACCCGGAATTTGGGAACCCCAATCCCACTTTGATGGTCAGCGACGGAACTGCGGCCGGAACAAGAATGGTGACCGACACATTCCTCAATACGCCAATGCACTACGACATCTCGGCCGAACCATTCGGGACGAAGTTCCTGTTTGACGCTGGCGCACTTTACATCACCGATGGCACTTCGGCCGGAACAACTCAGCTTGTGGCCGGGAGTCCCACTCAAATCACTGTCGTCGGCTCAACGGCCTACTTCGTCCATGACAACGCCGTTGCCGGCGACACGGAGCTTTGGAAGACGGATGGCACTGTCGCGGGAACGGTCCTGGTAAAGGACATCTATCCTGGCGGAACAGGTTCGTTTCCCACCAGCTTGTACAATATGAACGGCACGCTCTATTTCTCGGCCGCCGAACCAACAAGCGGAGTTCAACTCTGGAAGTCCGATGGAACAGCCGCCGGAACTGTGCTTGTGAAGGCAATTTTCCCTGGCGCCACGAACAACAGCTCTCCAGGAAATTTTGCCGCGGTCGGCAATACCCTGTTTTTCACAGCCAATGACGGAGTCAACGGGCACGACATCTGGAAGTCAGACGGAACAACGGCAGGAACAGTCCGAGTCGGTCACAGCGTAACATCGTCCAATTTCCTGCCCGGCAATCTGACAAATGTGGGTGGTGCGCTGTACTTCACTGCGAACACGAATGAAACCGGCCTGGAGTTGTGGAAAAGCGACGGGACGCCTGCCGGCACCAGTGTTTATCGAGACATCAACCCTGGCACAGCGTGGTCAAACGTTGCAAATCTTAGCAACATTAACGGCGTCCTGTATTACACAGCAACAGATGGAGTGAAAGGCAACGAACTGTGGCGGCACGATGTGACGACCAACACAGCAGTGATCGAAGATATTTATCGCGGAACGCGAAGTTCCAATGC
The DNA here is from genome assembly GCA_046349695.1 of Planctomycetaceae bacterium. GTDB lineage: Bacteria > Planctomycetota > Planctomycetia > Planctomycetales > Planctomycetaceae > SXXK01. The sequence goes on along the minus strand of JAXMBV010000025.1, from coordinate 34,652 downwards.
ACACAACTTTGTTACAGCCGGCAACAATGTGTACTTCGTTACGACTCACATGCTGAATGGAGCCATCGAACGCGAGGAACTCTGGAAGTGTGCTCTGAACGGCACTGGCAAAACGCTACTGCGAACGGTGCAGCCCGCCCTACTTGGAAACTTGTGGGGATTTCAAAGTCTGACGAGCTTCAAGGGCGACCTGTATTTCTCAGCATTCGAGAGCACCATCGGTACCGAACTTTGGAAATCCGATGGGACGGTCGCCGGCACGGTGCGTCTGAAAGATATCAATCCAAATGGGGAGTCGTGGCCATCATCGCTGACAGTAGCCGGCGACACGCTGTATTTCTCCGCCTTCGACGGAAACGGGGCAGAACTTTGGAAAACGGACGGAACCACGGCTGGTACAGTGATGGTCAGGGACATTGCTCCCGGCAACGCGAACGCGATTGACATGACTGCACCGGCTCCGAAATTCACAGCAATCGGATCCACGCTCTATTTTGTCGCCAACGATGGAGTCAACGGGTTTGAACTCTGGAAAACGGATGGAACGACCGCCGGAACATCAATGGTTAAAGACGTTAATCCTGGCACGGCAAGCGCAATGCCGCACGCGCTGGGCCAGGGTTTTCCCGTGCAGATGATCAGTATTGGTAACCTCGTCTATTTTGTTGCTGACGATGGTACTAATGGTTTTGAACTCTGGCAGTCTGATGGCACTGCCGCCGGGACATCGATCGTCGCTGATCTTCAGGCAGGTTCTGCTTCGAGCTACATTCAGTCGCTGACCAATGCGAATGGCAAACTGTATTTTGAATATGGTGCTATTCCCCACGGTTCGCCACTTGGTCGGGTACTGGCGTGTCGTACAACGGCCACATCCCCACTGACCACAATCCCTCTGCTGGACCAGGGACACTTTCGAAATGGGACGTCGGAGTCGCTGACAGCACTGGGCAGTGATGTCTACTTCACGGATTATGACAGCGAACTTGGAACAGAACTCTGGAAAAGCGACGGAACAGTCGCCGGAACGGTGATGGTCAAAGACATCTTCGCGTACCCGAAATCCACATTAAACGCTCAGACCTACAGCTCCGACCCAAAACAGATCGTGGCAACCAATGGCATGGTGTACTTCTCTGCATACACTCCTGCCAATGGCCGCGAACTCTGGATGTCGGATGGCACCGCTGCAGGCACAACTCTGCTGGCAGACCTGACCGGCGATCCGGGCAGCAGCAGCCCGGACAGCCTGATGGCGTTTAGCGGACGTGTCTACATGTCTGCGGTTACCGAAGCTACCGGACGAGAACCGATCACCGTCATTGACGTCTTTACTCCGGCAGCTCCGTCTGTGCTCACGCCGAGCGGAACGACTCAGGCTCAGCGTCCGTCCTTCACATGGACGGCCTCGGCCGGTGCGATCAGTTATGATATCTTCATCAAGAACAATGCAACCGGAGCCAACCCGCAGGTTTCGATCAATGTGCCAGGAACGTCCTGGCTGCCGACTGCAGACCTGGGCATTGGAAAGTTCACCGTCTGGGTTCGGGCGGTGAGTGCTTCCGGAACCAAGTCGGTTTGGTCGGCACAGAAGGACTTCACCGTCAATACGCCCGCCTCACCAGCCACGATGATGCGAAACCAGTCAACGTCGCGGCCAAAGGTAAACTGGAATGATGTGACAGGTGCTGTGAAATATGACGTCTGGCTGGACAGCACAACGGCCGGGCAGGTCGGCACGGTTATACTTCATGACGTCCGGGGAAAATCCTGGCAGAGTGCCACGGATCTCGCACTGGGTTCATATCGAGTCTGGGTGCGTGGACTTGATGCTTCGGGCCTGGCGGCTGCGTGGTCTCCCGTTGTGTTTTTCAATGTCGGAACGTCCCCTGTAATGACGGCTCCACTTTCATCAACCTTTGAGCATCGGCCGCAGTTCACATGGAACGCGGTGCCCAGTGCAACGAAGTACGACATCTACATCCGCAACATGGATACCGAAACCGTCGCCTTCAGCCAGGCCAATATTGCAGCAACCAACTGGACTCCTCCATCAGACCTGCCGGACGGACACTATCGATGGCAGGTTGTTGCGGCCAGTGCGAATGCTCGAGGACTCTGGTCAAACCTCGTGGACTTCACGATCGGCGGACAACCGGAAATCCTCACTCCCACCGGCAGCACGACCAATACGAAACCGCCGATCACATGGAAAGCAGTCTCCGGCGCTGCGACCTACCAGGTCTGGGTGGATCGAGCTGACACATGGGTTCAGGGTGTGATCAACGTGAGCGGCATCACCGGAACCTCCTTCACGCCGACGAATGCTCTGGCCGCCGGAACGTATCGCGTCTGGGTCCGAGCCATCAGCTCAACGGGTGCTTTCAGTGCATGGAGCGACTTCCAGACGTTCCAGATCACGTAGCATGGCCGCCCTCGGCAATTTGCTTCCCTCGAGTGTTCTTCGATTATTCGTCAGACCGAAGCTGACATGTGGAATCGCAGAACATCACTCGGAGAGTGATGGCCACTTTGCCGGGCGAAGTTCGCAGCAAAGCTGCGAACTCTTGCCCGGCTGGCATTTCCTGCCGGTGTTACTATCGCTGCACGCGTGCTGAGCCACCGGAGGCAACGGCTTCGACTTCCTTGATTGTCGCCATGGTCGTGTCGCCTGGGAAGGTCGTCAGCAGTGCGCCGTGGGCCCAGCCGAGGTTCAGTGCTGTCTGAGGATCTTTGCCGGTCAGCAGGCCGTAGAACAGACCAGATGCAAAGCCGTCGCCACCACCGATTCGGTCGATGACGTCCAGTTCCATCGTCTTGGCCTGGTAAGTCTTGCCTTCCAGCCAAAGCACCGCGCTCCACGAGTGTCGGTTGGTGGAATGAACTTCTCGCAGAGTCGTCGCGACGGCTTTCACGTTCGGCAGCTTCTTCGCGACTTCTTCCATCATGCCGAAGAAAGCAGCCGGGTCGAGCTTGCTGTGGCTCTCGACATCCTGGCCCTTCAGTCCCAGACCCTTCTGAAGGTCTTCTTCGTTGCCGACCAGAACGTCGACATGCTCGACGATGCGGTTCAGAGTTTCCTGAGCCTTATCCAGGCCGCCGCTGATCTGCCACAGCTTGGCTCGATAGTTCAGGTCGAATGATGTCACAGCACCGGCAGCCTTGGCGGCTTTCATGCCTTCGATGATGACTTCCGGTGTCGTTGGTGACAATGCGGCAAAGATGCCACCGCTGTGGAACCAGCGAACTCCGCCGGCGAAGATCTCGCCCCAGTTCAGATCGCCGGCCTTCAGCATGCCAGCGGCTTCATTGCTTCGATTATAAAACACGATCGGCCCGCGAACTCCGTGGCCCTGGTCGCTGTAAACAGTGGCCATGTTTGGTCCACGAACGCCGTCATGCTTAAACATCTTGTAGAACGGCTTCACGCCCATCGCGCGAACTCGTTCATTGATGAGGTCCCCAATCGGGTAGTCGACCATCGCCGTTGCGATTCCGGTCTTCAGCTGGAAGCAGTCGGACAGGTTCGCAGCACAGTTGAATTCGCCACCGCTGACGTGCACGTTGAAGTTCGTGGCCTTGCGGAACGGAATAATGCCTGGGTCCAGGCGGTGAATCAGAGCACCAAGTGACACGAAATCCAGGGCACCAGACTTTGGAACGTTCAACATTGAGACAGGTCCTTTGAGTTCTTCGTCGGCGACAGGCCGAGGGCAGATGGAAATTGACGGGAGATTATCGGCATGCGGCCGGTCTGCACTTGAACAGGCCGCAGAACACAGTGTTTCAGCCGGATTTCCGAGTATCCTAGGGGCTGCCCGCCGGGAATTCAAAACCAGACTCGCCATTCACTTTTCCATTCCCGCCAGAGACACGCGGGAAAACTCGTGGAAACGGCGGGCTCAGGTGGGGCCGCGACCAACCGATTGTTCCCAGACCAGGGGACCTCGGGCGAAACAGGTGTTCGTTGGAGAAAGGATTTCGGGGCCGATGTGAGGAAAGGATCTCTGACGAGATCCACTACTGGAAATTCATTCGACGCAGGACCGTCCTTTCGTCATCATGGGCGCCTCTCAGGAGAACTGCCTTGAGTTTGTCCCACCTTGTTTTTTCCCGCCGAATCGCCCTGCTCTGCTGCCTCGTGATCACTGCCATGTGCTCGCTGAGTTCGCCTGTGCGCGCTCAGGAAGGCAGCACAACGGCTTCCGGAATCGCGTACTTCGAAAAACATGTCCGCCCGATTCTGGTCGAACGGTGTTACGGCTGTCATTCCAGACGCAATTCGAAGTCCGAAGGAGGACTCACGGTCGACGATCCGGCAGCGTGGCTCAAGGGCGGCGATTCCGGCCCGGCTCTCGTACCCGGCGATCCGGAATCCAGTCTGATCCTGAAGGCGGTACGTTACACAAATGCGGACCTCCAGATGCCTCCGTCAGAACAGCTGTCAGCGGAAGACATCAGGCACCTGGAAACATGGATCAAACTGGGAGCCCCCGCGCCGGAAATCTCATCACCGTCGAACGATGTCGTTCCTTCCGATCCGGTCGCCGGAAAATCTCACTGGGCCTTTCAGCCTCTGGTCGACACTCCGGCTCCCGCGGTGAGTCATGCGGACTGGCCACGAACGCCGGTCGATCAGTTCGTACTGGCAAGGCTTGAGCAACAGTCGCTGACTCCGGTCGCTGATGCAAAGCCGCGTGATCTGATTCGGCGAATCACGATGGTGCTCACGGGACTTCCTCCTTCGCCCCAGCATCTGACTCGGTATGAAACCCAGCCAACATCCGAAACGCTGACACAAATTGTCGATGAACTGCTCGCGTCACCTCAGTTCGGTCAGCGATGGGGACGTCACTGGCTGGACCTGGCTCGTTATGCCGACTCCAACGGGCTTGATGAAAACTTCCTGTTTCGCGAAGCCTGGCGATATCGCAACTGGGTGATCGACGCGGTCAATGCCGACATGCCCTACGACCGATTTCTTCTGGAACAACTGGCGGGCGATCTGCTTCCACATGATTCTATCGAACAGCGCGACAGGCAGAGTATCGCCGCGGGCTTTCTGGTGATTGGCCCCAAGGTCCTGCTGGGCGTCAATCCGGATCGACAGAAGATGGATGTGGCCGACGAACAGATTGAAACGGTCGGCCGAGTCGTCCTGGGACAGACGCTCGGATGTGCTCGCTGTCATGATCACAAGTTTGACCCAGTCCCGACGCGTGACTACTACGCTCTGGCCGGAATTTTCACGTCGACTCGTGTGATGGAACAGCGTTTCATGCTGAATGAACAGCGAGTCATGGAGCGGCTTCAGGGACTGGGCGAAAACGGACAGCAGGCCGATGACGACTATGAAACGTTCTGGCGAGAAATGCCCAACCTGAAGGCTCACGGCGAAAAGTCCAAAGCCGTTCTGGATCTTCTGAAGCAGAAAGATGAGCCGGCGATTGCTCAGCGCCTGGCGCAGGACGGAGATGGCTTCTGTGACCAGGCACGAGATGCCTCGGTCCCTATCGATCAGCGCATTGCGGCTCAGGAAGAATATCTGAAAGCGCAGATTGAAAAGCTGAGCAAACCGCCCGGCATTCCTCCTCGCGCGATGATTCCCTGTGAAGCGGAATCGATGCAGGATGAAGCGATCCGAAAGTCGGGCAAGTTTGATCAGCCAGGGGATGTGGTTAAACGAGGATTTCTGAGCGTTCTGCAGGACGGTCCGGTGAATGCAATGCCCGCTCAGCAAAGCGGTCGCATCGAACTGGCTCGCTGGCTGACCGACACGAATGCTCGTTCCGGCTGGCTGTCCGCGCGAGTCCAGGCGAATCGTGTCTGGTACCACGTCATGGGCCGCGGACTTGTCAGAACGGTCGATAACTTTGGACGCACGGGGGAAGCTCCGAGTCATCCGGAGCTGCTGGACCATCTGGCGCTGCAGCTGATTCAGAACAAGTGGTCACTCAAGAGTCTCGTTCGGCAGCTCGTCCTGTCCCGAACTTTCGCGCTCAGCAGTCAGTACGACGAAACGGCTCATGCCGCCGATCCCGACAACACGCTCCTCTGGCGCGCTCACCGGCGCCGTGTTGATGCGGAATCACTGCGAGACGCGATGCTCCAGGCAGCCGGTGTTCTGGAACTCGATCCGATGGAATCCACGGTGGCGTATCTTGGTGATCAGGCCACGGCCGTTGGTAACAATGCCGTGCGACGACGAACGGATTACAACTGTCGCAGCGTCTATCTTCCGGTCATTCGTAATGATCTTCCGGAACTGTTTGAAGTCTTCGATTTCGCAAATCCACACTTCGCCACCGGAGCACGTCCGAAGACGACCGTGCCGACTCAGAGTCTGTTCCTGCTGAACGACACGATGGTGATGAACGCGGCGAAACAGACGGCTCGCCGAATCCAGGACGAATCCTCACAGAATTCCAGAGAACAGATGCTCGAGCGAACCTGGGAACTCATCCTGCACGAGCGACCTACCGATGAAGAACGACAGGCGGTTTCAGAGTTTCTGGAGCGCACGGCATACCATTTGAATGAAACAGGTGACCCTGATGCGGAACTGAGTGCTTTGGCTCAGGTCTGCCATGCACTCTTTGCGTCCAGTCGTTTCCTGTTCCTTGAGTAAATAGCGGAAGGGCGCGAGCCCACCGGTTTGGATGGCCCCGAACTTCGGTGCCGTGCCTGCGACGGAGGATTCCCAATGCGGTGTTATGACTTTCAGAAAGCGACCAGCCGAAGAGCCCTGCTGCAGCAGTCGGCCTGTGGTTTCGCGGGTCTGAGTCTTTCCGCGATGGCGGCGGCTTCTTCGGCGAACGCAGGTGACGCGGCGTGGCGACTTGCTCATACGGCTGCAAAAGCCAAACGAGTCATCTTTCTGTTCATGTGGGGCGGGCCAAGCCATGTCGATCTCTTCGACTATAAACCTCGACTGAATGAGTTTGCCGGACGAGCAGTGACGCCCGATGCCTATGGAGGCAAGCAGCCTCCAGGTGGCAACATTCTGGGTTCACCATTCACGTTTCGACAGCATGGTGAAGGCGGTGTCTGGATCAGTGAGCTGTTTCCGGAACTGTCTCGCCATGCGGACAAGCTCTGCGTCATCCGTTCGATGCATACCGACGGATCTGCTCACGGCGAAGCGCTGCTAAATCTTCACACGGGCACATCCAGTCTGGTTCGACCAAGTGTCGGAGCGTGGGTGAGTTACGGTCTGGGAAGTGAAAGCGACAACCTTCCGGCGTTCATCACGATCTCTCCTCCCCGAGGACACGGAGGCGTGCAGAACTATGGCTGTGCGTTTCTTCCGGCAATGCATCAGGGCATGGCCATCGGCGCAGCGGAAATTCCGGTCGCGAAAGCGAAGATTTCGAACCTGACGAATGCCGAACTGGATCGACCTTCACAACGACAGCAGCTGGATTTGATTCAGTCGCTCAACCACGAACATCTTCGTACCGCGGGCACAGACCCAGGTATCGAAGGGCTGATCGCCAGCTATGAGATGGCCTTCCGGATGCAGTCATCCATCCCGGCCATCATGACCCTGAGCGATGAATCCAGGGAGACTCTTGAACTGTACGGAATCGACCAGGCACCAACGGACAACTTTGGACGCCAGTGCCTGCTGGCCAGAAAGTTTGCCGAACAGGGTGTTCGCTACATTCAAGTGTCCACAGACTACACCTGGGATCATCACACAAAGAATAACGAGGGACTGATCAAGGAGTGTTCACAGGTGGACCGTCCGATCGCGGGACTGCTGGCCGACCTGGAACAGCGAGGATTGCTGGACGATACTCTGGTGGTGTGGGGCTCAGAATTCGGACGCACGCCGACGGCGGAAAACACGGACGGCCGAAATCATCATCCGTCTGCCTTCACAATGTGGCTGGCTGGCGGCGGAGCAAAAGGCGGATTCACATACGGCTCGACCGATGACTTCGGATTTCATCCCGCTGAAAATCCTGTCCACATGCACGACTTCCACGCCACGCTTTTGCATGCCCTGGGACTCGACCACAAACGCCTGACCTACCGCTACGCCGGCCGCGACTTCCGACTCACCGATGTCTACGGAGAAGTGCAGACCGAGTTGTTTGGGTGAGGGAGTTTTCAGTTTTCAGTTTTCAGTGGTCAGGTAGTCGCGCGCTTTCCGCTTTCCGCTTTCCGCTTTCCACTTTCCACTTTCCACTTTCCACTTTCCACTTTCCGCTAGCCTTGCACGGCTCGGAACAGCGCCTGAAGTTCATCCGGCACATCCCGATCATGATCGACGGTGCTGCGAACTTCTTCCATCAGAATCTCGCGGTAGCGGTTTCGCAGGCGATGGACAAAGACCTTGACGGCCGATTCGGTTGATTGAGTCTTCGCTGCAATTTCCGCGACGGGCAGGCGAGAATCGTCGAGCACCAGAAAGCCTCGACACAGGTCAAACAGGTCCTGCCGACCTTTGTCTTTCATTTCCTGTTCCAGCCTGAGCAGCACCTGATTCAACAGAGTCAGCGCCCAGCGACGTTCGAAAATGGATTCCGCGTCCGCGTTGTTTGTCAGCCCCGAAACGTGAGAATCCACTTCGCTGATATCGCGAGGATCCATGGTGACAAGGCCGCCGCGTTTGATGGCGTGACGTCGATCCAGTTCGTTGGCCAGAAACCGCTGGAAGGCCGTCAGCAGGAATGTGCGAAAGCGTCCTCGTTCTTTGTCCGCCGACTGCAGAAAAGGTTTCTCCAGAAGCTGCACAAAGAAGCTCTGCACACAGTCCGACGCGTCATCACTTCCGAATCCTCGTCGGCGAGCATACGCATAAAGCGGCGACCAGTATCGCTGGCACAAAGCCGTCAGCGCCGGCTGAACTCCGGAACCTTCGCGCTGACCGGCAGCGACCACAAGGCTCCACTGAGTCGTGTGAAAGGACGCATTTCGATCAGGTGCCGGCGAAGACACGGCAGGACTTCCGAGTCTGCAAAGACGGACGTGGTATCACACGATGCCTATGCCGCATCTTCCTTGCGGTGGGCGCGAACTTCAAGTTCGCCGTAGATCAGACCGCCTCGCACGACGGCCGTTGTGGCATCCTGAGCAATGCGGACGGACAGAATCCGATCGGCCAGTTCCTGCTCGATGAACCGTTCTGTCAGGAGACTCGCAAATCCGTCAATCATCACAGCTCCGCCCGACAGCAGGACTGGAAGTCGTTGCTTCTGCAGGGAGGTCTTCACGGCGTGGCTGTTCAGCATCGAAGCAATCGTGCGAGTCACTCGATCCAGCACAGCTGTATAAAGCCGGCTCAGAGCCCGTTCTCGGTCGCTCAGAGCATTTCGCAGATGAACGCGGCCCTGTTGCTTCCACTGGCGAACGGTCTCGAGATCCAGGTAAGCGTTGCCTTCATCATCCCACTGCTGAATTGCAAACTGTCGTGCCACCTCAGAATCAATCCAGTTGCTTCCGATTGCGATGGCATCTTTTGCAATACAGACTCCGTATCGGGACACGCAGAGACTTGTCGTTTCTGCCCCCATGACCACACTGATGCCAGTAAAAGCAGACTCATTTCCACAGGCAAGCAGTGCAGCTTCGGCGGCGTTGACCACGACCGGACGGTATCCCTTCATCCGGATCAGGCGACACAGGAATTCTGCGTTGCGTTCAAATTGTGCCATGTTTTCAGAACCGCCAGGCACGGTCAGGATACAAAGATCATTCACACCCGACGGAGCAGGAAGCATGGCATCGGTCAGCAGACTGAGCATCTGTCGAGCCGGTGCATCATCTGACGGGACCTGCCCATCCACAAACAGGGACGTCCCCGGCACGCGACTCAGCCACTGAGCTTTCTCTGCACTGTTTCCGACGACAGCAAGAGCCCCTTCGCAGATCGCGTACGGGATCTTCTGTCCTTCCAGTGCTGTTCGATGAGCGGGTGTATCGTCGATCAGAGCGTACTCAGATCGTCCTGCAAACATCGACAGACGATCCGGAGTTTCCGGCGACCGAAAGACACTTCGAATCCAGTTCGCTCCAAAGTCGATCGAGCAGATCATGAGTCTATCCGTTCCTTACGTGTGTTCTGAGTGCCAAACTGCAGATCTTCTTCTGCCGTCTCAGAGGCTCCCACCGACATTCGGCTGGAGATGGAATCGTTTCGGCGGCGATCAGCGCTGGACACCATGTGCGGTGCGCGGATGGATGTGTGAGCAGCGTCGATGCGAAGACGTCGTGGTCCGGCAGGTCGGCCGAACAGATTGATTCGCAACGGCAGCTGCACTTCCTTCAAGTCCACTGGAAGACGATTCTGAATGAGATCATCAAGATCATCACTCACCATCTTCTCCTGAAGAGTCTCAGCAGGCGAAGCGACAATCGGAACAGCCATCGATTCCATCATCGGAGCTTGCTGAACGATTGCCGGAGGGACTTTCACGGGCTCTGCGATCTTCACTGGCTCTGCGACGATCTGAGCCTGAATGGCTTCATCAACAGTCTTCTCCACCAGAAACGCAAGCGACACCTGAGCGATGTCGGCCGCGATGCCTTCTTTCTCGACCGAAGAACGAGGAGCCCAGTCACGGCTGAACCATTCCCCTTCTTTGACAAGCCCAGGTGCTGCAACAGGGACGACTGGTGCCGCCGCGGCGATCATGACAGGAGCGGCGGGGACTTTCACCTTTGAAGCCAGCAGACGCTCAGCGCTCATTTCGAGTTCGTCTGAGATCGTTGCGGCAGTCGTTTGCTTCGGAGATTCCATTACCGGCGTCGCAATCTGCGGAATACTCGCCGTCGCTGAGTCCATCAGGGACTGCTGCATGGCCGAAGCTGGAATCTCATCGTCCACTCGAAGGGAACCGGCGAGAACCAGGATGCCGGCCACCAGAAGTCCTCCGATCACAACAATATTCAGGAGGCTCATTTCGGCGTTCACAGGGACCTGCGGCTGGATCAGGTCTTCGACAGGCGGCACAGGAGCCACATCGACAGGCGACTGAGGATTCATCGTGGATGCAACCTGCTGTGACACAGGCTTCACTTCCAGCGTGCTGTTCTCATCTTCTTCGACAGCAAACGGATCGGCCAGGGCCACAGGTGCGGTCTTCACATCAAACGGATCGGCTTCCACCGGAATCGTCAATGTTGCGGCGGTTGCGGCGGTCGAACCAGAGTCGGCGGAGTTAACGACAGCCGTTGCGTCGCTTCGAGGAGCAGTGTTCTGAACGGAAACAGGTTCAGCCTGAGCATGACTCTCCGGCAGGATCATTCCTGCTGAAGGCTCCGGGATTACTGGTAACGCTGGAGCCGGAACCGAGGGAACTGCAGCGTCAGCTCCCTTCCATTCTGAAAACGTATGGCGGACCGAACCAAAATCTCGTGTCTGCTGAGTGCCCACAGTGCCCAGACATACAACATCGCCATGCTGGACTCGATCGCTGAGTGTTGCGGTGCGCAAAGGAGCCTGTCCTGGCATGCGGGCCGGGACGCTGAGTGCATGAGATGATGTTGACAGTCCGAGTCCTGTCAGGACATCTCCGATCACAACCTGGTCATCCGCGAGCGCGACAACCTGAGTTCCGGACGGAGACTGAACGGCCGCATTCTTCTGGGGAACAGCAACCGTCTCGAGACTTCGAACGATCAGTACGTCACCTGCCACAAGTCGCTCACCGGTATCGGTGCTGTTCATATTCAGCAGCAGAGTCCACTGTGATCGTGTCTGTGCGCTGCGAACAACCGTCACATTGACTTCAGCAGAAAGTGGTCTGGCTTTGCGAACGGCTTCAAAGATCGTCAGCGACTGCTGGAAGGAATAACTGTTCGGCTGCTCAACGTCGCCGATGACTGAAAACGAACCAGATGCCTGAACAGCCTTTGAGCCTGAGCCTTGCTCAACCGTACTCACAAGGGGCGCGGCACTCTGAGCAAAACTGCTCTGCGCCAGGCATGCGGTCGCAACAAGAGCAATCAGGAGCTTCAGCCGTTCCATGGCCGGAACCTCATTCTTTTCAATGGTGCTGTATCGTTGAGTCAAAGACTCAGGATCTCTACCGGCAAAAACTGCGCATCACATCCATGTGGGCAGTCAATGACCTACCTAGGCATCGGCATTCATCGGGGAACCCATCATTGTTTTCAGGCGGCGAAGGAAAGCACGATGAGCCGGATGAGTGCCCTCCGTGCAATCGTTACAGACTCACTGAATTAACAATCCCTGCAAACACAGGGCTCTGGCGACTCAGCACTCAGGCGACTCAGGCCCACCGCTTCCAGACTCGCGCCATCAGCCGGGCACCGAGAACATGAACTGCGACGAACGTGATGTCCATCACGAGATTCGCGGTGAATGAGAACCGCCGAGGATCAGGTCCCAGAATCATGTCGTAGAAAAATCGATTGATGACCGCAGCAACTGTGCCCAGAGCGATAACGCCTGTTACTCGAAGAGCGGTGCGAGCAATGTACTCACGCCCGGCGAAAGCGTGCTTCCAGAACAGAACACCGATCGCACTGCACCCCACGAGCACAAAAGTTGCAATGCCGTTCAGTGCGAGTGTTGGGTGGTTGTGACGAGAGACAATCATCCAGCAAACGAAGACGAGGCCCCATGCGACGACCGGCACGACGGCATTTCTGAAGACCTGATCTTTGATCACTGACAGACGACCTCGAAAAAACTATGCCATCATCAGCGGCGCGACGACTCGCTAATGACCATCCTGACTTTGAATCGGAACGGTACGATCTTCAGCTTCCTGAACATACTCGATAGCGGGATTTGTGAGCTTGTCCATTTCCATGAAGACATTCGACGCGCTGCCTGGTTTCGTTCGGACGTAACGAATAGCGCCGCGTTCTTCCAGCGACAACAGCCAGCGATGCAGCCGTCTGACAGCGGCAACCGCCACAACACCAAAAATGATGACAGCTGCCCAATACATGCAACGTTGCTCTGAAGTGACAGGATGTTGAGTGACGCCTTGAGTCAAAGACATCAACTGGAAAAACAAACAGCTTTACCCGGGGTTCTCCACAAGCCCCTTGCGATTCAGCTCTGCCTGCCCCTGCGGATACAGCCGCAGGTACGCGGCCCGATGCATCTGGTACGGTTTCAAATAGTACTCTGCTTCTCCTCCGCCTTGTTCGCCAATGCGTTCGACCAGTTCCGTCATGCATCGAATCAGCAGGTCCTTTGCCTTTCGATCCTCACCCTTCTTTTGCAGGACCTCGGCAAAGATGCCGACTTCGTCGTAATAGCAGATGTCCGACGTTTCTGTTTCTGCGTCCAGCATCCACTTGAAGTGAGATTCCGCCAGGTCAAGATTGTTGATGCGGAATGCAGCTGCTCCCAGTTGCACGTTGCCGGCGTTGTAATTCAGGTGAGGAGTCAATCTGGTGATCAGCGCGGCAGCATCATCCGTTCGCCCTTTCTCCACCAGAGCGATGACATAGGCTCCAAAGTGCTCGCTCAGCACTGTCGAAACCCCATACACATCTTCGGCGATGGATGGATCAGACTGCTCCGCGAGTTTCAGGAATTGCTCATAGGCAACAATCGTCGCATCAGACTTCGAGAGGCTCCGAACCGTACCAAGGTTTTCGAGGTACTTTTCAAAGTTCCTGCCAACGACTCCATAGGCACTGAATCGATCTTCCTGTTCCGCAGGCACCGTCGGCAAGGGAGCATTCATCAGCTTTTCATACGCCTCGAGAAACTGCTCTGGACTACGCTGAGGCGGCTTTTGGGCCAGCAGCGATTTGCGATCGGGGTCACCGGTGAATCGCAGTAACTGCCGACCAGCATGAATTCGCCAGACGGTGTCGTCTCTTGTTTCAGGAGGCTGTTCCGCAACCGGATACCACCGACTTCGCTCCCCGTCGAAGATCACCCAGCCGTCCTGGCCATTTTGCTTAGCGGTGGCAATGGCAATGCGGCGTGTTGGATATTTCAGTCGAAGCGACATCCGAACCACCTTCAGGAAACGGACATCCTGAAGTTCTGCTCCGGTCCAATGTTTTTGAAACGTCTGTTCCTCTTCCGGCCCTTCGATTTCCGCCTTATCAATCAGTTCTGCCACTTCCTGTTCCCAGCAGCAGTGGATGGCATACGCGTCTTCAATGGGCCGCTGCATCATATAATCATCAAAGAAACACCACGTTCGACTGCCGACAAGTCCATAATTCTGATTGTCTTCTTCCAGTCCCGTGGTGTCCTTCAGGCGATAACGCAGCAACCAGAACGTCTTCGGCGATTTCTCCGGCGGCCAGACCAGCTGACGCTGATCAACCACTTCGACTTCGTCCGGCGAAGCACCCAGTTCATTCGGATGAGCCAGCCAGTGAGCAAAGTCCGCACGAGCTGCGAAGGTGGGGTCCTTCGCCGCCTCGGGAATCAGTTCTTCTCGCTTCAGCTCCTCAAGGTACTGCTTTGCCGGCATCGACTGATTGACGTCCAGGCACGCCTCCGACAGCGTTTTGAATCCCTCATCGATTCCCAGTTTGGCTGCGGCCCACGCCGATTCCAGTCGGACGGAGTTGTCAGGATGCTTCATTGCCAGCGAGAGCAGACTGTCCCTTTCCGCATGTTTCAGAAACGGCAGCGCTGTGGCAACACTGTGCGCATAGCTGTAATGCTCTTCATCCTTGTCCTCAAGCCAGCCGCGCAGCAGCCTGATACCGGAATCAGAATCGAAAGGATGAGCTGTCAGTTTTTCGGCAACGGCCGCTTCGTTGGCCACATCAAGAAAGGAGATGCCGATGAACTGCTCGGGCAACTGCTTTGAAAGTTCTTCAAACACAAATGCATGCTGAGCATGATCCGGAGTGAACTGGCCAAGCGTGACGTGCCAGTAGTACTGATCTGACGCGAAGGAACTCTTCGCGGCTTCAACAACCGTCTCAGCGCCCTCGCGAGTCCCAAACATCGCCAGCGTTCGCAGCAGATTCACCAATTCGCTCTGCTTTGATTCATCAGCAGCATCCTTCATTTCACGGAAGAGGCGAATCAGCTCTGGAATTCCTTTTTCACGCAGCACTTTTTCAGCCGGACTTCCCGTGGTCACATAGAGGAACTGATCAACAAGCTCCTCCATCCGCGATGAATATTCCTGAACCACTTCCTCGGCGGGCAGTCGCTTCAGAGCATCACAAATCGCCGTCGCATCCGAAGCCGACCGGAATGAACGTTCCTCAAGCGCCGCAAGCTCAACACTCAGATCTCCACCAGGCTCCATGCCGCGAGCAATCGCCTTTTGCAGGGGACTGCCGTTGAGCCGCTTTGGTGCGGTGGACTTCTGCTTTGCTTCCGGCTTCGTAACCTCCTGCCCAATCGCATGATCAGCATGGCCACTCAGAAACGCCGGAACGACCATTGCCAACAGGAGCCGAAAAGCTCGCGAACGATTACTCTGCCAGGACACCATAAGTTCTTCACTTGCCACGATGCATAAAGGAATGACTTTGCTTTGACGGCGGATTCTACCGATACCGTGAACGAGTTCCACACCGGGCGGATCCTTCACTTCACTTACATGGTGCACCGGCGCGAATCGATAGCCAATGAATCCGCGGTACCAGCCACCGGAAGAACACGCGAACGAGCATTCTCCACAAGTCACTGCCAATAAGGTGTTTACAGCAAAACAGACACGTCGCCAAAAAATCTTCCGGATTCACCGATGAATGCCGAACGCGACGGGCTCTTACCACTTAGACACGCTTCGAACCCAGAATTCATGGTGACAGTATGCCCGCACTTCTTGTGACAGATTCCAAGTACAAGTTCATCCCGCCACACGAAGGCAACCTGTGGCCCAAAGTCCTGGGACATGTGATGCCTCACTTCAGGCGTCGCAAGTACTGCGTCGACCGCGTTGAAATTCGGGGCGAAGACCGGCTGGCGCAACTTGTGAAGTCAGGCCATGGAATTCTGCTGGCTCCCAACCACAGCCGCATGACCGACGCAATGGTCCTTCAGGATCTGGCGATGAAGATTCGACAACCGTTCTTCATCATGGCCAGCTCGCATTTGTTTCGAGGCAGCAGGACGCTTGCGTGGATGCTCCGTCGTCTCGGAGCTTTCAGCGTCTACCGGGAAGGCATTGATCGTCAGGCGATTCAGAAGAGCATCGACATTCTCAGTGATGCTCAGCGTCCGCTTGTCCTGTTTCCAGAAGGTGCTCTCAGCCAGGCCAATGACCATCTGAATTCTCTTCAGGAAGGTTTCTCCTTTATTGCTCGTTCGGCCGCGGCGAAAGTGGAACGCGCCGAGTCCTCAGCGTCCAACCGCAGGATCTACACTCTGCCCGTTGCCATCCGTTATGTGTATGAAGGAAACATCGAACAGTCCGCGGGGCAGATGCTCAGCAGCATCGAAAAGCGACTCTCCTGGAGAACTCAGCATGGACAGTGCCTGGTCGAACGAATCTACCGAGTCGGCAATGCCCTGCTCTCTTTGAAAGAACAGGAATACCTGGGACAGGTCCAGCACGGAGAACTCGATGAACGTCTCGATCGCCTGATCAATCACCTGCTGGTGCCACTGGAACAGGAGTGGCTTGGCGGTCCGAAAACTGACAGCGTCATTATTCGAGTCAAAGAACTGCGACGAGCCATCATGCCGGCGATGGTTGAAGGCAATCTTGCTCCTGACGAAATGGCTCGCCGATGGAAACATTTGGAAGATTCCAACTTTGCACAGTCACTCAGTCTCTATCCGGCTCGCTATGTGGCATCCAGCCCAACGGCCGAACGGATTCTGGAAACCGTCGAACGCTTCAATGAGCATCTGAATGGCGATGAAACGCCTCACGGCCCGCTGACCGCCATCGTTCAGGTCGGCGAACCCATTGAAGTGCCGGCCAAACGTGACCGCTCCGCCAAGTCCGACCCGCTGCTCGCTGCCGTCGAACAGCAATTGACGAAGCTGCTGAGTGACACCGCAAGCGAATGCCATCCGTATGTGCGAAAATGAACGATAACGAATACGCAATGACCGACGGTCAAAAGACACCGAGCTAATCCCGGCTTTCCGCTCTCCGCTTTCCGCTTTCACAAGCCCCACCCCATGCCCACTCCACTGCCAACGTTCCGCCGTCAACAGGCCGCGACAATCGCCACGATCTACGTCGCCTACGCAACATCCATGATCCTGCGCATGATTCCGACGGTGGCCGGAACATCGATCAAGGGTGACGAATCCCTGGGGATTGGTATCGACCAATGGACGACGGTGCTGTCCGCTGGAACGTGCGGCGCCATGATCGGAAAGTTCATCTGCGGATGGGCGGCAGACAAATTCGGCGGTCATCGAACGTTTGCGATTGCATTGTTTGTCGCATCCGCATTCGTGGGTCTGTTTGCGATGTCATCAAGCCTGCGAATGTTCCAGCTGACATTCTTCATCACTCTCATGGCGCAATCGGCCGGCTGGCCGTCGATGACTCGCATTATCGTGAACTGGGTCGCACCATCGGAATATGGTCGAGTCTGGGGAATTCTGTCGACAAGCTCTCGAGTCGGGACTCTGACGGCCACGTTCATTCTTGGTTCACTGCTGACCTGGTTGTCCTGGCGAGGCATGATGGGGATTGCTGCCGGTCTCGGACTCTGCGCTGCCATCTTCTATGCACTGATGATGAAAGAACGACCTGAGGGTTCAATCCCAATAACTTCAAATGTGACTCCTGCGAAGCCAGCTCACCGGTTTGACGGCATGACGCTGGCACAAGTGATTCCTCAGTTCTTCTACAGCCTCAGATTCTGGTTGATTTGTGGCAGCCTGATGGGACTGACGATTCTGTGGGACTTTCTGCTGCTGGTTCCGATGTACCTTCAGGACACACTGCATCTGACGGAAGCCCAGGCATCCCGAGCAGCCTCCGCGTTTCCTCTTGGAAGCCTGATCTCCGTGCTGGCCGGCGGATTCGTCTTTGACAAACTGAATCGTCGAACAACCGCCTGGGTGATGGCGGGATTGCTCACAGTCGCCGCCGGATGTCTGCTGTCGTTTCCGATGCTTGCCAGTCTGTCACTGCCCGAACCCGCAGCCGCGATGACACCACTGGTACTGCTGTTCGTCTTTGGAATCTGCGTCTCGCCGTGCTACTACATTCCGTGCAGCGTGTTCTCGATCGACTTCGGAGGACCGCATTCTGGTTTTCTCGTCTCGATTCTTGACGCCGTGGGATTCGCAGCCACCGCCACGTTCTACTACTTCGGAGGAACGCTGATCAAAACAGCCGGCTGGAACACCTTCATCGGCACTCTCGCCACGATCTGCGGTGCCTCCGCAGTGGCAACGTTCCTCTTCATGCACCGACACGCCAGGAAAAGCCAGCCCGTAGCGTGAGGTGCAGTCGCATCAAGTCGCTGTGTGCGTCGCTTCTGTCGCGCTTCCTTTTCGCTTCCGTGTTTTTGTGTTGGTCCACCTCACGAACTGTTCAGAGTCATGTGGTCCTCTGTTACGATCCCGACCCGGCAGGCAACGCTGTGAAGGATTTTCCCTGCAAAACCCTGCGTTAGTAGTGGCAGGGCACGAGCCGTCCGTTGAGTGTGCGTCATGAATTCACCGGACGGCTTGCGCCGTTCCGCCACAAAATCCTTCACAGCTTTGCCCTGGAGGCGGGGTGTGACGGTTCCAGCGGACAAGTTTGACCACTATCGAAACTACCTGCGTTTTCTGGCCAGGACGCAGATGCCTGTGCACCTCCGCGCTCGGATGGATGCTTCGGATCTCGTTCAGCAGTCGCTGCTGCAGGCGTGCGAGGCAGCGGTTGATTTCCGAGGATCGTCGGATGCAGAACTGATGGCATGGCTGCGGAAAATCCTGGCCGGCGTCGTGTCACATACGATTCGAGACCAGCATCGCGAACGGCGTGATGTGTTTCGCGAACAGGCCATTCAGCAGAATCTTGATCAGTCCTCCGTGTATCTCGCCAGTGCCTTTGTGGCCGATGACGCGGGGCCATCCGCCGTCGTACGAAAGGAAGAACTGGCACGTGATGTCGCGGAGCTTGTCGAACAGCTCCCCGAGACTCAGCGCGATGCCATCATTCTTCATTACTGGCAGGAAGTCCCGTTGAAGCAAGTCGGTGAACTGCTGGGTAAGTCACCTGCGGCGATTGCCAGTCTTCTTCAACGAGGACTCGCGACGCTCAGAGACCAGGCAGGGAAGCTGGAACGATGACGGCTTCGGATCACTCGGACGATGCTGCACTCGAGCAGGCTCTGGAACAGTATCTGCTGGCAGCGGAACGCGGTGAATCGATCGATCCGGAGGCGTTCGCGACTGCCTATCCTTCGTGCCGTCAGGAGATCCTGGACTTCATCCAGATGGATCGACAGTTTCGAAGCCAGCGAATTTCCGTTGGCCACGATACGTCGGCAGAAAGCAGGACCCTTCTGACACCGGTTTCCTTTGGTGAGTACGAATCGCTGGGGGAAATTTCCCGAGGTGGAATGGGGATCGTTCTTCGAGCGCGTCATCGTTCACTTCGTCGTGATGTGGCGATCAAGGTGCTGATCGGCGGTTCATTTTCGACCGACGAAGCTCGCAGGCGTTTTCGCAGAGAAGCCGCAGCAGCCGCACGCTTGAGTCATCCGAATATCGTCACAGTTTACGAAGCCGGCGAGGTCGACACCGAAGGTCCTTGCCACGGTCAGCTTTGGTTCGCGATGGCTCTCGTTGATGGCATCGACCTGGCTCGCAGGATCGACGAGAACCTCTTCGATGCGAACTCCGCGGCAAGGCTGATGTCGTCAATTGCCGACGCCGTTCATTATGCTCATTCGAAAGGAGTGATCCATCGAGATCTCAAGCCGGCCAATATTCTGCTTGAGCGCGACGGCACGCCGCGAATCACGGACTTTGGCCTTTCGAGATTTGCCGATGATGGCCAGTCGCAACTGACGGAATCAGGACAGATCTTCGGCACGCCATCCTTCATGGCTCCCGAACAGGCTCAGGGCAAAGCCTCTTCCATCAGCGCCGCCAGTGACATCTTTGCACTCGGCGCGGTGATGTATTGCATGGTGACGGGCAAGCCGCCGTTTCGAGGACACTCGACGGTGGCGACGCTCCATCAGGTCATCCACGACACTCCGGTACCACCATCGCTGCTGAATCCTTCGGTCCCGCCAGACCTCGAAGCCATCATTCTAAAGTGTCTGGAGAAACGTGTTGAAGATCGATACTCCACGGCCCTGGAGCTTCGTCAGGACCTGGATCGCTTTCTTGCCGGCGAATCTGTTTCCGCCGCCAGCGTGAATGTTGTCGGATACTTCGTGCGAGTTCTCGCGGGAGCACACAACAGTGAATATCTGGAAGGCTGGAGCCGTTCACTGTACCTGATGGCAGCAGTCGTCTTTGTCAGTCACCTGGCGCTGCACTGGCTTCCTTCGACATGGTTTGTTGTGCTCGGAATCGCGACGATCAAGTACGCAGCAATGCTTTCGATCGTCTGGCATGCACGGAGTGGAATTCTGACGCCGCAAAATCCGGTCGAACGCACGATCTGGAATCTGTGGATCGGCTACATGATGACGTTCGCCGCCGCCGAAGTCATGACTCGCATCACGCCAGCTGGCCCGAGCGTTCATGCCATCTCGAGCCTGACAAGCAGCGTGATCCTGATGGTGCTTGGCGGCCAGGTCTGGGGAGGCTGCTACGCCATAGCGGTTGCCTTCCTCAGCGCTGCCATCGGCCTCACCTTCGCCCCAGCCGCCGGCCCCCTGCTCTTCGGCACGCTCTGGACCCTCACCTTCTCCCTCCTCGCCCGCCGCTGCCACCGGCGAGCACAGATGGGGTGAGGAAGTTTTAATTCTATAAATATTCCTTGTGCCACCATCTATGTTTTAATAAATTAGATGACTCATCAAGAAGCCGAATTGCTCAATGTCGAGGATTATCGATGGCTCGTCCTGCATCAGAACATCCGACTGAACTGGAACTCAGCATCCTGAAAATTCTCTGGCAAGCTGCCCCAAAGACTGTCGACCAGGTTCGAGAGTCCCTTGCTGAAAACGGACGTGACCTTAGCCACAGTTCCGTCATCACGATCATGAACATCATGGTTCGCAAACACTACCTGAAGCGAAAGAAGAACGGCCGCGCGCTGGAGTTTACTCCGCTGGTCGAAGAAGACCGTGTTGGACGCAGTATGCTGAAAGATCTGATTCATCGAGTTTATGACGGCTCTGCTCAATCACTGGTTCTGCATCTTCTGGAAACAGCCGACGTTGACACGGACGAACTGTCCGCGATCCGACAACTCATCAATCGTAAGGCGAAGGAGCTGAACCAGTGATCGACTCCGTCATCGATTCTGAATGCTGCCGGACTGTGGCATTCAGTCTGTTCCACACCATCTGGGCCGGCTTGCTGATTGGTGCTCTGGCCCTCATCATGAATCGAGTCAGATGGCGATCGGCGGCGTTGCAGTATCAGGCAAATGGAGTCGCTCTCTTACTCCTTGTCGTGTGTCTGTTCTCAGCCCACTGGTACTCACGAAATGCAGTTGCCTGCTCTTTAAGGATCTCGCGTCATCCTTTTGATCATTCGATCAAGCTGTCGGAAAACAATCAGACAGAATCGCCCGAGGGGACCAACGCCACTCCATCCCCAACACACCGCACGGCGATTTCATTCCAGACGATCCGAATGTTGCTGGCGAAACTCGGACCGGTCTTTCGGTGCGATCAGGCGCAATCGCGCCCGATCGCTCAAACAAACTTCGCGAGCTGCTGTTCACTGTTGTCACATTCTCATACCTGCTGGGTGTCGGGCTTATGCTGGCGAGGCTGGTCCCTGGGTTCCACCGAGGATGGCAACTGAGGTCTTCCATGCACCGGATCAAAGATCCAGCACTGGTGCGCTGTTTTGAGGAGCAAGCAAGTCGCATGGCATTGCGAGCGATGCCGGTTGTGGCGACCTGTGACCGAATCGGCGTCCCCGTCGTTACCGGCCTTTTTCGTCCGGTGGTGCTACTGCCAGATTCCCTTCTCAGCCAACTGACTGTGACGCAACTGGCGTCCATTGTCGCTCACGAGTTTGGGCATATTGGTCGCCTTGACTATGTGGGGATTGTCATCCAGCGACTGATTGAAGCAATCCTGTTCTTCCATCCGACCACATGGTACCTCTCTCGCCAGCTGAACATTCTTCGGGAAGATGCCTGTGATGACAGAGTGCTGTTGGCTGGAACCGATCCGCTGATCTATGCCACGTCACTGCTCAGAGTCGCAGAATTGCAGCAGCCAGATTCGCAGGTGTTTCAGAAGCTGGTCGTTGCAGCACATCAGGGAAACATATCTGTCCTGCGGCGTCGAATTGAACGGATTCTTTCAAACCAACCACATGAGTTTCTTCCTGCTCAGCCTGGCCCAACGCTGTTGTTTATCGCTTGCCTGCTGATGGTCGTGCAGATCGCTGCGGGATCTTCCGCGATTCGCACGAACGCAAACCAGCAACTCACCGACGAGCAGTCTGTGCAAGCCCCGGGAAATCGGGACGAAGTTCCCTTACGACTACCGGTTCCCGCCAGACCCGGCGAAATGACTGACACTGACGGAGAACGACTGCCCATCGGCGCGATCGGGAGGTTCGGTTCCAGACGATATCGCACGGGAGCCACGGCCTGGCAAACGGTGATGTTCTCACAGAACAGTGAATGGATCTGGTGCAAGGGAAACGGACTTACTGTCATTCACCGCGACACAGGATTCGTGATTTCAGGCAGCCAGCTTGGACTCGACAATCGTGGAGTCCCGGCCATGGATGTTTCGACCGTTGCCAATCGAGTCGCGGTCGTGACAAGCTCAGCCCCCATTCCAACGGCTGATTCCTCTGAATTACGAATTGATCAATCCCTCGTGATGTTTGACAGCAACACAGGCGTAAGAGTCGATGAACTCCGATTGCCATCAGGAAGCCACCTGATAACCAACATTGCACTAAGCAGAGATGCCCGATACGCGGCAACGATCATGTATCAGACCATCCAGATTTGGGATTTGACACAGCGTCAGGAGGTTCGAGTCTTCAAGAGCTCTTCGCGATTCCATGATGGCTGCTTTTCCCCGGACGGATCTCAATTGGTTCTCGTCGGAGAACGCGGACTCGGAGATGCATCTGTCATCTGGAACTTCTTAGAGGATGAGTCTCCCCGGTCATCTCCATCCGAGAAAATCAGAGGGCAAATGACTGTTACCTTTTCGTCAGATGGAAAGTACTTTGCAACTGGGGCACATGGTGAGAAAGGAGCCTTTCACTTGTGGGATGCGACGACCGGCCAACTCCAGCAGAGGTTTACCGACCCAGGCCGATCGTCACATCCGGATGGAGGAATAAGCTTCACCCCCGACACCAACCTGCTCGTCGCTCCAATCATGAACGCCAATGTGATTGAGTTGCTGAATGTAAGCACATGGACGAGTCTCGCGAAGATTTCCTCACCAGAGCCTCGTTCGGTGAATGTCAGTCCGGACGGGAAATGGCTGGCTGTTGCCGGAAATGACCAACTCCTCCGTCTGTACGACATATCAACTCAAAAGCAGGCCAACGACCCGCGCAGCCCGCATTTACGAAGACTGGAGGCGATCGAGTTCGCGGCAGACAGTCGATTGATACTTGTCGATGACAAAGGATTAGCGAGTGGCTGGTCCCTCCATGGGAATCAACCGCAATGGGCGAATGAACTCAGCAGAAGAGCAACAATTCCTGGATCAGTCGCATTGTCTCAAGACCGTGAATTTCTGGCCGTGAATCCCATCGGAGACACTGTCAGTGTCGTCGACGTCGCTTCTGGCATGACCAGACTTTCATTGAGAACATCTCCGCCATTCGGTGGCTCCAGAGCAACTGCGTTCTCGGTGGATGGCACCCGACTTCTGACATGGACAGACGACGCCGTGCTTCAAACATGGGATATGGGGAATGGCCAGGAAATCGCCTCTCTTCCGATAAATCTGCCAGGCTACACTTCGCCACCACAATTTGGAAACGCTATTCCGCTCGTCTGTATCCCCGCCGGAGGAGGCCGGATCTTCATCTTCTATGATCGAAAACTGAAAGCGCTTGATGCGACGTCAGGGCAGTTGATCCGGGAAGTTGACACTCCAAGAATCTCGCGGATGACGCTATCCAGAGATCTTCGATGGCTTGCCACAGTCGAGGAGCTTCCTCCGGGCGAGGAATCGAGGGCCGGCGGTAGCACACTACCCCAAAGTGTTTACCAACTCCGTCTGCGTGACACCGAGACTCTGGATGTCGTCAATGAAGTACCATCCGGCGGCGGTGACAGTGGACTCAACTGCTTCTCCTGCTTCTCGGACGACAGCACAATGCTGGCTCTACAGGTGACTGAAGCAAACCGAACCCCACATGTTCGAATCATCGAAATGGCAACACAGAAGCCACTGGCAATCGTGCCGCTGGAATCTCAATGTACTTGCCTCCAACTGTCACCGGATATGCAAAAGCTGGCAGTCGGATACCCGGACGGCACAGCAGCCGTCTACGACTTGACGACTTTCTGGCTTACAGCGACTCAGCGATAAGACGGCGTTCTGCTGGCGAGTTGCCACTTTCCATCGGTTGGCTTCTAGTGCATCAGGCATTCCCCATCAGACGGCACTGAAACCTGCATGCCGGAACACTGAACAGAGCTCGTGCAACCATACCAAGGCCATCGAAGTTCGCCTGGAGCGAATCAATTTCCTCATTTTCTTTGAACCATTGCCGCCCGCCAATTGCTTAACAGCCTGTGACAGGGTTGACGGAGGGTGAATACAGCCCGTCGTTTCCATCATTCCACGCAGCATGAGCGTTCTTAGTGCTTGGCGGTAATTCTGGCATGACAGAAGATCAACTCAACAAACACTCGATGATTGATCCATCACGCCAAGGTGACAGCAACATCGCAAGTGCTGTCGCGGCGGCGACAACCCAGATCTGCATCGCCACGATGGTGCTGCTGGGCACGTTTGTGGTCATGTGCTGGATCGTTCTTTCCGGACGGATTGTGGCACCACAGTCATTCTCGCAATCACTCAATTTGCTGATGGTGCTGTCGATCCCTCTGCTAACCAACATTGCCGCCGCGCAGAGACTCAGGCGCATGCCGGTGCTTTCGAGCATCCTGCTGGTTTTGACATGTGTGGGCTGCGGATGGCATCTCTTTCTCTTTGCCATTTTCACGCTCCAAATACTCTCGCGAGGCATCATGTTTGTGCATGGACTTGCGGCAATCTTCGTGTTGCTGACCTTGTTCGTTCATTTTGCTACTGCGGCACTGATCATCCCGATGGCGATGGTTGCAGAAAGACGGTTGGGAGTTGAACTGTTTTTCACTCACCTTGGCCGGGATATTCGGACATCGCGTCCAAAAACAGTGGCAAGCCTTTATGGTGGAACCGCCATCCTGCTGTGCCTCATCGCAGCCTGGTGCTCGGCACGATTTCTGCGACCTGAACTTTCTGCCTCATTCACCGAACCGTATAACATTTCAGCGTTGTCCAGTGACTCCACCATTCTGGCCGTAGGATGCTCCAGCGCCGACTACAGTTCATATGGAAGCGGCAGCACTCTCATTCTGCTGAACGCCGGAACTCTACAGCCCGTCGCGCCTTCCATTCCACTGCCTCAATTCGTTCGAAAGCTGGCGTACGTTTCTCCGGAGTTCGGGTTTCTTGCGATCCTGATGCAGGATGCGTTTCGCGAAGTTCCGGGGCAGAATTCGACTGTCGAACCAAGGCTGGTTCGCATTTCTGCTGATGGCAACGTCGAGAGTTTTGGCTGCCAACTTCCAGAACAGATCTTCCTGCTCAACATCTCTCCGAATCACGAGATGGCCGCTATCGGGAGTTTGGATGAAACAACGCATGAAGCAGAACTTCTCTTTGTAAGACTTGCGGACGGGAAGGAGATTTCGAGTTTTCAGTTTTCAAATTCCCCATGGTTCGAAGTTCAATTCACCGCAGACAGTTCCCACGCCCTGCTCGCCACTCTGCCTTCAAGCAACTCGAACGCTGCAGAGAAATGCTCGCTCATTAACATCACAGAAGGATCTATCGAACAGGTATTGGAATTCGGACACTGGGTTCGCTCAACCAACACTTCGACGCCAGATGCAGCATCTGAAGTGCATGAGTTCAGTCACGATACCGAACGTGTTCAAATCTGGTTTGCAGAGGGATACTGGCGTTATCGGTTTGTTCAGGGTAGACGGATCCCCGGGCCATCCGGGGCTGAACGTTGCGCTGGCGATCGAATCGCCAGAGCGACATGGAGCAATAGCGCCCAAGATTCCGCAATGCTCGATGGGTCAAACGATTCAACAGAAGTGATTTTTCTACAGGGACGGCCACCTGAATTGATGAGCCGTCGAGTTGTCTCAAACCGCCCGGGCTTTGATATGGAAATCACATCGGATGGCTCACGTATCATTCTGATTCAAGGCGGATGGATCTCGGTCTATCGATTTCCTGAATGGTAAACACGTCTGGGAATTAGGCCCCCTGTCAAAACGGGTTTGGTGGCCCGTGTTCACTCAAGGATTCGTTTCGTGCCAGAGATTGAGCCGCAAGAACAATCGGAAAAGCAGCCGATACCTCAGGCGGGTGCGGAGCACCTGGGTTTGATTGCGATGGCAACCACACAGATCTGTCTGGTGACGATCGTGCTGGTTGGCACATTTTGTGTCACTCAGATGATTCTCGGTGCTGGACGCAATCTGCATCACTTCCGGCTCTCGGAGCGATTCACTCTGGCCTTCATTCTCTTCGCTCCGTTTTTGATGAACATCGCAGCTGCACAGCGGACTCGATATTCGCCGTTACTGTCCACGAACCTGCTGATACTCACCTCTGTCGCGTGCGTCTGGCACTTGTTGATTCTTCGGTACTTTGGATTCTTTGAATACGGCAAGTTCCAGATGCCCGGGATCGTAGGAGCATTTAATTTGCTGTTCTTGCTGGCTCATTTCATTTTGTCGGCAGTGTTTATTCTGATCGCAGCAGTCGCCGATCGCGAACTGCGAATCGGACTCTTCGTAAAGTACCTGCGTCAGGATCTTGTCACCAGGTTCCCCCGATGCGTGGGTGCTCTCTATACGACAACAGTCCTTGGATTGTGTCTGCTTGCTGCAAATGAATCGCGACGATTCCTGAAGCCAGAGCACTCCGTTTCCCTGCCAGAGTATTACCAGATCTCGGCGTTGTCTGATGATTTACAAATCCTTGCAATTGGAAACTCGCATGGAGATTTCATGAGCCGAGGAACTGAAACCACGCTGATCCTTCTCGACGCGAAGACACTGGAACCAGTCACGCAACCAGTTCTACTGCCACAATCGGTCAGCCAGCTCAAGTTCATCTCACCAGAGTTCGGTTATCTCGCCATGCTGGCGCACGGCAAATATCGCGGGTTGCCAAACGGAACATCGGCGGCTCCGGCGAGCCTGGTCCAGGTGAAAACCGATGGTACTGTCAGACAGATCTGCGACGGTCTCTCGAACGATGTTCACAGCCTGGAGTTATCAGTTCATCGTGATATCGCAGCAGTCGTGTGCATGAATCAGGAAACACGCCAGGCCAGCGTGCACTTCATTCGCCTGATTGACGGCGATGTACTTTCGAGTTACTCGTTCTCCGACGTCGTCACGTACGAACTGCAATTTCTTCGGGGGAGTGACCGTGCGATTTTGCTTGTCGAAAAGCCCAACCTGAACCATCCCAACTCGTGGACCTGTCAGTTGCTTGGCGTTCACGAGAATTCGGTTGAAGAAGTCCTGCAGAATATGAGCACGTACGGTCCTCAGACTGCGAAACCAGTCAGCTCAACGACTGGAGTCCACGAATTCAATACATCGGGTGCATTAATCAGCATCTGGTTCGATGCGAATCACTGGTGCTATCGCTTTGGTCCGCCAGAGCTGCGTTCAAATGAGCCACATAACTTCGTGCGGCACGCCTCCGATCGCATGGTGTTCGCTGAAAATTACGCCGGTTCATCGTGGGGCAATACAATCTTGTTCTACAAGGGAGACCCTCCGGAGTTGATCGATCGGAGAATCGAATCGGATGACGAACTGAACGATCTGGAGTTCTGTCCCGACGGAAGCCGGCTGTTTCTTTTGGAGACCGTCAAACATGTTGGCACACGCGTTTCTGTCTATCGATTCCCTGAATCCTGAGACCAGGCGTGGCATTGTTCCCGTCAGAGAAACAACGCTGTCGGAATCCAAACTCAGCCGTCAGGATCATTCAGCAGTTGTTGAAGCCGCTGGCTGAGTTCCGGAGGAAGCTGGTGACACCAGGATTCGTCGATGAGACCGATCGAGATCATGTCGAGCAAGTGCACCTGATCCTTCCGGCGAAAAGAAGTGAGCTTCATCGTCACCAGTGAGCTCAATGGAATGGTGCGGCCTGATTCCACCAACTTCGCATCATCAATTTCCGGTGCGGCGAATGAATCAGCCTGGCGAACTTTCTCACCCGCAAAGATCACGTGAACCGCATCGCGAATTCCGGCGTCAGGACCATCGAGGAACATCGTGATATGGGCGGCGTGGCGGTGGATGAAACCAGCGGCTTCGAGAGCCTGAGTGGCACGAGGCAGATCGCTTCGGTTGAGCAGAATGTCGACGTCCTGAGTATTTCGCACGACGGAACGGTCGACCTGAGCAACCCAGTATTGAACGGCATTACCTCCAATGACTGCGTAGGGAACCTCGGCACGATCAAGTGCTTCGCAGACACGTCGAAGTCGGTCCTTCACGCTGTCCACAGACTTCTCGATCCTCTCCCACAACGCATCGCCATTGTATTTGACCTGGACCATTGCTCACCTCGGGCGACCAGCATAACTCATCTGAGGCAGAGTTCCGAGAGAAAACTCCGTCACCTTGCGTCGCCCTTTCCCCTCAGCCGACCCCAAAAGAGCTCGAAAACAGCGGCGCCGAACCTCACATTCGCACACTTTTCCCCGCAAAATCGCTACTCGCTTCTCAAACTGCCTGAAGGCCGTCATCATGCGACTTCTGGTGGTTCTCGCAGGGATGCGCTCAGGAGTTCGGCTCTCTGAGCCGATGACGATCGGACAAAATGTCCGGCAGAATCTGCCGGTCTTCTCCTGTGGATCCCTCTCATTAGCCAACTTCATTAGTCCTCCCGAGGGCGTTATGTCAACCAGCACATCTCGCATGACTGTCGAGGAGTTTCTGGCTCTGCCGGATGCGCCAGATGTACGTCGCGAATTGTTCAATGGCGAGTTGAGGGAGGAGACTGTGACGACTCGAAATCCTCGACATGCCGGCTGTGTGACTAAACTCGCCGCTGCTCTTTCAAACTGGAGCGTCGCTTCCGGGATTCCCAACGTCTACATCGGCACAGGTGATGTTCGATGCCGGTTGCCCGATGTGGACCATTCCCTGGTTGGCATTGACGTGGCGGTGTTTGTCGGAGCAGAAGCAATTCGGCAGGTTTCGAAGGAGCCTTTTCTGAATGTGGCTCCGGTCGTCGCCGTGGAAGTGCTCTCGTCGACGGACACACATGAATCCGTTCGAGAAAAAATCAGGCTCTACCTCGCTGCCGGAGTGGCTCAGGTCTGGATCGCCGATCCGGACTTTCATGTCATTTCTGTTTACCGAAGTGATCGACAGCCTCAATCAAGAAACGCTGATGAAGTGATTTCAGGGGAACCTGAACTGCCAGGCTTCTCGGTGGCAGTTGCTTCCCTTTTTGTTCGTTAGAATTGTTGCCCGATCTCTTGTCCATAGTCTCCGACCACTCTCTGACATTGGTCATTTTCATTAGTCAATGCTCATTCTGCTGAAAGGTCCCACCTCAATGTCGCATTCGTCGCCAAAGCTTCACAACGCCATGTGGCCTGGTCTTGTTGGTAAAGGTACCGCCGAGGGTCAGGAACCGCCGATCAGTCTGGACCGAATGCTGGAACTGACAGCGGCGGCGAATGTCAACGGACAAAAGTTCGAAGGCATCGACTACTTCCTGTTTCATCCTCACACCGATCCTGATGCAAGCGAATCCGATCTGCGACGCATCGCCGACAAGATTGCAGGCTATGGCTTCAAGGTGGGTTCACTGGTCGCTCCGATCTGGCCGGGCACCGTGGGCGATTCCGCCATGGGGACTCCGGTGCAGCGAGCCAAGTTCATCCTGTCTGTGAAGAAAGCCTGCCGCATCGCAAAGATCTTCAACGAACACGGTATTCGTCAGTACGGCGTGATTCGTATCGACTCGGCAGAATTCGGTGTCAACAAGTGGCGTGAGAATTCTGCGGCCAACACGAAGACGATCGCTGCAACGTTCCGAGAAGCCGCCGTTGTCGCTGCGGCTCACGGTGAGCGTCTGGCGGCCGAAGGCGAAATTTGCTGGGCCGGTATGCACAGCTGGAAGGATATGCTGAACCTTCTCGAAACCGCCGACATGCCAGGCTCACTCGGATTCCAGTGCGACCTGGCTCACACCTATCTGTACCTTCTCGGCTATAACGCACCCGAGTGTGCTCTGGTGAAGGAAGGCTACACCGACGCAGAGTTCTGGCCGGCGTATGAGAAGATGACAGACCAGCTGCGACCATGGACAATCGACTTCCATGTCGCTCAGAACGACGGTCACGTACACGGAGCCGGCTCACACGATAAGACCGGCAAGCACTGCCCGGCCGATGATCCAAACGGCAAACTGGACATCGTAAAGTGTTCCGGCTACTGGCTGAAAGATGCGGCAGAACGAGGCATCAAGCACATCTGCTGGGACGGCTGCATGTTCCCGAACGCCACTCTGGAAAATCCAAAGACGTGGAACACGATTCTGGATACCATGATCAAAGTTCGAAACGCTCACGGATGGAGTTAGGAAAAAGCGGAGAGCGGAAAGCGGAAAGCCGGTAAACACAGAGGACGCGTGAATGCGGATGGTGGGGCTGAGAGATCGGACGAAGCAATTTGCACTTCGCATCATCCGGTTGTCCGCCGCACTGCCAAAATCAATTGAAGCTCAAGTGATTGGGAAGCAATTGCTGAGATCCGGAACCAGCGTTGCTGCAAACTTCCGAGAAGCCTCGAGAGCACGATCTGATGCTGAGTTCATCGCCAAGCTCGGGATCGTGTAGCAGGAATTGGATGAGACGCTTCTTTGGATGGAATTACTGGCTGAATCAGAACTTGTGAAACTGGCTCGAATGCAGGATCTGATGACCGCAGACGAGCTGATTCGAATTGTTGTAAAGGCAATCCAGTCGACGAAAAGGAATGCGAAATAAAGCGACGATCGGCTTTCCGCTTTCCGCTCTCGGCTTTCATAATTCAAAAACCATTTTTTGCCAAGAAGGACCCCACCAGTGTCAAGTCTCAAGCCCCTGAACATCGGTCTCGTCGGTTACGGCTTCATGGGCCGTACTCATTCAAACGGTTACAAGCGAGTCAACGACTTCTTCCCGGAACTCAAGCATCGCCCCGTGCTGAAGGCGATCTGTGGTCGCAATGAAGAACAGGTCAAAAAGTTCGCCGATCAGTGGCAGTTCGAATCCACCGAAACCGACTGGCGCAAGCTGATCGAGCGTAAGGATATTGACGCGATCGATATCTGTACGCCGAACAACTCGCACGCAGAAATTGCCATCGCGGCAGCTCAGGCCGGCAAGATGGTGCTTTGCGAAAAACCACTGGCCATGGATCCCGTCGAAGGCCAGAAGATGGTGGACGCGATCGAAAAGGCAGGAGTGGCCAACACGGTGTGGTACAACTACCGTCGAGTTCCCGCTGTGAGCCTCGCCAAGCGACTGATCGACGAAGGCCGGCTCGGAAAGATCTTCCACTACCGAGCCAACTTCCTGCAGGACTGGACGATCAATGCCGACCTGCCGCAGGGCGGAGCTGCTCTGTGGCGTCTGGATGCTGCGGCCGCTGGCTCAGGCGTAACAGGTGACCTTCTGGCTCACTGTATCGACACCGCGATCTGGCTGAACGGATCCATCAACAGTGTGACGGCAATGACAGAAACGTTCGTCAAGGAACGCAAGCACAACCTGACGGGCAAGGTGGAGAAGGTCGGAATCGACGACGCCTGTGCCTTCCTCTGCCGATTCGGTAACGGATCACTCGGTCTGTTCGAATCGACTCGATACGCTCGCGGTCACAAGGCTCTCTACACCCTTGAAATCAATGGCGAAAAGGCGTCGATCAAATGGGACCTGCACGACCTGCATCGCCTGGAGTACTTCGACTACAGCGACAATTCACTGATCCGCGGCTGGCACCAGGTTCACTGCACAGACGGCGATATGCCATACATGGGCAAGTGGTGGGTTCCGGGTCTGCAGATCGGCTACGAGCACACATTCGTGCATCAGGTTGCCGACTTTATTGCAGCCGTGGAGTCCGGAAAGCCGTGCAGTCCAACCTTCCGAGAAGCCCTCGAAACCCAGAAGGTCTGTCAGGCCGTTCTGGACAGCGCGAAATGCGGCATGTGGAAGGAAATTGCGTAGCCGAGCTCAATTGAGCCCGATATAATTCCGAAACGAAATTTGACGGCGGTTGAAGGATTCTTCAGCCGCCTTTCCTTTTCCTGACGCAGAAGATTCCGGATTCCCTCCCGAACATCCTCGGGAAAACCAGTGTCTTCAGGCGTTGTTTTGCGCTTGTGCGGACCGGCTTGATCCCGACTGCCCGACACGATCGCGAAGACTTGATGCCACGAAGTGCTGACGGCTTTCCTGCTCGTTCGACCGAACAGCCGCCGTTTCGACACGAAAGAAACCAAGGTCCTGCCATGGAACGACAACCCATCTCACGAGAAGGTTACGACAAGCTCCGCGAAGAAATCCGGATCCTCGACGAAATCGAAATGCCGGCAATCGCAGAACGGATCAAGACCGCGCGCGAAGAAGGCGACCTCAAAGAGAATGCCGAATACCATGAAGCACGGCAGGCTCAGGGGCTGATGCAGGCCAAGATCAATCAGCTGAAGTCCAAGCTGGCCAGCTGCTACATCGCAGAACGCTCCGAAGGTCCGAAATCCGCGGTGGAATTCGGAGCGAAAGTCAAAGTTCGCGATCTGTCCGACGATGCAGAAGAAATGTACGAACTCGTCGGACCTGGCGAAGAAGACTACGAAGGCGACATCATGAAGATTCTGACCACCAGCCCCATCGGAACCGCGATGCTGGGTAAAAAGGTCGGTGACCGAATCGAAGTGGCAATCCCGCGCGGAAAGCTGCGGATGGAAATCCTGGCGATTGAATAATCACCGCGTTTCCCGACAACACTCTCGAGGCCTGACGACGCACCGTCAGGCCTCGTTTCGTTAATGCATAATCCTGCAGCTCTCTCCGTGATGATTGGCATCACCGGACTATTGCATCACCGAGATCACCGGACCGGACGCCGTCAGCACAAAGACACCAATCAGCCTGCCATCGTTCATGCTGATCACCGGTGCTCCGTGCCACGCGGTAAGATCTCCGGACTCGCTCACGATGCTCCACTGGGACGGCTTGCCTTCAACAATACGCAGCTCGTCCTGAGACCAGCACTGAATGACCGATGACGCCTTTCCTTCATTGAGAACACTTCGGCACAGACAGCAGTCTTCAGGCTGCACCGGCTTCCGCAAAACAGCCTGATTCACCTGAAGCGCCGAGGGTGGATCGATCAGTTTCAGCTGCACGGCTCCAGGCTCCGTGATGGCCGGTTCAGGCCTCTCCACTCGAGCTTCCACAGGAGCATCGTGACCAATCATAGTGACACTGAGGACAACATCCTTCGCTGCCACGTCACTCTTCTCTGACTCTTTTGCTTCCTCAACAGGAGGCACAATATCCGACGCAGATAAAAGCGAAACTCCACCGTTCTCACTTCGCAGCGCAATCGCGTTGGCAGTGAACTTCTGAGTTCGCGAAATCCCCAGCGTTGACGTTTTTCGAGTTCCCTGCACGGTCACAGTCGTTGGCAGCGGAACATCAATCAGTGGAAGTGAGGTCGCGGCCTTCAGCCATTCCGGGTCAGCCTTCTCATGCAGAATGAACATAGAACCCGGAGTGATCGCGGGGTCCCGATCATTGATCGCCGGAGTTGTGAATGAGATTCCGCCACGAAGAATGGTGCTGAAGGAATCCGCATTCAGCTTCAACCCGCTCAAGCCGACATCCACGCCCAAACCACTCGTCACCCAGAACTTCGACCCAGGACGCACCAGTCGTCGATACTCCGAAAAGACACGCGCATGAATATCCACAAACCGCGCATCAGGAGACAGGCCCGTGGACAGAATGCGTCCCACATCAATCCCGCGCCAAGTTACCGGTGCACCGACTGTGACACCGTGGAGCCCATCGCTCCGCAGCACCAGATCCAGGCCATCACTACTGTCTGAATCCGGAGGCGCCGATGCCAGACCTTCAAACGTCAGGAGTCTGGAAGCCGATGGATCACCCGGACTGACAGCGATGTACTTGGAACCAACTGCTGTCTCCAGACCGCTGATTCCGGTCAGACTCAGTTGAGGCCTCACGATCCAGAACCGTGTTCCTTCCCGAGCCAGCCCTGCTGCACCAGGAGTCAGAATGACCGTGGCAGTAATCTGAGTCAGGTCGTCGCTGAGAGCCACTTCGCTGACAGCACCCACTTCAATCCCCCGGTGACGAA
>JAXMBV010000024.1:0-96758 GCA_046349695.1 Planctomycetaceae bacterium | reverse complement strand
TCGTGACCAGCTGCGAGACCGTCGCACGCTGTTCATGATTACGATCCTTCCCGTGCTGCTGTACCCAATGCTGGGCCTTGGCATCGTCGAAATGATGCTGACGTTCAGCGAACAGCAGCGCGTTGTAGTCGTACTGAATGCTGACGAACTTCCTCAGCAGCCTGCGTTGCTGGAAGGTGACAAGCTGGC
This sequence comes from Planctomycetaceae bacterium, assembly GCA_046349695.1. Taxonomy (GTDB): domain Bacteria; phylum Planctomycetota; class Planctomycetia; order Planctomycetales; family Planctomycetaceae; genus SXXK01. The sequence goes on along the minus strand of JAXMBV010000024.1, from coordinate 96,569 downwards.
CGAAGCATTCTTCCCGGAAGGCCGCGACAATCCTTCGCTGCTTCGAATTTTATCTGACAGCCAGACAGGTACCGCCAGCTCTGGAAAGACTCCGGCAAAACCTCGTCGAGGTCAAAAGTCGGACGCCGAACTCCTGGCATCAGCGCGCGTTCTCGCCGACAAAATTCAGGCGCTTCACGGGCTGAAAGGCGTTCGCTCAACCGAGGCCCCAGGCTTTGCCGAAGATGCTGATCCATCGCAGTCGGCCACCTCCGCTGTCGCCGATGTTGCGGGCCTGCAGGAAGAGATCAGCCAGCTGTTTGGTACCAGTGGATTCCAGGTGCTGGTGATTGTTCCCGAAGGATATGCTCAGTCACTGGAACGGATGCAGGCCGCCATCCGCGATGAATCGCAGGGCCAGCATACTTCCGCGACTACTCGATCTGCGATGCCGCCCGTTCTTGTGATCCGCAACAGTGCGGATGACAAATCAGCCGTGGCGTTCTCCCGAGTTCAGCAGTCGCTGCGAGCCTGGGAAGATGCGGTTCGCGAAAAGAGCTTTATCACCGCCAACCTTCCTCCTGACCTTCAGCATCCTGCTCGACTTGCATGGATCGAAGTGGCCAGAGAAGAGCAGGTCGCGGCAAGTGTCTGGAGCAAACTGTTTCCTGCGATGCTGGTGATTATGGCTCTGACCGGAGCCTTCTATCCCGCCATCGACCTCGGTGCCGGCGAGAAGGAACGCGGCACGATGGAAACGCTGCTGATTAGTCCCGCGCGGCGAGTCGAAGTGGTGCTCGGCAAGTTCGGGACGATTATGGTCTTCAGTATCCTGACGGCTCTTCTGAATCTTCTTAGCATGGGCCTGACGGGCCAGCAGATGGCTGCTGTCGTCGGGGCCAGCGCGAAGGAAATGGTCAGTCTGGAATTTCCAGGTCTGGCGCCGCTGATGTGGATCGTTATTCTTCTGATGCCGCTCTCGGCGCTGTTCAGCGCGTTGTGTCTGGCTCTGGCAACGTTCGCGAAATCGACGAAGGAAGGCCAGTACTATCTGACACCGCTGCTGATGGTGGTTATGGGACTGACGATGTTCTGTCTCTCGCCCGCTGTGGAAATGACACCGCTCTACAGCGTGCTTCCCGTCGTGAACGTCGCGCTGCTTCTGAAGGGACTGCTGCTGAATGCTCCGGGTTCTGAAAACCTGGTCGTGTATGCAGTGCCGGTGCTGATCTCCAGCGTTGGGTACAGCATGCTGGCGCTCTGGTGGGCCATTGAGCTGTATAACAGCGAAGATGTGCTGTTCAGAGAAGCCGAAAAGTTTGATCTTCGAATCTGGTTCCGCCAGCTTCTGCGAACCAAAGATGCCGTACCCGCATTCCCTGAAGCAGGCTTCTGCTTCATTCTGATCGTGCTTCTGCAGTTCGTCGCCATGAGTTACATGAAGCCGGACCTGAACGGTGCCGATCCCGGTCTTTCCATGATGCGGCTCATTGTGGTCCAGCAGCTGACGATGGTGGCCTGTCCCGCAGTCTTCATGGGCGTTCTTCTCACAACCAGCCTGCGGGCAACGTTCCGACTGCGTCGCCCGTCGATGCAGTCGATGTTCATCGCCGTCGGTCTTGCACTGATCGTTCATCCGCTCAGCGTGGAACTCAGTCAGTTCCTGGTCGACCATCGAGTGTTCCCGGAACTGCCCGAGTCGGCTCGTCAGGTCATGATGCTGATGAAGGCCGGGGAAAAGCCGACATGGCTGATGCTGATGGTGTTTGCCGTGACGCCCGCAATCTGTGAAGAGCTGGCATTCCGGGGCTTCATTCTGAGCGGACTGGCTCGAGGCGGACGACTGGCAATCGCAATCGGAATCTCAAGCATGATGTTTGGCATCATTCACATGATTCCTCAGCAGGCCTTCAATGCAGCCCTGCTGGGACTGGTGCTGGGGCTGCTGGCGATTTACAGCCGCAGCCTCTTCCCTGCAATGGCGTTCCACTTCCTGAATAACACGATCGCGACGCTTCACGCCGGTGAAGCCGGACGGTTTGTCGCCGACGGAGTCTTCTTCTCCCGCGATGCCGAAGGTGCTCTACGATATGAAACACCACTTCTGATCCTGTGCTCGGTCGCCGGAATCCTGATGATTGTTCACATGATCAAAGCTGTGAACAAAGAACAGGATCTGAAACGCCGAGGGATCATTGCTGCGTATGGCGAACAGCCGGAGATGACTGAGCCTGCGACTGCGCCAGTTTGACAGCAGGCCGCTATCGACTTCGTAGTGGATCTCGCCAGAGATCCCATGACGCTCATTAATGAAAGGAACTCTGGCGAGTTCCGCTGCTTGTTGATGAAAGGAACTCTGGCGAGTTCCGCTACAACTCGGAACGCCTGTACTGCTCGGCAATCAGCACCTCCTGCAACGACGCTCTTGCATTGGCTCAGATGTTTGGCGAAGATCTGGCTTCCTGACTTTCCCGCGCATTCTCCACGCCAGCTTTTCTCCCCTGAGCCTGCAACATGTCCGAACGCATCCAGATCTGCTGTCGGCAGTGTCAGAAGATTCTGGCCGTACCTGCTTCGGCCGAAGGAAAGCAGGCCAGGTGTCCGAACTGTTCGGAACTGAACCTGATCGTTCGCCCGGCTGCTGCTCACCCGGATCCACCGGCCGCTCCTCGAAAGGCCAGGCCGGTCGAACAAGGCCGCCCGGCAGCCAACAACGCCGCTGCAAATCCAGGGCGAGCCGCGTCTTCGTCTTCTCCCGCTGCATCCTCGACATCGTCCGAGACATCTCGGCCCCGGCGTTCCGCTCCGCAGGCGTCTGAAAGATCTGAACAGACGAAGCCAGCTCGGCCAACAAGGGCACGTGACCGTCGTCAGGAAGCACCGAAGGAAGACAGCCGCTGGGAAGATGCCTACGACCTCGCACCAGCCGACAGCGGTACTCCCAGAGGATTGCCCGCGCGACAAGTGACGGCTCAACCCAGCGACAAGCCGGATTACAGGGCAACCAGTCGAGCGGCCGCTGCGGGAGTACCAGCTCATGTGATCAAAGAAATCGAGGACGGTGGTCGCGTCCTTCAATTCCACTACGCCTATTCGCTGATTTACATCACCGTCTGGGGCTACTCGAGTCCTCACTATCTCAGACCGGGGCAGGGGAGTTTACTCAGGTCATTGCCATACACGATCTTCACATTGCTCTTCGGCTGGTGGGGAATTCCATGGGGACCGATTTACACGCTCAAGACCCTCTACGTGAACATGAGCGGTGGCCTCGACGTCACCGATGAAGTACTTCACAACATCGCGTACAACGCAGGAACTCAACCACGGGAATACTAAGCAAGCTCCGTTTCTGATCGCGCCTCGTGTCTTCGACGCGAGAACGCTGTCCCAGAGAGTCAACGTGAACGACAACTGGTTCACTTCTTCGCAGCAAGCACCTTTTCTCTGGCCTCCTGCCGCTGTCGGTCAGGTTCCGGAAGTTTTCCTGTGTTGTATGCCGCCGCAGTTTCGGGCGTGTCGGCTTCGTCAAACCATGGAAGGCCGCGTTGAGTCAGCAAGTGGATCACGGCCGCGATCTGTTTGGTCAGATCATCTTCTCCGTTGTTGTACGCCCACCATTTGTCTGTTGGTTTCGGAAGAAGAAAACCAAGCCGCTTTCGCAGATCGAAATGGCATGCAGCGATCTCCGGCCCAAAAAGCGTTCTTCCATTACGGAACCGATCGTACTTCGGATAGTACAAACCCAGTTCGATGGTGAACTGACCTCCCAGAGTACTCGCGGACTCGCCAATCTGGAACCAGACAAGATGGTAAACGTCTTTCACCGAAGAAGACGGTCGGCGCCACAGTCGAGTTCTGCCGGCTCACGAAAAGCCATGCTCTTCAAGCATTGGCGCGAGGGTGTTTTTGAGCTGGGTGTCGAGTCGACGCAGATGGTCGGATGATTTTGCCAAAGGAGGTTGCTCCTCACAGGATGCTGCCAGGAAACGGCCGTCACACTTCGCGGATTATCGCCAGCGAAGGGAATCGTCCGCAATCGAATGGCTCCCGGTGGCAACTCGGACCTGCTACGATGCGATCGTTACCTTCCTTCCTTTTTCAGGAGATACTCATGCAGCGCAGGAGTTTCTGGGCCGGAATCGCCTTTGGAGTTTTGGCAACCATGGCAGTCAGTCACAGTCCGTTGTTTCAGTCCGCAGAAGCCGATGACAAAGAAGGCCAGCAGACTCCAATGCTCTACGAGCTGCGGACCTACTACACGCCGGAAGGCAAGCTGGATGCTCTGAACGATCGCTTCCGCATGTACACGATGAAGCTGTTCGAAAAGCACGGCATGAAGAACATCATCTACTGGACACCGGTCGACAAACCGAACACCCTGATCTACGTGATTGCTCACAAAGACAAGGCCGCCGCAGACGCCTCATGGGAAGCCTTCCGCAACGATCCGGAATGGAAGAAAGTCGCCGAGGAAACTCAGCGAAACGGCAAGCTTGTGGAGAACGTCGAGTCGATCTACCTGAACCCGACGGACTATTCGCCGCACAAGTAGTCGAAGGTAATGTGCAGGCTGCAGGCTTGAGACCGCAGGCTTGAGGCGATAGACCAAAGACTTTGCCCAGTGATCCGAGACGCGACAGGCTCGGGGCACTGGGTTTTCTTTTTGCGCAGACAAGTAGCGGAAGGGCGCGAGCCCTCCGGTCATGCGACTTTAGGACTTCGCGCTGTGACGCTCGCAGGACACATGGATTCCCTGCGACGGCGAGGAGCGATTGAGGACAATCGCTTTACAAAGGCTGCTTCTTCGTCCCCGTCATCAGCGACACGATCACCAGCGTGACGAAGCCAAGTGGAATCGTCAGGATGCCTGGCTGGCTGAAGGGCACAATCGCGGCCGACGCATCAAGGCCGTAGACCTTGGAATACGCTTCGCCGCTCAGCAGAATCCACGTCATGGACGACACCATGCCAACAACAATCGCTGAGATGATGCCCTGACGAGTGACTCCGCGCCAGAACAGAATCATGACCAGCGACGGCAGGTTCGCGGAGGCCGCAACGCTGAAGGCCCATCCGACCAGAAACGTCGGGTTCATCTTCTGGAACAGAATGCCCAGCGCGATCGCAATCGCACCGACGAAGACGGAAGAGATCTTCGCGATTCGAACTTTCTCCGTATCAGTCATTTTCCAGTTCAGCACGCTGCTCATCAGGTCATGAGTCACCGCGCCGGCGGCGGCCAGAATCAAACCGCTGACTGTGCCCAGAACCGTCGTGAAAGCGATGGCCGAGATCGCTGCAAACAGCCACGTGTTCATGCCTTTGGCCAGAAGCGGAGCAGACATATTTTCATCGCTCACATCCAGCTCGCCACTCGTCATCGCGCCAAGGCCAAGGTACAGGGTCAGCACGTAGAAGAAGCCAATGCTGGCGATCCCCACAATCGTGCTCTTGCGAGCACTGCTGGTGTCCTTCACCGTGTAATAGCGAATCAGAATGTGAGGCAGTGACGCCGTGCCGCAGAACAGCGCCAGCATGAGAGAAACGAAGTTGATCTTGTCCGAAAACTTCTCGCTGCGAATGCCCTTGAACGTCGGATGTTCCCCGGGTCGCAGAACCTGGCCACCGGTCGTGACCTTGGGAAAGAACACGGTTACTTCACTGCCATCCGTCGTCTTGAATTTCTCATTGCGCCACAGCACAACCTTGCTTTGCTGCAGCGTCCGGAAGAACTCAACCGTCGACAATGGTCCCGTTTCTGTCTTGCCATCGGGCAGTTCGACAACGTAACCAACCGGATGAAGCTCGGGCTCGCCCTTCTTCTTTCCCTTTACTTTGCCATTCACCAGCGTCTTGCCGTCTGCAGTCTTCGTCAGAGTCTGTGCCTCCGATAACGTCACTGTGGACGAATCTTCTGCGGCAGACGACCGCCACACAGACACATCGCCAGTCGTTCGATTCTTCAGACGCACAAACTTCTCTTTGGCTTTCTCCCAGCCATCTGCTGCAGGCAACACATCGACATCATTCAACTCCCCAACCTTGCCATCGTCATTGGAAAGATCGTCGGCCTGGACGGTGATGGTCTTAAAGTGGTGACCATCCACTCCGCCATCCGCGACCTTGAATCCACGATCCAGGATCATCCATGTCAGAATGGCACTAAAGACAACCAGCAGCGCGCCTTTCAGGAACTGCACCCAGGTCGTCGACACCATTCCGGCCGTCACGACAATCAGGATCACGACGCTGCCGACCATCACAACTCCGACCCACTGATCAAATCCCAGCAGCGGCGTCACCAGCGCACCGGCTCCGACCATTTGCGGGATCAGATAGAAGATGCTGACAACCAGAGTACTGATGCCGGCCGCCAGCTTGATGCCCCGGGAGTTGAACTGAGAATCCAGGGCATCCGCGAACGTGAACCGGCCAAGCCGCTTCATCGGCTCCGCCACAACAAACAGCGCGACGATCCATCCGGCCAGGTACCCGATCGAATACAGAAAGCCGTCGTAGCCATAGAAGGCGATCATCCCGCAGATGCCAAGGAACGATGCGGCTGACAGATAATCACCAGCAAACGCAACTCCGTTGACGAACCACGGAATCTGCCCGTGCGCTGCAAAGTAGCCTTCCGACGACTTGGCTTTGCGTCCCAGCCAGAAGCTGAGCCCCAGCGTGAAGCCAACAAAGAGAAAGAAGATCAGAACGGCCTGCCATGAGGATTCGTAGATCATGCAGACTTCTCCTCATTGCTGTCAGACCGTGATGCGTCGCCGCACAGCAGGCCATAAATTCCCGACAGAACAACCGCCCCGATGATCAGCCCAAAGCCATAGACAATGGCGACGTTCAGGCCTGACAACAGCGGCTTCTCCATACTCTCCGGCGCGAACGCGTTGATGACAACGAATCCACCATAGAAGAGGAGGTAGACGAAGAACAAAATCAGACCATAACGAGAACTGCGTGGGTTCATGGCTGAGCCTGTGATGGAATCTTGACTGTGTGAGGAACCAATGACGGTCGGTTGAACAAAGGGAGGACGAGGCTCCTGCCGAGCGGTTCCGAACTGTAGTGGAACTCGCCAGAGTTCCCTTCATCAACGATTGCTGCGAAATCCACTAGACGTAAGGTGATCGCAGTCGAAACTCCGGATGAATCTCCAGCCACTTCGCAATGCGATCCGTGCGAGACAGTGCAACGGGAATGAAGTCCAGGGCCTGCTGCAGCCTGTCGTTCGGTTCCGCACAGCTGAAACGCAGGAAGCCGCCACCGGCTTCACCGAAACACTCACCGCCCAGGCATGCGACGCCAAACTTGTCATCCGCATGTTCCAGGAAGTACAGAGCCAGGCCGTGGCTGGTGATGCCCAGTCGATTGCAGACCGGCTTGACGCTCGGGAACACATAGAACGTGGCGGTTGGATCCAGCGTCGAAAAACCATCGATTCGATTCAGGCCTGCCGTCAGCAGCTGAACTTTCTCGCGAAACTTCAGCATGGTTTCATCACGCTCCTTCGAGTCCTGATCCAGAGCCGCCTTGCCGGCCAGCTGCACGATCGGAGGAGTACACGACAGCGTCGTGTTGATCATCTTGCTGATCGCATCAATGATCTCGCGTGACGATGCACAGAAGCCAAGTCGCCAGCCGCTCATTGAATACGACTTGCTGAAGGTGTACGCGGCGACGCACTGATCCAGCATTCCCGGCTGAGCCAGCAGAGAATGATGACGTCCCTTCCAGATCATGTGGCAATACGGCTCATCGCTGAACACCGCGACGTTCTTTCCTCGCACAAGATCCGCGATGTCGCGAAGGTCCTGTTCGGTCGTAACTCCGCCGGTGGGATTGTGAGGCGAATTTAGAAAGATCGCGCGAGGAGACGGGTCTGTGTTGAGGAAGTTCCGGATGTCCGACACCTGCGGACGAAATTCCGTTTCCTGCTTCAGCGGCTTCAGAACCGCCCGAGCACCCCGGCGCTGAATGTTGGGAATGTACGTCGGGAAATGAGGACTGAAGACAAGGCATCCATCGCCCGGATTCAGAAACGCCTCGCAGAAGAACTGTTCAAAGACCTTCGCCCCGGGACCGACAGCGATATTCTCCGCCGCAACCGGGACAGCAAATTCGCGATGCAGAAAACGAGCGGCCGCGTCACGGAATTCAGGGATCCCCGGAGACGGGCAATAGTGCGACTGATTGTCTCGAATCGCCTGAAGTCCGGACTGAATCGCCGATGCCGTGCTGTTAAACGGACTGTCTCCGATCTCCAGTTCGACAACATCTTTCCCCGCAGCCTTTAGCTTTTTGGCCACAGCAAGCACGGTGAAAGCAGTTTCAACATTCAGGGACTTCGCAAATTCACTCAACTGAACTGACATTCGACGACCTCGGAGGATTCCTCAACGCGTGGGACTGGCGGGATGACTTCGCCGCGGATCATGCAGGTTCGTCCGCGGGGGAGGCACATTGTGGCAAGTCCGCGTTGAACGTTTTAGAGTTCTGAAGTCAGTTTGCCGCAGAATGCCGGAAAAGAAGACAAGGAGACGAAGATGGCGAAATCGAAGTCGCAGACAGAACTTGTCCTGCGGGAACTGATGCAGGATCGAACGGAAGACGTTGTCTCGATCGCCCTCGCCGCCAGAAACGCCGTTCTCAAGTCGGCCGGAGAATGCAGTGAGATCATCTACGAGACGTACTGCATTTCCAACGCGTTCACGTTCACCGGCAAGCAGGGACAGGGCTTCATCCACATCGCGACCTATGCACAACACGTGAACCTGGGTTTCGACCGCGGCACGGAACTGGACGATCCCGACGAATTGCTGAAAGGAACCGGCAAGCTGATTCGCCACATTCGCCTGACCAGCATTGCGGACGTCAAACAAAAGTCCGTGATCAGGCTGATCGAACAGGCCGTCGCTCAAGGACGAGCCATGGCAGAAAAGAAAGGCGGCGTGGTGGAGGCTCAGGTCACCGTCAAACGCCGCTCAGGCTGAGGATGCGCGAGGGGAATGTTGATGTGACGCATCCCGCTCGCCGATGGAGTCGATTTGGAGCCGAAAGAAACGGAAGAAGTCGAAAAGCAAAATCCTGTCGTAGCCGCTGCGATGATTTTCTGTCACCCATTTTTTGTCAGACATCCGCCACACAACGATCAGAACTCAGGTGCGGGCAAAAAATGATGGGGCAAACGATGAGGGACTTGCCTGTTGCCTTATTCGCGTCGATTCGCGTTCATTCGCGGTGGCAAATGCGTTTTTCGCGACCGAACCGCATGCCGGGAAGCTAACGCATCCCGCTCGCCGAGGCAGGTGGATCACCCGGGTAGCACGCCTGAAGGGCGTGTGCTTTTCGGTGTTCAGTTTTCAGTTTTCGGTTCTAAGTAAATTGACGTTCGGACACGGTGCACTGGAATAACCACGCTGTTCCTTCGGCTTCCGACCGCTTCGCGTCACAGGCTTCACCTGTGCTACCCATTGTCGCGGGTCGCTCCGGCGCACCCGGCGAAGTGTTTCAAGGTGACTTGGTCAGGCAGTCAACGACTGAGGACAGTCGTTCTACACTGCGACTATTTTCTGTCACCCATTTTTTGTCAGACATAACCCGTGACAATTCGCGTTCACTCGCGGTTGCAAATGTAGCTTAATGCACATTCTTTGAAGTGAACTTTCGATTGACGAAACGCAGACTCTCCAAGCAGCTGAGGACAGCTGCTTTACACTGGGCGGCGGGATTTTTGGATGAGGAGAATGCCGACGGTGGCACTGATCGCGGCGGCGATCAAGAGTGTGGGCGGAAGGTGACTTTCGCCTTCGACATTCAGATTGATTCGGGCTTTCAAGAGCAGTGGCTGGAGCGATGTCAGCGACAGCAGAATGGCGTTGTTCACGAAGTGCATCAGCATGCCGGGGAAGATGCTGCCCGTCTGAATTCGAATCATGCCAAGAATCAGGCCCAGCAGAAACGTACCGGGAAATCTTGCCATCGAAAGCGCGGGGTCCGTCACGACGTGAGCTGCCGCGAAGACAAACGTCGTTACCAGCAGCGGCATCATCTTTCCTTTGCCTCGCTGCAGCAGTGATTCCATCAGGAAGCCTCGGAAGAACAGTTCTTCCACAACGGCTGGAACCAGGGCCAACGTCAACAGCTGAAGAACAAGAGGTGCTTCCTTCATCAGTCGTTCAATAATCTGCTTCATCGCCGGGTTGTTCAGAAATTCCGTCCACGCGGAGGCTCGCTGAGACACGATCAGCAGCTCATAAACGATCGTCCAGGAAGACAGCCCAAGCAGAATGGCACCGGGGACGGCCAGAAACGAAAACGGCTTCAACACCCACGCGGTTGCCAGCCGAACGCGCTGTCGCTTCAGGAACAGCAGGGGAAGGCCAGCGAACAAGCCTGCGAGTATGGCTGCGGAAAGAATCAGTTGGCCAGCGGTGTTCTCCTGACTCACAATCCGATGTCGGAGCCCGGACAAGATCACCAGCAATGGCAGGATCAACACGCCACATTTGGCGGCCAGTGAAACGGGAAGTTCGTCGGTCACATCCGACTCACGGCTTCGGCTGGGCAGGCTTCCCGACGTAAACAGCAAAGCATCGTTTCCAAAAATACTGGCAGCGATTCGCAGCGCGGCCATGGTATAACCGCACGTCACCAGAAGTGTCAGAGCGAACAGCAGAGGCGACGCGATCCCCTGAAACAACTCCTTGCCGACCAGCACGATGTTGACCAGCGGCACGATGGACAATGCAAAGTTCAGCCGCACGCCCGGCATCAGGCTCAGAATTCCAGGCGCGAGCGAAACCAGCATCAGTGGAATCAGCCACGCCTGAGCTTCTCGGAAGCTACGAGCAAAGCTGGTGATCGACAGCAGCACGGCCGAAAAGAACGATGCGAAAACCACCAGCAACATCAGCACCTGGAAGAACGTCACAATCGACAGCCCGTCGCTCAGAAGGACTCGATCAAAGCCAGTCGAATACAGCGTCAGCATCATGGCTGTCAGGTTGATCAGCGCCGTGAGGACAGCGACCAGGAAGACCGCCGCAAATTTTCCGATCAGAAGATCGTGCCTTGCCACAGGAGCGGCCATCAGCATTTCCAGCGTGCCGCGTTCCCGTTCCCCGGCGGTCAAATCGATGGCTGGATAAACCGCTCCGGTCATCGTCATCAGAACCAGCATCAGAGGAATAAAGGCGCTGAGAGGAGATTCTCTGGGGCCGCGCGACGCCATCTTCATGGTCTCAATGTACGGCATCGTCTCCGCGCCGAAAGGAGTCCGTCGAAGAAGTGTTCGAATGACGCGATCACGGTAGCGAGTAATCCAGGCTTCGACCTCTTCGGCCGCTCGAACACTGAACGGATCACCTTCCCGGCAGATGACGCGAAACGTCCTGGCACGCCCGGGACGATTCTCCGTGGGAGCTTCGCCGGGAATCTGCAGGACGCCAACATCTGCGGCACCAGCCTGAACAACGGCTTCGATTTCTTCACGAGTATACTGCTCGCCCTCGACGTGAAGTTTGGGCGGCGTTCCTGCACGGAGAGGTGTGAGACCTTCGGTCAGCTTTTGCAGTGTTTCTTCCGCCGCCTTGTTTCCGGATGAGTCTTCCGGTGTGCCGGACTTTTCTGCTCCGTCCCCGTTCTTCGCAGTGTCGGAGCTGGCGGCGTTTTCTGTCCGTCGCCGATCGGGAACACTAAAAAGTACGGCGGCCTCATCCGGGTGAATCGCGCTGTCGAGAACTACGACCGCTTCCGGCGCGTTGGGATCAACTCGACTGACGGCAAAGCGCTGAACGATAAGGCCAAGCAGCGGGTAGACAATCAGCGGCATCAGCACAAGCGTTGCCAGAGTTCGACGATCTCTCATGGACTCGCGAATCTCTTTGCGAGCCAGTCGAGTCAGTCGTTTCCAGCGAGGTGCGGGCGAACGGGAATGGTCATTGCCGGTCGGCGTACCCTGCTCAAAACCCTGGCTCATCGGGACGCTCCCGTGGCAGCGGCCTTCACAGTCGCGTCTGCTTCGACGGTCTTCTGCATCAGATCCAGAAACATATCGGTCAGCATTTCTCGACCGGTCTTCTGCTGAAGGTCCTCCAGAGTTCCCTCCAGATGAAGTCGCCCGCGAAACATCAGGCCGAATCGAGTACACAATCTTTGCGCTTCGTCCAGACGATGCGTACAAAAGATGACGGCCTTGCCGAGCTCTTTCAGGTGAGCCGTGTAGTCAAAGATGCGTTTGCTGCCAACGATGTCGAGCCCTCGTGTGGGTTCATCCATCAGCACGACTGGCGGATCATGCATGAGTGAACGAGCCAGGTTGACTCGCTGCTGCTGCCCGGTACTCATCCCGGCACAGCGACGGTCCATGAACTTTCGAAGGTCAAAGATGTCCGCCAGCATTTCGACACGAGCCTGCGCGGCGTCTTCCGGAACGTCGTACAGTTCCGCGAAGTACAGCATCATCTCCCGCGGTGTCAGCCACTGGTACAGACCGGAACTTGCCGAGACGAGAGAAACTCGCCGCTTCACTTCCAGCGGAAACTTCGCGACGTCGTAACCGGCCATCGTGACGGTTCCGGACGTGGGCGGAAGAAGGCCCAGCATCATTCGCAGCGTTGTGGTTTTGCCAGCCCCGTTGGCACCGAGCATCCCAAAGACTTCGCCGGCTCGGACCTGAATCGAGACATCATTGACGGCAACCACTTCGCCGGACTGTGTGGCGAATTTTCGCACGAGATGGCGAACGTCAACGGCGGCATGCAACGAGCCCGCAGCGTGCTCCAAACCAGTTGCCGACATGCCCGACCTCGCCCCGTATGTTCTCGTTCCCCGAAATGAACGCGGAGGAGACGATACGTCCAGGCCCGTCGATTTCAATCAGTTGGCCGTCAATTCGCCCGACAAACAGCAGATCTCAACTGAACAACGTGAAGGTCCGCCCCGCGAACCGGCGTACGGTCGATTTCCTCCAACAGTTTGCGCTTTTCAGAGAGAAAGTAGGTCTCGCCTGCCGGGGCAACGCTGTGAACGATTTTGTAGTGGATCTCGCCAGAGATCCCGCGACCTGGGTTGATGATGGGAACTCTGGCGAGTTCCACTACATGTCGCTGGACGTGGCGATGCTTTGACTCCACGGCGACCAGCAAGATTGTGGCACAACCAAACGTCGCTGGTCGCGGTGGGACCGCGAAGTGCCGCTTGGCGAGCGGCACCTACTTATCGTCCTGGAGTAATTGGGGGCAGAACCGGCACCTCAAAGCTCACTGGGTCAACAGGTGGATTGGCAACTGGTGCACCGTTCTGATCCGCAGGCACGTTGATTGGTGCTGGTGGATCGCCTGCTGGTGGCACGGCAGGAGCTTCGTATGGCTGATTCATTGGTGGATTTGGCGCGGAGAATTGTTCCGGTGGAGTCACAGGCTGAGGAGCAAAGCCGCTCGCACCACCGTTGCACGCACATCCAGGCTGGCCTGGGACCATGGCTGTCTGGTTCATGCCACAACCTGCAGGGCCGCATCCGGCTGCCCAGGTTTCTGTCGGAGCCGCGCAACCGGGAGCTGCACACGTCGGTGCCATGAATGATGGAGCGGCACAACCAGGTGCCATCACCGTGTCGCCGCAGCCACAGTCGCCACAACCGCATCCTGCCCACGAATCACCTGGATAGAGCGGTGCGGTTTTGCATGATCCGCGATGATGCTTCGAAAACATGGCTCGCTTGCCACCGTACGCTGGAGCCGAACAGCCCGGCTCTGCTCCACAACTGTCGGTCACCGGGCCACAGCAGTCCGCTCCATACATCCCAGGAGGCCGGAACGAATGACAGTTTGACGAGTGCGTTGAAACGCAGCCAACGGAAGCAAACAGAGCAAGACCGAGCAGTGAAAAGCTGAAGCGAGACATCCATGTCGTCCGATGCAACGGCGTTTTCTGCCGAAGTTCAATGGAACTCGAGATACAGAAGACGCGGTATCTTTCGTATCGGCTCGAACAAGGCGCAAAGTTTAGGGATTAGGAAGGATTTGTGGATTTTTCGGATTTTGCCGGTACGGTCAGCCGATGAATAAGGAGACTGAGTTGTCCTGCGCGTCTCTCCAGACATCGCACTCGGACCGTGCGTCTCCAATTCGCTTCTGCGAGTGAGGACGCTATGATTCGACGGACCAACTCGGTCGCTGGTTCGAAGTAAGAACGTAACTGCTGGTTCAGGGAGGAAGCAGCGATGAAAACCGCTGCGATGTGTTTGCTTTCGGCAGCCTTGTCCGCATCCGCTGTACTGTATCTTCAGTCCGGCCCGTGGGGTCAGAACGCCGCGATGGCGCAACAGGCCTCAGGCAAGAAGGCACGACAGGCCACCTACACCGATTCGCCCCAGGATCAGGTTCCCGCGGATGCTCTGAGCGACATGGTGCCGCCTCGAGTCTACAACGCGGCGGGACTGGCTCCTGATGAAGCCGTGGCTTCGTTTGTCTATCAGGCAAATGATCGAAGCGTTGTGAACATTGCGACGCGGATTGGTTCCGAGCGAGGACTGCTGGGAGAGAACCCAACGGAAGACTCAGGCTCAGGCTTCATCCTGGACCATCAGGGACACATTCTGACGAACAATCACGTCATCGAAGATGCTCAGCGCATTCTTGTGACGATGCACACCGGAGAAGAGTTTGAAGCGGAGCTGGTCGGGCGTGAACCGATCAATGACATGGCCGTTGTGAAGATTAAGGCGCCCATTGAGAAGCTGGTTCCTGTAAGGTTCGCGGATTCGTCGACTCTGAAGGTCGGGATGCGAGTCTTCGCGATTGGAAATCCGTTTGGCCTGGAACGAACGATGACCACAGGCATCATCTCCAGCCTTGACCGAACTCTGCCCGTGACGAAAGCCCGCTCGATCAAATCCGTCATTCAGATTGACGCGGCCATCAATCCTGGAAACTCCGGCGGGCCGCTCCTGAATTCCCATGGCGAAGTGATTGGAATCAACACGGCCATCGCCAGCAAGACCGGTCAGAATTCGGGCATCGGCTTTGCGATTCCTTCCAACCTGGTAGCTCGCATCGTGCCGGAACTGATCCAGCATGGCCGATTCATTCGACCGGAGTTCGGTATCGACGAAGTGACCAAGACGGACCAGGGGCTTCGCATCATCACGATGGTTCCCAACGGGCCCGCCGAGAAAGCTGGTCTGCGCGGCCCGGAGATCAAAAAGAACCGTCGAGGCCTGTTCACGTTCGAATCTCGCGACGTCAGCCGAGCCGACCTGATCGTGGGCGTCAACGGCAAGAAGACTCTGAAGCCGGATGAGTTCCTGTCCGAAGTCGAAAGCCATCGCCCCGGGGAGAAGATCACGATTGAAGTCATGCGAGACGGCAAGATCGTCTCCGTGCCAATCGTTCTGGAATAACTCGGACTGCGTCAGGAAAACAGCTGGGCGATTTCTAACTGCCGATGAACGTGACTCGACGCGGATGAAACAAGCCCGTTGACTGCAGCTGCGAGACGACGGGACTGACCACCCGGAATCCCTCAACAAATCGGCCGTCCTGCGATTCATCCGCGTTGATCCGCTGTCCAACTTCGTCGCTGTACATTGTTGCTTCCGCGGCTGAGCTAACGGGGGCACGTTGTGGGTGAAAAATCCAGGAATCAAATCCTGGTCGTGCCACGGATCATCCTGAGGACATGAAATGTTCCGCGAAGCCGCTAAACTCCGCAGCCTGAATTCCAGGACTTCACTCCCGAATTTACGGATCACCTGCGACCATGAGCCATCGGCCGGATGTTCGACCCACTGAACGCATTCGCTGTTCTATTCTCAGCAATTCTCGTGAAGCAGCACGCAAAGTCGCCACCGAAATTGCTTCGCTGATTCGTATTCGACAGGCCGAAGGACGCAAGTGCGTTCTGGGGCTCGCGACCGGTTCAACGCCGACCGGCATCTACGCGGAACTGGTCCGCATGCACAAGGAGGAAAGTCTTTCGTTCCGCAACGTCGTGACGTTCAACCTGGACGAATACTATCCGATGCAGCCGGAAGACCTGCAGAGCTACGTGCGCTTCATGAAGGAGCATCTGTTCAACCACATCGACATCCTGCCGGAAAACGCAAACGTTCCGGACGGAACGGTACCGGTGGAACGTATCGCCGAATATTGCCGCGATTATGAAGCTCGCATCGCAGCACTGGGCGGCATCGATATTCAGATTCTGGGCATCGGTCGAACGGGACACATCGGCTTCAATGAACCAGGCTCCGATCAAAGCTCACGGACTCGAATGATCACCCTGGACTCGGTGACTCGCACGGACGCCGCCAGCGACTTCTTCGGAACGGAGAATGTCCCTCGCCGAGCAATCACGATGGGCGTTGGAACGATTCTGGAAGCCAAACGAATCTACATTCTTGCCTTCGGCGAAAACAAAGCAACGATCGTTGCGAAGACCATCGAAGGCGAAATGACGCCGACAATTCCGGCCACCTATCTTCAGAAGCACCCCAACACTGAGTTCCTGATTGACTCGGCCGCCGCCGCCAACCTGACTCGCATTCGAGCACCATGGATTGTGACGGACGTCACCTGGGATCCTGTGACGATCCGACGAGCAGTCATCTGGCTGTCCGAAAATGTCGGCAAGGCCCTGCTGAAGCTGACGGATTCTGACTACAACGAAGGCGGCCTTCAGGACCTGCTGGCGGAACACGGTTCTGCGTACGAAATCAACCTGAAGGTCTTTCGACATCTGCAGGCCACGATCGTTGGATGGCCCGGTGGCAAGCCTGATCACATGAAGCGGCCTGGCGACCGTCCTCAGCCGTTCGACCACATCTTTCCGAAGCGCGTGCTGTGCTTTTCGCCTCATCCGGATGACGACGTGATCTCCATGGGCGGTACTCTGATTCGCCTGGCGGATCAGGGACATCACGTTCACATTGCCTATCAGACGTCGGGCAATATCGCGGTGTTCGACGACGATACTCTGCGATTCACCGAATTCGTTTCCGATTACTGCGCGGCGTTTGGACTGATGTCCGATCGAATTCGCGAGCTGGAAGATCACGTCGAAGAGTTTCTGAAGAAGAAGCAGGCGGGGCAGGTCGACAGCCGCGAAGTTCAGCAGATCAAAGGCCTGATTCGACGAGGCGAAGCGCGTGCGGGAGCGCGCTGCTGCGGCGTTCCTTCCGAGAACCTCTTCTTCATGGACATGCCGTTTTACGATACTGGTCGAGTGAAAAAGAAGCCGCTCGGCGACGAAGATATTCGCATCACTGTTGAACTCCTGCGCAAGCTGCGTCCTCATCAGATCTACGCCGCTGGCGACCTCACGGATCCGCATGGAACGCATCGCACCTGTCTGAAAGCCATCATTCTGGCATGCGACCAGTGCCGCAATGACGACTGGTACAAGGACTGCGAAGTGTGGCTGTATCGCGGTGCATGGCAGGAATGGCCCGTTCATCAGGTCGAGATGGCAGTGCCGCTCAGCCCGGAAGAAGTGAAGCAGAAGCGAGACGCGATCTTCAAGCACGAGTCTCAGAAGGACCGAGCACTCTTCCCCGGATCCGACATGCGCGAGTTCTGGCAGCGGGCAGAAGCACGCAATGCCGCCACCGCAAAGAAGTACGACCAGCTTGGCCTTGCGGAATACGAAGCCATCGAAGGCTTCGTCCGCTGGGACGGTTCATGGGGCCTGAATGATTAGCGTGGGGGTCAGTCAAGCGTTACGGAACGCGTCGGATAATCGACAACGAGTCGATGGCCAACAAGCAGTCCGATCCCCAGTAATGGAATCTGGCCGCTGTTGGCGATGATCTCAACTGAAATTTGTTCAGCAAACCAGTCGACTAAGCATGTGTAGGATTCCAGAGTCACCCTGCTCCCATCAGCAAGGGTCGCGAGAATCCCGCCACTCTGCTCAAGGCCCAGTGACTCAATGACTGACTGCGGAGCGACGAGTTCCCCGTTGAACGCGGTATCGACCCAAACAGATAGTTCCACAGGTTCACTGTTCTGAGCCGAACGCACTTTCAGGCACATTAGCGCGCGGCCGAATTCGTCGACGTAGCCTCTCACTATTGCATAACTCCGATCTGGACTGCGGCGCTGTGACCGATCCGCAGTGCAAACGCAAGTCGGTCCGGATGGGCGGCACGAGATGCCTGGATCGCTTCTGTCAGCGTCTTTCCGAAGAAGTAATCACCCGAATCCGGCTCGATCGCCAGAAAGTCATCGCGGTTTGACTGTTCGAGACTTTCCCGGAGCCTCTCCTCGTACAGTTGTGTCGCTCGACGAACAACGTCTTCGGTTTTTGTGGTCACCACAGCTGCGTGCTCCGTCAAATTTCGTTGAGTGTCCGGGACACCAAGTATACTCGAGACTTAGTCACAAGCCAGAGCCGTGTTTCAAACATCGCCTTTCTCGTCTTTCATGCTTCAGCTGATCGTGAACGGCGCTGATGTCGCGACCCACGCACTGTAGAACGTGGCGCCGTTTTCTGTGTGGACAGCTCGAATCCAGGCACGGTATCGCCCGGCTGGCAGAGCTGCTCCCAGAAGATAGCTGGTGTCTGTTAATCCGGTGAGCCGGACAATCTGCTGCTGTGCAGGAGAAGCGCCTCCGAGGTAGTCCATATACAGTTCGTACGAATCCGCACTGGCAATCGGTGACCAGGACAACAGCCGTCGGCCGACAGCCGCAAGCGCGGAACCAGGTGACCCGAAGCCGATGGTTAGTCGAGACGCCGTGCCCCACGCAGTCTTGATGCCGCCAGTCGCCGTTCCTCGCACCCAGACATCGTATTCGCCCGGAGCGAGTGCCGTGTCAACGGTGTGCGTGAGGTCGGTCAGGCCGGTGCGTCGATACAAGGCAGTCGACTGACCTCGTCGCGAAATCCAGACTTCATACGTCATCGGCATCGGGCCTGCCTGCCATGTCAGAGTTGGTGTGCGATCAAACGTCGCTCCGGTTCCACCCGTGATGACAATTGGCTTTGCGGTGATTGTGAATGTTCGAACCGGACTCCAGGCACTCCATGTTCCATTCGCTGCCTTTGATCGAACCCAGGCATTGTAGGTACCGGGAATCAGATCCGTCTTCGATGCATAGTTCGTTGAGGTCGCAGGAAGATCCGATTCGTTGACGATCTGAGTACCCGTTGTCACGCTGTTCACAACCAGATGGTACTTTGTTGCTCCCTTCACCTGAGACCACTGGAAGATTTCATCCCCCCGGCCGTCCACAAAAGTTCCCGCCGGGTTCACAACGCGAATCGGCCCGTCAACCGTAAACGCCTGCGGAACGCTCCATGCGGTCAGACTGCCATTGGTGAGTTTTGCGCGAACCCAGGCTCGGAAGGTTCCTGTGAGGAACGTGCTGGTCCATGACGTTGCCAGAACGTTGGTGTCTCGTCGGAACTGACTGACCGCATTTGTGTCATCGTTCACCCACACGTCATACGCAACCGCGTCGGTCACCTGAGGCCAGTTCAAAGTGACCTGGAAGTTCGACCCATACGTGACTCCCAGAACCGCGTAACTGACATCCACATTTGCAGACGCTGATGGCGCGGTGACTTTGGAAGACGACGACATCCTGACAATCAGGCTGTGATGTCCGGGAAGCTTTGACTTTGGAAGGGAAACACGAGCCGTGCGGGCCGAGTTTCCTGCGGGAAGAGTGACCGCCTGAGAAAGAACGGTTTCGCCCGTGAAGCGATCAATCACATGAACCCATGCGTTTGTCGGAAATTCGGAATCGATGATGCCGACTTCCAGCTGTTCTTCAAACGGCAGTTCGCGAAGGACCTGGAAGTTCTTTGGAACCGAGACCGCTTCGAAGGACTGACTAGACATTTCAGTCAGCACATTGTTGGGAAGCAGCGCGCGGACATTGACTCGATAGGTGCCGGCTGAGACAAACTGAAACTGTCGCGACGTTTCTGTCTGGAAGAACGGGCCCTGAAGATCTCCTGGCCCTTCCAGCGACACATAATAGCCCAGAGCATTCGCGACCGGATTCCATGTGGTCGTGAGTGACGCGGGATTTGTCTGTCCCTGAGCCGGTCCCACGAATGTCAGCGGCGAAGTGATGACGGGCCCGGCACTCCTCGCTGCGGCCGCCGGCTCATACTTCCAAAGCGCTGTGGACGTGGAGAACCACAAGCGACCCAGCATCACTTTCAGCCCATACGGCTGGCCATCCAGAAGTGGTTCCGTTCCGGGAATCTCGACAGTCGTTGTCAGCCCGGCACTGACCTTCATCAGGCTGGTTGAAGACAGATAGAACAGCTCCGAATCCAGCTGAACAAAGTCGCTCTTCGGAAGATTTTCGACAGGCAGAAAGAACTGATTCAACGTTGTTCCGTCGCTCCAGTAACTACCGAACTGAAACGAAGGATCGTCAAACACAAACTTCGGAACAGCACCGTCCAGGAAGGCTCCGCGTGGAAGTCGCAGCGGACGTTCCGGAAAGCTGTCGCCGCTTCCGAACAGCAGCGTGCTGGTGTTGACCTGAGTTGTGCCAGCCGCGGTGCCGGTCGTCTGCCACAGCTCGCCCCATGTTGCTGTGACCATCTCGCCGGTGATGTAGGCCTTGCGCCGGAAGTACAATCGTCCGCCGGCCACGGTAAACCCGTCGGTCACAAAACGATTGAGTGACGGAGGAACCATGCCATTGTTCGAAAACGACTTGATCACAATCGGTGACGCACTCGCGCTGGAAAGGGACAGGATCTGAGTCCCATCAATCACATGTTCACGCTTGATGATCAGACGACCATTGACGATGCCAACCGGAAAGGTCCCAATCGCTTCATTGGAATCGGGGAAGTTGCCGTCCGTGACAAGTAACGTGCCAGCCGTCGTGCCGTCAGTCCGATACACGTCGTCGGTCGTCTTTGTCTGGAAGAAGACCTGACCGTTGTAAGCGATCAGATGATCCGGGTTGCTGCTGTCAGCCCCACTGACGATGTCGGCCACCTGAGTCGTTGTGGCGGCGGTCCCTGCAGACTTCCAGAGTTCCCGGCCTCCGCCTGGTGTCGTTGCCGCAAAGTACGCGTAGCCATTCACGACCGCAAAGCCGGAAGGACTGCTGCTGTCCGGCCCGGAACTGATGTCCAGGATCAAAGAAGTTCCCACTGCTGTGCCGTCAGTCTTCCACAGCTCCGTTCCGTTCGTTCCGGTCGCAGCGAAATAGACTTCGGTCCCAACAACTGCATAGTCGTTGAACAGTCCCTGCGCATCGGTCACTGCCACTGCAGGAATCGTTGCGAACCGAGAAGTTCCTGTCTGCGTCCCGTTTGTTGTGTACAGGTCCGTTGACGATGGCCCGACGAAGGCCAGCAGCTGCCTGCCATTCACGAACGGCAGAATCGTCGGCGCCGTGCCGTTGATGCTGATCAGTGGATTCGCGGCTGCGAGAAGCGTGCGTGCCTCCAGGACCTCCGCCAGCATTGGAGCAACGGAGCGACGACGACGCTGAGAACTTCGAAACAAAAACGACAGCATTGAGAGACTCCTTCCCTCATGACGCAAACAGCAGGAACGTGAACAGTATTCTGAGGAAGTAGACCCGACAAGACGTGCCACTCAACGAGCACTCACCCGGATCCTTCCTCAAATGCCCAAATCTCCGATGCATCACTGCGAGTCCCTGAAGAAACAACAGGTTCGGCAGAAACCGCCGATTCAGACGGGAAGCCGAAGTCCCTCCTGCCGCAGTCGCACGATTCCGACATATTGCCTCAAGCAGCGCCTGCGTCGGAAAGGCGTTCCTCGACCATTCGTGAACCCTTGTCCGACCTGGTAGAATCCACTGCATGGCATTCTTTCGATTTCGATGTGGAGTTCTGACATGACTCGAAGCGCGATGATTCTGTGGACGGCAATCGCATGCGTTCTGCCATTCGAATGTACTCTCGCAGCAGCGCAGGAATGGATTCGAGTCAGCGAAGATGGAACACACTTTGTCCAGCAATCCGACGGCCAAACTTTTCGTCCCATGGGATTCAACTATGACCATGATGAACAGGGTCGGCTCCTGGAAGATTACTGGCATGCCGAATGGCCAAAGGTCGAAGCTGACTTCGCGGAGATGAAGGCACTGGGAGCCACCGTCGTTCGCATTCACATTCAGTTTGGACGGTTCATGGAGTCACCGGATTCTGCGAGAACCGCAGAACTGGAACAGCTCGCGAAACTTGTTCGGCTGGCGGAATCCACAGGCCTGTATCTCGATCTGACCGGATTGGGCTGCTACCACAAAGCCGATGTTCCGGCATGGTACGATGAACTTTCAGAAGCAGATCGCTGGAAGGCTCAGACGATCTTCTGGGAAAACGTTGCCAAAGTCTGCAGCAGCAGTCCTGCCATCTTCTGCTATGACCTGATGAACGAACCAGTGATTGGTGGTGAACAGCCTGCCAAAGAATGGCTTGGTCCTCCGTTTGCCGGCAAGCACTTTGTTCAGTTCGTCGCCAGGGAGACTCGGGGACGCACACGACCGGAAGCGGCGAAGCAATGGATCGATCAGCTGGTCGAAGCCATTCGGAAGCACGACTCGAAGCATCTGATCACGGTGGGGCTCGTCGACTGGAGCCTGGATCGTCCGGGGCTCACATCCGGCTTCGACCCGAAGAAGGTCACTGAGAAGCTCGACTTCCTGGCCATTCATCTTTACCCAAAAACGGGCAAGGTTGATGAGGCTCTGTCGACGCTGGATGGTTTTCAAATCGGAAAGCCTGTCGTCATCGAAGAGACATTTCCTCTGGGCTGTTCACTGGAGGAGATGGATCAGTTTATCGACAAAGCGGGAGACCGGGCGAGCGGCTGGATCAGCTTTTACTGGGGCCGGACTCTGGAAGAAATGAATTCGCCCGCAACGATCGGCGACGCGATCATGGCCAAGTGGCTCGCTCGATTTTCAGCACGCCTGCAGAACGCCCCTGCCTCGGCCGATGCGAAAGAACTCAGCGCGGGTGAGAAGGCCGTGGCGGCGATGATTCAGTATTCGATGCTTCATCCGGATGGCGCTGCGGCCCATTCTGTGGACCTGACCGCATGGAAGCAGGAGACTCGCGATCTTCCCATTGGCGTCTTCGATTCCGGCATCGGCGGGCTGACGGTTCTTGAGGCGATCCTTGCCGCAGATTCGTTCGACAACACCACGCTGAGACCCGGGCCGGACGGACGACCGGACTTTGCGAATGAGCGATTCATTTACTTTGGCGACCAGGCCAACATGCCTTATGGAAATTATCCCTCTGCGGGCAAAGAGGGCTATCTGAAGGAACTGATTCTGAAAGACGCCGCTTTTCTTCTGGGGCGTCGCTACTGGGCAACGCCTGCATCCCGAACGCCGTCGATGAACAAGCCGCCGGTCAAAGCGATCGTTATCGCCTGCAATACCGCAACCGCCTGGGGTATGGAGGAAATTCGCATGATGATTGATGCGTGGCAGATTCCTGTCTTTGTGGTCGGAGTCGTTGAAGCAGGAGCACGCGGTGTTCTTGAACTGGAGGCTTTGCCCGGTTCTCAGCCGCGCACCGTTGCCGTTTTGGCGACGACCGGAACCTGCAACAGCAACGCCTATCCCAAGGCCATTAGTCGCATGCTGGGCAGAGCAGGGCGGAGAGAAGCCAGCGTCGTCCAGCAGGGCTCCATCGGCCTGGCCGGTGCCATCGAAACCGATCCTGCGTTCATTGCTGTTTCAGCGGAAAGCCGATCCAACTACTCAGGACCTGCCGTTTCAAGCCCCATAGCCAAAATCGATCCGAAGCTCCTGCCCATCTATTCCTTCGATGCCACCGGCCTGATCGGAGATTCAAAGACACCGGAGTCGCTCCAATTGAATTCGGTGGAGAATTACATTCGCTATGACGTCACAACGCTGGTGGAATCCTGGAAGTCAAAAGGCGGTGCAACGCCGATTGATTCTGTCATCCTTGGCTGCACACATTTTCCGCTCGTGAAGTCGGAGCTGCTGCAGGAATTTGACCGACTGCGAAGTCTGGAAGTGGACGGACAGCGTCCTTACGAACATCTCATCGCGGCGAAGATCGACGTTGTCGACCCGGCCAGCCTGACGGCGGGTGAACTGTTTCGGGAGCTGGCTCGGCAGTCGCTGTTCGCGAAATCTCGCGAGCCTGAATCTCGCGATCTTTTCTTCATGTCGATCGCCTCACCGGAGGCTCCGGAACAGCATCGCACAGGTGATGGAGGACTGACGAAAGATTACAAGTACGGGCGTGAGCCTGGCCAGCTGGATCGGGAAGATACGAGGAACGTTCGGATGATTCCGAACATGCTGCCGGAGACCAGTCGGCGGCTGGTTCAGAACCGGCTGCCGGAAGTCTGGAAGCGTCTGAATTCTGACCTCTGAACCAGCAGATCTTCGGCAGAACCGAGCACCGGGCTGAACAGCGGCCGCCTGGCAGAAAAACACAGTGTTTTTGCTGGTTTTTTGGTCAGGAAAAGTCGGGTGAAAAGTTCGCAGCGGAGTACCGTTTCGGAGTCCTGTCTGATAGAATTTGGGGCTCGGATTGCAGCGGCCAATTTTTGCCGCGCATCGTCCTCATTTTTGAATTCTCGAACGAGAACACTATTCTCGCTGAGACAGGACCAGCAATGCAGCTCTCATGTAATCGCGCGATGTTTTCGGCGGCTTTCTCGGTCGCTGCTTCGGCCGTTCCGTCGCGAACTCCCAAAGACATTCTTCGCAATGTCTTCATGTCGGTCAGCAAGTCCGGCGTCGAGCTGGTCGGAACGGATCAGGAGATGGCCATTCGTTTCCAGGTGAACGGTGTAACAACCAGTTCGGCCGGCGATGCTCTTCTGCCGACTCAGCGAGTGTCTTCGATCCTGCGTGAACTTCAGGACGAACAGCTGGACATCATCGTTGACGAAAAGAACATCACGCTCAAAGCCGCGACGGCAAAGTTCCGTCTGTCCTCCGAAGACCCGCGTGAATATCCGCCGGTGCCTCAGTTTGGCGAACAGAGCTATTTCCGAGTCGCGGCTCCTGTGTTCCGCCAGATGATCCGACGAACCTCCTTCGCAACCGACACCGAAAGTACTCGTTACGCACTCGGCGGTTTGCTGCTCGAGTTCGGTGAAGGCACTGTGACGCTGGCTGCAACAGACAGCCGCCGACTGGCTGTGGCAACCGCCAGCTGCGAAGTCGAAGGCAAGCCGGTGGCTCCTTCAAAGACGACCGTCGTTCCAACCAAGGCCATGTCGCTTCTGGAACGATCGATTGATCCTCAGGCGGAATTCGTTGACATCGCTGTGCACGACAACGACGTCATGATGCGATCGGGAAACTGCACGGTTTACAGCCGCCTGGTCGAAGGTCGCTTCCCGCGTTATCGCGACGTGATTCCTCGCAACGGCAACGTGAATGTTCCGCTGCCGGTTGGTCCTTTCTTCGCGGCCGTTCGACAGTCGCAGATCGTGACGGACGAAGAGAGCCGCGGCGTGGATTTCCACTTCGGCCCGTCCCTGCTGACACTCAGCAGCGAAGCCAGCGCCGTTGGGGATTCAAAGATTGAACTTCCCATCGAATACGATCATGACGCGATGAAGATCACGTTCGATCCCAAGTACGTGTCGGACTTCCTGAAGGTGCTGTCGCCGGAAACTCTCGTCGACCTGCAGCTGACAGACGGTGACACGGCGGCTGTATTCCGCGTCGAAGATTCTTACACCTATGTGATCATGCCTCTGACGCAGGATCGTTAGGTCGACAGCAAAACAAGTCTGTTGGCAGGAAAAGGAGTTCAGGCGTGCGAGAGGAACCAGAGAACATTCAGGGCACACCGGGATCGCTCGGCAATGCTCTGTTTCGTCTGATCCGCACAAAGGGACTCATGGACCGTTCCGCGACTCGATCGCTGGATGCGGAATGGAAAGACATTGTTGGCCCGGAACTGGGACGTCGCAGCACGGCTCGCAAAATTCGCGACGGAGTGCTGGAAGTCGTGGTGACCAACAGTGCGGTTCTGGAAGAACTCAGAAGCTTTCTGCATGAAAGTGTTCTTGAGAAGCTGAAGGCTCGCCTGCCGGATTCCGGCATTCGATCCATTCGGTATGTTCGAGGCTGACTGAAGTCTTCGGCAGAACCCAGGGAGGGTCATGTCGAATCAGCAGCTGTATTACTCAAAGGAAAGTCACATCGTGTCTGCAAATGACAATGACCCAGCTTTGACGCCTGACGAAGGCGACAAGGCTGCTAAGGACGCCAACAAGGCCACCAAAGAAGCGAAGGCTGCAAAAGATCCCGAAAAGGCGGCCAGGGATGCCGAAAACGCCGCCAAAGGTGCCGAATACAGTGCGTCCGACATTCAGCATCTGAAGGGTGTGGAAGGGATTCGAACACGCCCTGCGATGTATATCGGCGACACCGGCGCGCCGGGTCTTCATCACCTGGTCTACGAAGTGGTTGACAACAGCATCGACGAAGCTGTGAACGGCTTCGCTTCCGAGATCGAAGTTCAGATCAATCTCGATGAAAGCGTCTCGATCGTTGACAACGGTCGAGGCATTCCGGTGGACGTCGTTAAGGGCGATGGACGTCCGGCTCTGGAAGTCGTTTTGACGGAAATCCATGCGGGTGGAAAGTTCAACCGAGAAAGCGGCTATCGAGTCGGCACGGGCGGTTTGCACGGTGTCGGTATCACGGCCGTAAACGCGCTCAGTTCATGGCTGACCGCGGAGATTCGTCGAAACGGATCTGTCTGGGTCATGGACTTCGAAAAGGGACGTGCCACTTCTCCGCTGCGACAGCTGGGACGTGCCGATACGACAGGCACTCGGCTCACGTTTCTCCCCGATCCGACGATTTTCTCCGAGACTAAGTACTCGCTGGATACACTCAGCCGCCGCATGAGAGAACTGGCGTTCCTGACGCCGGGCATCAAAATCACTCTGCGCGATGAACGCACCAGTCAGACAGAAGTGTATCACTTCAAAGACGGACTGGTGGAATTCGTTCGCTACCTGAATCGCACTCAGACGCCGATCACAACGGATGTCTTTCGAGTCGTCGGCGAAGAAGCAGACGTCGTTGTTGAAACGGCGATGCAGTACAACGATGGCTATACGGAAAACGTCCTGACGTTCGCGAACAACATCTTCAACCCGGACGGCGGAACTCACCTCAGCGGTTTCCGAGCCGCTCTGACTCGCACGATGAACAACTATGCCAAGGGAGGCAACCTGTTCAAAGACGTGACGCCTGTCGGTGAAGACTTCCGCGAAGGCCTGACAGCCATTGTGTCCGTGCGAGTACCGGATCCGAAGTTCACTTCTCAGAACAAAGTGAAGCTGACGAACGCCGAAGTCGAAAGCGCCGTCCAGACGGTCGTCGGCAACGCGTTCATGAAGTACCTGGAAGAGAATCCGTCGATCGCCAAGAAGCTGGTGGCCAAAGCCATCATGGCCGCCGAAGCTCGCGAAGCGGCTCGCAAGTCGCGCGACATGGTGCGTCGCAAAGGCGCGCTGACGACGGGTGGTCTGCCGGAAAAACTGCGAGACTGCCGCAGCCGCGACCTCGAATCCACCGAACTGTATCTGGTGGAAGGGGACTCGGCCGGTGGATCTGCCGACACCGGGCGAGATTCCAGCATTCAGGCCATTCTTCCTCTGCGAGGTAAGATCCTGAACGTCGAAAAAGCGCAGCTCGTGAAGGTTCTGGACAACGCGGAAATCACGAATCTGTTCCGCGCGATTGGTCTTTCACCGGCCGGCGGTGACGAGGAAATGGATATCAGCAAGCGTCGTTACGGCAAGATCATTGTCATGACCGACGCCGACGTGGACGGAAGCCACATTCGAACGCTGCTGCTGACATTCCTGTTCCGCCACATGCGGGACCTGGTTCAAAATGGTCACGTCTACATTGCTCAGCCGCCACTGTACCGCGTCATCCAGCGCAAGCAGGTTCGCTACGTCCAGACTCATCCGCAGATGATGACGGAACTGATCAGCCTGGGCATGAACGGAACAAAGCTGGTCGTCAAATCGGACAACACGCTGTTCACGGGCGACAACCTTCAGAAGCTGGTGGAACTGGCCGAAAAGATGGAGCAGCCTCTTGAGCTGCTCGAACGACGTGGCATCGATATTCGCTACCTGCTGAAGTTCAACGCGGGCGAAAAGAGTCGGCTGCCTCGGTATCGCGTTCTGTTCGCCGATACCGAAAAGTGGTTCATGGAACGCGACGAAGCCGAAGCGTTCCTGAAGTCTCTGCAGCCCGCGGAACCTGCTCAGCCGGCCGAAGCAGATGCAGGCAACAAGCCCGCGCCGAGTGCTCAGCTGGTGGACCTGCATGAGATCAAGACGCTGAACGATGTGTTCGCTCAGCTGAAGGATTATGGATTCTTCGTCGCCGATTTTACTCCGGCCGGACTTCGAAATGCCGAACCGGTCTATCCATTCGCACTCGATCGGGATGATGATCGAGTCCAGCTGACCAGCCTTCGCGACCTGCTCGCCGAGCTCCGCCGCCTGGGCGAAAAAGGCCTGACAGTGACCCGCTTCAAAGGTCTCGGCGAAATGAACTCCGAGGAACTGTGGGACACGAGTATGGACCCGGAAAAGCGAACGCTGCTTCAGGTGCGGATGGAAGACGCCGCCGCCGCGGACGAAATCTTCCGTGTCCTCATGGGCGACGCTGTTGAACCCCGCCGCGAGTTCATCGAAAAGCACGCACTGGACGTCAAGCAACTGGACATCTGATCGCGTCCGGACTCAGAGCCCGTCAAATCTCAAGGCCCTTCGATACGCCATCGAAGGGCCTTGTTTTGTTGTCTCCCGGAGTTCCCAAAGCAGAACTTCCGCCTTCCGGAGTGGAACTCGCCCGAGTTCCCTGCAACCCGGAAACTCCTCGCATCCCGGCCTCCAAAAGTCGAAAAACTCCAGCATTTTTTGCCGCTCAGAAGTCCTGTTGTCAGATTTTCGCCGGACAGCTAAAGTTCGACGAGAACCCTGATTGCGCATGGGCCGGATGGTCTGGCGCGGTCGGTGGAGGTTGTCACGGACGACAGCGGCTCCAGTCAATTCCATGGATGGTGTGCTATGACGAATCAGTGCTCCAGTACGGCCAATTCGATCACGGAAGTGCTGCTTGCGGGTGATGCGGTTTTGAATCTCACTCAGCAGCCGCTCAATACAATCGCAGGGACTCGGTTTGTTGCAGCAGAAGGCGATGTGCTGCTCACCGGAACTGCTCCTGCCATGGTGCTGTGGAAACACTCCATGACACCTTCACTCGGACGGCTTGTTGGCGGTCAGATTTCGCGGCTTGTTGTTGTGTCCGAAGAAGACTGCAGCGACGCCAGCCTGATCGTTCGCGAACTCAGCATCAAAGGCATTCCGCACCTGCATTGCACACTCATGTCAACGTGCGATGCCGACGCATTTATGGACGAAGAAGACGCCGAAGCCGTCACCGAACGACTCCGACAACTTGGATACATCTAGTCACTGTTCTCCCCCACCGGGTTCACCCCGGTGGAGATCGGCTTCTGCACTACATCGATTGCTGATTCTCAGGCCAAGCTGAGTAGTGCAAAAACCGTTGAACCACCGGGGTAAACCCGGTGGCGAAGAGTCCTGGGAAATCTGAACACCGAACACCGAAAACCCTTCCTCCCCCTCCCATGAACCACTTCATCCTTGGTATCGACGGACTTCCTCGCTGGATGTGGCAGCAGTTTGCTGACTCCGGTGTGATGCCGCACAGCGCGAAGCTGCTGCGGACAGGGACGCTTGTTCCGATGAAGTCCGCACTGCCGGAAGTTTCTTCCGCAGCATGGGCATCGATCGTGACGGGTGAAAACTCGGGCGGGCACAATGTCTTTGGTTTCACCGACCTGATGGACGGAAGTTACACGCTGGGCTTCACGTCGTCGCGGACCTTTCGAGCCAAACCGTTCTGGGCACGCGAAGGAGCCGGGCCGTCGTTCATCATGAATGTGCCTCAGACGTATCCGGCTCAGCCCATGAACGGCATGCTTGTCTCGGGATTTGTTGCCCTGGATCTGAAGCGAGCCGTTCACCCGGCGGAACAGTTGCCGTGGCTGGAGAGTATCAACTACTCCGTTGATGCCGACATGTCGCTGGTTGAAAAGGGCAAGCAGGTCTTCGTCGATGAACTGCGGCGAGTCATGACGGCTCGCTGTGAGGCGCTGCATCATCACTGGGAACGTGAGCCCTGGCAGAACATGATGTTCGTCTTCACCGGAACAGACCGGCTGAACCATTATCTGTGGGAAGACTTCGAAGACACATCATCGCCGTTCCATCAGACGTTTCTGGATTACTATCACGAAGTCGACCGACAGATTGGTGCGATCCTGGAACGACTGGACGATCGAACAACGCTGACAGCCGTTTCCGACCACGGGTTTATGCGTCAGCGAATGAGCGTGAACGTGAATTGTCTGCTGGCCGAAGGCGGGTTCCTGCGACTGAAGGAGTCTGCTCGACCTTCGTACATCGACATGCTGCCGGAAACGCGAGCCTTCGCGATGGATCCGGGTCGCATCTATCTGCATCGCCAGGGACGCTATCCGGGTGGAAGTGTTTCTGCGGAAGACGCTGAACAGCTGATGCAGGAACTGACCCGATTCTTCCTGAACGCAAAAGTGGATGGCCAGCCGATTGCCAGCGAAGTGATTCGAGGCAAAGACGCGTACACCGGCCCCTTTGCTCACCGTGCTCCCGATCTGATCGTCATGCCCGCCGGAGAAATCGCACTCTCAGGCCGCATGAATCTGTCAGCCCTCGTCGAACCTACGGCGATTAACGGCAAACACACCTACCAGGAATCAACGTTCTTCGTCCGAGGCAACAACCTCGGTCAGATCCCGGCTGACATGAAAGTGGAAAACGTGCTGGATGTCATCATGCCAGCGCAACATCAACTACAGCGAAAAGCCGCATAGTCATAATTCGCATTATTCTCATAACTCCCATTATTCCCATAGGCTTAAATTAGCCACAAGGAAGCAATGGGAATTATGGGAGTAAGGGGAATCATAGGAAGCCTTTCAATGACCGAACAATCCTGCCATAACGCCAATCACACCTGCTGGAGCTGTCCTGCGGTGGAGTTCAAGGGGCATGTGGATTTTCGCGCCTGTGGTCAGGCGGCGTTCCGCAAGGCGGCACAGGGGCAGCTTGTCGTTGAATGCAAGCGTCGGCCGGAGATTGGTTACTTCGACCCGATGTCGATCACGTACGAATCGTGCAGCGAGTGGAAGAAGACCGAAAACGGATATCTGCTCGATGGCATGCGAGTCATGATCCTGGGCATGGACGGCTATCTCGGCTGGCCGCTGGCTCTAAAGCTGGCCAAGCTTGGCTGCAAGGTCTACGGCATCGACAACATGCTGCGACGCAAGCTCGTTGCCGAACGAGGTGCTCAGTCGGTGACTCCGATTCAGACGATGGAAGATCGAGTCAAAGCGGCGAAGGAACATCTGGGTGTTGACATCGACTTCCGTGAAATCGACCTGATGGATCGTCAGGCTCTGTTCGCCTACATCAAGGAAGTTCAGCCGGAATCGATCGTTCAGTTTGCGGAAATCCCAAGCGCTCCGTACAGCATGGCGGATGTCGACAAGGCCGTGAACACGATTCAGAACAATGTCGTTGGAACACTCGGCCTGCTCTTCGGTGTTCGCGATCATGCTCCTGACGCGTCCATCATCAAGCTCGGAACGATGGGTGAATACGGCAGTCCGCTGACCGGTCGTCCTCTGTTCGAAGGACTCTTCCCGGGCGACGCTGTCCTGCAATATCAGGGACAGGAATGGAGCCTCGGCGGCGAACTGACTCCGCGAGACCCCGTCAGCTTCTACCACGTCAGCAAGGTTCAGGGCACATTCAGCGTTTACGAAGCGTGCAAGTACTGGTGGCTGCGAAGCTACGACGTCATGCAGGGAGTGATCTACGGAAACTACTCCGATGAGCTGCTGGCTCATCCGGATCTCAACACACGATTCGACATTGACGAATGGTGGGGCACGGTCGTCAACCGTTTCGTGGCTCAGGCTGTCATCGGAATGCCGCTCACGATCTACGGAAGCGGCAATCAGATGCGAGGCTACATCACTCTGCGTGACGCCATGCAGTGCATTACTCGCCTGATCGCTGCTCCTCCGGAACCCGGACAGTACGACGTCGTCAATCAGGTGACAGACGTGTTCAGCGTCATGCAGATTGCCAAGATGGTCGCATCCATCGGCCGCGAATTCGGTCTGGATGTGGAAGTCCAGCGCATTGAAAACCCACGAGTCGAAGCGGAAGAACATCCGTACGAAGTGATCCACGAAAAACTCAGCGATCGATTTGGCTTCCAGTCCGAATCCGGTTTCGCCGACGAAGTCCGTCACCTCTTCCGAGTCCTGACGCAGGCCGAAAACCGTGATCGAATCCTGGCCATGCGAGACACCCTGTTCCCCAAAACCAAATGGTCCGGGGAACATGGAAAGCTCGCGGTTCTGGAAACATGGAAGCCAGCAGCCTGATCGAATGACCTATGAGTTGTAGCGGAACGGCGCAAGCCGTCCGGTGAATTCATCCAGTTGACTCACCGGACGGCTAGCGCCGTTCCGCTAAAAATGTGATTTCTGAACACCGAAAACTTCAAACCGAAAACTCCCATGGAACTTCGCGAAGCTGATTTCTCCGAGATGGTGCTGAAGTCTGACCGGCCGGTGCTGGTGGATTTCTGGGCGTCATGGTGTCCGCCTTGCAAAATGATGCAGCCAGTCGTCGACAAGCTGGCGGTCAAAGTTGGCGACTGGGCGGATGTGTATTCGATCAACATCGACCGCAGCCCTTCGCTGGCTCAGCAGTTTCAGGTGAGCGGCGTTCCCACGTTCATCGCCTACGCTGGCGGTGAAGTCGTCGATCGCCGCACCGGGGCTCTGACGGAAGGTCAGCTGATGAGCCTTCTCAGGAAGGCGGAAGAAGCCATGCCTGAAGACACCGTAGGATGGCCGCCCTCGGCCGTCGACACACTGGATTTGGCACTCGAGAACGAACAAACGGCCGAGGGTGGCCATTCTACGCCATGGATCACCATCGTCTCCGGACTGCCTCGATCCGGAACATCCATGATGATGCGCATGCTGGAAGCCGGCGGCATTCCGGCTCTCACCGATGAACTTCGCACGCCAGACGATGACAATCCGAATGGCTACTACGAATTCGAAGACGTCAAGAGCATCGAAGACTACAGCACCTGGATCGACCGTGCTCCCGGACATTCGGTCAAAATGGTTTACAGTCTGCTGAAGCACCTGCCAACAGATCGCGAATACCGAGTCCT
The DNA here is from genome assembly GCA_046349695.1 of Planctomycetaceae bacterium. Taxonomy (GTDB): domain Bacteria; phylum Planctomycetota; class Planctomycetia; order Planctomycetales; family Planctomycetaceae; genus SXXK01. The sequence goes on along the minus strand of JAXMBV010000024.1, from coordinate 63,243 downwards.
CTTTATGCGTCGCAACGTCGATGAGATCCTTCAGTCTCAGAAGAAGATGCTGGAACGCAAAGGCATCACGACCGACATCCCCGATGCCACGATGAAGGCTCTGTTCGAACGCGAACTGCGGCAGTTTTATTCGTGGATCCCGACTCAGAGTCATCTCAAGCTGGTCAACATCAGCTACAACGACCTGCTGTCGAATCCTGAAGGTACAATCGACCAGATCAACCGTCACTTTGATGAAACCCTCGACACGGAAGCGATGGTCCAGCTGGTCGACCCCAACTTGTACCGCAATCGAGCTGCGTGATTCGATTCAACTCCGTGCTCTCTGTGTCCTGTGGTCAAAAACGAAATCGCAGCCAGTGCTCTGAACGACTGAGACAGTCGTTCTACACTCCGTCCGAACACCGAAAACCTCCAACCGAAAACTTCTCCATGTCCTTCTTCACCAATAAAACGATCCTTGTCACTGGCGGTTGTGGAACTGTAGGACGTGAAATTGTCCGACAACTGCTGGAGCATTCGCCGCGCGAGATTCGGGCGGTCGATACGAACGAATCGGAGATCTTCTTCCTGGAGCAGGAGCTTCTGCAGTACCGCCGGGACAATCCGAGCTCGCGAGTTGCCAGCCTGTGCCAGATCGGCGACATCCGCGATGCAGACAAACTGAACATGATGTTCTGCGGCGTGGACATTGTTCTCCACACGGCCGCACTAAAGCACGTGATCCTCTGCGAACGTGCGCCGTTTGATGCGGTCCAGACGAATATCCTGGGCGTGAAGAATGTGATCCAGGCGGCTCTGGCGAACGATGTCGAACGAGTCATCTTCACCAGCTCCGACAAAGCCGTGAATCCAACCAACGTGATGGGCACATCCAAGCTGATGGGCGAACGTCTGATTACCGCGGCCAACAGTCTCAAGATGAATCGTCGCACGATCTTCAGTTCGACACGATTCGGAAACGTGCTTGGTTCCCGAGGCTCCGTGATTCCGATCTTTGCTCGCCAGATCGAAAATGGTGGACCGGTCACGCTGACCGATCGCCGGATGACACGATTCATCATGACCCTGGAAGAAAGCTGCCGGCTCGTGCTGTCCGCCGCAGAAAAAGCAAAGGGCGGCGAAGTGTTCGTCACGAAGATGCCAGTGATTCAGATCGCAGATCTCGCTCGAGTCATGATTGATGAACTTGCGCCGCAACATGGTTTCGATGCGGCCAAAATGCCCGTCACGGAGATCGGTTCCAAGCCAGGCGAGAAGCTCTACGAAGAACTGATGAGCGACGAAGAGACTCGCCGCACGGTTGAACTGACCGAAATGTTCGCTGTCCTGCCGGCATTTCGCAGCGTGTACGAAGACATCGCTTACGACTATCCTGATCTGATCAACGCCACGGTGACTGATCCTTATATCAGCTCCCCGGCGAATGCGATGAGCGTGGATGATCTTCGCGACTTCTGCAGCCAGCACGAACTACTCAGCCCCTACCAGCGCAATACAATCTCCGTCATGGCCGCCCGGGCCGCCCGCCGCGCTGCGTAACAAGGGCTGATGCACAATGAAGGTAGCACGCCACTCCGTGGCCGGAGTTCTCGCGTCGGAGACACGAGCCACGATAATGCTCTCGTCATGCGCCAGGAATTAACAGCGCCGGCAACCGGATCCTTCCGCTTCGCACCGGAACCTGCAAGACTTCTTCATGGAGCCCGCTTGTTTTCTTCCATGGAAAGTCTGTGAGTATGTCGACGCCTCTTCCCACCATGAATCCTGACCAGATGCGATTGTGGCTGAGTCAGAATGTGCCTGTGGAAGACTTTCGCAACAAGCGAGTCCTGCTGATCGTCCCGGACAATACTCGGACGGCCCCGCTGCCCACGTTGTTTCCCGCCATTCGTACCATGCTGGGCCCGGTGACAAAGAAGTTGGACCTGCTCGTCGCCCTCGGCACCCATCCTCCGATGCCGCGTGACAAAATCAAGAGCATGCTGGGCATCGCGCCCGAGGATGCGTGTGATGACGTCGGCCTGTTCAATCATGCGTGGGACAATCCAGACGAGCTGACGACGATCGGAAAACTGTCCGAGTCAGAAACGCGCGAGATCTCTTCCGGCGTTTTGTCGATGGAAGTCCCTGTGCAGATCAATCGGCGCATCAAGGACTACGATGTGGCTCTGATCATTGGACCTGTCTTCCCTCATGAAGTCGTGGGATTCAGCGGCGGCAACAAGTACTTCTTCCCAGGGATCTCCGGGCCCGAGCTTCTGAATTTCTTCCACTGGCTCGGCGCGCTGATTACGAACGTGGGTATCATCGGAATTCCTGATACTCCGGTGCGTCGAGTGGTCGATCGAGCAGCAAAGCTGATTCCTCTGGAACGACGATGTCTGGCTTTCGTGGTTTCCACTGATTCGTCGCCGTATGGAATGTTCTACGGCACACCAGAAGACGCCTGGCGTCAGGCCGCGTCACTGTCCGGACAGGTTCATATCAAACGACAGGCCAAAGCGTTTCGTCAGGTTCTGTCCTGTGCACCACCGATGTATGACGAGCTGTGGGTGGCTGGAAAGTGCATGTACAAGCTGGAGCCCGTTGTTGCGGATGGCGGCGAATTGATCATCTACGCTCCGCACATGAAAGAGATCTCCGTCACTCACGGACACAACATCGAGCGCATTGGCTATCACGTCCGTGACTACTTCACCAAGCAGTGGGATCGCTTCAAGGACTTTCCATGGGGCGTCCTGGCACATTCAACGCATGTTCGTGGAACGGGAACGTTCGAAAACGGCATCGAGAAGCCTCGCGTCACCGTCACGGTTGCTTCGCAGATTCCTCGCGAAGTCTGTGAACGTATCAATCTGGCCTATCGTGACCCGGCCACGATCGATGTCGAATCGTTCGCGAATCGCGAAGCCGAAGGCATCCTGCTGGTCCGCAAAGCCGGAGAACATCTTTATCGCCTGAATGACGGAGTCAGCACCAGCGCGCCGTGAGCACAATCAAGCCGTAGGATGGCCGCCCTCGGCCGTCTTCTTCCTGCTTGCGATCTTCTTGCGACGTGAAACGCAGACGGACGAGGGCGTCCATCCAACGGTATGCTTGAGAACAAAGTGACCTATGAAGAATGAAGTGATCGCATCGCAGTTTGAATTGCTCGCCGACATTCTGGAGATTCAGAACGCGAATCCGTTCCGAGTTCGAGCGTATCGCAATGCGGCACGGACGATTTCTTCCACGGCCGAGTCGCTGGCAGACCTCGTCGCAACGAAAGCCGATTTGACTCAGTTCGCTGGCATCGGAAAAGACCTGGCCAAACAGATTCAGGAGATCGTCACAACGGGCCAGCATGCAGGACTGGAAGACCTGAAGAAGCAGGTTCCATCGGGCGTTCTGGACATGCTGAGAATTCCTGGCGTGGGCCCGAAGAAGGTGTCGGTGTTCTTCAATGAGTTGGGACTGAAGTCGCTGGAAGAACTCAAGGCCGCCTGTGAAGCCGGGCAGATCTCGCAGCTGAAAGGCTTCGGAAAGAAGACCGAAGAATCGATTCTCGCCAACATCGGACAGGCCGCCGAACATGCTCAGCGAATTTCCATCGCCGATGCGCGAGCCGCCGCGGAGACCATCGTTGAAGATCTTCGCAAGCTGCCGGAAGTAGGACAGTGCGAGGTCGCCGGAAGCTGCCGACGTCGCAAAGAAACGTGCGGCGATCTCGACGTGCTGGCCACGTGTTCTGATCCCGGTCCGCCCATGGATTGTCTCGCCGGTCATTACCTGGTGGAAGCTGTTCTGCAGCGAGGCGACACGAAGCAGCGTGTTCGACTGAAGACCGGCGTCGAAATGGACCTGCGAGTTGTTCCCGAAGAATCCTTCGGCGCGGCGATGCAGTACTTCACTGGTTCGAAGGAACACAATGTCGTCGTTCGTCAGCGAGCCAAGGACCTCGGTTTGAAGGTCAACGAGTACGGAGTCTTCCGCGGCGAAACGCAGGTCGCAGGCCGAACGGAACAGGACGTCTACGCTGCTGTGGGTATGCCGTGGATTCCTCCGGAGCTGCGTGAGAACCGTCGGGAATTTGAATGGGCCGATGCCGGGACCATCCCGGACCTTGTCACCATCAACGATATCCGCGGTGATCTCCACATGCACACAACGGCGTCCGACGGAGCCGCCACGATCGAAGAAATGGCGCTGGCCGCCAAGGAACGCGGCCTGAAGTACATCGCCATCACGGATCACAGCAAGCGAGTTTCCATGGCCAACGGGCTCGATGAGACTCGCCTTCGCAAACACTGGGAGGACATCCGAGCCGTTCGTGAACGAGTCAAAGGCATCGAGATCCTCTGCGGCATCGAATGCGACATACTGGAAGACGCCACGATGGATCTTTCGGACGATTGTCTCGCGGAAGCGGACTGGGTCATCGCCGTGCTGCACTATGGACTCAAGCAGCCTCGCGAGCAGATCATGAAGCGACTGATGACCGCCGTGAAGAATCCTCATGTGGATATCATCGGTCACTGCACCGGCCGCATGATCGGTCGTCGCGAAGGCGCGGATGTGAACTTCAAGGAACTGTTAAAAGCTGCGGCTGACAATCAGGTCATGATGGAGATTAATGCACATCCCAGCCGGCTGGACCTGGATGATGTTCACGCCGTTGCCGCAAAGGACCTGGGCATTCCGATTGTCATCAGCACAGATTCCCACAGTGTGAACGGATTCGACGTCCTTCAGTTCGGCGTCGACCAGGCTCGACGAGCCGGATTGACGGCCGCTGACGTGGCCAACACCAAATCGCTGAAGGACTTCAGGAAGCTGATCAAGAAGTAGACGCAAAACGCTGCCCCCTCCCGATCTTGCTGACGCTCGATCGACCTCCCCCAAACAAGTTTGGGGGAGGAGGTTTTGTTGTGAAGAATGAGAGTTCAGTTTTCAGTAGTCACACGTTTCCTGCCCGAACTCCGAAAACTGAAAACCGAACACCTTAAACCTGCGCAAGCTCTTGGTTTTCAGAGCCCTGTCGGTTGTGATACCCTGCGTTTCTGGAATTCGAAGGATGGTTTTTTCACACCAGCAACGGACTGCGCGGACTTACCGCCACTGAAGAACTCATGAACGTCCCAGCTCCTCAATCCGGAGCCAGCGCAGAAAGCTGGACCGTACAGCGCATCCTGGAATGGACTGCAGGATTCCTGAAGCAGAAAGGCATTGAGTCGCCTCGTCTGGAGGCCGAGCTTCTGCTGGCTCATGCCCGCAAGTGCCCTCGCATTCGTCTGTACACCGACTTCACGGACGTGGTCAGCGAAAGCGATCGGGCGATCATGCGAGAACTCGTGCAGCGACGTGCTCGCCGAGAACCTCTCGCCTACATCGTCGGCACACGAGAGTTTTACGGGCGGGCATTCGAAGTCGGGCAGGGTGTTCTGATTCCAAGGCCGGAAACGGAGATTCTGGTCGATGTTTGCCTGGAGCGAATTCCCCGTGACGAGGCTCGGCACATCGTGGAAGTGGGATTTGGGTCCGGCTGTATTTCCATCACGATTGCGCGTCAGCGACCTCAATGTCTGATCGATGCGACGGACATTTCGACTCTGGCCCTGGAGATTGCGACTCGCAACGTTGCGAAGTTCGACGTCGCCGCGCGAGTCACTCTTCTGACCGGCAATGTCCTGGAGCCTGTTCTGCAGACTGGTCGGAAGTACGATGGGCTGGTCAGCAATCCTCCTTACATACGAGATGATGAGCAAAGCACGCTGGAACCGGAAGTGGCCGTGCATGAACCTCCGGAAGCGCTCTATGCGGGACAGGACGGTCTGAATATTGTTCGCAGGATAGTGCAGCAGGCTCCGGCCATTTTGAAGCCGGGCGCCTTTCTGGCGCTGGAGCTTGACCCGGCTCAATGTTCGACCGCTGTGACCATGCTGACAAACGCCGGATTTGAAACCGCCAGTATTCGAAGAGATCTGGCGGGAAACGAACGCATTGTGGAAGCGACGTTCAAAGGCGACTGACAGGCCGTCTTTCGGAAGGGAGTCTGAGCGATGGAGATGTTCCTGATACGAGGCGGTCGTACGCTTTCCGGCACCGTTCGCGCAGGAGGAAGCAAGAACGCAGCCCTGCCCATCCTGGCCGCTTCACTGGCCATTCCTGGCGCGGTGGCAATCCAGGGAGTCCCTCAGCTCCGTGATGTCTCCACGATGCTGGAGCTTCTGAATTCGATGGGAGCCATCACGGAGCAGCTCAACGGAGCCGTTCAGGTTTATGCGAGCGATGAGATCACAACGCTTGCGCCGTACGAACTCGTGCGACAGATGCGTGCCAGCGTTTGCGTTCTTGGACCACTCGTCGCGCGCTTTGGACTTGCCAAAGTGTCTCTGCCCGGCGGATGCAATATTGGTCATCGTCCGATTGACCTTCATCTGAAAGGGCTCGCGGCGCTGGGAGCCGACATTCAGCTGAACTCCGGCTACGTGATTGCTCGCTGCCGAAGACTAAAAGGTGCGGACATTGATTTGATGGGACCTTCAGGCCCGACGGTCACTGGCACATGCAATGTCATGAGTGCCGCGACTCTGGCCGTAGGCTGCACGATCATTCGCAATGCCGCCAGAGAACCGGAAGTCGCCGATCTGGCCCGCTTCCTGAATGCTGCCGGAGCAAGGATCCAGGGAGCTGGCACGGAGACACTGGAGATTCATGGCGTTGATTCACTTCACTCGGTCGCTCACACGGTCATCCCCGACCGCATTGAAGCGGGGACTCTGGCTGTCGCCGCTGCGATGACCGGAGGCGACATTACCGTTCAGAATGCACCTGTTGCCTCCATGTCTGCCTTTGTGGATTTGCTGAGTCACATGGGGCTTTCTGTCGAGTCCACGGACGACAGTCTTCGCATTCGTCACCGCGGTGAACTTCGGCCCGTCGATTTTTCTGCGGAACCTTATCCTGGAATACCCACAGACCTGCAGGCTCAGCTGATGGCTTTGCTGGCTCTGGTGCCAGGTGAAAGTCGGGTGATGGATCTCGTGTTCCCCGAACGATTCATGCACGCTGCGGAACTCGTGAGGCTGGGTGCTGACGTTCGAGTGCATGGCAACACGGCCGTCATCCACGGCGTTGAGAAGCTCAGCGGTGCGCCTGTGATGGCCAGCGATCTTCGAGCCAGCGCCGCGCTGGTTCTGGCGGGACTGGCCGCTGAAGGGCAGACGGAACTTCGTCGCATCTACCACCTGGATCGTGGCTATCAGGCGTTTGAGAAGAAGCTGAATTCCCTGGGAGCTGTGATCGAACGGCTGCAGGATCCGCTGTCACCAATAATGTCCGGTCCGCACTTTGGAACAACAGCTCGAAGCGCCGAATCACCCGAACTGGACCGCGTCTTCGACCAGCGCTAGGCCAGATTGTAAGTAGCGGAAGGGCGCGAGCCCTCCGGTCTTTGCGTCACCGGACGGCTTGCGCCGTACCGCTAATTGGACACAACCAGGAACGCTCCGTCCTCAACCCGCCTTCTTGATTTCGTTCCACCGGGCAATCTTGTTTCGCAGCGTACGAGCCGTCACGCCGAGAGCATTCGCGGCTTCTGTCTTGTTGCCACGAAAGCGTTCGATTCGTTTCAGGATGATCTGTCGCTCAATCTCTTCCAGCGGCAGTGTCAGAAAATCGGTTGGCAATGCCGAAGTCGCTGTGGACATGTTTTCCTGGCCGGGATCGATCGCCGTGAGAACGCTGCCATCGCATTCGACGCAGGCTCGCTGGATCGCGTTTCGAAGCTGTCGAACATTACCCGGCCATGCCCACTGGCGAATGGTCTTCAGCGCGTCTTCATGTATGTCCGTCACGGGCGTTTCATTTTCGGCACCGAACTGAGCAATGAAGTGCCTCACCAGAGGTTCAATGTCTTCCGGACGTTCTCGCAACGGAGCCAGCCGAAGTGTCAGCACATTCAGTCGATGAAAAAGATCTTCGCGGAATCGACATTCTTTGATTTCCTGCACCAGATCTCGATTGGTCGCCGCAACGATGCGAGCCTGAACCTTCTGGAGGTCTGTGCTGCCGACTCGAAAATATTCACCGCATTCAAGAACTCGCAGCAGCTTCGCCTGAGTTGGAAGCGGCAGTTCGCCAATTTCATCCAGGAACAGCGTCCCGTCGCCAGCGGCCGCCAGCAGTCCATCATGCCGCCGCGCCGCGCCGGTGAAGGCGCCCTGTTCGTGACCAAAGAGTTCGCTCTCCGCCAGACCATCATGAAACGCTGCACAGTTGACTCGAATGCACCGGCGAGCGGCTCGCGGACTCTGGTCATGCAGGTACTGAGCCAGCAGTTCCTTTCCTGTGCCGCTTTCTCCCGTGATCAGCACAGTGCCGGACGATTTCGCGTAGCGTCGTGCTCGCGAAAGGACATCTTGCATGGAAGAGGATTCGAAAATCATGGAGTCTCAGGGCGTAAAGAGTGTGTTCGTCATTCGTCGGCGGACACAGGGTCCCGGGAAGAAACAGGTTTCAGAGGTTTGAGTCAAAGCGTTTTGAGCGACTGTCGATAGGCAGCGTGCATGCTTCGTCGCCGGGCTTCGATGTCGAGCTGAGGAACAAGCTCCGTTCGAATTTCCTCGAACAGCCCCTGCAGCGTATCGATTCGTCCGATCAGCGAACGAAGCAGTTCTTCGTGTGACTTCAGCGATCGTTTGATGTCCGCTGACAGAGTATTTTCTGTGCCACGGAATGGTGCGTGTGCCTTGTCGACCTTCTTCTGTGCCGTGACAACTCGTTCCAGAGCCTTCTGCAGCTGCGAAACGGAATCGGGTGTTCCCAGTTCACGCCGCTGAGCTGCTCCTTCGAGCGACTCCAGCAGGTGCACCGCATCACGAAAGACGCCGCTCTGTTCTGAAAGACAGAGCAGCAGTTCCTTCTCACCAGCGGTCGAGGAGTTAGTGTTTCGATCCACCATGAGAGTCCTCCCTGTGATCGTTGTGATCTGTGGCATGGCCTGGGTCAGGGCTGACTGCAGGCCTGGTCACATGAGTCTCCGAATGAGCGTCCGGCGTACTCTTGAGCGGTGAGGCCGCGCTGCGTGGTGCCGGTGCGTGAAGGTCAGCAGAAGAGTGTCCGCCAGGTGCAGAGTTCTGTGGACCTGCGCCCAGCTGCTTTTCCAGCTGACGTTTCTTTTCGAGAGTCGTCACCCACCACTGCGACAATTCGCTCAGTTGTCCCGCCTCGGGCTTGTCAGCCAGCCGGCGATATCGATTCGATGCCTCCGCCGAGCGTCCGAGCCGTCGCAGACAACTGGCCTGCTGATACTCCACCCAGAACCGCTGTTGAGAAGTCAGCGTTGACGCGTCAGCCTGTGTGTAGACATCCAGCGCCAGTTCGAACTGTCCCAGAGCAAACAGATTGTTGGCCAGACCAAGATGGTCAATCGTACCTTGAATCGTTGTCGTTTCCGCCGTCTCCGGTGTCACCGGCGGATGCTCCGTTGTGTGCTCCGTTGAATGTTCGGTTGAATCCGGTTTCGGGTGAGGTGCAGGAGGGTGCTGCTCCGTTTTCGAGTGCGATGAGTCTGGTCCCGGATGAACGACAGGAGACGGGGTCGGATGGGGAGGAAGTACCGGATGCGGCTCCGGCTTCTCGTCAGGATGATTGTCGGGCCTCGGTGCAGGTGGATGAGGCTCGGGCGTTGTCTTCACGGGATGAGGATCTGGATGAGGCACGACAGGAGGAACGGATGGCCCTGGTGCCGGAGTAATGGGTCGTGCTTTGTGCTGTTCAATCAGAAACTGAATCCGTTCCTGAAGCTTCCTGAGTTCATTCGCGCGTTCGCGCCGGTAGGGGTCATCACTGAGTGAATCTCCATCATTGGTGGACAGCCCAACGGAATCCGGAACGTCAGCTTCAGCGCCCTGCAGCAAACTTGCCTTCAGCCTGTCTTTGATGGAACTGATGGGAGGCTTTGTGTTCGTCGGAGCATCCGGCACCGTGAGGTTCTCTGCGGTCCTTGTTTCAGCGACTCCAACATCCGGCGCGGATTGCGTGTCAGCCTGTTCAATCGCCGTTGTTTCTTCTGGCACGGGAGCCTGTTCCACAGCGACCGAGCCCTGAGGTGCATTTGGAGCAGCGTTTGATACAGCGTTTGCTGCAGACTCCTGGGCCTGAACTGGCGCAGACGGAACAGGTGTCTCCGGAACACCGTCCTGAGTCTTGAGAGATGCGAGGCGGACTGTGGCCGGAGGCTTTGCTCCATTTGGAACGGCCACCCATCCTCGATGAGACGACTTCATCCATTGCGGACCGGCAGCACGCTCAGAACTGCGCGCAGGCTTTTCCGCACTCCGGGACTTTTTCGAAGTCTGGGACTCCTGAGCCATCATGGCTGACGGAAGAGCGGACATCAGACTGAGACAGAAGAACAGTCGAAGTGTCACTCGGAATCTTCCCAAAAAGAGACAGTCGTTCGTCATGTCAGTGTCCTCCACTGTGGTCGGAGGACATGTGGCCGCCTTTTGTTTCAGGCGTTGATGCGTCTTCCGGCGGGAGCATTCCGGCGAAGCAGGTCACCGCTGCCTCGTACAGATTCCGGGATTCGTAAGCGCGGCCCATGATTCGCAGTGCCTGGCGTTCGATCGCCACGTCATCGGTACTGTCAATGATGGCTCGGCACATTCGGATGGCCTGCGCGGTATCCTTTTCGTCAAGCGCCAGTTCAGCCGTGTGGAGTTTGGCGATGATGGATGTTTCGCTGCTGTGATCATTGAGTCCTGTCAGCAGCAACTGAGCTTCTTCGTACTGTCCTTCTTCTTCATAGCGTTGTGAAAGACGCAGCACGGCCTCGTTGCGAAGCTGACAGGGAGGAAGTTTCTTCAGAGCAAGTCTCCAGGCATCCAGCGCCTGTTCGGTCAGACCAAGATCATCACAGGCTTCGGCCACGAGAACCGCCCAGTGACCGCCGCAGGCCTCTTGGGCACGGAACTCAGACAGTGCAGAGACGACGTCCCTGCCGGCTCTTTCCCGCTGGTCTGAAAGGACCGCCGCTCGAAAACGGGACAGCGCTGAGATGAATGCAGCGCCGGATTTTCCCGGGCCCTCGGCAATCTCTTCACGGCGGCCCATCAGAACGCTGTTCGCACCCTGAGGATTGTCGAGCATCAGATAGACACTCGCGAGCTGCAGCGCGGCCCATGGTTCCAGTTCCGATCCCTTCGCCAGCGAGAGTCCTCGCATCATTGTCGTCGTTGCTGTCTTCCCTTTGCCGTCTTCAACCAGGAGACGACTATGAAAGATGTAGGCTGCAATTCGCACGTCGAGCAGACCACCGGAGGCATCAATGCTGCGGAGAAAAGCCTGACGTGCATCTTCTCGCTCATTCAGCAGCATCAGGCATTTGCCAAGGTTGAAAGCCGTTTCGGTCTCAACCGCGGAGCGAGGATCCGTCTCCAGCTGGACCTGAAGATACTGCACCGCATCAGCCGCTCGCTTCTGTTCAAACAGAAGAGTACTGAGGGCCAGTCGGCTGTGTCCGGCCTGTGTCGACGTCGGACCATCGATCACGGCATGTCGAAGGATTCTTTCGGCGGCTCCCAGACGCGATGTCCGCCACTCCTCCTCGGAGACTTCAGAACGATGACGGATCTGTACCACATCATCGTGACTGCTCCAGACAAGTTCGTACGGCAGTGTCAGACCATCGAGCAGAAGAGCCAGACTGCGGTCTGCCACATGAATCTGCTGAGAGCGTCCCTGCAGCATTTCGACGGCCGCTTCGGACAGTTCAAACTTCAGTCGACAGCCCTTGATCAGATTTTTCATCAGAGGCTCAATCCGAGTGACCCCGCAGTTCAGTCGAACGCGAATCTCGGAAGGGTCGTTGTCGGAAAGACTCAGGACGCGGAATTCACTTCTTTCTGCAAGGGTCGGTGATTCATGAATCAGCAGAGGAAGCTCTTTCAGCAGCTGACCCGGATCCGCCACCCATTCCGGTGCAGCGAGCGTCGTGTCTTTGAGCAGGTCTGCAGTAGAGATCGTGGTGTTTTCTCGCCAGATGTCGCGACCGATCAGGTGCAACACTTCGTTTCGAACCGTCGGCAGCAGTTCGGTCTCATCCAGAATCGCGCGACGCAGAAGATCGGTCTGCAATCCTTCATGGCGCCCTGTTGCCGCAAGACAACGGGCTTCGCCGTACCGTGAGACGCCCGCCCAGGCAGGATCCGTCTGAGTTCCTGAGATTCGACGATACGCCTCCAGCGCTGCCGCATGCCGGCCAGCAGCCTCAGCACACAGCGCCAGTCGGAAAAGAATGGAGCTTCCCGGCGGCCCCTGCGATTTCGCTCGAATCTGCTGCAGAGCACGCATGGCCGGAATGTAGTTTCCGCCCGCCAGCTGTTCGTCCGCGTATGTCAGCAGGTTTGCTGCCTGAAGAGTGATTTTCTCCTGAGTCAGGTTTCGTGCTGCAGTTTTTGAATTCGGAGCAGACTCCTTTCCACCTGCAGAACCATGCGCTGATGCCTGCAACTCGGGCTCGGCATTGTGAAACGCTTCCTCTTCACCAGCAAACAGCTCTTCGGCCGACAATCGCTTCGATGACGCTTTCCGTCCATGCGAAGCGTCCGCATGAGATTCAGGATAGTCTTCGGATTCTGCGTCTTCAAAAGAAGAAGCGTCGGGAACCGGATGAACAACAGATTCGGGAGGCTGCTCCGCAAAACCAAGTGCTTCTTCGCTGAACGGATCCGCTTCCATTTCCGAAGACTCAGACACCGTCAGGTCATGTTCTTCGGTGTGTCCGTCCGCACTGGCAACATCATGCGATGCTTCATGCTTCTCACTGTGATCGCTGCCGCTGTGAGTCTCATCAGCGGAATGGGCATCCTCTGAAGTTCGAGTCAGATGAGAAGAAGGAGTCTCAGCCGGATCAGAATGAGTGTGTTCGTGGCTCGGTGTGTGATCGTCCGTCACGGAGTGATTTGTGCTGGCCTTCTTTGGGACCCGACGCCCGACACTGGCGTGTTCCTGCGACGCGTGTCCTTTTGCTTCGAGGCCCGATTCTTCATGGCCTGCTTCGTCATGGGTAACGCCATGTTCCGGTTCTGCGTGGCTGGCCGCGACATGCGATTCGGCCTGATGTGAATCGGAGGCGTGATCGTTGCGATGAGGGGCTGCTTTGGTCGCTGAGGGCTTGCTCTTTCGGCCTGAAGATTTCGGTGAAGAGAATTCGTCAAACTGAGTTTCCTGGAGACCCACTGCGGGATTTTCCTCACCGGAGGGGCCTTTTCCCGACTGCAAATAGAGTGCTCCAACAGCACCAACTCCAGCAGTGGCGGCCACGGAAAGGTAGAGGGCCACAGGTCGAAGAATGTGCAAAAACACCTGATTTTTTTGATGTTCGGTCACGTTGTTGTCATCCTGCCCGAGTCCCGAAATCCCTACAGTCGGCACAACCGCTACCACCACATCGTCCGAGAGGGTGGTCCGGTTGAGTCAAAATTTTTCGGCAAGTTTTCGTTACACGATTCGATAACGGAGTCTGACTCAGGTTTCTCACTGTGGAGCAGAGCCATGCAGATTCAACGATTCGATTCAGCCGGCAGTCCGTGGGGTCCGCGGCCCGCGCAGACATCCGGAGCGAATTCGCGAAGTCTGAATGGTTCTGGTTCGCGCGAAAACGAAGCCGAGGGGGTTGTCGGCGACAACGAACTGAATGAGCTGTCTCGCCAGCTGGGCGGGATGAGTGATATTCGGGAAGACGTCGTGGCAATGGCGAAAGTGAGAGTGCAGCGAGGCGATTACCTGACTCGCGCTGCAGCCGAAGAAACGGCCGCAGCAATTCTGAGCAAGGATGCTTAGACAAGCTTTCTGTCTTGAGGTGACACACATGGACTATGTGTTGCTTCGGTCTTCCGGGCCAATCCAGGCCGGGCAGCGTGTGGCTCTTCTTGCTGAAAGCACAGCTGGTTTCTTACATCCTTGATGCGAGCCGGACCTCACAGGGTCGCGGAACGCACACTTTCGACGAAGGAACTGTATCATGGGGTTGTCGATTGCAAATAATGTCACGTCATTGAACGCTCAGCACAACCTGAACAAAGCGTCGATGGGTGTGGCAAAGTCGGTTGAAAAGCTTTCATCCGGTCTGAAGATTAATCGTGGTGCCGATGGCCCGGCAGCACTCGTCATTTCTGAAAAGCAGCGTGCTCAGATCGCCGGCCTGAAGCAGGCGGTTGAGAACACGGAAAAGGCAGCTTCAGTCGTTCAGACTGCAGAAGGTGCTTTGAATGAAATCAACTCGCTGCTGGTCAAGGTTCGCAGCCTGGCCATCGACAGCGCAAACTCCGGTGTGAATGACGATGATGCACTGGCAGCAAACCAGGCAGAAATCGACAACGCTCTGGATACCATCAACCGAATTGCCAACAACACTCAGTTCGGAACAAAGAAGCTTCTCGACGGTTCAGCCGGTATCGGCGGAACGGCAACGGACGCAGACGTGACCTTCCTGAAGGGAACATCAGACACGACCGCCGGCACCTACGCAATCGCCGTAACGACTGTTGGCGAACGAGCTGTTCAGGAAGCCGGCACTGACCAGACTGCCGCTCTTGCTCAGGACGAGATCCTGACCATCAACGGTGTCAGCGTCAGCCTGACAGCAGGCATGAGCCAGACTCAGGTTGTTAACCGAATCAACGAGTTCACTTCTCAGACCGGCGTGATCGCTGACACAAACGCCGGAGCAACACGAATCTACACCAATGCCTTTGGATCCGACTCATCCCTGTCCATCGTTTCCAACGTGGCAGCTGCCGCTGACAGCAGCGGGTTTGGTACCACCGAGCTGACCGACGCCGGCGTCGACGTCATTGGCACGATTGGCGGTACGAGCTACACAGGTGTTGGCAACGTTTTGACAGCCAATTCCGGTGCGGAAAAAGGTTTGGCGATTCAGTTCGCAGCCAGCACAGGTGCCAATGCCTTCGAAACCGTCACTGGTGCTCAGGGCAACGTCACTGTGACAAACAACTCACTGGTCTTCCAGATCGGTGCCAATCAGGATCAGACTGCGAGCATCGCGATCCAGAAGGTGAATCCAAACGGTCTGGGAGTCGGCGTGACCGGCAACCAGTTCTCAAGCCTTGATGATGTCGAAGTGACGTCAGCCAGCAAGGCTCAGGATGCACTCGCTGTCATCGACGCAGCAATCGACGATGTGACCAATCTTCGAGGTACGCTGGGTGCCTTCCAGGCCAACACTCTGGAATCAACAGCCAACAACCTGCGGGCAACGCTGGAAAACACCGTGAATGCGGAATCCGTTATCCGCGACACGGACTTCGCAGAAGAGATCGCGAACTTTACAAAGGGTCAGGTTCTGGTCCAGGCCGGTACTTCGATGCTCAGCAACGCGAACCAGATTCCACAGCTGGTTTTGTCGCTGCTCCGGTAATCGAGCCGCCTGAACTGACGTAAGACAACGGAACGGTCCGCACGAATCTGGCATCCCAGAGTTCGGGCGGACCGTTTCTCGGTTCCATGGATCCGTGGGGAGGATTTATGCCAGCCATTACCATCAGCGGCCTGGTGTCAGGAATCGACACAGACAATATTGTCTCCGGGCTTCTGGACATCCAGCAGCAGCAACTGGATCGCATGGCCCTGCGCAAAACGGAAGTACAGCGGAAGCAGGCCGCATTCAGCACGCTTGAATCCCGGATGCTGAGCCTTCGATCCGATGCCGGTGTCCTTGGTCGTACGTCCTCCAATCCTCTGACCAGGCTCTCTGTAACCGCCAGTGACTCAGAAGCGATTTCCGCAACGGCTTCAACCTCCGCCGTTTCCGGTGTCTATGCGCTGACAGTTAACTCGAAGGCAGCTGCGCATCAGGTAGCAAGCCAGGGATTTGCGGACGCCGATGCAGAGATTACTCAGGGAACTTTTGAGATTCGTCTGGGCAGCGGTGATGTCAAGACTATCACCATCGACAGCAACAACGCCACACTGTCAGGCCTTGCATCTGCAATCAATTCCTCCGGAGCAGGTGTGAGTGCCAGCATTGTGAAGGATTCTGCCGGCGGGTCGACACCGTACAAACTGCTGCTGACCGGCACCAGGACGGGTGCGGACAATGCCATCAGCGTCACCAACAATCTGGCTGCCAGCAGCGGATCCGCCACGAAGCCGGATTTGAATTTTCTGAGTCCGGTCCAGGCGGCCGCAGATGCGGAAGTCACACTCGGTTCCGGCGCCGGTGCAATTACTGTCTCAAGCGACACGAATCGCTTTGATGACCTGATCGCGGGTGTCAGCTTTGAACTGATGCAGGTTTCGGACGGCCAGCAGGTTTCGCTGACGGTTGCCCGCGATACTGCCGGGGCGGTAACAGCCGTCCAGGATTTTGTCGATTCCTTCAACGCCGTTCTTGGCTATATCGACGACAATTCGACGTACAACACCTCCACAAATGAAGGCGGTGTGTTTCTTGGCAATGCGGGCACGATTCGAATCCAGCAAACCCTGCGTTCCACCATTCAGGATGTTGTGCCCGGAGCAAACCCGCTGGCAAACCGGCTCTCAGCTGTGGGCTTGTCATTCACGGACAACGGTCGTCTGCAGTTTGATCAGTCCCGGCTTCAGGATGCACTGAACGGGGAAGTGGATGGCGTCGATGCGGATGATGTGAAAAAGCTGTTTGCACTCGGAGGCGAATCAACAAATTCCGGAATCTCCTTCCTCCTCGGCAGCTCCCGTACTCAGTCATCAGCAACGGCTTATGGCGTGGACATCACTCAGGCTGCCGAACAGGCCACGATCACAGCCGCTTCCAGCCTTGCGGCCTCCACAGTCATCACCTCATCAAACCGGACACTGACTCTGGATCTGGACGGAAAGGCCGCAACAATCACTCTGGCCGAAGGAACATACACGGCCCAGCAACTGGCGGATCACATCGAATCCGTCATCAATGATTCAGAAGATCTTCCGGGTCGGGAAATCAAGGTCAGCCTCAGCGGAAGTAAGCTTGTACTGACGTCAGCAAGCTATGGCTCCTCGTCGAAAGTTTCGATCACCGGAGGCTCGGCTGTCACCGACCTCGGGCTCACAACTTCACTCACCGATACCGGACGGGATGTTGTGGGTTCGTTCATTGTTGACGGGCAGACAGAAGTCGCTGTGGGACGGGGGCGAGTCCTGTCGGGCGACCCGGACAATGAGAACACGGCTGACTTACAGGTTCAGGTCACTCTGACACCCAGCCAGGTCGGATCAGGAGTGGAAGGCTCACTGACGGTCACTCGTGGACTGGCCTCGGCTCTTGATCAGGTCCTGGGTGATCTTCTGAACGTGGATGATGGCCTGCTGGCATCCATTGACGATGGTTATACAAGCCAGCTCGATTCCATACAGGCATCAATCGACCGGCAGCAGGCGACCTTTGATCGACAGAAGGAAAGCCTGCTCACTCAGTTCCAGGCTCTGGAAACCGCCATCAGCCAGATGCAGGCCACTGGCAACTACCTGTCATCACAACTGGCCAGTCTTCCCTCTCTCTCATAATCATCCCTGACGGAGCGAATGCCAATGAACCCTCATCTGCGATATCAGACAGCACAGACCTTTTCATGGACGCGAATCGACATGCTGCTGACGATCTACGAGCACGTTGTCATCGCGCTGACGGAAGGTGCGGTGCTCATCGAGAACGGGAAACTCTCCGATCTGCTTCCCGTGCGAATCCGGGCTCAAAAGGCGCTTCTCGCGGTGGCGGACGGACTCGATCTTGACCAGGGCGAACTTCCCACTCAGGTTCTGCGTCTGGTTGTCTTTGCACTCGACCAGGTTCGCTCGAACGATGCAGCGTCATGGCGTTCCGCCGCACGAGTGATGCAGACGCTTCGAGAAGGGTTCGAGGACATTCAGGATCAGGCTCGCCTGGCAGAATATGACGGAAAAGTGCCGTCTTTGGATGCCGTTCGCACTTAGCAGCACCTTGCATGCCCCATGAGTTTTTCGATTCTGCGCTGCGGAATTCCGCCGGGTTGCAACGCGTTACGCTGTGCCATAACCTCCCGCAGTTCAGTCAGCACTTATCGACCGTTCCAGGTTGTGCAGAGCCATCGAACAAAACAGCGGGTGTTTCATGATTCTCAGCGGCAGCGAAATCAAAGCCAGACTCGGTGGCGATATTCGTATCGATCCGTTTAACGACGATCAGCTGAATCCCAACAGCTACAACCTGCGCCTGCATGATGAGTTGCTGGTGTACGAAGAGATCGTCCTCGATATGCGTCGGCCAAACCGATTCCGCCGCATCCTGATCCCGCCGGAAGGGCTCGTCCTTCAGCCGAACCAGATGTACCTGGGACGAACCATTGAGTACACCGAGACTCGCAACCTCGTTCCGATGCTGGAAGGCCGATCGTCCATCGGCCGCCTCGGCATGTTCGTGCACGTGACCGCAGGCTTCGGTGACGTTGGGTTCTGCGGTTACTGGACGCTGGAAATGATTGCCATCCAGCCGATTCGCATCTACCCCGCCGTTCAGGTCTGCCAGATCTTCTATCACACGGTCGAAGGTGAGATCACTGAATACCAGACCGGCAAGTATCAGAAGAACAAAGACATTCAGCCCAGTTATCTCTTCAAAGAACTCGACAACCGGGATGATCGCCAGAAGACACTCGACTTCGACAGCAACGCGCCTCAATAATCGAACCAGCAACTGAAGAATCCTTAGACGGCACACATCGCGCCTGGCGAAGGCTGCAAACGGCGGCCATCAGTATAAGGTTGCTGCCAAGCCGCTGTCAGGCCGCTTCGGAATCCGCCGCAGCGACTCGTGGCGTTCGTGTCTTGCGATACTTGTCCCACAATGCTCGAACGGGTGATGCCAGAGCGAAGTAACAGAACAGTACGGGCACGGCGATTTCCTGGACGACAAACACCAGGACAAGGCTAAACACAATCTGCAGAATCTGCTTGCGGCTTCGGCGCCCGCGAACCATCTGGTTGAACACGTGAGCATAACGGATTCGAGAAACCATCAGCACGGCGACACTGAGTGTGATCAGCGGCAGCACGATCGTCAGCACAGGCCAAACCCAGTTGGAAACGGACTGAGCCCAGGTGGTCGTCCCGGCATTGCTCAAATGCTGCTTCAGCTCATTCAAGCCAATCGGAAACGACGCAATCACGCCCGCGGCAGCCGGCGATGGCAGACCGCTGAAGAACTCATGCGAATCTTCTTCATCCGTTTCCACATTGAAACGCGCCAGCCTCAGAATCGCACATGTCATGAACAGGACGGCAATGGCCCACAGAATACGGGGATGGAAGAAGAACGAAGGTGTGGCCAGAGTATTCATCAGATGATGAGCGGGGTTCGTCAGCTGAAGGAAAATGAAGGCCGGTGCCAGACCAAAGCTGATCGCGTCACACAGGCTGTCCAGCTGAGCCCCAAAGTCCGATGTCTGGTTCGTCAGGCGTGCTGCACTTCCGTCGAGCATGTCAAACAGCATCGCCAGAAAAATGAGTTGCGCAGCCGTGAGCAGTTCATTGCCGTCAAAATGCTGCGGTCCCACTTTGGCCGTGATGGTAATCGCGCCGAATCCGCAGGCGGCGTTACACAGCGTCAGCAGCGTCGGAAGGACTGCAAAGACCTTCTGACGGCGCGTCCTTCGAACAGGAGCAGATGGAGAAATGTCGGACATGCGCTCAAAGGCCCTGACAAAAATCGAATGAATGTGCCTGTGTGGGACGTCTGTCCGCAGTCGTTCTGCTCTCGGAGGCTCTTCACCTCGTTTCAAACGGCACGGCAATGATGACACTCACAGACCAGAGTTTCCTCGTTGAAGAATCTGGCCTGCGACATCCAGCGGAATTATCCGGGACCGCTCACCATTTGCAATTGGACACCCGCCAAAACAAAAATCGCCGGACCAGCTTCCGCCAGTCGGGCGATTTCGTGTGAGTATTTACTGATTTCGAGGAAGCGAATCAGCGAGTATTAAAGGAATTTCGAGGGTCTTCAGCGGTTCGGGCTGTTTCGCGATCCATCAGCTGCACAGAGACTCGTGTCGTCTGCTGGGACCGATAAATCTCGATGTCGACCGATGATCCGATGTCTGACAGGCTGACAAGATTGATCAGGTGATTCTCGTCAATCACATCCACACCGTTGAACTTCATAATGACGTCATCAGGACGCAGGCCCGCCACAATCGCCGGGCTGCTCTTCTGATTGTAAACCCGAGTAATGCGGGCACCACGGGCACGAGACAGTCCCAGACGCTGAGCAGACTGATCGTTGAAGTTGTTGTCCAGCTCGACTCCCAGATACGCGCGACGAACTCGGCCATAGACGACCATCTGTTCGAAAACTCGTCGAACAAGATTGCTGGGGATGCTGAAACCGATGCCTTCGTTGCCGCCACCGTTCGATGCAATGGCCGTGTTGATGCCGATCACTGTTCCCTGCATGTCGATCAGCGGACCACCGCTGTTGCCGGGATTGATCGCTGCGTCCGTCTGCATGAAGTCCTGATTCGTCACTGTCTGATCGCTGGTCAGCGACAGATCACGGCGACCCTTGGCACTCACGATGCCCATCGTCACAGACTGGCTCAGACCAAACGGGCTTCCAACCGCCAGCACAAAGTGTCCAATCTCGACATTGTTGCTGTCGCCCCAGCGAGCAGTCGACTGACCGTTGTCCGGAATCTGCAGGACCGCAATATCGCTTTCGACATCGCGATAGACTCGCAGAGGATGAACCGTCACGCCGTCAGCCAGCACCACATCGATCGCAGGCATCTCGGCACCACGAACCACATGATGATTGGTGATCGCGAACAGTCCTTTGACAGACTGGCTTCGCATGATCACGCCGGAACCGGTTTCTTCCACCTTGCGCTCATTCTCGACGCGAATCGCCTGAATGTGCACGACAGACGGAAGAACGTCCTCCGATACTTTCGCAATATGATGACCGCTTTCCAGAAGTGCCTTCGCACTTGCAGAAACGGCATAATCTCCAGACTGATCGTCTGAAACGGCCCGCGCTGACGGTGTCAGTCGCAGCGACTCCAGATGACCACCGATTGCCAGTCCGATCGACAGCATGGCTGTCGGAATCAGAATTGAACCACGTCGCGCCATCAACGGACTCTCCAAAGGAAAGTTTCACATCCTGTGGCGCGGCTCCATCCGCAAAGTTTCCATTCACTACGGTCTCGATCAAACACCGATCAAGCGCGTTCGACGTTGCTGCTCGTCCAGTGAGCAGCCCGTCTCTCCTCGTATCGAACTGCGAATTCCGCGAAGGCAAACTGATTTCGGTGGAAACTGCCGAATTGCCCTTTGTGCACTGCGGACGCAACCACAGACCTTAAATCCGTCATGGACCGCAAAGTCAAAAGACAGGACTGTGACACTTGTGTGGAAGATTCGAGTGCACACAATGGCGATCGGAAGTGGAAAGACCCGATCCTGACGCGGCCGATTTTTCCCTCCCGTGTTCGGTCTCCGTGGCCGTTCCGTCCAAACGCAGTTAAGATCACAACATGGACACGATGCTTGAAATCGCGAAACGGGTGGATGACTTCATGATGGAACGGTCACCAGTCCACGACACCATGCGAAGGCTTGCCCAGGCGTTCGAAGACCTTGGAATTCCGTTCGCAATTGCCGGAGCGATGGCTGCCAATGCTCATGGCCACCGAAGAACGACGGCCGATGTGGACGTCCTGGTACGTCGTGAAGACCTTGTTCGATTCAAGGATCGGTGGATCGGTCGCGGATGGCTTGATCTCTTTGAAGGATCAAAGGGCTTTCGAGACACAATGAACGGAGTCAAAGTCGACGTGCTGATTGTGGGTGATTACCCAGGCGATGGCAGACCAAAGCCCGTGTCGTTTCCTGCCCCTGAATCCGTTCGCGAAGTTCATGACGAAAGTGTGCCCTACGTCAATCTTCAGTCCCTGCTTGAACTCAAAATTGCAAGCGGAATGACGGCAGCCCATCGCCTTCAGGACCTTGCCGATGCAATCCAGCTGATCCGTGTCAACACCTTGCCACGCGATTACTCAGAGCAACTCAATCCGTTCGTCAGAGCCAAATTCGATGAACTGTGGCAAGCGGCTCAAGTCTCGGAAGATTATTGATCCTCTGGCAACAAACCTTTCGTGATGTGATCCGTTTTCCGAGCACCTCGGAAGAACACTGTCACCGGTTCCCCTCAAACCTCAGCATCAACCGATTTTTCGGACGAAGAGCAGCCGTCATGTGAGGAACGGGATCCGATTCTCCCGGCACGACAGTCCAGCGAAGTTCAGGAAGCAATCGAGCAAGGACCAGCGCGATTTCCATCAAGGCAAACTGCTGGCCGATGCAGATACGAGGACCAGCGCCGAAGGGGAACCATGCGTGCTGAGGAATGCTGTGGACTCGAGGCGGCAGGAATCGCTCAGGATCAAATCGATCAGGTTCTGGAAACCAGCGAGCATCTCGGTGAGTCACCAGGCTGGAAAGAGAAATGAGTGATCCTTTGGGAATATCGACCTCGCCGATGCGAACATCCTGAGTCGCCTTTCGCAGGAACACTCCAATCGCCGGCGGATACAAACGCAGACTCTCACGAATCACCGCGTTCAGCCACGTCAGCTTCGGGAGATCACTGAACTCCACCGCGCGATGGCCGCAGGCCTGCTGAATCTCATCACGACATCGCTGTGCTGCTTCCGGGTGTTTTGCCAGCAGCCAGAATAACCAGTCCAGCGCTGCGGCGGTTGTGTCATGACCAGCCAGCATCAGGGTCATCGTCTCATCACGCACCTGACGATCGGTCAGCGTTCCTCCGTCGCCTTCTTCGTCGACCGCGGCCAGCAGCATGGACAGCAGATCGCCCTTGTCGACATTCTCTTTCCGCCGCTGCCGCACCATGTCCCAGACAATCTGATCCAGCACGGCCATTGCAGACTTCTTGCGTCGGTTCCAGCGAGTTGGCAGCCACAGCGGCCAGATGAACGGCTGCTGCATTTCGTGGTACGCGATTTCCGCAAGCGCCGCAACCGCCTGTCGAATCTCTGCGGCTTTGGAGCTGAGATCCGTGGAGAACATCGTCTGGCAAATCACATCCAGTGTCAGGCCCGTCATCGTCTCATCGACATCCACGTCAACGAACGATGTTGTTGCCAGGCGAGACAGCAGCCGCGTCTTCAGTTCGTCGATGACCAGCGTCATCTTCTGTGAATACGCTTCGAAGCGGCGGGCCTGAAACGCGGGCTGCACCAGTCGTCGCTGCCGCAGCCATTGCTCACCTTCCGTAATCAGCAGACTATTGCCGTTCCACTGAGCAAACACCTGCATCGGTCGAGGATCCCGCAGAATTGTGCGGGCATGAGTCACCAGGATCTCATGAATGTCGTCCGGATGGAAAAAGAAGAAGAGCTGATACGGACCAATCCGAGTCGCACAGCGATCCCCATATTCGGCATGCAGCGAACGATACGTGTCGACCAGCTGGTATCGAAGACGCCTGGCAAACTGTAGACCAAAGAAACCACCCCGAGGACCCTTCAGCAACGTCGCAGCCATGTTGTTCTCCTTCGTATTCGTCGCTCACGCTGTGAGTATGCTCCCGGACGATCGAACGGAGCACACACCGATCAGACTAGGAAGCCAACGCAGGAGACACCGCCGCAGCACAAAGGGAGATCATGACTCCCGAAACCAATAACACCTTCCCGATCACGACACTTCCAACGGTTTTGGAGAGATTCAATCATCCAGCCTCAACTCAGGCTTCTCTGAGCCCATGGCCTCGAAATGCGGAAAGAAGACAGCGAAGTGCTATCGCTTTTCAGAAAGCATATCGAGGACGACGCTGCCCATGGAGTTGTACATCGCACGGTTCTTGTCAAACAGAACGCGCTCGCGGAACGGATTCCAGTCGGCTACACGTGACGCCTCATCCGTCTTTTCGAGCGGACCAGTGAACTCCGGCATTTCGCGAGCCATCTGGTCTACGATCTTAAAGTTGTTGTTGTAAAAGATGCGTCCTACAGTCTGGTCACCGGATCCCTTATTGTCTTTAAGGGAATGAAACTGCAAATCGTGATCACCCCGCAGTGAACCTCCTCGACCAATTTCCGAGACGTAGACATTCGTGGCTATAATGGCCATTTGTTCTTCTGTGAAATGCCATGTGTCACCCGTTGGAACCTCCTCGAAGATTCCTTTCATGCAACGATACGCGTGAAACAGCTCGTGAAACAGCACATCATCCGGCTGGATATTGTCCAGCAGCGTGTCGAAACCTTGGACCTGATCCTCGGAACTCCAGGCGGCTGGATGATAGTAGACTCGCACATTGACACCGCCCCCGCCTCCTTTCATCAAGCTGGAATGTGGAGTAATAGCAACCCCTTGTGCAGGGTCACCGGAGCAGTACTGATTCTCAGTACATGTAAATCTGTAACCTTCTTTGATCGCTTTGGTCATATCCACAGGCTTGGCCTGAGTGCGTTCCATGGCTGCCGCAGCAATGGGCACGATGGTGATCATCTTGCCGCTCATCCCCAGGATTAGCTGCATCAAAAGCGAGCCGGTTTTGTTGGCCTTCCCTGTGCCAGCCGCCACTTTTGTTTCGATCGTACGGCAGACATTTTGAACCTGCACTTCCCAATCCTCGGCGCTTTGCGCCGCCATCCGCGTGTAATTGCCATCCGCTTCACTCAGCCATGTGCCATCAATTCTCAGGTTCTTCCCCCACCAGCGTGCCATGTCCTGCTCCTGCCCCAGAAAACACTGATCGAATGAGCTGCATCCTGATTATCCGGCTGGCGCAACCAGTGGTTGTCAAAATTCCTTCATATTCTTGATACCGCAGCCATGAGTGATCGTCCTTTCGTTTCCGAACCCATATTCAACCGGCGTGAAGCCGGCGTGGAGCCTGACTTGAAATTTGGTTGGACGGTCACCAGGCCATGGCCCAAGGCTCCCGACGGAAAGCAGGGTGTGATTCTGGACTGGTGTTGATCCATCCGCGTCTATTCGCGTTCATTCGCGGTTATGAATCACAGTGCTGGATTCCCGCAGTTCCTGTATGCGAGGGAATGACGAACGAAGGCGCGGGGCTCGGTGGGCTGACGCCCAACCGCTCGACGTTGGGTCGATCTTGTTGTGTCAGCAACTGGTTGGTACCTCACAGGCTTTTCGACCGGATCACGTCAGCGATATCAGCGACGGCTCGGGAGATCGTTCGAGGATCAAAGGCGGTGAAACCAAAAACAAGGCCCGGGGCGATTGGTCGCTGAGTGTATGACTCCAGGCATGGAACTTCGAAGCCAAGGTCTTTCAAGCGCTGCGAGACTCGAATGGCACTGCTGCGATGGTCGGTAAAGTAGCCGGCCTGGTTCATGCCTCCGTCGGTGTGAGGAAATGTGAGCGGCAGAGAATGCTTTGCCACGGACGTCAGCAGTGCATCGAGCCTTGCTTCATAGGCCTTCCGACAGCGACGAATATGAGTATAGAACGCGCCGGACTGCAGGAAGTCGGCGAGTGTGACCTGGTCAATCAGCGGTCCGTGATCATTCAGTGTCAGACGCAGCTCTTCAAGAGCCGGCAGCAGTTCCGGCGGAACCACCATGTATCCGATTCGCAGTGAGGGAAACAGCACCTTGCTCATCGAACCGATGTAAAGGACTCGCTGTCCCTGATCCAGACTGTACATCGCGGGCAGCGGCGGCCGTGAGTAACGAAACTCGGAGTCGTAGTCGTCTTCAATCAGCCACGCCTTTGCTTTCCGAGCACACTCGATCAGCGCCATCCTTCGAGCAGCCGGCAGACAGGCTCCTGTCGGAAACTGACGCGAGGGCGTGGTGTAAATCACCGAAACCCCGGCAGCATCTTCCGGAGGAATCGCGCCGAGTTCATCCACGGGAAGGCTCTGCAGCACGGCGCCGGCTCGACCAAAAGCTGACTTAGCGCCGGGATAACCCGGGTCTTCCAGCAGCACAGACTGCCCGGGTTTCAACAGCACCTGGCTCAGCAGATACAAGGCTTCCTGCGAACCGCACGTGATCACCACCTGAGTCCAGTCGCACCGAACGCCTCGGCTTTCACCCAGATAGTCTGCCAGCGCCTGGCGAAGAACGGGAAGACCCAGAGCAAAGGTCGACTGGTAGTTGAGCAGTCGATGGCCGGTCCGTCGCAGCGCGCGGCTGCGAAGTCGATTCCACAGCGCGAGCGGAAACAGTCGAACGTCGGGCTGACAAAGTCGAAACGGCTGCGGCTCACGCAGCGCTGTCGAAGCATCAGTGACGGCGATGCGATGACGACGCTTCAAGGGTGCTCGACGGGCTGCCGGCGCGGCGGGCTTCTGTCGGCCAAACTCAGGGCTCACGAAGATGCCCGAACGCTGACGAGTCTCCAGATATCCTTCACCCGCCAGCCGGTCGTACGCGGCGATCACGGTGTTGCGTGAAACGCCAAGGTCCACGGCAAGATCCCGGCTGGACGGAAGCACAGATCCGGGTGCCATTTGACCAGTCTGTATCTGTTCACGCAGACTGCTGTACAACTGGTCCTGCAACGAGGCGTTGCGACGTCGATCGATGTTCAGTGGAAGAATTGGTCGGCCAGTCATCAAAAAATTTCCCCTGCTCTGCGTCTAATAGTCAGACGCTTCTGTCGAACCTCTGTCTCGTATGACCTCGGACGAAACGAACGGTGTCAAAGGATGACACAGCGTTGATTCACTGAGGCCTGAATCTGGACCCATCAACATAATAAAATCTGGAACTTCACTGGATCCAGATGCCGTGTACAGTTTTCACGGCTTTGGTTGATGATCGTGAAGGCAGCGGACCGGACGAACGAAATACTCAAAATCGTCTCCGAGTCGTGAGCGTGTCGGCAACAGACACGTGCCAGACCGAAGCTCATTGTTCCCCTGTGCTGTCCGCAGGGCCTTCTGTACTTCTGCCTGCGGAGAAGCTCCGCGCATTGGAGAGTCGTTATGTCTGCGTCAGCTCAGGTCAGTGATCGTCGAACAATGTTGATGGCTTCTACAGGACTCTTTCTGACTGGATTTCTCGCCATGCCCAAAAAGGCACCCAGTGTACCGTCCGACATCATTCCCCCTGGACAACCCGGCAAGCCCGGAGATTTTGCGTTCCTCGAAGGGAACTGGAAGATTCAAAATCGCCGTCTGAAACAGGGCACTGTCAGCGAGTGGGACGAATTTGAAGGGGAGGCAACATGCTGGTCCATCCTGGACGGTGCAGGAAGCATCGAGGAACTGCGGATCCCGGCGCGAGATTTCTACGGCATGGGCCTCCGCCTTCTCGACAGAAATCAGGAAACGTGGAATGACTTCTGGGTCAACGCAAAGAGCGGAGCACTGAATGGTCCGCCACAGTCCGGTCGCTTCCAGAATGGAGCCGGCATATTCGTGGCGCAGGAGACGGAACACGGCCTGCGAATTCAGGTCAGAGGCGTCTGGGATCAGGTCACGCCGGAATCGTGCCGGTGGACGCAGTCAGTCTCCCGCGACAACGGAAAGACCTGGCAGGACAACTGGGTGATGACCTGGCAGCGGGTCGGCGGGGAACAGGAGATTCGCTCGTCTTCGCGAGAAGCCGCGCCGGCAGCGCATCGGACGATGTGACTCGGACGATGTGACATCGTGCCGCGAGCCATAACGTTCTGACAACAGCTCATTCAAAAAGAAGAGGCACCCGAACCCGGGTGCCTTTGTTGTTTCTGACCTTGTTCAGGCAGCGTCTCTCAGAATGTCATCCACCACTTTGCGGCGACGGACGCGTTTGCGAAGTCGGTGCATCCAGCGATCTTCGCCATCATCGGTTTCCTTAAAGAATGCACCGGACAGCAGACGGTAAAAGAACAGCAGAGTAAACGCCCCAAAAACAGCAGCGAAAAACCCCTTCAAGCTGATGGGATCGATTGCCGCGTCCTTCCAGAAGAACATGGCCACGCCACAGCCGACAACACTGCCGCCGATGCCGGTCAGCATCGTTGCGATAGCACCACCAGGATCGCGCCCAGGCATGATGGCCTTGGCAGCAAGTCCGGTCAGAGTGCCAAATCCCACCCAGCGCAGAAGCTCATTCACGCTGGATCTCAGGATCTCTACAAATTCTGCTTCGGTCATGACGGGCCTCCTGCCCGAACATGCAAACTGTCGAACCAACCAGGAATCAGCGAACTTCTGGTGAATCTGATCAGGCGATCATCGCTTTCAGATCCTCCAGGGTACCAGCGCGAACTTTTGTGAAAGCACTCGAGACCAATCGCTTACTCCTTCATTTTCGGCAGAACTTCCTCAGCCGTCACAGCCGGATGTTGGCAGAAGTCTGTTGATCGCCGGGTTTTGGCACTCACCCAGGAGAATCGGCGAAAACCGCGCGGTGTCTAGCTGAAGAACTCAACCGATGCGCCTGAAAACAGGGAGTTTCGGTAACGTGCCCACTTGATGTCGCCATTGGACAGGCGAACCCGGCACCACCCGTCTCCTTTGCGGTTGTGAAGCCACAGTCGCAGGGGAGGCATAAATCCTGAGATAATTTCTCCCTGAACACCCGACTGTTCCAGAGTTGCCAGCACATGTGCACACGTTTTCTTGTACTGCCAGCGAACGATCAGAAAGCCCAAAAGGACAGCCAAGGGGATGAATAGAACGACCAGGAAGATTGGATTCATGTCCAATTTCAGGACTCCCGTTTTCTGACCGACTCGGATCTCACTCCTGTATCGCCACAGCGTTTTATCACGTACAAACTGCCATGATCAACCGATTTCGGAATTTCCGAAATCTCGCTGGTCGACAGTCGTTGTAAAGCGGCAGAAATGACCGGTCTGGCCTTTCCTGCTCGACAGCGTTAGTATTCGGCTCCGACGTGGAGACCACATTCCATAGTGATGTGTCAGAGCCGACGTTGGAAACGTGTGAATTGTCGGACAGGTAGACTTGTACCTATTTGAACTAGGCATGCGACAGGGAGGTCGGCGTGTTTCTGGTCCGCAGCATCCGCAGAAGGCTGGTGTCACTGTTTTCAGTGTCACTTTTGCTGATGATTGTGCTGGCTGTGATCGGGATCTTTGGTCTGGTCTGGCATCAGGAAGCTGTTGACGACCTGGACTTCCTGCTGCACCGAAGTCCCAACCAGGACCACCTCAGCCGCGCTGTCGGAAGAATTGGCGAAAGTCTGTTTTCGCGACTGGACCTTCGTCGCCCCGCTGCTGCTGAAGAAATGAAGGCTCAGTATCTGGCGGATCTTCGACTCGCCGAAGCCGAGCTGTTCGAATTCCGAAAGCGCATTGAAGCTCTGCCGCTGGCCGACCAGGTTGCTCAGCACCAGCGTGACCAGGTGATCGGGCGTCTGGACAAGATCTACGGCGAACTTTTCCAGCTGTGGAAACTCTCCGACGCCATTCGACCACTGAGCAATTCGGACGATAACACCAGGCTGCATGAGATCCAGCATAAAGCGGGAACAGCGATCGCTCTCATTCAGAAGTCGCTCGACAATCTGCCAGCCTATCAGACTCGTGACTGGGTCGAACTGTCTCTGACAAAGGAGCGCCAGCGATCCGCGCGACTTCTGCAGTTTCTGATCTGGGGAACGGTGGTCGTGGTGACGGTTTATGTCGTGGTCATGATCTGTGGTCTGAACTGGATTTCGGCGCCCGTTCGATCGATCGCAAAAGGATGCACTCGCATTGCCAACGGCGATATTTCGTTCCGACTGCCTTCCTGTTCCAGGTGGCAGGATGAATTTGCGGACCTGGTCGCAGGTGTCAACTGCATGGCCGATCGCTTTCAGCAGGCGGAAGAAGATCTTCAGGAGAAGGTCCGAGAACGAAGCGAACAGCTGGTCCGATCACAGGGACTGGCCAATGTCGGTTTTCTTGCCGCCGGCGTGGCTCATGAAATCAACAATCCGCTCAGCGCGATTTCCCTGGCGGCCGATTCTCTGGAAATGCGTCTGTATGAAATGGACGATCCGCAGTCCGAAACCTGCCGCGAGATTCTTGACCGAGTCTCCATGATTCGCCGCGAATCCCGCCGCTGCGGAGAAATCACCGCACGACTTCTCGATTTCTCCCGCGGCGACAAAGGCGCAAAGGCGAATACCGATCTTTCAGAACTGGTGCGAGAAGTTCTGGCGATGGTCAGGCACCTCGGAAAGTTCAGTGATCGAACCGTCGAATTTGACTGCGACAAAACGGTCACCGCTGAGGTCAGCTCGGCTCAGATCAAACAGGTCATTCTGAATCTGGTTGCCAACGGACTTCAGGCCACTCATTCAGGCGGTCGAGTGGTGATTCGGCTGCAGGAGCAGGTCGACAACGTTGTCCTTGCTGTCACCGATGATGGCTGCGGCATGGATTCGACCACACTTCAGCATATCTTTGACCCCTTCTTCACGACGCGCGACGCAGGCCAGGGCACCGGACTGGGACTCAGCATTACTCACAGAATTGTCGAAGATCACGGCGGCACTGTGACTCCTCTCAGCGAAGGTCTGAACCGCGGAAGTACGTTCCAGGTCCGCCTGCCACGACGCCAGCGACGCGCTCACGCGGCATAGTGTGGATGCACAGTTCCGGCGAAGACAATTGCGTCGCGATCGTCTGCTTCTGACTGCCGTTGCCTGCCGGTTGAACACTCACATCAATCGGACCAGGGTGCATGACGGGCTCGGCGGGAGCCTCGCCCTCCCTTTCGAAACACGCGGCTCCCCTTTCGCAAATCCAGCGCCCATTCGCAACGGGCTGCTACGGTGCGCCGCGGACGGCAAACGAGATGTTCTCCAGCTGCAGGCTCTGGCACAGGTCGTACACTGTGATGAAATCCTGCACTTCGACTTCATCCGCGATGTTCAGCACAACCGCAGATTCCGGATCCGCAGCGGCAAGCCTCGCAAGTCGTTCTGCCAGCGAAGGAACATCCGGCAGCGGCTGGTCTTCAAGCCGAATGCTCATCCCGGCCGGGCCGGTCTCGAGGCGAATCTGAATGAGTGGATGGCTCCATCGTTCCTGTGCCGCCTCAGTCTTCGAAGATTCCGTCGGCTCCGTTGTTCCTGCCAGTTCCGCAGGAAGCAGATCGTCCACCACAGTCCCGACAGATGCGCAAATGAAGAACACCAGAAGCAGGAACACAACATCGATCATCGGCGTCATCGGATCGCCGTCATGCTGATCAGGATTGCGTCGAACCGGAATACGCATGATGTGTCTGGTCCTGATCTTCAGCTAGCGATGGGGAGCGATCACAGCAAAACGAATGCTGACAATCTGGTTCGCGGAGCACAGTTCAATCAGTCGGCGAATCTCCGCGAAATGGGCCTTGCGGTCGGCTCGGATTCGCACCTGCGACGGAACATCGTCCGATGTGTTTGACGACAGCTGTCGCAGACGGTGGAGAATCGCATCCTCGGTGCAGACTTCACCGCCAACCGAGTATTGACCGTCCGGTTCCAGAGTGATCGTCAGATGCTGTCCACTCTGTTCTTCATCGCGCTGCCCGTGTCCCGCAGACGGCAGGTTGACACTGCGCGACTGTTCGCTGCGAATAAAGTAGCTGGCCACCAGAAAGAAGATGATCAGCAGGAATACCACATCAATCATCGGTGTGATGTTGAATCGAAATGGAGCCCTGTGCCGGGCTGCTCCGGGAAGTCGCATCTGTTCCTCCGTGCCACTCTGCGTCTGAGGCGGAAGCATGGCAGCTTTTGAGGAATGTCACAAGAAGAGCGTCCGCGAGTGTTGCCGGCTGGCATCATCTGATGCCCGCATGTTGATTGCCGTAAATGGCTTTTATCAAACAACTTACAGAGAGATTCTCAGCGACCGGCCGAACCTGTGTTGTCTGCGGTCAACATCGACCTGAACACCCTTTACACGCGTGTAAACCTGGCGGAAGAATTTTCTGAGTTCTCGTAAGTCCATTTGCAGCTGGCAGTTACGTCACACAGAAACGGCTGTTTTTGAAATTCTATACGGTCCGGCACAGGGGTTTGGCATTCAGCCTGCTTTACACAGGTTTCATCAGCCGCTGATCACAGTGATCAGAACTGAAACAGAAACCTGCGAGTCATCCGAAACTGACTCGCACATCGAACAGGAGAACTGACCATGCTGAACCTCATCAACACTCTGAAGAATGACAACAACGGCTTCGTCGTATCGGCTGAACTGGTGCTCGTCGGAACCATCACGGTTCTGGGCATGATCGTCGGTCTGTCCGAACTGAGCTTCAACGTCAATCAGGAACTCGAAGACGTTGGATCCGCCGTTGGTGCCATCAACCAGACTTATTACTACACCCTCGCCAGCGGCAAGAAGGGTGAAGTCGTCGGCAGCACAAACCTCGACTTCCAGGACGCCTGCGACAACAGCTGCGACATCAACTGCGACAGCCCAGCCCGAGGCGAAAAGTAGGGCTAAAGCGGAAAGCCGCAGGCTTCTTCTATTGCCCTTGCTGAACACTGAAAACTGAACACTGACTACTCTCTTCTGAAAACTGAACACTCAAAATCCGGAGACTCTCATGAACCTGCTCATCGCACTGAAGAATGACAACAACGGTTTCGTCGTATCTGCAGAACTGGTCCTGATCGGCACCATCACCGTTCTGGGGATGATCGTCGGTCTGACGGAACTGTCCTACGGCGTCAACGAAGAACTGGAAGACATGGGTTCCGCGTTCGGAGCCATGAACCAGACCTACTACTTTACATTGGGAAGCGGCAAGAAGGGTGAAGTTGTCGGCAGCACGTACCTCGACTTCGCTGACGAATGCGATAACAGCTGCGACATCACCTGCAACAGTCCAGCTCGCGGCGAAAAAGGCAACTCCGGCAGCGGCTACAGCTACTAAAGTAGCCCAGTCCGTGGCCCGTCACTCCGTGGCGGGAAGTTCTCGCGTCGGAGACACGAGCCACTGAGTAATCCTACCAAGACTCACGGGGGCCCCGGCAATTCGCCGCCCCCCGAGATGAGTCTTTTTTTATGTAGGTCCTGCTTGCCGAGCAGGACTTTCGCCGCCAGGCGAACCTTGATCTCGCATCCGCGGATGCCTAAGCCACTTGCTTCAAAGCAACAAGCCTGAGCCGACGCTGCTTTTCCACGATCACCTGCGATCCAATGGAGGCCCGTCCGGTCGCTGGTCGCGGCGGGGCCGCGAAGTGCCGCTCGGCAAGCGGCACCTACTGTGAAACTCAGCCGCCGGCTCGCATCTCATTCAGAATTCGCACCGCTTCATTTGCTGCCAGTTCCGGCAGGAGCGCAGTGGAAGCAATCCCGGAGACCACCTTTGTAATGTTGTGGTCGACCTGATCAGCCTTGCCCCACACAGTTCCATTGGCCACCGTCATGTAGATCGACAACGTATGGTGTCCGCTTCCTGGACGCTCACCGATCACATGCAAAAGGCTGAACTGTCCTTCTCGGCCGCCGAAGAGCTGTTCGCCAATTCGATAGCCGGCTCTCACTCGTCCCCCATGAACCAGCATGACATTCGGGCTGATTCGGCAACCCGCAACTTCCAGTTTAACGCGAAGCGCAGTCAACAGTGCGGTAAGCTGATCTCCTTCTGTCACTGCAGTCGCGTTCAGTCCGTCGGAGATCACAATCTGCGTGTCGAACTGTTCGTGCGACTGTTCACGCAGCTGCTTCACCGTTCGCTGCGAGTCCTCCGATAAATGTTCGCCGCTGATCGGGTGCAGGATATAGTCGGTGCGGTCGACAGAACGTGACTTCAGCAGCACGCTGCCCGGGATTGCTGCTGCGAACTGAGGAGTCAGTTCCTTCCAGATACACTCTCTGGCAGCGTCGTAGATTCGATGAATCTCTCTGGACAGCTGTGGATTCAATTCAGACGGCTTCGCACCATAGCCCTCGGCAATGAAGACGCCTCGTGCACGAACTTCCGCCAGCCTCTGTCGCCCTTCTTCGCGGATCTGTTCATCACTGCGAGCATCGCCTTTGCGGCGACAGTATTGCTGGTACACCCAGAGAGGATCACCGAATCGGGACGTCGGCTTTCCCTCTGCATCGATCACACCTAGTGCCTGAAAGAACTGCCACATTCTGTCATCGACGCGGTACCCAAACTTCTCCCGGATGTGCACGTGGTCCTGGTAACCGGTTGTCAGATATCCCAGCATCGGGTCGATGCGAGTCGGCAGGGCCATGAGGTACGCCGGGTTGGCCGGCATGATCTGATCAATGCACCAGCCGAGATCATCCAGGGACACATCCATGTGCAGCGTCGAGCAGACGTCGAGTCCAATCGTCAGTCCGTGAAGCTTGCCCATCGCGATATCTTCGAGACAGCAGCGTACCAGCTGTTCTCTGGTTCGAAAGACTTCAGGACCAATGAAGCCCGCGACATCATTCAGGTGAACCCACGGACTCCACGGCTTCTTGTGTTCCTTCAGTGACGATGCAACAACGGCTGTCAAAGCTCGGGCGAATCCGTACTTGCGTGATTCGAACACGACCATGTCTGTGCCGTAGCCATGCCCATTCGTAAAGTCCGCGCCCTGTCCGGTTTCAAAGTACAGGCCGAACTTTCCTGTGCGAGTCGACGCGTGGTCTTTCATCTTCTGCACAGAGATATCAAACGTGCGGTTCGCTCCGTCATTTCCCGCGATGCTCTGAAACCAGAAAGCCGTCGATCCCGGATAGAGCTTTTCGACTTCAGCCTGAACATCCACGTGAGCCAGCACGCAATGCGGCATCACATCCGTCAGATCAAACGTCTGGAGAACGTCCTGAAGCGTCTTTTCAACCGACGCAACAGACTCCGGGTCGCTCGACACTGGATTTGTGCCAAGCAGGACATCACCAACAGCGTAGGAAAACGCGTCAAAGACCTGCCATCGTATGTCATCCACATTGTCCGTTGGCGAATTCGGCTGGATGCGCGCGCCCAGGTATCCCTTCGCGCCAATCTGACTTCCCGGAAGAGAATTAAAGAGCCTGGATCCCAGCAGGACCAGATCTTCGTTCGTCATCAGACGGACAACGCAGGCAATTACATCGCTGCTGAGCCCTCGTCGAATTCTGTGCAGCTCTTCTTCTGGCCTTGTCAGCAGCAGCGTGCGCAGTTCTGCGAGTGTCA
Source organism: Planctomycetaceae bacterium (assembly GCA_046349695.1). Lineage (GTDB taxonomy): Bacteria > Planctomycetota > Planctomycetia > Planctomycetales > Planctomycetaceae > SXXK01. Next base: position 28,115 of record JAXMBV010000024.1, on the reverse strand, counting down.
GATGACTCATCGAGGCCTGGCTGGTTTGGTCAACGCCGGTCTTCAGAAACTCGGACAGTTCATCGACGTACGGAGGATGCTGATCGATGGCGGCCAGTGTTGTACGCGACAACAGGTCTCTGGCAAGACGCCGCTCTGCTTCATCCTTTGCGGCAACACCGATGATGGCATCGCCTTCCTTGAATTCGTTCGCCGCACCCAGCATCCGGCAGTAGAGCGACTGATCCCACTTCCCGGCGGTTTCCTGAACCCATGTGACAAGGTTCTGATCCGCAGACGAAAGTGAGGGCGTTGCACCGTATCCTCTGGTCGTAGCCAGCAGGCCGGCAGAACAGCCTGCGACCAAAAACTGTCGTCGACGAAAAGCATTCACGTGACGCGGCACCATGCAGATTTCTCCTTCGGCCAGGGGTCTACCATGGTAACGGACACGGGACACCTTTCGATAGTGTCTCCAGGCGCCAGAGTCAGGGCCATTCTGCAGAATGAGCAGGATCGAGCGGTAAGGACTTCTGGCGAAGTCCACTACATGTCTGGTCAGGAGTGAGCGCGACTAAAAGATCAGCGAAACCCACTTGGTCAGCAGCACCAGAGCTCCGACCACCAGCCATGCAACGGTGAAGCCCAGCAGCCCACCTCGTGTTGGACCAGGCAGCTGAAATCCCCAGAACGCCACGCATGGAAGCAGTTCCTTATCGTCGGGCGGCTGATAGTCTTCGCCGTATGTCGCTTCATCCGGCGACACTGGTGTTCGAATGACGCGATAGAAGTATTCCAGCTGGCTGTCCTGCATCAGATCCGTCACAAAGGTGCCCAGGATCCCCGCGGACAGACCGCTGGTCAGGATCAGCAGAATCTTCCAGGCATCCATCATGATGGGACCCTGAGGAGTTTCGGTGAACATCAGGTGTGAGAGGCCTGGGAACGTTCGCTGGACTTCGTCCGGGAAGTATCCACAAAGTATTCCCATGCCTGCAGAAACGATGGTCGTGACCCAGACGGAGGCGGTGTTCCATCGAGTCCAGATGAGGCCCATCCACATGCTGATCCCGATGACCGCCGGTGTCTTGATGACCAGGCGCAGCACGTCGGAAATATTCGAAAAGCTCATCTGCAAAATCAGGGCTGCGAGAACCAGAACGGGGCCGCACAGGCGACCAATGGTCAGGTAATGATGAGGCTCCATGCCTGGACGAATCTGTTGCTTATAGAAATGCTCCGCAAACAATCCGCTGGCGACGATCATTTGAGTTCCGCAGTGACTGACGGCGGCAGCGATCACGATGGCAGCAAACAGACCTCGCAGGCCTCCCGGAAGCGTCTCCGTAAGATCGCGAACCATTCGCCCGAACAACCGATCGGCAAACCGCGCGTCCAGCGTTCTGGCTTTTGCCTGTTCATCCGGCGGCTTCGACTGAATACTTCCGTCCGCAACTTCGCGCAACTGCACCAGCAGTTCTCGATCCGCCGGTGTACTGGCAGGACCGTCGAGCGGCGTTGATGGTCCGAGATACCATGCCACACAGGCCAGAGCCAGAAAGGCCCAAAGCACGGAAACACATCTCTTCAGAAGATTGCCAAAGGTGAAACCAATCCGCGCATCGAGCTCACCCCGCCCAGCTCCGCACATCGTCATGATATGTGGCTGAGCAATGACGCCTGCCAGTCCCGCAACGGCCAGCATGCAGAGATAGAACAGTGTGAACGGATCCTGCTGACCTTCCAGCCTGGACTCCGCGTTCACGACGAAGTCAAACATGCCGGGCTTGAGCGCATCGAATGTATGCAGCACACCAAATCCGCCAATTCGATGAAACATCACCGGCAGCAGAACGAGAGTCAGAAGAATTCGAACGCACCCCTGAATCACATCGGTCACAACCGCTGCATTCAGCCCGCCGATCACTCCGCACACAGCCAGCATCAAACCCAGCGATGCGGCAGCAAGACCTTCTCCGCCCAGCGCACGCCAGGTCAGAATCGGCGGACGATCAACGGCCGGCGGCAGGAACATGGACCTGACATCCACCGATGGAATCTGAACATGCAGTTTTGCGGCCGCATTGCTGAAGAACGGATCCATCAGAACATTCAGCAGCCGGGCCGATGCAAACAGAATTCCGGCCATGAGCACGACACAGATGATCATGCCGTAAATCGAATACAGCAGCGAAGTGCTTCGACCAAACCTCATCGCAAAGAAATCGGCTGTCGTGACAGCTCGAAGTCGGCGAAGCAACGGTGCCAGGATCCAGTAGAACGGTGTGATCGGCAGCCACAGAAACTGCCACCAGAGCCCTGACAAACCTGCTCGCCAGGCTCCGGACATCACCGAGCCCTGCGAATCGGCGCTGGTTCCCGAGCCGAATGAGAACATAATCAGCTGAAACAGCCCCGCTCGCCGCCCACCAGTATAGTACTCAACGGGAGCCTTCATCCGTCGCGAGCTGACGATGGCGATGACCATCAGCATCAGCATCAGAATGGCGACGACAATCCAGTCAACAGACTTCATACGGACACTTCATTCAGCAAACCCTGAAGGTGTGCAGTTTCTGCAGCAGGTGAATGTTCGTCATGCAACGAAATCTGGCTGCCTGTTCCAAATGATCAAACGCGTCCGGCCCGTCTCCACTTCAACCGTAGTCTATCGTTCCCCAAGGCAGTTCAAAAGGAACCTCTTGTGAAGATTCTCCCGCGGGAATTCCTGTGCAGTACCTCTGGACGTTCAGGGCAGCCTTCTCTCACATGTGTTCTTTCGCACATTCTTTGAGGACATGAGGACTGTCTCCGTCGTCGGATTTGTGAAGCTGAAAAACCGGCAGTACACTAGTTTCGAACGTGTCACCCAACGTCAATACTCACAGACTTCCGTCGCTGCCAGCATGTTCCTGACGCCAGCGACTCCTGAAAGGCCTCCTCAATGAACCCGATTGCTTCCCGTCGTTCTTTTCTGGCTTCCACTGCCGCAGCTGCAGCCGGCCTGATGACAGCATCTGCCTGGGGGGCCACGTCTTCCGCCGCAAAGTTCGACATCTCTCTGGCCGAATGGTCGCTGCACCGCACCATCTTCGGAGGCAAACTGGATAACCTCGACTTCGCACTGACCGCCAAAAAGGAATTCGGGATTGAAGCCGTTGAATATGTGAACCAGTTCTTCAAGGACAAAGCGAAGGACACAAAGTACCTCGCTGAACTCAAGAAACGAGCCGAAGACAACGGCGTGAAAAGCGTCCTGATCATGATCGACGGCGAAGGGAACCTCGGTGACCCGAACCTGAAGAAGCGAATGCAGGCCGTTGAAAATCATTACAAGTGGGTCGAAGCCGCCAAGTTCCTGGGTTGCCATTCCATTCGTGTCAACGCAGGCAGCGCTGGAACGTATGAAGAGCAGCTGCATCGTGCCGCCGATGGCCTGCGAGCTCTGTCAGAATTTGGTGCGGAGCATGGCCTGAATGTGATCGTCGAAAATCACGGTGGCCTGTCTTCCAATGGAGAATGGCTCGCGTCCGTAATGAAACTCGTCAACCTGAAGAACTGCGGAACTCTTCCGGACTTCGGCAACTTCCGTATCAAGGACGAAGAGTGGTATGACCGCTACCAGGGCGTGACCGAACTGATGCCGTTCGCCAAGGCCGTCAGCGCAAAGTCTCACGACTTTGATGCATCCGGAAATGAAACAAAGACGGATTATCTCCGCATGATGAAGATCGTTCTGGAGGCGGGCTACAGCGGCTACGTTGGAATCGAATACGAAGGCGGCACGCTGGATGAATACGCTGGCATCCGAGCCACCAAGGCGCTGCTGGAGAAGGTTCGTAAGGAAATCGGCTGAGCCGAACGAGTTGCTCGCAGGATAGTGCTTCGCCGCCTGCGAGCCTGAATGAACGCAATTCATCACTCAGAGAGTGATGACTACGATGACCTGCGCAGCAGACTTGCTTTTCGGAGTTTGAAAGGTGTGTGCCATGCAACTTGGTTTTGTCAGTGCCATCCTTCCGGATCTCAGTTTCGATCAGGTCTTTGAGACGGCGAAAGAAATTGGTTTCGACTGTGTGGAGGTTTGCTGCTGGCCGACAGGCAAGGCAGAACGGCGTTATGCGGGCGTCAGTCATATTGATGTGGCCAATCTGACAGAACACCTGGTAACCGAGATTCGAAAGAAGGTCGACAAAACCGGCGTGCAGGTCAGTGGCCTTGGCTACTATCCCAATCCGCTCAGCCCGAATTCGTCGGAAGCCGATGCCGCGGTGGCTCATCTGCATCTTGTGATCGAAGCGGCCTTTCGACTGGGGCTTGATCGAGTCAACACGTTCGTCGGACGCGACTGGACCAAATCCGTCGACGACAACTGGCCGCGTTTTCTCAGCACGTGGCAGCCCTTAATCAAACTGGCGGAACATCGAGGAGTCAGGATCGGCATTGAAAACTGTCCGATGCTGTTCACTGCCGATGAATGGCCCGGTGGAAAGAACCTGGCAACAACGCCGGACATCTGGACTCGAATGTTCCACGACATTCCATCCCCGAACTTCGGGCTGAACTACGATCCGTCACACATGATCTGGCAGCACATGGACTATCTTGGCCCGATGCGGGAATTCCGTGATCGCCTGTTCCACATTCACGCCAAGGACGTGCGACTGGATCAGCACAAGCTGGATCGAGTCGGCATTATGGCCCATCCCAACCGTTACCACACACCAAAACTCCCCGGCATGGGTGACGTGAACTGGGGCAAATTCTTCTCCACTCTAACCGACTGCGGCTACCGCGGTCCCGTCTGTGTTGAAGTGGAAGACCGAGCTTACGAAGGATCGCTCAACGATCGCATCGCATCGCTCCAGCAAAGTTACAACTACCTTCGCAACTTCGTGCCACAGCGAAGAACGGATGACTGAGTTGACGGTGGATGGGACCGCAGGAGATCCTGCGAGGAACGTTATTTCTCGGCCGAGCCTTCGAGAATGCGTTTCCGCAGCAACTTCGCCTCCACGAGCAGGATCTTAGCCTGCGTGAGACTATCTGTGTCGGCGACTCCAACCCGTATTCGGGCTTCTGTTTCGCCCACAATATGCTGCACCTGATCGACGTAATCCTGAGCAATGCGTTCTTTCTCCTCCTGAGTCGCTGCAAGCGCGAGTTCTGCTTCCGCCCAGCTTCGATAGAGCGTCAGTTCACGAATGCCTGAAAACACGCCTTGCCTCTTTGTTGCAGCGTGCTGCTTCATGGCCTCCCGCAGCAACCTTCTTCGCTCCTCACACAGCGTCCGCGTTTCGGCATCCATTTCTTTGGGAGCAGCAGTGGCGTCTGGGCGCTGGCTGGTCGTATCTGAGGCAGCCGAGTCCTTATCATCAGTAGTCACAGCCGAGAGCTGCAGCAATGTCAGCAGAATCTCCGCATGCTGCTCCGTTGATTGAGCTGAAAAAATGGCGTCCGTCGGCTCCTCTCGCTCTTCGAGTTTTGACCGATATTGCTGGATGACAGCGAGCGATTTCTGCAAACGGTCGATCTTTGTGTTAACGTCTTCGTCTCCCGCTGCCTCAGCCTCAATGAGATTCTCATATAGAGACAGAACTCGCACCAGATCGCTGCTGCTGCGATCCTCAAGGGCACCGATCCTCTGTTCCGCAATTTCCACCGCTGTCTTCAGGCACTCAATCCGCTGCTGCCGAAGAGATTTCAGTCGGGACTGCAGTTCGGCTTTGGTGACGCGATCAGGCTTTCCCGGAGGCTCTTGAATTCTGTCGTCTGCAGCAGATTCATCTTCCAAACTCGCTGACACAGTGGCAGCAGGTAAACGCTGCGATGCAGCAGGTCCCTCATGTGTGAGCAGACCGAGGGCCACAACCACTGAGGCGGCCAAAACACAGGCCGTTAGAGTCCTGTTCTCAAAGGTCATCATGTGTCACGCTCCAATCTGAGTACTCAGAAATCTCACTCAAAAACATGGTGTCGTCTCCCGCGTGCAACTGGGCCTCGCAGCACGGCTGGCTCAAGACTCTGACATCCCTGGACAGACAAAGAGACAAGTCCGGTCTTTGACGACTTCTGAATGTCGAGGCGTCATTCATGGGAGCACTGAGCGCTGAATCTTGGTATGTTCTTCGATATGCTCCGACATTGCTAAGCAGTCCTTTCGTTCCATTTCAAAATTCTGGTGATCGTCCCAGACTCTCGCCGGACCATCCGCCGCCGACAGGTTGATTCATGAGCACTCACGAGTTTCAACAATTGCTACAGCAGAGTTTCGCTGATCAGAAAGTCGCTCGGTCAGAGAAGGATGAACTCAAGCAGTGGCTGGAGCGACTCGCTCCGGATGCTCAGAAGACAGCTCAGCTTCGCAATCAGGCGTTTGCGTTTGTGAAGGAGCAACTGGGTGAATCCGCAACGATCGTCAACTGGCTGGAAGATATCGTCCGGCTGCTTCATCCCATTGATGCACAGTCGGCACCTGTGGCCATGCGAGTCAGCTTCAGTCCTCATGAGAACTGCCCGGCGGAAATCTGTGAGATGCTGAGAAACGCAAAGAAGTCCGTCGACATCTGTGTCTTCACGATCACCGACGACAGAATCTCTTCAGCCATCCTTCGAACGCACGAACGCGGTGTCCGCATTCGTATCATCACCGACAACGACAAAGCGGCCGATGAAGGCTCCGATGCGGACAGACTGGCGGCAGCCGGCATACCCGTTCGAGTCGACCGGACCGCCTACCATATGCACCACAAGTTTGCGATTTTCGACCAGAAATCGCTGCTGAACGGAAGCTACAACTGGACTCGCGGCGCCGCGGAAAACAATGAGGAGAACTTCGTCATCCTCGATCTCCCTCCACTGGTCTCACGCTTCCAAAAGCAGTTCGATCAGCTGTGGGATTCGCTGGGCTGATCAGGCTTGATCGCTTCCCGGATGCCACTCCGGCGCCTTCTCTCCGCAGTCAAAACCGGCTTCGTTTGAGCGAGTACTCGGCAGCCATTCCCCCCGGAAGACTCAACGGAGACCGTCCAGGCTGCGTTTTTGGCACAGATTTCTGCTGAGAATGTGCAGTTCGGCAGATCCCCTGGTATCGAGCCCCGTTCAGATTGGATATCTTTTCTGGCCCGTCTGGACCCGGGAATTATGGGTGCTCACAAGTGCACTCACGCCTACAAGGCCTGTCATCCGGTATTTGAAGCACGCACATTGTGCTGAGGTTCGATAAGAGCGTATGGAAAATCGTCGACTGCTTACGTTTCTGCTGTCCAGCATGGTGATTATGTGGATCTGGTCAGCTTATTTTTCGCCACCGCCGAAACCTAAAAAGCCTGTGCCTCCGGCTGCAGCGGCTGAAAAAGCGAAGGCCGCAGAAGTTGCGAAGGCCGCCGGCAACGCTGACTCAACTCCAGCCAGCATTCAGGTTGCCAAAAACGAACCGTCTTCTGTAACGCTCGGCTCTCTCGACCCGGAAAGCGGCTACGCCCTTGAAGTGGTGCTGACTTCTGTCGGTGGCTCCGTCGAGAAAGTCTCTCTCACTTCACCACAGTTTCGTGATTTGAAGGACCAGACAAAAGCAGCTCAGATTGTTGGCAACAACGACACAGCCGATCGAACGTTTTCCATCGCCGCCGCTGGCATCGACGCGATCCTCGAACAGCACAAACAGTCCCTTCAGTCGGCTCACTGGAAACTGGCGGAATCAAAAACGACGGAAGATGCAGCCACCGCGGTCTACGAGTACGACGCACCGGACGGTTCACTGCGGCTGCGTAAAACATACTCCGTTCCAAAGTCCAAACTGACCGGTGAGGAACTGGCGAAAGCATGGAAGGACAATCCAAAGCTCTACACAGTCAACGTCACACTGGATGTAATCAATCTGACCGATGCGCCCACGGTCTTCGAATACGAACTGCAGGGACCAGTGGGTCTGCTGCTGGAAAACCGGGAACACACGTTCAAGTATCGTGATATCCACGTGGAGTTTGCGGGCGGCAACAAAGCGGCTACGCTCAACGTGGCCTCTTTGCAGGGCTACTGCAACACCATCGAATCAGACATGGGACGCAAGGCCAGTCTCGATGAACTGAGAACGGAGCTTCGCGAAGATCATGAATGGACGACGACTCCGCGCTATGCCGGCATCGATGTTCAGTTCTTCTCGGCAATGATTGCTCCGGTACCTGATGTTCCTGCGCCGGAAGGCGAAATAGCGGCAGCGACATGGATTGATCGAACCTATCCAATGCTGATTGGTCCGGACCTCCGCGAAACCTCCGATGCCTTCTTTGTGACTCGCGTCCTTCGAGGAATCTGGACGGCATTCTTTGGCCGCCCCGTGGATCCTCGAACCGCCGACATCAGTTTTCGATTTGCATCGAGTCCTCTGAAGGTCGGAGCAAAAGAGACCGTCAGTCATTCCTACGAGTTCTTTGTGGGCCCCAAGCGACGCGAACTGCTGGACCCACCACCGTTTTCTGCCGGACAGGTTCTGAATTATGGCTGGTTCGGGCCGGTCGCGCGAGTCATGCACTTCCTGCTCGACTTCTTCTACGGGCTCGGCATGCCGTACGTTCTGGCGATCGTCAGCCTGACGGTGCTGGTGCGAGGCTGTCTGTTTCCGCTGTCTCGCAAGCAGGCCATCATGGCGGCTCGCCAGAAGGAACTGCAGCCGCAGTTGAAAGCTCTGAAGGAAAAGTACGCCGACGATCAGCAGAAATTCGCACGAGCACAGATGGAACTGTGGCGCAAGAATAACATCAACCCGCTTTCCGGGTGCCTGCCGCTGTTCCTGCAGTTCCCGATCTTTGTCGGTCTCTACACCGCGCTGAATTCGGCGATCGATCTTCGCCTTCAGACATTTCTGTGGATCGATAACCTCGCAGCACCTGACGCATTGTTCCGACTTCCCTTCGCACTGCCGCTCGGCCTCGGACACGACTTCAGCATTCTGCCACTCTGCACCGTCGGACTCTTCCTGACTCAGCAGAAAATGTTCATGCCGCCTGCTCAGGATGAACAGCAGGAACTGCAGTACAAGATGATGAACTTCATGACGGCCATCATGGGCATCTTCTTCTGGCATCAGCCCTCCGGCCTCTGCGTATACTTCATCGCCTCCAGCGTCTGGAGCATCGCGGAACGCAAGCTGCTCGGCACGGGCAAGGTGACTCCGACCACCGCGACGGTGCAGGTGATCGAGCCAGATGCCGAACCTGCTCAGCCTGCTGCCCGAAAGACTCAGGAAGCACCTGCCGAAAAACCAAAGGTCATGGGCTTCTGGGATCGGCTGCTCGAAAAGGCCGCGGAAGCTCAGAAGGAAGCCGAACGCCAGCGAGAAAAAGAGCGCAAGGGAAAGAAGAAGTAGGCGGACAACGATGCCTCCACTGACCGCCATTCTGATCGTCGACCACGGCTCACGACGTGCCGAGAGTAACAGTCAGCTGGTGGAAGCCGCCAAACGGTTTGCCGCGCTGTCGGATTACTCCATCGTCGAACCGGCTCATATGGAACTGGCAGAACCAACCATTCGCCAGGCCTTCGATCGCTGCGTGGAACGCGGCGCAAGGCGAATTGTTGTGTTCCCCTGGTTCCTCGCTCCCGGACGCCACTGGACCGAAGACATTCCGGCTCTCGTCCGCGAAGCCGCGGAAGCTCATCCCGACATCGCCTGGCATCTCACGCCGCCGTTCGGCCTGCATCCCGGTATGTTCGACATCGTCAAAGACCGCATCGACGTCACGCTCAGAGCCGAAGCGACGGATGCGAAATAAATAGCGGAAGGGCGCGAGCCGTCCGGTGCCGCAAGACGCTAGCTTCGACGGAACCGTCCCGTCTCCAGAAAGCAATTCACCGCTTCGATCACGGCAGGATCATTCATCAGGAACGAATGAATCCGCGGGACGACCATGAAATCGGATGCTCCGTCCAGGCGAGTACTGTCAACGGTCACGGTGCCGTCGTTGTCGCCCTTCAGAATCTTGTTGTAGCCCGCTCCATCACCTTTGCCTCCGGCGATGACGCCGAATGGAAAATCCGGTGTCGGCAGGGATGCAATCGTTCCATCGTCTTTGGAAACCAGTTCCTGTCCGGCCGGACCATACACGGCTTTGAACAGAAAATACCGGTGCAGCATGTCAGCCAGGTCCGCTCCCTGGTTCGGAGTTCCCAGCATGACGAAGCGATGGTGTCGAGGATCTTTGTGGTCCTGGAGATATCTTCGAACGACAAGACCACCCATGCTGTGCACGACAAAACTGATCTTGTCCGCGTGGTCCAGACTGGCAATCACTTTGGCCAGGTAGTCAGCACAGTCGGAAAGAGAAACTCGTGTGCTTGGATATTCAAACGGAACGGCCGTCTGAGTCTTGTCTGTCAGCCCCTTCATGATCGGACTCATCGACTTCGAAGACCGCCCCAGGCCGTGCAAAAAGATGACAACGTGGCCGGCATCCGGCTGCAGCCCCTTCGCCTCACGAATCTCCTTCAGTGTCGCATGACATTGTTCCAGTGTTCCCGAGGCATAGCGGCGATCACTGGCATCCAGCAGTCGATAGTGCCCGGTGAACACGTTCTGCTGGATCCGATATCCTCGCAGAAAGTACACATCCCCCCAGAACTGACGCCCGCCAAGTGTCATCATGCCTGGTTGAGGCCCAGCTGCCGGATCCGCCATTGTGTCCTCATCTGTGAAGCCGTCTGTCTGTTCAGAGCTTCGCTGCTCATCACCGTTCACCCGCGACATCGCCGCGGCAAACGCCGAGAACACCGTGAAGAAAGCCATTCTGCGCTGCATGGTCAGGTCTCTGGAATTTTGCCGCTGCCGAGTTTCCTGTTTCCGTGCACATCTTACTTCACGCGGAAAAACAGTCCTATATCGACTCGGCGAGGCTACCGCGGTCGTTCCCGATAGTTCGCAACCCGCCAGAGATTATTCGCCCAAAACCCTCCCCCATGCGAAGCAACTGGAGGGGTAGGATGGACGCCCTCGTCCGTCTGCGTTTCACTTTGCATTGCTCTTCAAACCCATTCGCCTCACATCAAACCGTATTTTAAGCGACCGAATTGTGGGCGCAAGTAGGACGAAAACGGCCGAGGGCGGCAATTTTACGGCTTAAGCTGGGCTGTCAGCTGGTTCTCGATCCAGTCGCTTCCGCTGCGCCAGACCCAGTGGCCGAGTGACATTGATGGCAGGCCGAGTGAGGCTGTTCCTCGTTCGCCGCAGAAGAGCATCGCAGCTTCCTCCGTCGGGATTTCCACAACGGCCGTGAATCGATGCTCAGTCAGTCGAAGCGGGCTTTCGCCATCCGCCTTCTGTTCGTCCTGCACGACAGGAAGTTCACCACCGTTCACGGCCGCAAGAGCCGCGTGAGGAATCGTGCGGCTCGCGCGAGGATTCACGCGTTTCAGAGTTCCCGTGATACTGCTGCGAGTTCCAATGCGCACCCGAACCGGCTGGCCGACTCGCGTCAGGGCTTCCGGAAGTTCTCGCTGGCCAATCGACAGTCGAAGCTCCTTGTCGTTCGGCAGACCAATCGACATCAGATCCTTGCCCGCCGGAGCAAACGTGCCCACGAGTTCCTTCAGCCGGCTTCCCACGACAACGCCGTCACGAGACGCTCGCCGTTCCAGTCCGGCCAGTTCCTTCTGAGTTTCCGCCAGCTGTCGATGAAGCGATTCCAGATTGCCCTCCGCAATACTGAGCGCGCCGGAATCATGTTCATTGGATGCTGTCTGCCGACGCAGCTCTTCCTGAGCAATGCTGTGCATCAGATCGACATGCCTGGCCGTGACATCGTCGTTACGAAGTTTCAGCAACAGGTCTCCTTTGGAAACGCGCTGTCCGTTCTCGACAAGCATCTGTTCCACAAAGCCCGCGGTTTCAGCACGCACGGTTTCGCCATCGGTGAAGTCGACAACTCCCGGAGCCGACATCATCACAGGGGCCGGAAGACACGTGACAGCCATCAATGCGATCGCCGCAGCGATTCCGCCCAGCAACGTTCCTCGCACCAGTCGTTCCGGACGCTGACGCCAGAGTTCTCCGCACTGCTTCAGAATCTGATACAGCGGACGAGCAAACCAGAGGAACAATCCCAGGCCCGCCAGCAGCAGCCCGGCTCCGTGAAACAAGACCGAAGCGGCCAGCAGCATGGACAGGGAAACGAACAGTTTCCAAATCGCAGACGCAACTCCGTAACTCAGCAGAATCCACCAGCGATGACCAACGGCCTGAGGTCGGCTCGAGTTTTCGCCCAGCAGGATCTTTCGCACGCCGGACTGTACCACTTCCATCGACTGACTGCTGAGATTCGGAATCTGCAGCAGATCCGAACAGATGAAGTAACCATCGAACTTCATCAGAGGATTCAGGTTGAACAGCAACGTTGACAGACTGGCCATCAGGATCACATTTTGCAGCCAGAACTGCAGCTCTGGTGAATCCGTCTGAGTCCACGCAATCATGCAGACAGACGCAATGATCAGTTCCGCAAACATCCCGGCCATTGCAACGTGAATCCGCTGCCATCGAGACGAAAACGACCAGCTGGAACTGGCGTCGACATAGGCCATCGGCGTGAAGAACGCAAAGATAATTCCTGTGTCACGCACAGCACCACTGTAGCGCTGGCAGACAAGGCCGTGCGCCGTTTCGTGAATGAACTTCAAGCCCACCCAGGCGATCAGCAGCCAGAACCAGTTGTCTCGCGAGATCACTGTGGCAGAGGCCGACTGGAACAAAGACCAGTGTGATCGAAGGAGAATCCCTGCGATCAGAAACAGCACCAGCGAACACAGCATCACAGCTGGCGAGAAGACCCAGCCGACAAGAGGCTGCAGCGTTCTCAGAAATGCCTCCGGCCGCCCAAACGGAATGCGAATCCAGAACGGGTTCAGGCGATTCCAGATCGACGCGGCACTGGCTTTTCGACGAGCCGACGTGGAGGCACCGGAGGATGCTGTTTCTTCATCGACCAGTGACGCCAGTCCATGTTCCAGCAGCCATGAGTACAGAGACATGGCCTGCTGCTGATTCAGGGCCTTCGATGCCAGCTTCTGCGCGGAGACGGCCAGTGCTTCTGCAAAACTTGTTTTGCCATCCAGCAGTGACAGAAACGTGTATTCGGCAAACCCGACGCGATAGAACTCGGCCGTTGTGCTGACTTCCAGGTGATACCACGTTTCGCCGGCGTAACACTGAGGAAGAAATCGCAGATCGTCACGAAGCCGCAGCTTCGTTCGGCTCAGTTCGACCGTGGAGATGTCAGGCAAGCCCTGCATGTCACCACCCCAGCCAGCCGATGATCCAGGCCACGGGCTTGTGGAACAGATTCCATCCCAGCGGACGTCGGCGAGTCATCACTTTGGCGGTTCCTCGCATGCCAGGCCGCAGTCCGGCTGGCTGTTCTTCCAGTTCCGCTTCCGCCACGAACACGTTGTCCCCGTCGCGCACTTCCGCGCGAGGATGAATGCGGCGAATGCGGGCAGACAGCACCATGTCCGGTGCGGCGTCCATCTGAATGCGAACGGTCATGCCTTCCGTGATGTGACGGATATCTTCTTCCGGGATGCAGACTTCAACAGTCATCGCATCCAGAGGAGCAATTTCGAACAGCGTCTGTCCCATCTCCAGCGGCACGCCTTCGGCTTCACGATGATCGCCAGTGACGACGACGCCTTCGACCGGACTGCGAATTTCCAGACTGGTATCGCGATGCTTCAGCAGGGACTCTCGCTGTTCCAGCCGCTGAATCTCGTGCCCGGAAATCGCCGCACTTCCGAACTCGCGACTGCTCAGCTGAGTATTTCGTTCCTTGGTGGCTTTGTTCAGAGTCGCCTGAACTTCTGCCAGTTCCCAATGGATTTCACGTCCATCCATACGAGCAAGAAGCTGGTCTTTTTCGACCACATCACCAGGCTCGACCAGACATTCTGCCAGAGGTCCATCAAACGGAGCAGCGACGAAGTGTCGTTCCACCGGCTGAAGTTCCGCATCGCCTTTGACGGTGTAGGTCACAGGAAGCAGCAGGATGGCCACGCCACATCCAATGACCCACGCTGCGACGTGCAGCCGAGACACCGTGATGGCGCGACGAAACTGACGAAGATTCTGAAGCCACTGACTGTCGGCCAGTTTCTGAAGAACGTGCAGACAGCTTCCCAGTGCCCCCGAGCCTGCTCGAAGGAATTGCTCCGCGGCAGCAACCCGGCCATCGGCTTCGGAGAAGACCAGCAGCAGGCATCCGGCCGGCTGACCTTCTTCGGACAGCAGCGGCATGGAGACGAGTGTGCTTCCGCCAAGACTTTCGGAATACTGTTCGTGCGACATCAGCGCGTGTCGATTCTGGCAGTCAGCAACCGGCCAAACCGCGCTGAAGCTGCGAACGACAGACTCCTGAAGCACGGCTTCGATCTGCCGAGTTTCATCGCTGAGGCGATCGATAATCTGGCCGCCGGAAATGGCCGCGACGCGACACTCCGATAACCCTCGACGACATAACCCAACGATCGCCGTTGTGGCACCAAGATGCGTCTGAAGACTGTCAGCCAGTCGCTGGCTTGCGGAATGTACATCGCTCGCCGACTGAACCCGACTGACAAGTTCAATCAAAGCAGCCACCGTTGCGGCTTCACCAGCGGACTGTCGACTTGAATTCTTCAGCCCCCATTCGCTCAGAATGGGCATCAGGCTCACGAGAGCACTGGCCGTTGATGGACTCATAACCGGCGCATGTCCTGCGCTGCCCTCAGGTCTCGCGCAGGTCGTTGCACCGGAATCGTCCGTCAGCAAAAGACAATGTCCAGGAATGGCGGGAACCGGCAAAGCTGCCAGGATCATTCGTGACTGCGAGTCGACCGACGACGTTTGAAGAGTCGAAGAGGAAACTGCGAGGTTCGCGGTGCGACCAAGTTGTTCCGTGAATGATGTCGCAAGTCCTTCGGACGGACACAGCAAGCCATCCAGTCGAGAAGGCTGACCGGCAGTCGCTGGCGGACTCCACCAGAACGCCATGGCCGAAGGAGCCAGCGCCTTGATCGCGTAAGCCGTCGCGGCTTGAAGCTGACTCATGTTGCCAGCGGACAGAATGGCCGCTCGCATCTCGTCGGTCAGCTGGCACTGCGCAGCCGGACTGTGCTTCACGGCATCAGGCTCGGCGATCGTTGTTGCAGAATCAGTTGGCATCACGCCGCTCCGTGGCTGAATGGGCCTCGGTCTTGTTTGCAGAGCCGCTGTCTCCAGCGGCTCCGTCTTGTTTGTATCGCTTTTTTGTCGCACTGCAGGGAAGCGATTGAGGACAATCGTTTTACACTCAGTGTAGAGCAGCTGTCCTCAGCTGCTCCCCCTTTGATGTCACAGTAACCGGAGGGCTTGCGCCCGTCCGCTATTTGCTTGTTTCTGATGTTGCCAGAAGGTGTGAAACGATTGAGGACAATCGTTTTACACTCAGTGTAGAGCAGCTGTCCTCAGCTGCTCCCTGCCTTTGATGTCACAGTAACCGGAGGGCTTGCGCCCTTCCGCTACTTGTTTGTTTCTGATGTTGCCGGACGGTGTGAGCGATTGAGGACAATCGCTTTACACTTAGTCCTTCTGAGCGACTGGCGTTGATTCCTGAGTCGCCTTGGGCTGCTGTTCTGAGAGAGACTCAAGAATCAGCTCGGCGGGTTCACCGCTCTGGAACTGACGGCCTTCGTTGGCGACTCGGACCTTCACGCGGACCGACGAATTGGACGTGTCCGGAGTAGGAGCAACGAACTCGACGATACCGGTCGCTTTTTGCTTTTCGGTTCCGATCAGAAGATTGACTGTTTCCTGTTCCGCCACTTCGTTTCGATGCATCAGCGGCACTGAGAACACGATCAGCAGCTGGTCGAGCTGAACGATACGAGCAATCGTCGGATCTGATGGAGAAACAAACTCACCCGGGTCACGAGCCAGCTCGGTCACAATTCCGTCCATCGGAGCTCGAACGACGCGCTGCTCCAGCTGCGATTCAATGCGGCGAGCTTCGAGCTGTTTGATTTCCAGATCTTCACGGACCGACTGAACGCGAGCATCTGCGACCTTCAGTTCTGTTTCAATTCGATCCACTTCCTGCTGGCTCGCGTGATCACGGCCACGAAGTTCCTTCAGCTTTTCGAGTTCTCGCTGCTTCATCACGACGTCCGCTTCGGCAGACTTCAGCATTCCTTCAACACTCATACTGCGTTTGGCCACCTGAAGTGACGCCTGCAGCACTTCGTCATCCAGTATCGCAAGAATGTCGCCCTGATGAACGATCTGTCCTTCGGTGACTTTCAGCTCGGACAGCGTTCCCATTTCAGCAGCCGCTACAGAGATATCTCGATACGGTTCGGTGAAGGCCTGAATAGCGCCTTTGCTGCGAGAGGATCTGGAAGGTGCGGACACGTGAGTCGAATCGCTCACGCGTACTCGAGACTCTGCCGGGCGAGCGTCGGAGGATCGTGGCTCCGGTGATTTGGGAGCCGGCACAGAGTCTGCAGAACGATCCAGGAACACTGTCTCAATCCGAGGCTCAACGGGAGTTTCGGACGACGCTTCTTCTTCTGTCGTTGTTTCCTGATTCTCAGAGTTCTTTGGAATCGTTGGCTGAGCAACCAGGTTCTGGCTGGGGTCCGACATGTAGTAGTACGATGCGAACGCCGCGAGGACAGGAACGACAGCAAGAATGGCGGAGATCTTCCGAGACAGCATGAGACACCTTTGAGTCAAACGAGGTCTGTCGGAGCAGGTTGACAAAATGCAACAAGTCCTCAGGGACCGTAGGTCAGGAACGCAACAATCGCGGCGGGAATCCCTTTCTCAGGCCTGTCTCCAAAGGCTGGCTGGAGATTTGTGACGGTCGGATCGGTTGTAGCGGAATGGTGCAGGCCATCCGGTGAGGCTGCAGAATGAATTCACAGGTGGGTGGGCTGTTCCGCGTCAGATCGTTGACGGATGCGACGACGATTCGCGATACTCCAGGTGCCGTGGCTCCAGTTGCTCGATTTCTGCGCGCACACGTGTGCTGCACGATCGAGTAGTGTTCCGTCAATGCCACCTTTTCCGAGGATTCGTCCGCATGAAGTTCACCCGACACAGCTGGTTGCTGCTCGCCACATTCGCAGTCGGATGTCAGGACGCACCTCCGTCAGACTCGCCAGCGAAGACTCCTGCGGACGCTAAGGACACGGCCGAGCCGAAGTTTGATCTGACCGAACCGCCAGTGCCCGCCGATGGGAGTGAGAAGTCTTCCGAGAAGACGGACGACAAACCAGCCACCGAACCAGCCACCGAACCGGCTGCCGGAGAAGGCGATTCTGCTGAAACCACGCCCACCAGCGCAACGCCAAAGTAATGGCACGACTTCGAGTCATGCTGGCGATCGGCGGAATGCACGGCGGCGGGTCGGAACGTCAGCTGGTGCTGCTGCTGAAGCATCTGGATCGCAACCGCTTTGAACCGCATCTTTATCTGGTCTACAGAACTGGTCCGCTGCTGGACCAGATCCCGGGCGACGTCCGAGTTCATTCGTTTGATCAGCGAGTCACTCCTTCGCGGCTGTATCTTCCCGGGCTGATGCACTCGCGCCGAGTCCGCGATTATGCGCGCTGTCTGCAGGAGAACCAGATCGATGTCAGCTACGATCGAACGTTTCTGATGACGCTGATCACCGCCGCGGGCGCTCAGAAGGTCGGTGTTCCAAATGTCTCAACGGTCGTGACAAATCCCGAAATCGGTTTCGCCCCGGTCGCAGGTCGGTTCCAGTGGTTCAAGCGTCGCATGCTGCACCGGCTTTACAATCGCTCCTTCCGAGTTCTCGCGGTGTCCAACGGCGCGCGAGAGTCTGCCATTCGATTCTACGGCATTCAGCCGGATCGCATTGTGACGCATTACAACGGAGTCGACTTCGAAGCGATCGACCAGGCGGCTCAGGTTCCGGTGAATGACGAGTGGTGGACTCAGTCACTCGATCAGACTGGCCGCCCTGTATTTCGAATCGTGTCCGCCGGACGACTGAATCACGAAAAGGGCTTTCATGTGCTCATTCAGGCGGTCCGCGATCTTTGCCACAGAATGCCGCAGGTGGCCTTCCGTCTGGCACTTCTTGGCGATGGTCCTCATCGTGATTCGCTGCAGATCATGATCAATCAGATGGGCCTTCAGAATCAAATGGGGCAGCAGGATGTCGTGCGACTCGTGGGCTTTCAATCCAATGCGCCGGCCTGGTACCGTTCTGCGAACGTCTTTGTTCTGGCATCGCTGATGGAAGGAATGCCCAACGTTCTTCTGGAAGCGATGGCCTGCGGAACGCCGGTGGTTTCCACCGACTGTCAGTCAGGACCAGCCGAGATTCTGCAAGGTGACGAATACGGGACTCTGGTTCCCGTGAACGATGCCTTGGCGATCAGTCGTGCCGTGGAATCCATCGTGCTTCAGCCCGAGTCTGCTCGAACCACGGCCCTCGCGGCTCAGAAATTTGCGCGAACACGCTGGTCGATTCAGTCCGCCGTGCGAAACCTGGAACAGCATCTGGAAGAAGCCGCAGCTTCGCGCAAGCGTCAGTAGAATGGCCGCCCTCGACCGTTTTGTTCTTCTCTTTTGCGAACGTGGAAAGTAGTGAGGCGAAACGCAGACGGACGAGGGCGTCCATCCTACGTGTGACTCCTGGCATCTTCCCAAAATTCCCCCCACCCACGCGAAGCGAAGGGAGGGGTCGAGCAAGCGCCAGCAAGCTCGGGGGAGAGCAAAATGCTAGCGGCCACTTTGCTGGCAGAACTTTTCCATCAGTCCCAGAGTTTCGTCGCTGACGTGATGCTCGATGCCTTCGCTGTCGATTGACGCCGTTCGTTCGCTGACGCCCAGGGTTCGAAGAAACAAAAAGACGATCTCGTGCCGTCGCTGTGAAAACTGAGCCAGGCTGCGGCCTTTGTCGGTCAGTGTGACCGGAGCATACGGTTGAGCATCCACGTAACCGTCTCGCTTCATCCGAGCGACGGCGCGGTTGACGGTGACATGGCTGACGGCAAAACGCTTCGCCAGATCTCGAACGCGGCAGACCCCGAGCCTGGCTTCCAGTTCGGCAATGGCTTCGACGTAATCCTGTGTCAGCTCAGTCGCGTGATCGCGGCGAGTTCGCTGGTGGCCTTTGGTCTGAGTCTTCTGTTCTTTCACGATGGTCCTCATGTGGGATGAGCCCGATTTGGCCGCACATCTTCTGCTCGACCAGCCGTGTGGCCGGGTTTTACAAAATGCTGCCTGTTTTTCCACCTGAGGACTTTCACTCACCGTTGCACGTTTTTCCCCTGGCCGTCTTTGGGACCATGAAGGATGGATTCGGAATCTGAACAGGAAAGTCGCTCAGAGAGGCTCGCACGGTTCGATCTTCCGAATCAGGCTCCGCGTCGCTCAGAGCCCTGATTTATCTCTGGAGAGCAGAAACCATGGCATGGATTTTTGTTGGTGGCAGCCAGCGCAGCGGAACATCTGTCATGCAGCAGTTGCTCTGTCAGTCCGCGCTGACGAATCCTTACGTGTTTGAAGCCAGCTATCTGCGACTTCAGGTCAGCCTGTACAAAGACACAAAGAACAATTTCTCCGGAAATCACGCCAGCTACTTTGGCGACGAAGCCGGTTTGAGACAATTTAGCTCGCTGGTTGTGCGAGCGTTCCTGGAACAAAGCCGAAAGAATCTCGGCAACCCGGCCCATCTGGTCCTGAAGGAACCTCATCTGACGCGTGTCTGGCCGGAGCTGTACGAACTGGTCCCGGACTCCATCTTCCTTCTGATGGTTCGCGATCCGCGCGATGTGATTGCATCGATGGTGGAAGTTGGGCAGAAGCAGGCTCAGATCGGACAGCGTTACTTGTTCACTCAGCGCAACATCCCGGAACTCTGCCAGCACTTCCTGGCCTTCTACGCGCCTGTGCTGAACATCTCCGACCCGGAATTTCGCGAACGTCTGGCCATCGTGCTCTATGAGAACCTTGCGCGGAATCCTCGTCAGACATTGAAGCAGGTCTCTGGCTTCACCGGGATTGATTTTGAATCGATCGATGTGACAGACACACCGGACACAGGGCACGTGACACAGGACGTTCTCAGCCGCAGCGCCCACTACGCCCCGTGGGCCACAGAACTGAGCGGGCGGAAAGTGTCTGAATCAAAAATCGGCAACTACCAGAACGTCCTGACCGCTTCAGAGATTGCCGAAGTCGAAAACCACTGCGCCCCGTTCTTCGAATGGTTCCAATACGAACGCCGCGCCGCCTAGTGTAGAACGGTTGTCCCAACCGTTCACCACACGCAGGCACACCTTGCCCCACGTCACCCCAAGTAGAATGGCCGCCCTCGGCCGTCTCGTTCCCTTTGCAGCAATTCATCGTCGCGGTTTACTTCATCGAACCAGTGGCTGATCATCATTGGGACGTTGAGAAGGAGTTAACGACTGAGGACAGTCGTTCTACATTCTTTCGAAATCCGCATAACGGCCGAGGGCGGCCATTCTACGGCTCGATTTTCGTCGGGGCTTCTTCATGGCACAATGTGGGCATGAGTCTCTGGCAGACAATCCGGCGAGAATACCGTTCGTGGCGCGAGATCCTCTTCGCTGCCATGGCGCTGATGTTGCTTTGCGCGGGGTGTCGGTTGCCCGAGGTAAAGGGCGATGAGACTTCGAAGGCTCGGCAGGTCGCGCAGTATCAGTCGGCGAACTTTCTGATTCACACGGATCTGGCCGAGGAGGATGCTCAGGAGCTGCTGGAGCGACTCGAGACCATGCTGACTCTGATCTCCCGCTACTGGGGAGCGCCGGTGCGGAAGAGAATCGTGTGCTACATCGTGGATGACCCGTCGAACTGGCCGGAAGGAAGTCTTTCGCCGGAAGCTCTGGCAACCGTTCGCAACGGTGGCATCACGAACGCGGCAGGAGTGAAGCGGGGCCGCATCAATGACATGACGGCTGTTGTGTACGCGTCGACAAAGTTCGGGACGCCTTCGCATGAAGCCGTTCATGCCTATTGCTATCACGCGTTTGGAACCACTGGTCCGACATGGTATGCCGAAGGAATGGCCGAGCTGGGGAACTACTGGGTGGAAGGTGATGACACGGTCAACTGTCCGAACTATGTCGTCGAGTTTCTCAAGTCGTCGCCGCGGCCAACTCTGCAGCAGATCACCGACCCGGATCATCGGACAGGTGATGGCTGGAAGAACTATGCCTGGCGATGGGCACTGTGTCACTTTCTGGCACATAACCCGAACTATGCCGAACGATTTCGTACGCTGGGAATCAGCCTTCTGAGCAATCGAGGCGGAACGATTGAACGCGCATGGCCGTCGCAGATGGAGGAACTCGAATTTGAATTCGAATTCTTCCTCGACCATCTTCAGATCGGATTCGATGTCTCGCGCTGCCGCTGGGACTGGAAAGCACGCTTCCGTGATGCTTCGCCCAAAGCGACTCGGTGTACTGTCAAAGCGGATCGAGGATGGCAGGCGTCTCTGGTCAAAGCGAAGTCCGGGCAGAGTCTGCGGTTGAATGCAGACGGTCAATGGACGACCGATGTGAACGAGTCACCGTATTCCGGTCGAGGCAGTCCGGTGACGGGCAAAGGCAGAATCCTTGGCTGTGTGAAAACGGATGAGGGACTGACGGAAGAATTTGTCATCGTTCCGGACCGAAGCTTTCAGCTTCCCGCGGACGGACCTTTGTATCTTCGCTGCGAAGATGAATGGACCAGCCTGAGCGACAACGATGGCCAGCTGGAGATTTCCCTGTCGGCAGAAATTGCCGAATGACGCATTGGTGGCGGCGGGCATTCAGTCGTTTGTTCAGCTGAGTTCGGCAGGATCTGCGTCTCCTTGCCGAGGAAAAACACTCAACCATTTTTTGAGCGTCGATTCGGCTCAAAAAGGCTCAAAGGCCCCTTCACGGACGAATTCCCGCCTGGATACTCTGCCGGTCCCATTTCACCGGCGGTGTCGTTATGGACATTGCAGTCGCAGTCTGACAGCCGCCGGAGAGACATGATTCTGAGCAATGGCTCTCAAGGATGAGCAGGCCTATGAGCAGTAATAACTCGATTCCCTGCAAGCAGACTCGGTGTAATGCCGTCACTCCGCGAATTTCGGGACTGATGCTGACCGCGGTCCTGTCGATCACAGGCTGCTGTGGCGGCCGAGGCGGTGACGATCTCACCAGCGCTCAGCTTCACGCACGAGACCTGTACGCCGAGAACGCTCGACTTCAGGCAGCTCTGAACGAAGCGACCGCCGCGGCTCAGGGACTTGGCTGTGAAAACCAGGCTCTTATGGCACAGCTCGCGGATTCTCAGGGACAGATGTCCGCAATGAATGATCGACTGAAGAACCTGGCCGATGAACGAGCTGGCCTGGCCGATCGTTATGCGAAGGCTTTGAATGACACGATGACGGATCCTTCGGGCACCAACCCTGCACTCGCTGGTGAAGGATTTGATTACGATCCGGCAACCGGACTGCATCGATTCCGCAGCGACATTCTGTTCGATCTGGGAAGCGACGCCATTCGTCCTGAAGCCGGACCAACGATCAAGGAATTCGCATCGAGCGTGACAGCAGGTTCCGCGAAAGGTCTTCGCATTCTAATCGTGGGACACACGGACGATCAGAACATCGTTCGACCGGAAACCGCGTTGAAGCATCCAACAAACTGGCATCTGTCGACTGACCGAGCCGATGCGGTAATTCTAGAGCTGCTGAAACTGGGAGTGGAACCGGATCGCATTGCCTCAATGGGCTACAGCGAATTCCATCCTCTCGAGAAGTCCACCACCGAACCAGCTCGTCAGCGAAATCGGCGAGTCGAATTGTTTGTTGTACCGAGCGACCCAAATGTCGCTCGCTGGGATCCCGCAAACGCAATTCGATAACCGTGGCTCGCATCTCCGACGCGAGAACCAACACACCGCAGTTCGCATCTCTGACGCGAGAAACATCGCTCACATCCCCACAAACGACATCCCGCCATGGAATGTCGGGGCACCGTGAGATGAGGGACTGTCCAGCCGATGATGGAGTGATCGTGAGCGAAACGCTTCCGGAACCTTTGGATGTGATTGCCGTCGGCGGCATCCGGACGATGTGGAAATTGGCTGTGGTGGTACGCTGGCTCGCATGGTCCAGCTGGGATATCGAGTCGGCATTGTCGATCTGACCGATGGTGAACCAACTCCCTTGAGTCCCGGACCGGAAGTGCGTCTGAAGGAAGCGCAGGCCGCGGCAAAAGTCCTTGGCGTGCAAGTGCGTGAGACGCTGACTCTGCCTAACCGTCGCCTGTTCGACAGTTTGAGTGTCGAGTCGAGCTGGCCAAAGTGTTTCGCCGATATCGCCCGAAAATCGTCATGGGTATTGCCGACAAAACGCCGATGGCTTCGCCGGATCACTGGCAGGCGATGCAGATTACGGATGCCGCCGTGTTTTATTCTCGTCTGTCCAAATGGGACGAGCACTTTGATGGCTTGCCCGTGCATCGAATTCAGAAACAGATATGGTACCCGCTTGGACTGCAGACCCTGAATCATCCTGCGGGCGGCGGAGCGCTTCGTTTCGGATATCTCCGCGACGCTTGCGATCAAGATTCAGGCGATCCGAGCGTATGAGACACAGTTTCCGCCAGGCAAGGATCGAGTCTTCCGACTGGTCGAAGGTCAGGGGCGGATGCTGGGAGCGTCGGCCGGATTGGAAGCTGGTGAGCTCCTGATTTCCGCAACGACGCTGGGGCTCACCAATGTCGTTGCAACCCTGTGCGAAACTCAGGGACACTGATCTTCACAGTCGCTGAGCGCCGCTGTGAGTCTGGAACAACGCGAAGCAAACGGTGATGCAAACGACCCCGATCAGCCTGACAGCACGCCCAAAGACGGTCATCGTGATTCACCCGCGTGAGCGACGCAGCAAGTGTTCGGTCGAACCGTTCCGCAAGAACCCGGACTACCTCTTCACCACGTTCCCGCATCCCGTTCCGATCGAACTCACCAATTATGTTCGCATCGGAATCGGCGGTCCTGTGCTGTCCGAAGCCGACGATCAGAAGGGTCTGCTGCTGCTGGACGGAACGTGGAAGCGCGCCGCCAGCATGGAACCGTTTTACTCCCACGTGGAGCTGCGATCGCTGCCTCCGGTTCGGACGGCTTATCCTCGCAAATCGGAGATTTTTGAAGATCCCGAAGGCGGCCTCGCCACCGTCGAAGCCCTCTACACGGCCCTGCGAATCCTCGGCCGCGACACGACCGGCGTGCTGGACCAGTACTACTGGAAACAGAGTTTCCTAGCACTCAACGGCTGGTCCTGAGTGTAAAGCGGTTGTCCTCAATCGCTCTCTGGTCCGATGGTCTGCAGCAACATCCGTTATCTGGGGCACATTGACATTGAAGCGAGACACACCACGTGGTTCCGAACGCACGCACTCCCCAGTTGAAGTGCAAGACCGACGGCCTCCTCCGATCATACGAGACGCTGGGTCGCGTCATGCCTTATCAGCCAAACTCCTACTTCCAGGCCAGGTTGTCGAGCATCGTCGTACTTTTGCTCCCAATACTCACGAATTTGGTTTGCTGACGTATTGCCACCAATCGAATTAATCAACTCAGCAGCATGCCTACGGCCATGTGCGACGCAACGAATTCGTCCACCGGTTACGTCAATCCCAGCAAGTACTGCTCGATTTCCCTTCGGCACACATAGGTCGGACTCGACCTCCCACACTGCGATTTCTGTCAACGGGATCGTTTGCTTCTGGAGCCCGCAAATGTTCAAGGCGTTCGCAGATCTATTGCACTCAATCACCACAGGACTTGATGCACCGACATGCCGCAATGTGGTCCTGCTGAGAATGGTCAATTCGATGGTGGAATTCAAGCAGATCATTGGACGCGGCACGCGAGTTCGCGATGACTATGGGAAGCTTTGGTTCAACATCCTTGATTACACCGGCACGGCGTCGACGAATTTTGCAGATCCCGCATTTGACGGCGAACCTGCCTTCGCATCGCAGGAAGAGATTGACGAACACGGTCAGACGCAGTCAGTGACGGCGATCGAAACCGAGGGAGCAGTCGGCGAGCCAGATCAACCCGAGACAGGTGGGACAATTCTGGGGAATCCACCAGTCGGCGGTCGGACCAAAATCTACTTTGATGGCGGCCAGGTGGAGATTGTGGCCGAGTTGGTGCACGAGCTCGATCCCGACGGAAAACAGCTTCGAGTGGTGAAGCTCACCGATTACACGGCGGAGAAAGTGCGAACGATTTGTCCAAATCAGGAAGAACTTCGGAGTCGGTGGGCTGACAGCGAACAACGCGAAGCGATGCTTCAGGAACTGGCTTTACGCGGTATCGACGTGAACCATGTGGCCGCTCAGGCGGGCACACCCGGTGCCGACCCCTTCGATCTGCTTTGCCACCTGGCCTACAACACTCCGGTGCTGACTCGCAGACAGCGTGCAGACCGAGTCAAACGACACCAAGCGGGATTCTTCAATTATTACGGCCCGGAAGCCAGAGACATTCTGAACCTGCTTCTCGAAAAGTATGCGGCGGATGGCGAGCTTCAATTCACCTTGCCCGATGTGCTAAAAGTCCCACCCATTTCGAGCTTTGGCAACGTCAATGAGATCATTGGAAAGTTCGGAGGAGCCGACAACCTTCGCACAGCTGTTGGTGAGCTTCAATCGTTAATCTACGCAGGCTGATGGATGGCAAAGAAACGCGCCAGTAGGACAAAGTCCAAAGCGGGTAAAGCACTGTTCGAAGAGACTGTGGAATCCGGGGCTGCCGTAAAAACCACTGCGCAGTCACTGGGAGCACTGCTGAAGTCTGCTCGCGATATCATGCGAAAGGACAAGGGGCTCAACGGTGACCTGGACCGACTGCCACTGCTCACATGGATCATGTTTCTGAAGTTCCTCGATGATCTGGAGATCCAGCGGGAAGAAGAAACAAAGCTTGCCGGGAAGAAGTTCAAACCCGCCGTCGAATCACCCTATCGCTGGCGAGACTGGGCGGCCAAAGCCGACGGAATCACCGGCGATGAATTGCTGGCATTCATCAACAACGATGAAACCACTCGTCCTGACGGAACGCACGGCGAGGGGCTCTTTCGTTATCTGCGAAACCTGTCGAGTTCAAACGGCGATAACCGCCGCGACGTGATTGCGACGGTCTTCGAAGGCGTCGACAACCGCATGAAAAGCGGTTACCTGCTCCGCGATGTGATCAACAAGATTGGTGCCATTCATTTCACATCCAGCGACGAACTGCACACGCTGGGGGCCCTCTACGAATCCATGCTCCGCGAGATGCGGGATGGAGTTTCTGCGAAGACGACTGGACTGGCTGCCCGGATTCGTCCATCCATACGACAAGAAGTTCATCGAAAGCCTGAACAAGCACTTTGAGGATCAGTTTGGCATCGCACATGCGGACTGGACCCTCCAACGCCGTTCCCACGACATGCTTTGGGTGATCGAGGCCTACGTCATGGAAACGATGCCGCAGGTCTACCGATCTTCAATGCACTTTCTGGAACTCTATGGCTTTTCCCGAAACGCCTGCATGGCCTTTCTGATCGTCGCCCTATTTCCATGGTGCCCGGAGTGGAAGATCTCACTGTGTTGCGGAGTTGAGTTTCCGAATGGTGTTTGGACGCCTGGATGCTTGATTGCAGCAGCCATAATGTACTTCAACTATACGAAACTCATCCGCAGGCAAAACGACATACTCCTTCGCGCTTTTGTTGCCAGCAAGGGCACGCCACCTTGGAACAGACATCGGCATCCCGAGAATGCTGATTCCAAATAGCCCATCGCACATTTGGTCGATCGCACCGCTTGCGCCAAAGCTTTGCCCTACGCACTCCGCGAGTCTGTTGACGCGTCACTCTCGGTAGCATACCCTTAAATGCACCTAGGAGCCTCTGTTTCTGCTTAAGAAATAACCATGCCAAAGCCCACGCACGGTATCAGATCACAAATGAAAAAAGCCGCCTCGCTTCCGTATGAAGGTATTTTCCCTGAGGAACTGGCCCCTCTCCGCGACATCCTCAGCCCCTCATTCTCTTTCGGAAAGTCCATCGGGCAAGGCAAGAATGGTGTTGCGTACGCATTATCGTCAATTGCGAACCCCGACTGGACTGTGTGTCTCAAAACAATTCGAACGGAGTTGTTGGCAGATGCGACAAAACGTGAGGAAGGGCGAGACTCTCTACAAAAGGAAGTTGAGATTCTGTCTCCTCTGCGGCATCGTTGCCTTCCAACGGTCTTTAGCGCCAACACCGACGCCAAGTTTCCCTTACCGTACTATGTATCCACATTTCACCCGGGGCAAAAGTTCTCTGACTTCCGCAACTCACAAACCAAACTGTCACTGCGGGAAGCGTTCTACGTAGTGTCATCTCTGATTGACGTTCTTAAATACATTCACAGAGAAGGACGAACCCACTGTGATTTGCATGCTGGGAATGTTCTGATCAGCAAAGACGTACTTAGGGATGGAATTCTAGTCATTGATTTTGGATCTGGACATCGCCAAAGCGATACGACTTCGGGCACAGTAAACAAAGGAAACATCCATTTCAAACCCCCTGAACTACAACGACTAGACCGAAAGGTCGTTCATCGCAGTCAAGCAAACGACGAATTTCAAAAGTCTGATTTGGCCGCACTTGGAAGCCTGTTGTCGCAAATGCAGGACGCTTTCCTTTCGGAAGCATCAGTGCCTATTCGAGAGGAGTATGGGCGTTTTGCATATGATCTGAAACAGGGGGCTATTACGGAGTGGAATGAGATCGATGAGAGGTTTGAACTTGTCGTCGATCCCAATCGCGCACTTGGCAAGAATCTTGATCTGTTCCTTCGGAAAAATGGACAACCTGGTTCAATCACTGTTCCGGTTACCGGGGCCGTGCTTGTTGGGCAGGCGCCGCTAAGTGTCATCAACAGCACAGCGTTTCAGCGATTGCGAAAGATCCCACAACTTTCATTTTGTGACTGGCATTTTCCGGGCGCTACGCATACTCGATTTGAGCACTCTCTTGGTGTCTTCGAGAACGCTAACAGCCCGTTGAAAAAACCACGTTCGCGTCCGCGAAGCCAGGATT
>JAXMBV010000023.1:0-96776 GCA_046349695.1 Planctomycetaceae bacterium | reverse complement strand
CTCGACGCCGACGACGTACATGCCAGTGCGGCCATCATGCACGAATGTGATGGGCCATTCTTTCGAGTGGATGGCGATCACGCACGGCAGCTCCACCGCGGCGCTGTAGTGGAGTTTTTCTTCCGGCAGTTCGTGAATCTCGTCGATCGAATGGAGCGTAAACTCTTCCTGAGCCTGCGCTGTTGTCTGTGAGAGGGTCGCAAAGAGGATCAGAGCAACCAGGAAGAGCAGCGGTCGCCGAAACTGTGCAGAGCCGCAGACAGGCGAGACCGTTGCCTGAGCAGAGTACAGCCTGGCCCCATAGTGAGGGGCAGAGCGCCCTGTGAGCGCAGTCGCAACGGTCCCGAGATCCCTCATTGCAGCAACTCCAGTCAGCTGCCCGTCAGTTATTACGTGGATTCATTCGCACGGATAGTAAGCCGAACAGCCCCTATGGACCTATGGGGGGATGCCCATCTCCTGAAACGTCGACTTACGGTGGATCTGGAGTCTGAAACAAAGCTGTGGTTTTCGCAATCCACTGCCCAGGAAATGGGCAGGGATCAGCGCCGTTGCTGGTGCGTTGTGGGCTCTCCCCCGAGCTTGCTGCCGCTCGCTCGACCCCTCCCGAACTTCGTTCAAGAGGGGGGCGAAGTGCTGCCGCTCGCTCGATTTCTCCGGAACTTCGCTCAAGAGGGGGCGGAGTGCGGATGTGGCTCGTCTTGCGTCAAAGTTTCGATCGGACCTATAGTCTGTTTGGCTGCGGATTCCGTGGCAAGAGGGCGGTTGTCGGAAGATCTCTGCCCGGAGATTGAAGGAATCCCGGAACGGATTGGAAAGCCCGGACACATGGAAGATCGCCTGATTGCCAACGACAGTTCTCAATGGGATTGCAGAAGCTCAAGGCGGAGCTTTCTGGGAGCTGCAGTGGGAGCCGTGGCAGCCAGTCTGACTGCAAGCCCCAGTGCTCTTGCGGAAGACATTCTTCTTCAGCCTGTGATCGATCAAAAGGCCACGCGAGTTCGTTACTCGCTTCACGTGGAAGGGATTCTCACTGCGGCCTCCCCGTCCGGTTCGAAGGACTTCACGATCAAGTCGGACGCCACATTTGACTTCCGGCAGAGGCAGTTTGCATCCGATTCCTCCGGGCCGTTCGCGCTAAGGGCTGTACGTGAATTCCTGACGGCGCAGTCGGATACGACTGTTGGCGGAGAAAAGTCGACTCCTGTTGTTCTGCCTCAGCAATCCAAAATCATCCAGGTTTTCGGTCAGGACAACAGTCTGGTGCAGCTGAGCCCGGATGTGCGAATGACGCGACAGCAGGTCGATCTGCTGGAGTTTCCGTGCGATCCGCTGGCCGTTCAGGGACTGCTTCCGGCAAGGGCTCTTCAGAGCGGCAGTGAGAAATGGAATACTGACACCTGGGTCGTTCCCATGGTCATTGGGATCGACGCAACCGCTTCTCAGTCGACCACCTGTTCGCTGAAATCGGTCACAGAAACCACCGCTATCATTCTCTTTGAGAGTCAGGCGACAGGAGCGGACACCGGAGCGGGAACGGACAGTTCGCTGGTCGGTGAAATGACCTTTGACCGGAAAGCCGGTCTGATCACAAAACTCACAGCGACGCTTAGGGAAAAACGCACGGCGGGTCCGGTTAGCCGGGGAATCAACGTGACGGCTCGCATCGACTGGACTCAGGAATTTGATGGACAGGACACCAGTCTCCCGGCGGCGATGCCAGGGGAATTTCCGTCTGACAGGCAACTCCTGCTGACGCTGACAACACCGTGGCGATTGTTAATGCTTCACGACAGGTATTGGCATGTGGTCGATCAGACGACCGACGGGATGATGCTGCGCAAAGTCGTCAATGGATCCCTGGTGGGGCAGTGCAACCTTCGCACTGGTGCTCAGGTGGCCGCTGGCAGCTTCACATCCGAGGACGCATTTCTTTCGGAAATTGAACCGGCTGTGATTCAGCGGTCCGGCACGATTCGACAGTCCAAAGTGACGAAAACAGAATCAGGCTGGCGGCTGCACCATATTCAGGCTACCGGCAAAGTGCCGAGCAATACTCCTTCGGCCTCAGGAACTGCAGCGGGGCAGCCAGCACCTGTGAAGCGAGAAGAAACGATCATCTGGGACTATTACCTCTGCACGGCGACAACAGGAGAGCAGTTTTCGCTGGTTTTTTCTCACGCGGAATCGGACGCAACGCTGTTTGACGACTCCGTGGACCAGATGCTCAGTTCTCTCACGATTCGGTCAGCTCGGCCGAAAGTAGCACTACCCCGCTAATAACCGCAGGGCGTGGGCGTAGAATTTTGATAGTCGCTGTCGGGAGGAAATCGCGTTCGGCAACTGGACCATGGCTCGGGAGTTGAAAACGGCTGAGGACAGCCGTTCTACACTGAGCTTTTTTGTCGCTCAGAGAGACGGGGGGCACTCAAGGTCACGAATTGGCGCAAGGGGTTACCCGTTACGGTCTTGCCCAAAGTTCAGTCACTGGTCTAACATCCCAGAATCCGTGGTTCAATCGCCTGCCGGGGGAATCTGGATTACTCTGCGGGTTTACACACTCCGCTTTTTTCGCGGTCGAGGTCTTGTCCACTTCGGCCGTGCGTTCGTCGAAGGAAAATCATTATGACAACGCTGAAACGAGCCAAACGAACTGTCATGGCTCTGGCTGCTTTGACATTTTTCAGCAACAATTCATTCGCTGAAAAGATTGAGCTGACGCCTGAAGACGGCAAGACCGCCCAGATGGTTGCCTCCATGGTGGCGTCGCGGCACATCAATCATCCTCAAATTGACGATGCGTTGTCTGAGAAGCTTCTGAAGCGATACATCGAAGTTTGGGATCCTCAGAAGTTGTACTTCCTGCAGTCGGACATCGACGAGTTTTCGAAAGAGAAGACTTCGCTGGATGACAAGATTCTGAAAGGCGATGTCTCATTTGCCGTCCGAGTGTTTGAGCGATTCAAGCTCCGTATGGCAGAGCGATCAGAAAAGATCGGCGCGCTGATTGACGCGGATCACGACTTCACCGTGGATGAAGAAATTACTCGTGATGCGGATGAGCTGCCATGGGCCACGTCGGAAGAAGAACTGACAGAACGCTGGCGCAAGCGAATCAAGTTTGATCTCGTCATGCTGAAGCTCGACAAGACCGAGCTCGCCGATGCCCGCAAGCGACTGCATACTCGATATCACACCAACAAGGTGTTCATGGATCAGACGGAATCCCATGAAGTCCTTGAGCTGTACCTGTCATCCATGACACACTGTCTCGATCCACATTCGAGCTACATGTCTCCGCAGACCCTGGAAGATTTCCGAATCACGATGGGGCTGAAGCTGGAAGGCATTGGTGCGCGACTGAAGTACGAAGACGGCTACACCGTTGTTGAAGAGGTCATCCAGGGTGGTGCAGCGGCTGCTGATGGTCGCATGCAGAAGGGTGACAAGATCATTGGTGTTTCAGCCGACTCAGTCAGCGAATTTGTTGACGTCGTTGAAATGAAACTCACCAAAGTTGTTGACATGATCCGTGGCAAGAAGGGGACTAAAGTCAAACTTCAGGTGATGAAGGAAGCTGGCGGCATTGAAGAATACGTGCTCACCCGCACCGAAGTGAAAATCACCGAAGATGAAGTTCGTGGCAAAGTGATTGACTCCGCGGAGTGGATTCCGGGACAGAAGGCACGTGTTGGCGTCCTGCGAATTCCATCGTTCTATCGTGACTTCGAAGGTGCTTCTCAGGGTGGCGATTTCAAGAGCACATCCAAGGACATCAAGCTGGTTCTGGACGAATTCAAGATGCAGCAGGTGGATGTTCTGATCGTGGACCTTCGCTGGAACGGCGGCGGTGCACTTCAGGAAGCCATTGAAGTCTCCGGCCTGTTCATTCCGCGGGGCAACGTCGTTCAGGTGAAGGAACCGGGCGACAATGTTCAGGCGTTCGAAGACGAAGATCCGGAAGTCTACTGGCGCAAGCCGATGATTGTGGTCTGCAACCGTTTCAGCGCTTCGGCGTCTGAGATCTTTGCGGGAGCGATCAAGGACTATAAGCGAGGCGTTGTTGTCGGCGACCGGACGACTCACGGCAAGGGGACGGTGCAGAATGTTGTGCCTGTGGCGAATCGGTTTTCTCTGGTGTCCCAGGATCGAGGCGCTCTGAAGCTGACCATCAGCAAGTTCTATCGAGTCAACGGAGAGAGCACGCAGACCAAAGGTGTCACGTCAGACGTTGTGCTGCCGTCGCTTCTGAACCATCGTGACATTGGCGAAGACTCCCTGGATAATGCTCTGGAGTTCGACCAAATCACCGCAGCAGAGTACAGCCAGTACTCTTCAAATGTGACCGACGCACTGATCGGCCAGTTGAAGTCCCGCAGTGAAAAGCGAGTTGAGAGTGACAAGGACTTTGCACAGATCAACAAGCTGATTGCCAAGTACATCGAGCGAAAGAGTGAGAAGACAATTTCGCTGAATGAAAATGTCCTGCGAGCAGAAGAGGAAGAACTGAAGCAGGAGCAGAAGGAAGAAGAAGAAGCCGTTAAGCAGGCGAATGGTGTTAGTGCAAAGGATGACATCTTCCCGAACGATTTCTACAATAAGGAACTCGTCAACATTACAACGGATTACCTGGAACTGCTGACCAGCATGCAGTCTGCGAAGAAGTAGGCGTTCGTGGTGCGTTGAAAACCACGAATCAGGAGAGCAAAAGTTCTCCTGAGAAAAACTCAGAGAGCCGGGTGCATCCGCATCCGGCTCTTTTTTTGCGCAGCCGGAGTTCAGTTTTTCGTCGCTGTGTTTGCGGCGGCATTGCGCGAGGGCTCCGGTGAGTTTGCGTCATGAATTCACCGGACGGCTTGCGCCGTTCCGCTACAAGAGTGTTCAGAGCCTGGCGGGATCTCTGCCGAGATCCACTACAGATCTTTCACTGCGTTGCCCTCTCACCGGGGAATTGGAGCACGTGAACACTTGATAGTGGCGTAATGATTAGTACACTAGGCGTGTTGTTGTTTGGTGCCTTATTTCTGCTTGTCGTCAACGCCACATCAAGATTCCTCATCATGTCAGCGGACGGTCTTTCACAACCGAGGCATGGCCCTGCGCCGCAGTTTTCGGAAACGCTTCAGCAAAGAGCGGAGGAAGCTCTGTCGGCCTCCATTCATCACGCGTCGCTGTCGGCCCAGTACCTGACTCTTGCTCAAAAGTATTCCGCACTGGCGGAACAGGCAAAAATTGGCACGGCAGTCTATGCGGAAGCCAGTCAGCTGGAGCGGGAAGCGGTCACGGGGCAACCCGCTAACCCCATTGCCTTTGTTCAGCGTCCCCATGATGCTTCTGTTGTTCGATCCCATGGTCCACCGGGTGATGGGTCTGCGGAAGCGGTGCCTGGTCAGTTTATCGCCGCTTCGATGCGGAAGCCGAGCGTGCCGCAAAGCTCCAGTGCGAGCCCAGCGCCGTTCTATTCTCCTTCGGCCAGAAGCTCACTGGCGGATTTGTCTTCGCCTGCGGCTGGGGCTGGGGCTGGGGCTGGGGTTGGGGCCAGCGCGACGGTTGCTGGCAGTGAGACGGTTGCACGCAGTGCGACGGCGGAATCGTCGGTGACGGGACGGCAGGAGCAGGATCTGGGGAATCAGCGATTGCCCGACCGTGTTCCGCAAACTTCGCAGCAGCACCTTGCAGTCGCCGAGATGGCCGTTTCGGGTCAGACGATTTCTTCCGATGATGGTTTGCCAAAGGAAACAGCGAGCACGGCTGCTGGAGTTCCTGCGTCAAATGCGGAACTTCTGAAGACGGCAGCTCGCAAGCCGGCGCGTCGGAAAAAGTCACTGGGAGGAGTTAGTTTCAGGAAGCTCGTGGAACGTCTTCGTCTGGCGGCGATGGAGCAGGCGGAGAAAGTCCGCGTCAGAACTCGGAAGGGTGATCTGAAGCCAAAGATTCGAAAGACAACGGAAGAGATCGCTGAGGAACTGAAGCGAAGCCGCAAGCCCGCATCGATCAGTACGGTAGTGACCATGATTGCTCTGCTCCTGCTTGCACTTCAGCGTCTGGAATATGTGGAGCCGGTGGAGCTGCCGCCGCTTTCTGCCAGTTTCACGGTTCCCCAGGAGGAACCTCAGGCCGTTCTGATGGAACCGCCAGCCGAGGTGGCAGGCAAACAGCAGGAGCAGCCGTCTGAAGAGCCACCGGTCGAGCAGCCGGAGCCGATGGAAGAACCGATGCCGGAACCGGAAGTACCGGAACCGGAAATTCCTCCGGAGATGGAACCTCCGGCGGAACCGATGGAGCCGATGCCGGAAGAGCCGATGGAGCCGATGCCGGAAGAGCCGATGGAGGTGGCGGAGAATACGGGGGATCTCCCGGAAACGCCGAACGGCAAGTTGCCAACGAATCGGGACGCGACGCCTGGCAAAGCGGCTTCATTCAGTCATCGGTCTGACGCCAGCCGAAAGATGCTGGTGGAGAAATTTGGCGGATCGGTGGGCAGTGAGTCTGCCGTCACGGTCGCTCTTGAATGGCTTGCACAACGTCAGCGGCGAGACGGCAGCTGGGATTTTGCTGACGTAGGTCCATGCACCAGTCCGGGGCGGATTCAGAATCCGATTGGCGGAACGGCCTACGCGCTGCTGCCATTCCTCGCCGCCGGAAATACTCATCGCGTCGGTCCCTACAAACGCCAGGTGACGGCTGGACTTGATTATCTGATGACCGTGGGGGTTGTCGGTCCGGCGGGCTATGACCTTCGCGGAGTGATCAACAAGCGGGAGACAGATGAAGAGCCCAACTATGCGTACTACGTCCATGGTGCGGCAACGCTGGCGCTGTGCGAAGCGTATGGGATGACGAAGGACCGGAAACTGAAGCCTGCCTGCGAAGGTGCTCTCCAGTTCCTTTTGAATTCTCAGGATCCTCGTGGCGGAGGATGGAGATATGTTCCACAGCAACCGGGTTCTACATCGTGCACGGCAATTCAACTGATGGCGCTCAAAGCGGGTGAGAAAGCGGGCTTCAGAATTCCGGATCCCGCATGGCGAGGCGTCAGTTACTATCTTGACAGCGTTCAGGTCGACCGGGAAGGACGCTACGGTTACGAAGTGGACAAGAAGGCCTACGAAGGCTCCGTCACTGCGATGGCTCTGCTGTCCCGTATGTACCTGGGCTGGGGGCGAGACGACGGTGATCTTCGGAAGGGAATTCAGATCCTTGACAAGAAAGGTCCGTACGACAACTTCTATTACAACTACTTCGGTACTCAGGTCATGAAAAACTGGGGAGGAGAGGAGTGGAACCGCTGGAACGGACGCCTGCGTGATGACCTCGTTGCCTGGCAGGAACAGGCAGGGGATGCAAAGGGCAGCTGGGCTCCTCGCGACCGGTCCGAATACAGCATTGCCGGCGGGAGACTTCTCACAACCTGCCTGGCCACGCTGACGCTCGAAGTGTATTACCGGTATGAGCCACTATTGCCGGAAGTGACGGAAGTGCAGGAGAACGCTCCGAAGTGATTTGCTGCGTCTTTGTTCACGGCCGTTTTGGTCTTCGCCACGTGTGCAGGCTATGACGTGGGTGACAGAGGCAGTCGGTAGTTCCACTGAAGTGGATGCGGTAACTCCTGAGCCGCAAACTCCAGATGGATCACGCGACGGTGCCCCGGGACGTTCATCGGTGACGAAGCATGCAGCGTCAATGGACTCATCAGCACCGCACCGCCAGCCTTTGTGGAACACACGACTTCTTCGCGGACGCTTGTTATCTGGTCGATATCTGCGGAGTTCCAGCGATTCTCATGCGACCCCGGAAGCACTCGGAGCGCACCGTTGTCTGCGTGGCATGCATCCAGTGAGAGTCGGACCGTCAGGATGCCGGAGAGGATTTCGGTCGGAGGCTGCACGCAGACGACACCAGCCTTTTTTGTCCATGCGTGGTAGCCCGGCAGTTCATGTCGTTCGCTGACGGCAATTGCGAGGTCCTGATGCCAGAAGACTCCCCAATTGGCTCCGTCC
The DNA here is from genome assembly GCA_046349695.1 of Planctomycetaceae bacterium. Classification (GTDB taxonomy): domain Bacteria; phylum Planctomycetota; class Planctomycetia; order Planctomycetales; family Planctomycetaceae; genus SXXK01. The sequence continues at coordinate 88,776 of JAXMBV010000023.1, read as the reverse complement.
GTTTTGTCGAAGAGGGTTGAACGAACGAGAAACGCCTTTGTCCCCAGAACTGCCTGAACGATGGCGATCAGGGCAGGGCACTGCAGCAGTTCGGCTGCTTCGGGAATGACGTCGACCAGGTTACGAATAGCATAGACGCCGGAAGAGTTTGAAACGGAGGTCGAGGAGGTGGTGTCTCTTCGAGCTTTCTCGGTCCGTTCAATCCACAACGCTGCCTGGTCAGGAGTCAGCACGCCGTCCAGCAGCGCGTAGCCTTCTTGCCGAAAGAAACGGGCCAGCGCTGCTGCCGACTCAGCGGAATCCGGCGGGGCAAATAAGGGCCCTGATGTTGTTGGTGTCGAAGTCATCGAATCGAATTGTAAGCACTGGTTTCGAAAACGACGGTTACTGCATATCGCGAAACATCTTCTTTGCCGAGCCGCCGAGGAAGACGACGTCAACACCGGAGACCAGCATTGAGCAGCCCTTTTCAGAGTGCTCTCGAACAGCGTCCGCCGTGACGCCAAAGTAACCGACTGGAAGCCCCGCATTTCGCGCGTGCGCGAGGACGCGATCAATCGCCGCGGTGACTTCGGGATCATTGATCTGTCCCATTTTGTGATAGCTGGCCGACAGGTCGTAGGGTCCCAGCAGAATGCAGTCGATGCCGGGGACCTGAACGATGCTGTGGATGTTCTCAACGGCCAGTCGATGTTCGGCCTGAACGATCACAATGATCTCATCATTTGCCGTGGCCACATAATCTGCGAAGCGAGACCCGTAGCCCTGAGCGCGTCCGAGGCCAACTCCGCGCGAACCCAGAGGTGCGTAGCGGGAGAACTTCACAACATCCGCCGCCTGAGCCGCCGAATTGACCTGCGGCACGATGATGCCCTGAGCACCCACGTCGAGGATACGTTTGATTTCCGGTTCGCTGCCCGAGGGGACTCGAACGATACACGCCATGCGATGTCCGACAGCCTGCAGAACTGCCTGCACGTCGGTTTCGTTCATCGCCCCATGTTCGCAGTCGATGAACAGCCAGTCGAAGCCAGCGTCCGCCAGAATTTCCGCGACGGCTGGTGATGCCAATGTCAGCATCGTCCCCAGAAGCTTTTCGCCGGACCTGACGCGAGTACGAAATCCTGGAACCATCGTGGCCTCACCTGCGCTCATCTGTGCTCGCAGTTCAGGACCGAAGATGGTGCGGTATCAGCGAGCGATATACCTCAGGTACTCACCATATTCATTCGGGAACTCCTGTGCGAGCGACAGGAGATGGCTGCGATCGATGAAGCCTTTTCGCCAGGCAATTTCTTCCGGGCAGGAAATCTTCAGCCCCATTCGCTTTTCAATCGCTGCGACAAAGTTTCCGGCGTCCAGCAGCGACTCATGAGTTCCCGTATCCAGCCACGCGAAGCCTCGCGACAGTCGCTCGACTCGCAGCTGTCCCCGGTGGAGGTATTCACGATTCACGTCCGTGATTTCCAGTTCCCCGCGCGGCGACGGCTTCAGGTTCTTTGAGATCTCCACGACTGCATTGTCGTAGAAGTAGAGACCTGGGACAGCGAAGTTTGAACGTGGCTGCTTTGGCTTTTCTTCAAGGGAGACCGCATTTCCCGCAGCATCGAATTCGACAACGCCGTAACGTTCGGGGTCACGCACTTCATAACCAAAGATCGTTGCGCCGGACGTTCGCGAACAGGCGTTGCCAAGGATCGTCTGAAAGCCCTGGCCGTAGAAGATGTTGTCGCCCAGCACGAGAGCAACGTTGTCATTGCCCACGAAGTCAGCCCCCAGGATAAACGCCTGGGCCAGGCCTTCCGGCTTTGGCTGAGTCACATAGGAGAACTTCATTCCCCATTTGTGGCCATCGCCCAGGAGCTTTTCGAAGCCCCCAATGTCACGCGGTGAAGAGATGATCAGAACTTCTCGAATGCCCGCGAGCATCAGTGTCGACAGCGGATAATAGATCATCGGCTTGTCGTACACCGGAGCCATCTGTTTGCTGATGCCCAGTGTCAGCGGAAACAGCCGCGAGCCAGTGCCGCCTGCCAGAATGATGCCTTTGGTGAATTGAGTCATCGTTGATCCCTGAACGGTTTGGTGTTCCAGTTTTGTGAGGAGGTTGATGGTCGATGCCAGCGAGTCGGAAGAGGCGTGTCTTGCGTTGGCGACCGTCACCGGAGGGCTTGCGCCCTTCCGCTAAATTATGTTGCCACCGGAGGGCTTGCGCCCTTCCGCTATTTTTTGTGGTTAGTCTGCGAGGCCGAGGCGTTCGCGGCGGTACTTGCCGCTTTGAACTCGTTCGACCCACGCGGGATTGTCCAGGTACCAGCGGATGGTTTTCTCCAGGCCGGACTGGAAGTCCTGCTTTGGCTGCCATCCAAGTTCGCGTGAGATCTTTGAAGCATCGATCGCATAACGACGGTCGTGACCAGGTCGGTCCTTCACATATTTGATCAGCGATTCGCAGGGTGCATGAGCAAGGCCTGGGCGCAGTCGATCCATCGTTGAGCAGATCAGATTGACGATGTTGATGTTTGTCTGCTCATTGTTGCCGCCGACGTTATAGCATTCACCGATGACGCCGCGAGCCAGTACGGTTTCGATGGCTTCACAATGATCTTCGACAAACAACCAGTCGCGAACGTTGAGTCCGTCGCCGTAAACCGGCAGCGGCTTGCCTTCGAGTGCATTCAGGATCATCAGCGGAATCAGTTTCTCCGGAAACTGATAGGGGCCATAGTTGTTTGAGCAGTTCGTGATCAGGACGGGAAGCCCATACGTGTGATGGTAGGCTCGCACGAAATGGTCTGACGCCGCTTTGCTGGCCGAATACGGACTGTTGGGCGAATACGAAGTGGTTTCGGTGAACAATCCTTCTGCACCCAGCGAACCGTAGACTTCGTCGGTTGAGACATGCAGGAATCGGAAGGCCGAGCGGCGATCTTCCGGAAGCTGTCCGTAATACCGTCGCACTTCTTCAAGCAGTCGGCAGGTTCCCAGCACGTTCGTTTCGACAAAGGCCAGAGGCCCGTCGATGGAGCGGTCGACATGAGATTCCGCGGCGAAGTTCACAATCGCCGATGGCTGGTACTTTTCCAGGAGCTGCCGGACCAATGCACCATCGCCGATATCGCCAACAACAAGTTCATGTCGTTCGCTGTTCGGTGGAAGTGAATCCGGATTGCCAGCATACGTCAGCTTGTCGAGATTTATGATTCGCACGCTACCGCGCTCTGCCGCTCGGCGTACGAAGCAGCTGCCGATAAACCCTGCACCACCTGTGACCAGAATTGTCTGCATACGAACTCTTCAGTTTGTTTCCGGAGAACCGACGCACTATTACGAGTAAAGTCTTAACGGGATTCGGACATCGTGTTGGTCACAACAGGATAGTTTGCAAACAGCGTTGGCCAAAGACCGGCTCAAACGGGTTCGCGGAAATTCAATCGTTGATAGATCGATTGCGCAGATGGTTCGTCCGGTAGCCTGTCCTGTTTCGGCATCAAACTGTTGCATCGCCGCAACACTCCCGCAAAGTGCAATCACCCGAACTCGCCAGGCTAGCCACTTCGTGTATCTTCACAATCGCTCGCTTGATGGCGAGCGGCCTGGCGTCAGCCGGCCGGTATGAAAATAAGCGACACCGGAGTTGAGCGGACCAGTTTCACTTCGACGGAGAAATGTCCTATCTTCAGAGTCCGCGAATCCTTCCGACCTTTCTCCACTGATGTTTGTCGAGCTCGCGTGGAATATCCACGAGCCGTGGCAATCGATCCCGCCGGAGTACCAAAACATGGCACGACTTTCTGCAGTTCTGGCGACCCTTGTGGTCGTCTTCCTATCCGGTGCAAACAACCTGCGAGGAGAGGACTTTCGAGCCGGTGCGGCGATTGTGGATGTGACGCCGGACAAGCTTCCGGTGCTGGTCAATGGCGGAATGACGAGCCGCAGTCTCGACAAAGTGAAGACTCGCGTTCACGCTCGCGCGATCGTCTTTGCCGATTCCAAAAGCCAGCTGGCCATCGTTGTTGTCGACACCTGCATGATGGGCCGCATGCTGCTGGATGATGTGAAAGCCCTCGCAGCGGCGAAGACGAAGATTCCGGCCGACCATATTCTGATCTCCGCCACTCATGCTCATTCTGCCCCGGCGTCCATGGGATGTCTCGGGACCGATGCGGATCCCAACTACGTTCCGTTTCTGCGAGAACGTCTGGTGGAGGCGATTGCTCAGGCACAGAGCAGACTGGTTCCCGCCGAGATCGGGTTTGCTCGCACGAACGCCCCGGAATTCACCGCGCTGCGGCAGTGGATTCGCCGCCCGGATCGCATCGTCGAGGATCCTTTCGGCAACAAAACCGTGCGAGCCAACATGCATGCGGGGGCGAATCTGGATGACGTGACAGGAGAAGCCGGCCCGGAAGATCCGGAGCTGTCTCTGATCTCAGTGCGAACAAAGGAAGGTGCTCCGCTGGCAGTCCTTGCTAATTTCTCCATGCATTACTTTGGAGATAACGACATCAGCGCGGACTACTTTGGACTGTTCTCCGACGGCCTGCGAGAACGCATTGCTCCAGGAACAGATTTTGTCGGCATGATGTCGCACGGATGCAGCGGTGATATCTGGCGACGCGATTACACTCGGCCGGAATCATGGAACCCGAATCTGACGATCGACGAATATTCCAAAGGCCTGCTGGATCTCGCCATGTCAGCCCTTCAAAACATCAAGTATGAACGAGACTGTACGATCTCGATGGCCGAAGAACGGATGACGCTGAAGTACCGAGTTCCCGATAAGCAGCTTCTGGAATGGTCGCAGCGCATCATGGCGGAAGTCGGAGATCGCCTGCCTCAGACGCAAACCGAAGTGTATGCTCGCGAACAAATCCTTCTGCACGAAGCTCAGCAAACGGAGATCGTCGTTCAGGCGCTTCGACTGGGTGATATCGCCATCGCGACAACGCCGAATGAAACGTATGCCGTGACGGGACTGAAGATCAAAGCGGCAAGTCCTCTGGACAAGACCATGGTGATTGAACTGGCCAATGGCGGCGACGGCTACATTCCGCCGCCCGAACAGCATCCGTTCGGAGGCTACAACACCTGGGCTGCTCGATCCGCGGGACTGGAAGTGCAGGCCGAGCCAAAGATCGCGCAGTCGGCCATTCGCCTGCTGGAACAAGTGTCTCAGAAGTCTCGGCGACCGTGGGCTCTTCCGATGGGGCCGGCCTCTCAGAATATTCTGAAGCAGAATCCTCTGGCATGGTGGCGGTTGAATGAATTCCATGGGCCGCTGGCTGTGGATTCGAGCGGTCATCATCGAACAGCGTCGTACGAACCCGGTATCACGTTTTATCTGGAAGGTCCGGAATCATCCGCATTCTGCGAAGGCGGAGCGTTGAACCGGTGTCCTCAGTTTGTCGGTGGCCGGCTGGTGGCTGACATGCCGGATTTGAAGGACCAGTACACAGTCTCGCTCTGGATTTGGAACGGAATGCCAAACGCTGCTCGCGATGTCTGCGGATGGTTCTATTCGCGCGACTACGATCAGGGAATGAGTCGCTTTGGTGAGCATGTCGGGATCGGCGGCACAGCGGGAAACACGGGGCGGCTTGTCTTCCAGCACGGCGACGGAACGATGATCGTCGGCAAGACGGAGATTCCTCGCTGGACATGGCAGCAGGTCACACTGACTCGCAAACGTGAATCAGTCCAGCTGTTTCTGAACGGCCAGCTGGAAGCTGAGGGCACAGCGCCCGCGGTGAGTATTCCTTCTGTATTCATCGGAGGTCGAAGCGACAACCGCAACAACTGGGAAGGCCGCATCGACGAAGTGGTGTTCTTCGGAAAACCGTAGTTTCACTCGGTGCAGCGATAGTTCTGGACGATGTCGCCGGGTGCTTCGTCGGGAAATTCAGCCTGGTTCCCGATTCCACAGAGAAACGGGCCGAGATAAGATTGGCGGCTCTGTCGCCGTTCTGGAATGCTCCTCCGCAGCAGACCTTCTTCCCACAGGTTCCTGGTGAACGTTATGAAGCGATCTTTCTCCTTCCTGGTTCTGTCTCTGTGTTTCACTCTCAGTGTGCCAATGACGATGGCCTCCGAGAAATCGGTGGACCTTGTCACTGGTCTGAAGCCGCTGGCCTCGGTTGTCTCGGGGCGTGAGGCAAAGTTTGAACTGACAGGAAAGGTGAATGTTCCGATCGACGGCAGGACTCAGCCCATCGACCTGTCGCTCGTTCGCTATGACGGTCAGAGCTTCGATCTGTCGCTGACTCATGCCGAGTATGCGATCACGATCAAGCGACGTGCGGATTCGACGGTGCTCATTCTTCCAAAGCATGGCACAGCCTTTGTCGGTCGCGGTTCGGTTCCGGAAGAAGACAGCATGGCTCCTGCCGACGTGATGACTCGGCTGATTTCACCGGCCTCCGATCTGGTTCCGGTAACGGCCGGACTGACGATGCTGGCGAACGGCAACATCGAAGACACTCTAAAGGCACTGGTTGCTCTGGCGAAGCTGGAAGAGCAGCCGAACACGGGCGAATGGAAGGCCGGAGACACGGTTCTGAAGTTTCCTGAGGCTGGCGTGGTCGATGTTCAGTCGGGCGATGTTTCCGTTTCGCTGGTGACTCGAATGGATGTGGGCCCGATGCCTTCCACGGATCAGCTCGATGGCCTGAAGGTCACGGAACTTGATCGAGGCGAACTGGAGAGGACGTTCGTTCGCGGTCTTCGACGAGCCACCGAGATTCTTCGCCCGGGAGATTCTCTGAAGAAGCCAAAGATGACTGGCCGAACAGCGTCGCATGGAACTCTGCAGTGGATCGACGGTCAGCGAGTGGCCACGTTGTGGGGAACTCCGGAAGAAATCGGCAAAGCTCACGGTGAACTGCTGCCGGAAGAATCACGCCGCTGTATTGAATCGGTTCTGTTCACATTCGGAACGGCCAACGTGGTTCGCACGGGTCGATGGTTCCGTCATGATCTTCAGGATGCGTACGTTCGACTGTCGCCGCATATCCCTGAACGTCACAAGCGTGAAACACGAGCACTCGCGGCGGCTTTGGGCATCGAAGCGGAAGTCGCGGAAGTGCTGAACGTGTTCCCTGAGCTGTTTCATTGCTCCGGCTTTGCGGTCTTCGGATCAGCAACGAAGGATGGAAAACTGTATCACGGCCGAGTCCTCGACTATATGACCACGATTGGTCTTCAGGATGCCGCGACGACTTTCATCGTCAAAGCCGAAGGTCAGATTCCGTTTGCGAACGTTGGCTATGCGGCCTTCATTGGCAGCGTTAGCGGAATGAATGCGGAGAAGATTTCACTGGGGGAAATGGGAGGTCGTGGCGAAGGAAAGTGGGACGGTGCTCCGATGGCAACTCTGATGCGACGTGCTCTGGAAGAATGTGACACGCTCGCCGAAGTCCAGGACCTGTGGCGCAATAGTCCTCGAACCTGTGAATACTATTACGTGTTCGCGGACGGTGAGACGAACGAAGCCGTGGGCGTCGCGGCAACTCCGGAATCCATTGAATTCATCCAGCCAGGGCAGGGCCACGAACGTCTTGGCGATGGCATCAAGGACGCGGTTGTTCTTTCCGCCGGCAGTCGGCTGCAGGAACTTCGCAAGCGAGTCACTGAGAAGCATGGTCAGATCGACGCGGAACTCGGCCAGTGGCTGATGAGCCGTCCAGTGGCGATGGAATCCAATCTCCACAACGTTCTCTTCGTTCCCGCCGATGGCGTCATGTACGTCGCCAACGCCAGCCACACAAAACCCGCCGCCGAGCTGCCGTACGTGAAGATCGACGTCCGTAAACTGCTCGGGGAAATCAAGTAGAGCAATCCGAAACGGCGAGCGGTTGGGCGTCAGCCCTCCGTGTCCCGCGCATTTGCGCCCTTCGCCCCTTCCATGATTCGGGTGTAGGTGGAAATGATGCTAATGGCTCGCCGTTGTGCTGCGTTGATCTTTCGCGATGATCCGCGTCATCCGCGATTGCTGAATTGCCATCCTGATTTGCAATGACCCGAACAGGGGAAACACTGGGCGGCGTGTGTCAGCCCTCCGGGCCTTTGAGGAAACGAGTCACGGAACCGGGGCCTGACGGCCCCGGCAGGGGTTGTGTCAGCCCGCTGGGCTTGAATCGCAAATTGCCGAGTGCCGGGATGACGGGATGACCGGGGCATTTGGGTCTTTGCCCTATCCGCGTTGATTTGGGTTTGTTTGCGGTATGAAACAAAGAGTGCTGGGTTCTCGCGTTCCCGCACGCGCGGGAATGACGGTGTTTTGGGGATGGTGCGTTTCGATTGTGGATGCAGTTCGTGAAAACTGAACACTGAACATTGAAAACTAAATCAGTGCTGGGTTCCCGCCTGCGCGGGAATGACGAGGGGTGCGCGGAGGGAGGAAATGAACGGGGTGGAGGAGGCGTGGGACACGGAGGGCTGACGCCCAGCCGCTCGCCGTTGTGCATAAAAAACAGCACCAAAGCAACGACACATAACCAAGAACCAGGAACCACGAACTGCTCGCCCCTACTTCTTCAGGAACGCCAGCACGTCCGCCATTTGTTCCACGGTGACATCGCGTTCGATTCCTTCGGGCATGAGTGATTTGCTGGTCGATTTCAGTTCTTCGATCTCGGTTCTCGGCAGAGTCACTTCGCGGCCTTCGGGTTGACGCAGAGTGATCGATTCGGCAGATTCGGAAATCAGCAGACCGTTCAGCAGTCGGCCGTCTTTGGTCACGATGACATATTCGGTGAACTGAGGATCCACGCGGCGATTGGGGTCGAGGATGTCGTAGAGCAAAGCGTCCTTCGCACGGGCTCGCGTATCGCTGATGTCCGGGCCGACGTTGTGCCCGACCGTTCCGATGCGATGACACTTGCTGCAGGTCTTTTCGAATACGGCTGCTCCTCGATTCGCATCGCCGGTTAGTTCCAGCGACTTCGAATACTGATCAGCCACCTCGCGTCGGTTGGCGGACACGGTGCCGCCGAACAGGCTGATCGATGCCGTGCGAATCGATTCGTCCGGATGCTTCAGCAGGATCAGACGCTGGTCAATGGAAATGACTGCCGAAGGAATCGTGCCTGCCGTCATCATCGTCAGCAGACGGCCGGTGGTTTCCTTGCGAATCAGCAGCAGGTCAAGAGCCGACGAGCGAGCCAGTGGGTTCAGCACGTCCCAGCGAGTCAGCAGCATGTCCGCCAGATCCGCTCGACCACTGCGACGGATGGATTCGACAGCGGACTTCTGACAGGCCGATGATTCACCGGGCGAGAGCAGGGCTTCGATGGCCTTTGTCAGCTGTTCCGGGGGAAGGTGAGTCATCAGGTTCATTGCGGCCATGCGATCCGCGTCACCCAGGGAACGGTTCACAGCAACATCGGAGGCCTTCTGAACGATCTGATCAATCGCCGGCACAAGCTCCTTTAATTCGGCAGGAGCATTCTGCACGATCGCCGCAAGACTCTTGGGCATCGCAGGATTCTGGCAGCGAGGCAACCCGTCGGCCAGACCGAGCACGATCGCCGTCTGCCACCAGAGTCCTCGCTCTTTGCTTTCACCAACCGTCGTCATCAGCTTTGTCAGCTGCGACAGGTCTCCTCGAACGGCCACATTTAAAGACAGCAGACGCAGAAAGTCTGCACGGCCTTCAGGCGATTCGTTCTGATGCTGCGATTCCTTCACAACAATGGCTGCGATGTTGGCGGCAATCTGAGGAGCAGCGATCAACCAGGCTCGCTGAATCCACGGATCATCCATGTTTCTGGGAACGGCCTTGTCGAGCCACTTGCTGTGTTCCATCCACTTTGTCGTCAGAATCGCCTGCAGCTGCACTTCGCCGGAGCCGAAGACAACCATCCGGTTTGTTTTGGCCAGAAGATCAGCGTTGTCGGGAAAGCGATCATGTGCCAGCCTGATGCAGTCACGAAAGAACGGCGTTGCCCATTCATTCGAAAGAGACCCCGGAATGCGGTCCAGGTCCGGAGGCTGAAGCTGGCCCAGCCCATCCAGTGTCCACAACGCATGGAGCATCTGCGGCGAACCATCCTTCAGCGGAGAGATGGGAACACTCAGCGGCAGCAGTTTTCGAAGGCCCTGTACCGCATCAGCTCGCTTCCGTTCGACCAGTAGTCGCTGAGCCAGCAGGCGTCGCCAGCCATTTCGATCGGCCAGCATCGCAATCAGTTCCTCGTTCGACTTCGGTTCTGCGAAAGGCTTTGTCTCTTCGACATCAGCAGGAACAGACTCGGCAACCACGCGCCAGATTCGGCCGCGATCTTCACCGGCTCGCCAGTTCATCTTCGCAGCCACATCATCCGGAACAAACTTTGGATGTTCCACCCACAGTCGATACATGTCCGCCACATACAACGCGCCGTCGGGGCCGGTGGCCAGGCTGGCCGGACGGAACCATGTATCGGTCGACGTCAGGAAATCGGCTTTCTCCCGAGCCCGGCGCGATGTCACGGTTCCGCCTGATGGCTCGATCACCGATCGAGTCACCAGGTGGCCAACAGGTTCGCAGACAAACACGCTGGCATCCGATTCCGGGCCAAATAAGCCGCCTCGATACGCAGTGACTCCGCACGCCGACGTATGTGTTCCGGCATGTGACAGCCAGTTGCTTTTCATGGTGACTACGGGATACACCCGAGTCTTTTCACCAGCGGGTCCAACGTCCGTGTGGCCCACGGAGACACCGGCAAACGGATTGCGGCGGACCATTTCCAGAGTCAGTACATCGGTCATGATGGGATTACGATTAGAACTGAAATAGCGACGTCCGAAACTGTCGATCGTGTTTCCGAACTGGCCGGCTCCCGTGATCGCTTCGAACTTCATCGTGTCCGGATGAAAGCGAAAATCGACGCGGGGAATCTCCACGGGTTCTGCCGTTTCGAAGCCCGGTCGCACGCAGCGAACCTTGCCATGGCCGTAAGTCAGATAGATCCAGTTGTCCAGGCCATAACGAGGACAGCCGATCTGCATCTGCGGATGAGCCGGGATGAAGCCATCGAACCAGACTTCGACGGTGTCTGCGACATTGTCACCGTTCGTGTCGGGAAGGTACACAATCTGAGTTTCCGTGCATGCCAGAGCACCATCGCGAAATGCCATCACGCTGTGACAGAACTTCAGATGGTCTGCAAACACAAAACGTTTGTCAGGCTTGCCATCTCCATCCGCATCGTCCAGCAGGACCACTCGGGACAAAGCCGGAGCCGCTGGATCTGCAGGACCAACGGGATAGTCCGAATACTCGGCGACAAACATGCGCCCGCGGTGATCAAAATCAATCGCTACGGGATCGAACACAAGAGGTTCCGAAGCCACCAGCTCGATTCGAAACCCGGGCTCAATCTGAAAGCACTTCAGGGAATCGTTGGGGCTCTTCGGAGGTTCTGTCGGCTGATCAATCCAGTGCCTGCCGCCTCGCTGCTGCTCAATCGATTCCACCAAATCCTGCTGAACCGGATTCTGGGGTGACAGAAGGGTCACGAGCAACATGAGGACTCGGATCATCGCCGGCTCACCTGGCAAGGAAGGTACGGATCGTGGCCTGTGGAAAGCCACGGGAAGGGTTTGGATAGTATCACGCAACCCTTTGAATTCCCACGCTGCGACCGTTTACCCGCGATTTGCTAACGTCGCAGAACACCAGTGGAAAAGGCGGTCTGGTGGCAGTTTGGAGGAGCAAATACACTCTGGTCTTGAGTGGCGGATCGCCGGTCAAAGATGGTGAGCGACGGACGTGTGAGTTTCAGTAAACGTGGGATAAAGGTGTACAACGGCGGCACGCACTTGAGCGAAAGGCATGTTCCATTCGGTTTCGTTCCAAATCCTCGCTCACATTCTTCGCTTGACTCAAACTAGTCCTAAACCAAGCGTACCCGGAAAGGTAGAAAGTAGTAGAAAGACGAAAACCTCCGGCTTTTTCCGGTGTTTGTTGAGTAACGACAAACAAAAAACATCGGCAAACAAGAGGTTTTCGAGTGAAGCTCAATCTACTTAAGAAGTTATCTCGACGCGAGCGTCGTGCGACACAAAGAATCGACAAAGCGAACTGGAGCGGGCAGACGCCGATGATCGCTCCGCCAGCCATTCAATATGAACTGGCCGATCGAGTTCAGGCGACGAATGCTGGTGGACTGGGTGTCATTCAGCAGATGGTCAGACAACTCGGGCTGACAGAAAGCATCAATCGCATTTGTCCGATCTTCAAGATGCATCTGCCGTACAGTGAAGCCGATCATGTGCTCAACATTGCCTACAACCTGCTTGCTGGCGGCACGTGTCTTGAACATCTCGAACTGCGACGAAAGGACGAAGCCTATCTGAACGCACTGGGGGCCGAACGCATTCCTGATCCAACGACCGCCGGAGACTTCTGTCGGCGATTCGGCACATGGGACATCTTTGCTCTGCAGGAATCGTTTCATGAAGCGAGACTGAAAATCTGGAAGCAGCAGCCAGAGTCCTTCTTTGATGAGGCCGTCATTGAAGGTGATGGAAGTCAGGTCGAAACATGGGGCGAACACAAGGAAGGAATGAGAATCAATCACAAAGGCCAATGGGGCTATCATCCACTGGTTGTCACGCTGGCCAACACTCGCGAGCTGCTTTATCTGTGGAACCGACCGGGCAACCGTCCGTCTCACGAACGTGCCTACATCTTCTTCGATCGCAGCATTGATCTGTGTCGTCGCGCGGGTTTTCGCAAGATCCTGCTGAAAGGCGACACAGACTTTTCGCAGTCGCGGCATCTTGATCGCTGGCATCACGATCAGGTGCAGTTTGTGTTCGGCTTCGATGCGATCCCGAAACTGGTCGAGATTGCCGAAAACCTCGATAAAACCGCATGGAAGCAGCTTCACCGCAAACAGAGAACATCGGAGAAACCGCGAGCTCGTCGCCCCAATACCAAAGAACAAGTGGTTATTGAAAAAGAGTACAAGAACAAGCGGCTGGAAAAGGAATTCGTCGCCGAGTTTGCTTACTCACCAGGCGAATGTGAACAGACCTATCGCATGATCGTGCTGCACAAACAGGTCTCGGTGACGAAAGGTCAGCGGAAGCTGATCGACGATTCTCCCTTCTTCTTTTACATCACCAACGTCAGCAGTACCGAGAAGTCTGCGGAGGAAATTGTGCTGGCAGCCAACAAACGCTGCGACCAGGAAAACATCATCAGCCAGGGCAAACAGATGGGAGCGTTTGCTGCACCATTGCACTCCACGATCAGTAACGGAGCCTACATGGTAATGGCGTCACTGGCATGGAACCTGAAGTGCTGGCTGGCACTGTCTCTGAAGGAGTCCGGACGACCAAAGCAGAAGGAAAAACTCAAAACGGAAAAGCATCGCCTGCTGCGAATGGACTTCAGCACCTTCCGACAAACGATGATTCTGATTCCCACTCAAATCATCCGCAGCGCTCGACGCCTGATCTTCCGCTTGCTCGCGTGGTCGAGCTCTTTGGAAACGCTCTTCCGCCTTCAGGATTGTCTGAACCTGCCGCTGCGAACCTGAGACCTATGATCTTTGAGCCGCGGCGCTCATGAAGCCGAAGCTCGGATGCTTTGGTCCCGCCGATCACCGACTTACTGAAACTCTAATGCCTATGCCTGACGATAATAACAAAATTTCTCGCGGCACTCAGCGCCGCCCGTGGACCGCTGCGCGGCGAGATTTGCGATTTCAAACAAAACGAGTACGCTTGTTTAAGGACTAGTATGCATCGTGCGTCGGAAACTGAGCACGTCTCTAACATGATGACGTTGAAGTTACTTCAATCGAACTCAGGCCCATCACTGAAAGGATTCATTTCAGTGGTGGTATCGGCTGCACTTGTCTGCGCCGGCTTTGTGCTGCTGCTGTGCTCAATACTCACCTATCCGCAACGGTCCGATCTGTGGTTTGTCTGCCTCAGCACGCTTGGTACCTACCTGCATCCGCATCCGGAGATTTTTTCGAGTTCGCTGGTTTGTATTGGCACAGGTCTGCTCATCTATGTGTCGACTTTGCGGCAGATCCCGTCTAGATGTCAGTCGCACTGGTCAGCATTCGTTTCCATGGCGAAGTGGCATGCGGTGCTGCTGATTCTGACTGGGCTCATTCGTTATGATCAGTTTCCGTTCCTGCACGTATCCGTTTTTCTGGGGTGGATTATTGCTTCGTCCATTCTGGGTTTTCACTGGAAGAGAATGGCGTCAGAGAGCGGACGTTTGACGCTTCTTGATCGCTTTCTTTACCTGGCATTCCCTGTCGCATGCCTCGGGGGTTTGTTTGCACTTTCAATTCCGTCTCTCAGCCACGTCGTACAGAAAGTCGTCATCGGCATCATTGCCATGTGGTATGCGAAGAGCATTGCCACGTTAGCAAAATTCCGTCCATGCGAGCGAACAATACAGCCTGCTGCTGAGTTCAGCGTCGCTATTCGGATGGTTGGAACAGTCGAGACGAAACGCGTGCTGAGGCGGACATGGATGAGGAGGTCGATCGCTGGCGCAGGGATCGTCATGTATTTGCTCATTGGTGACTGGGCCAGGACACGGATTGATTGGGCAGTGAATTTTCCCGCTCGGATACCAGAGACGGATGTGGCTGCCGACTGTTCATTTGCTGCGATCAATTCGATTGAGATTGCCGATCGTGATGTAGCGGGTTCACTCCAGACTTATCCTGCCAGTCAGGAACTGCCCGTTTCGATCCGATTGAAATTCAAGCCGGGTACAGTATGCAACGGACAGCCACTCTTCGCTTCAGCCTTTCAGGACGAAGTAGACGAAGAACTCCCGCGTGCAACGGCTTATGTGGAGTTCATGCGGTTCTCAACGCTGAACGGCGGTTGCGTAAAGGCAGCATCCTGTCGTGACAGAGTTCAACTTGACGCGAGTTCCGTGTGCAATCTGCGCGCAACAATGGGGATGCCGGCGAGTCGCGGAGAGTATCTCTGTGTCGTGCGAGTGTTGCGGAAGTGGCAGCGAAATCTCAAAACGACAAACAGCGAATGGACGACTGTTGCAGCCTTTCCAGTTCGCATTGACGAGAAGGAATGAACGATTGCGTTTGTCTGCCACCTACGCAAGCAGATCCTGCACCACGTTGCCGTGAATGTCGGTCAGGCGATAATCGCGGCCCTGGTAGCGGAAGGTGAGGCGTTCGTGGTCCATGCCCATGCAGTGCAGGATTGTGGCGTTCAGGTCGTGGATGTGCATCGGGTTCTGAAGAATGTTGTAGCCATAGTCGTCGGTCTGGCCGTACACCGTGCCGCCCTTGATGCCTCCGCCGGCCATCCACATTGAAAAGCATCGACCGTGGTGGTCGCGTCCGTAATCGGCCTGCAGTCCTCCCTGCCCATACACCGTTCGACCAAACTCACCGCCCCAGATGATCAATGTATCTTCGAGCATTCCGCGCTGCTTGAGATCCTGAATCAAAGCGGCCTGAGGCTGATCGACATCGTGACACTGCTTTGGAATATTCGTCGGCAGTCCGCCGTGCTGGTCCCATCCTCGATGAAACAGCTGGACGAAACGAACTCCCTTTTCCAGCAGACGGCGAGTCAGCAGGCAGTTTGACGCGAACGTACCGGGCTTCTTCGCTTCTTCACCGTACATCTGGAAGGTCGATTCCGGTTCCTTCGCGAGATCGATCAGTTCCGGCACAGAAGCCTGCATGCGATAGGCCATCTCGTACTGAGTAATGCGCGTTGCAATCTCCGGATCGCCGGAAGTCTCCAGCTGCCGGCGATTCAGCTGAGCCATTCCATCCAGCATGTGACGGCGAAGATCTCGCGTAATTCCAGGAGGATCTGACAGATACAACACCGGGTCGCCGCTGCTTCGAAGCTTCACTCCCTGATGGCTGGAGGGAAGAAAGCCGCTGCCCCAGAGGCGTTCCAGAAGTCCCTGATTCGCATCGCGGCCGGAACCGTGTGAAATCAGCACGAGGAACGCTGGAAGATCTTCGGCTTCACTTCCCAGTCCATAGCTGGCCCAGGCCCCAAGCGAAGGGCGGCCCGGCTGCTGCGATCCTGTCTGGATCAGAGTGATCGCGGGATCGTGGTTAATGGCTTCGGTATGCATTGAACGGATCAGACAAATCTCATCGGCAACCCTGCCCGTATAAGGAAGCAGTTCGCTCAGCCGCATGCCGCAGTCACCGAACGTCTGGAAACCAAACTTCGGAGCAATTACCGGGAAGCTGCTCTGGCCCGACGTCATGCCCGTCAGACGCTGTCCCTGGCGAATGGAATCCGGAAGCTCCGTGCCGTGCAGCTTCTTCAGCTCCGGCTTCTCATCGAACAGTTCCAGATGAGAAGGACCACCGGACTGAAACAAATAGACAACTCGCTTTGCCTTCGGAGCGAAGTGAGTCAGTCCGGAAGAAGCAAAGCCGTCCTTCTGCAGCAGCGATGCGAGTGCCGCGGTTCCTACTGCCGATTTCAGAATCGATCGTCGTGCCAGCATGGGATGTCTCCAGGATCTGATGATCTAGTTTCGAGCTGCAACCTTCGGGTTATTCGCGACTGATGGCTTCATCCAGGTTCATGAGCACGCTCATGGCCGCGGACCAGGACGCCAGTTCCTCTGCCGGGATTGTCGCATCTGCGGGTGCTCGCCCAACCTTAAGCAGCTCCGTCGCCGCTTCAGGCGTCTTCTGAAAATGTTCCTTCGCCGCAGACCGCACGGAGTTGATCGCGGCGATTTCATCAGCGACTGGTTCACGAGCCAGCACGATTCGGAAGGCTTGCGTCCATCGTGCGGAATCATCTTTCTCCGACAGCAGGACGTGCTCAGCCAGTTTTCTCGAAGCTTCGATGTAGGTGGGATCGTTCATCAGGATCAATGCCTGAAGTGGCGTGTTCGTGCGAGCACGACGAACGACACATGTTTCTCTGTCCGGTGCATCAAACGTCGCCATCGTGGGCGGAGGACACGTCCGTTTCCAGAACGTGTACATGCTGCGTCGATAGAGCCCGTCGCCTTCATCCGGAACGTATTTGTCACGGCGTTCGACGGACACGTCTTCCCACAGACCGTCCGGCTGATACGGCTTCACACTCGGACCACCAACCTTCTGCTTCAGCAAGCCGCTGATGGCCAGCGCTGAATCCCGCACAGTCTCTGCAGACAATCGATAGCGAGCACCTCGGCCCAGCAGACGATTGCGAGGATCCAGTTCCAGCTGCTCAGGACTGATGTGGGACGATTGACCATACGTGGCCGAGAGGACAATTTCTTTCAGGATCTTCCGCGTATCCCAGCCGGATTCCATCAGTTCACACGCCAGCCAGTCGAGCAGCTCCGGATGAGTTGGCAAGGCTCCCTGAACGCCAAAGTCTTCGGACGTTTCAACAATGCCTGTTCCAAACAGCATCTCCCACCAGCGATTCACGGCGACTCGCGCGGTCAGCGGATGCTTTGGACTCGTCAGCCAGTGAGCAAAATCCAGACGAGTCGGCTGCTGGGCATTCGCTGCGGCCTCCGAAGGTCCGTTTGAAAGATCACGGAACACGGCAGGAATCGATGCCGGCACCTGATCGCCTCGCTGATCATACTGGCCTCGTCGCAAAATGTAGGATGGTCGTCGGTCAGGCTGTTCCTGCATGACCATCGTGACGGGAATGCTGGCTTCGATCTCGGATCGCTTCTTCGGAATCTCTGCGAGTTCCTTTCGAAGGTCGCGAGTCTTCGCATCGACGAAGTTGAAGTAGTAATCCGCAATCTGCTGCGTCTGAGTCTCCGAGCGTTCGGCGGCCGGAACGGAGACCAGTGCCTTCAGACTTCCTGCGGATTCTCCGGTCGCCAGCCTTCGCACTTCTTCTTCTGTCAACGCGGAACGAAACAGCTGCACATCGTCAATCGTACCTCGGAACGGTGCTGACGAATTGCGGCGACCGATGTGAAATGGCTTCTCTGTGATCAGTGTTCCATCCAGCGTATTGTTGGTTGTGATGGTCAGTTTCTGCAACTGGCCATCCACGTAGATGCGAACACCATCGGCCTTGCGAGAACCATCGTACGTCACCGCGACATGATGCCAGTCGTTCTGGCTGACAGGCTGTTCGGTGATGACCTTGAATGCCTTGTCAGGCCAGTGATGCACAAAGTGAGCAGCCACCTTGCCGCCTTCCATGATCACGTCATAACCTCGATGAGCATTTCCTTCATCCATGCGGCTCAGGACCGTGGCCGCTTCTGCAGTGGTCAGCTGAATCCAGGCCGAACTGGAGAACGCCTGATCGGATTCAAACCGTCCGGCGTTTTCGGATTCGACATAGTTCTGGCCATCGAGTTTGAGAGCCTGTCCGATTCGCCCGGCGACGGACATCACAGGGCCTTGAACTTTGCCCGCGGCAGTCGCATCAACGCGTTCGCTGGCCGAGCCGTCTGTTTCGTCGAGCGTGAAATGATGAGCAAGACCCGGCACGCCGGATTTCTCAAGATCCTCTTTTGTCAGACCGGCTTCCCACTGAGCAATCTCTGCGGTCGCGATGACGCGGCGTTCGGCAATGGCTTTTTCCAGTTCCGTCTGCCGTGACGCAAGTCGATCGAGCTCCGCCTGCTGTTCGGCTGTGGGAACCTTGAGTAGTGGTTCGGCCATGCGTCCCTGACTGTAGGAGACGATGCGATCCGGGACGTTGTTGAAGAACGCCGCCATCTGATAGTAGTCTCGCTGCGAGAACGGATCGTACTTATGATCGTGACAGCGAGCACACTGAAGGCTGAGTGCGAGGAAGACCGTGGATGTCGTATGAATTCGGTCTGCGACGTATTCGACATGGTATTCCTCTTCGATGATTCCGCCTTCAGTTGTCAGAACATGATTACGGTTGAAGCCGGTCGCGACTTTCTGGCTGAGCGTCGCATTGGGAAGCAGATCGCCGGCGAGCTGTTCGGTGATGAATTGATCGTACGGCATTCCTTCCGCGAAAGCTCGAATCACCCAGTCACGCCATGGCCACATCGTTCGCACTTCATCGTTGTTGTAGCCGTTCGTATCGGCGTAGCGAGCGACGTCCAGCCAGTGCATCGCCATCTTTTCCGCGTAGGCCGATGAACCAAGCAGTCGGTCGACAGTCTTTGCTTTTGCGTCTGCGAGCGTGTGAGACTTCAGCAGAGTTTGAAACTCGGACTGTTCATCAAGTGTCGGCGGCAGCCCTGTCAGATCCAGAGTGACTCGACGCAGCCACACCATCGGAGCAGTCTGACGAGACGGCTGCATCTTCTCCGCTTCAAGTTTGTTAAGAATGAAGCGATCGACGGGCGACGCGGCCCATTCTGTGTTTTTGACGGCAGGAACTTCCGGACGAACTGGCGGAACGAAGGCCCAGTGTTCGGAGAACTCGGCCCCTTCTTCGATCCACTTCTGAAGAA
Source organism: Planctomycetaceae bacterium (assembly GCA_046349695.1). Taxonomy (GTDB): domain Bacteria; phylum Planctomycetota; class Planctomycetia; order Planctomycetales; family Planctomycetaceae; genus SXXK01. The sequence goes on along the minus strand of JAXMBV010000023.1, from coordinate 69,389 downwards.
TCTGCTTTTGAAGCTCCGTGAGAGGACGCTTGGCCGATTCCGGCGGCATCATCTGATCGGCCTCGTGAGTCAAGATGCGTTCAACAAGGTGGCTGGCGGATGGCCTGCCGGGAACAATTGCCAGCTTACCGCTTTCACCCGCCAGCAGGGCGGCATCGCGTCGATCCAGTCGCAGCTGTCCCTGGCGTCCATGATCATCGCGACCATGGCAGCTCCAGCAGTGATTGGACAGAATCGGCCGCACGTGTTCGTTGAAGCTGATGCGATCCGGGACTTGAGCGTTCAGGCTTCCGGACAAGACCGCGATCAGAATGACCGACAGTGTCCGGCAGGTAAAGCGAGAATAGATGAGGTGGGGCATGGCGGAGTTCTCTGTTGCGGGACCAGAGTGCGGGCACAGAGTCCACAGGAAGTGAGTCTCTGAGGCACCACATGGAAAACGCGTTGGCAGGAAGTCGATGGTAACAGGCCGACACGGCAAGGGGAACAAGTGACTCGGAGACTCTGACAATAAGAACGGCGCCTCCTGGCGACGGGACGATTGCACACTTGCTCACTTGCGAAAGGGGAGCCAGAAAGGCAGCATGCTGGCTTCACTTGCCTGCATCATCTGTTGGAAGGGTTAGTTCTGATGATTCGTGTATTTCCCAAGACCGTCTTCGCACTCGCGCTGACTTCGTTCGCATCTGCACCCTGTCTTCAGGCCCAGGAAACCACTGTCGGCCAGCAGAACACAGCGAAAGCCGACGAGAAGAAGAATGACTTCGAAGAGTTGCGAAAGGTGGTACAGACGGGCACGTTTGAGGAAGCTCGAAAGGCGATCCAGTCTGCTGCCGAAGCAAATCCGGATGACATGCGCATCACCCAACTGCGTACGTCCGTCGTTCTGCGGCTTCTGAATGAAGGTAAGGTGGACGATGCAGTCTCGGAAGCCGAGGTGCTCTTTCAAACTCAGCTGGCACGAGCCAAAGATGCGGACAGTCTGCGGAATCTTTCTGCAACTTCAACAATGATTCGATCGGTACTGATGCAGGCCAACAGGAATGAGAAGTTCCTGGAGCTGATTGATCAGGCCATCGCCAGGGCACGTGAGCTTTCAGAAGGGAGCAAGACGACGGAGTTCATGATTCCGGTCAGTCAGCTCATCAGCACAAAAGCACAGACACTGGCCGCAATGAAGCAGACAAAAGAAGCCAACGACCTTCTCAATGCTCAGCTGGAATCCCTGAAGGAGAGCCTGCAGAGCCCGGCGACTCAGGACGACGCAGCTCTCGCCTCGAGCAATCTGATGAAGAATCGGATTTCCATCGCGATGCAGACATCCACTGGAGACGTCGATGCTCTGACCGGGGAACTCGATGCCCTGGTGAGAGGGGCCGTTGAAAAGAACAACCAGTCGGTTCCGCTGATGCAGGAATTCCTTATGGTCCGAGGCAGCGAGATTAGTCGCATTCACAGAGACGAACCTGAGGCCGCCGAGAAACTCCTCCAGGACACTCTGGTGACCGTCGAGGCTTCAGAGCTGAAGAAGGTCCCTGCAATCACGACTCAAGTCGAGCGGATCAAGCGGCTGGAACAGCAGATCGCTGTGGCTCGACTGCTGAAGGAGATGATCGGCAAACCGGCGCCTGAATTTGATATTGCCGCCTGGGCGCATGGATCAGGACTGACCGCGGAGCAGATGAAAGGGAAAGTGATTCTGCTGGACTTTTGGGCGGTCTGGTGCGGCCCGTGCATCGCGACGTTTCCTCATTTGAATGAATGGTACGATGAATTTCACGGTCAGGGATTTGAGATCATCGGAGTCACTCGGCAGTACGGCTACACCTGGGACGAAGAAGCCGGACGAGCGTCACGTGCCAAGGCCGGCGAAGAAGTGACGCTGGATGGTGAACTTGCGATGCTGGAAAAGTTCATGAAACATCACGAGCTCCGCCATGCGTCCATCGTGACACCAAAGGAAGCCGATATGAACAAGCGTTATGGCGTCACGGGGATTCCTCATGCCGTCCTGATCGACCGCAAGGGAAACATCCGCATGATCAAGGTCGGATCCAGCGAGGCGAACGCTGAAGCCCTGCATGGAATGATCAGGCAGCTGCTGGCCGAATAGTAACGCACCCGGCTCTCACGCCCCTCACGCCGTCGCGAGAGCCGGAACGACCGGGTCATCGCGACGGAAGAGAGCCGCAATGGCTTCCACCAGCATCGCCGCTGCAAGGACAAGCAGCAGAACGGCAATCCAGGCCACCAGGTCCATTCCCTTCTGCTGCTTGGCCATAATCATCGAGACCAGAGCCCAGCTGCTCATGACGTACATGAACACGGCTGGCAGGCCTGTGACGAAGAACACCCAGACGGCTCGTCGAGTTCTCCAGAGCCAGACAGTGGCTCCCAGCAGAGTCAGCGCCGCGAGCAGCTGATTGCTGGCCCCGAACAGTCCCCAAAACTCCAGCCAGACCGGCTTGCCGTCTGACGACTGACGCATCACAAAGAAGATCGGAACGCCAGCGGTCAGCAGCGTTCCGAACCAGCGACCGGAAGTTCCCTTCCAGCCCGTCAGTTCCTGAAGGATGAAACGTCCCAGCCGTGTGCATACATCCAGCGTGTCGTACACGAACGTGTTGAACGCCATCAGAGCAAACGAAACGCCGATGGCCTTTGACAGACCAATCGACTGGAGAAACGCACCGATTCCATTCGCATAGATGAAATTCGGATTGGCTGAGACCAGTGCAGAGCCTTTCGGAATCATCATGACGCAGCAGAGGGAAACGATTGCGACCATGGCTTCCAGCAGCATGGCACCGTAACCGATCGGGCGAGCACTGCCTTCTGTCTTCAGCTGTTTGGACGTTGTTCCGGACGCAATGAGTGAATGGAATCCCGAACAGGCTCCGCAGGCGATCGTGATGAACAGCATCGGGATGAGCGCTCCTTGCTTTTCGTGCGACCATCCACCGAACGATGGCTGAGCAATCTCCTGACCGCCCATCATGATTCCCAGAGCACCGGCACCGAGGGCTGCATAGAGGAAATATCCGCCCAGCTGTCCTCGAGGCTGCAGCAGCAGCCACATCGGAGTCACCGAAGCGATGGCGCAGTACAGCAGAAGGAAGACGTCCCACGAACGAACGGCCCAGACAGCCGCTTCCTTCGGGCTCAGACCAGGCCGCATCCATCGAATGATCTCATCCACATTCAGAGGGATGTGAGGACCAATCAGGATGGCGACGGCCACCAGCGGCAGAAAAATCCAGGTGGCCTTTTCCATCGTCAGCTTTTTGGAACGCACCAGGAGTCCCATCGCGATCGGCAGCAGCAGATACAGAAGGCTGGACGTTGCCACGCCCCCGGACTGAATCAGCATTTCTGCAGACTCATCCGCTTTCGCATCGCCAATCGACGTGTAGGACTTGCCAGTCTGAAGATCGAGTGCACCCACAAACATCGTGGCAGTGATGTCAGTGAAGGCCACAACAATGTAAACCAGAGCCAGCCAGACAAAGGCCAGAAACAACAGGTAGGCACGTCCGCTGATATGAATCCTGACAACTTCAATGATGGAAGTTGCACGGTGGCGAATCGAAGCCACCAGTGCTGCGAAATCGTGAACTCCACCGATCAGGATGGATCCCACAAGGATCCAGAGCAGAGCAGGGAGCCATCCGAACGCACGTCCTGCCAGAATCGGTCCGACAATTGGTCCTGCCGCGGCGATCGCGGAAAAATGCTGGCTCAGCAGCGGCGCTGTTTCGCAGGGAACGTAATCCAGATCATCCTTCATCGAAACGGCGGGAGTCGGAGTCTTGTCATCCAGCTGGAACAGACGGCTGAGCAATCGACCATACGTGAAATACGCCACGGTCAGGAGGACAGCAGATGACAGAACAATGGCCAGCATTTCCATGAGAAAGCCCAGATCGCAGTAGGAGTTCGCGGCAAGGTTTGTGTGTCCGCATCAGGATCGCGGAAACTCAGAGGTGTGATCTTCGGATGATATAGGGGAAACGATCATCAAAGAAAGACCGCGAAGAGAATTGGTCTCGGGGCGGTTTTCTCAAAAGCAAATCGGAGCGTATCGAAAATTGCACCTGCTTCCGGTAGTAACGGTCTGTGCTCGCTACAGGTAAAACAACCGATTCCTCGTGAAAACTCCCGTCAGAACTTCCCAGATTAACGCGACCTGAGAAAGTGTAACGATTATGCGGCCAGACTTTTCGCGGTCATCTTTCCCAGCCTTCGCGACCGTTACAACAGGACGAAAAAACAGCGCAAGTATTTGTGGCGCAATCACCTCTGGAAACTCAAGCCGCGGAATTCGACTCGACGATAGACCTGCCTAGTCCCTCGGACTGCAAATGGCAAGTTGAGATCAGGGAGATCTCAATACCCGATAAACCGATGTGAAATCATCGACTCTTTTGCCAAATGGAACGTCCGTGATTCTGAGTAGCAGCGACGTGGTGTGAAGGTTCAACCAGTCCCGCCGCAGGTCGAGGGAATCGGCAAAGGTCTGCCGAAGACAATAGTGACGGACAACCAGTGGCCAGGGTGGTCGAAGGAACGATTTCCTTGAGAAGGAGACACTGTAAGATGAAATGGTCCAGAATGTTCAGTGCGGCACTCGCACTGGCCGGAATGATGGGATCGGCTGAAGCTGGTCTGTTCGGTTCCGGTGGATGTAAAAGCTGTGGCTGTGCAGAAGACTGTCAGCCAGCCTGCTGCAAGCCAACGATTGCTCGTCCGTGCCACACCAACGTGTACACGTACCAGCGCAAGTGTTCAGACATTAAGCCACCATGCTGTGACAGCTGTGGCGCTCCAGATTCATGCTGTGCACCAGTAACATGCTGTGCACCAGCAGACGCGTGCGGCAACGGCTGCACAACTGACCCAAGCTGCTGTGCTCCAGCTGGCAACGGCTGTGGCAACGGCTGCAATGCTGACCCAAGCTGCTGTGCTCCAGCCGCCTGCGGAACAGCTGCAGATCCAAGCTGCTGTGCTCCAGCTGGCAACGGCTGTGGCAACGGCTGCAATGCTGACCCAAGCTGCTGTGCTCCAGCCGCTTGCGGAACAGCTGCAGATCCAAGCTGCTGTGCTCCAGCTGGCAACGGCTGTGGCAACGGCTGCAACACTGACCCAAGCTGCTGTGCTCCAGCTGCTTGTGGAACAGCTGCTGACCCATCATGCTGTGCTCCAGCCGGTAACGGCTGTGGCAACGGCTGCTCAGCTGACCCATCTTGCTGTGCACCAGCCGCTTGCGGCAATGGCTGCTCAGCTGACCCAAGCTGCTGTGCTCCAGTTGCTTGTGGCGACGGCTGCGGAAACAGCTGTGGCGAAAGCTGCTGCAACGATGACTGCTGCGAAATTGCGAAGCTGATCTACACTTCAATGACAGACTGCTACGCAAAGAACCGTCGTGCTGCTCTCGACAAGCTCGGACGCAAGTATGACTGCTGCTGCCATCCAGAAATTATGAACGCTTTCGTCTACGGTCTGAACGACACTGACGAACGAGTTCGTAAGGAAGCTGCTGACGAGATTGGTGACCAGATCCGCAAGAACAAGTGCTGCTGCAGCCCATGTGTTGTCGCTGCTCTGACCTGTGCTCTGGCTGACTGTGACCGTGGTGTTCGCCGACAGGCTGAAGAAGCTCTGGAAGCATGTGGCTACGAAATCGTTGACGGCTGCTGTGGCGGCTGCTGCGACACTGGCTGTGCAACCGGATGCGGATCAGACGCTTGTGGTGCAACCCATACGTCCGCTCCAGCTGCTCAGCAGCCAACACCGGCTGCTGAAGCTGCTCCAGCTCCAGCTCCTCCAGCAGAACCTCAGGCCTTCTTCCCATCTCGCCTGCACAATAAGTCGCAGAGCAAGACTGGTCTGGCTGGTCTGTTCGGAATGGCTCGATAATTGACCCGTCGACTTGAGGTGGGAAAGAACTGCTTCCTGTTCTAACTCACTCTCGCTCTAACTCAGACCTGCGGCTTCCAGGGGCCTTCTTCTGGAAGCCGCTTTTCGTTTGTGGTCGCAAGATCATAATGCTGCCTCACCTGCTCTGGTGTCAGCACTTTCGGATAGATCGCCACTTCGTCCAGCTGCCCATTCAGAAAGCTGCCGGTGGACGCACTGCGAGTCGCGAATCGCAACGGGGCATCTCCAGGCCGGGGAACTACCGACCAGTATCCCTCGTTAAAGTACAAAGTACCGCGCGATGGTGGCCCAGGGACAATCGCACCATTCACGTACAATTGAACGCCGGACACCCCTGCACACGGATGAACGTAGTGCTGGAAGCAGGCGACCAGATGGATCCACTCTCCTTCGTGGACGCGGGCACCGTCAAGATACGCACCTGCTCCTTCACCGCCTTGTGGATTCCACGCGTACGCCGAGATTCGCCTCGGACGTTCCGGGTGGTCACTGGAATAGAGCCTGAACCCCCATTCCATCGTTTTTGGGTTCCCTTTGCCGAGCCAGTGGATGTATTTCTTTCCACCTTCTCCACCGTAGGCGAAGACTGCTGGCTTGAACCAGACTTCGACGGACAATCCTTGCCCGCTTGTCTGAATACTGAATTGATCGGAATGCGGGATCTCGACGTGTGTCTCGGGCACAAATCGAATGGAACAATTTGAGCTGCCAGCGATCGCTCCCGGTTCGCTTTGAAACCGGTCCCCCACGAATCGCCCATGATGATTGAACCCGGACTGATCCATCACCTGCTCGCCAGGAGACTGCTCATTCAATCGCCAGTACCCCACAGGGCCATCGGAAATCACCGCGCTGGCATAAGCATCGCCTGAAAAATTCCGTCTCATGATGAGGTCTGCCTGAGTTGAGTTTGAATGATCGCTGGCGTCAGTTGTAATCCTGCTCCGGTTCCGCCCAGACCTGAACACCACCGTCTTCATCCACCTGGACATAAATCGTATTGGCGCGGCAACAAACCGGGCAGTCTTCGACGTACGTTTGACTCGAGCCTTCCGTCAGGTCCAGAGGAATCACAATTTCTTCACCACAGGCATCGCAGATGTACGTCGCTTCTTCCGGTGATGCGTTTCTGCCGCTGCTGGTGGCCGTCGATTGCTGAGCTTCCTCCAGCCGCGGTATTTTCTCGCCCGATCCCAGCAGGCAACACGCCCACAGCATGACGGCAAGTGATTCCGGATCAGCAAGCCGATGATCATTGCCGACTTCGATGAGCATCTCGGGGGGCAGCTGGCTGGATTCGATCAGCTCTTCAGAGCTGCTGAATGGGATCACGTCATCCGCTCGGCTGTGAAGGATGACCGAGTTCCCCTTGAGCGTTCCGGCCGTTCCCCAGTTCTTCCATGCAGGACAGAGCAACACAAGCGGAGTCTCACCAGAATCAATGTTCATGGCGACCGCACCGCCACGAGAAGAGCCGACAATCACGTCCGGGCGATGTTGATCAAATTCCAGCTGAGCAGTTCTGACCGCCGCATCGAAATCGTTGTCATCCAGAGCCGGGTTGATCACCTCGAGACCGCTGTCTCTCAGATACGTTGGCTTGACTCCACCAACAACACTGTGGCAGCCATGCAGGAAGAGGATCCTCATCAGTCCTGAACCTCACAGTTTGCTCGTGACGCGGTTCGCTGGATTCTGACGCACGCGGAAATCACTTCGCTGATTCTCCGGCTGGCCTCCGAATTTCCTTTTGTTCCATACATCGCAAGAAGTGAACGAGCACGCGTCATGGCGACATAGAGTCCATTCGAAACCAGTTTTCCTTCCGGCGCGACGTAGAGATCGACGCACGGGATGATGATGACTTCTGACTCGTAGCCTTTGTAAGAGTGCGGAGTCGTGGCGAGCAGAGTATTCGACTTGCGTTCAAAGGACCGGTTTTTCTGCAGGGACAGCTCGACGCCGAACTCGGCCAGCTTCGGGGCAAGTTGTGTTTCAAGAATCTGCTCAGCTCCGCCAATGTAGATCACGCATATGTCGGTCGGCGAAATCCCATCGACTTTGATCATGTGTCGCAGGTGTTTTGCGATTCTGGCGATCTCATCCGTTCGTCGATCAAAACTGTGAAAGATCGGCTTGGGTCCTTCAACCTGACTGAACATGGTTTCGAGCCACTCTTCACCATCGCGCAGTGTTGGCTTGAGCAGACCGAGGGAGACCAATTCCCTTTGATCATGTCTTCCACTGCTTCCTGAAAGGCGATGGAGCACGTTGACTGCCAGTTCTGTGATTTGACGAGTTCCCCGAAAACTCTCTCGCATGATGGTCGAGCGCCCACGCATATCGAGTCCGAAGTCAGACCACTTCGGCGTTTTGGTGTCATAAACATTTTGTGCATTGTCGTAGAAAATGTGTGCCGATCGGCTGTTGGTGTCGGCTTCATCCGTCTGCTCGACAACGGACAACAGCAGTCTGAGCGTTGACGGTCCCATGTCCTGCGCTTCATCAATGAACAGTGCCGTACAACGAGGCACAAGTTGCCGGGCATCCTGTCGATTCAGGAACTCTTCCGCGGCTCGGTCATAATCAAAGCCGAATTGATCAATCGTCATCTGAATACTCGGCAGCATGCCTGCCAGAACATCCTTGACGTGAAGCAACTCAACGTTCTCCCATGGGAAGTCGGATCGATCCCAAAGGTCACCATCGCTGATGCTCTTCCATGCGGACTCAATCGAGTCGCACAGGAGTTTGTGGAGGCTTCGATTCGCATAAACGGCCCAGATGCGAGCATTCCTGTTGTCTCGCAGTCGTTTCGCTGTTTTCGCCAGCCAGTTACACAGCACGACCGACTTGCCACTGCCAGCAACGCCACGAACCAGCCGAGGCTTTCCGTCGAGTTCAAAATTGGTCAGTCGTTGCTGCTCCTGTGAAAACAGCGGTTTCATGCCTTTGCGTGCGGCAAACTGGTCGCCCATCCGATTTCCTGACCGGAGGTTCTTTGCGTCCGATGTGTCTTTCCTTTCTGACTGATAGTGAACTTCTGCCTCAGCGACCGCTGACGGAGTTTCTGATCGTATCTGGCCTGAAGAGTTCCACTGGTACTCGCTTCCACGTTTCATCAGAACGAGCGGCTTCAAATGGCGTTTGAGTGGTCGGAGATAAGGCTCATCCATTTCACTCTGACTGGCAATAACGATGAGTGCTTCCCTTGCTCGACTCAGTGCCACGTTGACCAGTCGTTTCCACTCGACGATTCCCCACGTGTGATTGCCAGCGTTGACCGTATCGAACACAACTATGTCGGCTTCTGATCCCTGCTGGCTGTGAACGGTTGATGCTTCCCACGTGCTCATTCCCCACTCCGCCAGACACTCGCCAATCGCATCGGCCTGTGCTTTGTACGGGGAGATAAACAGTCCGTTTGCATGACGAATGCCTGGATCGCTGAAGAGCTTCTGCAGGACGGACTGAGTGATTTGCCGAACCCAGCTTTTGTTTCCCGGACCTCGGCAGGCTCGAATCGCGGAAAGATCGCAATTCTCTTCATCCAGCACATACCAAATCGTTCTTGATACGTTCGCAAGGAAAGGAGGAATCGCTGAAGACTGCTCCGCCCGCTCCTTCGCCGTCGTCAGGACTCCGTGGTATTGGTACGTCGAAACCACGCGGCACACGTCCGGATGCATGCGATGCTGTTCGCGGAGCAAGTGAACCGCAGCGGGTACATCACTGGTTTCTTCCAGGTGGCTGAGACCACTGCTGGCGAGCCACGTCTGCTGCCGTGTTGGAAGGATTCGCGAAATTCGGCTGATCGGCGAAAGCTGCTTCGAGTCACCAACAAGGACAACTCGTCGAGCTGCCAGCAGCGACAGAGCGGCAACTGCTGTCCTTGAAATCAGTCCCGCTTCGTCGATGAAGATTGTTGTAAAAGGAGCTTCGCCATTCTCGATCATTTTTCGAATAACATCGTCGTCCAGTGATCTCATCGCCCGGAACGCTGTTGCAACGACAACTCGCCTGATCGGATCGACAAAGTGACGATGGCTCTGGTCATTTCCACAGGCCTTCAGTTCGCCAATCTGTTTGCGTGTCAGAGCCTTCTCTTCCCACGAATCAAAGAGGGGCAGTTGTTGTGCCAGGCGGTCAATTTTCGCGAGAAGTTCTGACTCTGTCCCGGCAAGCATGGATTCAAGCTGTCGAGCGAGGAACGCCTGATACGAGGCTCCCTTGCCGACACGCAACAGTGCTTTGCTTTCCAGTTCGTGGACGCACTTGTCTTTTGCTGCTTCACCCAGTGACAGTGCGACCGCATCGGTCGCCTTGTTGGTTGTCGAGACAACAAGGATACGTTCTGCAGGATCTTCAAGAACGGCTGCAATCTGCTGACCAGTCGTCCATGTTTTGCCGGTTCCCGGTGGTCCCCAGAGCACAGCCCACGAATGATTCCACCACGAACGCAGATGTGGCAAGCCCACTTCGGATGGTGAAGACACCTTCGGATGAATGTCGCCTTCCGAAGCCGCAAGTCTTTCCGGGAGCTGCTCTCGAACCGTCTCGAAATGAGCCCCGTTGTACACCGATTCGAGTGCCGAAAGGAATTCGAATGGTCGCACGAAGAAAGGTCCGACTTTCGGGATCGCCTCCGGATCATCAAGTGTTACGAACAGGCAACCATTTTGTTCATCTACTTCGACGATCTCACCCGACCAGACAACTTCATCTTCGTATTCGGCCTCCTCATAGACGCGATCGGAATAATTTGAGTCCTCATCGAGTGAGGCTGGACAAAATGCTCTTGCACCTTCCCACGTCCAGTCGAACTCGACCGACTTGCCGACATGGACAACAAAGACGGCGCCGCGGTCTCTTTCAGCGAAGATGCTGACCTTTCTGCAGTTCAGGCGTTTCCAGCGTGAACTGTCTTGAAACTCCTGCCGCACGGCAGCAGCGGCGTCTCTCAGCTGTTGTTCGCTGCCAGAGGGCAGAGACAGTTTGCTCGGAAAGTGTGCGGGCTGGAACTGGAAGACCACTTTCGCATCTTCGTGTTCGTGGTCAGATTCTTCGGGATCGTTCATGACAGCGTTCACGCCTTCGTTCACCTGGAATCATCACCGCTCACCTGCTTGCTTGTAACTCCCGAGGAACGTATTTTTGTTGCACTTTCCAGTCAAGAATGACATCTTCGTGATCCCCGATCAACTCTCCTCGCGACTTTAACAAGCAGACAACATGACTAAAACCGTAGAACTGGAAGTGGCACAAGCCACGCTGAGCGAACTTGTTGCTGGTCTGACCGTCAACGATGAAGTGGTCATTATGAAAGACCATATTCCGGTAGCGAAGCTGGTGGCGGCTCCAGCAGGTTCAGCGACTCGTGTACCGGGTCTGTGTAAAGGAATGATCACAATCGTGGCGGAAGGCGATGAGCACCTGAAGGACTTCGCGGAGTATATGCCGTGAGACTCCTGCTCGATACACATGCTCTGCTGTGGTACAGCACGAATGACGTTCAATTGAGCACGAAGGCAGCGGAGTTGATCAGCGACGGCATGAATGCAGTATTTGTCAGTGCTGCAACGCCATAGGAATTGGCTATTAAAGTCAGTATTGGCAAATACCCACTGAGTGCTCCTTTTGAAACCTTCATCAGGATGGCAATTGACGGAAATCGCTTTTCGTTGCTTGCAATTGAATCAAGCCATGCGGCTCAGTTGAGCATACTTCCTCACCATCATCGTGACCCGTTTGATCGCATGATCATTGCTCAGGCGATTGTCGAGGGAATGACCGTTGTCAGTTGCGACAAGGCCTTTGATGCCTATCCGGTTAAGCGGATCTGGTAGAAGAACAACAATCGCAGTCCTGGAGTTCCTCGACGTTGTGTATTCCCAACTGCCTGCCTGCATGTAGTGATGACTAAAACAAGACTCCCTGTCCGCTGGAGTCTCTCGGAGGCCGAAACAGGTCTGTCCTCGATGGGGGCAGCTGAGTGTCCAGGCCTGCCTTTTTCCTGTTCAGCTGAAACAGTGCCGAGATCTGCTCGGCAAAAATTCCCGTTCCCCGCATTCGCAGGTGGAACTGCCCGTGATTGAGCCCGCCGTCTCGAATGGACCGCAATCGGTTTTCGATCTTCTCTGCCAGACTGGGACGATGTCGCTGCAGCCATTCGAGGAACACAGGTTCCACTGTCAGCGGCAGACGGACCATGATGTAACTGGCGGACCGCGCGCCAGCGTCGGCCACGGCCTGCAGAATTGCCGGGATCTCTGAATCATTCAGACCGGGAATAACGGGGGCGACCATGACATGCACCGGTACTCCCGCGGCTGACAGCTGCCGGATGGTTTCAATCCGGCTTGCCGGCGCTGAACAGGCAGGTTCCAGGACCCTCGTCAGCGACTGGTCCAGAGAAGTCACGCTGATGGCCACGCGTGTGAGACGAAGGGCCGCCAGCTCCGAAAGATAATCCAGATCACGAACGACCAGGGCGTTTTTGGTAATGAGCGAGACAGGCTGGAACGCTTCTTTCGCAACTTCCAGACACTGCCTTGTAATGGCCAGCTTCCGCTCGATCGGCTGATAACAGTCTGTAACGCCCGAAAACATGACAGGCTCACACGTGTGCGATGGGCGTGCCAGCCAGTCACGAAACAGCTTCGGAGCATCGCGTTTCACGAAGATCCGTGTTTCAAAGTCCAGGCCGGCACTGAGTCCCAGGTATTCGTGACTGGGGCGAGCGTAGCAATAGCTGCAGCCGTGAAGACAGCCGCGGTAAGGGTTGAGGCTGTACCGAAAGGGAATGTCCGGGCTGTCGTTCTCTGAGATCACACTCCGGGAAGTGTCGTCGTAGTAGACAGTTCGAGGCCGCTGGAGCTCCTTCAGGAAGTCATCATCGTATTCCAGCTGCTCATAATCTGGCTCCGCGATGACCGGAAGAAACCGGTTGGCCGGATTTGAAGCGGCTCCGCGTCCAATGGGGTCTCTGGCAGAGTTTCCAGCTGTTTCCACGGAAGATCCTGTGAAATCGGAGGCTCCGGATTGCGGGTATTCGCCTTCGGCAGAAACTGCCCGAGTCCGATTTTTCCGGTGAATCCGAAATTTCTACGCCTTCGGATTGTAGCACAGATTCTGGCGGTGCCGATCAATTCCAGCATACGGATTTTACGCGATCTGCCAGTCCCTGGTGATTGCACTCTTTGGAATTAGTGAAGGTCTCAAGAGATGCGAAAACACACGTTGCTAACCAAGGCCGCAAGTATCGCAGTGTGCTTTGGAATTCTGCTCACCAATGTCGCCAGTGCCTTTGACGGTGTTCCAACTCAGGTCGCTCGGGATATCGAGCTGACTGCTGATGGTGCTCTGCAGGGTCAGATTTACTCACCTGAAGGTTTGCCGGTTTCACGAGCCTCTGTGGAACTGCGCTATCAGGGAACTCCAATTGCCCGCACCACCACTGGTGCTCAGGGGGAGTTTCTGATCACTGGAGTTCGCGGTGGTGCTCATGAGCTGACAATCGGATCAATGTCAACGCCAGTCCGTCTGTGGAAGAACGGGACTGCTCCGGAAGGTGCTGTTGATGGTGTTGTTGTCGCTGCCTCAGAAAACGTTGTTCGAGGTCAGTCGATGGATACCTACGGCAATCCTTCTTACCCACCACCGACATCAGGCTTCGGTCTGATTGACGTCGTCACTCTTGCAATGCTCGGCACATCAGTCGCCGCTCTGATCATCGCGATTGATACTCACGAAGACGTTGAGGAACTGGAAGACGCTCTGGTTTCTCCATAGTTCCTGGCAAAGGTCGAGCCTGAACACAGCCTGCAGCCCGCGGATAAATACCGCGGGCTGTTTTCATTATTCGTCCCACCACCATCGGTCAGGCTGGTCTGCAGGAGCCGCAGGAACCTTCAGGCGATCTTCTGCCCCCTGATTCTCATCGGTCGAATTTGACACGGCGTCATCAAGCATGCGGCCTGAACGAAACGTGACGCCTCCCGTGAAGACTCCCAGCACCACGGAGCCTCGTCCCATCTTGACGTTCAGCATTGACGGGGTCTCACGAGGAACTCGGTAAACCGGCGTTGGCAGCTTTTCTTCATTCAGCAGTGATTCCGCGTCCCAGGTGATCAGTTCTGATTCCTGGCTCCGACGGATAATCGACGCGGCCAGTAACATATCGAAGATGTTCTGGAGGTCAGCAAAGGCCGCTACCTTTTCCGTCAGCTGATCCAGATGCTCATTGAATGATGCGGCATAGCCTTCGGAGCTTTTCTGCTTCAGATCGATGTCTTTCAGGTTGCCGTTCTGATCCATGACCTCTTCCTGAGCCATCAGTTTCAGGCGAGGCCCTTCAAGCGTCCATGCCGTTGAATCCTCATTCCGCGCGATGGTTGTGTAGTCCGGAACAAACCACCATCGGCGCATCATGTTGTCGCCGGGGGCTGTAAGAGCAAAGGATGTCTTAAGGCCTCGAACACCAACCTTCTCAATCCCGATCGCAATGCGTTTCATCAGGTAGTCTGCTTCCACCATCGTCAGCGCGATGCGGCTGTCTTCCGGAGCGCCATAGGTTGTGACGTTCCATCGACCCAGGATCTCGATCATGTGTTCAAGCCGGGCCTGGGCAACGTCTGCTGTGGCGGGTGATGAATTCCGCTGCAACCATGCCTGTGAATCACGAAGTCGCTCCGGATCAGGGTCAATCGAACAGCCCGTCTTCTCAACGATATCTTCATCTCGCAGCGCGATAAGCAGATCCTCGAGGCACAGAACCGGTCGCCCGGATTCGATCCCAAGCACGCGGCCACTCTTCGAACGAGCAAAGCCTTCTGCCGGTCCGGCAAGGATGACATCGTGATTTTCGCGATCGATATAGATGGCTTCAATTCTGGTGAGCCCGGCGAGATACAGCAGGTCTTCCGGGAACGGCTGTTGTTCGGTCAGCAGCTCCGTCACCTTCTGTTCCAGTCGACGCAGTGACACTTTGCGAAAACTGCTGACGACATTCATCCCTCGAGGAAGGCTCTTGCGGGCTTTCTCCTGCATTTGCTTCAGGTTGGACGACGACGTGACTGGTGCGACAACGGCGCGGTCAATCAGCCCGTCCGGATGAATCAGAATCCCACCGGGAAACTGACCACCTCCGCCACCGCCGCCACCAAATCCACCGCCGCCTCCGCCGCCAAACCCGCCTCCTCCGAAGCCCCCGCCCTGAGCCATCAGTTCAGTCGATGTGGCAATCGACACCAGTAGACAAAGAAGCAGTCTGTTCATCGAATCCTCCCGGAACTGCGGTTCCGATCATTCTGGCGTTTTAGCCAGACAATTTCGACTGTGCAGCGAATCAGAGACCTGTCACACTTCTTCGCCTGCCAGTGATTATTATGCCAACCGGGGTCCCCACATGACACAGGCTTTCCGAAAGATCGCATCCCTCGTTCTCTTGGTTGCCGCGATCATCAGCGTTTTCGCCTGCAACGCAACGCTTTTCGCACAAACCGAAGTCACGCGCAGTGAGGTGGCTCAGCCACCGCAGCAGGGGATGAGGAAGTTCGCCAATCAACCACTGATTGTGGGATATTCAAGAGGCGTCGGCCCGACTGATGTCATGGATTACGCCGGCAAGATTGCGACAAGCCTCGACAATGCAAGTACTCTGCTAAAAGACATCCAGGACGAACAGACGAAGGAACGGCTTGAAGGCATCCAGCCCAAAGTCGAAGACCCAATGTACGGGTTCGCCTGGTACATGGTGACTGGGCTGATTCCGTCGTTCGACGTCGTCTCATTCCAGCAGGTGGTGGACGAAGACGATGCAAAGCGCCTGATGAAGGGGCGTTCGACCCAGATGGGAGGCAACAGCGATCTGACGGAACTCGGCGATGGCAAGTATCGCCAGGCGACGACGATCTCATGGTCATCAGAGCTGCCTGCCAATGCTGATTCGTCCATGTACGAGAAGAACACGCCGCCCAGTACTCCGGGCTATGAACTGACTCAGAAGGTTGTCGAGAAGGATGGAAAGAAGTTCCTTGAAAGCTCACAGGTCATCACCAACCGCTATCGCTATCACGATGGCCTTCTTTATGAAGCCGCTTTTGAAGAGCTTTACGAAATGGAGCTCCCGAATGTGGAGTCCATTCGAAGTGGCGTCGATGCGACCCGTGACCTCGGTTTCACCGCATGGCTCGATCGCATCCCTCTGGGAATCCGACAGCTCGGCTGGAACATGCTGAATGGTGCTGTGGGCAGTCAGCTTCAGCAGCGAGATGAGGAGCCGGACGCTGTTTACAACATGCGACGATCGGCAGGTGACATGGGAATGGCCCTCGTTCAGTCCTTTCTCTTTGATGTCGACAGCGCTGATGGCTGGGCGAATTTCGCGGGTGAAAACGATGGATCACTGCGAGCACAGCTGCGGATTCAGACTCGCAGGAACAGTTCGTTGTCGGGCCGGCTGATCAAGTCGTCCGGGACCAGTCGCTTCGCTCCGATTCTGTCCGATTCCGCGGTCGGCACGTTTCACCTTTGTGTCCGACTTTCCGATGAGGCACCAGCTGCCCTGCAGGCTGTCGCAGAGTGGCTGCCAATCGGCGCAAAGGAAGGCGGGGGAGGTCCTGAACTGGAAACGGCCGCCGCAACGCTCTCCGGACTGCTGCTGCAGGTGGCCGAACATCGCAACCTCGAGTTGCTCCTGAAGGTGGGTTATTCCAAAGCGTCTGATGGCGTCTTCTACGGCGGAATTCAGCTGGGCGATCACGAGAATCTGTTGCGCCATGCTTACGAAGTGATGCGGCGACTTCCGGCAGCGGGAATCGATCAGATGCTGAGCCTGACTGAAGACGGTGGCATGCAGATGATTCGAATTCAGCTGCCTCCCGAATCGACGGAAGGTCTCCGCACGGAACTGGGGACGAACATCACTCACATCTACCTGGCTCACCAGAATTCCTGTCTCTGGTTCGCGATCGGAACTGAAAAGGCTCGTGAGATCATTCGAGCATCCGTGGCCCGGTGCCTCGAAAACAGCACCGGAGCAAAGACGCCGCTGATGAGTGGTCGGCTCGACATGCAGCAGTGGCTGGCTCTGCCACAGGATGATCCCGCCGGAATTGCTCAGATGCCTTTCTGGCTGGATGAAAATCGATGGTGGTTCCCGCCAAGTCCTTTCACTGCGGGCATGTTGGGATTGGGATCCGAAAAACCATCGCCCATCATGACGCGAGTCTTCGATCTGGGCGGTGATCAGCAAACCAGCTTTTCGCTGGAAGCGGATGAAGGCGGTCTGCTGTTGAACATCGCCCTCGGCGAAGCCCTCGCCAATCACATGCTGGCTCGCATGATCAGCCTCCAGGAAACACGCTCACAAGCCATCCGACGGCAACAGGAAGAATCCATGGAAGCTCTGAAGAAAGCTCAGGAGGAAGCTTCAAAGAACCCGCCACCGCTTCCCAATCCGCCAAAGTAACGCGGGAGGATGCTGGTTTCGGGTTCATAGTTCATAGTTCCTGGTTCGTCGTTCTTGGTTGGTGGTTCTTCGTTGTCTCTTCCTGCACAGTACCTCCTCCCCCAAACCTGTTTGGGGGAGGTCGATCGAGCGCCAGCAAGATCGGGAGGGGGCTTGACGGAACTGGAAGCGGCTGTTCGCCGCGTTGCCTCTGATCACTTGCCGATGGCGAACAAATGATGTTCGCCACGCACATAGATTCGCCCGTTTGCAATCGCTGGCGACGACCACGTGTATTCACCCAGCGGGTTTTTCGACACGACGTCCAGCTTGTCACCGGGACGAACCACAGCAATGTTCCCGTCGTCCGCTGTGAAGTACACAAGTCCATTCGCCGTCAGCAGAGACGCGCTGTAGTGATTGCCGAGTCGATCCTGCCAAAGCCGCTTGCCCGTCTCTGTCTCAAAGCAGTTTACAGTGCCGCGATCATCCGCCACAAACAGTCGATTCGCACAGATGACCGGCGAGGGTACATAGCACTTGGCTTCCTCCGATTTCCACTGCACGTGAGTCTTCGTGACATCGCCCGTTCCGTCTGGTCGAATGGCCATCACATAATGATCCGGATAGCCGGATGTCAGAAAGAACCGCTGGCCGTCGAACACCATCGAAGACACAAACTGTTCCGTCGGCCCTTCGACTCGCCAAATCTGCTTTCCCGTGGCAGGATCGAGACTGATGACATGCTTGCTGCCGGACATCACCATCTGAGGATGTCCGGAGATCGTTCGAATGATCGGCGTGCAGTAGCTGCGAATCTTGTGATCGCGAGGAATCTGCCACACAACTTTGCCGGTCGATCGATCCAGAGCCAGCAGCCAGGATTCTCCGTCGTGATCGCCGTTAATGATCAGAAGATTCTCGTAGATGACCGGAGAACTGCAGAATCCATGAGCACTGATGAAGTCGCCGATCGTCGTCTTCCACTTCTCCTGGCCGTCCTTCGAATACGCTGCGACCAGAACTTCTCCTGGCGTGACGTTTCTCGGCGAGCCAACATTTGGCGCAGGAATCTCATGGCCATCAATGATCAGAAATGTCGCGTAAACTGTTTCACCATCGGTTGCCGGAGTCGCTGAGGCGAAGCTGTTGAGCTGATGGCGAGTTTCCAGTTTGGATGTTGTCACCGTTCGTTGCCACACAAGATGCCCGTCGGTGCGATGAAAGCACAGGAGCAGACGTTCCTGAGTCGCTTCGTTGCAGCTTCCCAGATAAATATGATCGTCCCAGACCACCGGACATGAATGACCGGTGCCTGGCACCTTGACCTTCCACGCGATGTTCTCGCCGGTCTCACCATTCCATTTCGTCGGAACGTTTGTTTCCTCCGAGGTCCCGTCGCCGCGTGGCCCGCGCCAGCCCGGCCAGTTCTCCGCGATCGCAGACGATGTCATTGCCACCAGCAGAATGCCAGCGGTCAGCAGGGTGATTCCATATCGAGTCATCGGACTTCCTTCCTGATCAGTAGGGCAGTTCTCTGATGAACAGGTTACGGAAGTACAAGGCACTGCCGTGATGCTGAAGTTCGATCTGGTCAGCTCGAATGAGCGGAGTCAGTCCGGTCTGGTCCCAGTAGTTTTCCAAAGCAACTCGATCAACAATCAACTTGTCGTTCAGCCAGATTGAAACTTTATCGCCGACCATTCGAATCAGAAACGTATTCCATTCCCCTGGCTTTTTGTCTGCCAGAACCAGAGGCTGGTTTCTCCATCGACGGTTATTCCACAGGCCGCCGGAACCAAGGTTTCGACCGTTACCGTACTGGCCTACCCAGGCTTCCGGTGTGGCAGGATTCGGTTCCCCCGCTTTGACTCGCGGATCCCATGGATCCCAGATCTGAACCTGCGGTGTGCCGCGGAGATAGATTCCGGAATCCGCACCCGGCGGAATCTTCCAGTCGACATACAGTTCGAAGTCACCATAGTCCTTTGCCGTGCAGAGACTCTGTCCTTTGCCATCATAGGTGAGCACACCTTCCGCAACGCTCCAGTGTGCGTTCATCACTCCATCAGCTTTTTCCTGAGCTGCCTTGAGTGCGTCTCCAGCGAGTGCTCGACGCTGACTGGCATTCTCGTGAGCAAGTCCCTTCCAGCCGCTCAGGTCTTTTCCATTGAACAGCGGCGAGAAACCAGCAGGCGGTTCATTCACGGAAGATGTCTGAGCCTTCGTCGGCGAGGTTGCGTAGTCCACAAGCTTCAGGTTGCGAAACTCAACGCGATCATCATGTCCGGCCAGAGCAATGTGGCCCTTGCGGTTTTTCATTCCGGGATGTGGCGAACCATCAACGGGCGTCAGAGTGTCGAGGTACGCATCAACAATCACGGCACCGTTCAGAATGACCATGATGTGATCTTCAATCACGATAACGGTCTGAGTATTCCATTCACCGACGGGCTTCAGATATCCAATCTTCGCAGGCACGATCCCATAAACGGAGCCATGATACTGCCACGGCTTCAGCCAGCTGAGTCGCTGAGTTTTTCCGTCGGCCATCACTGCATCACCGTGATACGCCTTGCCGTCATGATCCAGAATCTGAATCTCCATCCCATCGCGCGACGGATGGCCGTTCATCGGGACTCGGATGCCGATTCCGTTGTTCCCGCTCTCTTCCAGCTTGAATTCAAACTGCAGAGCAAAGTCGCTGTACTCCGCGGCGGTGTAGAGATTCTTTCCGCCTTTTTTGCAGACGAGCGTGCCGTTTTCGACCAGGTATCCGTTTGTATCACCCGCCCATCCCGACAGGTCCGTCCCGTTGAACAAATCTTTCCACGCCGCGTGATCCAGGATCTCCAGAGGTCTTGCTGCAGCCGCCACATTTGGGTCTGGTTTAGGCTCCTGCGCGGCAGCATCCGAACTACCAGGCAACAGCAGCGAAAACAGCATCAGGGCCGACGTGGCAAACGGTCGAAAGGGCAGGGCCGTCATTCGGGAGACTCCGATCAGGAAGGCAGAACAGGCACGGGGACACTACGCGGGTCCAAAAGGATAACGCCAGAGTCATCCCTTCGCGAGCAACGCTAGTAGCCGTCTCTCTCCGAGAGACGCCTTGCGATTCCACGGCGTGGCTGCGAGTCGCCGTTCCGGCGTTGGTAGTCGCAATTCATCACTCAGAGAGTGATGTCTACAATGCCGAAGTAGCCGTCTCTCTCTGAGAGACGCATTGCGATTCCACCGGGGGGCTGAGAGTCGCCGTTCCGGCGTTGGGAATCGCAATTCATCACTCAGAGAGTGATGTCTACAATGCCGAAGTAGCCGTCTCTCTCCGAGAGACGCCTTGCGATTCCACAGCGTGGCTGCGAGTCGCCGTTCCGGCGTTGGTAGTCGCAGTTCATCACTCAGAGAGTGATGTCTACTGAGATCCCTTCCGCTCAAAACGGCGGCGCTTCGAATTCATTCGGCACATGAGGCGACTGGTTGGCTGCTGCCCCCGAGCTGCGCACGGCTGGCATCGGTGTTCCCAGAGGAGCAATCCCTGCCCCGGGAGAATCTTCGCGACTGATATGTTCTTCAGGAAGAGGTTCGCCAGGCTCCTTCTGCATCTCAAACAGGAATCGAGACGGTATGGATTCTCGCCGCTTGCCCCATTTCATGCGAGACTTCGCGCGAGTCAGCGTCAGATGGTCCATGGCTCTCGTCACTCCGACGTAAGCCAGACGACGCTCTTCTGCGATCGCCTTCTCCGTGTCTTCGTCGATGCTGCGCTTGTGAGGAAGAAAGCCCTCTTCCATGCCGACCAGGTAGACACGAGGAAACTCGAGCCCTTTGGCAGAGTGCAGTGTCATCAGGCGAACGCAGTCCGATTCCTGCTTCTCATCCCGGTCCGATTCTTCCTCCCGATCCATCAGCGCCATGGTTTCCAGGAAGCCGCTGAGCGATGGGTCTTCGTTGCGTTCAACGTACTGACCGATCGAGTTGATGAATTCTTCCAGGATGTTGCGTCGAAGTTCCTGCTGAGATTCTTCCTTGTACTGTTTGGCGATTTCGCCTTCGTAGTTAATTTCCTGCAGCAGCTGCCGCGCCATTGGTGCCAGCATACGAGGATTCTCGTGCATCACTTTGGCATACCGCTGCAGTAATCCACGGAATGAGGTCATCGAAGCCAGCGTCTTGGCGGGAATGGTTCCCTCGGACGCCGCGATGGGCACCATGTCCCAGAAGCTGACACCTTTCTTCACCGCAGCCTGAAGAACCTTCTCCGTCGTTGTATCTCCGATCCCGCGCGAAGGAGTATTGATGATGCGAAGCAGACTGACTTCATCGCGAGGACTGTCGATGGCCTTCAGATAGGCCATCAGGTCGCGAATTTCACGACGATCAAAGAAGGACTGTCCGCCGACCAGCAGATAGGGCACCTTCTGTCGGCGCATTTCCTGTTCGAACAGTCGAGGTTGTTCGTTGGTGCGGAACAGAATCGCGACCTGCTTCGGTTTGACTCCCAGTTCGCGAATGAGATACGCAATCTCCTGAACGACGTTCTCTGCTTCCGCATTCTCATCGTCGAAGACCTGAAAGCGAACGCCGGTGAGCGATTTCTTGTGAGCAATCAAGGTCTTGTCATGCCGCTGCCGGTTGTGCTTCACCAGGCGGTTGGCGCAGTCGAGAATGTCGTTCGTGCAGCGATAGTTGTTTTCGAGGCGAACAATCTTGGTGCCAGGGAAATAGTTGCCGAAGTGAATGATGTGTTCCACTTCCGCCCCGCGCCAGCCGTAGATGGACTGATCGTCGTCACCGACCACGCACAGGTTCTTATGAGGCAACACGAGAGACTCGATCAGGCGAAACTGAACGCCGTTCGTGTCCTGGTATTCGTCAATCTGAACGTGATCGTAGCGAGACTGATACTTCTGCAGGACCATCGGATGATCCTGAAACAGTTTGACCGTCAGCAGAAGCAGATCGTCAAAATCCACCGCGCCGCAGGCTCGCAGCTGTTTCTGATACTTCTTGTAGGCCATCGCTGCCAAAAAGTCGAAATCCGATTCTGTGTGGCTGCTGGCTTCGAAGTCCTGCACTCCCTGCATCTTCCATCGGCTGATGCGGTTAATCAGATCGCTGGGCTTCATCGCTCCATCGCCCAGCCGAATGTCGCGGAGAGCCGTGCGGGCCGCGGATTCCTGATCGCTGCGATCGTAGATCACAAACTTCTTCGGATAGCCCAGTGCGTCGATGTCTTCCCGCAGGACTCGCACGCACCACGCGTGAAACGTCGAGACCACGGGACGCTGCTTCATGTGCTTGCCGATCAGCGAGATGGCGCGTTCCCGCATTTCCCGAGCGGCTTTGTTCGTAAATGTCACCGACAGAATGCGGTCGGGGCGAATACCATTGGCAATCAGGTTTGCCATGCGGAACGTGATCACTCGCGTCTTTCCTGTCCCGGCTCCCGCAAGAACCAGCAGCGGACCGCGCAGAGTGGTCACTGCTTCACGCTGAGATGGGTTGAGTCCGGACAGGCTAACCATGGATTGGTACGACGTTCGCAATGAGTGAACAGAGACCTGGAAAGGGGGCGGAAAGCTACCGTTCAAGCCCGACGCTTGCAACGTATCGATTTCAGCAACTTTACTGGCAAACTGGAGCGTGTGCACACGGTTGTTGTGGCGTGCACACTTTCAAAACCAGCTTGCCGGGTTCTTGGGCGATTTCCGAACGACGGTACTTTCGACCTTCCTGCTTCCGGATTCTGACGAAATCAGGAACGCAAAGTCCGAAAACAGGACAGAAATCTGTTCGATGTCTATTCTGGTGCAAAGCGAATTTCGTTTGTCCTGCATTTGATCCGGCCGTTTCATGAAACGAATTTTTCTGATGCTGGCTGTTCTCGCGAACGTCACGATGCTCATCGCGCTGACGCTTGGGCTGAAGGTCGGCGATCCGATGAAATCTCAGGGGCTGGACCCCGAGGTGAATGCTCGCATCGGGAACCACATCCTGATTGGGCTCGCAGCGCTGACCAGCGTGACCATGGTTTACGCGCTACTGTTCACCTATTTCATGGGAACAGGACGCTGGATCGAAGAGACGTCAGCCGCGTACAGCCTTTCGCCGACTTACTATGAGAAGAATCAGAAACTGAAGTATGGTGTTCTGCCGGGTATCATGATTGCTTTTCTGATGGTGCTCGCAACCGGTTCACTGGGAGCCGTTGCTGACCCTGCGACGGCAGCATCACTTTCGTCAACGTTAGGGATCTCCGATTCCACGCTTCACTTTTCGATGGCGATTTCGACGTGGCTGGCGAACATGTTTGTCAATCTGACCCAGTACCTCGCCATCGCAAAGAACTCGATCATTGTCGAAGCCGTGCTTGCGGAAGTACGACGGATCCGAATTGAAAAAGGTCTTCCTGTCGACGCCTGAAGGTAGCCGTATGTAGACATCACAAATGTAGCCATCACTCTCTGAGTGATGACCTGCGACTCCTGCGACTCCACCACGTTCATGCTGCTACTCAGGATCGCGTGAATCGCATTTCATCACTCAGAGAGTGATGGCCACGATGCAGTGCAACTACCTGTCACGTAGGCCACAACAGGATCGTTGCCAGCCCGCATGCTGCCGACACAAGCCAGAATGCCGCAACAATCCTTCGCTCCGAGATCCCTCGAAAAACGAAGTGATTGTGGAGAGGACTGCAGAGGAGGATCTTCCGTTTGGTCCTTCGGTACCATCCGACCTGCAGGATCACGCTCAGAGTTTCAATGACAAAGATCAAGCCGCCGCTGAACAGTGCGAGTTCATTGCCGGACATCAGCGCGAGTAC
Organism: Planctomycetaceae bacterium; assembly: GCA_046349695.1. Classification (GTDB taxonomy): domain Bacteria; phylum Planctomycetota; class Planctomycetia; order Planctomycetales; family Planctomycetaceae; genus SXXK01. Next base: position 45,177 of record JAXMBV010000023.1, on the reverse strand, counting down.
TCCGAGTAATGCGCCAATCTGCAGTGAGCCGGCATCACCCATGAAGACTCTTGCCGGGTGACGGTTGAAAAACAAAAAGGCCATCAGCGCCGAAGCCAGAATCGCTGCGCCGGCACTGACGGCACGAGTTTCCGGACTGCGCCAGGCAAGAGCTGCAAGGACCAGTGCGGTCACAATGCTGCAGCCTGTTGCGAGTCCATCCAGTCCGTCGGTCAGATTCACCGAATTCGAAACGGCGACCAGGACCAGAGCGGCCCACGGAACAAAGAACCAGATTCGCAGATTCACTGGCAGCAATTTCTCTGGTGTCAGCCCCACACCGGACAGTTGAGATCTCTGCCACCAAATCAGAATGCCGATGAAAACCGAGAGCACGATCTGGCCGAACAGCTTCTGCCGGGCTGTGAGTCCCTGACGCTGGCGTCGTGCCTTGATCCAGTCGTCGGCGGCTCCCAGTGAGCAAAAGGAAACCGCTGTCAGCATCAACAGCCCGGCAAGTCCAACAGACGCCTGACACAGCGGCAACAGACCCGCGACGAACGAAACAAGAATGATCACGCCACCCATCGTTGGCGTTCCCTGTTTGCCGGCGTGCAGTTGATTCAGTGTTGCTGAATCACTCACGATCCGCTCACGGAGGTGTCGCTTCAGATGGCGGATCATCGGCAGTCCGGAAACGAGTCCCCAGACAATGGCGATCGCAGAACCAATGATCAGAGTTCGCCATTCCATGTCTGCGAAACTCCCTTCAAACGCGGTCCTCGAACGCAAAATCCTGCGTGGATATCAGCAGGGTCTCATGTTGCCGGATGCAGTTCCGGCTTCAGCCAGACCCAGCTCTTGCCGAGTCGTCCGCCATAATTTCCTGCGGTGATGCGAATGATCCCGGGAACTTCGAGCGCTGCAGCGATGGAAGCCTGAGTTGCTTTGCTGACCGTCGCGAGATCTCGGCCGTTGATGATGATCTCCATGGCCGAATTCACGCCGTCCGGCAACTGCGATTCCACTCCCGCCCGACCTTTCAACGTCGGACAGAACGGATCATTCGTGCTGGCAAACAGAAACTTGTAGCGACTGCCGGCTTTGGATCCGCTGGCTGCAATTCCACCGGGGAACGGCGTGATGACTCCCGCCACGTTTTCACACGCCACAACCGCTCGTTCGGCAGCTTCGAGGGACGCGTCTTCTGATGCGGCCATGAACCAGAGGTTTCCGCCCATCACGCCGTCAGCAAACGGGAATCGTCGATCAATGCAGAAGTCTCCGCCCATCGTCGGCACGACCCACATGGAGCGTCCATATCGATCTTCCACCTGCTCGAACCCGTCACCGAAATACGCGAGCTTTCGGCCGATACGAAATCCGTTTGGAGCATAGGACAACGCAAAGCAGCGAGCCGTCGCGCAGGTCAGCACGTTCTGGCAGACGCGGGACAGCAGAGCCTTCTCCAGAGCCGCTTCGCGATTCTTCCAGAACCGAGGAACATGCAGCTGGCAAATCGCCCCAGGACGGCCATCCGGAGTTTCAAAGGTCTCATCGCCGCCTGGACCGACGTACCGGTCGAGCCCGCCTTCGCAGTCACACATGATGGAGGACGAAGCATTGCCGGTGGCTGCCTGAACCGCTGTATCCAGCCAGCGACGGTTCTTTGCCGTGATCAGGAACTCCACATACAGACTGCGGAAGGCTTCTGCGTACGTATCTTCGACAAGATCGCTCATGGCTAATGTCCGACTTCAGCTCACTTCAGAATACTTCAGGACCGGCCTCGACCTGTGTAGACCTGATCTTCGGTGATGATCTTGTCCATGAAGATGTCGTGATCGGCCACAGGAATCTGTTCGAACAGCTGGCATTCAAATGCCAGTGCGATCAGCGGCGTGTCCTTGCGAGCATGCTGCAGAAGTTTGTCGTAGTAGCCTTTGCCGTGGCCCATTCGAGCACCGCGGCGATCGAATGCAACACCGGGCACCATGATCAGGTCCAGCTCTTCCACATTGACCTGCTTCTCTGGAAGCGAACGCAGTTCCTTGCGAGGCTCCAGAATCTTGTACATGCCAACTTCCAGTTCATCCATGCTGGCCAGTCGGAACAGTTCAAGTTCACCGTCGTCGTTGCACCACGGAACGATAATGGTCTTGCCGGATTGAAGTGCCAGTTCAAGGTCATGACGAGTCCGCACTTCGCTGCGAACGTCGATGTAGAACATGACCGTGCCTGCCTGAGCGTACTCGGGAAGGGCCATGAACGCGCCGACGATGCGACGGCTCAGGTCATCTTTGTTCTCCTGAGCATTTCGGTTCGAGTGGGCCTGTTTGCGAAGCTGGTCTTTTTGTTCCCGAATGGCGGCATCAAGCGTCATGGACATCAACCTGAATCGATGGTTCATCTGAAGCCCTGCGGCATCCACGACAACCGTGGCAGAGCAGGGCGGTGCGTGTTATACCCGCCAGCACAAGCGCTCAGCCACGATGCAGCCCCAAAAAGGCTGGCTTTCTGAACACTTGTGATTCCGGGAGCCGGCGCACTCCATTACAGTCCGGCAACTCACAGGAATTTCTCAGTTCTCAGCATTTATTATGGCCGTTTCTCCCCCCGTTACTTCTCCCACGGTGACTCGCTTCGCGCCCAGCCCGACGGGGCTGCTCCACTGCGGTCATGCGTACTCCGCATTGACCGCGTTTCGAATTGCTCAGAAGGAAGGTGGACGGTTCCTGCTCCGGATTGAAGACATCGATTCCACCCGATGCCAGAGACGCTTCGAAGAGGCTCTCAAAGAGGATCTTGAATGGCTTGGCATCACCTGGGAAACTCCTGTCCGAAGGCAGTCAGATCACCTTCCCGATTACAAAGAAGTTGCGGACCGACTTCGTTCTCGCGGCCTGCTTTATCCCTGCTTCTGCACTCGCAGGGACATACAGCGTGAAATCGAAGCCGCAGGCGGAGCTCCTCATGGTTCGGAAGGCCCGCTCTATCCAGGCACCTGTCGCCGGTTGTCAGATCGTGACGTCGAACAGCGCATCGCGCGAGGGGACGAGTATGCTCTGCGGCTGAATCTGGAAGAGTCTGTCAGGGCCGCGGGTTCCGATCTTGAATGGTTCGATCGGCACAAGGGACTTCAGAAGGCGCAACCGGAACTTCTGGGAGATACTGTACTGGTCCGCAAAGACATCGGATGCAGTTATCATCTGTGCGTCGTCTGGGACGATGCGCTTCAGGGCGTGAACCTGGTTTCAAGGGGCGAAGATCTTTTCGAGGCGACACATCTGCATTGTCTGCTGCAGGCCGTGCTGGGGTTGCCGCGTCCCGAATATGTTCATCATGAACTTCTTCGCGACTCGTCTGGCCGACGGCTTGCGAAAAGAGACCAGGCGGAGACGCTGAGATCACTTCGCGAACGGGGCGTTCGGCCCGAGGATCTGCTGCGAACTCTGGGGTTGCCGGTTCCGGCGACTGGCTGAATTCTGCCAGTTCAGAGGGATCGGTGCCGGAAGAAGTCTGCAGCTGCCAAATGATCTTCGGCAGAAAGTGCGGAACAGATTGCATCGGAGCGGCTTCAGTGGCGGTTCCTGTCTGCGAAGAGGAAGGACCGCTGTTCCCGCGGGTGATCGGTGTCCCATATCCTCAGCGTGGTTGCCAGTCGACTGGCTGATTCCGGATTCACTGGAACAGAGACGTCACGGCAATGACATCACAACAGAGATCACCTCAATGAAAAAAATTCTGCAGCTTGGCCTCGCTTCTCTTTTTGCTTCCGTATTGCCATCCATCGCGCTGGCACAAAATGCGGAGTACAGCGGCTACACACCGATGTTCGCCGACAGCGGTTACGCTCCGCTTGATGATGATCCGGGTCTTCTGGGCCGTCATTTCCTGGAAGGCCAGTTTGCCATCCTGCGTTCTCCTGATGAGATTCGTCCGCTGGATAAGTCCATCAAGGGGTATACAACGACGCTGAACATGCCGGTCGGCTGGAACAAGTATCTTCCGGAGAACATGGGTCAGGACGTCTTTGTTTCAATGGTGTCTCTCGATTACGGTGGCTCCGGAGATCTCGGATTTGGCCAAACCAGCGTCAGCGCGGACATGCGGCAGTTTACGGTGGGGTTGAACAGTTACCTGTATCTGACGGAGGACATTCGTCCGTTTGTCCAGACAGGGATCACCCATGAGATCGTCGACATTGCCGTTGCCACTCCGTTTTTCTCATTCACCGATGCAGAGATCGATACTCGCTTCGTGATCAATCCTGGTGTCGAAATTGACCTGACCGACCAGATTGCCTGGCGCAGTGTGCTGGAGATTGATTCCGAGGATGCATCCGACAGTTCAATGTATCGGTCGGAACTCATCGTCTGGCCAAAATCATGGCTCTACCTGCGAGGCGGTATCGTTGGCGATGTCGAAGGAGACACTGTCGGCGGACTCATTGGCGGAGGTATTGCCTGGTAGTGAAGTCGGGCAGCTGCTTGCTCATCAATGACAATCAGCGGCCGACATCGGAATGAGAACCTTAGCGGCGTTTCCTCTTGCGAGAGCCGCTGCTGTATTCTCTTGCTTCCGCCAGAACACCTCGCATGAGCCAGAGCACGCAAAGACCTGAGCCAGCGACGACGGCCATTGCCCACCACTGTCTGTCCCCGACAAGTCTGGGGGAAATGTGAGAGCCTGGAATGTATTCGATCTGAAGTTGCCCACTCGCGATTGAAGTTGAGGAAGGAACGGTGATCTGATGATTCCGCTGCTCGCTGCCGTCAGAGAATGAGATTCGAACTTTGCTGAGTCCATTTCGTGCTGGCAGCTCATTTCCCCGGGAGTCATATTCCGCGACGACGGAAGCGGTGGCTTCTTTCCCCCAGATCAGGTAACGGACTTCGGTCAGGCTTAGCCAGCATGACATCAGAAAGATCAGGCCGGCAAACAGAAACGGCTTCATCTTCTGTGCCTGCTCATATCCGTCAGGATCAACATAGCGCTGGATCAAACCACCAAACATCTTGACCTACCTCATCTCCGAGCAGACAGCGAGCAAACAGCACCGCAGTGGACAGTTCGGGATACCGTGTGCCCGACATGCCTCCACCATGTTTACAGGGGCACCAGGGTAGCGAGTCTTAGGGGGTTCTTGCGAGCGCGGTCCCTGCCAATCAGCCCGTTTTGGCGGCTTTGTCGGCGCTGCCGAATCGTGTGGGGCAGGGCCTGATCGCAGTGGTTCAAGCGGCTCTTACGTAACTCGGCAGATGAAAACCTTCAGATATTCCGATTCCGGGCAGGTCACACTGACCGGATGATCGGCAGGTTGTCCGAGGTTTTCGAGCACCTGAATATCGCGTCCTGACTGTCGTGCGACATCCGCGAGCATCTCGAAGAACTGCTGTCGGGAAACGAGTCCGGAACAACTGCAGGTCACAAGGATCCCACCAGGTTCAAGCACCCGAAGCCCTGCCAGATTCAAATGTGCGTATCCGTTGATCGCCCGATCAAGGCCGCCGCGGGTGCGCGCCATTCGAGGCGGGTCGAGGATGACGACATCGAAGCGTCGTCCTTCCGCGGCGAGTGCATCAAGGGCCGGGCGGACATCATCCCGCCGCCACTGACACTTGTCCGCCACACTGTTCAGCTCCGCGTTGGCTCGCGCGAGAGTCAGAGCAGATTCTGATGAATCGATCCCGAGGACGGATGAGGCCTTGCCGACCTTCAGCGCCGTGATTCCAAATCCGCCTGAGAAACAGAATGCATCCAGAACCTTCGCACCTCGAACGTATCGGCTGACCGCCAGACGGTTGTCGCGCTGGTCGAGATAACAGCCGGTCTTCTGTCCCTGCTGAACGTCAACTCCGTACGTGACGCCGTGTTCGTCGATAAACAATGGTCGGGGAGGTTCTTCGCCGGACAGCAGGCCGTCAACCGCCTCAAGCCCCTCTGCTTCTCGCATTCCTTTTTCTGTTCGAAGCCAGATTCCCTTCGGCTGCACTTCCTGATTCAGCGCTTCAATCAGTGCATCACGATGCTGATAAAGTGCTAGGCTGGTGAATTGAACCAGAAGGTAGCGTCCATAAAAATCGACCGTCAGACCGGACAGCACATCGGACTCACTGAAGACAAGTCGGCAGCCGGTGCTTTCGGCTTTCAGATCGAAGATGGCTTTGCGCGACTGAACGGCTGTGCGAATTTTCTGACGCCAGAATTCGGCGCTGAACGGCTCTTCGGCATTCCATGAATACAGCCGCACGACAATTCGACTGTTTGGGTTGATGAGTCCCCAGGCGATGAATTTGCCTTCGCTCGTGATGACTCGTACGGCAGTCCCAGGCTCAATGATCGCAGCATCGGAACCACTTCTGACCTGGTCGACGGCTCCCGCAAAGACCCAGGGGTGTCGTCCAAAAAACGGCTGCGCGCGGCGACTGCGAATGACGACTTCCGGCACTCCGGATGAGGGAACGACGCGAATATTGCTGTGACCGGACTCTTCGTGCTCAGACATGGATCAGGAACCAGTGGGCAGGCAGGAGCTGAAACGAAACCTCGCTTATCGTCGCAGGTCTGTTCCATTCCCTCCAGCGTGCATCTGCCGTCCGCGTCGAGTTTCCCGACACCATGAATCTTCAAACGAGCAGAACAGACTGTGATCAGCCGCTGTCCATCAACGCAGGAAACTCGCCCAACAACACCGTCTTGGTGTTGCCGGAGCGAGTCCCTCAGGCAGGATTGGTAACCCAGATACGAAAGGTGCTCTCCGTTGCTCTCCATCCTTTCGTACCCCATCTGCCGCGAGGCTCAGACCGTCACTGGGAACTTATCGGCAGACAGGACATTGTTCAGATTCGAGCTGAGCCGGTTGAATGTTCCTGAGGAACTTCCATCGACCGGTTTGAACGATAGTTGCTGTTGCGACCACCGATCGAACGGGCTCGGTCATTGGTTCGAAGGTCGTAGTTATCAGCATCACGGTCTCCGAAGTACTCTGAATTCAGGTTCAGGTCTCGTTCGTCGTAGCGTGATCCAAAGGCATTTCGAATCGGAGCCACCACTGGGCGACTGGTCCACGCATCTTCCTCTGACAGGGAACCAGTTCGGCGAAATGGGTCAGCGTAAGCGTTTCCTCGATTGCTTCGCGATGTCCATCCGGACTGAGGAAGGACGGGGCGGCGAGTCAGCTGGTTCACACCACACTGTCCGTTCGGGCAATTCATCGCTCCGTTGTATGCGTTGTACCCGCACTGGCCGTTAGGACAGTTTCCCGTTGAACACTGTCCATTCGGACAATTGCCTGTCACACACTGACCATTGGGGCAGTTGCCTGTTGCACATTGTCCATTGGCACAGTTACCTGCTGTCCCGCACTGACCGTTCGGGCAGTTCATCGAGCGGCCGTAGCCACCGTAGCCGCCGTTGTATCCGACAGAGCGAGCACCGGACCACTGCTGAGGGACCGGAAGACCAAGCATCGATCTCTGGACCGGCATGCGGTTCATTCCAGAGCGACTTCCAGGCAGATTGCCGTAAGGATCGCCTGCAAGAGCAGAGACAGATCGAGCAACAAATGCCAGAGCAAACACCACAGTCATCAGTCGAGTCGTTTTCATAGAGCACCATTCCTTTGTGAGGGTCGTTTTTGAATTGATGATTTGGATCCCGAGAACGTCGGGAGGCGTCTCATCTCTGCACCACCCTGATTCCCCACCAGAGTGACTCAGAACATGATTCCTGTGTTTTGCGAACCTCGTACCAATGGCGCAACAAAACGATAATGCTCGATTTTCCTGCGAAAACACTGCAATCTTTACAACCGGCCCGAAGCAACTCATGTTTCTGCCGTCATGCTGATGGCACCTGATATCAAAAAGAGGAGACGACTCAGGAACGGATGCGATGCTGCGATTACCAACTGTCGCTCTTTTGATCGGAGCTCCGACTGCGCGGGACCGTTGTGCCATCTTGCCCAAGTCAGAACTCCATGCGCAAAGACGCACACTTGAGTGGTTTTGCGCAGATCCCCCTGGTGGACTGTTTCTTTAAGGTGCGATGAAAAACTGACCTGTAACTCTTTCATTTTGAGTGCGGGACAGGCAGAATCAGGATGTGTCAGATTGATTCCTGACGAGAGTTCTTATTCCCATCTGATCGATGCACTGGAGAGCCTTATGCGTATGCCCTCACGCCGCAGTCGCGGTTTCACTCTGATCGAACTTCTGGTGGTGATTGCGATCATCGCTATCCTTGTGGCATTGCTGCTCCCGGCCGTTCAGCAGGCTCGTGAAGCGGCCCGCAGAACTCAATGTAAGAACAATCTCAAGCAGATTGCTCTGGCAATTCACAACTACCACGACACAACTAACGTCTTCCCTCCGGGATACATCTTCGCTCCGCTGTCACCTCCGATCAACATGAGCACTCGCTCTCTGTTCACACTGATCCTGCCGTACATTGAACAGACGAACCTTTACAATTCGATCGACTCCAGCGTACCGATGTTCAATGGGCCAACCGGTTACAACCCAACGGTTCTCGCTCAGAACGTCGCCGCTGCTGCTCAGGTGCTGCCAGCGTTCCTGTGCCCTTCGTCAATTGGAGGTACAACTGACGACTATCTTTATCCTGCCGGGGCGTTTGGATCTGGTGTTCCTCCGATGAACTGCACCTGGAAGGGTGGCCGTACCGACTACGGTGGCGTGACAGGTGTCCGCGGCACGTTTGCGAATCTGGCATACAACAACAACGCGGGGGGCGACCGAGAAGGCTCGATCGTCATGGCCGGTCTGAATGGCAGCACCAGCCGTATGCGAGACCTGACGGACGGAACGTCAAACACACTGATGATCGGTGAGCGTACCGGCGGTGTGAAACTGTACTATAAGAGCACCGTGGCAAACCTTCCGGCGATCCTGGGTCAGACAAACGGCGGTTCATGGGCGGATGCTCTGGCCTTTGAACACTGGCTGCAGGGATCCCTTTATGACGGTTCCGGCAACGGTGGTCCGGCTGCAATGTCAACAAACATTCGCGGCAACGGTTTCCACAGCTTCCATACTGGTGGCTGTCAGTTTGCGATGTGCGACGGTTCCGTTCGCTTTATCAGCGAGAATGTCTCCCAGACAACGTTCGCCGCACTGATCACTCGCAAGAAGGGTGAGATTGTCGGTGAGTTCTAGTCGTTGTCAGCACCAGAAACTGGCTGACTGATTTTCCAATACGGCGGGCCCGGCGGTGAATGCCGCCGGGTCTTGTCATTGAACAGATGGAACAAGGTCGTTCCGGAACAGGGCAGGGCGTTTTCCTGTGCGGCTCTGTTTGGCAGTTGAGTCCCCCAACTTCACTTTGGACGTTCACATGTTGCGATCAATTTTTTCTCTGATGACTTTGGCTCTGTGTGTCTCACTCGCCGGCTGCGGTGGTGAAGAGCCTTTCAGAAAACAGACTTATCCGGTCATTGGCAAGGTCACGGTGGACGACAAAGCACCGGGATCCGGAATTCAGATTGAATGTCATCCTGCGGGTGGAATGGATGCTCAGCATCCGACTGTTTCCCAGACGGAAACAGACGCGGAAGGCAACTTCAAGATTTCAACCTATTCAGCCGGAGATGGCGTTCCTGCCGGTGAGTACACGCTGACCTTTACCTGGCTGGAATTCAACATCATGTCGCGCAGCTATGCCGGTCCGGATAAACTGGGTGGCAAATATGCTGACCCCAAGACATCCGAAATCAAGATCACTGTTAAGGACGGCAGTGAAACTGACCTCGGAACAATCAATCTCAAGACCAAGTAAGACATCCGGTCATTCCCAGTTGTGATGTACGCCGACCTTCCCTCAACGTTCCATAAGGATCATTCATGTTACTTCGTTTGTTTGCCGGGCTGCTGATACTGCCGGCTCTGACACTTGCCGCACACGCGGAAGACAAGGCCGCCGCGACCGACGTTCCCCAGGAGATCTTTCAGTACATGGCTCGACCTGAGCCGGACTATGGATGGAAGAAGCTTCAGTCAGTCGAAGTGAACGGCAATCGGGTTCACCTGCTTGAACTGACGTCACAGAAGTGGCAGGGCATTGTGTGGAAACACAACCTGATCGTCTTCGAGCCAAAGAACCTCGTTCACAAGGAAGAAATGCTTCTGTTCGTGACCGGTGGTGGAATTGGCAATATCGGCAAGCTTCCGGAAAAGGAACTGGGACTGGGCATCGCGCTTGCCAACGCTGCCGGGGCACGAGTTGCCACATTGCATCAGGTACCGAATCAGCCTCTGATGGGAAATCGTGTCGAAGACGACCTGATCACCGAAACATGGCTGCAGTATCTGAAGACTGGTGATTCCACCTGGCCGCTTCTTTTTCCGATGGTGAAGTCTGCTGTGAAGGCGATGGATGCTCTGCAGGAGTTTTCAGCGAGTGAATTCCAGCAGCCCGTGAAGTCATTCGTCATCACCGGTGCTTCGAAACGCGGCTGGACAAGCTGGCTGACATCTGTCGTCGACAAGCGGTTGATTGCAACGGCTCCCATTGTGATCGATGTGCTTAACTTTCCGGCGCAGATGAATCATCAGAAGAAGACCTGGGGCTTCTACAGTGAACAGATTGAAGACTACACGAGCAAAGGGCTTGTTCGCGAAGACGGAATTCCAAAAGAAGGCCGTGAGTCTCTGCTCTGGAAGATGATGGATCCTTACACGTACCGAGCCCAGTTGACTCTGCCAAAGCTGATTGTGGTGGGAGCCAATGACCGTTACTGGACCGTCGATGCGATGAATCAGTACTGGGATGATCTGTCAGGATTGAAGCACATTCATCGTGCTCCGAACGGCGGACATGGTCTGGACGGTGGTCGCGACTTTGCTCTCCAGACAATCGCAGTCTTCTTCCGTCATGCCGCCAGCGGGAAGGCTCTGCCGGAGTTCAGCTGGGAACCGGCGATTCAGGACTCGTCTGTTGGAGTCACGATGAAGCCAGCCGGGTCGCCGGAAGTTGTCCGCCTCTGGACTGCTCGTTCTGCCACGAATGATTTCCGGGAGTCCAAATGGACGTCAGAAGAAGTGAAGGGTACTGACGGTGTCTTCAAAGCCGCGGCAAAGAAGAGCGGTGATGAACGAGTTGCAGTCTTCGGGGAAGCTCAGTATTCCTACGAAGGCATCAAGTACTCACTGTCAACGCTCGTCTTCTGGAAGTAATCTTCCGTAGTCCGACGATTCCATGATCCACATTGTTCTGCCGGTCTGATCGGTGGGACAATGTGGTTTCTTTTTTTACACTGCGGTCGTTGTCGACGCCGGGTGCGCGACAATGAACGCCACTGGTGTGTGGCAGATCCTGAGACGAGATCAATGTACCTTTTCCGACTCGCTGATCGTGTTGCCCGGGGACTTGCACGTCTTCCCGCGGATCGGCTGGAAGGCCATCGACAATTTCTTTGTCAGCATCAAACAGAGGCTGGTGGATTTCGAGGACGCGAAGGGGATGCCGACCTCTACTACACCGGTTTCGCCGTCAGAGCGCTCGCTGTGACCGGAGGACTGCCGGATAAGACAATCCAGCCGCTCAGACAATACCTCAGCAGTTTTCGCGCTGACACTTTGGGTGTCATTGACCTGCTGAGCTGGCTGTACAGTGCACTGGTGCTTCAGGCTGCCGGAGGTGGTGACCTGCTTGCCGAATGTGCTCCGGATTTTCCGGACACACTGTGTCGCACTGCGGAAGCTCTGCGGACGGCAGATGGCGGGTACGCCAAGGCCAAAGAAGGTGCGATGGGAAGTACTTACCAGTCGTTCCTGACAGCGCTGGTTTATGAGTTGCTGGGCAGAAAGATGCCTCGCCGAAACGCTCTCGTGCAGTTTCTGTATGATCGTCAGCGTGATGACGGCGGGTTTGTCGAGATTGCTCCGATGAAACGAAGTGGAACAAATCCGACGGCCGCCGCAGTTGCGCTGCTGAATCAGCTTGGCGCGATGGACGATGAGATCCGTGACGATGTTCTGGGGTTTCTCGGCGATGTTGTCAGCACGGAAGGTGGCTTTCAGGCGAATACTCGCATTCCGTTCGCCGATGGGCTGTCGACATTTACCGGACTGCTGACGGCTCAGGATCTCGGACGTCGGAACGTGATTGCTCCCGAGCAAATGCTGCACTGGGTGACTCAGTGTCTCGAACTCCCCACCGGCGGATTTCGAGGCGCGAGCTGGGACCAGCAGGCCGACGTGGAATACACCTTCTACGGACTTGGCATCCTCGGTCTGCTCTACTCCGAATGATCGCGCAGCATGGCCTTCGTCTTCATGGGGCCTCAAGGCCTGCGACGTATCGAATCTGTCAGCCTGCGTAGCGATGCGGTCCCATCTGGCTAAGACGGTTGTAAAGCGTCTTCAGTGCGATCCCGAGTTCGCGGGCAGCAAGCGGCTTGTCTCCCTGATGCTTGTCCAGCACTCGAAGGATCATCTCCTCTTCCATCTGCCGCAGTGTTTTGGGCTCGTGGTCGTCAGTCATCGCCACGTGCGAAAGTGCAGGGGCTCCGGAATGAGTTCCATGACCGTGTGTCGGCATCCCTGCAGGAGTTGCGATGTTGGAAATTGGCAGACCGCGAGTAATGCTTCTGGGCAGATCCTCGGGCTGGATCGTTCGTCCGTCGGAAAGGATGCAGGCGTGTTCCAGAACGTTCGCCAGTTCACGAACATTTCCGGGCCATTGATGGGCCTGCAGCAGTCTTACGGTTTCCGGTGCCAGCATGTCGTCGGGCACGGTGTCACGTTTCAGATGGCGAGCAATCAGGTGGAGTGCCAGCTTTGGAATATCGTCCAGACGTTCGCGCAGAGGAGGCAGATAGATTTCGAAGGTGTTGATGCGGAAGAAGAGGTCTTCACGGAACAGGCCTTCAGAGACCATCTGCTGCAGTTCACGATTTGTCGCACAGACAATACGAACGTCGACATGGAATGGTTCGTTGTCACCAACGCGGCGGACTTCACCGGACTCCAGGAATCGCAGCAGTTTGACCTGCATCGATTTGTCCAGTTCACCAAGCTCATCCAGGAACAGTGTGCCCCCGTTGGCGACTTCAAACAGCCCCGCTCGATTTGAGTCCGCGCCGGTGAAAGCGCCTTTGCGGTGACCGAAAAATTCACTCTCCACCAGGTTTTCCGGAATCGCGCCGCAGTTCACGGCCACGAACGCTTCATTCCGACGCTCACTCTGTTCATGGACGCGCCGTGCGACCATTTCTTTGCCCGTGCCGGTTTCGCCCAAAATCAGCACGGCGGAATCTGTCGGAGCAATCTTGTCGATCAGCTTGCGAACTCGCAGCATCGGCGTGGAAGTTCCAATCAGGTCCGATCGACCCTCCACTCGCTGAAGCCGGTTTTCGAGCGCGATGTTCTTGTTCTCGAGCGCCTTCTTTTCGCCGATGCGATCAAGAACGTTACCAATCTCAAACAGCGAGACGGGCTTTGGAAGAAAGTCGTACGCGCCCATGCGAATCGCACGAATGGCGTCGTCGCGATCACCGTGACCCGTGCTGATGACACAGACGGTTTCCGGGGAATGTTCTCGCAGGTAATCGATCACGTCCCAGCCGCTGCCACCCGGCATTCGCAGGTCGATAATCGCCGCGTCAAAGACGTTCTTCTGGATAGCTTCAATCGCCGCACTGGGAGACTGTCGGACGGTAGCCGTATGTCCCATGCGAGGAAGCTCAGACCGCATGAGTTCTGCGATGGAGTTCTCGTCGTCAACGAACAGAACTCGCAGACTGTGTCGTTTTCTGGTTCCCACTGCCGACTCCATGGCCTGTTTGCTCCGCGTCATGCCGAGCGATGAGACAATTGACGGCTGGCAGTTCGAAAATTCCAGCCGTTTTTGCAGTTTTCCCTGCCGAAATCGGCAGATTCAACCGCAGAGAGAGGATGGTGGTGTACCAAACCACGAGCTTCGGAGCAACGGCGGAATAGAAGTTTGAAAAGCGGAAGGCAGGGCGCTCTGGGAGGCATGGGAGTAAGGGGAGTCATGTGAATGGGGATTTGAGGCTGGAGACTGGCAGTGGCGAAAGACTGCTCATTTGTGTATCAATCCGGACGTCAGACATGATCCGGGGATGGCGGACATTGGCAGGGACAGCGGGCTCTTCGCCTGTGAGTTGTGGGAAGAAGGCAGCCTTGAAAAGGCCTGGAGACTGGAATGAAACACGAAGCTCCTGACGATGCGTCATCTCCCGATCCCAATCCCTACATTGCTCCGGATGTTCTTGATATCCCGCCTCAGGCAAGTCAGAAGGCCGGGCCGGTCGCAATCTTCTTTGGCTTCATTATCGCCAGTACTCTGGCGGCTGCTGCGTTCGGCCTGTCTTTCTTCTTTACGTGTCTGGGAGTGATTTCGGTAGTTGGCGAAGGAGATTTCGCCTGGATCCTCGTTTGGGGAATTAGCGGGCTGACAACGATCGCAGCCTTCGTATTCACGCTCTGGGGTTTCCTGAAAATCGTGGAAGGATTCAAGCGCCGGTAGAGACCGCAGGAAGCGATGCAATCTGAGACATCGATGCAAATTGAGGCACTCGGTGTCGCATTCAAACGGCCGATGTTTCTCTCACACACTCCGAAAGTGATCGAATCCTGCCTCCGCTTCAGGGCTTTGGCAAAATCCTGGCATACGACAGTTGGCAGGAATGGAAATTGCCTGCATCGTACGTCAGATTGTCATGATGCCGTGTTGCGACACGTGGAGGTTCCGGGCGCATCCTGTACGAAGAGTTTCGCTATGTCAGACTATCTTTTTGTGGGAGTGGGCGCCGCTGTCTGGCTGTTTGGAATTGTGATGGTCGCCTGGCATGTGCGGCAGAGACGTTCCACGATGGGCGATCCCGGACTTCCGCCGGATGAGCAGCGGTTTCTGGACCAGCAGTATCGTCGCCGCATGCAAACCTCGGCGCTGACGATCACACTGGGTGCTCTGATCGCACTGTGCGACTACCTGACTGTTCTGAAAACGTCACCAGGATATGCGGCCGTCTACGTGACAGCTTTGTTGCTGCTGGCAATGTGGCTGGTTCTACTGGCGGTCGGAGATGCCATGGCCAGTCGCATTCACATGGGACGATCCCTGCGCAAGAATCGCAAATCCCGTGAAGCCCTGGCGGGTGCTCTGGCCGAATTGCGTCGTCATCAGGAACAGGAACTCCGCCGTCGCGATGACGATCTCATGTCTGCGTCCAACGATCGCAAATAGCATTGCTGCACGCCCGTTACCCGGTTGCCGCCACGGTGAGGCAACGTGCTGGCATCACCGAACGATCGCATTAACCGTGGCTAAGCACTTCCCGGACAACGGTTCCTTCAACATCCGTCAGTCGACGTTCCAGTCCGTTGTAGTAAAACGTCAGACGTTCATGATCCAGCCCCAGCAGATGCAGAATTGTGGCATGGAAGTCGTGAACCGTCACAACGTTTTCCGCAGCCTTGTAACCAAACTCATCGGTGGCTCCCCATGAAAACGGAGCCTTCACGCCGGCGCCGGCCAGCCAGCAGGTAAAGCCTTCCGGATTGTGATCGCGCCCGCTCGCACCTTTCTGGAATGTCGGCATGCGACCAAACTCCGTGCACCAGACGACCAGAGTGTCCTTCAGCAATCCTCGCTGCTTGAGATCCTTCAGCAGCGCTGCCGTCGGCTGATCCAGAATCGGACCGTGGACGGCATACTGCTGCTCAATCACTTTGTGACCATCCCAGTTGCTGACGCCTTCACCGCCGGTCTGATAGGCGCCGTTGAAAAGCTGCACAAACCGAACACCCTGTTCAAGCAAGCGCCGCGCGAGGATGCAGTTCTTCGCATAGTCGGCCTTCAGAGTATTCTGAGCATCGTTCGCGCCGTACAGACTGAGCGTTGCTTCCGACTCGTTCGAAAGATCACTGACCTCAGGAATACTCAGCTGCATCCTCGCGGCCAGTTCGTAACTGGAGATTCTTGCGCTCAGTTCTGAGTCACCTGGATACTTCTGCAGATGTCGCTCATTCATGCGCTGAAGAAAGTCACGAGTCTTCCGGTCTCGTGCATCCGCAATCTGTTCAGGCCGCGCCAGGTTTCGGATGGGCCTGGAGGTGTTGAAGTCTGTGCCCTGAAATGCTGCCGGAAGAAATCCGGGGCCCCAGTTGTTCACAGAATTCTGAGGGACTCCGCGAGGATCCGGGATGGCGACATAGGCCGGCAGATTTTCATTCTCCGTCCCCAGAGCATACGTCGTCCACGAACCGACGCTGGGAAACCCATCCAGCGTGAACCCGGTCGACATGTAGTTTTCGCCGGGGCCGTGAGTATTCGTTTTGCCTTTGATCGAATGCAGAAAGCACATGTCGTCCGCCATGTCGCCGAGGTGCGGAACAAGATCCGAAATCATCTTTCCGCATTCACCGCGGGGCCGAAAGCTCCACGGACTCTTCGTCAGATTCCCCTGTTCGCCCTGGAACGTCACAAGCTTCTCGCCGCCAGGCATGGGCTGTCCGTGCCGCTTCCACAGCTCCGGCTTGTAATCAAACGTATCCAGCTGACTGCAGGCTCCGGAACAGAAGATAACGAGCACTCGTCTTGCTGCCGCGGGAAAGTGAGTGGCCCGGGACGCAAACGGATGAGCAGGATCAATGATGGGGCGGATCGGTGTTTTTCCGCTGACGGTCGTGCGAGTTTCATCGGCCTTGAGGAGGCCGTGTTCCGCCAGCATGACGGACAAGGCAATGCTGCTGAGCCCCGTCGCAGTATTCCCCAGAAAGCCTCGTCGTTGCAACAGATGCCTTGATGCAGGTATGCTCGGGTTCGAAGGGGACATGACGTGACTCATCAGAATCTGGCGGGAAATGTGAGCGGAGAAGTTCCAGAGTACATTCGTTCCGACGACAAGGCGAGTGATCTTTCGAGTCTGCAGAAATTCCGCGTTGTCGTACTGAAGCTGGGAGGAAGTCTGCTGGACTTACCGGACCTCGCGCATCGGCTGATTTATCTGTTGAACAATCCTGGCAAATGCTGTTCGGGATTTACGCCGTCGCCGGATACTCGCTGGCTCATCATTGCAGGCGGAGGTGCAGCCGCGGACGAGATTCGACGACTGGATGAACTGTATCATTTGCCCTCGTCAATGACTCACTGGGATGCCATCGCAGCGATGACGTTCAATGCGGGAATGCTGGCACGACTGATTCCTGCCATCACGCTCGTCAGGTCATGGTCTGAAGCGAACGATGCATGGTCCGCCAACCGCCCCGCGATACTCGATGTTTATCACTTCCTGAAGAACGAAGGCCGAGCCATCGGAGGAGAATTGGCGGAGTCATGGGCAGTCACAAGCGATACGATTGCCGCAGCGGTCTGCAGGTTATTGAACGGAGCATGTTTGATCATGGCAAAGTCTCGTAACCTGCCTGCAGCTTCCATCAACTGGACTGACGTTGCGCAGCTCGGGCTCGTCGATCCCTCATTTCCCGCGGCCGTCGAGGGGCTGAAGGTCTGTTGGGTGAATCTCAGGCGGAGCGATTTGTAGGTCTCGCCTGCCGGGCGAGACTTTCGCCGTGAGGCGAACCATTTCTTGCACGAGCGCGATGCCAAAGCCACGCTCCTCAGACGCAGAGACTGGGCGGTGCCTTCAATCCCCGTCCGCCAGTGATCCTGTGGCACCTCGTGAGGTCGCTGGTTGCGGCGTTGCCGCAAAGTGCTGCTCGGCAAGCAGCACCTACTGTCTTACCGCGCATTGATCTTCGAAGACAGCCATGGGGTTGCGTTCAGGACGCGTTCCAGTTCCATGCGCAGGACTTCATGCCAGCCAAAGGATTCTGGAACGCTGCGAAGGACTTGAAACTGCTCTTCATGAACGGCGGAAAGAAGACGCTGGACACAGCTTCGCATCGTCGTCTGGAAATCAATCAACTCCTCGGCTGTCAGGTCGGTCCTTGAGAGGATCGTCTCCGTCTCTGTTCTCACGCGATGCATTTTGGCCAGCGTTTCGTGCTGGCTGCGAAACAGAAATCCGCCGACGTACGCTCGCCGAAGAGCCCCCTGCGGATCGAACTGATACACCGGGTCCTGCCCCACAAAGATGCTCATCGCATTGTTCGAACGAAATCCGATGGTCACAGGCTCTTCGTCACCGTCGAACAGAATCTCCGCACGGGTCGTCAGTGCGACGGCTTCGCGGATCAGATCTTCACGGTCAGATTCATGGCGAGCCATGGTCAGGGTTCCTCAACGGGGATGATGTCGTCCATGACTATCAGACAAGGCTCGTTCTTAGAATTCAATGCACTCGGAGCGCCATTCCAGATCTGGCGAAGGCAGTCCCAGAATTCTGGCAGCAAGGTTCTGTCGGCACAATTTTCGATATCCGACATAGCTCGTGCAAAGGCGAGGATTCACTTCGATCACCTGAGCCTCAAAGTCATCGTCACCTCGTTGGTCACTTGTGGCCGAGTTCTGCATCGGCACGACAACATCAACTCCGACGTAGCCACGAAAGTTGCCAAGAGACTGTTGCATTTTCAAAGCCAAAGGCAGCATGGCATCCCAGAGTCGCGTCTCACATGGAACAGCCCCGCCACGGTAGGCAAAGCGTCCGTTATTCTCATCAATCCGCTGAATTGCACCTGGCAAGATCGTACAGGATTGATGAAGGCCTCCACCGATCAATCCAAACGAACAGGCCACACCGGGAACCCAGGGCTGAACGATCCACTGTTCACGTTCAGACAGAGCAACAGCCTTCGCGGCCAGATGAAGATGCTCTCGATCAAGTCGTTGCACACGATCACTGCCGGCACCATCACGAGGTTTCAAAACGAACAGGCTTCCCACATCCTCCCGAATACCGTCACTCAGCCAGTCAAACTCAGACAGCGTCCATGTTGCCGGCGTCGCGATGCCGTGAGTCTTCAACCAGTCGAATGTCGCTCGCTTGTCGGAGAAGACTTCCGCAAGCGACCAGTCAAGATTCAGGCTGGTTGCATGGCTCCATCGAGAAGACTGAAGTGCACGGAGCCGCTGTGTCAGAAGTCCTTCGGTTTCCGGAGCCACAACGAATGTGGAGTCAAACTGCTCCGGCGAGATTGTTGGAGCATTGATCCACTGACCGGGATCCTGATCCACGGCGATAACATGCAGAGTTTCAGAAAGCGCAGCCGATTCATTGATGAGCAGCTGGCGAACGTCTTCATTCACAAGGACGAAGAGTGAAATCGCTTCCAGCTTCCCGAAGTCTTCCAGAATCGCCAGTACCATATGCAGAGCTTCAAACCGCATGGATTCCGAGGAATCCCGCCACAGCTGCGAATTCGCTGTCAGTTCTTCAAAGACAAGCAGGTTCATACGTCGATCGCCGCGCAGGGATCAGAAATTCCCGAAGGTCCTGCCAAACTTCACTCGAAGGTATTCCACCTGAGCTTTCGTCAACGGGCCTTGCATGTCACTCCTGTGGAAACCAAAATGAAACTTGGTTCCACGCACACGGTACTGCGAACTGCCCAGTGCTTCGAGAGATCTGAAGGACAGCGGATGATTCGTCAGGCTCAGGTAACGCAGATTGGCCAGCCGCGGATTCTTCGCCAGGGCTTCGAGCCCCGGGCCATGAACGCCGATGTTACGTCGCATATTTGACGCCCGAAGATCCTTCAGGACTGGCAAAGACGGGGATTCCATCAGCGTAATGAATTCCTCATCGGTGATGTCCACACCATTGATGACCAGCTCTTCGAGTGTCTGTCCAAAGCGTGCTCGAGCAATGACGGGAACGGCAGTCATTGGAATGCCGTATGAGACATTCAGATGTCGGAGTTTCAGCTGGGGAGCATCGGCCAGGGCTTCGACAGCCCCGACCGAAAATTGCCCTTCGGGAATCAGAATTCTAAGGTTTCCGGTCACCGTTGATTTCGAAAGCTCAATCAGTCCTCTGTCGCTCCATCGTCCAATGATCGTTTCAATGTTCTTCAGGTGCGGCGACCTTGCGAGAGGCGTTGTGTCGAGATTCGGGTAACAATTCTTCAGCCGTATGGACCGCAGCAGTTCCAGGCCGGGGCAGTCTTCGAGAAGTTTCACTCGGTTCTGAACCTGAGTGAACGTGACATGTCTTAACGGCGTCAGTCGACCGATTTTTGACCAGTTTCGAACGAAGTAGGAAAGAGCAATCGCGCTTTCTTCAATGAAGCCTCGTCGGAAGACACACCGGCGCAGTGAGTACGGGAAGCCCTTCACCCACTCCGCGCCATGCGATGTCCACAGTTCCTGTTCGCGAGCCCGCAGCTCCCGATAGCGAACCTGAGTCTTCTTCAGCGACGCGAGTTCGCACTGCACCCGAATAAACTCGCCGCGTGGGTTTCCCTGTTCTTCCAGCCAGTCGGCATAGATCAGTCGAGGCAGATCGTCGTCCGGATTCGCCACGATCTCGTCAAGAAACGTCTGTTCGTCGGCCATTGGCTGAGTTCTCAAACTTCCAGGACGATCGTCATTGATCCCGTCTCGGTGTCCTCGGTGATGGACTTGATTTCGCCAAGCTGGGCGGCCTTTTGCTTCAATGCCTGGCCTGTGACTCGATTCACAACGCCATCCAGTTCCTTCTGCAGATCTCGCAAAACACCTTCCAGATGCTCCGTTGCTTTTTGGCCGAGCTGTTCTTCTTTGGCGGAGGCCTGGCTGGCAAGATTGCTTTTTGCCTGTTCGCGGAGCTGTTGTTCCAGTTTCCCGCGTCCGTCTTTGCCAAAGTCAGCGTCACCCCAGCCGTCCACTTTGTTCTTCAATTCGACGTCTTCGCAAAGTTCCGTCGTAACGGTGACTCGCCCTGTCTTTGAATCAATAGAAATTGTGGACTTATCCTGCGAGCGAACCAGCACTTCACCGTCCTTCTGAAATCCGCTCTTCAGAAGTTCACTTTCCAGCAGTGCCGCCATCTGCTCCCGTGGAAGAACCTCCAGAAGCTCGATGTCCGTGCAGACGTGGTCACTTCCGCGAATTAGCTTTCGCAGTGATTCGCTGACACTAATTCGGTATGCTCGACTCATCGCCGTTTCTCCTGGAATGTGGTGGAGTATCCTCCCGGCATCGTATGCAGGCTCCCCGGGATTGTCACTGTCGACTTCTTGTCCTTATGAATTCAGCACGGCACCGGATGCTGAACCGGGAGGGCGAGGCAGGCGTGGCTCCTGCCGAGTCATTGGAAGCTAAGGAGCGACTTCGATCGTGACGGTGGCTGTCGCGATGCAGCGTCCATCGTTACGTTCCGCGAGTGATCTTGCCATGGTTCCGACAGTGCGGGTAATCGCCTGTGGTACTGCAAGTCCGCTGGGCAGACTGATCGCAAGAGGTTTGTCCAATGGCACCAGTTCATCGCTCAGCAGCAAAGTCAGTTTCTTTGCGGAACACTTTGTGACGACAATTTTCTCGTCCTTCACTTCTGCGACAATCTCATCTCCGGCCTTCGCTTCCTGCTCATCCACTTGCAGCCAGTAGAAGCGGGAGTGCCGCACATCGTCCTGAACCCAGACGACCTTCTTTGGCCACGGATTGCGCTGAAACTTCGACATCCATGGGACAGCAACCGCGTCCTGAAGGTTCATCCAGTGACCTTTGCCTTCGTGCAGTTTGACTTCGTGCACGTAACCATCCGGATCGTCCTTCTGGAGCGCATCCAGTTTCTTTCCCCAATCTGCGGCCACAGTGTTTCGATTGTAGGCCCCGTCGTTTGCTCCCATGTGAAGAGTGAATCCGATGTTGCGCAGACCTTCGGGACGGGATTCATTCGGATGTCCGGCCATCATCGCCGCGGCTGCCAGACGGTCGGCCATTCGGGGAGCCAGCTGGTAAACACCATCGCCACCGGCTGAATATCCCATGATGTAGACTCGGTCGAGATCCACATTTTCCAGAACGGCCATGTCCGTGATCACACGATCGAAGAACTGATCGACGTGCCCCTGATGCCAGAGATCCCAGGTGTTTCCGGGTGCTCGTGGAACAAGGTAAATGCCTTCCTCCGGCTGATACAGTCGCTTCTGATTTTCATACTGCTGATCATTGACCGCCGCTGGTGCTCCACCGCCTCCGTGCATAGAAATGAACAGCCGCCGTCCCGATGCCGGTGCCTCTCCGAAGGTCTTGAACCAGAATGGCATTTTGAGATCGCCAATGACAATTTCTCGCGCGTCGACTTCGGCCTTTCGATCCCTGGCCAGAAATTCTCGGCGAGCCTTCCACAGCAGCTGAACAGCTTCCTGAGCTTCTTCCCGAGTCAGTTCCTTCTTCGCCAGCGGAGACTCTTCCAGTTTTTTCAGTGCTGCGTCGCTCAGCTCTTCACTGGAAAGAAAAGACTTCAGTTCTGTCAGGGCATCCTGACCTGCGGCCAGGCCTGACATCAGAAAACACAGCAGCACACAGCAGCTCAATCGAACAATCATGGAAGTCTCGTGATGAAACGAATAGGAAGAATCAGGGTTCCGAGTTGTAGTGGGACTCGCGAGAGTTCCCATCATCAACGAAGCTGTGGGATCTCTGGCGAGATCCACTACAAAATTCTTCACAGCGTTGGATGACGGGGTTCAAAACGCACGAAGCTGTACCATCCAATCAGCAATCACTTTCTCCGCGGGAACTTCCGGAGCAGGGCGGGGCACCCAGAATCCTGCTTTCGCAAGGCGGTCCCGACATTCCTGGAGGAGGGCCTGGGCCTGATTGGTTTCAGACGAATCCAGCAGCAAAACCGATTGCCCGGCGCCGTCGACGTTTTCGATGTCGTTTCCAGCGAACCATCCATCCGTCAGAACAACTCCGCGAATCGGCGATGGTCCTCCGGAACTCGCCTGCCATGCGAGACCAGCCTGGTCTCTGGTAGCAATCACTGCAAGTCGTCTCAAGTCGGCACGCGATCCCTGGGAAACAGCCTGCAGCCCGGTCATGATCAAAGGAATATCGACGCCAGTCAACGGCGTGTTGTCCGGGTTCACCGGGATCACCAGCATCAGCCGATGAGAACTCAGATATGGACGCCATTTCTGAAGCAGCTGGTCTTCACTCTGTCCCTGCGCGGAAAGATGAATCAGCACACCAGGCAGTACCTTTGAAGGTTGCGTCGACTCAAAAACGATGCAGCGTCCGCGTCCTTCAAATTCCAGTTCACGGCGCTGGACGTCTCCGTTCACAGTGGTCTTTGCATCCGCTTCTTTGTCCGGCGTCTTTGATTCCTCCGGCGGTCCGCCAAACTCGCTGAATGCCTTCAGGAACTCAGCGCCTAATACGGGCACCGTGGAAGGGCGAGCCGTTAGTGACAGTTCCGAAGATCGGACGTCCGCCGAACCCAGCAGTCGATAGCCAATCTTTGCGGTCGTGTCGGGACGCAGATCCTGGAGAGCGACAAGAGCGTCGCCCAGCGACTTGATCGGCTGATCGTTAATCGCAGCCAGCTCAATGTGAACCGGCAGTGAAGCCGTCTTCGCTGGGCCGGAATCAATCGTCAGCAGATTGACGACTTCCGGTTCCTCGTCTTCCGGCTTGCCTTCCGGAGCCACACGGGGCAGTTCCGGAGGCTGGCCTTCCGGCTTGATGCCTGGAATCAATTGTCCGAGCAGAGGCAATGCGCCGCCGGCTGGTTTCTTCGGGGCAGTTCGAACAGACATGACACCAAGATACCCAGGAGTTCTTGCAGGCAGTTCAGCCACAAGCGTCAGTTCCGCAGAGATAGTCTGATCACCTCGAAGAACATCCATCTTCAGCAGATCGCCCGCATAACTGGAAGCGACGACTTCCTGCAGGATCGTGACGCGTTCCACATCGCGACCGTTCACCTTCAGAATCTGATCACCTTTTTGAAGGCCGGCTTTTTCGGCAGGGCCGCCCGGAAGTACTCGCTCAACAGTGACCTTCTTTGCAAACAGGCTTGCGGCATTCGGCTGGAGTCCAATTCGTCCTGCTTTCAGGTCCCCTTGAGTCTTCATTCGTTCTGCTGAAGCCAGCGCGTCCTTCAGAGGTATGGCAAAACCGATTCCTGAATCGTACCACTCAAGGCCTGAATTGGGACCGCCCTGACCACGCGGCGACAGAGGCACCAGAATCCCTGTGACTTCCCCCTGAAGATTGATCAGCGGGCCACCGTAGTTGACTGGCGAGATCTTCGCATCGCTTTGAATCGCCATTCCGTGGACTCGCCCCAGCGCGCTGATGATTCCGACCGAGATGCTGGAAGACTGGCTGGAGTAAAATCGGCCGAGAGCGACGGACCATTGTCCAACTTTGATCGATCCGGGATCAGCCTGCTTCAATGGTTGCCACTTGCCTCCCTTGATCTTCAGCAGCACAAGTCGGCGAACATGATCGGTGGCAACGATTTCCGCATTCAGCTTCTGCCCGTCCATTGTCTCCGCCAGCACCGCGTCTGGTTTGCCCTGAACCGCAAACTGGCTGGTCAGAGCATCGCCTTCGGCATTGATGACGATGCCCGTGGTGACAAGCGAAGTCACTTTTTCGCCATCAATGATCTGCTCACCGCCAATCACGCGCAATCGCACGATGGATGGGTCGGCTTTGGAAGTCGCTGCTCGGACCGCGTCCCCCAGGTCATCCGCTTCGGCGACCAGTGGCAGAGCGGACGTCAGCAGTGTTATCACCGCGATCACCAAAAATCTTGTCGCGGCCAATCCGGGAATCATCTTGAACATTCCATCGCCTTTGAGACCAGCGTATGCCTTATTTAGCGGCATCTTGCAGAATGTCACACCTGGATGCCAGTATCCCGAACCGTTTCAATCCGTTTGGCGCGCAAATGGAATTGCCACTGTGACTGCGGACCATCCCGATTCCAGCGCGCAGCAAAAAGGGTGAACGGAAAAATGTCGCCGTTCACCCTTTTCAAAATGCGTCAGTGCATCCGAGTCACCTCAGATTGCATCTGTTCCGGTTTCACCAGTTCGAATTCGAACGACGCCTTCAAGGCTGCTGATAAAGATCTTGCCGTCACCAATTTGTCCGGTGCGAGCTGCTTCACAGATTGCGTTGATGGCCGCTTCGACTTCGTTATCGTTGACAACCACTTCCATCTTCACTTTGGGCATGAAATCCACGGTGTATTCAGCACCACGGTAGGTTTCCTTGTGCCCTCGCTGACGACCGAAACCGCGGACTTCGGAAACCGTCATCCCCTGCACACCAATGCTGGTCAGTTTGGTCTTCACGTCTTCCAGCTTGTAATGACGGATTACTGCCTCGAGCTTTTTCATGTTCTCTGCCTTGACCCCTGCGTCGAAAAAAACGGCTCCTCCAAGCCTCCAAAACCTGGCGAAACCACGGAAACTTGTACAAGACGATGTCACGAAAGACCAGTCTCCCGCGAACGAAGACCCATCGTCCCGCCCGCCGGATTGCCTTTCGTTTCATTTGCCTTTCCCGCTTGTCGTGGACTTCACGGGAATTTCTGCCTGAAAACGTCATCCGTGTTCAGAAAACACTCGATGCAACTACCATGCCGCCTCGTAATGTTGACGACAGCCGACATTTCCAGCTGATTGCTGCCTAAAATTGGCGCATCTCGCATAAAAAACAGACATTGGTGATTCGTGGTCACAGGCCTCTGCGTCTTTGTAATCGGTCTTCTGGCAGGACGTATTGCCAGCCTGTGGTCGGTTGCCCTCGTTGAACCATTCACGCCCACGGGTGTCGCAGTCTGCCGAAAATGTGGCCATCCGCGTTCCGCGATCCAGCGATTCCTGAGATCTTTTGGACGGTGCCAGCAGTGCCAGGCGAAATGGCCTCTGTGGCCTTCCGTTGCCCCATGGCTGGTCGCGATCCTGTTCTCCGTTTTTGCATGGGCTCTTGTGCAGGGGCAGGTGCAATCGGTCACCGAAGTCCGACCTTCACGGGATTTGCTGTTTGAGCGGTTGCCGTTTCATCTGTGCCTGCTCTTTTTTCTCACCACTGCAACCCTGACAGACCTGCTGGACTATGTGATTCCAGACCCGATCACTCTTTCCGGGACGTTCATCGCTCTGATCGCCGCAACGGTTTCAGGTGAGCTTCAAATGATCCATCTCTGGGTTGACTGGAGCGGCATCGATGTCGCCATCAACGGCCAGTACATCCCGGAATGGATCAAGCACCATCAACACCTTCACGGACTGGTCTGGAGTCTGACCGGAGTATTAACCGGCGCTTCGGTCATCTGGGCAGGGCGACTTGCGGCGCGCGGCATTCTTGGATTCCATGCCATTGGTTTCGGTGATGTGACTCTGATGGGAATGGTGGGAGCATTCATCGGGTGGCAGCCGGTTCTCTGCGCCATCGCGCTGTCGCCATTTGTCGGGATCATCCTCGGAGCCGCCGTTTGGATGTGTACTGGGCGAACGTACGTGGCGTTTGGCCCCTATCTTTGCGGCGGTACCGTTCTGGTCCTGTTCCTGTGGCATCGCCTCTGGGAGACAGAGCGTCTTCGGCTCCTGTTCAGCCACTTGCCAACAATCGCTGGAATTCTTGGAGCTGCCTTTGGCGTCTATTGTCTGCTGCTGCTTGGGCTAAGACTGTTTCTCTCCACGCCGACTCACAAACTGAAGCGGTAACGTTCCCAACATCTCCGCACGAAGCAAAAATCTCTGGTCCAGCGAAGTTCATAAAGCGTGCGTTCGAGGCTCGGCTCATTTCCAGATCGACTTCGCCAGTTCCCTGATTTCCGCGTTGGGACTTTCTGAGATGGCTTTGCGAATCTCCGGGTCGCCTGGTGGCTGAACTTCTTTCGCCGCGATCGCCCTCAGCCACATCAGCGTTCTTTCGTCGGTCCTTAGCAGAGCCGCCTGAGTGAGCTTCAGATTTTGCCCGGTCAGTTTGTCCGACGACAGGATCAGCATCTTTGCGGCCTCAGATTCCGGGACATCTCCCAGACCACTGACGGCACCCATCTGCAGTTCGGAGTTGGAATCGTTCAGATATT
Source organism: Planctomycetaceae bacterium (assembly GCA_046349695.1). Lineage (GTDB taxonomy): Bacteria > Planctomycetota > Planctomycetia > Planctomycetales > Planctomycetaceae > SXXK01. The sequence continues at coordinate 18,269 of JAXMBV010000023.1, read as the reverse complement.
TTTCGAGAGGCGAACGGCATTTTTCCCATTCCAGCATCGCGACCATTCGAAGAGCATCGTAGCGGGTTCCAGCAGGAACTTTGTCATCTTCCAGCATGCGAACAGAGTCTTCGAGTGACCTGTTCCACCGCTGCAGCAAAAGACGATCTTCGCCGATCATCGTCGCGAGTTCAGACTTCGGCCAGCGACCCGTCTGAGTCATTCCATTGATGATGCCGCCTCCGATCACAACCGCCTGCCAGTGCGCAAGTGGCTCAGCATTCTGCGGCAGAGCTGCTTCAAGCATCGCACGAATGACGGCGTCATCTCCGGTCTTCGCTGCGGCAATGGCAAGCCGCCAGATCCACGGGATTCGCCGATACTCTTCCGGGCTTCCGGCTTGTTCCGGCAGTCCTTTGGCCATGAGTGGCAACAGCACTGCCGCCTTGCCGACATGAGTCCGGACAAGTGCTTCACGATCGCTGGATGTACGGCGATCATCCAGAATGGCGGCTGCGATTTCGGCATCGGTCTGAGGTTCCGAGTGAACCGCTTCCTTAACAACATTCCCAGTTGCAAGTGGAACGCCGCCAACAACCACAAGGTGAAGTGCTCGAAGATCAGCAAGTGCTCCGCGAAGTTCGGCACCGGGACGAACCAGGATTTCGGAATTGCCTTCAGGGATGATCCATTTGCCAAGTCTCTGCAGCTGATAACGATCCCAGCCGCCTGTGCCGGCCACCTTTCCCTGAAGCTTCTGACGTCCACCTTCGATCAGGAACGTGTTTCCGGCGGAGGAAGAATCACAGGACCATTCCGCCCACACCATCACTTCTCTCGACTTCACGGAATGCAACTGCCAGCGCACGTAGTCGTCGCGACCATGCCAGTACCCCACGTTTTGAAACGGTTCTTCAAACGTAATGTCGCCACCAAAAATCTCGGCCTGCGATGCTGGAAGAACACCGTTGGCTTCGCTCGGAACCTCAACCACCATCGGCCGATTTCCAGGAAGTTCTTTCGCGGGTGATCGCTGCGTTCGAATCCACGCCCAAAGATGGCTGACGTCTTCCACACTCGCGTTCTTTTCGAATCCCTCCGGCATCAGAGATTTTCCCGTGCTCTTCAGTTCTTCCAGATCCGTTCGCAGGATCGTCTCACGTTTTCCTTCGGGCGCAAGCAGCGTCAAACTCGTGGCGGTCTCTTCTGTGATCAGTCCCGTCAATGCTCGACCGTCGGTGAGCACCGCGATGTAGGCCTGATAACGAGGATCGACGGCCTGGCCTGGATCCATCATCGCGACGATCAGTGCCGAGGCTGGCTTGCCCGCGTAATTGGCAAGGTCAGGACCGACAGCGTGCCCAATGTCCTGAAGGCGATGACAGTTCGAGCAGTGCTTGCGGAAGACTTCTCGTCCCTGCACTGGGCTGCCATCGTCTTTCAGGCCATCCGTGTACTGAGTCACAACTTCAGAACGATTGGTCTTCAGCGTTGAGTGAAAACACTGTTCAGCCAGAGCCTTGATGCTGGCCTCTGAGTGATTCAGCAGTTGTTGTTGCTGGGTGAGTTCCAATTCCGCGACCGTCAGCGTACCGGATTGAATGTGTTGCAGAAGCACTTTGGTCCATTCAACTCGCTCCAGCAGAATTCCAATGATGGCGCGTCGGAGTGCAGGAGGTCGCGAAGGCCAGTCGGAAAGCAGTTGCTCCGCGGTTGACGAACCGGAAGAACGCATTGCCAGGGCTCGCACGGCGGCCGTTTGCACGTTCGGAGGAGTTCGGGGACTTAGCAATGAGAGAAGTGTTTTCGATGCCTCCTGCTGAGAATTCTGAACGGACGGGAATATGCCAAGGAGCCTCACGGCCATCATTCGTTTGTCCGCGTCTTCGGTTTCTTCCGACGCCAGACGCTGCAGAGTGACAACGGTTCCTGAGAGGGAGCCATCGATCGAAGTCAGTCGTTCGGTCTGGGCATCCGTTCGTTTCCTCCATCCACGAACGAATTGCTCCAGCTGCTGAAGATGGTTCGGCGTCGGTTCCATCGCCGTCTTGTCAGCGATCTTCTTGAACACGTGCAACATCTCGCCGGGCGAACTGAGTGCAGCGATCCAGGAAGTCAGCTGTTCCTGAGTCGCCACGTCAGCGCGAGACGCCAGGAGTGCAACGTTGTTCGCATTGAGCGAACTTTCGAAAGCGGCTTTCATGAATCCGTCGGCAAACGATTCCTCCAGACACGCTTGAAGCACCTGAGCCGAATCTTCTGCAGGAAGTTCCCCTGCGGTGTATAGAAGCTGCTGCCGGACTGCCGTGGCTGAATCATGAGCCAGCGTTGCAAGTGCCTTCGTCAGTGTCTCCGACGGTGTTGTCAGGAGTTCGCTGCAGGCAATTGCCGTCCGCCGGACCTGCGGGTGTGAATCGCGAAGACACGCTGTGATGACTTCGTGGCTGACAGCTTTGAGACACGCCAGTGTGGCCAGTGCCTGGACTCGAACCTCCGGTCGTTCGTCCTGCTGGCAGATGGAAGTGAGCGTTTCGATTGTCGTGCGATCCTGCTTCCACAGAATCTGCTGCTGGACAAGATCACGCTGAGTTCCATTGCTGGTTCGCATCGCGTTTGCGAGCGGTTCGCCAGTCAATGTCGCAAGATCGGGCATCTTTCGAAGAGGCTTGCCGTCGGGAACGATCCGATAAAGTCGTCCCATGTCTGCTCCGGCACGAGTGTCCAGGCGCGAAAGCGTATCGGGTGGAATCCAGATCGGATGTTCGATGACATAGCGGTACATGTCGACGACCCAGAGTGCTCCGTCCGTGCCCGTTCGCATCTGAACAGGACGGAACCACGGGTCGGTCGACGCGAGAAAGTCACGGTCCTGTTCGTCCTCGGATCGACGACCTTGAAATGTCGCCCCATGGGAAGTCAGGATCTGTCGGTGAACCAGGTTATTGACCGGTTCACACGTGAATGCGTTGCCGGAGAATGAGTTGCCCAGAAGATCGTCTCGATAAATTCCAAGTCCGCAGGCCGCCGTGGGATGATTGGGTGGCCCGGAGAGCGCGAACAGAACCTGCGATGACAATGAGAAGAGTCGACCGGGTTCCGCCACAATCGGAACGACAGTCCGTTCGGGGGCGACCAGAGGATTACGTCGCAGGTAGCGGTCGTTCAGAGGATAATGCAGCAACATCTGACTGTTGTTGCACCCGAACCAGTCGCCCCAGTCGTTGCGAACTCGTCCCTGCTGAGTTGAGCCGGTCGCTGGCTCAAACGCTCCTGTATCCGGGTTGCAGCGAAAGTCCCGCTGGCCCAGTGCGATCACTTCGCCGGTCTTGGTGCTCGTGATCTGTCCGCCGAAGAGTCCACATGAACCATAGAGCCAGCCGTCGAGTCCATATTCGAGACTGTTCACTCGGGCCTGAAAATTGTGCGTGGCGAATCCGGTGAAGAGTGTCTCCACGATTTCCGCCTTGCCATCTCCGTCGGCGTCTTTTGCAAACAGAATGTCCGGGGCGGCACAAACGAGAACGCCGTCTCGCCAGGGAGTGACTCCGGTGGGAAACGGAATGCCTTCAAGAAACACGGTGGAGGATTCGTACGAACCATCGCCCTCTCTGTCTCGCAGGCAACGAACGCGGCCGCTGATGCCAGGAGCTGCATTCGACAGGTCGTCGGCGATTGATGCCTGTCCTTTGCTTTTGGCAGGATCGCCCTGTGGATAGTCCCACATCTCCGCGACCCAAAGTTCGCCGCTCGGACCGAACGCAATTGCCACCGGGCTTTCGACATTCGGCTCGGAAGTGACCAGTTCCGCATGCATGCCGGGAGAAGTCCGCAGCGACGACAAGGCTCGGCGAGGAGACAAGGGTCGGATGCCGTTTGTGCGGGCGGGATCCGCCTGGGCGGTGGCCGGCACGTGAGCATCCAGTTGCTGGCGAGCTGCGTCGACGATCTTCTGTTCGAGTCCCGTTGCGTAGGGCCCCGGAATGTCATAGTAGACCATCGCACCACCGCCTTCGTAGCCGCCTTCTTTCAGAATCCTTTCAGAAGGGACGTAGCCTGGGCAGGCGTTGGAATACGCGTGGATCCACAGTCGCTCACCGTTCAGCTCCTGCTTCAGTCGTAGAGAGTAATCCACGACCACTTCGCCAGGCAGAAACAGCCAGCTCAGTTCCGTCCCAAAAGAGAACGACTGCACCGGATAACTGATTTCGCTCAGCAGCGGTTCACCGCGATCAAGCCGTTCCAGCTGAACTCGAGCGTGATAGCCGATCGCATTTTTCAGCTCGGCCTTCTTCTGCCAGTCCTCGCGCGAGGGCAGGGGAGCAAGCGGCAGCACGATGCGATGACTGGCAGATACCGGCGGTTGGGTGATGGGCTGCAGGCCAGTCGACAGAACTCGGTCGACTTCCTGAGCCAGCTCAATTCCAAGGGCCTCGGCGGCATCGGCCTTTGATCCAAGAACGCCGCCGCGAGGATTGGAATCCGCACCGCAGCCAATGGAGATCAGGGCTTCGCATCCAGGATTCATGCGCTGAATGTGTTCCATCGCGTAGCCAGCCCAGTCACCACTGATCATGTCGTCGCTGAGCGTCACACAGTGGCACGCGTAGTTTGTGAAGACGGCTCGAAGCGTTCCTTCCAGATCGTGAACAGCAAGGACCGGCAGATCGTGATCGACAGGACCTCCGGCCGTTCTTCGGTTCTGAGCAAACGTCACCTGTCCCTGTCCCCATGACAGACGTGAGGGCTTCTTGTTTTGAAACGCGGTCATAGCGACTTTGACCAGACTCGCCTCCAGTTCCGACGTGTACTTCTGAATGCGCTGCCACTGATCATCCGGGATGGAGTTGCCAAAGAGCGTATTCGCGCAGTTCACGATCATCGGCGCGCTATGAGTATGCGAGGCGCAGATCGCGACGGCTTTCCGAGGGACACCAGTCGCCTTTGCAATCCCCGCGGCAACTCGTTCATGAAGGTCATCAGGGATACCAAGAGTATCAACCGTGATCACGATGACCGTGTTCTGGTGATCGCTGTTTTCCGGTGTCTCTGCCGCAACGACCAGCGCCTTGGCCTGAATCGCCTGACGCACGCCCTCTGATTCTTTGCTTCGACCTCCAAACCCATTCAGCCGGATCGGGTACAAAGGAGTAATGTCTTCCGCCGCAACGCCCACCGAGAATGCTCGCGGCTCTTCGCCATCGCCAGCACCATCGCCACGCGCAGATGTCGCGAACACCCCGACTGCCAACACCATCAGGAGTCGAACTCCCATAAGTCACCTCACCGGCCGGCACTTCAGATCCTCAAATCCATCAAAGTGAGGTTGTCGCGAAAGAAGGCGACAATAACAACCAACACCGTCCAAAGTGCCTGGAGACTGAACAGCGTGGCCCGTCACTCCGTGGCGGGAAACACTCGCGTCGGAGAAACAAACTACGATGGGGGGAACTTCTCGCGTCGGAGACACGAGCTACGATTGGGGAACCTGTTGGGCGAGCAATTCTGGATTCTCTCGATAGACTATGCGTCTTCGCTGATACGGATTGTTCGAGGAATGGTGTTATGGGGCGGTTGGATTTTTGGTCGGGATTCCGATGTCTGTTCTTCGCAGGGGTGGCTGCGGCTGTTTTGGGCAACGCAGAGGCGCTGGAGGCTCAGGAATCGGTGCAGAGCCGGGAGTCGGCGAGAGTTGGCGTTGTTGAACGAATTGCGCCGAGTGTGGTTTGTGTGATGGCGCCGAGCGGGGAGGGCGGTGGCTCGGGTGTGCTGATTTCTTCGGACGGATATGCGATCAGCAATTATCACGTGACGTCTGGTTCCGGCGACTTCATGAAATGCGGTTTGAATGATGGCCGTGTTTATGACGCGGTGATCGCTGGAATCGATCCGACTGGCGACGTGGCTCTGATCCAGCTTCAGGGGCGACCGGATTTCTCTGCATGCACTCCTGGCAACAGTGACCATGTGCGAGTTGGCGATGAGGTCATGGCTCTGGGAAATCCGTTTCTGCTGGCTGCGGATTTTTCACCCACGGTCACGTACGGAATCGTCAGCGGCGTGCGTCGCTATCAGTATCCGGCCAACACGTTTCTCGAGTACACCGACTGCATTCAGATTGATGCCTCGATCAATCCAGGGAATTCAGGCGGGCCGTTGTTCGACATCAATGGCAACTGGATCGGCATTAATGGTCGCGCATCATTCGAAAAGCGAGGCAGAGTCAACTCCGGGGCTGCCTATGCAATCTCCGTCAATCAGGTGCTGAAATTTGTTGATCACCTGAAGTGTGGTTTGATTGTTGATCACGGGCAGGCCGATTTTACGGTGGAAACGTCGCCGGACGGAGAAATCATCGTCAGTCAGGTTTCGGAAATCTCCGAGGCCTGGCGACGTGGTTTGCGGCCCAGAGCACAGCTGGTTTCCTTTGCAGGTCGCATCCCGACTTCGGCTAACGATTTCCAGAATGTTCTGGGGATCTATCCGGATGGAACTCGGGTTCCGCTGACATGGCGTGATAAAGAAGGTCTTCATTCGGCGACCATTCGTCTGACTCCTCTTCATGGCTTCACCAGCGCGCCTCCTTTGCCGGAAGAACGCCAGCCGCGTCGGCCTGGTCAGGACCCGGACGAGCAGGACGAACAGGAAAAGTCGAAACTGGGCGGTGCGGATGATCTGCCAAAGGAAGTGCAGTCGCTCTTTGTTGAACGCGAGGGCTATGCGAATTTCTATTTCAATCAGAAGCGACAGCAGGAACTTCTGCAGCCGCTCAGGCAGCGTACGGAATCGTCTGGCGACCCGTCCGTCGCATGGCAGGTGACCTTCGAAGGTCTGCAGGGAACTCTTCCTGTGAAAGGTGAGCTTGCGATTGCTGCCGAGACCGCAGGGCTTCGAATGGGAGACGATGTGTGGCTTCAAAAGCTGACGGATCCTCAGGTCAGCGAAGAACCACCAATGTACTCGGGGCTTTTGGTGGCCATGGGACAGATCCGTCGTTTGCTCGGCGGTTCGAAGACGGCGTTCAATGAACTGCAGGCGGCCGGGTCCACCTTGCATTTGCCAACGGGCAAGACGTGGATGGTCCTGCTGACTCGCGAAGGGACCAGAACGGCTCGCTGGTATTTTGACGGCGTAAATCCTCTGCCGGCCGGACTGGACCTGGAATATGCGTCCGGGACCGATGAGATTCGACTTTTGTTCGAAGACTGGCAGGACCAGAATTCGACGGTGTTTCCTCGAAAAATCGGTATCGTGAACCCGGCCAACGAGCAAATTGACTGGTTAACGGTAACGTCGGCGGCCAGGAAGTAGTCGCTGGCATCGTTTTCCGGAACGGGATGTAAGAAAGTCACAGCCGGCTCGTTTTCCCTGTGGAGATCGCGGGTTTTCGAAACACCGCGGCCCCTCGTTGGTCGAACCGGGGTTACAGTTTTCTGTCGGCTGACTTTGTTCTGTCACGTCTGTGCTCAGTTCCGGAATCCTGTCAAGGAGCCTTCCATGTTTGTCGCGACCGTTCTTCTGACTGCATCCGCCGTGGCCGCTGACGATTCTGCTTTGTTCGCGCAGCTGGATCAGAACAAAGACGGCAAGGTGACATCGAACGAAGTTGCCGAATCACAGCAGTCCTTCTTTCGTCGTGCCCTTCGAGTGGCCGACCGCAACGAAGATGGAGCGCTGGATCCGGCGGAACTCACTGCGGCCACGACGGATGCGAAGCCGGTGGAGCTGCCCGGGGCAAACATGGGGGATCGGCTGGCCAACTTTGATCCGAAGACACTGGATCATAACGGCGATGGCATGATCACGATCGAAGAAGTTCCTACACCGATGAAAGACCGCTTCCAGACAATGCTCGACCGAGTCGGCAAAGAGAGCATCGCGGTCGATCAGGTCCAGGCTTATCTTCGTGGTGAGCGACCTCAGCAGACCAAATCAGACAGTAAGGGCGAAAGCAAATCGGACTCAAAGATGGATTCCGATTCGATGATGTCGATGGAGTCCGGTGATCAGGATTCTCGCATCGCCGCGCTGATCAGGCGGATTGACGCAAACGGGAACGGACGCATCGAACGTGACGAGCAGGCTCGGTATCCTCAGCTCGCCGCGATCCTCGACCGCAACCGCGATGGCAAAATTTCGGACGATGAAATCAAAGGGGCCGACATGCCTCAGATCATGCCACGGATGCTTGAAGGGGGCGATGCAAAGAAGGGACGCAATCGCAGCGGTGAAGCGGACAAGAAGGGAACGAGTCCTGAATCGGAGCCTGCAAAACGTCCGAATGCCAATGCGAAGGGACGAAGCGGGATGGACAATCCGGGCGAAATGTTTGGTCAGCTGGACCGCAATGCGGACGGCAAGCTGTCGGCCGATGAAGTGCCTCCCCGGATGAAGGCCAATATCGGATCTGCTGATACCGACAACGACGGCAGCATCAGCCAGCAGGAATTTCAGGCTGCACTTCGCCGTCGATTGCAGAACCAGAAATAGGGCTGCAGGATCGAGTGAGTTCATGAAAAAAGCCCGACGGGAATCGTCGGGCTTTTTTGTTGGATTGCAGGCCGTGTGAGTCACTGACCTTGCAGCATCACACGGTGGCAGCCGGGCCTTCGTGGAACACGCCGATCTTTCGGAATCGCTGATAGCGGCGTTCCTGAAGATCTTCGGAAGAAAGGCCCTCAAGGTTCTGCAGGGCTTCAACGAGTCGGCTCTTGAGAGTCGCCGCCATTTTGAAGTGATCACGGTGAGCACCGCCGAGGGGTTCCGGAATCACTTCATCGACGACGCCCAGCTGAAGAAGGTCTTTGCTGGTGAATCGAAGGGCACGAGCTGCTTTGTCCGCGTGCTTGGAACTCTTCCAGAGAATACCGGCACAACCTTCCGGGCTGATCACGGAATAGTACGCGTATTCAAGAACGGCGACGTGGTCACCAATTCCGATCCCCAGAGCACCGCCAGAACCGCCTTCGCCGATGACGACACAGACGATGGGCACTTCCAGAGTCGACATGTCTCGCAGGTTCACCGCGATGTTGTAAGCCTGACCGCGTTCTTCTGCGCCGATGCCTGGGTAGGCTCCTGGAGTATCAATCAGGCAGACGATCGGAAGGCCGTAGCGGCTGGCCATTTCCATCTTCTGCATGGCCTTGCGGTAGCCTTCCGGGTGAGCACAGCCGTAGCAGCACTCATTGCGTTCCTTCAGATTTCGTCCCTTCTGATGGCCGACGAACATCACCTTGCGGCCGGCCAGCCGGGCGAATCCCGTGATGATGGCCCGGTCGTCACCGAACGCTTTGTCGCCGTGCAGCTCGACGAATTCGTCGAAGACAAGTTCCAGGTAGTCGGGAGTCTGAGGGCGATCCGGGTGACGCGACACCTGAACGATCTGCCACGGGTCCAGATTGGCGAAGCGTTCGCGGGTCATCTGAGTCAGCTCGACCCGCATCCGCCGCATACTTTCCTTTTCTGCGGGAGTCGGATCCTGCTGAGCTTCCAGTTTCAGAAGACGCTCTTCCAGTTCATACAGCGGTTTTTCAAACGGCAGTTGATGCAAAGCGGCCATGTTGAGAACCTGTTAATGAAGGCGCAAGTCCTGCGCGGGAGTGATTTGAAAGGTCCGGGAGTTTAGAAAACTCAGCGGTCTGAGAAAATGGGGACCCGGATCCAGAGCCGGATTCCTGGCAACAGCGCGCGGCGAATCGTGAATTTCCGACCCATTTCTACAGAATCGACATGTTTTTGGCGGCAGGGCGCGAGCCCTCCGGTGAGTGTACGTGATGAATTCACCGGACGGATTGCGCCGTTCCGCTACAAAATCCTTCACAGCGTCGCCGTCTCCTGCCTGACGAACCGCTTAGTCGATGTCCGGCAGCTCTGTCATGAACTCCAGATTTTCGTCTTCCGGAGTTTTGTTCTGAATGTGCTGCGACGGAAGTCGACGTTCCAGTGGCAACAGAACGGCTTTTTGTGTCGGAGCCGCGGGCTGTGCCGGAGCCTGAGGTTGTGCCGGTGCCTGAGGCTGCTGCTGCACCGGCGGTACCGGTGCCGGAGGAGCCTGAGGTGGTGCAGGAGCCATCTGAGGAGGAACAACCGGAGCAGCAGAAACCGGCGGTTGCGGTGCCATGGGGGGCACCTGCTGGCCAGGCATTGGTTGTCCTGGCATTGGTTGTCCTGGCATTGGCTGACCTGGCATTGGCTGACCTGGCATCATTCCGGGTTGTCCTGGCATCATGCCTGGCGGCATCATTCCTGGCATCGGCTGGCCTGGCATCGGCTGGCCTGGCATCGGCTGGCCTGGCATCATCGGGGCACCCATTGGCATCATGGGCTGCGGCATCATCGGCATCATTGGCTGGGGCATCATGCCAGGATACATCATTCCGGGCATCATGGCACCAGGCATTCCGTAGGGCATTTGTGGCATCATGCCAGGCATTGGCTGTTGCGGTTGTTGTGCTGCAGGAGCAGGCGCTGCTCCCGCTTTCTTCACAGGACCAATCTCGCCGATCGGCGCAGTGAGCCGTTTTCCTTTCTTCGGCTTTTCCGGGGTTGAAAGGCCGCGAGAAACTCGGTCAGCGTCTGCTCGGCTGTCGAGTCGCTTATCAACGCTCAGGCTTTCGTTTTCCTTTGCCTGTCGCACTTTCTTCTCGTGCATCTCGACAGGGTCTTCGAGGAAAAACTTGCAGTTGCGGAACATCGACATCACTTCCCGCATTTCCTGCGGTCGATCTTTTGCCTTCTTCGAAAGCAGTTTCAGAAGCATCATGTCAAAATCCGGCGACACGTTCTTGTTGATCACCGACGGTGGCGCAGGATCCTCGCTCAGATGTTTCTTCAGCAGGTCATTCGGGCTCAGACCGGCAAACGGTGGAGCACCTGTGGCAACTTCGTAAATGGTCACACCAAGACTGTAAATGTCGGACTGCGGAGTCGGCGGACGGCGGAGAATGATCTCCGGCGCGATATAAGTTCGAGTTCCCATGATGTTCTTCTGCTTGCCTGCCAGAAGCTTCATCACACCTGTTGCGTTGCGAGTCGCAAGGCTGAAGTCGATGACTCGCACTTCACCCGTTTTGTTCATCAGAATGTTGTCGGGCTTGATGTCGCGATGCAGCCAGCCTTTTTCATGCATGTGCACATAGGCCTGGCAGACGGCTTCCACCATCTTCTTGAGACGTGACTGAGCTTCCGGAAGGTTCGCAGAGATCTGTGCTTTGAGCGATGGAGCGCGGAAGTAATCCATGATGAAGAAACCATGGTCTCGCGTCATCTCGATTTTGTGGAAGCGGACAAAGTTCGGATGCTCCAAAGCCGCTCCAACTTTGTACTCGTGCTTCAGCACGCCTTTGGCTTCTGAGTCCTTCAGGGCATCGGGAAGCAGCAGCTTCATCGCCATTGGAACCGTGCCGCCCTGTTCGGTGACTTCCCACACCTGTGTCGTGTTGCCGGACGCAATGCAGTTCTTCAGTTCGTAACCGCCAACTTGATTGGGATTGTCTGCCACGAGCAACTCCTCGGAGATCGAACCCTGGTTTCAGAGATCCGATTCTGTCATTGTTCGGCCAGAGCCTTCTTCGGAAGCCACTCGGGGCGAACAGGTTTTCAGCAAATACCGGTCATGCGGAGTGTAGCATGCGTTTGGCTCCCGGGGAGAACCGGATTTCTGCCACATTCCGCGAAAACAGTGAACTCTCGATCCAATGGCCATTTGAACCTTTCTCGAGGTACAGGCCAAAGCCCTGGAGGCTGGTGAATTCCACATTTTTCATGACTTCGCCGACCCGGCGAGTGAATCTGCCGCCGAGGGGTTTCAGAATTGTCGAGGCTTCATCAATCTGACATAGTTCCGATCATTCTGATCATTCCGAAAACGCAGCCTTGAAGGCTCCCGCCATGCTGTCATTTGTACATCGATCCGCTGTTGCGGCACTGCTGTCCCTTTGTGTTTTGACTGTCAACAACGGTGCATGCTGTGCGGCAGATGGAATCGTGGTGACCGAGTTTTCCGGTTCACTGATTCAGCCTGGAACCGGTGACGGTGAAATCCTGCGCCGCTTTGAGGCTCAGGTTTTCACGTCGGAATCCGGTGCGTTCTTTCATGTCACAGATGATGTGCGACAAGGCTGTCCGTGGCCTGACAGTTACGGGCCGGTGGGTCCGGGGACTGGAGCGGATCGAGTTCAGCCACATTTGGTGTATCCGTACGACGGGAATACCTATTTTCTGCCTCTACCACCACTGGTCGTCAAAGTGCCTGATGATGCTGCGGAAGAAACGACCTGGGAACAGTCTGGCTGGCAGATGAAAGTGCTTGAAAAGACCAGCATGAATGGTACTCCGGCATGGTCGATTGAAGCTCGCGAACGCCGAGGTCGCCAGCAGCAGCTGACTGTCGAAGTCGCTACCGGAATTTTGCTGCGAGCGGAAGCTGACGTCTTCATGGGAATGGGTGACCAGTTCCTGATGAGTCTTGCTCGATCCGGATCCACAACGCTGTCAGCAGAGCAGTCGGAATCGATGGTGAAGCTGCAGCAGGAACTTGTCAGCGTCCAGACTTTGCTGAAACGTCGTCCTGACGCTGTTCTGGCGGAACTGTCTCCCCGCCAGGTGACCGATGTGATGGCATCGCTGGATGAGCTCACGGAACTTTCAAAATCCTCACCTCTCGAAGCACTGACTCGCCAGATTCGAACGGATGTTGAACAGCAGCAGAAGCGCATTGCATCGGCGACTTCGCGGGCGGGTGAGCTGATGAATGCGGATGCTCCGACGTTTTCGCTGAATCTGGTTTCCGGGGGGAAGCTGGAATCGGAATCGCTCAAGGGGAAGACTGTCATCCTGCATTTCTGGGACTACCGCGATGCTCCGCTTTCCGAGCCTTATGGACAGACGGGCTACCTGGAGTTTCTGTTCAACCGTCGCAAGGCTCAGAATGTGGTTGTGGTTGGCGTCAGCACAAATCAGGATCTTCAGACGGCTGAAAATCAGAATCGCGGTCGTCGGGCCGCACGCAAATTGTCCGAGTTTATGAATCTGACGTATCCAATCGGGCATGACGACGGATCGCTGCTGAAAGCCTTTGGCGATCCTCGCGACAACCGCGGCCAGCTGCCTTTGTGGGTGGTTTTGAGTCCTGAAGGAAAAGTCCTGCACTATCACGCCGGCTTCTATGAGATCGATCAGGCTCAGGGATTGCGCGATCTGGATGCGGTTCTGCCAAAGGCCGGCAAGCCGTAGTGATTGCACGGCCGTCACGTTATGAATCGACATTCATGGGCTCAGCGGCACCGGACGGCTTGCGCCGTTCCGCTACCTGGGACCCTGGTTCCCAGTGATGCCATCGAGTACCGATCTCATGAGTGCTCAAGTTCTGAAACCTGATGTACTGATCCTGGGATCGGGTTTCGGCGGCAGTCTCCTGGCTCTGATCCTGCTTCGCGCGGGACGAAGTGTGGCTCTTCTGGACCGACAGAAGCATCCTCGATTTGCGATTGGCGAATCTTCCACGCCGCTTGCGGATCGGACCCTGGCGACGGTAGCTCGACGCTGGAACATCCCGGAGCTGCTTCCGCTGACTCACTGGGGCACGTGGAAAAAGTCGTACCCGGAATTGCTGTGCGGTCGAAAGCGAGGCTTCACGTATCTCGATCAGACGGATCTGTCAGACGTTCGTCCATCGACGTTCGACGGCCGACGGTTGCTGGTTTCGGCGAGTGTCGACAATGATCATTCGGATACTCACTGGCTTCGCAGCGACGTGGATCAGTTTCTGTTTCAGCTGGCTCAGAGAAGCGGTGCGGTGACTTTCGAAGAGTGTCGCTATGAGATGGATCATTCGCCTGGTGAGTGGTCCGCACGCGGCGTCGGAGCGGGGCAGGAGTTTCATATTCAGTCGCCGTTTGCCGTCGATGCAACAGGATCTGGCGGTGGTCTGCTGAAGTACCTGGGAATTCCCGATCAGACCGGCAGTCTGCGGACCAATTCACGATCTGTGTTCGCTCACTTTCAGGATACGAAGACCTGCGAACAGCTTCTGGTGGACTCCGGCATCAATGTGTCGCGATTTCCATTTGCCTGCGACGATGCGGCCGTGCATCAGGTGCTTCCGGACGGATGGATGTGGCAGCTGCGGTACGACGACAATTCACTCAGTGCTGGCTTCATGATCGATCAGCGCCCCGAGGCGGCTCGCCAGGACATGCCGACGTTCGCAAGTGCCGCTGATGAGTGGGCATGGCGAGTCGAACGCAGTGGTTTTCTGAAGCGACAGTTTTCCGGTGCATACATCAACCGTCCGGCATCGGGCCTGGCGAGCACCTCGCGAATACAGCGGCTGACGACTCAGGCCGCCGGAACAGACTGGGCCGCGCTGACGAACACAGCCGGGTTTATTGATCCGCTTCATAGCACGGGGATCGCGCATACTCTGTTCAGCGTTGCACGGCTGGCGGAGATTCTGACGGACGGGCAGGCAACGTCGAAGAACGAACGGCTGCAGTCTTATTCGGCTCGACTGATCGAAGAGATTCGGTGCGTCGATGAACTCGTGGAAGGCTGCTATGCGGGGATTCCGGACTTTCGGCTGTGGTGCCTGTGGGGAATGCTGTACTTCGCCGCCGCGACCAGCATGGAACAGTCGGGAGACGATGCTTTCAGTCAGGTGAGTTTCCTGCGAGCCAACGACGGTGCTTTCCGCAGCATCCTGGCAGAAGGCCGTGCGCGGTTGCCGCGAGGATCTTCAGTGTGCGACGTTGACTCATTTGCCCAATGGCTGCAAACCGCGATCAAACCATGGAACAGTGTTGGTCTGTTTGATTTTGAATGCGACAATCTCTACTCATCGACCGCTGCGCCGAAAGATGCCTGGTAGTGACCTGCCGGCAGTGGGCGTGAATTCAAAATGTGTTCCCACGAGACCATGCGATGACCAGAGAGACTCTGCAGAAGAATACCGTGATTGGCTTTGTGGCCAGTATTCTTCTGGCAGTCGTGAAACTCGCCGCGGGACTTGTCGGACACTCCACCGCGCTGGTGGCGGACGCTGTGGAATCGTTTGCGGATACTCTGGGATCCCTGCTGGTCTGGCAGGCGCTGCGAGTCGCATCGAAGCCGGCAGACAAAGACCATCCCTGGGGCTACGGTAAGGCGGAAGCCGTGGCATCGCTGCTGGTTGGCGGCATGCTGGTCGCAGCGGCGTTGTTCATTACCGTGCAGTCGATTCACGAAATCCTGATTCCTCATCAGGCTCCCGAATCATGGACACTGGGAGTCCTGATCGCTGTCGTGTTCGTGAAGGAGGTTCTGTTTCGAGTCGTCATGAAGGGCGCCGACGAATTCGCTTCGGATGCCGCAAAGGCCGACGCCTGGCATCATCGATCCGATGCGATTACGTCTCTTGCGGCATTGGCGGGAGTGACTGTGGCCATCTGGGGACCAGGCTGGTTCCGGATGCCATCACTTGTTGCCGCTGACGAAGCCGCGGCGATTCTGGCGAGCGGCGTGATTCTGCTGACGGCATCGCACCTGATCCGCCCGGCTCTTCGCGAGCTGCTTGATGCAACCTCACATGACCAGGCCAACAGGATCCGGGAAGTGGCCGCCAGTGTGGAAGGCGTGCGGCTGATTGAAAAAGTTCTGGTGCGAAAGAGCGGCAATGGTTTTCACGCGGACATGCACCTTCAGGTCGACCCTGAACTCAGCATCCGCGTCGCACACGCACTGGCCGGCAAGGTGAAGGCCACGTTGTTGCAACAGGTGCCGGGACTGGTCGGCGTGCTGATCCACATCGAGCCGTATGAGTAGGTGGGTTTTCGGTTTTCAGTGTTCGGTTTTCGGTGGTTTGTGGTTCTTGGTTCTGAACACAGAAAACTGAACACTGAAAACCGCCTAAGCCGCTGCTCGAATTGAGGGCGCGGCGGCGGCGGGGACTTCCATGGCGACGACTTCCTGGCCCAGTGCCATGTAGTCTGCGGCGCCGGAGGAGCCTGGGGCGTAGTCGAGGACGGACTGGCCAAAGCTTGGGGCTTCTGCCAGCTTGATGTTGCGGCGAACTTTTGTCTTGAAGATCTGAGCTTTGGCCCACGGAGTATCTCCGTCGCTTGCTCGGAGAAACTGCTTCAGATCTTCCACAACGTCGGCGGCCAGGCGTGTTCCGGATTCGTAAAGACACAGCATGATTCCGGAAACTCGCAGGTCGCGATTCAGTCGTCGAGTCACCAGCGCGGTAGTTTCGAACAGCTTGGACAGACCCTGAAGAGCAAAGAAGTGGGGCTGAAGAGGAATGAAGACTTCGCTGGCGGCGGTCAGTGCATTCACGGTCAGAACGCCCAGTGACGGCGGGCAGTCCATGATGACGTAGTCGAAGCGATTGTGTTCCTTCCAGTGCTTCATAGCGTTACGCAGGAAGAACTCGCGCCCCTGAACGCCCGCCAGTTCAATTTCCGTAGCCGCGAGATCGATGTTGGATGGCACCAGTGACAGATTGTCTGCGATCAGCTGACGAGCATGATCGAGCGTGGTCTGCTGAGTAAACACGTTGTAGACGGAAGGCATGTCGGGGCCCGCTTCGACGCCCAGATGCAGCGAGGCGTGTCCCTGTGGATCGAGGTCCATCAGGCAGACTCGCTTGCCTTCGCGAGCCAGCGCTGCGGCAAGGTTGACGCTGGACGTCGTCTTGCCAACGCCACCCTTTTGATTCATCACTGCAATACTTCGCATGTTCGCATCCTTGCGTGCTCCTTGAGGAGCCCCTGGAAACGTCCTGTTTCCGTTGTTCTGTTCCCCGACAACTAGCGGAAGGGCGCAAGCCCTCCGGTTTCGCGACGCATTGCTCGACACCGGACGGCTCGCGCCGTGCCGCTAACTTGGGTAGACATCCGACGGCTCGCGCCGTGCCGCTATTTGGGTGACTCAGACGATACAGGGAATCGCGATGCGTCGGACAGATGGACATGGCATGATTTCTCGGGCGAGCCTTGTGGTGTCGTTCGCTTTCGGCATGAGCCGCAGATGTCGGGCCGCGCGACTGCGATGATCGGCAGATTTGACCGGTACACATCGCTTGTTCCGGCACAACGGGACCTGGTAGTTTTGGGGTGGGAACGTCCATCGCTGTTCCCTTACAGTTCGCTTCCGTTTGGAACAGACTGCCGTCGTACGCGACAAACTAAAGTTCACTCAGAAATTCCTTCGCAATGTCCTCAGCTCGGAAACTCACCGTCGTTCAGATTCTTCCCGCGCTGGAAGGTGGGGGCGTTGAGCGAGGCGTGCTGGAGGTCGCGGAAGCGCTGGTGAAAGCCGGTCATCGGTCGCTGGTCATCTCGGCCGGAGGTCGCATGGTCGACGAGCTGACTCGCAATGGCAGCGAACATTTTACGTGCAATCTGGGAAGCAAGTCGCCACTGACTCTGCGACATATTCCGTGGCTGCGCCGGTTTCTAAATGAGCAAAAAGTCGATCTCATCGATGCTCATTCGCGCATGCCTGCCTGGATCGCGCTGATGACGTGGAAGACGATGCCGAAAGCGACGCGGCCCGCGTTCCTGACATCGATGCATGGCCTTCATTCAGTCGGCTTCTACAGCAGCGTGATGTGTCGCGGCGAACGAGTCATCGCCGTTTCGCAGACGTTGTACGATCACATTCGCGAACATTATCACTTCGTCCCGGAAGATCGCCTGGATCTGATTCATCGAGGCATCGACAGTCGCGACTATCCTCGTGGTTACCAGCCGGATGATACGTGGAAGAAAGCGTTTGAGTCGCAGTATCCGGAGACAGTCGGCAGGCCGCTGATTACACTGGCCGGACGAATCACGCGATTGAAGGGCCACGAAGACATGATCCGCATGCTGCATCGTCTGCAGCAAAAGAACATTGATGCTCATGGCCTGATCGTCGGTGGCGCAGACCCCAGGAAAGCCAGTTACGCCGAAGAAATGAAGGAACTGGCGAAGTCACTGGGGCTTTCGAACAGCGTCACATTCACCGGACATCGATCGGACTTGAAACAGATCTACGCGATCTCATCGGTTGTCCTGTCCCTGTCGACGACACCCGAGTCCTTTGGACGAACCGTTGCGGAAGCTCTTTCCATCGGCACGCCGGTGGTCGGATACAACCACGGAGGAGTCGCGGAGATCCTGGCGGCTCAGTTTCCCGAAGGTGCTGTTCCACTCGGTGACGCGGAACGTCTGGAGCAACACGTTTCAAAGATCCTGCTTGCGTCTTCTCGACCTGTCCCCGGACCGAACGTTTTTGAAAAATCCACGATGCTGGAGAAAACGCTGGACGTG
>JAXMBV010000022.1:0-115517 GCA_046349695.1 Planctomycetaceae bacterium | reverse complement strand
CCACTTCTACCCACTTCGGGGTGAAATTGAGTGCAAACGGATGCAAACGAGTGTCATCGA
The DNA here is from genome assembly GCA_046349695.1 of Planctomycetaceae bacterium. Taxonomy (GTDB): domain Bacteria; phylum Planctomycetota; class Planctomycetia; order Planctomycetales; family Planctomycetaceae; genus SXXK01. The sequence goes on along the minus strand of JAXMBV010000022.1, from coordinate 115,457 downwards.
TTGCAATGCGGCAAACGCTGAAATACACTGTGAAAACCGCTTGTTTTCTGGATTTTTGCGGCTGTGGTGTAGTGGTAGCACAGTAGCTTCCCAAGCTCCTGGTGAGGGTTCGATTCCCTTCAGCCGCTTTGTTGGTTTGTGAATGGGCGTGGCTTTGAAATTTGTCCCGTGCTGGGGGCAATTCCTGATTGTTGCACGAATCGGGTGAATCGAAACACAGGGCTTGTGTATTCGACGCGGAACGCCATCAATGTGGGTTCGACCGGCTGGCCTCAGCCTCTCTTTCAAACACTGGTCTTCGATCCCGCATCAGATCCGGCCTTTTGCCGAAGCTGGTGCCAATAAAGCTCTGATCAAGTCCTTCGACATTGTCAGTGACGGTGTGCTGAATCTGAAGTTCGTGCATGTCGTTCAGAACCCGATGATCTCGGGGATTCAGATCACACGAATTGCCGGAACGGGTGGCGGTGGGATTGGAACCACCGGCACTCAACTGTCTGCGTCAGACTTGTTTGGTGATGATGAGATTGATTCGCTGTTTGGGGATTCCGGAGCGGTCGTTTAGGTGGCTGTTGACGGGCTGCGAACTCGCTGCTGGGGCGAGGGGCTGGCGGAGGAATCGCGGGTCGTCACTCGGAGAGTGACGGCTACGATGGGGGCGCGCAATGGAGTCGCATTCGTCACTCGGAGAGTGACGGCTACTTTGGAGTGACGGCTACAGTAGCGTGACGACTACGTTAGAGGCGCATGCCGATTTGGTAGGTCAGGAACGCACCGACCCAGGCGAGTGTGGTCATGTAGACGAAGCAAACCACGGGCCATCGCCAGCTGTTGGTTTCTCTCTTGATCACCATCAGTGTTGAAACACATTGCGCGCAGAGGGCGAAGAAGACCATGACGGAGAGCGCCACCGGGATGTTGAAGACGCGAGTTCCATCGGGCCACATGGCGTTTCGGATAGAGTCCTTCAAGCCTTCATTTTCCTCGTCCACATCTCCGCCAAGGCTGTAGATTGTTCCCAGCGTTGCAATGATCACTTCGCGGGCGGGGAATGATGCGAGAACTCCAACCCCGATGCGCCAGTCCCAGCCAAGAGGCTTGAAGATCGGTTCGACCGTGCGACCGACTCGTCCCAGCACGCTGTTTCTCAGGGATTCCGCATTCAGCTGGTTCATCTGCTGAGTAATCGCTGCGACCTGTTCCGCGTTTTCATCGCCGGCCGCTTCAAGCTTTTCTTTCTCTGCCTGAAGCTCATAGAGACGCGAATGATCTCCTGGCCACGAACCAGCGAGCCACACGAGCACACTGGTTGCAAAGATCAGCGTGCCAGCTCGAGCGATGAAGGACCAGGCGCTTTCCCAGACTCGCAGAAGCACGACTCGCAACGCAGGCACTCGATAATCCGGAAGCTCCAGAAGAAAGGGTGATCCTTCGCCACGAAACACAGTCCTGCGAAGAATCAACGCGACCGGCACGGCAATGATCAGCCCCAGGCTGCTCATCAGAAACAGCACCACAGCACGCAGAGGAATCAGGTTGCCCATGATTCGCTGATCAGGAATAAACGTGCCAATCAGCAGAACATACACCGGCAGTCGGGCTGAGCAGCTCATCAAAGGAGCGATCAGAATTGTCACAAATCGGTCGCGTCGATCATCAATGACTCGAGTCGCCATGATGCCGGGTACCGCGCAGGCGAATGACGACATCAGTGGCAGAAACGACCGTCCGCTCAACCCCAGCAATGACATGATTCGATCCATCATGTATGCAGCGCGAGCCATGTACCCGCAGTCTTCCAGAAGACCGATAAACAGGAACAGCAGGCAGATTTGAGGAAGAAACACGATGACGGAACCGACGCCCGAGATGACGCCGTCTGTCAGCAAACTTCGCAACGGCCCGGGTGCCAGCGATGCCTCCACAACTCCACTGATCATCCCCAATCCAGCTTCCACTCCGTCGCTCAAAGGAGTCGAAAACCAGTAGATCGTGGAAAACACCAGCATCAGGACGGCGAGACAGATCACGAACCCGAACATGCTGTTTGTCAGCACGGCATCAATGCGGTCAGAGAGTCGAGAGTTCTTCTCCGGCGACTGAGTCTGAACTCGGGACAAAAGCTCCCCGATATAGTGGTATCGCTGCCGTGCTTCGGCTGCAGGAACCGTTTGATGCTGCTCATTCAGCCGATTGCGAATCGCTGTCAATTCATCACGGCAGGACTGACCGGTCGAACCAACCAGAAGGTCTTCAATGGAGCCACCGGGATCAAGAATTGCCCGTGAAGCCAGAAACTCGGAGCAGGGCTTTTTGCCAATCTCAAAGCGTTCCAGCCAGTTCCGAAATCCTGTGATCTCTGACTGAAGTATTTCCGACAGCACACGCGACCTGGCCGCGGGCGAAACTGCTGGCTCGGAAGGCGCCTTTCGAAGCGCGCCGAGAACTGCCTTCTGCAGATCGTCCAGCCCTTCACGCCGACTCGCCGAGGTCGCGACGACCGGGACTCCAAGACACTGTGACAACTTGTCAACGTTCGTCGAGACTCCGGATCTGACCGCCGCGTCCCACATGTTGAGACACAGGATCACCGGCAGTCCCAGCTCCATCACCTGTGTCGCCAAATACAGGTTGCGCTCCAGTGCCGCAGCGTTACAAATACATATGACCAGGTCAGGCGGCGGCTCGGTGCCACAGCCGGTCAACACCTGAACGGCAACCATCTCGTCCGGCGACTTTGCAGCCAGACTGTAGGTTCCTGGAAGGTCAATCAGATCGATTGCAAGATGATCCCAGGTAATTCGTCCGATCCTCTGCTCGACAGTCACGCCGGGATAATTTCCCGTGCGGACTCGCAGACCAGACAGAGCGTTGAACAGGGTGCTCTTGCCTGTGTTTGGATTTCCGATCAGAGCAACCCGAAATGTTCTCTGCCCGGCGGAACCAGATGAAGTGTGGGAGGTCACGGCGATCAACGGCAGGAGAAAGAGGGATCAATCGTCAACTCGGCCATTGCGAACTTGCGTTGAGTTGGATTGAAGCAATCGTCGGAGGACTAGTGGGCGACAAGTTCGAGGGCAGTGCGGGAACCAGCGATTGCAAGATTCGCGACACGACGCATTTCAACACAGATGCTGGAAGCGTCTGCTGGACGCATCGACACCGAAACTCCGCGAATTCGATACTGAACCGGTCCGCCAAACGGTGCACGTCGCAGAACTGTGACGACAGAGCCTGGGATGAAGCCCAGCTCCATCAAGCGGGCAGAAATTCGCAGGTCGCCACAGATGTCGGTGACAGTTGCGGACTCACCAGGATTCAGGTCTGCCAGTCGTAACGTACTCACGTCGATACCCGCCTGTTTCAGAGATCACGTCAAAGCACAGTTCGAAATCGCATTAGCAAGTGAGACTCAGTCTCATCTCTTTTCAAAAGTATCGCAGGTTTCCCCGAGAACTCCACAGACAATCGGATCGATTTGAAGGTGAAACATCGGATTTTCGATCGTGAGACCACCGCCAAACACTGTCCACACGAACAGTATCCTGCGTAATATCAGTGATGTCCCGCAAATCTCATTCGTCTTTCATTGCGCTCTGCGAACCATGGAAAGTCCCAGGGTATAGTTTGAAGAATCAGTGAATGACTGACGGCCGACACACAATTTTCAAAAAACCTGGCGGACTTGAGGGCCCAATCCCGCTGCTATCCCGGAGACCACATGACGGATGTGACTCAGCCTTCCACGGAACCACCCGACGCTCGATCTGACAGATCTCTGATCCGTCGACTTCGAGCAGGAAGTGATGACGCGGCAACGCAGCTCTACCTTCGCTATGCCGAACGCCTGATGCAGCTCAGTCGCCAGCAGGTTGCGAAGGATCTGGCTCCAAGGCTTGATGCGGACGACATCGTGCAGTCGGTTTTCCGCACCTTCTTTCGGAGGGTTCGGTCCGGCAACTATGACGTTCCGGATGGTGAGGAGCTTTGGAAACTGTTCCTTGTCATTGGTCTCAACAAAATTCGCTCGGCCGCGACGTACCATCGTGCAGCAAAGCGAGACGTCGGAATCACCTCTGGCGGCGATGACTCGATCGCTCAGTCAGCGGGTGACAGCAGTGAGGAATCGCTTCAGCTGCTGAAGATGACAATCGATGAAGTGCTGTCCGGTCAGCCGGAAGCAGTTCGTACGATGATCCAGCTGCGAATTGAAGGGTATGAAGTTGCCGAGATCGCGACTCGCAGTGGTCGATCAAAGCGGTCGGTTGAACGCATCCTGCAGGGGTTCAAGGAACAACTGCAACAGATGCTGAAGGAAGAGGCGTAACGTGGAAAGTCCGACAACCAGCTTCACGCGAGCAGAGAGACTGGAATCAGTCATTGAAGCGTTTGAGCGTGCGTGGGCTGGCGGCATCGATCCACCGGATGTTTCTGACTTTGTGCCGCGGAACCATGAAGACTCCCTGGAAATCCTGGTCGAACTCATTCGTGTCGACATTGACCTTCGTTCGGAGCATGGTTGTCGAAGGCCGCTGAGTCAGTATCTGGTCGATTTCCCGGAGGCGTTTCAGGACTCCGAAACTGTTTCGCAGGTTGCGTTTGAAGATTATCGAGTGCGACTGGCGAGCGGAGAGCAGGTGACGCGCGAGGAATATGCCGAGCAGTATGGCATTTCGACGGCGGCCTGGCCTGTGGTAGATTCACTGACCGCGTCCCGGTCACTTTGGAATTCTGTGGAACAGGAAGCCAGTGAACGATCGACAGACTTCCCGGACGTCCCCTCCGAATACCTGGGCTTCACGCTGCTGACCGAACTGGGACGAGGCAGTTTCAGTCGTGTCTATCTCGCCCGACAAAGTGATCTGGCGAGTCGGTTCGTTGTGCTGAAGGTCTCGCGAAGTCGTTTCAGTGATGCGGACCAGCTTGCTCAACTTCAGCATGGGCACATCGTTCCGATCTACTCGGTACACCGTTCGGGCAAGATGACTGTCGTTTGCATGCCGTACTTTGGCGCAGCGACTCTGGCGGATCTCTGGAAGTCTCTGCATGGCATGAAATCCTGCCCCGCGTCCGGGCAGATCATTGTTGATACTCTTTCCGTGGCGTGCCTGCGAACACTGCGATTCACTGATCCAGGCAAGTCTTCCCATTCAGCTGCAACGACAGAGATTGAGTTCAAAGCGGATCCTGACGGCTGTGTCGCTCCCTCACAGGATGGAACCATCGCCACTGAGCCGCCGCTTGCCGTTTCTGCATTCCTGACTCGCCTTTCAGCAACCCCGTTTGTCCATGCGGTCCTGCGAATGCTGGCCGATCTGGCGGATGCGCTGCAGCATGCTCATGAGCGAGGTCTTTTGCATCGAGACCTGAAGCCCGCCAACATTCTGCTCGCAGACGATGGAAGGCCGATGCTGCTGGACTTTAATCTTGCCGTCAGCCGAGGATCCGGTGAACCGGAGCAAAACGCAGGCGGCACGCTTCCGTACATGTCTCCGGAACAGTTGGAGACACTGCTGGGGAATCCGGCGTGCGTCGATGAGCGAAGTGATCTCTATTCGCTGGGCGTAATCCTGTTTGAACTTCTCACCGGGCTTCACCCATTCCCGATGTATCGTGGCAGTGTTGAAGAAATGGCCCGCAAGATGCTGGCGGATCGAAACGTCCAGCAACCTCCAATCCGAAAGCGCAACGCGCTCGTTACTCCTGCGGTTGAAGCCATCTTTCGGAAGTGCATCGCTCCGGATCCTGAAAAGCGTTATCAGTCGGCAGAGCAATTGAAGGAGGATCTTGAACGGCATCTGGCCGATCTTCCTCTTCGCTTTGCCACGGAGCCATCATTGCGGGAGCGGTCACACAAGTGGCTGCGTCGGCATACTCGATTCACCGCAGTGTCAACGGTTGGCCTTCTGGCCGGCGGGCTCTTTCTGGGAGCCGGCGCGTATCGCGAGAACGAACGGCTCACCACACTGGAACAGCAGGTCGAAGAGGCCATGGCTTCCGGTCAGGAAGCTCTGGAGGCGGATGATCCCGAACTGGCCCAGGGGCGTTTTCTTCGTGCGTGGATGCTGGTTCAGCTGGAACCGAGCTTTGCGGAAGACCGCTCGAGTGTGGCGGGATGGCTTGATCATGCTCGTCGCGCGACGCTTGAACGACAGATGAAATGGCATGTGGCTCCCAGGACCTTTGAACTTCGCCGGGATGAAGCGTTTCTTCTTGGAATGCAGCTGCCGGAACTCGCACAGCCACAGATCAAGTATGCGGAAGATGCGGTCCGCGATTCCCTCGCCTTTACAATTGCCGGCGATCCAGGCTGGACGGAAGAGCGCCGCCGCCTTGTTCTGCTTGCCGCGGATCTCGACGCCGCAAATCGTGACCGCACTGCCGATGACACTGACGCCGGAGCACTGCAGGATTCCGATCTTTTCGGTCTGCTGGACGACCCGGAATTGTCTGGTACCCGGGAATGGCATGAAGCACGTTCGATCCGCCTGAGAAACTCAGGGCAGGCGGATCAGGCAGAACTGGAAGAGTCGCGGGCGAACAGCAGCCCTCCGGATGAAGTGACGTCTTTGCTCCTTGAGATCACCGGCGCCGCACGCCAGCAGAATTTTGAGCCGGCTGTTGCTGCTGCGGATCGACTGACGGAACGTCATCCGCAACTGTTCCTCGCTCGGTTTCTGAAAGCCATTTGTCTGTGGAAACTGAAGCGAAACGGCGAGGCACAGGTTTGCCTGGAAGCCTGCATGGCTCAAAGGCCCGACTTCCTGTGGACTGAGTATTTTCTGGCGAGGATGCGCTACGAGAGCGGGCAGCGTGATGAGGCCTTCCGGTCATTTCAGGAACTTCTGGAATTCAAGCCTTCTCCGGCTCTGCAGGATTCGTTAAAGAGTGCTCTGGAACATTGGGACTTCGGGCCGCCGGTTTCCCACGAAGGAGCACCACAATGAAACAGCAACGTGCCTGCCCGACCATCACTCCCAAATCGCAGCGAAGCGGCTTCACGATCATTGAATTGCTGGTCGTGATTGCCGTGATCTCCATCATCATGGCCCTTGTCCTTCCTGCCATTCAGCAGGCAAGGGAGCGTGCACGGGTGATCCAGTGCCGCAACAACATGAAACAGCTCGGGCTGACCTTTCACATGTTTCATGAAACCTGGGGCTACTTTCCCCGGAACACCGTTCGTCCTCGCGGCGTCACTCGCATCAACGGCGAACCTGCAGGGAACCTCTGGAAATGGGACAGCGGTTCTTTTGAATCGTGGTGCCGCCAGGTTCTTGGACTTCTGCACTACGATCGAGCCATCGCGCAGGATGCCATCCCGACGTTCGGCTGCCCGTCAGACCCTCGCGGGCCGATGTACAAGATCCCAACGTACGGATTCACCTGGTACGTCGGCGTGTATGCTCATTACCGCAACGAAAACGATGGTGTGATTGTCGACGATACAGATTCGAAGCCCATTCCCAAAGTGCGTATGTCCGACGTCACGGACGGAACAACGAACACGATCATGCTGGGTGAACGACCGCCTCCGGCCGACGGCGAGTGGGGCTGGTGGGATTCCAAATGCTGCATTGAGGACACGATTTCCCCAATGATCGGCAAGCGTACGTTTTACAGCAACGGAATCAACGGCAAGTGCCCTGAGCCTGCGTACTACGGCCCTGGCAATGTCATGGACAATTGCTTCTTTCATGCGCTGTGGTCCAATCATCCCGGTGGTGCAAACTTCCTGATGACCGATGGAAGCGTTCGCATGATTGTGTACGAGGCGGCTCATATGGCAAACGGCCAGAAGACGCTTCTGGAAAGCTTGGCCACTCGCAGCGGCGGCGAACAAATTCAGGAGTTTTGAGGGGCGGGGCGTTCTTGGTTCTTGGTTGTGGAATGCCAGTCGGGAAACAGGCGGTTTGGCAGGAGCCTTGCCCATCCGGAATTGATGGTTGTCTGTGGTTTGGTCATTGTTCGGTGGTTGGTAGACTTCGCTTTTCGAGTGCCCTTTTCTGGCACTGACGACCCACCGAAAATTGGCTTTGCCTGGACATGTCTTCGATCACTGCAACTCCGATCTCGCCGCTGATTCAGGCGGCCTACTCGCCCGAGGTATTTTCTTCACTCGCGGAGCTGTGGCGGCAGAAGCTCAGTCGTCACCTCAGTGATTTGGCCGGCGGAACGACCCGCGTTTTGAACTGGCGCGAACCTGACGACAACATACTCGCGGCCAGTCGCTGGATGGATTCGCCCATTGCAGATGCCTCGCATCCAGCGATCGCCGATGCAGCAGGGCGGCTGATGGAATCGATGCTGTCGTCAGGCCAGAATATTCATCATCCCCATTACATCGGGCACCAGGTTCCGCCGTCGATTCCGCTGGCCGGACTGTTCGACGCACTGAGTGCTGTGACAAATCAGGTGATGGCGATCTATGAAATGGGACCATGGGCGACCTCCGTCGAACATGCCCTGGTTCACCGTCTGTGCGGCAAAGTCGGATGGCAGCCGGAGCAGAGTTCCGGCCTGCTGACTCATGGCGGTTCCCTCGCCAACCTGACCGCTCTTCTGACGGCGCGCAATGTCAGTATTCCGAATTCCTGGGAGGACGGGATTCCATCCAAAGCCGTGCTGATCACCAACGCGGATGCTCATTACTGCGTGACTCGATCCGCCGGCATTCTTGGACTGGGCGCACGTCAGGTTCGCAAGATCGGACTTGATGCCAAACGACACATTCGGCTCGACGAACTGGAAACGGAACTTGCTGCATGTCAGCGTCAGAAGATTCCCGTCATCGCGGTGTCCGCATGTGCCTGCGCGACGCCGACCGGAGCCATTGATGATCTTCAGGGTGTTGCAGAACTGTGTCGAAAGTTTGCCGTCTGGATGCATGTCGATGCGGCGCATGGTGGAGCATTGCTGATGAGTCGGCGCTATCGCGGCCGGCTGAAGGGGCTTGAGCTGGCCGATAGTATCGTCTGGGATGCTCACAAGATGCTGTTCGTTCCAGCCCTCTGCGCGGCCGTACTGTACCGCAATCGAGACCATCGCTTTGAGACGTTTCGACAGGATGCTCCGTACCTGTTCGATCCATCCGCACCGGGGATGGCAGACATTGACAGCGGAATGAGAACCATCGAATGCACGAAACGAGCTGTCGGCTTCGGCTTGTGGTCCATGTGGTCAATCTTTGGCGAACAGCTCTTCGAAGATCTTGTCGATCGGGTCATCGATCTGACAGCAACGTTCCATCAGATGCTGAACGCGGAGTCGGACTTTGAGACGCTGCATGAACCGGAATGCAATATTCTGGCGTTCCGTTATCTGCCGGATCACATTCGTCATGCTGATGTGGCGCTGCAGAGCGATTTTCAGCGGGCGGTTCGCACGAAGCTCATTCGGTCGGGCGAATTCTACATCGTGCAAACGACATTGAACGGTCAGGCGGCCTTGCGAGTCACTGTGATGAATCCGCTGACGACGGAGCAGGATCTCCTGGAACTGATCCAGGCAATTCGTTCGACCGGAGATTCGCTGGTTTCGGCGGGATAAGCGATCCGTCTGCGATGATCGAGAATGCCTCGTTGCGTCTCAGAATTTCGACCGTGCCAGATCGGCTTGCAGTCAAATTCGTTAGCCTTCACAATGCCGCCGGTTTGAATCAGCAACGAAAAGTGAATTCGCGCGAAACAGGACATACGACATGCGTCGAGGGATTTTGGCAGCGGCACTGGTGATCACAGGTTTGCAGAGCACTGTCGCGGTGGCTCATGAAGGCCATGGACACACTTCCTGGCAAACAGGTGTGATGCACTATGTGCTGAATCCGATTCACGCGATTCCGGTGTTGCTCGTCGGCTGCGTAGCGGTGCTCGTGGGCCGGATGGTTGCGAATCGCGCAGGCCGACGCAGGGATGACAATTCGCTGTAGTGGCTCGTTCGACGACGTGGCTCGGCAGGAGCCTCGCGCTCTCGCTTTGCATTCGTTCGCGAATTAAGGGAACTCTGGTGAGTTCAGGAACGGGTGTGATGGCAAGGAACTCTGGCGAGTTCCACTACGGCAAGGGCGGCGGTGGGAAGGAATTCTGGTGAATTCCACTACAGGGTTTCTAGGCCCTGGCGATGGCAGAGCTCAAGCAGTCCGCATTCGGTGCATTTGGGTCGGCGAGCAATGCAGGTTCGGCGACCGTGATGGATCAGGCGATGTGAGAAGTTGATCCATTCCTCCTGCGGGATCAGGTCCATCATCTCGCGTTCGATGATCTCCGGATTCTCCGACTCAGTCAGTCCCAGCAGGTTGGTCAGTCGGCGGACGTGAGTATCCACCACGACTCCGGATGGAATGCCGTACCACGTTCCCAGAACCACGCTGGCCGTCTTTCGCCCGACTCCCGGCAACGTCACAAGCTGCTCGATGTCCTGAGGAATCTCTCCTTGAACCAGGCAACAAGCTCTGCTGCCATGCCGCGAATATTGGTGGCTTTGTTTCGAAAGAACTCCAGCGGCTTCACGATCTCTTCGACATCTTCCTGTTGGGACTTCGCCAGAGCATTCGCATCCGGGTATCGCCGAAACAACTCCGGCGTCGCCATGTTGACTCGTTCGTCTGTGCACTGAGCCGACAGGATGGTCGCAACCAGCAACTGAAAGGCTGACTCATGCGTTCAGCATTCGGCTTGACGGAAACAGCTCTGCCAGACGCTGAACGATTTTCTCCGCTCGAACCTTCTTCTGTGCGGCAGACTCAGCGATCTTCTTTGACACCGTCTTTGGCGAAGTCTTGCTTCCTGACTTCTTCGAAGCCGCCTTCGCCGTTGGTGCTGATGCTGATTTTTTGCTGGACGCTTTCCTGGCCACAGTGTGTCCTGACCTGCTTGGTCGATGCTTAACGATTCGCCTGATGTTTGATCTGCGACCACCGAGAGTCGCATGCCTGAGTTGCCGGATTCTAGGCAGAACAAGCGAAAAGCAGCAGCCTTCGGAAGGAAATCACTCTTGCGAATCCGAGGATTCTTCCCGCGTCATTTCACGCAGCAACCATGCTCGGGAAAACGTCAGATGGCAGGCTGACCGACGTTCTTGAGGACCCGACAGCGTCGCAATCTGCTCGATCGACAGCCCGCCGAAGTACCGAAGGACGACGATCTTTGCCTTCTCCGGATCTTCTGATTCCAGCCGCCTGAGAGCCACGTCCAGTTGCAGGAGCTGATCCTCCGTGATGTCTTCTCGGATACCTTCAAGCTGAAGGATGACTTCGCCCGTCGCGTCTTTCCGAGGCTTGTTCTTCTTCTTTCGAGCAATGTCGGCAAGGATTCGACGCATCGACTCCGCAGCGGCTGCGAAGAAGTGCCCGATCGAATCCCAGTGCTGGTCTTTTCGAGACGCCACGAGCCGCTATACACTTCGTGAACCAGAGCCGTCGGCTGAAGAGTCTGCCCGGGAGGTTTCATGCCTCAGACGCGACGGCGAAGCCCGCAGCTCGTCATAAACAAGCTGAAAGAGCTTTTCGGAAGTATCGTCTGTTGCCTTCGGTCATTGGGCTTGTGGGTTTTGGCGTGAGGAATTTTCGTCAGAGATGGAAGCACGTTGCTGATTCGCAAAGCGTTACTGAAGAACACTGAACAGGGAACAATCTAGCAGGCCTGGCGAGACTCTGTCACGAGGCACCTCCTGGAATCCGAATGCCCGAGCCGGCAATCAGGTCCTTCACCGTTCCGGTCGCGATGGTTTTCACCATCCGCAGCCACTGCAATCTGCGCCGCCCGCTGAACAGTCAGGCCGTCAATCGTCGTATCTGACACATCGCATTCTCGATGTGAATTCCATTGCGAGATTCAGGCCGTGCCGATGTGCACCCATGTAATGCTCAGTGCCGCACGGATCGCGCGTGACGGGCCGTCGAATGCCGCAAGGACCAGATCGTCCGAGAACACCACATTGCTTCCTCGGTAAAGTGCCACCTCGTCGCGCACGCTGTTGCGGAAACTCTCCGGCATCCCTCCGGAACGTGTCTTCTGGGGAGCGATCGAACTGGCAAGAATCGTCGCAAGAATTCGTTCGACATGAGACTGACGAGACCGCGTCATCAGGAATCGTCGAATCTCCTGCAGGATCTCGCTCTGGTTGCCGACGAAGGGCAGATGATCATCCCCCGGCAGCTCGCAGAATTCCGCTCCGGGAATATTGTCTGCCAGGTAGCGGCCTTCTTCGACTTTCAAACAGCGATCGGCCATTCGATGAATCACCAGCGTTGGAACGCGAATCAAAGGCAGAATCGGACGAATGTCGATCTGTGCATTCATCTGAGTCAGTGCGAGAGCCGCACCGGGACTTGCTCCCATGCGAAGATACGTGGCCCACCAGTCGCGAAACTGCGGATCATGGGCCATGCTGGGCGCGCGGTCGTCGATACCGACCGGGCCGCCCCAGTTGCGACGAATCTCTTCCAGAAAGTGCAGCCGATGTTCCTCGCGCACTCCGTACGGATAATCTTCGGCCCAGAGCCGTCGAGCATACGAGCCGATCATCACCATCGCGATCGTCTTCTCCGGATACGTTGCCGCAAACAATGCGCACAACGGACCGCCTTCGGAGACGCCACAGAGAACGGCTCGCTGCGAATCCACCGCTTCCATCACGGCTCGCACATCATCCATGCGCTGTTCGAGCGTCGGAAGCTGATGGACCGGCACGCGGTCGGATAGCCCCGTGCCCCGTTTGTCGAACAGGATGACTCGCGCGAACGTCCCCAGGTCCCGCAGGAACCGGGCGAACGAAGGATCTTTCCAGAACCATTCCAGATGCGACACCCAGCCCATCACGAAAACGATGTCAAAGTCACCGGAACCAAACACCTGATAGGCAATGTTGACGTCACCGCTCGCGGCGTAGCGAACATCAGGAATTCTGCCCGAATCACTGCCTGGGACGATCGTTGGTTCTGAACGACTGACCGACGTTCCACTGGCGAGATTCGTCGGAGCTGGTGCTGCGGCGTCGGTCAGTGGCAGACTCTTCAATGCTCGAAGTTCCTCCGTAACATGGCGAGCCGTTAAGGAACGTGCCGATACTTCTTTCGTCAGGAGCCGATCGACGAGTTGCTTCAGCTCGTCTGGAATGACGGTGCCGGAACGATCAATCGCAGGGGCCGGCCGATCGAGGATCGCTACAAGCACGTCACTTTGAGTGGCTCCGATGAAGGGAAGATGACCATTCACCATTTCGAACAGCAAAACTCCCAGGCTGAACAAGTCGCTTCGGTGATCGACCTTTTGTCCTCGTGCCTGTTCCGGCGACATGTAGCCCAACGTTCCAGCCAGCAAACCAGAAAACGTGACGGGCGTCTCACCAACCCGACTGCCTGGGCCTATGCCTTCAGACGATCGAGCCAGGCCGAAATCGAGCACCTTCACCAGGCCGTCACGGCGGATCATCACATTCTCTGGCTTCAGATCACGATGGATGACACCGGCCTCATGTGCAGCGGCGAGTGCGGCGGAAATCTGAGTCGCGAGGACGATGACTTCGGAAAGCGGGATCTGTCCGCGATGAAGGCGGCTGCGTAGAGTTTCGCCTTCGATGTACTCCGTCGCGATGTAGTGCGTGCCCTGAGATTCGCCAACCTCGTAGATCGTCAGAATCCCGGGATGGTTCACGGAACTTGCAGATCGGGCTTCTCTGCGAAATCTCGCCAGCCACTGTGAATCAGCCGAGTGTTTTGGGAACAGCACTTTGATGGCGATCTGACGATCCAGCTGCGGATCGTACGCAAGATAAACTTCGCCCATGCCGCCCGAACCCAGCAGGCTGCGGATTTCAAAACGACCAAGCATAAAGCCAGGCGCGAGCGACGGAGCAGGCTTCCAGGAAGTCCCTTCAATGCGTGTCTCTGTGCCGTTCAGCAGTACGATCGGACGTTCCAGCAAATGACTGTCCGTGTCGTTGGCTCGGAGCAGGGACTGCACGTCCTGAAGCAGCACGGAATTTCCTTCGCAGGCACGGACAAGAAATGATTCTCGTTCGGGCCCCGCGGGGATTTCGATGGCTGCATGAAAGATCTCTTCGAGTGTAATGGACATTCAGTTCGAGGCACCGATCGTTCTGACGGGTTTGTTGGATCAGCATTCTGAGGATTTCGCGAATCGTTGCAAATCTGATGCAGGGCATTGGCAAAGCGACGGGTGCAGTCGCGGACTCTTGTAGGTGCCGACTGCCGGGCGGCACTTCGCGGCCCTGCCGCGACCAGCGCCGATTCGATGTGCCAGAGTCACCAGGGGCGACGTGGTAAGAAGGCCGGCAAAAAGAACCAACTTGGACAAGCATTCGCGACTACACTCCAACGCCACGGTGTAGTGAAAACACGACCAGGCAGGAGTCTCACCCGATGTTGATCGTCGATGCACTTGCTCGTTGCACGGAAGACTGACAATGTCATACTTCGTCAAACGATAAACGGCGGTGTTCCCCCATCGAACTCAACCATCGCTCCTGACAACTTCCAGGTGTATCCATGACGCACAGATTTCTACTGACGTGCTGCCTAGTCGCAACTTTCATGGCGGCGACCCATGCACAGGCACAGGAAACAGTGGCGCGGCCGAATGTGCTCTTTGTGTTTGCCGACGACTGGGGACGATACGCCAGCATCTACGGCAAGCGTGAATCTGGAACCATCAACGATGTCGTGAAGACGCCGCACTTTGATGCGCTGGCGGAGAAAGGTGTGCTGTTCACACGAGCCTTCGTGAATGCTCCATCGTGTACTCCCTGCCGAAGCTCGCTGCTGTCCGGCCAGTACTTCTGGCGCACAGGGCGAGGAGCGATTCTGCAGGGCGCCATGTGGGACTCTTCGATTCCAACGTTTCCGCTGCTGCTGGAAAAGAGCGGCTATGCGATTGGCCACACAGGCAAAGTCTGGAGCCCGGGCACTCCGGCCAACGCTCCGATCGGAGCACAGCGCACGGGGCATAACAAAGCGGGCCGACAGTTCAATGACTTCTCCGAAGCACTCGACAAGGCGACCGATGAAGCGTCGACTCGCGCGAAACTTCTGGCCGAAGTGCGAGGGAACTTTGAGAGCTTCCTGACGCAGCGTCCGGGCGACAAGCCATTCTGCTACTGGTGGGGGCCCACGAATACTCATCGCACATGGATCAAAGGTTCCGGCAAAAGGTTCTGGAACATTGACCCCGAATCGCTGAAGGGGAAGATGCCGAAGCATCTTCCGGACGTACCTGAAGTAAGAGAAGACGTGGCGGATTACCTGGGCGAGGTTCAGGCGCTGGATGCCGGGCTTGGTGAATTGCTGCGAGTGCTTGAAGAAACCGGAGAAGCATCACGGACGCTTGTAATCGTCTCCGGCGACCACGGGATGCCTGGCGTTCCTGGCGGAAAGTGCAATCTGTACGACCTGGGCACTCGAGTGTCGCTGGCCATCTGCTGCCCGGATCGAATTCCCGGAGGACGAGTTGTCGACGACTTTGTCTGCCTGCCGGATCTGGCTCCGACGATTCTGGAAGCCGCTGGAGTGGATGTCCCCAGGGTAATGACGGGAAAGAGCCTTCTGAATGTGCTGAAGTCAGATCGCTCCGGAACTGTGGATGAGACTCGTGACTTTGTCGTGACCGGGCGAGAACGACATGTCGCCGCCGCGAGGCTGGAGCTGCGTCCGTATCCTCAGCGCGCGATTCGAACCGCCGACTTTCTGTACATTCGCAATTTTGCTCCTGACCGCTGGCCCATGGGAACGGCTCCTGGATACGGAACCAGTGGAAAAATGCCCGAAGCCATTGCACTCGAAACGACCACCTTTGGCGCCTTCGCGGACATGGATGCAAGCCCCACAAAGTCCTGGCTGATTACTCATGTTAACGACAGCTCTGAACACCAGATCTGGTTTGATCGAGCCTTCGCGCAGCGACCGGCTGAAGAACTGTTCGACCTTCGCGCTGACCCGGATCAGATCCGCAATGTGGCCCAGGATTCGAAGTATGCCGACGTACGAAAGCAACTGTCGGAAAGGCTGATGGGAATCCTGAAAGAGACGGATGATCCACGAGTGACCACGGATCCTCCAGCGTTTGAGCAGTCGCCGTTTACGGATAAGCCGAATTGAGGGGCCAGATAGCGGAAGGGCGCGAGCCCTCCGGTGAATTGCTGACACCGGAGGGCTGCGCCCTTCCGCTATTTTTCATTCGCCGCGAATCAGGCTGGCGAGTTCTGCTGTTGAGAGTGACGCGGAGGCTTCTGTTCCGGCGAGCACGCTTTCGACAAGCCCGCGTTTCTCTTCGTGCAGACTCAGGATCTGCTCTTCAACGGTTCCTCGCGCGATGATTCGATAGACCATCACGTTCTTTGTCTGGCCGATTCGATGAGCACGGTCGGTGGCCTGGTCTTCCACAGCCGGATTCCACCAGGGATCCATGTGAATGACGTAATCTGCAGCTGTCAGGTTCAGGCCACTTCCACCGGCTTTCAGTGAAATCAGAAAGACATCGCCGACACCCGCCTGGAATTCTTCAACTCGTTTCTGTCGTTGTGCCGGAGGTGTCTGGCCGTCGAGGTATTGAAACGCAAAGCCGTTCTCCTTGCAGGCATTTCGTATCAGTTCGAGATGCGATGTGAACTGGCTGAATACCAGGACTCGATGGCCTCGTTCTTTCAGCTGAATCAGTCGCTCCATCAAGACGTCCAGCTTTGAGGAAGAACCGGTCCAGCTGGGGTCCACCATACGAATGTGGCAGGCCATTTGACGAAGACGAGTCAGAATCTGCAGAACTCTGAAGCGAGCATCATGGGAAAGTTCTGCATCACCTTCTGTGAGCGAATCAATCTCCGTCACCGCAGCAAGCCTCATTGCGTCATACCGCTGGCGTTCTTCGGGAGAGAGGTCGACAATCAGGTTGCTCTCGGAAAGTTCCGGAAGATCCTTCAGAACGTCTTCCTTGTTGCGGCGAAGGATGAACGGCGCGATGACTCGGGACAGTGCCGCCTGGCGTTCCGGGTCTGATCCCTTCTCGATGTGCTGAGCAAAGCGTTTGCGAAATTGTTCCCACGGTCCAAGAACGCCCGGAGCAACAACGTGGAAGATGCTCCAGAGTTCACCGAGATGGTTTTCCATCGGCGTGCCGGTCAATGCAATCTTCCATCCAGCCGGAAACAGCTTCACCTGCTGCGCGGTCTTGCTGTTACTGTTCTTGATGTTCTGCGCTTCGTCAAAAATGATCGTGCCCCACGACACGTTCTTGAGTCGCTCGGCTTCGCGAAGAGCCAGGCCGTAACTGCAGATAATGAGCTGGCCTTTTGTCGCTGACTCCAGCAATTCGCCACGATCGGAGTCTCGAAACAGGATGGGCGTCAGTGAAGGAGCAAACCGTTCACATTCGGACTTCCAGTTGAATCCAAGCGACGTTGGAGCAATGACCAGCGCGGGCCCGGATTCGATGCGATACAGAAGAACGGCCAGTGCCTGAATCGTTTTGCCAAGGCCCATGTCATCGGCCAGGATGCCTCCAATGCCCCATTCAGAGAGTCGGCAATGCCACTGGAATCCTGTCAGCTGGTAATCTCGAAGCGAACAGTTCAGCTGCTTCGACGGTTCCGGCTGAATGTCATTCGCCGACTTCATTCGTTCAAGGCATTTTTTCCATTCACGATCCGACTCGACCTGGATGTCCTGAGCCTCCAGCGCAGCAACCGCCATCGCCGCGCTGGAATCGAGCTGCAGCTTGCCGCGAGTTTCAAAGCTGACATCCGCAAGTCGCTGCAGGGTCTGACGAAGCTCCTCCGCGATGGCAATCCATTTGCCCGGAGTCACTTCGACGAGGCCTGATCGTCTTTGGCCGTAGATCCCGGCAAGAAGAGTTTGCAGGGGAATCGTTTGATCTCCGACCTGACAGTTGCCCTGCACGCCGAACCAGTCTCTCTGGCGATTGACTCGGACCTGAACGTTCTTCGCAGAAACTCGCCCGAGGACTTCGAACTGGCCGGCCGAGTGCTTATGCCACAGGACCTTGAGCCTGCCTTCTGAAACGAGAGTTGCGGATTCTGCCAGCAGCGTCGTTACCGCATCCGAAGATTCCAGAATCCATGTCCACGGTTCTGATTCATGAAAGCGCGTCAGCTGCAGCTGATCTCGCAGCTCCGAAAGGCAGCGAAGTTCTTCGTCTGCGTTGCGAACAAGCTGAGTGAGTTTGCCATCGATTGTTTCCAGACGCCGGAGCGTTCCATCACCGGGACGGAAGAGCTTGCCCAGATCCGTCCGAATGCACATCTTTGCTTCAAGAATACCACTGCGTTTCATGGTCAGCAGCAGAACTGATTCCACCGGGGAGACAACCTCTTCAGCGCCAAGAGCCGCTGGAAGGACGATTGGAACCAAATGCGGAATTCCGGAAATGGACTTCAGGACTTCCTCGGAGCGCGATGTTGGGAATGTGACCGGCTGAGTCAAAATGTGACGAACGAACTCCGAAGCACGTTCATCAAAGTCGAACGCATGAATCTCCGCGTGAAAGCTATCGAGGACAATCCCGTGGCCGTCCGCCATGACAGCTCGCACGAGATTCGGGTCGCTGGCACTCTTTGCGCGGTGACTTTCATAGAGATGATTCAAGTTGCTGGTGAAGTAGAAACCATTCCCTGCCGTGACAGCCTGGATCTGCACTTCAAGTTTGTGCGATCGAATGGTGCAGGGTTTGAAATCGACAAGGGCGAGGTCCGTCTTTTCCAGCAGTCGCATGGCATCGCGTGGATCGATTCGGTTGTAGCCGGTTTCTTCGATCAGGCGCCGCATCTTGAGCTCCAGTGGTGTCAATTCCGAATCGGGAATTGCACAAAAGCTGGAGAGGCGAACCTCTTTGCCTTTTGTCCATCCGCCTTTGCGAGACTCCTGTTGTTTCAAAATCGTCACAACGATTTGCTTATTATCAAACTCGAAGTTCCAGACGTGGCGAGTTTCCGGTTCGGTGCTGAGTTCTTCTTCCGGATTGATCTCGCCATGCACTCGAGTGTCACCTGTCAGCCTGGAAAGAAGCGACATGGCTTTGCGAATGGAATAGTCTGGCCGGTCAGCCCCAAGAAGTGTCTTCGCCAGTGCACTCTGCTGATCATTCAGATCCTGCCAGACTCGGCTGACGACAAAACGCTGGTGAATGCAGCTTTGAGGGTTCCTGCAATTGCATTCGACCGTTGATCCCTGTGGCTTCAGGGTGAGAAGAACCTTGGATGTTCTGCCGTTTCCTCCGTAGAGCGGGTTCGGCTTCACGATGGCCGTCAGAGAACCCTTCGGATCAACCAGCTGGTACTCCACCTCCGACGGATCCATCATCTGTTCGCTTTGGCTGATGAAATAGCGAAAGCGCAGCCCGGTGCTCAGGTTTCGAATCCACTGCCGGTGCAGGTCGATTCTTGCATCGTCAGAAAGTGACTGCAGCCACTGAAGCGAACCAGGGATCAGCGGCAGGCCGGAAGGGGAGGTTTCCAGTTTCGGCTCGGACTCTGGTGCTGGTGGCTTTGTCGCTGGTTGTGGCTTTGCCGTAGACGGCGTACTTGCCGAAGGCGATTTGGTTGGCGGCATCTTTGCCGTTGGTGGTGCCGTATTGGGAACCGCTCCGTTGTCGTAAAGAAGGTCCAGCATGTCTGGTGTCAAAGCGATTTTGTTGATCTTTGCAAACTCGATCGCCTTCGAGCGGACTTCATCTTCACGGAGTCGGCCCATAAAACCCGAACGAAGCATGTCGATGAAGTCAGTAAGCAATGCGGAGTTTTTCATGGTATTCAGGTTGAAACAATGACGACTACGGCTGTGAACGACAAGGTGATGACGGCGTTGCTTCGAGGTCAGACGTGTTTGGGCAAACGAGCCAGAGTTTCGACGAAGCGGGCGGGATGATATCGAATAACACGATTGCTGGCACGGCTCTACGGTGACTCAAGTGTCGTTAGAACGGCAGAAACATCTGCCCAGTACGCGTCCCACGCCGCGATTTCTTCCGGAGTCCATTCGGAGCGATCGGCTGTCGCGCGAACGGAGACAAAGTCCACATCTTTCTGAGTTTGCCGCAGACGATCCCGGTACACCACTTTTGTGGCCGCATCAACCGCGGGATCCTTCATGGCGTCCAGGTCCGCGCGGAGGCATGCCAGCGCGAGTGCTCGCAGACGCGTCCGTTCCTCGGGTGCAGGCAGCTTTGGTTCCGCGGTAGAATCCGGAAGCGACGCCGCTTTCGCGGCCGCACAAGCGGTGTCGTAGCGATAGCCGCTCTTAATATCGCTGGCCAGCTCCGGTGATGTAGTGATCGTCTTCTCCATAAGTTTCACGGCGAACTGATAGTGCGCGTGAGCCGGTCTTGCGGCCAATCGAGCAATCTCCATGGCATCCGTTGGAGACGTCGGTTCTGCGGTACCGGCGACTACTGCGGGCAACCGTCGTGATAATTCCGAAAGCTCGTCAATTTTCCTGACGTTGTTCACCGCATAGGCGTTGTTTGGGTCAAGCGTCAGAACCTTATGAAGGATCTGAGATGCTTCATCGTGATTGCCGTAGCTGGCCAATGAAGACGCAAGGCCGTTCAGCGCGTCGACATTCTCCGGTGACATTTCACGAGCTTTGCGGAACGTAGCGATGGAACTCGGCAGATCATTGAGTTGCTTCTGCGTCAGCCCGAGACCGAGATAACTGTTGACATGTTCGGGCATGCATTCGATCGCCGTTTCGAAGGCGGTCTTCGCCTCTTCGAATCGGCTCAGTCGTCTGAGTGCAGAACCCAGATTGCAGTAGGCAGCCGCACTGTCCGGGGCGACGGCAATGCCGGCCTGAAGCCAGCGGACTGCTTCCTGCTGGTCTTTGGGCTCCTGCGACGCATACGACGAAGCCAGTGTCAGCAGAAGATTGTGATCTGATGGGCGATTCGCCACGGCAGCCGCCAGCACCGACCGTTTGAGATTCACTGGAAGAGGACTGGCATCGCCCAGCAATGCAATCAACAATGGCGGCTGCTTCAGGATTTCCTCGGATGAGGCAAGCTCCGCCATTCCCTTCCAGTCTTTCCGGAGGATGGTTGTTCGCAGAGATTTTCGGAACGGATCATCGTCAACTCCGCGAAGGATATCCCGAAGCAGGATCGAAGGTCGCAACAGAAGCAATCGGTCCATCGCCCCCATCAGTGGTTCCTTAACGGCTGAGGCCTGCACGATGGCGACTGTTGACGGAACATCGAGGAGCATTCCAAATTTCTTAAGCACTTCGGTTATTCGATTCGCTACGGCCTCAACAGAGGGAAGCTGATTGCCGGTCGGCGTCCACCGAAATTCATCAAGCGCTTTGAGTTCGCGGTAGAGCAACAAGTCCTGCTGCAGCAGCTTCAACTGCTGTCGAAGGCCATCGTGAATCGACTGGTCGATCTGAGATTGCGCATCGGTCAGAAGGACCTCCGCTTCTTCGGCCTGGCCTTTCGTCAAAGCCGTTTTCGCCTGTTCCAGAAGAGTCTTCATGGCCTCATTGGAACGTTCGACCTGAATTTCCCTGGCGTGTGCCTGATCGCGATATCGCTGATAGAAAAGCGTGCCGACGGTGATGAAAGCAAGGACGACAACCGCAAGCAGCCTTTGCACGCGGCGACGCTTGCGCTGTTCTGCCAGGCGAGTTTCCGCGACAGCGCGCTCTCGTTCAGCACTCTGGAGACGCTCGTTCAGGTGATCCCGGTACTTCGTCAGTGCATCCTGCAGTTCACCGGCATGCTGAGGTCGCTTGTCACGATCCGCGAGAAGGCAGGATTTGCAAAGCGACACGAGATCAGGATCGGCGTCGCATTCATCGAGCGCCTTCATGGCTCGTTCGAGTCGGGCTGAGGCGGCCATTTCGATCAAATTTACGACACTGCCGCCGGTGAAGGGAGGAGTGCCGGTCAGGATCTCGCAAAGGATAGCGCCCAGAGAAAAGACGTCCGCGCGAGCATCCGCGATCTCACCACGAGCCTGCTCGGGAGCCATGTACGACGGCGTGCCCATCACGCTGCCCAGGACGGTCCGGTGGTCCGATTGTCCCTGAGTCGACTGTTGAGCACTTTCCGGAAAGCCTGGCATGACTTCCGACGTCAGGGCGGGATCCAGATCGCTTTCGGCGACCGTCGTGTCTCGCGCGAGTCCCCAGTCCATGACCTGGACTTCTCCAAACTCACCGACCATGACGTTAGCAGGCTTCAGGTCGCGATGAATAATGCCCTTGCTGTGTGCATAACCGACGGCATGGCAAACCTGGTGGAAGATCTCCAGCAGCGACGAACCTCGAGCTTCCATTTCCTTTGCCATCGTGTGGCCGATGACCAGCTTCATCGCAAGAAACGTGACACCGTCCGGCAATGAACCCATCCCGTGAACGGGAGGAATTCCAGGATGGTTCAGTCGAGCGGTAATTCGCGACTCACGCACAAACCGAGCGGCCGGCGCGCCGGGAAGAAGGACCTTGATGGCGACTTCGCGTTCAAGAGTCTGATCGTAGGCCTGCAGAATTCTGCCCATCCCTCCGCGGGCAATCTCGCGTACGACACGGTAACCCGGAACCTGCAAATCGAGTGGATCAAGGGCAGAGTCGGTGATTGTGGCTTCAGATTCGGTGGACAGCAGAGTTGGCTTGTCAAAATCTGATCCCGAGGGTGGCACAAAAGTACGATCGTCCACAGTCATGCTTCTCTTCCGCGAACTCGGCCGGCAGGCTCCGGGCCCTTCAGGGGAAAGTCAATCGATCAATGACGTCGCGTCCCTGGTGGCAGATGTTGAGTGTTTCAATCTCTTAGCATTTTGCAAATGGACACGATCAGGGATTCTGACATTTCGTTTGCAGGCTCTGCGAAATGTTGCAGAAATGCTGCACAGATTCTCACAATCCAGGGTTGGCGCAGATGTTGCTGAGCGAAAACGTACGACCGATCAGCGGACCGCTGCTGAACCGGCTCGGGCCAACTCCTTTGAACGCCAGGCTGGCGTTTCCCTGCGAAATGACTTCATCTCCTTCCTCCAATACCAACCCGCCGGCCTGGATTCGCTGGTTCGTGAACGACGCCATTCGTGGCATCGTTGACAGAGCCGTCACCGCGCCCATCGGTTGCCATTTCTTCTTCGACGAAGAAGAAAATATCTGGGAGATCTCGCTGTTTGTGTCGAGGTCGGAAGTGTTCGGAGGCGCTGCGGACGGCAAGCATGTCCCGTCCGGTCTTCATATCGATATCGCCAAAGTCTGTTCCGCATTCGATCTGCCACCAGCAACCTTCTGGCAGGCGGAACGTCATTCGGCAGACGATGATCTCGGAAGCCATCTTTCCTTCGAAGGCATTGCTCGCGGAGCCCACGTCTGGCTGCGAATCCTCCAGCAACCACCGGAATGGGCGGGCGTCGGCCGTCTCGTGCACGCCGCTGACGGCACTGTGGAAGACGTCTGGTAAGCCCGCGCCAGGTCGACTCCGGGGCAATCACTGCAGGCGCGAGACGGGCATTTTGCTGTGCTCGCTGGTCTGCTGTTCTAGACGGTGCGTCGAGTCAGTTCGTAGACCGGCCACTCGCTGCCACAATCGTTGCAGTGAAAGCCAATAATCGTGGCGGTGCCGGGAATCGGCAGGCGACTTCGCGAACTCATCAGGGCATCGTCGAGTTCCAGCGGTTCGATGTCATGCTTGTGACATTCCGGGCATTCGCTGTTCCGGTGAATCAGCTTTGCTCGATCAACCGCCGGCATAAATCGCCCGCTGAGAACCACAGAACGCCGAGCACGGTCAATGGGAATGATGTCTTCGAAGACGTCATTCGACTGCGACATCGGAACCGATTCCTGCTCAGAATCGGATGGCTGGAACAGGCGTAGATTAATGCGGTTCATCTGTGGTTCCTCCTTGAATCACAACAGAGATCTCATCGAGCCCACTCCCTGTGGTGCACAGGTGAAGCAGAGCCAATCCCAAGGCAGGTTGTGGAAAATCCATTTTCTCCTGCCGAGTCCTGAAATCGCGTTCGGCCGCATCACGCGACCAACTGCCAACCCGGACCTGTTCTAAAAACTCTACAGCCGCACTCCAGAAAACTCAAGGACCCAAAACCAGATGGATAACAAGGCAAACTACACAAACCAGGGCCCCATCACCCGCTCGCTGGCGTTCAGGTTTTGTCCAGATCCATTCAGTAATGACCAGCAGGCCCATTGCGCAGACTGAAACAATTGATACCAGCTGCAACATCCTTGCAGCCATGCAGTTATGAAAAATGCGAACGCCTCTGGTGCATGGCACCTTGATGGTGCCGGTTCACTGTGGCACCTTGATGCTGCCGGTTCAGACGGAAGCATTCAGGGGGCAGGGTGGGGTGAGTTCCGTGGAAACTGAAAATCTGCGAAAAGAAGGTATTGTGTTGTGGTTCGGGTTTTGACGAATTACACTCCGCGTCTTGGTGTTCCCCGCTGAATGGATCATTCAGTCCGTCGGGCGGTCTGGCGTTTCTCATGATTTGCCGGATTTGACGGGGTTTTCAGCCCGCTGTTTTGGTACTCAAAAAGGTTGTAAGTCGTTTCATGGCAACAATTTCTCGCGCAGATCTGAAGAAGCTCCGTAAGCGTCGTGCTCGTCTGAAGAAGAAAAAGATGAGCTGCCAGTTCACAGGCGGTGGCGTAGTGCCACGTCCGGTCTATGTGGACTACAAGGACCTGAAGACACTCCGAACATTGATCGACCGTGAAGGTCGCATCCTTCCTCGCCGTCGAACAGGCACATCAGCTCTGTTTCAGCGAGCTGTCCGAAAGGCTGTTCTGCGAGCCCGATTCATCGGCCTGCTGCCATTCGTGGCGGAAGAATAAGTCGTCGACTAAAGATTGCACTGAAAGGCCAGCGAAGACTCGCTGGCCTTTTTTTGTGCGCCGACAGCATGCTCCGACGTTTGGTACGTGCGGGCGGAATCGGGAATGACTACGATCCCGAGTCTGACGTTCCAACCCACCTTTCCATTTCGGCGCGGTACCATCCCCTGGCAATGCGTCGAGAAGGGGTCTGTCCGATGCGATGGATTCTGCTCACCGTCTCTTTCACCCTCGCTTTCAACGACTTCGCCACGGCCGCTGACCCGGACTTTGAAACAACAATTGGGCCGTTGCTGACCAAACGTTGTCTCGAGTGTCATCAGTCAGTGAATCCGTCCGGTAACCTGGCGATTGATACGGCAAAAGGAATCCAGAGCGGCGGTGACAGTGGCCGTGCGATTGTTCCAGGTTCGCCCGAGCAAAGCCTGCTGTTTCAGAAGGTCAATGCTGGTGAAATGCCGCCGGAACGCAACGGGCATTCGAGACGTCTTGCAGACGCCGAGATCGAGATTATCCGCGAATGGATCGCAGCCGGCGCGAAGTACCCTGAAAGAACGAAGCTGGATCTTTTTGATCGAACGAATGACACACGAGGAGGTCGGGACTGGTGGTCATTTCAGCCGCTCAAGTCCGTGGAACCTCCAGCGTCGACTGAACTACCGGGGACAGCCTCTGAAAATCCTATTGATCAGTTCATACGAGCAAAGCTGCAGGAGAATCAGCTGACGCCTGCCCCGCGTGCTTCTTCCGATGTTCTCCTTCGAAGACTCTCCTGGGACCTGACTGGCTTGCCTCCTCAAGGCATTCCAACTGATCTCAGGGCACCGACCGATTCAACAGCTTACAACGAACTCGTTGATCAACTTCTGGCGATGCCTCAGTTTGGTGAACGATGGGGGCGGCACTGGCTGGATGTGGTTCGGTATGCAGAATCCAGTGGATATGAACGCGACCAGCCTAAGCCTTTTGCATGGAAGTATCGCGACTGGGTCGTGCGAGCATTCAATGACAACATGCCCTATGACCAGTTCATCATTCGCCAGCTGGCCGGAGATGAAATTCCGAATCGAACGGAGCAGGATCTGATCGCGACGGGTTTCCTTCGGCTGGGCACATGGAACGATGAGCCGAACGATCCGGAAGATTACAAGTACGAACGGCTCGAAGATCTTGTGAATGCGACGTCATCGGCATTCCTTGGCCTCACGACGAAATGTGCTCGATGCCACGACCACAAATTCGATCCGATCCCGCAGTCTGATTACTATCGCATGGCCGCAGCGTTCTGGCCCGGACCAATCGAACCTCGAGGCCGCGAGCTGCTGGGCGGACCAACCCCGGAAGAACTTGGCGCGATGGAAGTTCTGGGATGGACGGACATCACTCGCTCACCAACTCCGCTTCATGTCCTCAGAAACGGAGACCGCGCAAATCCGATGCAGGCAGTGGCTGCCGGGCCGCTCTCATGCATCAACGCATCAACAACGCTTGCCAGCTTTCCGTCTGCCTCGGAGACTCAAAAAACAACGGGGCTCAGAACAGAACTGGCACACTGGATCACCGGACCAGCAGATGCACTGACAGCGCGCGTGATGGTGAACCGAATCTGGCTTTATCATTTTGGTGAAGGTCTTGTCAGAACCGCGAACAACTTTGGTTTCACCGGAGATCAGCCAACGCACCCGGATCTGCTTGACTGGCTGGCCGCGGAGTTGATTCGTTCCGGATGGAATCTCAAGCACATTCATCGCCTGATACTGACTTCCGAAACATGGAAGCAGTCGTCGGTCCATCCGAATGAGGCTTCGTATCGCCAGGTGGATTCCGCAAACCGATTCTGGTGGCGGGCGAATCGTCGGCGAGTCGATGCAGAATCACTGCGAGATGCGTTCCTGGCATCGACCGGTGAGCTGGACCTGAAACTCGGTGGCCCCAGTTTCTTTCCCTCCGTCAGCGAAGAAGCACTCGAAGGTCTTTCAAGGAAAGCCTCTGCCTGGACGGCATCTTCGCCTGAGGAGCAGCGTCGAAGAAGCCTCTACATTTTTTCTCAACGCAGCCTGCTTCCTCCGATGATGACGACTTTTGACTTCTGTGACACAACGCTGCCGTGTGGCCAGCGGGATGTCACGATTGTCGCTCCACAGGCACTGACTCTGCTGAACAATGATTTTGCTCACGCGCGAGCGGCAGCGATGGCGGACCGAGTTCTGGGATCTGCACCACAGGAAACAGCCCGGATCCGGCAGCTCTGGCAATCGATTCTGCATCGTGATCCACGGGCGGACGAACAGCAACTCGCGGTCGAATACATCAAAGCGCAGCTTGAACAGCTGGCGGAAGAGTCACAAAGGAAGCCTGCGTCTCCCGAGAAAGTCGAGCTCCCGCCAGATCTGGCCTGGATGTCTCCGATCATTGAGGCGATCCGGACCTCTTCAATCGACGATGGTCCCCTGCCTGAATCCTGCCGGTTGTTTCTGGATGCGAAGGCGGAAGTGCAGGCTTCTTCAATCGGAATGGTCACGTCCTGGAACGACCTGAGTCCACATGGGCATCATGCTTCGCAGGTGCAGGCGGACAGAGCTCCCCGTCTGCGAAAGGACGGCATCGCCGGGCAGCCATCAATCGAGTTCGATGGGACGAAATCGTACCTGAACCTGAACGGCCAGGTCCTGCCACACGATGAGTGCACCGTTGTTGCCGTGGTGACGGACGAAGGCGATCCAGGGCATCGGGAATTGTTGTCCAACTGGAGTGGCCGTGATGGCAATTCCGGTACGTCATTTTTCGTCGGACTCACGAACGAAAGTGCTGTTCGACTAAGCGATGCCATTTCCGGAGTCGGCGAAATACGAAACCGCAAATCTCCGTTCCTCCTGACCGCAACAAATGGCGTCAACGGAGCGGCTGTCTTCCAGCAGTCTCGCGAAGTCGTTGCTCAATCTGGCCCACTTCCCCCGCGCCGACTGGAGACACCATGGGTGATTGGCCAGCAGGGAAACATCGACGGTGAATACTGGAAGGGGCAACTGGCCCTGCTGATTGTCCTGGACAAACAACTTTCACCGAAGGAACGTGTGGCGATCTGGGAAGTCATTGCCCGGCGATTTGAGATTACCCTGGAGAAAACTCCCGAGACGGCCCCGCGTACTCCGGAACAGCTTGCATGGGCATCGCTCGCACTTGTGCTGTTCAATTCCAATGAATTCGCGTTCGTGGATTGAAA
Source organism: Planctomycetaceae bacterium (assembly GCA_046349695.1). Lineage (GTDB taxonomy): Bacteria > Planctomycetota > Planctomycetia > Planctomycetales > Planctomycetaceae > SXXK01. The sequence continues at coordinate 87,402 of JAXMBV010000022.1, read as the reverse complement.
GTCCATCGTCCTGAACTCACGGTAACGAAATCCGAACGTAAACACGCGAATCACGGGACACAGATGGCTGACGCTATGCCGCTCGTCACTCCCATAGCGAGCCGCTGGGTGTCAACCCTCGGTGTGAGCACAGTTGCATCGTTCTGAACTCAAGCACCGAAATCCCAACATGAACACGCGAATCGCAGGACACGGATAGCTGACGCTATGCCGCTCGCCGAGCTGCATGTCATTTCTGCTGCGAATTGTTCATCGCTTTTGCAGGACCAGTACCGTATCGCCCAGTTCGTCGTTCAGCGCCCGGGGTTCATCGAGGTCGTAATTGAAGTCGTAGACGGACAGCAGTTCCAGTGCGGGAACCTTTTTCAGCAACGATCGCATCTGATCCGCTCGATAGATGCGAAGTTTGTGGTCCGCCTGAAATCGAAGGCACCTGTCACGACGAGTGACCTTCAGAGAAAATCGCACGGTTTCGATGCGAGTTCGGCGATTGAAGGTGAGAACCCGGATCGTCGTCGTTACGCGTGTCTTCCCGGACTCAATTGACCAGCGTTCACAATCTTCTTCCGCGGCATCGGGCGGCAGCAAATGCAAGCCGAGCAAGTACAGGCCACCGGGCTTCAGTGCCGCGGCAACACACTCGAGGTGTGACACGGCCTCTGCTTCCGACGTGAGGTGCCGGAACGAATTCATCAGACAGTGAACTAGATCAAATTGCTCCGTTGTTCGGAATGATGTCATGTCGCCGACAAACACCTGCGCATTCAGCCTGCGGCGCTGGACTCGTCTCGTGACATACTCAACACATCGTTCGTTCAGGTCGAACGCCGTCACATGAAATCCTCGACGGGCGAGTTCGACAACCTGGCGTCCTCCACCGCACGCGACTTCAAGAATCTTCGCTGAAGTCAACGATCTTCGGCCTGAGCGAAGAGTGGCTTTCACGCCAAATCTCTGAAGGACCGCCTCAATGAAATCCGCCTCGATAAGCGTCTCATCGGAAAACGCAAGATCCCAGAACTCGGGGGCATCGTAACCGTCCGGAATTCCAGTCGCCCTTCGTTTTGCACTACTCATCGAACTCACTGCCCGACAGGAGTCTTCTGAATTCGAGTCACCAGGAATCCCCCACAGAGAATCAAGGCGGCACCCAGGAAATAGGGAAACGCCACTGACTTGCCCATGAGTGAAATGCCAATCGCCGGGCCAAGAATTCGAGCGAGTGACGACAGGCTTTGCCCGGTCCCAAGAACAGCCCCCTGCTCATTGCCACTTGCTGAGCGAGAAAGCAGGGACTGCAGCGAAGGTGTCACGGAGGAAAATCCAATCACCACAATCGGAAGAATAAACCACAGCGAGACTGCTGGCAGAATCTCCAGGCCGGCAAGACCAATCAGAATGAAACCCGTGGTCATGAGCGACACGCCGATAAATGCCATTCGATGTTCGCCAATCTTTGGCAACAGCCGCCGAACCAGGACTCCCTGACCAATCGAAAGGATCACACCCACATAGGCATAGAGATAAAAATTTGACCTGGTTCCAAAGCCGAACTGCTGGGTGAGAAGCGACAATGTGCTCTCGAACTGAGCAAACCCGAACGTCGTAATGAAGACGGCTCCAAGGATCACGCCCAGTGACGGGCGCGACAAATGTCGAAACATGACACCCGGCCGGAATGCCCGATGCCCGGCGGCGGAAGGGCCATCCGTCTTACGGGATTCCTGCAGTCGAAACGCGGCGATCAGAAGTGCGACGGCCGACAAACCACCAGCAACAAATCCTGGCATCCTCGACGGAGGAGTTTGCAGGATCGCCGAAACTTCGCTGCGAGGTTTTGGCGAGGACAGCAACTGTTGAATCGCCAGCTGACTGGCCTTGTTCAAAGGCGCGCCGGCACCAACGTCTGTCAAGAACTGTTCAGCGGAAACAGGCTCAGACTGGTCCTTCCAGGACTCAACCATTTCCCATTGAGCCTGAGTGAGCCGGACTGTGACATCGTCTGACACACACACGGCGCCGATCAGGGGGCCGAACGTGAAGCCCAGCCCAAACGCGGCTCCAATCAGCGCCATCCCGCGAGCCCGGTTCTCGGGTCCCGTACAATCCGCAATCACCGCCTGAGCAGTCGAAATCGTTGCGCCGGCGATTCCGGCACCAATGCGAGTTACGAACAGCCAGGCAAGAGCATTCAAACCCAGCCAGTGAAAATCTCGCCCCTGTGATGAGACGAATCCAAACAGCGTGTAAGAGAATGCCGAGCCGAACAGGCCGAGCATCAAAATTGGCCGTCGTCCCACACGATCCGACAGCGAGCCCCACATCGGCGCGAACAGGAACTGCATGGCAGAGAAAGATGCCATCAACAGGCCAAGCTGAGCATCCGAAGCATTGAACCATCCACCGTAACGCGGCAGCAATGGAAGGACGATGCCAAACCCCAGCAGATCAATGAACACTGTCAGGAACACGATGAACAGCGTTGATTTGTTGACCTTGGCCGCGGAGGCAGAAGCGGGACTCTGAGGTGCTGGATCCAGAGTACTCACTGTTGAACTTTCTGAAACAATCGGAGGCAGAGACAAAACCAATTTATCGGACGAATGCGTCTTCGTTTGCAGGCAGGTTTGTAGCGGTTTCCATTTCCCAGGCCACGTTTTGAAGGCACATTCCTGGTATCGCATACAAAACAGACTCAACGGTCCTCTGTATCCCTGGAACGATGACCTTCCCTCAAGCCTGCCCTGGAGCAACAGTCCCGGAAAAGAACTCGGCCTCATCGTAGTAACGAATTCCAAGTCCTTCGGCAAACTCCTGATCGGGCTTGCGGTCACCAACCATCACAAGCCGCTGACGATCAAGCCGGTACTTTTCAATGAGATAGATTCCCAGCCCCGGCATCGGTTTTCGACAAAAACACGAAGGAGGCGTCGATGGGTGAGAACAGTACGTGATCTCCGTCACGGGAACTCCCAGAAGTTCAGCAGTGCGGAGCATCGCCAGACGGACGCTGTCATCCGGCACCTGTCCCATCGCTATTCCCGCCTGATTCGAAACGAAGAATAATTGATACCCGGCGGCAACCCACTGACTGAGGATCTCGGTCCGGCGGGGCAGAATTCGAACGTCGTCGGGTGACCGCGGAAAGACATCTCCGCTGTAGGTCGCTCGAAGTGTGCCATCCACGTCAAGCAGAAGGCCTTTGTTCGTATGCTCCGGTCTTGACCGTCGAACGAATGGCTGCCGCTCGACCTGAGTAAACCCTTCCGCTCGTGAAGGTGGCTCGAAAGACTGCTGCCACTTCAGCAGGGCCGGAGGTGGAGGAAGATTGGGATCAAACTTCCTCATCAACTTCATCTCTTCCGGTCCCAAGGGTACTCCATACCGCGTCACCATCCGCAGCGCGATGTTCTGCCATGCCTCGTTGAGCGGCGTGTCGATGAACAGGCACCGGACAGGAATTCCAAATGCCTGTCCGATCTGAATCGCCGGGCGACGCGACGCCTGATTTGCGTACGTATTATCGAGAACGACACGACGATGTCCCTGAGCAATCAGTTGCTGCAGTCGCCCATTCAGCTCTTCAAGTGTCCCGCCCAGCTCGTCGCGATTCAGTCTTACGTATCCCGTCTGTACAAACTCCACCACGCGATCGGATTTTCCAGCGCCCTGAATTCCCATGATCAGAACAATGTCTGGCTCTGTGCCCGGTGTCACCGGCGAGTCAGCGTTCTCAGAATCGAAGCCGGTCTGACCGGAAGTGGCGCCGGACGTCAGAGGGAACTCCATCGACAGCGCCATGTGATCACTGACGTCCAGCGGGATCGACAGCGATTTGATCGACGATCGAACACTGCTGAGCCTTGTGGCTCCGATCAGAGGGATGACGGTGGGATCAATCAGCCTCAGGGCAGCCAGAGCAACTTCCTCCGGCGAACACTGATGTCTCTCGGCAAGAGTCTTCAGAACGAAACTGTCCTGGGCCGCCTTTTTTCGAGCATGTCCTCCAAGTGGTCGATGAGCAAGGAACGTGATTCCCTGTTCTTTTGCAAACTGCAGCAGCCCGGACGTCAGAGCGCTGGTCTGAAACACACTGAGTTCGTTTTGAATACAGGCCACTTCAAAGAACTGACTGGCGATGCGAACTTCGGACACCGAAGAGTTACACAGTCCGATGTGCTGCACCTTGTTCTGCTGCTTCAGTTCCGCCAGAGCCTCAAGCGACTCTTCAAATGCGACTTGTGGATCGCGAACATGAAGGAGCAGCAGCGGAATGGCCTCGACATCCAGAGCCTTCCTTGACTCTTCAACAGATTCCAGAAGATGTTGGCGAGTGCCGCATGGAATCCACTTGCCGCCATGCCGCAACATCCCGGTCTTTGTTGCAACGATCATGTCCTCTGGCAGAACACGAAGAGCACGGAGGCTTTGCCGAACGAGGTGTTCACCAAAATGAAAGTCGCCCATGTCCAGGCAATATGACGGCGCAGTGTCGATCAGCCGTATACCCTGCTGCACTGCAAACTGAATCAGATTCCTGGCTTCAAACTCATCAGGACGATTGCGATCGCACAGCGTCAGAGTTCCAAGCCCCAGTCGCAGACCGAGCGATTCCAGGAACGCCCCGCTCATTTTCTATTGAGGCAATCGGCAGCAATGGGGACTGCATGGCCCGGCTTCCGGCGGAGGGCATGATCCGCCCATGATTGGGAGGCTGCCACCGGCGACTCGGCCTGCAGCAGCACTCATCAGCTTCTCCATCTTTTTTGAACCACACACGGGGCAAACTGCCTTCTCATTTCGCCCAATCAGCAGCTCAACATCCTTGTTGCACTCTTCACAGTGAAATTCAAACAGTGGCATGGCACACAATTCCTGGGTTGATTCGGGGGTGGCACAACTTCGAGTTGATTCAGTGCTGACGGGATTGTGACGACTGAGCCTCTGAAATTCATGGACAGTCGAGCTTCGACTCTGTACAGGAGAGTGGTTTCTCGCTTTCGACGAACCCCGACCGTCGCCAAACAGCAAAACCATAGCACAAAAGCCGAACACTACAGCAGCAATGACCACCATCGAAATCACATCGAACTGCAAACCAGTCGCGATGGATGACTGACGGGAGGGCAAGAATGACTCGCCGCCATCAGGCCTTTCGCAACACACGCACCGCCCCGAATCCAACAACGATGGCGCCGACGAACACAAAGGGCAGTACGGTTCTGTAATGCTCCATTCCGGGCTCTGCCGCCGCCACATATCCGAGCGGACAATACAAACCGACGAGAAGGCTGGCCGCCGCCAGAATGGCGGCAAGACCCTTTGTCAAAATCCTCAGCATATCGGGCCTCATTCACGACTTGCACAGGGAACACAAGCGTCGTTCGTCTCACCCAGCCCGATATTGGTCATCATTCGCCAGACGTTACTTGCCTGACACCAATTTTAGTCTCGCCTTCACGAGGTCAGAGTCTTCCAGAGCAACCTTCCCGGCCAGCAGTTGAAGGTACTTTTCGTTCCACAACAGCGGAAGAATGTAGGAATCGGAATTGCCAACAACGGCATGCAGATCCATCGTCTCCGGCAATTCTCCCTGCAGTCGCTTCACGGCAGCCCGAATCACTTCCGGCTGAAACGGATCGAGCCCCTCAATTGCAAAGTGATTCAGGATCGGCACAACATGTTCTCGAAATTCTGCTTCGTTCTCAGCAACCAAATCCAGCCACGACTTCGCATTCCACACTCTGCAGAGATCTCCATGAACAAGAGTTAACACAGCAGAGCCATCAGACTTCTCCCGAACCATCAGGATGCATTGAACATCGCTTGCCGTGAGCAGGAATCCATCTTCCTCCTGCACAAAATCGACATTCACCGGATCATCACTCATGCGAAAGCTGAGGGCATCGTTCTCGTTACTGATCGATGCCGAAATCTGATTGCTGTCAAATGAACGGCGAAACGTACCACCTCCCATGGACGACCTGGTGCTGCCATTTCCAGCACGAACCTGAAGCTTCTCGAATGCTCGCAGCAGTTCAGAATGTTTGACTGTTCCGCCCACCTCGTTTGACGGTTTGGACTGCCACGCCCCAAAGCGGGCCCTGATCTGGCCAATCTGAATCTCAGGAGCATCCACGTCTTTCATTCGCTGGAGCGCACGATCCAGCGATTCGCCAAACTCCTTCGACAGAGTTTCAGTCTCCTTCGAAAGTACATCCGCGTTGCCGAAAAAGTCGTTGAATCGAAGCCGTCCATCCACGATTCGAAAACGCGTAAAAACAAAATAGTCCTGCCGATAAGGCTCTTTCAGAAACGTCGCTTCAGAGAACTGTGGGGCAGGGAATGTCCCGGGCTCCGAACGGTCCTTAACTGACAGCTCCAAAGCCTGAGCGACTGGCAATTCACCAAGGAATGAAGGCCACTCCAGATTCTGAAAGTAGTCCTTGTTCTGATGCACGATCTCGGCAAACGTCCCGCCGGAAATTACTTTAGGCTCACCTGACCAAACCATGCTCATCCGAACGGCATCCTTCGACTGCAGCAGTTGCAGCAGCTTTCCATCCGGCGACAAAAAAGTCAGCTCAATTTCTTCGCCCTGAATCCGAAAACTCAAACGCCGATTCTCCCCCTGTCGCTCCGCGATCGAAACAGCCATCTCTGTTTCACCAAGCACCAGTACTCCGTCGGAGCCAGTTCCGTCCCATGACATCTCTTTTGTCATGTTCCTTCTGGAACTGCTCATCCCACCACTGCCAGCCTCTGCCATGAGTCGATGAAACAACTGTTCGATCGGCTCAAGATCCTCCTGAGAGGGCGAAAATCTTCGCGACAACACGGACTTTGCTTCCTGATCCAGGGGACGTTTGGCCGCCGTTTCCCAATGATCACGCTTCAGCAAAAGTCGACCGCTTTCATCCAGCTGAAACTGGATGATCTGACTGAGTGTCCACGCGCAGTGATCAAGGATGCCTGTGTCACCAGATTCCTGGGTCGCCTCAACGGGACTTAAAAAGCAGAATGCGAGCAACAGTGCCAGAACTTTGGCAAACGGCATCAAGGCAGGTCTCATCTTGCTGACTCTCCGGCAAAGCATACAGAGGCGTGGACACTCCGAGGGCGGTATCGTACTACCACACTACGACGATTGACAACCTGGCCAGACCGCGCCTGACGCGAACAGGGGCAGCAGCGAGTTTCGGCCGTGTGACAGGGTGCAGTGTCAGCCAGTCCACGCAGAAAAGCGAACGTGACTGCCAGACGCCCCCGACCAATCGAGATCGAACCCAACCCCAGATCTTGTGGTGCAATAGGAACTTGAGCACAAAATCGGCAATTTGATTTACAAGCAAAGAGCCCTTGACTACTGTCCCGCCCGTCATTCACTCAGCTTCTTGGATTGAAGCTGAAATGACTTCAAAGGGGATGTCGTTGTTGATGCCGGACTGCGAGCAGTATGCTCAACCGGCCGACCGAAGGATTCGGTCAGTACGCAGAAGGGAATCTGCAGGACGTATGCGATTGGCCACAGTCGCACGATCCACAGCTCTCCCATTGCCTGCTGACAGTTTCAGCCCCTCTGAAGTAGATGGCGAACTGTTGTTGCGGAATTTCAAGTGCTCAATCCTGGGAGGGAACCTGTTCATGAGCAAGATGAAGCCAGTCGTTGGAATCACAGGGGATTTTCGTCCGGAACGATACAACGGAGCCGCGCTCAGCTGGTTCAACACCGGCTACTATGACAGCGTCACCGCGGCAGGTGGCCTTCCGCTCCTGATGCCTCCTCTGGAAAACGACGACGACCTGAATCGCATGATGGAAGGTGTATCCGGCGTTGTTCTGTCCGGTTGCAATCTGGACCTCGACCCGACTCGGATGAAGATGCACGCCCACCCATCGGTCAAAGTCATGCCAAAGCGTCGCGAGGACTTCGACCGCAAGATCGCTGAAATTGCCATTCAGCGTCGGCTTCCGATTCTTGCCATCGGATCCGGGATGCAGCTTGTGAATGTTCTGTGTGGTGGAACGCTCTTCCAGCATATTCCGGAAGATGTTCCCCGTGCTTTGCATCACCGAGACCCAGTCGAACAGAACCTGCGACACGTCCTTGAAATCGTCCCAGGCACTCGCCTCGATGCGATTTATGGCCCTGGCGAAGTGCGAGTCAACAGTGCTCATCACATGGCCGTCCGTGACCTTGCCGGACGATTCCGAGTGAGCGCAACATGTCCGGATGGCGTTGTTGAAGCCTACGAGTCGATCGAAGAAGACTGGTTCTGCCTGGGCGTCCAATGGCACCCGGAAAGCAACACTGCGTCGGCACTTGATCTCCAGATCTTTGAAGCCTTCATCGATGCAGCCGCCCGCGAAGCACAGCCAGCCGACATTCTGCCCATGAGCGAAATGCTGCGGAAAGCCGCCTGAGGATTCCTCGTCGAATTCAGTTCACGCACACCCAAAGGGCCGCTGCCAAAAACAGCGGCCTTTTTTGTTGCCACCCCGCCCACACCTCAACGCTGTGAAAGACTTTGTAGTGGATCTCGCCAGAGATCCCAGAACTCTCGTTGATGACAGGAACTCTGGCGAGTTCCACTACAACTCGGAGCTCAGGAAATTCGCTGCAGAAATTCCTTCACAGCGTTGCCCGCACCTGCGCAACAGCGTCTGAAACACGTTCTCCATAAGTTCTTTGGATTAAAGCACTTACAAGAAAGTGTAAACATCACGGTGCATGGCACCTTGGGTTCGACGTTGCATGGCACCTTGTGGTCAAAGAATTGCTTCCTTCATTTCCGGGACGGGACCGCGATCATCTCCGCAAGATGTTTTCAATCAACAACTTACGACAAACTCGGCAGGAACGGCCGATATTGACCTGTTTGTTGCTCCGGCCATATAGTCCGCGACGCTGCCGGAGTCTCTTTTGGCAGACCATTCACCTCTCTTCCGTTCCCGTCCCGTCCAGTCTTCACGTCTCTTCTCTCCAATCCCAGCCCATCTCCCCAACGGCGATTGAATGATTCATCGTCCGGCTTTGCGTCCAATGCTACTGCTGTTGGCGGCACTCTGTGTGTCGTTCAGTGATCGCATTGCGCAGGGGCAGGAAGCGGTTGCACTGGTATCTCCGGTGGAGTCACTGACGGAAGACATTCAGGCCGGCGTGCTCATTTCCGGTTCGTATGAAGAGACACTCTCGTCCGAGACCACGCAGGTGCATCTGGTCACCGGGAAAGTTGAAGTCGAGCAGGGCGAACTGAAATTCTCGGCGGGCAGAATGGCGGCCTTCGTGTCGCGTACCAGCTTCGGATACGACGTGGCTGTTTACGCAGAAGACGTGACAATCAAGACCGGCGGTGCGCAGCGACCTTCGGGAGCCATGGCTTTCCGACTCGAATCGACTCAGGTCCCTCAACTGAAGATTGTGCATTCCGCCGCTGCCGCAACCAACGATCACCCGCTGCTTCGCAAGGCAGTCGCTCGTCTTTATCCGGCAGAGGCTGATGATTCTTCATTCACTGCCATTCAGGCCGGACCTGACCTGATGTTCCCGCCAATCCCCCAGGCGACAAGTCAGGCAGCAACGGCTGCACGCCGCGTTCAGATTCGCCCTCGCTCGAACGACCCTGTTCGAGTGGAGTCATTCACGTCGCGAGACACGGTGCCGGAAGAACGTGTGACGGTCATTACCGGCGGCGTCAACGTCTTGGTTGATGGCGTGGACGAAGGGGTCCTCGGAGCAGGAGTGACCCCTGGTCTTGTTGACTTATCCGCAGACCGAGTTGTGATCTGGACGATGGCAGGGGAAGGCGATTCTCTGGAAGCGGGCAGCACTGTCATCCAGCCAGCGAACGCTCGATTTCAGGTGTACCTTGAAGGCAACATCGTCATTCGTCAGGGGCAGAACACCGTCCGTGCCACACACGCATTCTTTGACGCTGCGGGCAACAAAGCCCTGCTGCTTAACGGTGAACTTCGAGTCCCCATCCTGCAGACGGGCGGTGAAGTTCGTGCTCGCGGGGATCGCATTCGTCAGTTAGGAGTGCAGCGGTTCCAGATCCAGAACGGCTGGGTCACGACGAGCCCTTATGGAAAACCAGGTTATCGAATTCAGGCGTCCGACATCTTTGTCGAGCCGGGTCCAAGGATGTTCACAAACACGGATCCCGTGTCCGGCTCCACATGGATCACCAGCCTGAACAATCAGTTCTTCGCCGGCGATGTTCCGATCGGCTATCTGCCAAAAATCTCTGGACCTGCCGAGGACCCAGGCATACCGATTCGAAGTGCGTCAGTCTCATCGGACAGCATCTTTGGCCTGCAGCTGAACACCGTCTGGAATCTCAACAAGCTGCTTGGGATCCAGAAGCAACCTGGCCACAACTTTGACCTCCTTGCCGACTTCCGGTCCGAGCGAGGCCCCGGCATTGGCATCAAAGGTGACTACAAGGGCGCCACTGGGCTCGGCGACTATCAGGGTGGCGGAAACCTCTATTATCAATACGACAAAGGCACCGACAATCTCGGTCTGGATCGTCGTCGCCTGAACGTGCCGGACAACAACCGAGGTGAAGCGACGTGGCGCCATCGTCAGGAACTGCCTGGTGACGCGCTGGTGTTTGGTGAAATCGGGTACCTGTCTGACCGCAATTATCTCGAACAGTTCAACGAGATTCGCTTCGACACTGACAAAGACGTCGAAACTGTCCTTGGGCTGCGTCAGGATCTGGGAGCATACTCGGGAACACTCTGGGGACGCGGCGATCTGCTGGGATTTGAGGCGAACACTCAGTGGCTTCCGCGAGCCGACCTCTACGCATTCTCTCAACCGCTCTTTGACGGTCTGTTGTACTGGAACATGCACACCAGCGCGGGTTACGCCGATATGCAGCAGATGCAGACACCGGCGGATCCGAACGACCCGTATACACCCGCTGGTCTTCCCTACATCACCAATGCGTCCGGCGTTGTCGCGATGACTCGCCATGAACTTGCGGCTCCGTTCAACATTGGACCGGTCACATTTGAACCATTTGCCATGGGTGAAGCCGCATGGTGGGAAGAAGGATTCACGTCCTCGTCCGTGGACCGCTATCTGATGAACGCAGGGATCCGCGCTCGAATGACGGCGACAAAACTGTTCCCGTTTGTTCGCAGCGACATTCTGGGGATCAACGGACTGGCGCATAAACACGACACGTTTCTTGAATACTCCTTCACTGAATCGACTCGTGGCCTGAATGAGATTCCTCAGTACAACGAGATCGATGACAATTCACAGGAACGATTCCGGACACGTTACACGCTCCAAATTTTCCCTGGGGTCATTCCCAACGAGTTCAATCCGCGCAACTATGCTCTTCGCAGCGGAGCAGGGCTCTGGACCAGCGCGTCCTACCACGAAATTGCTGACGACTTTCAGGCTCTCAGGATCGGTTTCCGAGACCGACTGCAAACCAAAGCCGGTCCGCCGGAATCGCCTCGCATCCGAGACTGGATGGTATGGGAATACGGTGCCTCTTTCTTTCCGAATGCCGATCAGGATAACTTCGGTGAAGACTTTGGGCTTCTGTACAGCCACTATCGCTGGAACGTCAGTGATCGAACAAGCATCCTGACAGACGCGTCATGGGATCTGTTTGCGAAGTCCCAGAATCTGTGGAGTGTTGGACTGCTGACTCAGCGAAGTCTTCGCGGTAGCCTCTATCTGGGATTCCGTCAGGTAGAAGCGAAAGAGTACCTTCAGAGCCAGACCTTTATTTCCAGTTACAGCTATCAGATGAGTCCACGGTATATCTCCACCGCATCGTACGCCTATGATGTCGCAGAGGGCGAGACTCGTGGAACGTCGCTGACGGTCTCACGAGTAGGGCTCGACTGGATCCTGCATTTTGGACTTGGCTTTGACTTCAGCAAAGACAACGTCGGACTGGGAATATCCCTTGAGCCCCGATTCGGATCACCAAATCCCAACAACATGGCCTACCTTCTGGGACTGCAATAAAAGGTCCGGGAAGTCAAGCGCCGGTTCACTGATCTTATGAATGATGGGCTCCTGCTGTGACTCGCACATGTCTGAAAGGCGGACGAGTTTACGATCCTGCAAACGGGATCGATGGTGAAGTCCGTGAAGTGTGGATGCAGGATGGCCAGATCATCGCTGCCCCGACTGATCCTTCCGATCGCGCGGAGATCGTAGTCGATGTGAGCGGAATGATCGTCATGCCTGGCGGCGTCGACATGCATTGCCACATCGCCGGTCCAAAGGTCAACACCGCCCGCAAGATGCTTCCGGAGCAGCGGCGCCGCACAGCGCCGATTGCTCGAACGAATCTGCTGCGATCCGGAACACTGGGAACCGTGCCCAGTACATTTGCAACCGGTTACCTCTACGCAGGGCTCGGATACACAACGGCATTTGACGCGGCGGTGCCGCCAATTGCTGCCCGTCATGCTCACGATGAGCTTCAGGACACTCCCATTCTGGACAAGGGCTTTTATGTCATGATGGGTAACAACCATCTGATCTTTGAGCAGCTTGCGGCAGGGCAGACGGAGCTTCTGGACGCAGCGGTTTCGTGGCTTCTGAATGCCACGGGAGGCTACGCAGCGAAGCTTGTGAATCCAGGCGGTGTTGAAATCTGGAAGAATGGCGGCGATGGATTCTGTGGTCTGGACGAAATCGTCGCACCGTACGGCGTGACACCTCGTCAGATCCTGCGTGAAGTGGCGATGTCCGTTGATCGTCTGAACGTGCCGCATTCCGTCCATGTGCACTGCAATCAGCTGGGAATGCCAGGCAACTGGACCACCACTCTCGAAACGATGAAGTCGTTTGAATCCGCTCGAGCCCATCTGACCCACATTCAGTTTCACAGTTACGGCGGGTCAGTCTCGGACCAGTCAACGTTCTGTTCCCAGGTGCCGGTCCTTGCTGACTATGTAAACCGTCACAAAGAACTGACAGTCGACGTGGGTCAGGTCATGTTCGGCGAAACCACTTCCATGACGGGCGACGGACCTCTGGGTCATTACCTGCACAAAGTTACCGGCCGAAAATGGTTCAGCGGTGATGTGGAACTGGAAGGCGGCTGTGGAATCGTTCCGATCACTTACCGCGACAAAAGCTTTGTGCACGCACTTCAATGGGCCATTGGCCTTGAGTGGTATCTGCTGGTCGATGATCCCTGGCGGATTGCAATGAGTACCGACCATCCCAATGGAGGTTCGTTTCTCGCGTACCCGGAAATCATTGCACTGCTGATGGATCGCAGCCGTCGCGACGAGTACCTGCAGCGACTGCCGGAGAAACTGCGCAGCAGCTGCGTTCTGGCAGAACTCAGCCGCGAATACTCTCTGTACGAGATCGCCATCATTACTCGTGCCGCGCCGGCTCGAATCCTTGGACTCCGCCAAAAAGGACACCTGAGTCCCGGTGCTGATGCCGACATCACTATTTACAGCGTGCAGACGGATCTGGAAGCGATGTTCCGCCTGCCTCGTTACGTGTACAGCAAAGGTCGCCAGATCATCGACGACGGAGAAATTCGCGCCGTCATCGAAGGCGATACTCTGCTGGTTCAGCCACCCATGAACGACGATGCAAGCCCCATCATTCGGCAGTGGTTTGAAAAGAACTCAACGGTACAGTTTGAAAACTTCCCGGTGGATGCCCATGACGTTGGGGACAAGTCGAAAATCATTCCGCTGAGGAACGACTGAGCCTCCCGTTGGATGCACACTGAAAGCGAAAGAGCTCGGGATGATCCCGAGCTCTTTCTATAGATTGACCGGAGAGTCTTTCAGGAACCGCTGATTACCTTTGTGGAAAACCAGGAATCGGCGGGCTGAGTCCTGGAATATTCAGCGGCGAAGCACCTGGATCGGGATTCGCTGCGGCATCTTTTGGCTCGACAGATGCAGCACGAGTCAGCTGGAACTTCTCAAAGCTCTCTGCGGAGATCACGTAGTACCAGGCACCGAATCGCTCGGAAAGATCCTTCGCTCGCTTCTTCCCGTCTTTGGCCCGATCTTCCCACTCCTTCACGGCATCCTTGTGAGCAGCGACGGCTGCTTCATATTCGCCGAGTGCCTGCTTGTAGGCCTTCTCAGCTTCTGCACGAGGATCAACTGGAGGTTGCTGAGGAGCGGCCTCCTGTCCAGCGGGCTTTGCTGCTTCAGCCGGCGGAGTCGTTCCTTCCTGAGCCACTGGCGCGGCGGGTGCAGCGGAAGCAGCAGGTTCTGTAGCCGCAGGCTGTGTCGGTGCAGCATCCTGAGCGGATGTGACTTCAGGAACAGCGGGAGCTGGCGTTGCTGGCGCGGCACCTTCCTGTGCAGTAGGCTCAGCAGGAGCACCTTCCTGAGGAGCTACGGCAGCAGCAGGCTGTTCGTCACATGCGCCTGGGTCAGCTTTCGGAGCATCCGGAGTCTCAGCAGGAGCTTCCGGCTTCGGTTCAATTGTGGCCGCATCTGCCTTCGGTTCCTCTTTCGGCGCATCAGCCTTGGGTTCCGTCGGCGTGGCTGGCTCTGGTGTCGCAGGCTTTGGATCCACGGTTGGTTCATCTGTTTTCGGAGCCGCCTCTGACGGCTTAGCAGCATTCGGATCAGCGGCAGGAGCGTCATTCAGGATGGCTGGCTTCTCCGGAGCTTTTGGCTCTTCCGGCTTGGGTCCAATCAGGCTCTCGTCGTAGTCGACACGAACCAAAAGATAGCGTCGGGGACCTGTTTCCTCCCCGTCGGCAGGCTTTGTCGGATCGGCCGGCTTTTCTTCCTTCTTCGCGGCATCATCTGCCTTTTTCTCCGCGGTCTCACCACCCTTGGCCGCATCACCCTCGGCGGGAGCTGCTTCTGCAGCCTTCTCGTTCAATCCGGTTTCGATGTCCTTGGCAGAACCACGAGCGATCTCCCCAAAATACAGGGTGTATCGAACGCCTGTTCCGGTTCCGGCGATCAGTTCACCTTCATTGGAAACAAGTCGGTAACCGTTGTTGGGGCCACGAGCAATGAAGAATCCCTTCTGTGCCATATCTGCCTGAAGCACCTGACGAAGCAGCGGGTTCTGAGCAACATCGTCGGAGACCGACAGGTCTGCATTCAAACCTTCAGGCTTTCGACGAACTCCCACGATCTTGAGCTGATCCAAGTTGCGCACGAGGTCATTGATCGCGCTTTCCTTGACCTTCTCGGTAGATTCATCCAGCCCTGTCAGGCTCCACTTTGATGTTGTCTTGTCTTTATTGAATTCCAGTTCCTCGCCCTGAACAATTGCACCTTCGTTTTCATCAATCGAATATCGATTAACGATCACATTTCGGACATCGTTCTGACTGACCTTCAACAGATCGGGCTCAATCCAGTCAGCGAACTTCGTGGAGAGTTCCACGTCCAGCTTTGCGATGAAGGTATTGTTCTTCTCGGGCTGACGCACATAGAAGTGCTTTTCTCGCCCCGCCACAGCCTTGCCCACAATCAGGTCAACAAGTGCATTTCCGCTGACATCTTTCAGCGTCAGCCTGGTTCCATGGATGTCATCCTTCTTGCCTGCCGGAGCGATCTTGTCAGACTTCGGATCTTCAACACCATATCGCCCCCAGTCCTCTTTGCTGCGTGACGTGACGGCAACCTTTTTGATGCCGATCATTGATGCCGCAGTGCGAGCCAGTCGTTCCGCTGCTTCCGCCGGGTAATCATGGTGAGAAGGAATGACCCACCTGCCTTCGTCATTCTTCTTCACAGAAAACGCCTGAGCTTCTTTTGATTCAGTGTCGTATTTCTCGACCTGCAGTTCAGTGGCTTTGAGAGGGTCCTGAAACTCCGGGAAGAACTGCTGACCGACATCCGCCACTCCATCAATCGAGGAGGGACGGTTGGCAAAATGCACCGCGATTGCCAGCAGGACTGAGCCCGCCGCAACTGCGACAAAGAGCATTGTTCGGCTGAATGTGTTCATGACAATCACCTGACTATCGAAATGTCCCGCAAGTCGCGAGATGATCACATGGAAAGGGGAACGGACGATTTACCAGGAGACAACACTCAGGTACGTCGCCGATTCGGATTGATCGACTGCTGTTCTGCCAGATTGCGAATTCCAAGCAGCAGCATTCCAAAACACACAGGCAGGATCGCCGGGATCAGACAGGCTGTGATCTTCACAGTATTCTCAACCCGACGCACCTGCCGCTTCATTTCCAGTGCGGCCTTTCGGACTCGCGAATTCAGATCACGCTCCAGCTGATCGCGCTGAACTTCCAGCTGGCGATTGAGCTGCTCTTCTTTGGTTCGAACCATTAACTCTTTGCCGCGATCATCAAGACCCTGGTCATCCTGAATCTTCCTGATCTCCGAGCGAAGTTCGTCTTCTGCCTTCTTCAAGGTCTCATCCATCTGATCCTGAGCATCCTTCTCCTCCTTATTGAGGTTCTTGCGAAGGTTGCTCGTTCGTTCTTCGACAAACTGAAGTGTTCGCATCTTCTCACGACGTGATCGCAGCGGAATAAAGGTCTCATCACCCGCCAGCTGGTCGACCGCGTTCAGAACAAAGGTGACGTTGTCGAACTGGATGTCGAGTCCGCCGCTGCTGCGTTCATAAAAGAACCAGTCCGTGATCATGTCGATATCGGAACAGAAGATGACGTTGAGCGGAGTCTCTTTGGAATCGTTCTGAATATGAGCAGCAATGATGTGAGACTCTCCATCATCGCGCCGACGCGGATTCTGTTTGATTTCAACTGCGGGCGACATCGTCATCGCATTGAAGGTATCCGACGTGTAATCCTTCCAATCAAGCACGCCGGACTCGGTGCTGGTGCGCAGCAGCGGAGTAAACTTCTGCTCCTTGCGGCCTGCACGATCCGTAATCGTTCCCGGGAACAACATCACCAGGTCCTGAAGCGACTTCGTGACATTGCTGTCTTCAGAAAACGGAACTGCCTTGTTGCCCGTCCGCGAGATGAAAACATACTCAGGCGGCAGTGTCGCAAACTGTGTGTGGGGATTGTTGCGATCATAGGTAATCTGACCGTTGTCCCATTTCACATTCAGCGCCGTCATGAGTGTAGTGAGTTCACCGTTGTCAGCCTTCTGCTCCGGCGGAGGACCTCCAAACATACCGCCCCCGCCAGCTTTGGGCATACGAGGTGCCATCGCCAGCTGCCGCATCTGATTCTGGAAGATATACGGACACGGGTCATCAAAAATGAGTGTTGGTTTTCCAGCCTTCACATACTTCACAAAATTGTCCATCTGCGGCTCAGTCAGCGACGACGGCATAATGGCCAGCAGCACGTCGAATCCTTCCGCAGGAATTTTGTCGTCCTGCTTTTCCTCGTCTTTCTTCTCAGCATCCGCTTCACCCTCTGGTTTCGGCTCTGCAGGATCAGATTTCAGAATGGGCTGGGATGGATTCACAGCGATCACTTCGAACTGCTTTTCCAGTTCCCGAACGATCTCCCACTTGCCGCCACCTTCTCCATCCGACATGACTCGAGCGTCAGTGATCAGCACACCGACCTTAAGCCGTTTCTCCTGAGAAACTGTCCGAAGAGAACGAGTCAGCTCGTATTCAATCGGCAGACCCTTTCCAAAGAACGGGATCACGATTTCATCATCGGCGCTTTGAAGAAATGCGCCCAGGAAGACCTCAGCCTCTTCTCGCTTGCCGTCACGATCGTACTGAAGTCGAACCGGTTCAATTCCCAGTGCTCTTGCCTGCTCGCCTTCATCACTGAAGGGCTCCACCGAAACTTCATGAAGTTCGATCGCACCACCACTGGACCGCTTGAATTCCCGAAGCAAACCGACCAGTTGCCGACGAGTCTCAACATAGTCCGCAGGCACATCCGGGCTGATGAAAGCCTGGATGGTGATCTTCTGACCTGACTTGATACTGTTGAGCGTTTCGGTCGTGGCCTTTGAGAGCGAAAACAGTCGCTCAGAAGAAAGGTCTGCCCGAACTGGATAGTGCCAGAAGACAAACAACAAAGCGCCACAGGAAACGACAAGACACACTGCTCGAATGAGATACTGGCTGCTCATATTCAATTCATGCTGCACACCCCAACGTCGCTTTGAAATCACGATGTAGTTCAAGTACAGCATGACAAGGGCGAAGAATGAGAACCAGGCGACTCCGGTAATCGGCACGATGCCCAGACTGAAGTCTCGAAGCTGCTCCTGCAGACTGAGCGCCAGGAGTGTGTTTCGCAGTTCGTACATTTCCGCGGCTCCACCTCGGAGTCCTGCGAACCAGTCAAGACCTGCAAACCATTCGATCACGTCCGTGACGTAGAACAGCAGGACCGGAACACAGCAGAACACAACGCCAAGCACGAAGCTGACTGTCGAACTGTTCGTCAAAGAGGACGCGAGCATTCCCGCCGTCAACAGCGCGCCGCCTGCGAACCAGTAGCCCGCATAGGAAGCAGCCACGGCTCCAATGTCAGGCGACCCCAGCAAAAACAGCACGATCACATTGACAAGAGAGAAGATCAGGGCGACGGAATAGACCGCCAGCACCGCAAGGTACTTGCCCAGCAGGATCTCCACCTCAGAGGATGGTAATGTGAACAAAAGCTCGTCAGTCCCAAGCTTCCGTTCATCCGCCCACACAGTCATGGTGATTGCCGGAATCACGAACAGCAGCAACCACGGAAACGCTCGTGTCAGCTGGTCGAGACTTGCGGTATTCGCCGCAAAGAACGCCGATGAGAATGCCATGGCGGCGGCGGACACACAGAACACTGTGATGAACAAGTAGCCAAGTACACTGGAGAAATAGCTGCGAAAGTTTCTTTTCGCCACTGCGAGGATGACATGTGTGCGAAGCATGAAGCCACCTTTTATCTTCAGAACGTCTCGTTCCGGAAATCACAGGAATCAGATCGAACCGTACAGCACTGACAGCGTCAATCGCTGAAAGGGCAAGCCAATGCCCACTTCAGGCTGCACTGTGTGTCAGCTTGCGGAATCGTTTTTCCATTTCGACCTCGTTCTGGCCAAGGTCTGTGGTAGGGCCGTCAAACACGACTCGCCCGTTATTCACCATCACAACGCGGCTGCAGACTGCTCGCACTTCCTGCAGGATGTGCGTCGACAGAAGGATCGTCTTCGTCTTCGACAGTTCCAGAATCAATGCACGAACTCCCTCGACCTGATTCGGATCAAGCCCGCTTGTCGGCTCGTCCAGAATCAGTACGTCCGGATCATGCAGCATGGCATGCGCCATACCAACTCGCTGACGGAAACCTCGGGACAACTTTGCGATTGGCTTGTGCCACACTTCTGCCAGAGAGCATTTGTCGGACACCCAGGCCATGCGCTGAGCCAGCACGTCGCCCGACAGGCCACGTACCTCGCCCATGTATCGCAATAAGCCTTCCGGCGTCATCTCGACATACAGAGGACCGTTTTCCGGCAGGTAGCCAAGGTGTTCCGCTGCGCGAATTCGATCCTTCGCCACATTGAACCCGGCCAGATACGCCTCACCCTGACTTGGTGACAGGAACCCTGTCAGCATCTTCATTGTCGTGCTCTTGCCGGCACCGTTTGGTCCGAGAAAGGCACAGACCTGTCCCTTCGGAACAGAAAACGTCACGTCACGAGTCGCAGCGAAGTCCCCATAGAACTTGCTGAGCCCCCGAGCTTCAATCATGACTTCAGTCGAACCCGTCGCGCTGGAACCCATACTCCGCTCTTCTCTCCTGAAAGTATGATCAGTGGCTGAAAGCTGCACCAACCCGCGCCATGGTGGCAGCTTTGACGAGGATTACAACCCACCGCCAAATACACACCATCCGTCAAGCGCGCGAAGTCTGCCGTAACGGCAGAAAACTGCGTTTTCCGCCCAATGTTGCAAACACTGTTCCGGAGCTCGCCTATTCCCCGTTTGTCAGGTGCCGTGGGATGATTGTGAAAATGGGAGAACGAGGCGCTTGCCAAGCCTCCTCTGACAAGAGATTCCGCTGCGACTCACTAATCACTACGCTACGTAGACAGTATCCCAAGTGTTCCGGAGACTCACGATGAAGCGTATTGGAATCCTGACCGCTGGTGGCGACACGCCTGCTCTCAATGCCACCATCTTCGGAGCGGTTCAACGAGCCAACGCTCTTCGTATTGAGATGATTGGGATTCAGCGAGGTTACGCGGGGCTGCTCGACAGTCGTGTTCCTCATGTGCACCTCAACCCGCTCTTCTCCGCCATCCCGGAACTGGATCCGTGCAAAGGCGGTACTCTTCTGGGTTCGTCTCGCACCTACGTTGATGATTCCTGCAAGGACAAACTGGAACTCGTCGCGCAGCATGTGAAGAAGCTGAAACTGGATGGACTGCTGTGCATCGGAGGTGACGGAACGATCAACGGGATGCAGCCAATCGCTGAAATGTTGCCCTGCGTTCTCGCCCCAAAGACGATCGACAACGATCTGGGGCTGAACTACATCGATGAACCTAACGAATGGATTCGCAAGCCTTCTGATCGTCCGCCAGGATTCGTCGAACAGCGAGTCCTCTCGCGCGATTCACTCCTGCTGGAAGACATTATCAACTATGCCACGCCAGGATTTGCAACAGCTGTGTTTGTCGTGGTGCAGATGGTGGAGCGTCTTCGAACGACGGCGGAAAGTCACCACCGCATCGCCATTGTGGAAGTGATGGGGCGGCAATCTGGCTACATCGCACTGGGAGCTGCTTATGCTCAGCCGGACATCATTCTGATTCCCGAGGTCCCGCTGAACATCGAACAACTGACTCAGCGAGTGGCTCAGTTGTACGAACTGCAGCGCAATGTGGTGATCGTGGTCGGAGAAGGCGTGCGAGACGCGGAGGGACGCGAGCTCGGTGCGGCGATGCCAACCTATGATCCGGCCGGCAACGTCAAGTACTCCGGTGCGGCCGATGCAATTTCCGCGATGCTGACAAAGACGCTCGGTGAAGATTTGTTCCTTGAGACTCGATCCTTCGAACCTGCTTCTTCGCCGATGTTCAGTCGAAAGGTCGGCCATACTCAGCGAGGAGGACGCCCCATCCTGTTTGACCGCTACTGCGGAACTCAGCTGGGAGGAAAGGCCGTTGAAATGCTGGCCGATGGTCACAGCAACGAAGTCGCCACTCTGCAGTATTCCGAATCGTCCGGCTTTTTCCTGAGTTCACTTCCTGCGAACAAACTGCGTGACCAGTGGGGCGAAATCCATCCCCGCGAAGTTCATCCTTCGTTGTATGACGCTCGCCGAATGACGCTGTCGCAGCTTGGCATCGACTACCTTAAACCGATCTTCACGAACGCTGTCGGTGCTGATGATGTCGAGTGTATCCGGCGGGAAGTCTTCGACGCGGGATGTCTGAGCAATCGTTATCAGAGCATCAACACAGACATCCGAAAACGTATCCGCTATCTGTAATCGATCACGCCAGAATGTCCTGAATGACCTTCTGAGGTTCGACACCGGTCAGTCGCTGATCCAGTCCCTGGAACCGGTACGTGAAACGCTCGTGATCGATCCCCATGCAATGCAGAATCGTGGCATTCAGGTCATTCACGTGGCACGGGTTTTCGACGATGTTGTAGCTGAAGTCGTCGGTGGCCCCGTACACGGTACCGCCTTTGACTCCGCCACCAGCCAGCCACATGCAGAAGTTTCGAGGATGATGGTCACGGCCGTAGTTTGTGTGGCTGAGTGCACCCTGTGAATACACGGTGCGTCCGAATTCTCCGCCCCAGACCACCAGAGTATTCTCCAGGAGTCCTCGCTGCTTCAAGTCCTTCAGCAACGCCGCGCAGGGCTGGTCGGTATCGTAGCACTGATGGCGAATCTCACTGGGCAGTGAACCATGCTGGTCCCAGCCTCGGTGAAGAATCTGCACGACTCGCACGCCGCGCTCGACCATGCGTCGAGCCAGCAAGGCACTGGCGGCGAAGGTGCCGGGCTTTTGAACTTCGGGCCCGTACATGTCCAGAGTCTGCTGAGTTTCTCCGGACAGGTCGACCAGCTCCGGAACACTCGACTGCATTCGATACGCCATTTCGTACTGAGCAATGCGAGTCAGCGTTTCCGGATCGCCGAACCGATCAAGCGATCGCTGATTCAGCTTCGCCAGGGAATCCAGCATCATGCGACGGCTTGTCGAATCCACGCCGGATGGATTTTCAATGTACAGCACCGGATCACCAACGCTTCTGAGCGCGACGCCCGTGTATTTTGACGGCAGAAAGCCACTGCTCCACATGCGAGAAAACAGCGCCTGAGCTGCCTGCTTGGACGTCCATCGCGGCGTCAGGACAACGAACGCTGGAAGGTTGTTGCTGTCACTTCCCAGCCCATACGCGAGCCATGATCCAACGCTGGGCTTGCCCGGAACTTCACTGCCTGTGGTGACGAAAGTGCAGGCCGGGTCATGATTGATCGCGTTTGTGTGCACGCTGCGAATAACCGCGATGTCATCAACACATTCCGCTGTGTGATTGAGAAGCTCACTGACCCACGTGCCACATTGTCCATGGCGAGCAAACTTGAACATTGACGGAGCAACGGGCAGGCGAGCCTGGCCGCTGGTCATCGTCGTGATTCGCTGCCCCATGCGAATGGTGTCAGGCAGGTCTTTGTCGAAATGGCCTTCCAGAACCGGCTTGTGATCCCAGAGATCAATCTGGGACGGACCACCATTCATGTGCAGATAGATGATCGCCTTCGCTTTTGGAGCAAAGTGCGGAAAGCCCATCAACGGCGGATGCACCTGAACGGTCTGCTCCGCACGGGTTTCCTGCGCCGCGAGGATTCCAGCAGCGATGCCTCCCAGTCGTATCCCGCCGCTCCCAAAAAACGTGCGGCGAGTCTGATTGAGGGACCAGTCATTCAATGGATTCATGGAAATGCTCCGGAGTTTGTTTCCGAAACAGTTTCTCTAGAACCGGGATTCGTTGCAAACGACCAGGACTTTCAGCAAAGGCGACTACGAAGGCGGCGACTCACGTGTTGGTAGGCAAAAAGAAGGTGGGCAGAAAAACAATGGGTGGTCCCGTACCTGATTCGCGTCCATTCGCGTCCATTCGCGGTTCACAAATGTGTTTCACACGGCCGAGACGCATACCAGGAAGCTGACGCATCCCGCTCGCCGAGGGAGTGTTCAGTTTTCAGTGTTCAGTGAACTGATGGTGGGGCACGGTGCACTGGAATAACCACGCTGGCCCGTCGGCTTCCGACCGCTTCGCGGCACAGGCTGCACCTGTGCTACCCGGCTGTTGCTTGATAGGCGGTGGCAGAGGAATGTGGGCAGGAGAATAAACGCAGAAAGCCAAGATTCCAGAATGCGCCTGCGACTATTCTCTTGCCACCATTCTTCTGCCCTGCACCACATCGTGAGCTTTCATCGTAGACCGGAGCGTTGACACATTCTGCGGTGTTGCGTTTCCACGGTCACCTGGATTCACGTGGACACTCGTCTGGTCGCTGGTCGCGGCAAGCCGCGAAGTGCCGCTCGGCAAGCGGCACCTACAGCAGTGCTACCCAGTGTCGCGGTTCGCTCCGTCGAACCAGGCGAAGTTCACAGTGGTGGCCTAGCCAGGCGGTTAACGACTGAGGACAGTCGCTTTACACACTTATTTGACGCCGCGCCCGGAGGGACCGGTTGCGGTCGGTCCCACCGGGGGCGTCGCGGGTTGCAGTTCGAACTCATCAGCGGACTGCATTTTTCTGGTGGCCACGTCGTTGCGGGTGTCGTCGGCCAGTTGATTTCGTCGATTCGATGCACGGGACGCGGGAAGAATTGTCACATTCCCGCCGGAGACTGGCACCGCAGGTACGCTGCCGGATTTTGATGGCTCATCGGCTGTCACAACAGCAGTCCTGACCCGGGCTGAGAAACAATTTTGTTCCCTGCTTCGGTGGATCCGAAGAACAGCAGCTGAGGCGACATGATCATGTTGCGATCCGCGGCACTGGACTGAAGTCGCGGTGCCATCTTCTGCTGCATCTGAGGCCTGGCCTGACGAGCCACTGCGATCAGTTCACCCTTTCGCTGAGGCAGCACGCCTTCCATCTGCTCCGCGACCTGCACGACCCATTCAGGCTCATCTCGTACAGCCCGCGACATCATGCTGGCATACAACGACAGTTCGAAGAGATTGCGGTCCATCAAACTGTTTGTCACCGGAGTCAGCATCTTTGCGACGGTCGAAAGACCGGCCGACGGAAAACGAACAAAGACATCCGTCTTCTGCGTCACAACATGAGTACCCTCAGCGTTCGGCGTGTACTGAGCACGAAACCAGATCAGCGCGGACGCCTGCAGAGGCTTTGGCAGAAGAACATTGTGATAGTTGCCTTCACACACAAACAGGACCTGATTGGCGTCCTGATACAGGATGTCTGCAATGCCTTCCGAACCATCCACTGCCTGAGCTTCGTATTCAAACGGTCCGGTTTGAAACATCTCAAAGCGTGAGATTCCCATGACACGCCAGGTACTGACAGCGACATCCGGGTGCTGCAGCAGGTACCGATAAACCGGCTCGTCGATCGTGTATTGAAGGGACGGCAGCCTGCGAAACTGGCTGGTATTCTCGAGGATACTTTGTGCGCGGAGCCGGTTTTTGGGCGTCAGAGCATTCAGAGGAAGTTCGGCGACACTGCTTTTGTGAGTGTCTGCGGAAGAGGTACCTTCTGTCAGAACTCGAATGCCCGCCTTCTCCGCCATGTCGCGAACCTGATCCGCCTTGGTTAGCGACGGGAACACGGCAAGAGCACAGATCACCGCAAGAGTTTTCAGGCCAGCAACACCGCAGGCACGACCGACAGCACGCGAGCGTAATGACTCGCCTCCGGTATCCAGTCTGCAGTCCATGTTGCCCCCAAGCTTGGAGTTTCGGCGACGCCCCGAATCACTCCTGCGGCAACGCGCAAAGCGATCGCTGAAACGTACTGGCCAAATGGTGCGACTGGCGTCTGCATTCCCCCCTGGAAGTCAAACGTCGCACAGTTCCCCCGAACGGAATAATCGGAACAATCGCACCCGGAGATGAGGCGAATCCGCAAGTCAGTGTGTCGCCCCGGCGCAGCCGAAGTCACACCCCTGGTTCTTTAGAGCAAAAACATGATCCACTGGTGAAAGCTGCCGGAATCCGACGACTTTGCTCTGGCTATTGTCGTGGACGATGGCGTGGAGCGGAAGACGGACATCCGCTTGGCGGACAGCGACGGTTCATGCACAGTCGAGTCAGGTCCAGCTTTTCGCAATAGAAGGCGTCGAGTCGGTGCTTCGTGGAACAGTGATCGCTCACATCATCGATGGCGTCGTTGTAGACTTCACTGACGCCACAGCACTGGCACCCGGGAAGCACATACAGCCCGCACAGTAGCGCTAGCCCCAGAAAGACTCGCATGGACATCCCTTCCAATAACAGCCACCAGAT
Organism: Planctomycetaceae bacterium; assembly: GCA_046349695.1. Taxonomy (GTDB): domain Bacteria; phylum Planctomycetota; class Planctomycetia; order Planctomycetales; family Planctomycetaceae; genus SXXK01. The sequence continues at coordinate 62,000 of JAXMBV010000022.1, read as the reverse complement.
CGAACAGCGTTCACGTCGTCGAAACGAGCGCTGAGAAGTTTGGAACTTCCTGTTCCCTGTTGAAAATCGTTTCTGATACGGCTCAGTCTGCAGCGTGGCTCGACGGGACAATGCACTGAGCGGCAGACTGAAAATCGCTCATGGCATTACAGGAACATTCGATACAAGCGCTATCGAATGTTCCTGATGCTTCGGCAGAAATTGCCTGCTGGATGAGCTGCTGCTATTTTCGAGCGGCGGCGAGGATCGCTTCTTCGCGAGCCAGTGTCAGGTCATGGTCGACCATCAGCTTTGCCAGCTCTTCCAGAGAAGTGGAAGCGGTCCATCCGAGCTTCTCCTTAGCCTTTGAGCAGTCGCCGAGCAGCAAATCGACTTCAGCCGGACGGAAGTACTTCGGATCGATCTCAATGTACTCCTTGGGATCCAGTCCCAGCAGAGCAAACACGATGTCAGCGAATTCCTGAACGGTCTGAGTGCGTCCGGTGGCCAGAACGAAGTCATCCGGTTCGCTGTGCTGCAGCATTCGCCACATGCCTTCGACGTAGTCCTTCGCGTAACCCCAGTCTCGCTTGGCGGCCAGATTGCCGAGGTACAGCTTCTTCTGCAGGCCCAGTTTGATTCGGGTTGCAGCACGAGTGATCTTGCGAGTCACGAAGGTCTCGCCGCGACGAGGACTCTCGTGGTTGAACAGAATTCCGTTCACTGCAAACATGTCATACGACTTGCGATAGTTCACGGTCTGGTGGAACGCGAACACTTTGGCACAGCCGTAAGGGCTCTGAGGCTGGAACGGTGTTTTCTCCGTCTGCGGCGTCTCAAGAACTTCGCCATACATTTCGCTGGAAGAAGCCTGATAAACCTTCACCAGCTTCTTCTTGTTCAGCTGACGAGCGGCTTCCAGGACGTTGAGTGCTCCGCCGCCTGTCGCCTGAAACGTGTAGGCTGGCTGGTCGAAAGAGACACGCACGTGGCTCTGAGCCCCGAGGTTGTAGATTTCATCCGGTTCGAGGTCGAGCACCAGATTCGTCAGGCTCTGGCCGTCAGTCAGATCGCCATAATGCAGAAACAGGCGAGTTCCGGACTGATGCGGGTCCGTATAAATGTGATTGATTCGCCCTGTGGTAAACGTTGATGCTCGACGCACCAAACCGTGAACCGTGTAGCCTTTTTCCAGCAGCAGTTCTGCCAGATAGGAACCGTCCTGACCTGTGATACCGGTGATGAATGCGGTTTTTGACATGTGAATTCGGCGAAGAGTAAAGAAGAGACTCAGCTGGATCTTAAGGACGCTGGTGGACGAGGTTTCTGGAAACAACGCCATCCTTGTGACCAATTACAGCCAGTTTCCAGGCCGGACAGGGTGACCTGGTCGGTGGCACATGGCAACGATCCATCAGGATTGCATGCCAGTTTTCGGTTCGGAAGAGTGCGAGTTTGCCGATTGTGTCGAATTCGGGTTTCGCGTGAATCTGCTGGCGGGCATGCCAGAAACGAGACAGGACGGTGCGAAACCGGGTAGAGGAACGACAAAACACCGGTCGCGGAATACTCTCCGGCGCACGAAGGGTCGACCAGAGAGCCAGGTGGCCCTTTTTGAAGGATCGCCCCGAAAACCATGGACACTCCCAATTCTCCTTCCGGATTCCCCCTGGGATCTGATGCCGGGACTAATCCTCAGCTGGCTGGTTCGAAGATCGAAGGCGGCCAGAAGCCTTCCGCCGTTTTTACTCTCCTGCTGCCGGCAATCAGCTGTGTCGTCCTGGTCACCTGCTGCCTGATTTCGCGGCCCCCGTTACCTCCCGACGAAACTCGTTACCTGACTGTCGCGTGGGAAATGAAGGAACGAGGAGACTACCTTGTCCCACATCTGAACGGGGAGACCTATGCGCATAAGCCGCCCTTGCTTTTCTGGCTGATGAATGTCGCCTGGTTGTTGTTCGGAAAGTCTCTTCTGGCGGCGCGCTGCATCGCTCCTTTGGCCGGCATTGCAACGGTCCTTCTGTCGGCTCGGCTTGCGAAGGACTTGTGGCCAGGTCTGTCGGCCAACCGGCGAGTTCCCTGGGTGCTGGCATCCACGATGTTGTGGATGTTCTTCAGCCCGGTCACCATGTTCGACACTCTGCTTTCTCTCTGGACTGTTTCGGCGCTGTTTGGGATGAGGATGATTGTTCAGCAGAAGTATCTGCGCGGACTTTGGGTTGCCGGAATCAGTCTGGGACTTGGGATCCTCTCAAAAGGCCCGGTGATTCTGGTTCATGTCCTTCCCGCCGCGCTTCTTTTCCCGGTGTGGAATCGCCACGGCAATCAGCCAAAGTCAACCACAGCAACATATCTTACGATGCTGTGCGCCTTGGGCAGTGGTGCGATCATCGCGTTGAGCTGGGCTTTGTCGGCGGCATGGGCTGGTGGAGAAGCCTTTGCCAACGAGCTGCTGTTTGGGCAAACTGCCGGTCGAATGCTCAACTCGTTTGCTCATCGACAGCCATTCTGGTGGTACCTGCCGTGGCTGCCGTTGTGCGTGATGCCATGGATGCTGACAAGCGGCGTTCGAAATGGACTTTGGTCACTGCGCGCGGTGGTCATAAAAGGCACGAATGGATCGGATGATGGATTGCGGTTTGTCCTGTGCTGGGGACTGGGCAGCGTTTTGATTCTGAGTTTCGTCAGCGGCAAACAGATCTATTATCTCATGCCGGCCGTCCCTGCGTTCGCGCTGGCCGTCAGCCGATGGTTGGAAGACTGGCCGATGGAATCCATGGATCTGAAGATCGTCGGTGCCAGTACCGTGCTGACGGCGTTGTTGCCTGTGATTGTGAACCATGTGGCTCCGTTCTCAACATGGCCCGTCGCTGGCATGATCCCCGACATTTGGTGTCTTCCGATGGTCGTTTGCGGAGCCATTGTCCCGCTGCTGTCTTTCTGTCGCAAAGAGACTGCCGTTGCTGGCGTGTCGATGGCGGCTGTCGGATTCGTTTCGTGCCTCGTGATGTCGTTTGAGCATACCGCGTGGGCAGGGTTTGACGTTCGTCCGCTGGGAGAATCGTTGCGGGACAGGACGGAAGATCTCGCGTGGTATGGAAACTATCACGGGCAGTTGAACATTCCGGCCGCTCGGTCGCACGTGGAAGAACTGATCACGCCGGAGGACGCCGAACAATGGCTGCGCGAACACCCAGGCGGCCTGATCGTGATTCGAGCCGCGAACCTCAGCCAGGCGTCTCGTGCCCGCATTCGAACATGGACGCTCACCAGCGGCGCGGTCGATCGGAATCAGCTTGAAGCGACGCTCCGGCTGGCCATGGAGGAATGCGATCTTCCGGCGGAATTGCTTTCTCCGGTCTGCGTGGATGCGCGATGGATTCGGCGAGGATTGTCGGAGGACCTGCATCTCGTCTGCAAATTCTCTCAGCAGAAGTGACGTGCCAATTGGCAGAATGGCTCCGTGGGTGAACGAGTCCTGCAGGAACGCGACGTCGAAAAGCCCCCAAGCTGCCAAAATCAGAGTGCCATGATGGAACTTTGCACAAGCGCAAGGTAACAATCTGCGCGATTCCGGCGCGGAGTTCGTGGTGCCGGCCTGAGGTTCATACCGAACAGGCAACCTCTAAGTCTAATCGTCCCGACATTTTGGAACTCAGTTCAGGGTACCGTCATGATTGTTGGTCTTCCGAAAGAGATTAAGTCCGATGAATATCGAGTCGCGATGTTGCCGAGCGGCGTGGAAGAGCTGACAAGGGCAGGGCACAAGGTTCTTGTGGAACGCGGTGCCGGAGCTGGCAGCGGGATTCCGGATGAAGACTACATTCGCTGTGGCGCGACGATCGTGGCGACTCATGAAGAAGTCTTCGCGGGGGCAGAGCTGATCGTCAAAGTGAAGGAACCAATGCGTTCCGAATGGCCACTGCTGCGTCCCGGCCAGGTGGTCTTCACATACTTCCACTTCGCCGCCGATGAAGAACTGACGAAGAACGTTCTTGAATCAAAAATCAGCGCGGTCGCGTATGAGACTCTGCAGGGACGAAACAAGGACCTTCCTCTGCTGACGCCCATGAGCGAAGTGGCAGGGCGCATGAGCATTCAGCAGGGTGCGAAGTTTCTCGAGCGTCCTCAGGAAGGGCGGGGCATTCTTCTGGGCGGAGTTCCCGGCGTCGAGCCCGCGCATATCGCGATCATCGGCGGCGGCGTTGTGGGAAAGAACGCCGCGAAGATCGCTGCCGGTTTCCAGGCGGATGTTGTGATTCTGGACGTCAGCATCGATCGACTTCGATACCTCGACGACATCATGCCGGCCAACGTGAATACTCTGTTCAGCGATCGTCACAATATTCGTGAACAGCTTCGGAAGGCCGACCTGATCATTGGCGGGGTCCTTATCCCCGGAGCTCGAGCGCCGCGACTTGTGACGGCCGATGACCTGAAGATCATGAAGCCGGGTGCTGTGATCATCGACGTGTGCATTGACCAGGGAGGATGCACGGAGACTTCGCGACCAACGACACACTCGGACCCAACGTACATCATTGACGGGATTGTTCACTACTGCGTTACCAACATGCCCGGTGCTGTCGGACGAACCAGCACGTATGCTCTGTGCAACGTGACGTTTCCTTACGTCATGAAACTGGCCTCCAAAGGCCTTCATGCAGCGTGCAGCAACGACGCCGGACTTGCCGCTGCGGTGAACATGGTGAATGGCCGAGTCACGAATCAGGCGGTTGCAGAAACCTTCGATCTTCCATACGTTCCGTACTCAGGATCGCCGCTCTAAGCAGCTGCTGTGTAGAACGACTGTCCTCAGTCGTTTCAAAAACTCTGCACTGGCAGGATTCAGTGCGAGAAGGCAGGGGAGCGATTGAGGACAATCGCTTTACTCTGTGTAGAACGACTGTCCTCAGTCGTTTCGGAAACTCTGCATTGGCGGGATTCAGGGCGAGAAGGCAGGGGAGCGATTGAGGACAATCGCTTTACTCTGTGTAGAACGACTGTCCTTAGTCGTTTCAAAACTACGGGTGATTCAGGGCGAAAAGGCGGCGCGATTGAGGACAATCGCTTTATGTGTAGAACGACTGTCCTCAGTCGTTTCAAAAACTCTGCGTTGGCAGGATTCAAGGCGAGAAGGCAGGGGAGCGATTGAGAACAATCGCTTTACTCTGTGTAGAACGACTGTCCTCAGTCGTTTCAAAAACTCTGCACTGGCAGGATTCAGTGCGAGAAGACACGCAAGCGATTGAGGACAATCGCTTTACTCTGTGTAGAACGACTGTCCTCAGTCGTTTCAGAAACTCTGCACTGGCAGGATTCAAGGCGAGAAGGCAGGAGAGCGATTGAGGACAATCGCTCTACTCTGGCGAACGCTGTCCTCAGTCGTTTCAGAAACTCTGCATTGGCAGGATTCAGGGCGAAAAGGCAGGCAAGCGATTGAGGACAATCGCTTTACTCTGTGTAGAACGACTGTCCTCAGTCGTTTCAAAAACTCTGCACTGGCAGGATTCAAGGCGAGAAGGCAGGCAAGCGATTGAGGACAATCGCTCTACAATTGGGGAGCCACGCACGTGAAGCTGAATGCAGTTCGACGAACGATTGAATCGCTTCAGTGTCTCGTGATCGATGCACTCAGGGTTGGTCAGGCCCCGAGGTTTCTCGTCGTCCTGAACCACGGATTTGGTGCATCAGGCGATGATCTTGCAGATCTCGCACCGATGCTCCTTCAGGAAAGTGATGTGATCGCGGATGCCTGTCGGTTTGTGTTCCCGGAAGCGCCGGTGGACCTGACGTCTGCGGGCATGCCGGGCGGTCGAGCATGGTGGCCGATCAACATGGCTAAGCTGGCCGAGATGAATCAGACTCGCAACTACAGCGAATTGACGGCACTTAAACCGCCGGGCATGGAATCCGCCGCGAATATGCTGAGGGATGCCATCCGCACGATGTTGCAGGAATGGAATCTTGAGCCACAGAAACTGGTGCTGGGGGGATTCTCCCAGGGTGCCATGGTCAGTACTCATGTGACTCTGGAGAATCGTCTGCAGCCGGCACTACTGGCGCTCTTTTCGGGGACACTTCTGAACAGTGAAGAATGGCGTTCACTGGCTGTCGCTCACCCAGGCTGCCAGGTGTTTCAGAGCCATGGCTATCAGGATCCGATCCTTCCGTTTCATCCTGCGGAAGAGTTGCGTGACCTGTTGCAGGAATCCGGCTTCGACGTGGAGTTTCAGCCCTTCCATGGGCCCCACACAATTCCCATGTCGGCTCTGCAGCGCTTGCAGGAACGACTCGAACAGCTTTGTGGAAAATGCTGAAGCGCTCGGAATTCGCAGGAAACTGCAGCGCAGATTTGACGGGGCGGTGTTTCAAACTTCGCCTGCACGTTAAATCCATCCCGTCTGTGCGTTTGCAATTCCTGTCATGTCGACTTCGACAACCTCTGCTTCTCCGTTACGGTTATCAGTCTGGCATTTGCTGGGACTGCATTCCTTTGCCGTTGTTCAGCCGTTGCTGGAGCAACTTGCAAGGAACCTGCGTTACCTTCAGCAACAGAATTTCTCGACAGCTGCGATCCTGCTGTCCCTGATTCTTCACCTGACGGTCGTTCCCATCACCTTGTGGACCGCCATCGTTTGCCTTCGGCGCATGGGGTTTCACAAGGGAAGTGTGATCCTGTTTGATACCGCAGTGTTCATTTATTGCCTGCTCATGGGACTGCTGGCGGCGAGATGGGTTTCTGCGGCCGGCGACCTGCTGACATCCGGCGTTCCCGACTTCCTGATCGCTCTCGCGTTGACTCCTTTGGCCGTTGGTGCCGTCTGGTTTCATCGGCGCAGTGCTTTGTTCCGGCAGCTGATCACGGCAACAGTTTTGGGTGTCGTCATTTTCCCTGCCAACTTCTTTCTTTCGCCCGGAGTCAGGGAAGTTGTGTTTGGCTGGCACCCACCGCAAACCACAGCAATCGCAGGTCATGTTTTCCGGACGCCGGTGGTCATGATCATCTTTGACGGGTTGAGTGCCGGTTCACTGCTGGATGAAACGGATCATGTGGACTCGAGCCGTTACCCGGCCTTTGCCCGATTGGCGTCGATGAGCACGTTTTATCGCAACACGACGACTGTCCATCCTCGTACAGACCATGCGGTTCCGGCTATTCTGGCCAGCGTTTATCCAGTTGGTGATCTCGCGCCTGTGGAAGCGAACTACCCGAACAACCTGCTGCGAATGGTCTACGACACACGCCAGTTCGAAATGACGGTCTTCGAGCCTATCACGGAACTTGCGCCGATCGCACTGCAACAGTTCAAACCCTACCGAAGTGTGCTGGCTGAGACGTCTGAACTGACGGCCACAACATCACTCGTGTTTCTCCATATCTCTCTGCCTCGCGAAATCTCGTCTCACCTTTCACGACTTCCGCGAGCCTGGTTCGGGCTGCTTCCAGCCTCGTTCGAGACAAACCGGTTGCTGAAGGGAAAAGTCAGTTACCCGTGGGACAGCATGAGAACTGAACAGGTCGACCACTTCATCTCCACGATCCATCGGACGGACAAGCCGACGTTCCACTTTCTGCACGTCGCACTTCCGCACTACCCATGGAGCCTGCTGCCGGATGGACGAACCTATGCACCCAGTGCTTCGATTGCATCTCCTGTTCCGGGACTGCAGCAGGAGACGATCTCAACCGACCCATGGTTCGCTGCTCAACTTTGGCAACGCAATCTGCTGCAGGTTCAAATGGCAGATCACAGTCTCGGAAGAATTATCGATCGCCTTGAAGCCGAGGGACTGCTGAAGGAATCCATGATCGTTGTCACAGCTGATCATGGAATGTCGTTTGTTCCGGGTGAAGGCCTGCGAGAACTTTCCGGGACAACACTCGCCGATATTGTCTCAGTGCCTCTGTTTATCAAGGCGCCGGGACAGACCAGTTCGGTGATCAGCGACAGGAATGTTGAGAGCATCGATGTTGCTCCGTCGATTGCTGAAGTCATCGGGCTTCCCATACCGCCGAATTGGGAAGGCATTCCAGTCACATCAACGGAGACGAAGCCTCGCAAGACAGTCATTGGTCACGTCAACACCATCATCGAACCAGACTTTCCTCAGCGACGGCAGCATACACAACGTCTGATCGAGATCTTTGGGACAGGATCAACCAACGACCGCCTTGGCCGGCTCAATATCGTTCCGGAACTTGTGGGACAGGCCGTCGACATTGCACACCTGACGGCTTCCGAATACTCGGTCGAACTTTTGCTGCCCGAACCCGAACAGACAAGAACTCGTCCTGGCGATCCCTCGGTTGTTCCTTGTGAAGTGGAAGGACTGCTTGTTGACTCAGAAGGAAACATGCAGACCAGCTCTCCCGTGTTCATTGCCGTCTGCATCGATGGCGTCATTCGGGCGACGACGCGAACCAGCACCGACCCGTACGACAAGACTGCATTCTCAGCACTGGTACCGTGGAATGAACTCTCTTCGGAAAGCGAGATGCGGCTTCTGGAAGCTCGGCCAGTCGGCGATAAATGGGAATTTCGGCTGCTTCCGACTTTCTACAAGCCCTGAAATACTGATCAGACGAACACTCATGCCGAAACCGGGTTGGGCCGTTGCGAGTGTTCCCAGTGTTTCACGGAGAACTTCCGGAAATCGTTGTTTGACGGCACTTTGCGCGGACGATATCTTCCCCCGCTTCAAATTTTCGGGCTCAAGGGAGCACCGACCGGTTTAGTCACACCGGTTTGAGAATGTGGCGTGCTGCATGTCGAAAGCCTCGCGTCTTCGGCATTCACACAATTGTTCTGTGCTGACGAAATGTCAGCCTGCGGTTTTCCGCAGCAAACAGGAGATCGGCAATGGCTGAGATTGTGGTGAAAGACATTCTGGATGCGGGTGTTCATTACGGACACCGATCCAGTCGCTGGAACCCCAAGATGCGACCGTATATTTACGGTCGTCGTAACCAGATTCACATCATCGACATTAAGGAAACGATCCGCGGCCTGATTCGCGCCAAGAAGTACCTTCTGAAGGTGGCGGCTCAGGGCGGACTGATTCTTTTTGTTGGTACCAAGCGACAGGCAGCAGCCTCGATTGAAGAGCTTGCAACGGAATGCCGCATGCCGTACTGCACCGAGCGATGGCTGGGTGGTACGCTGACGAACTTCCGTACGATTCGTACTCGTCTGAAGCGACTGGAAGAGCTGGAGAAGATTCGCGAGTCTGAAGAGATTCGCAATTACTCCAAGAAGATGCAGTCCACGCTGAATCGCGAATACGCGAAGATCTATCGCAACCTGAACGGCATGCGAGAAATGAACCGCCTTCCTGAATGTCTGGTCATTGTTGACCCGACCAAGGAAAAGAACGCGGTTCATGAAGCGAAGCTGCTGGGCATCAAGGTTGTTGCTCTGATCGACACCGATTCTGATCCGGACATGGTCGACCTGCCGATTCCAGGCAACGACGACAGCCTGCGATCAATTCGTTTGATCATGCAGCACCTGTCAGACGCGATTAAGCAGGGTCGAAGCCTGCGTCCTGAAGATCCAAAGAAGAAGGACGACGGCGCGGAAGAAACCTACAAGGCTGTTCCGTCCATCCGCGACTAGTCGCCGCTTCTGCGTTCAACATGATCGATGCGACGGTGTCAGCCGTCGCATCGTTCGTTGCGGGCAAAGCAAAACACGATGCCGAGTACGGCTTGCTGGCCGTCTCAACCAAATCTTCATGAACGCTGCTCAATCTGATGTGTCTTCATCCAGACGCGGAGCAGCTTGCGTCCACTTCAGTCAATTTCGAATTCACGGGCTTCGTCCCGCTTTGGTTCCGGGCAGCAGGCCCGCAGGTTTCAGGAGTGTTTCCATGGCAGAAATTACAGCAGCAGCCGTCAAGGCGCTTCGTGACAAGACTGACCTTCCGATGATGGAGTGCAAGAAAGCACTGACGGAAGCCAATGGCGACGAGGCGAAGGCGATCCAGATCCTGAAGGAGATGTTCAAGAAGGTTCAGGAAAAGCGAGCTGACAACGTCACTGCTGAAGGTCGCATTTTCTTCGCTGCCAAGCCAGACGGTTCTGAAGCAGCAATGGTTGAAATTCAGTGCGAATCCGCACCAGTCGCAACCGGCGAAGTCATGCAGAAGTTCGGCCAGGCAATGGTTGAGCAGCTGCTGAATGGTCCAGGTGCCGCTGACGGGGCCGCTCTGATGGCTCAGAAGGGCGCTGGTGCTTCACAGACCTTCCAGGAACAGTACGAAGAAATCGTCAACAAGATCCGTGAGAAGATCGTGATCAACCGAATTGCCCGAGTCAAAGGGCCGGTTGGTGGCTACGTCCATCACGACTTCAAGACCGGCGTGCTGTTCGTTGCGACTGGCACAGCAAAGAACACCGATATCCTGAAGGATGTCGCGATGCATATCGCGGCATTGAATCCTGCTGTGACAAAGCCGGAAGACCTGAGTGCAGACTCAGTCAACGCAGAACGCGAAAAGCTGAAGGCGGAAGCTCGTGCTTCAGGTAAGCCTGAAAACATCATCGACAAGATGGTTGATGGCCGAATGAAGATCTTCTTCGCCGACCAGGGCGTGCTGCTGGCTCAGCCGTTCGCAAAGGACGACAAGAAGACCGTTGCCCAGGCTCTCGCAGAAGCAGGCCTGGAAGCCGTCACCTTCCATCGCTGGAAAGTCGGCGCGTCTGCTTAGTCAGCCGTCGCTGTCATTATGCAACAGTATCAAGCCGGCGATGACTTTGTCTTCGCCGGCTTTCTCAATTTCCCGGACGCCCACAGAAACCTGCTCGGAGCATTTCTATGTCTGCCAACGGTCTTCGCCTTCCGTATCGTCGTGTTCTCCTCAAGATCAGCGGCGAGAGCTTTTGTCGCGAAGGGGAATCCGGCATCAGCATGAATGAACTGGCTTCCGTCGCGGAGCAGATTCGTGATGTCGTTCAGAAAGGCGTTCAGCTGGCCATCGTCTGTGGCGGCGGGAACATTATTCGAGGCAAGCAGTTTGCCGACATCAGCCAGGCAATTGTGCCATCAACGGCTCACTACATGGGAATGCTGGGCACGGTGATCAACGGCCTTGCTCTGCAGGATGCTCTGGAAAGTGTCGGCGTGCAGACTCGCCTTCAAAGCGCGATTCGAATGGAAGGCGTTGCCGAACCCTTCATTCGTCGTCGCTGCCTTCGCCATCTGGAAAAAGGTCGCGTCGTGATTCTGGCCGCTGGCACTGGCAGTCCCTTCGTCACAACCGACACCGCGGCCGCACTTCGAGCGCGCGAACTGGATTGCGAAGTGGTCCTCAAGGGCACCAAAGTCGATGGCGTGTATTCGGCTGACCCGCTCAAGAATCCTCACGCTATCCGCTACACCGAAATTGCCTTCCGCGATGTTCTCGACCAGAACCTGCAGGTCATGGATGCACAGGCGATGCATCACTGCATGGAGCACAACATCGACATCATCGTGTTCAACTACAAGAAGGTCGGCAACATTGCCCGAGTCATTGCAGGCGAGCGCATCGGAACACGCGTTTCGACCGAAGGCAAATCTGCCTAATTAGCGGAAGAGCGCAAGCCCTCCGGTGTCACCCATTGACGGAACCATGCAATAACTTCAGACAAGACCGAAGTCCGGCGCCTGCGGGTTGTCGGACTTTTTCGTTCTCACGACATGGACGTCGGCGCAAAGTGTTCTGATGAAACACTTTGCAAACACACGACTCAGCAGCCTGCGGGATTTCTGATCGTTCCAGTGGATTGGTCCCTGGAGTGATTGAGACGCAGGGGATTCTCGGGTAAGAAACGCGTCCTGAGAGAGCACGCATGGTTGCGTCGGGACGTTCACACTTTCAGGGCTCTGCGGAGCAGACGGGGCGGTTATGAGCCGGCACATTTTTGTCACGGGCGGCGTCGTTAGTTCACTGGGAAAAGGGCTCACGTCAGCCTCGATTGGCATGCTGCTCGAGCGTCGCGGACTGAAAGTTCGCATGCAGAAGCTCGACCCATACCTGAACGTCGACCCAGGCACGATGAGCCCGTATCAGCATGGTGAAGTTTACGTGCTGGACGACGGCTCCGAGACCGACCTGGACCTTGGTCATTACGAGCGATTCACGTCAGGCACTCTGAATCGTCATTCGAACTACACGACCGGCCAGATCTATTCGTCTGTCATCGAAAAAGAACGTCGCGGCGAGTATCTCGGGCGGACCGTTCAGGTCGTTCCTCACATCACCGACGAAATCAAGTCGTGCATTCTGAGCCTTGCGACGCCGGATGTCGACGTCGTCATCACGGAACTGGGCGGCACGGTTGGCGACATTGAAGGCCTGCCGTTCCTGGAAGCCATTCGTCAGATTCCGCTGGATGTCGGCAAAGAGAATTGCATGTTCATCCACCTGACACTTGTGCCGTACCTGAAAGCTGCGCGAGAAGCCAAGACCAAGCCGACTCAGCACAGCGTTCAGCAGCTTCGCGAGATCGGAATTCAGCCTGACATCCTGATTGTTCGAACCGAACGCCCGATCGGTCGGGAACACACTGACAAGATCGCGCTGTTCTGCAATGTCGAAAAACGAGCCGTCATCGAAGAAGTCGACAAGGAGTTTTCAATCTACGAAGTCCCTGTCGGTCTTGTTGAGCACGGCCTTGATGATCTGATTTGCCAGAAGCTGCATCTGAATGCTGGTCCGCTGCAGATGGAAGATTATCGGCAGCTGGTTCATCGCATCCGCAATCCTCGATTTGAAGTCACGATCGCCGTCGTCGGCAAGTACATCGAACATCGCGACGCCTACAAATCGATCTACGAATCGCTCGACCACGCTGGCTTTGCCACATCCACGTCAGTGATCGTGAAGCGAATTGAGGCGGAAGAACTGGAGCGTCAGGGGCCCGAGATTCTGCTGAAGGGCGTCGATGGCATTTTGGTTCCTGGTGGCTTTGGCATGCGAGGAATCGAAGGAAAGATTCAGGCCGTCCAGTTTGCTCGTGAATGTGAGATTCCGTACTTCGGCATCTGTCTGGGCATGCAGTGTGCCGTGATTGAGTTTGCTCGCAACGTCCTGGGATTGAAGGATGCGAACAGCAGCGAATTCTCCGGCGATACTCAGCATCCCGTCATCTGTCTGCTGGAAGGCCAGAAGGGTGTGAATCGTAAAGGCGGCACAATGCGTCTGGGTGCTCAGCCCTGCGTTATCGCCGAGGGAACTCGAACGGCTGCGGCTTATGGCGTTCCTGAGATCAGCGAACGTCATCGCCATCGCTACGAATTCAATCCGGAATACCGCAAGGAGTTCACGGATGCGGGCATGGCGATCGCGGGAACAAGCCCGGACGGCAATCTCGTCGAGATCGTCGAGCTGGTTCGTCACCCATGGTTCGTGGCCGTGCAGTATCACCCGGAATTCAAGTCCAAGCCCCACAAGCCACACGCTCTGTTCAAAGGCTTCGTCGAAGCCTGCCTCGCTCGCCATCAGCTGCGAGCCGGTGTTGGTGTTGGCGAGAACTCCGTCAGTAACACATAGAGTCGCCATCACTTTCTGAGTGATGAATGGCAGGCAATCGTGAGCCCGGCAGTGCAAATCCTGCCGGGCTTTCTCTTTACCACTGCTGGACAATCCCCGTCGCACACCGAACCAGACCTTGTTCGGTTTGAAGCACCAGCTGCCCGTCCTCATCAATTCCGATGCAGTGACCGGTCATGCTCACATCACCGGAGAGGACTGTCACCGTTCGCCCGCTCAGCAGGCTGACTCGATTCACTTCCGACAGAGCCAGACGGGGCTGAGTGACGAACTGGCTGATTCGAAAATCGAGCTGCTGCAGCACTCGAATCAGCACGTCTGTTAGTTCAAACGACTGACCACACAGGTCAAACAAAGATGTCGCACGCTGAGCCACTTCCGCCGGGGCTTCGCGCAGGGAGTTGTTGACGTTGATGCCGATTCCGATGATCAGCCCCTGTTGATCGTCTGCCCCCTGCTGTTCCACAAGGATCCCACAGATCTTTTGCGCGCCGGTTAGAACATCGTTGGGCCACTTCACAAAGAACTCGAATCCTGGAGCCAGTTCCGCGAGAGCTGTCCGGACCGCAAGCCCCGCCGCCAGAGCAATCAGCGGACGCCGCTCCGCCGCCATCGGGACTTCGCTGGCCTTGAGCACCAGTGAGAATGTCAAAGCGCCGGCGGTGGACCACCAGAGATTCCCTTTGCGGCCTCGTCCCGCCGTCTGCTCGTCTGTCAGCACAAGTGACGGTGCCTGGTTCAACAAAGGGCCAAGCAGTTCGGCTGCAACAGTGCTGGTCGACGTCAGAGTCGGATGGTACTCAACATGCTGAACGCTCGTGTCCCGCAGAATTCTGCTTAGATCAAACTGCGGAACATGGCGAGTCATAACACGGGACCGGTTGTGAAAACGTTGGTTCGTTCATCGCGGGCGAGTCATCACCCGGAATCACCGATGGGGGTGTTCATCAGCACTAATGGATCAATAGCTGAAACCATTCTTGCGAACATGCACATACGGCTCGTTCTCAGCCGGGTCCTTATGCAGCACCGCGTGAGTCAGCGTGACCAGAAAAATGAAGTGGTCCCCGGCTTCCATGCTGGAACTGACGGTTCCTTCCATCGTCGAAAGTGCTGACTTCAGTTGCGGCAGTCCGCAGAGTCCTGGTTCTGTGTCGACACCACTGAATGCATCGGCGTCGGGTTCAAAGCCCTTGCCGAAGTGTTTGAACAGGGAACTGTCTCCCTTCACGACCTGATTGAGAGTCACGGCCGAACCCACAGTCAGCCAATCTTTCAGGTAGCGAGATTTATTCACCGCCACAGTCACCTGCGGCGGCTCGAACGACGCCTGCTGGATCCAACTGGCCAGCAACCCGGTCTTGCGTCCATCGGGTCCACCGGCCACCACAATAAAAACGCCGCTTGGAATTCGACCAAGGACGGGTGTCAAAGCGGACTTTAATTCTTCAGGAAGCATTGGAACTCTGTTCTGCGTCAAAGCCACGATTCAGGTCGGACAGTTCGTTCTCCCCGGCCGTTCATTTCCAGGCAAACTTGCGGGGCGCAGTAGTGTAGTGCTCCTCGGATAACAGAAAAGGGACCCTTTTCCACAGGATTTTTTCCGGCGAGTGTCCTGAATCGCTGGGAGACCTGTGAGTCCTGTCGGTATGCTGCTCACTCGTCCTGTGCGAGTCGTTTCCACCCGTATTTGAACCATGGATCGCAACAGGACAGTCCCGGCAAACAGCCGCCGTGAAAATTGTTCCGCCAGCAGACGGAGATCGCTGGATCAGGTCAGACAGGACGGTCGAACCGCCAGTCAGATTCCATCGCTCATGAAACCGGAGCAATCAAGATCGTTGCCACTTGCCGCGGATGAAACCGACGGTCCGGTCGAAAACGCACCTGCTCCGGCGGACAATACTGAATGCTCGCTGCCCGAAGGTGATGCAGCTCATGTGACCGCACGAGAACAGACGCCCGCGGCAGAAACAGCCGCCGCGAAGAAGAAGCGAAAGAGTGATGCTCAGGTCGCCGTCGTCACCGGCGCAGCGCGCCGAGTCGGCCGCGAAATCGCTTTGGCCATGGCAGCACGAGGATTGGCGGTTGTTGTGCATCACGGAACGTCTGCGGTTGAGGCGAACGTTCTGGTCAATCGCATTCGATCCGAAGGTGGTACCGCCATTGCTGTCGCAGCCGATCTCAGAGATCCCCGAGCAGCCGCGATGACGGTCTTCGAAGCAGCTGCAGACCTCGGAGAAGTCACCACGCTGATCAACAGCGCTGCTGTCTTTCAGGATCGCGCGCTACCGTGGATCGATCTGTACCATTGCAATGTTCATGTTTCAGTCAACTTCCTCGCCCCGGTGTTTCTTGCGCAGCAGTTCATACGGCAGCTGGGTGAAGGGCATCGAGGACACATCATCAATATTCTCGACTGGCGTGCTCAGCGACCGGGCCCCGATCATCTTGTGTACACCGCGACAAAGGCAGCACTCAGCAGCGTCACAAAGTCACTCGCG
This sequence comes from Planctomycetaceae bacterium, assembly GCA_046349695.1. Classification (GTDB taxonomy): domain Bacteria; phylum Planctomycetota; class Planctomycetia; order Planctomycetales; family Planctomycetaceae; genus SXXK01. Next base: position 45,978 of record JAXMBV010000022.1, on the reverse strand, counting down.
TTGCAGCTGGCACCGCTGGTCCAGGTGAACGGAATTGCTCCCGGGGCAATTCTTCCCCCCGAAGATCGTTTGAACTGGCATGAACAGCGAGCCATCTCATCGATCCCGCTTCGCCGAACAGGATCACCTCAGGAATTGACCGACGCGATCAATTTTCTCCTCGACTCCAGTTTCATCACAGGTGAAATCCTCAACGTCTCCGGCGGTGAAGAACTGTGAGGCGGGAAGCGGGTGACTCAGATCTCAAATTTCAAATCTCAAATTTCAAATCTCAACCCTCACCCCTCCCAATGACTCGACCTGTATATCTGGCGATTGTATTGACCTGCGGCATGTTCGCTGTGGGCTGCCAGCAGAAACCTGACGAACAGGGCAAGGCCGCTGCGCCACAGACGTCAGTCGTGGTTGTCACCAGCCAGGTGGCACTTGAGGCGACGAAAGAACTTGCAGGATCGCACTATGACGTTCTGAAGGTTGTTCCAGGCTCGACCGTGTCCCGACTTTGGACGCCGGAGAGTCAGGATGTCAAAGTGATGCAGAAGGCCAGCCTGATTTTCCTGCAGGGTGCCGGCTATGACCCATGGAAGGATCGAGCATCACTTCCAGGTTCGCGCGTGACGGATCTCTCCAGAGGGATTTATGACGACTTCATTCGAATCCCGGATGCGGTGACTCATCAGCACGGTCCGGAAGGCAAACACAGCCACCCCGGCACCGTGTGGGCCACATGGCTCAACCCCGAATTGCTGTTACCACAGATTTCAACCATCGAAACAGCCCTTGCGAAGAAGAAGCCGGACGCAGCAGACGAAATCAGCAAAGCGGCTGCTGTGCTGCGTTCTCAGATTCAAAGTCAGACCGAAAAAATTCAGGCGCTGCGAACATCGTTGAATGGGCGCAAGATCAGTCTTATGGCGGATAACTCCAACTACCTGTATCTGGCAAAGGCACTGGGCCTGGAATGTCGCTACCTGCACTGGCCCGAGTCGGGGGACCTGAGCGAGGAACAACTGCAGGAGTTTCAGAAACTGCAGGAGCAGACGCCCGACGAAGGACTACGAGTCTTCCTGCTGGATGCACGGCAATCAGCATCAACGCGTACCATGATCGACAAAGCGGGCTTTCGATTGGTGCAAATCGATCTTTGCGAGTCCGGCGCGAGCCATTCTGGCGAGAAGCAAACCAACGAGTCGGTGTGGAAACGACTCGCGGGCAATCTTGAGCGACTCTCGGCCGCATTGCAGCCTTGAAGAATCCTTCTGTCGATTTCGATGTTGCTACTTGATCTTGATGAGTTCCACGATGAAGTGGAGATCCGAGTTTGGAGGAATGCCTTTGTTACCGGCAGGGCCATACCCAAGATCCGAAGGGATCCAAAGTTCGATCATGCCGCCTTCACCAATCAACTGCATTCCCTCAGTCCAACCCGGGATGACTCCATTGAGTGGAAAAGTGATTGGTTCGCCGCGACCATAGGAACTGTCAAACTGCCGGCCGTTATCCAGCCAGCCTCGGTAATTGACTTCGACGGTATCCGTCATCAGGGGCTTTGCAGCTTCGGAGGATCGCAGGATGCGGTAACGCAAGCCGGAGGATGTTTCGAGAAACTCCTTGGAAGCATCACTGTCCATCGGCCCGCAGCCACTCTGCAGCGAATCTTTGTCCAGAAAAGTAACCGGACTGCTCGGTGCTTCATTCGCTGAACCAGCATCAGCCATCCTGCTCGATTTGCTTCCCGGCGATTCGCATCCCGGAACTGCACAGACGATGACAGGCAGAAGAATCAGGGTCCATCGTTTCATCAGCCGATACTCCAGAACATTGCAGGCCGTGCGTTGAAGCCGCAGTGAGCAATGGCACTTGTTCTCTCACCACCGCTAACATTGCGGCAGCACTCTAGCGGCTTTCCAAAATCGCGAGAATCCGAGGTCTGGCTTTTGGGCCGGTCACGAGCGGGCTGATTTTGATCCTGCTGCGATTCGAGCATAAACAGCCTGAAAATGGCCAAATTCGCCGAAACGTCTGGCATTTTCCTCGGTGATGTCGGACGCCGCCTGCTGGAGATTCGCGAAGTTGACCGGGAAGGGCGCCCCGTCACAGGCTTCCGATACCGCCCGCGATGTGAGCTTTCAACCGCCCCGAAACTGCGTCGGTGATCTCTTCCAGCCCCATCGAAGTTGCAACCATCTGAGCGACTTTGATTGCACAGCTCCAGGACAATGTGACTCCTGCGCCACCGTGCCCGTAATTGTGAATGACTCGCCGCGAATCGATCGTTTGTGATTCAATCCGCACTTGCTGACGCTGATGCCGGTACCCCACCATTCCGCTCAGTGGGTAATCTCGAACATTCACACCGGTCAGTTGAAAGATCAGCTGTGCATTGAGATCAAGAATGGGACGCGGAACAGCATGGAAAGTTCCAGGAGCATCGGCTGAGGGAATCATGATTGTCTCCTTGGAATATTCATCGCCCATCCATGGCTTTTCACCTTCCGGTCCAACAGCGCCAACGTCGTCTGCCGTCAATGGTGGTGACTGAAGTCGAGCCCCTCCAAGGAGACAAGCATCGGTTCGAGGGTAGAAGTAGACGTCCGCGGAAGTTCCATCCGGCTGAGCATAAACAGATGGGTCCGGGTGGTAGTTGTAACTTGTCAGTTCCCCGGTATGGCGGTGAACAGGCAGAGATCCCCCGAGGTCAGCTCGAAGCAGAATCCCTTTGACGAAGCGGGATTCCTGAGAGTCCTGAAACAGCAAATGGCTCCATGCCCCTGAACAGTTCAGCACGGTCTCTTCGCTGAACTGTCTGAGCGATTCGGAAGTGATGACCGCCGCAGAATGAATGCTTCCCCCCACACGAACATACATGCTGGCCAGGAATGATCGATAGGCAGGCATTTCCGCAAACAGTGTTTTGAAACTCCAGCCAAAGACCGGACGATCATGACACCGCCTCAGCACCAGATCACTTTGTTCGTCAGGCTGTATGATCGAGAACTCCGGCATCTCCGCCGCATAGGCCGGCATTCGACGAGGCGATTCAAACACCTCAAAATGTCGCTGCCGGCGCAGACCGGGGATGCCGGTGTCTGCGAGCAGCCCGAAGAAAGTCTGGGCGCATCGCATGTGCCAGACTTCGTCAGCGATGTTGACAGTGTGTGGGATGATACTGGCAGCGGGATACATCGAAGCAAATCGAGGATCACAACGGCTCGTACCCCGCTCCCCCAGCCAGTGTCGACAGACGATTCGCGTCGGAATGCCCAGCAGTTGCAGAACAATCCCACAGGTGACGCCACTGACACCACCACCAATGATCAAGACAGGAGGGAACTGCATCGTGACGGCCTTCTGACCGTTTTCACTTGAAAGAGCCGTTATTGCCATCAGAGCGAAGTATTTTCCATTTCCACCGGTTGAATGGTATCCTGCGGCAACTTGTGGTGAGCGTCAATTTCTGTTTGTCCGATCTTGCGCTGGCACCGCTGTGCACTTTTGGGAATCAAGGATCCATGGCATCTCGTTCCAAATCGCTGTCGCTTTTGACAGTCCTGCTGCTCGCATTGAACAACTCATCAGCAAGTCTGGCTGATGAAAAGTCAGCGGACGAAGGTCCAACACTGACGATCGGATCACCGGCTCCGGAGTTGGATATTGAACACTGGGTCAGCAACGGCAAAGGCAAATTCAAGCCGGTCACCAAGTTCGAAAAAGGCAAAGTCTACGTCGTCGAATTCTGGGCGACCTGGTGCGGCCCCTGTGTGCAGAGCATGCCTCACCTCGCGGAAGTTCAAAAGAAGTATGCAGACAAGGGCGTTCAGATCGTCAGTGTCAGTGACGAAGATCTGGAGACCGTTCAGGAATTCCTGAAGAATCCACTGCAGGGTGATGAATCCGAAGAGGCCAACGAAAAAGAGAAGAAGGAAACTTTTGGAACCCTGACAAGTGTGTATTGCCTGACGACGGACCCTGATCAGTCCGTTGCGAAGGACTACATGGAAGCTTCCGGACAGGCTGGTATCCCGACATGTTTTATCGTTGGCAAGTCCAGCCAGATCGAGTGGATTGGGCACCCGATGGACATGGATAGTCCCCTTGAGCAGGTGGTAACCGACAGCTGGGACCGAACAGCGCATCTTGCGGAAATCAAGAAGCAGCAGGAACTGGATGCGTTTGAGCAGAAGGTCGGAAAGCTTATGGATCAGGGGAAATCCGACGCCGCACTGGCACTGATCGCAGATGCAAAGAAGACCCATGAAAAGGACGAATCGGCAACTCAGTTTCTGAATCAGCTGGAACTTCGCATTCAAATTACACCAGCGATCGAAAAGCTGCGACAGGGTGAAGTCGATGAAGCCATCAAGATGCTGGATGAAATCGCAAAGAAGTTGCCGGAAGCCTCTCAAACGCAGGTCGCGGGATTGCGGTTCCGCATTCTTCTGTCTGTTGACAGGACAGACGACGCAGCCACGATGCTGAAGACCTTGACCGCTGATAAGAAACCCGTGCCCGATCTACTGGGCGAACTGGCCTGGCAGGTGTTTCAGGCAGCAGAGGGGACAGAAGACTTCTCAAAGCCCTTGCTGTCCGCGGCAACGGCAGCAGCAGAAAAGGCCATCGCCGGATCCCCCGAGAACAGCATGATCCTGGACACACTGGCGCACCTGTACCACCTGACCGGCGAACTTGATAAAGCAATCGCAACTCAGGAACTGGCCGTCAAATACAAGAATGCTCCGGCCGATAAGTTCAACGCTCAAATGGCCGAATACCTGAAGGAACTGAAGGCTGAAAAGGGCGAAAAGTAACCCGCAAAGTCCGCAATTCACGGACATCACTCATCAAAGAAGGCTCGCCGCAACCCGCGGCGAGCCTTTCTTATTGGCCCTCTCGAGCGGCCCACCCATACCAAAGGTGCCATGCACCAAACGGCCCAAGCCAACCCCACTGTGTCGCCCAACAAGACTCAGCAGCACAACGCCGGTGCCATGCACCAAGGCCGCCATACTTCGCTGCCATGAAGCGCATTCGGGCTCCGCAACAATGACGCAACATGATCAAGCAGAAGAACTTACAGCCATCCTCAGCGGCTCAGGTGCCATGCACCGTAAGTCCCACGCATGCGTCGTGTGCCAGCAGCTCCGGCATTCTTGCGACTGACGAGAAACCCAGCGACAATTGGCGGGCATCAATATTGAACGACGCTGCTGTGTGTTCGATTCAAGGGGGAATCGTGATTCGGCATTCGAGTTTGTTTGTCTCTATTTTCTCCATTGGCAGCTTCTTCTGCCTCGCCAGCAATGCCACGGGCCAGGGCCCCACAGGTCTGATTCGATTCTCCGAGTCATTCGAAGTTGTGGAACAACTGTCAATGCCGGCGCCACCGGTGGTCGACGAGATGAAGTTTACCCGTGTGGACTATGCCGAATTTGGCTCGAGTGAGTGGCAGGTTCGACTGGTTGCGGACAAAGACCGGTCAGTCTTTTTCAAGAACTCACCCAGCGCGGATTTCGTACTGCATTTCCCGAAGTCCTCCGAGATAGTGTTGCACTGGAGTAAGGGCAGCCACGGTCAGGCAGATGATTTTCATCCTCTTGTCAACGATTTTGCGGTCCATCCGCAGAAGACCATTGAGTCATTTGGCGGACGCTCTTCTGACGGAGCGATGCCATACTTCAATGTTGCAGGGGACGCCGGAGGATTGATCATCGCCATCGGCTGGACGGGTGACTGGCGAATCAGTTTTGAGCGGCAGGAGCAAGGCTCCGTTCGAATTGTCGCGGGGCTGAAGGAAGCCACATTTCGCCTTCCGGCGGAAGAGACAGTTCGACTTCCATCGATCCTTGTCATGCCATACCAGGGATCATGGGCGGCTGGTCAGAACAAGTTTCGCCGGCTGATGCGACAGGAACTGACTCCTGCGAATCATGAACCACTTCAACTAATGCCTGTGGCCGCCAGCGTTCATGGGATGCTGGCATTCAACGACACGTCTGCGGACAACCTGCAGGCACTTGCTCATCATATCAGTGCCCAGAAGCTTCCGGTGGACACGTTCTGGCTGGATGCAGGCTGGAACGAAGGTGGGTTCCCGGCCTTTCAGGGAAATCCTGATCCCGATCCAAAACGATTTCCACAGGGACTCGGTCCGCTGGGACGCCTGGTGGATTCCGAAGGACTACGGTTCCTGCTGTGGTTTGAACCGGAGCGGGTCATGCGGGGAACGAGACTGCACCGCGAACATCCGGAATGGCTTCTGCGTCCGGTCGGAACACCGGAAGCACTTCGTTATCAGGAGAATGATGGCTTTCATCTCCTGAACCTCGCGATTCCTGCCGCTCGCCAATGGATGATTGACACCGTCTCGCGCCGCATCACGGAATGGCACGTCTCAATTTACCGACAGGACTTCAACCTCTACCCGGCATGGTTCTGGGCCTCACAGAATTCACCGGATGAAGTCGGCCTGAGTGAGGTTCAATACATCACGGGCCTTTACGAGGTTCTCGATGAATTGCAACGACGACACCCCAGACTCATTATCGACAGTTGTGCTGCCGGTGGTCGCCGGATGGACTTTGAGATGATGCGACGGTCGGTTGTTCTTTGGCGAAGCGACAGTTGCTGGGGCGATCCAAAGTATCCTCGCAATGTTCAGAACATGACGGCCGGGCTATCGCTCTGGATTCCGCTGCATGGGCTTGGAGCCGCTGCATCGGATACGATTGCTATTCGAAGCGGAATGGGGGCGTGTTCTTCTTTTGCTGTGAACTATCGCGATCCTGCTGCCGTTGAGTCCCTTCGCAGGCACCTTGACGATTATCTGCCCGCCCGCCGGCTGTTTGCGGAAGACTACCACCTGCTGCTGGAGCCTACGGAAGCACAGGACGAATGGGTTGCGTTCCAGTTTCATGATCCTCGGAGCGAACATGGGATCGTACAGGCCTTCAAAGGCCCCACGGCGCAACCATCCACGATTCCGCTGAAGATCAAAGCAGTACAGCCTGACCGCCGATATGTCGTAACGAACTGGGACCAGCCGCAGACCCCGCAAGTTCTGACCGGCCGACAACTGTTGGACGGGCGACTGCAGCCTTCGTGCGGCCCTGCCACCGGAATTGCAATCGTGTGGACATATCGGCCAGAGTGAATTCACATAACGCCAAGCCGCAGAACACTTTATAGCGATTCTCAGAGTTCACGGTGCCATGCACCTTGAACCACAGCAAACCGCAAAGGTGCCATGCACTGGAGAATGCGCTCAAGGGCCCATTCCAACCCAACTGCCAGGATCCACCAGACTCAACAGCACAACGCCGATGCCATGCACCAAAGCAGCGTTACCTCGCCGCGATGATGCACAACTGGGTTCCACGAGAATGCTGCAACATGATCAGAGAGAACGACTTACAGCTTCACCGAGAGGCTCAGGTGCCATGCACCGTGAGTGATTCGCGAACCTAAGGCGACCCGTGAATCCTATTTCTGCTGCAGGCAATTCCTGCCGGTTTATGGTGTTGCCAGGGAAAGGGTCTGGGTGAAAATCTCATTTCCATCTGCTTCACCTTGACCCGTCTGGAAGGGTTTGGGAAAAACCGCTGGTCTGTGGCCCGGTTGGGTCACCCGTATGAACCTACCAACCCCATGGGACCGGGGTTTCAGACTGGCAAATCTGGCAAAGGAGTGCCTAAACCGTGAAGAAATTTGCTCTTGCCCTTGCGGCTGCCCTGGCAGTCGGAATTGCACCGCTGGCAGTCGCTCAGGAAGCCGCTAAGGCAGCGCCGGCAAAAGACACAACCCCGCATCGCGTTGGCCTGGTTGACATGGCCAAGGTCTTCGAAGGCTATTCGAAGTTCAAAGCAATGCGAGAAGAACTGGCCGCGGAAATCAGCAAGAGCGATGCTGAAGCCAAAGCCATGGTCGAAAAAATGCAGGCGAAGCAGAAAGACATCGCTGAGAGCGGTCTGACTGCCGGCAGCCCTGAATATGAACGAGCGGAAAAGGAACTCCTCGACGCAAAGGGAGAATTCGAAGCATTCCGCGCCGCCACACAGCGCAAGCTGGCTCGCCGTGAATCCGAAATGTTCAAGGTGATCTATGCTGACACCACCAGCATGGTGAAGAAGTACGCCGAATACGCTGGTTACACAGTCGTTATGCGATTCGACAGCAAGGACATCGAAGACGATACTCCACCGGCCGAAGCTGTTCAGCGCATGAACAAGCAGGTCGTCTACTATCGTCCTCAGGATGACATCACCGAAACTGTTCTGAGTGCCCTGAACCGGAACTACGACAGTGCTCCAACGGGTGGTGCAAAGGCACCAGTTCGGCAGACGAGCGGTGCAACACCTCGCTCAGCTCAGCAGTAATCCTGCTCGGCAAGTCATCATGTGAAGAACCCGGCAGTGGATGGTCAATCAGCATCCACTGCCGCCTTTTTGAATATCTGTGCAATGGAGCCAGTCTCCTGACCAGGGTCCATGATCTGGCGAGATCATGTCTTTGCACAGAATCGAACCTGTCTGACTGACTGAACTGCGATGTCTATGCTTTGTCTGTTTCGGGGGATTGAGACCATGGCGACCGACCTGACTTCGCCGTCATTTCAGCAGACACTTGCGCGACCTGCAGTCGTTTCAGGACGAGGATTGTTTCATGGGATTGAGGCCAAAGTCCGGCTTCTCCCGGCAGAAGAAAACACCGGTATTGTCTTCCGTCGGACCGACCTGAAGTGGCGTCCGGAAGTTCGTGCTCACGTCGACTTTGTCTCCGCTGCCGCGCGCCGCACGATCCTGGAATCGTCAAACGGCGCGGTTGTCGAAACCATCGAACATCTCATGGCTGCTCTGGCCGGACTTCGTATTGACAACTGCGTTGTCGAAATCAACGCGATTGAAGTCCCCGCGGTGGATGGCTCCTGCCTGCCGTTCTGCGACGCGATTCTTGAAGCGGGAATCAACCAGCAAAGCGCGACTCGATCGGTGCTGGTGATCGATGAGCCTCAGTGTGTGAACGATCGGGCGAATGCACAGTGGATCGAAGCAATTCCATCCATGAACGGAATCCCGACCGTGGATTATCAGCTGAACTACGGTCCGAATGCTCCGTTCTGTCCGCAGTCTTTTGCGGTGCAGCTGACCCCCGAGCAGTTTCTGAATGAGATCGCGGCAGCCCGCACGTTTGTGCTCGTCGAAGAAGTGGAAGCCTTGCAGGCACGCGGCTTCGGGCGGCACCTTACGGGTAAAGATCTCGTGGTGTTTAACGCGGATGGCACAGTCATTGACAACAAGCTGCGCTGGCCGGATGAGCCAGTTCGGCACAAGATTCTCGACTGCATCGGTGATTTGGCCCTCTGTGGTCGAAGTTTTTCGGGCCATGTGGTTGCAAGTCGAAGCGGACATAAATTAAATCATGTCATGGCCAAGACACTGTCGACGATAGAACAAGGGAGTCCAATGCTCAGCCGAGCTGCGTGACGACTGGAAGACTGGCGGAATCAGGACGTCCGCCCTGGGAACCACCCAAAACGACTTGATCAGGATGATCAGCATGGAAACACGGATATCGCCACTCTCACAGGTGGATCCCAGCGCCAAAATCGGGGAAGGCGTGGTCATTGGGCCGTTTTGCCTTGTCGGGCCGGGCGTAACCATCGGTGACCAGTGCGTCCTGAACAGCCACGTCGTCATCATCGGCAACACGACCATTGGCTGCAACAATCGCTTTTGGCCTGGCTGTGTCATTGGCGGAGATCCTCAGGATGTCAGCTGGCAGGACTCCGACACGGAGATCCACATCGGCGACAACAATATCTTCCGCGAAGGCGTGACTGTTAACCGTGGTGCCGAGAAGGAAGATGGCGTCACTCGCATCGGCAACAACAACATGTTCATGGCGAACAGCCATATCGCCCACAACTGCCGAATCTTCAGCAACGTGATTCTGGTAAATGGTGTTCTGCTGGGCGGACATGTTCACGTGCACGACAACGCAATCGTCTCGGGGAATTCTGTCGTTCATCATTTCTCAACACTTGGCCGGCTGAGCTTTGTCAGCGGCGGCTGTCGAGTCCCGCACGACATTCCCCCGTTCATGCTTGCAGCGGGCAGCGACGACCCAACACTCAAGACCATCAATGTCGTCGGCATGCGTCGCGCCGGGATTTCAAATTCCACCATTGAAACCATCAAAGAAGCATTTCGGCTCCTGTATCGTCGTAACCGCCCGCTTGATGAAGTGCGTCGGTACTTTGAGGACACTCTTCAGGGCATCATTCCGATTGAACTATCGATGCTGCTGACGTTCGTGGAAAATCAGCGAGCCGGAAAACTGGGCCGTGCTCGTGAAGCCATTCGCAACAAATCCGCAGCAGACGCTCAGGCATCACAGGAACGCAAGGCGGCATGAACCGAGTCAGGCTGGCAGTGATTGGCGTCGGAGCACTCGGGCAGCATCACGCCCGCATTCTTTCGACGATGGACGATGTGCAGCTCGTGGGCGTCGTTGATGCTCGTGAGCAGCAGGGACGGGACGTCGCGCGGAAGCACGGCACGCAGTGGTATGGTCAGGCATCAGAGATCATGTCGATGGTCGATGGTGTCGTGGTTGCCGTGCCGACAGTTGCTCACCTGGAAGTCACTCGTCCGTTTCTGGAAGCAGGCAAGGCAGTCCTCGTTGAAAAGCCTCTCGCGCATACGCTGGATGCCGCACGGACACTTCAGCGTCTGGCATCATTCCGTCGAGGACTGCTGCAGGTCGGCCATGTGGAACGATTCAATCCGGCGTTCCAGCTGTTGAAGCAGCAGTGCGGCCGCCCTTTGTACATTCGCTGTCAGCGAGTCAGTCCGTTCACATTTCGATCGACGGACATCGGCGTCGTGCATGACCTGATGATCCACGACATCGACCTCGCCCTGGCTCTGACCGGTGATACGGTCGAGGAAGTTTCATCGTTTGGTGCGGTCACAATCGGACCTCACGAAGACATGGCCACGGCTCGCATGAGGACTCGCAGGGGCACGTTCATCGACCTGACCTGCAGTCGCATGAACCCGACAGCCGAGCGATCAATACAGGTGTGGAGTTCCGAAGGCTTTGTGTCGGCCGACCTGCAGACTCGCAAAGTCACATCCTGGAAACCCTGTGCCGCGATTGCAGCCAACCCCGGCATGGTTCATGACATCGTCAGCGCAACTCCGAATCCGCTGACTCTGAAGGATGAAGTGTTCACGAAGTGGATGAAGAAGGAAGAACATCAGGCTTCCTCCGCTGATGCACTGACAGCCGAACTGCGGGACTTTGTCGACTGCATTCGAACGGGCAGCACCCCGCAGGTTCCAGGCGAAGCGGCTGTTGCAGCCATGGAAGTTGCCGAGCGAGTCCTTTCCGGGCTGTCGCTCTGGTCGTGGCAGTCGGGCCGGAAGGAAGAAGGATCTCGCCACGCGGCGTAAGAGAGTGTCTGTTCTGCTCGCGTGTGGCGCGGAGTACCGGCCGGTTAACACCAGGCCGCTCGCCTGAATGCGAACGGACCGGTGAGCAAACAACTTGGATTAGCCCTGAACGGCTCGTTCCGCAGACTGGAAGCCGCAGGTCTTGTGAGCGCCATCGCAGAATGGTCGGTTGGCTGATGCTCCGCAGCGACACAGAGCGAACGTCTCTTTGCCCTTCAGATCAAACGAATTGCCGGCCGCATCGCTCACAGTCGCTGGTCCGGTAATGAGAAATGGGCCGTGATCTTTTACCTGAATTTTGAGTTCTGACATCGAAGAAATTCCTGAGAACTGATGATTTCGGACATGAGCCGAACACAACGCGCGGCTCTGGTGGATATCGTTTCTACGGGGTTCGGACGGGCAGAGAACAAAGGCACGCTGATCGCCGCCGGAGCCTTCGTGACAGTTCCGACGCCCCGGACTACATTCATCCGGAAACGTTTTCAGACCTTGCGATCTGACCGAACCGTCGGCGCGGGACAGTAGTCTTCCCACCTGTTAGTTTCAACACACAGCGAGCAAAAGTGAGATGACCGATTCTGAACAGCAGACGCCCGACAGTCATTCCGGCGAGGGTCCGGGCTATGTCATTCGTGAAGCGTGTCGTGACGACATTCCGCAACTGGAAGAACTTGTGGACAGATTCGTCCAGATGAATCGCCTGTTGCCGCGCACGACCGACGAGCTGTGTGATTTGATCCCGTTCGGCTTCGTTGCCATTGCGGAGGGACAGGTCGTTGGCTTTGCCGCCCTGGAGATTTACTCCGCGAAACTCGCTGAAATTCGCAGTCTTGCCGTCCACGATCAGTTTCAGGGCAAGGGAATCGGACGAGGCCTTGTGCAGCGTTGTGTGGAACTGGCGGTGAAGCGAAACGTGCTGGAAGTGATGGCGATCACGTCCAGTGACAAGTTTTTCCAGGCCTGCGGTTTTGACTTTACGCTCCCTGGTGAGAAGAAAGCGCTGTTCATCCAGACACGCGATGAATACTGAGGCACGGTCGGAGAGCCGTCGCCCGGAAGGTGAGCCGCCAGCTTCGACTCTCTCGCACTTCACACTCACCGAACCCGACCTGAGCCGCGCCAATCCGCTGACCTGAAATCATCAACGGCTCGGCAGAAGCCTCAACCTCCCTTTTCAACCGGCTGTCAGGTGGCAGAGCGGAAGAGTTTTTGCGGGCAAGCGTCGTAAAAATTTTTTCCGTTTCGGTGAAAGAGCTTCGACTGCTCTATTGATTTGAACCCTCATGTGATTATAACGCCGGCGCAGTGAGGTTTCAGACGCACAGTGCGTCGTGAAGTGGGCAACAGACCTTCGTGTCCGAGCTGTTTTCGACACAGGTCCTGAAACCCGGAACGGACTCATCCTTTTTCTGGAGGTGTGGAAGGGATTTGCCTGCTGGCTTCGCCCTTCGCCCGATGGCTGCTGCTGAAAGATTCAGAAGCCACCGAAGAGACTCGTTTCAAGCTTCAGTGAACTTTGAATGTCAGTCCGGGATGGAGTCGGCCGGTACTGGCTCGAGTCTGCCGACTTCAGATTGATGTGCCAGCCTCGGTACTTCTGAACAAAACCTGCCCCTGAGCGTTATGGACGACTGTTGCATTCGGCAATCCTCCAGTCGCCATCGAGCCCAGGAATACCCTTCCCGGTTCGCCTATTCTGAACACGAAGGATCAGGACCAGTTCGAATCCACGGTTGCGCGATGTGGAGAAATCGCTCGTGAACGACGTTTCGTTCGTCGGCGTTGAATGTGACAATTCAATCGCCGTCAGCCCGGACCAGGAAGAGCCTCCGGGAAGTTCAGGTCTACTGCCCGTCCTGAATCCTTCAGAAGGAATTGCCTCGCAAAATTCGACAGCGTCTGCTGTCTCAGTCCTTGAACTGCTGCGTTCCGGAGCAACAACGCCAGCCCGCCCAAGGCCAGCGCAGTCCGGTTCCGATCAATCAACAAACACTCGCATTGATGCCGGACACTTTTCAGGTCCTGGCAACAGGGTTGAGAATCCTCGAACGACTTTGTTTCGAGAGAGATTTTTCCCCGACACGCCGGACGCCGACTGGGATGACTGGCGCTGGCAGTCTCGACATCGCATTAAGACGCTCGATCAGTTCGAACGCATGCTCGAACTTTCGACCGAAGAACGTGACGTGCTGTCCGACGGCGGAACGCTTCTGCCAACTGCTGTGACGCCGTATTACATGAGCCTGCTGGATCCGGACAATCCGCTTCAGGCCCTGCGAAAGACGGTCGTCCCGACTACTCGTGAGTTCGTACGAACTCCGGGTGAAGCAGACGACCCGCTTGGCGAAGATGGTCACAGCCCGGTGCCTGGACTGGTTCACCGCTATCCGGACCGAGTTCTCCTGCTGCCGCTGGACTTCTGCTCAACCTACTGCCGGTACTGCACTCGTTCGCGAGTTGTCGGTCACGGTGAAATTCAGCCGAACGTGCAGCGACTGGAAGCGATCTTCCATTACCTGGAGGAGACGACGCAGGTCCGTGACGTGCTGATCTCCGGCGGCGACCCGCTGGCACTCAGCGACGACAAGCTCGACTGGATCCTCGGCCGTCTTCGAGCGATTCCTCACATCGAGTTCGTTCGAATCGGCACCAAGATGCCGGCCGTGCTGCCTCAGCGTATCACGCCGGAACTGTGCAACGTGCTGCGAAAGTATCATCCGCTGTGGATGAGCCTTCACTTCCTTCATCCGGACGAATGCACTCCGGAAGCGAAGAACGCGTGTGCTCGCCTTGCCGACACGGGTATCCCGCTCGGATCGCAGACGGTTCTGCTGAAGGGTGTGAATGACGAAGTCGAGATCATGAAGCAGCTGGTTCACAAACTGCTTCTGATGCGAGTCCGTCCGTATTACATCTACCAGTGTGACCCGATCAGCGGCTCATCGCACTTCCGAACGCCGGTCTCCAAAGGCCTGGAGATCATTCAGGGGCTGCGAGGCCATACGACTGGTTACGCGGTCCCGACGTACGTGATTGATGCTCCCGGCGGTGGTGGAAAGATTCCACTTCAGCCGGACACAGTGATCGGTCGCGACGGCGATGACATCCTGCTGAGAAACTTCGAAGGCAAGACGTTCCGGTACCCGGATCCGCTGTGATTTGGCGATTCGTCGTCGAAAATCAATTGAAGGCTCGCGGAGGAACAGACTTCTGCGAGCCTTTTTCTATGGTGTTTTGCCGTGGGAGTGATTGGAGGAAGGTGATTTACAGGAATTATGGTCGCCGTTGATTGCCATGTTGGAAGGCGGGCGATTCTGGGAAACCTGGCCAACTCCAGGAACTTCTTGACTGAAAATACAGGTTCTTCTACGGTCCGCCCAGATTGTGACGTCCGGTCATTGTTCGACCGGAGATATTTGAATTTCCGACGCCGATGGCCCAAAGGAATATTTCGAGATGGCTGACCTGATTGCTCCTCATGGAGGATTAACTGAACCCGTTTGTCGCACCGTTGGTGAGCAGGAGCGAGAAGCGTTTCTCGCAGAAGCCAAAACGCTGGCTCAGGTGCCTGTGTCGTCGGCCGATCTCTCCAGCGTCTATCGATTTGGCGACGGGACACTGAGCCCGCTGACCGGCCCGATGAACTCGACGGTTTATCACCAGGTTCTGGACGAATGCTACGTGGTCAGCAATGGTCAGAAGTATGCGTGGACCATTCCGATTGCCTTCCCAGTCACCGCGGACCTCGCGAAGACTCTGAAGGCCGGCCAGAAGGTTGCACTCACTGCTCCAAACGGCGACATCGTGGCGACTCTGGAGATCAATGACGTCTACGCATGGCCAAAGCTGAAGTATCTTCGCTCTGTCTACCTGACAGATCGCCTGGATCATCCAGGCGCTGATATGGTCATCAAGGGCGAAGCCGACAAGTCACACTTGATTGGTGGTGAAATCCGAGTTCTGCCACAGCCGAAGAACGCATCGTTCGGCAAGTACGTTCTGACACCACGCGAAGTTCGCAAGCTGCTGGCATCGCGAGGATGGAATGCGGTCGTTGCATTCCAGACGCGCAATCCGCTGCATCGTGCTCACGAGTATGCTCTGGTGTACGGACTCGAAACGCTTCTGCGTGAAGGCTACAACGCCGGAGCCTGTCTGAACCCGCTGATCGGCGAAGTCAAAGGTGACGACGTCAACGCTGAGATCCGCATGCAGACGTATGAAAAGCTGATCACCGACCGAGCACTGGGTGACGGCGACAGCGACCAGAGCCTCTGGGGTCCTCGAGGCGAATCGGTTCCTGACCGAGTCGTTCTGCTGGGCCTGGACATCAAGATGTTCTACGGTGGCCCGAAGGAAGCTGTCATGCACGGCATCTACCGACAGAACATGGGATACACTCACCTGGTCATCGGCCGAAAGCATGCGGACGCACCGTACGCCAACGGAGAAGCGATCTGGGGCGACTTCGATGCTCAGGAAATCTTCAAGAAGCTCGGCGGTGACCTGAAGATCAAGACCATCAACGTGGGCTTTGCCGCCTACTACGAATCCGTTGGGCGAGTCGACCTGATGGAACGTCATAAGGACGAAAAGCCGTGGTCCATCAGCGGCAAAGACATCCGCTCGACACTGCAGAAAGGTGAGCTGGTTGACCCTCGCATCATGCGACCAAGCACCTCACAGATTCTGGCAGCAGCCATGAAGGTTGGCTGATCCAGCGACGTTCTTTGTTGGTCAGCCGACAAAGCACACTTTGATCATCAAACAAAAAGGCCACCGATTGCTCGGTGGCCTTTTGCTTTGCGTAAGAATCACAATGTATGGCGGTCGGCAAAGCTCAACCTCATCCCACGGGGGCCTGGAATGGACTCCGCTACTTCTTTGAGAAGACGTCGAGCGTGAACTGGCTCTTCACATTCACGTTGTTCAGATCCGTGACAAACAACGTCTGCTTGCCAAGTGTCGAGAACGTGTAGCTGAACGTGTGCACTCCAGCATCCTTCTTCGCAAAGGTGTAGTCTGATGTGCCAGCCTTCGTATCCGTGCTGCTGATGCGAACCTTGCCGACATAATCGGTCACGATGTTCCCGTACGAGTCCTGAACAGTGACGGTGAACTTGATGCCGGAGCCCTGCGTCGCCGAAGTCGGAGCGGAGATCACAAAGCGAGCTGCTGCGGCAGCCTTCACCGTGATCCCTGAAAGCGTTCCGGTCACCGATGCGTCGGCAGTATTCTTCACGGTGATCGACTGTGTTCCAGCCGTGAACAACGTCGTTGCGAACGAGTGCGTGCCTCCATCAGCGTCCGTAAACGTATAGCTTGATGGCAGGCCAGCCTGAGTGTCCGTGCTGCTGAAGCTGACAGTTCCGCGGAAGCCTGAGACGATGTTCCCCGACGCATCACGTGCCACAACGGTGATACTTCCCGCCGTTCCGGCAGTGGCCGCCGACATGCCCGTGACAGCAAATGATGTGACTCGAGCCTGCGACGGGGTCACGACGATGTTCTGCAGTGACGAGCTGAATCCGTTCACCGCGTCTGTGACTGTCAGAGTCTGAACACCGGACGTGCGGAACGTGACATTGAACGTCGCCGTTCCCTTGTCGCGATTGCCGAACACAAATCCGGAAGGCAACGTGGCCGCAGCGTCACTGCTGCTGAAACTGACTGCTCCGGTGTAGGAATCTGTCGCATTCCCGAACTCATCGGTCGCCGAAACAACAACCGTCTGGCTGAGCCCTGCGGTCGCGTTCAGTGCCGTTTGAATCCTGAACTTTGATGTGGCAGCGGCGTTGACAGTGATTCCTGACACGCTGCCAGAGACTCGGGCATCGGCTGAATCCGTGAATGTCACGGATTGATCGCCCACAGTCTTCAGCATTCCGGAGAACACATGGATTCCGCCTTCTGCAGGATCGAACGTGTAGCTTGCCGGGAATGTTGCCTGTGCATCAGTCGACGTGACATTGATCGTGCCGGCATAGTCCGTGATCGTGTTTCCGTAGACGTCGTTCGCAGTGACTTCCAGATCCAGAGTTGTTCCCGCGACAACATTGCTGCTCGAAGGAGAACGGACAGCGAAGTGGTTCAGCACATCCGGCGTGATGTAGATGTCACGCTGGTAGTAACTGATCGTGGCTGTCTGAGCATCTGTGATTGAGATGTCCTGGCCGCTCGCGTTGCGGTAGATGATTGAAAACGTGTGAACGCCACCATCGGCCGCGGTGAACGTGTAGTCGCCTGGCAGAGTTGCCGTAGCATCACTGGTGGCGAAGTGCAGAGTTCCAGTGTAGCCGGTCGCCACATTTCCGAACGCATCCCGCGCCGTGACGGTGAAGTCCTGTGACGTTCCTGCGATTGTCCCATTCAGTGGAGTCACCGCGATCGATCGTGCTGCGGCTGGAGTCACTGTAATGCCGGTCTGAGTGAACGTCGTTCCGGGGTTGGCATTGTCTGATACGGTGACAGACTGAGTTCCGGCGGTATACAGCGTCACTGGAATCGTCTTCACTCCGGCATCACTGGCACTGAAATAATGATAGGCCGGTGTGACGCGAGGATCGGAAGAGCGAACAACAATCCAGCCCGTGAAGACGGTGGAAATGTTGCCAAAGGAATCGTAGATCGACAGCTGTGTTGTCTGAGTCTGACCGGCACCCGTTGTGGATGGAAGTGCCGTCATTCCCAGTCGGACGCCCCAGCCAGGAGTCACGTCAATGACTTCGCTGCCGAGGATCGAGCCGGTGGTTGTATCGACGGCGGTCAGAGTCTGCTGGCCCAGCGTCATCGGCTGAACGGTAAACGTGCCGACTCCGTTCGCCAGTGCCGCATCGGCCGAAGTGATGGAATTCGGATCGGAACTGCTGAGATGGATCGTCCCGTTATAGCCCGTTGCTGCATTACCAAACGCGTCTTTGGCAGTGATCTTGACAGCATTGACTGAACCGATGAATCCGCTGCCTCCTGTGAGTGTCAGCGAAGCGGCCGCGGCTGGCGTAACGCTGACGTTGCCTGACGTTCCGCTGAATCCAGAATTGCTGATGTCGAAAGCCTGAACCGTCTGGTTGCCGGCAGTTTTCAGACGAACGCTGAACGAATGGCTCCCGGCGTCACTTGCTGTGAACGTGTATTCCGCCGGCAGTTCAGCCTGAAGATCGCTGCTTCCGAACCGAACTGTTCCCAGGTATTCCGCGGCGAAGTTGTCGTAGAGGTCGTAGGTTGTGACGGTTACGCTCGTGAGTTCCCCTGCGATTGTCGAGGGCTGAGCAGACACCTGAAACTTCGCTGCAGCTCCTCCTTGAACCGTGATCGCGCCTGTCGCGTCCGGAAGGAATGGCGATGTCACATGAATCGTGCCTTCACCGGCTTTGTAGAACACAGCGGCGTTGGCAATCGTGTGAACTCCGTTGTCCGCTGTCGTAAACGTATAAGAAACCGCATCGGTCCCGGCTGCTCCACTGACTGCGACCGTTCCCTGAAAGCCGGTGACCACATTGCCGTTGTCATCCAGCGCTGTCACGGTCACCGAAACGTGGGCTCCTGCGGTGGTGGAAGGCAATGCCGAAACGGAGACGTGAGTCGCCCCTGCGAGCAGCTGACGGTCGTTGTTTCCGTTGAATGATGCGTCAACTCCGCCACCAGATGTCGATGGACGAATCAGAACAGCGTCAGGGACGGAGTCTCCATTGATGTCGCCCAGTCCGATGCCGGACGATGAGCCATGACCATACTGTGATGAAGCATAGAACTCACCGGTTCCACGTCCCAGCACTGCAGCTCCGCCGTTGGTGAGCACGTCACGATGTCCATCGCCGTTCACATCGCCCAGCTGAAAGCGACTGGATCCTGGAGATGCATACGACAGGGCGTTCTGGAACGTTGTTTCCCCGTTGCCGGCGTAATAACGAATCGTCGAACCATCTGAGGTGACGACGTCGTCGCGTCCGTCATGGTTCATGTCCTCAACGTGAATATCCTGGACGGTGTAGCCAACGTTGACCCACGCGACAGAGTAGAACGTCCCGTCACCTCGTCCCAGAAGAACGCCGACAACGCCGTTTCCGCCCGACTGAATCAGGTCTTCATCTCCGTCGCCATCAATGTCGCCGACTTCAATGTCCAGGCCGTTTGGGCCAATTGACATGTTGTGTCCTGGAAGGAACGACCCCAGGCCATCGTTGATAAAGATCTCTGTCGTTCCGCCGTAGGAAAAGCTGGCGGTCACGACGTCATCAAAGCCGTCATGATTGAAGTCGCCCACTTCAATATCGTTTGCATAGGGCCCGACCGCATACGGAATCGGTGGCTGGAAGCTGCCGTCCCCATTGCCTTTGAGCAGGTCAATGGTATAGCCCTGACTGGTGACCAGGTCCAGTTTTCCGTCGTGGTCGAAGTCCGCAACGGACATCTTTGTTCCCATGCCGCCGGAAGACGACGTCACGCTGGCACCAAACGTCCCGTCACCATTCCCAAGCTGCACACTGACCTGACCCAGGCTGGAATTCAGCTCTGCCAGATCGTTGATGCTGTCACCATTGAAGTCACGAATTTCCACAGTGGAAACATTGACACCTGGATTCACACTCACAGGCATCAGCATCGTCAGCACCTGTCGCTGTTCCAGCCCTTCAAGGCCAGCGACAGAACGACGTCGACGATTTCGTGCTTTGCCCGGACGAACACCCAAAAACTTCTTCAGCCAGTTCAAGTTCATGACGCAACTCCTGAGATCAATGGAAAGAACGGAGCTGCGAAACGCCGAACATCCGGACCCTTCGGAATCGCCAGAATTCGCTCTCCTGTTCGGGGAAGCAGGATTCAGCGGAGAAATCCGCCAGGGATTTCTCCTTTTTCTTCCGTTCCAGCGTTTTCTGCGGCTATTCCTGATTGCACACTGGTTTCCCCAAAGGCTTCATCCCTCTTTCCCTGGAGCGTTCATGCATTGCAGTGTGATGAAAAATGGCTGCGTCCTCCTGGCCTGCAGCGTCTTCATGGCATGCCTGATTGCTTTGCCTGCCACCAGCCCGGCCGTGAGCACCAGCCCGGAAGACGAATTGCCGCCGCAGTCCGGAGCTGCAGCAATCGCTGAAAACAAGGAAGATCGCCCACTGTCGCGCGCTGCAAACTCCGCGCAGGCTCGGTTTCAAAAGCAGTCCGACGGAACAGTGATCGACTCCTCCAGCGGCCTGATGTGGCAGGCGGTGGATGGTGGCGAGATGACTTTGCAACAGGCTCGCAAGTACGCTGCTGACCTCGTCCTGGGAGGCCACGATGACTGGCGTCTGCCGCTCAGTATGGAACTGCTTTGCCTCATGGATCATCGTCGGCACGGCCCCGCGATGAATACAGAGATCTTCGCGCTGAGCGATGCGAAGTACTGGTGGACCGACACGCCTCGAGCGGACGATTCCAGCAAAGTCTGGCTTGTGAATGCGGGAGGCGGCATTGGCGCACATGCCATTACGGAAACCATCAGTGCTGGCGGCGATCGAGCCGTCCATGTGCGTTGTGTGTGAGGTGAATGTGCCTGGGAGAAAGGCCCGAAGCTGAAAGCGAACAATGACGGCACTGTGACAGATGAGGTGACTGGCCTGGTGTGGCAGGCGGCCGTATCGAAAAATCCGCTCACATGGCAGGAAGCCATGAGTTACTGTGAGACGCTGGAACTTGCCGGGCACAGCGACTGGCGACTTCCCACGATTCGTGAGCTTCGTTCGCTGAGCGACGACCGCATTGCCCAGCCTTCCATTGCCCCTGGCATGTTTCCGGAAGCCGGCGTTGGCGAATGGTGGTCGGCCACTGTTCAGGCCAACCGTCCGGAACGAGCATGGTACATGGATTCTCGAAACGGCCTGGTCACCTATCGAGACCGCACCGAAACCCTTCGCGTCATCGCCGTCCGCAGCGAAGGCCCTCTCACCGAAGAACCCTCCGACGAACTCAACAACTCCTCACGCAGTTCAAACCCTCGCCCAAAGAAACCAAATCCCTCCGAGCCTCGCAAGAAGAAAAAGCCGCAGCGATAGCCCTTTGAGACGATCGCATCGCCGAACCAGATTTCAGGAAGCACTGCTCCGTCCTGAATTCAGACGTCAGCCATCCTTGAAGGTGACCTTCATTTGATATCTCTTGCCATCCTTCTTTAGCGTGCCTTCCCAAACGGGTGGCTTTTCAGCGACCTTCTTCAGCTTGGCTTTACCATTAAGTTTTTCAAAATCATCAATAATCAATTCTGTTTCCGTACGACTCTCGGCCTCAATCCTGCCGACCTTGCTTTTTCCTTTGTAAATCACCTTGTCCTGGACGCGAAAGAACCCCTTCGCGATGGTCTCATCGCCGTCTTTGACAACAAAGTCCCATCGAGCACCTTTCACATCGTCAACTCCGTCCTGCCCTGTGGCCTGGGCCAGGGCAATGTCTGAGCCGAATGCCAATACGATCATCCCAGTGATCACACGGATATTCCACAAGTGCATGTACTTTTTCCTCTCACAAAAGGTCGCCAAAAACACTGGCTCAAGGCCGCCGACTCACAACTAAACAGCCTGATCAAAAACTCGGTCAGAGCCTTATTTCCCAATTGAGCGAAGTGCCCGCACAGCCTCGACAGACATTGCGACTCGAAAGCCGGTTTCCCACCAGACACTGTCTTGCATACACGCGTCCCGACTGGCAGAGCGGGATTCTTCGGCACTCAGACCATAGTTACCACCTCGGATAACGCGTCGTGGTTCTGGTCCTGTGTCGCATCGAGGATCGACGGCATTGGCTTGCGTCAATGTAGAGTACCAATCTGGACGCCAGACATCATGAACCCACTCGAACACATTTCCGTGCATATCGTAAAGCCCGAATGCATTTGGTAACTTCTGGGCGACAGGCTGAGTCGTTTCGCCACCTGAGTTGGCAAACCAGGCAATACTTGAAAGCTGCTTCGAATCCTCGCCAGTGAAATACAAGGTGGTCGTGCCTGCTCGACAGGCAAACTCCCACTCTGCTTCGGTCGGAAGTCGATACCCGCCGACGCCTGTTTGAGTAATCAACTCCGGTGTTATCCGATAAGCCGAAACGAGCCCTTCCGATTCGCTCAGAAGGTTGCAGAATGCGCCAGCTTGCATCCAGCTGACCATTTCGACTGGTGCAAGCTGACGATTTCCGGGCCCCTCATTCTTCCATCGAGATGGATTGGCGCGGGCAATTTTCTCGTATTGCTCCTGTGTCACTTCTGTCACACCAAGGAAGAATGGCCTTGTCAGCGTCACAATTTGCGGGGGAGATTCCGAATCTGCCCGTGGCTTCCGATCCGTTCCATCTCGTTGATAATCTGTCAGCAGAGGTTTCGCCTTCTGCACTTCTTCCGGAGTACTTCCCATCCGGAAAGTCCCAGAAGGTATCAGGCGAAATTTCATTCCAATCGAATTGGTATACTCAACCGGAACCTGCAGGTGTTTTGCCCAGGCTTCCTGATATCTGAGGGCAGTCTCCGAATCGAACGGGGCAATAGCAGAAATTGGCGTCCCATCGGGAGTAACAACCTGAGGACGTGGTGGCAGCTTGAAGACGGAGTATGCGGTGGCCGGCAGTGATCCAGCCGCCCTTGTCGCCACTTCGGCGTTCGAGAGAATGTCCGGCGTGATCCCCCGCCAGAGAACTCGGTAAACAACTTCACCCGAACTGGCGCTGGATGCCATAAACCAGGCACGGGCTCCATGCGCCTCGACAGCGGGAATCAGCCTCGCAAGGTGTGCTCCGGAGATTCGCTGCGACACAGCCCAGTCTCCGGCCTGATCGTTCGCAAGAACAGCGTACAGGTCTTTTTCGCCGCCACTATGATGATGATCAATCATCAACGGTCGCATTTTGCGTTCTCTCGCGGACCTGAGCAGTTCGGCAAAGTCCGTCTCAGAAAGGTCGGTATGCAGCTCCACAGCGTTTCTGTCTGACGGGATTCGAACAACGACCCATTCGCCCTCTTTGAACCAGCGATAGGAGCAAAGATAGTCAGGGACATCTCTGTGTTCTCGCATCCCATCCAGGATCTTCTCACGCATCAACTCAAGATTTCCGACCCATATACTCCAGGACGGATGTGCTTTCGTGCCCACGCACAGTCTTCTCACTTTCGCTCCGTCGCGGAAAGGCACGATGGTTACTGGCCGGAAACCCTCTAATTCGTTCGGCCAGTCGTCGGGGCCATTTGAGACTCGCATAACCCACTCGGCGCCGTCTGGATTCGGCTCCGCAATTGCGTCAAAGATCTGCTCGCCGCTCCCTGCACGCAGGGTGATGCGATGTGGATACAGCTTTGGCGCCAGTGTGTCCTTCCACGCCATGAGCCCCTCAAGTGTGGCTCCCTGAATGACGGACCATTTTTCGCCATTCGACACCAGATTCTCAGGGACCGCCTCAGCAGGCGTTGTGGCTCGACTTTGCTCTCGTTTATCCTGGGCCTTCGAGAACTCACGAATTCGAATGCGTCGAAAGGCGAGATTTCCCGTTTGCGCCTGTAACAATATGTGACCGGATCGAGCGGTACCGATTTTCTCTTTGGCCTGCTTGAACGGGAATTCTGCAAGCTGTTTCTTCCATAGTTCACTGTCCGTGTTGAAGGAGCACACCAGGTTCCCATTGAGCCAGTGTTCAACATCGGCTCCCCGGCAAACAACTCTGGCGATGTTCCATTCACCCATGGGCTTCTCAGAACCATCTATTGCCGGAATCACTCCGTAGAAGGCCCCTGTTCGATGAATCTGGGACGTCGCCCCAGGGTGCTTCGGATCGATGAGCTGATATTCATTGCCAGCCCCGTCTGTTGTTTCCTGTTCACGATAGAAGATCCCTCCGTTGGTAGAGGTCTCCGTGTAACGCCACTCGGCTTCCAGTTCAAAATCTCCAAACACGTCTCTTGATACCGCCATCGTGCGGCCTTTTCGCCCGGTCAGCAAGCCGTTCTCGACTTCAAACAGTCCAAGTGTCTGCCAGTGGCTGGTGTCTTTGCCATCAAACAGCTCGACCCACGGTGATGCGTTTGCCTCCGAATCTGTCACTGCTGCAGAACTGCCGGGCGCAGGGACTGAAGCACCTGAGGCCGGTGTGGCTGAGTTTCCATTGGCAACTTCCACTCCCGAAGGCATCCTGGCCGGCGGCGGGGCGTTTGTGAGTTCAATATCCGTTGGTGTAATCTGCAGGATACTCTTGCCATTACGCTCGATCGTAAACTTGCGAGGGTTATGCACGATTGTGTCGCCATGCTTCACGGAAAACTCACGGTCCCCAAGCTTGACCACGATCGTCATCGCAGACGCCGCGCTGATGGTGTGTTGGTCACCATCGACAACGAGAGTCAGTTCGCCACCCTGCTGCTTCAGCCAGTCATCATCCACATAAACAGCCAGAGTCTGTGCGCCGCTTTTGAGATAGATGATGACGTAAGCGTAGGTGGCCAGAAACACGAGCACTCCGACAAGAATTCCCAGCACCAAATACTGCTGGAACAAACTGGCTTCCGGCATCGGCTGCAGACGGCCGCGTTCAAAGCGGTACTTGCGACGACTGGGATGTGTCGTGCTGTAGGTTTGCAGAGCCTGCATCAGCTTTTTCGCATACGAATTGCCTGGCTTGATTTTCAGCAGTTTTCGAACCAGTGGTTCGAGCCCGTCAATGATCTCACGCCGTTCGCGATCGCGGATGTCTTCCAGCAGCATGTCGGCTTCGTTTTCCTGCTCCTGTGCCCGGTCCATCAATTCCTCCATCGCGGGCGTGCGTCGGAGCGAAGGTACTTCAGACAGCAGTTGAATGCAGCCAGGATAATCGTGCCGCTTAAACATCTCCTGAGCAGTCTGCAGCAGCGACGAAAGCGCCGACGGGCTCATTGCCCTGGCTTCTGCTTTCGCCGAAGGCAGCTTGTTCTTCGCCCATGTCGCGGCGCTCTTCGCGAGCGGCGTTGTCTCTGCGGCTAGCTTTTCCAGATCCTGAATGGCCGTTGCGTACTGGCCTTTCTGCAACATAACTTCGATATGAGATTTCAGAATCTCAAAGGGATTCGCAGGCTGAGGCTGTCCGACACCATGTTCTGCTGGCCTGTTCGCAGGTTTTACCGAAGGCTTTGACGTGTTCCACTGTGACTCCAGTCGCTGAATCGCTGCAGTGACGTCCCCCATCGAACGATAACGGTGATTTGGATCTTTCTGCAGCATCTTTAGCAGGAAGATATCAATATCCTCCGTGAGCTCCGGACGAAGACGACTCGGCACGGGCGGTGAATCTCGAAGCACTTTAGCCAGTAGTTCTGACAGCGGGCCATCAAACGGTAAACGTCCGGTGAGCATTTCGAACAGCACTACGCCAAAGCTGTAGATGTCGCTCGCCACACCCACCAGATCCTGCTGTCCTCGAACCTGCTCGGGCGACATATAGGCCGGAGTTCCAATCAGAAGGCCTTCCTGAGTGATCCTCGTGCCCTCTGACGGAACCAGTCGCCTGGCGAGACCAAAATCCGTGACAAACGGTGTTCGCTGTTCATCCAGAAGAATGTTGCCCGGCTTCAGGTCACGATGAATGATGCCGCTGGCATGAGCATGAGCCATCGCAGAAGCGATGAGGCCGGCAATACGAAGGACTTCGCTGACGGACTGCAGTGGAAAGCTCCCGATCTGCCGAGACAGCGGAGTTCCATCAATAAAGTCCATTGTGATGAATGCCGTTCCGTCGATTTCACCCGCGTCATAGACTCGACAGATATTCGGATGACTGAGTCTGGCGGCGGCACGTGCTTCGCGAGTGAACCGAGCCAAAAATTCCGCAGTGTCCCCGGTGATTGTCTTTGGCATCTTCAGCGCCACACGGCGGTCCAATGTGGTATCAAGAGCCAGAAACACGCTGCCCATGGCACCTTCTCCCAGGGGACGCAGCAGCCGGTAACGCCCCAGCGATCGAGCTGTGAATTCCGATGCAGTGTCTGCAGTCTGTGCACCACCGTCCTGAGTTTCACGATTCGAAGCGATCGACTCAGGACTCTGGAGCTTTGTGTCAGCAAAGACGCCACTGCTAAGCACCTGTGGATTCTGCGGTGCAAAATGAGCACGAAGCTCCTTCTCAAGTTCCGGGAATGCACGGACAACGGCATCAAGGTCGACACTCTTCCCCGACTCACGCCTCGAACGAATCTGTGCCAGTATTCCCGCAAGCTTTCGCTGCTTTTGTGATTCATCATCCTTTGGTGTGACAGTCATCGACCTCATCTCCGTCATTCACTGCCCGAACATACGTTCACAGACCGTCCTATCGAATTTCTCAAAGTCCCACTCATCGACAGCGAATGGTTGATTGGTTCGATCCGTGATCTGAGTGACTTGCAACTGAAAATGTCCCCGACCGATTGCGATCAGGAGTGTCTCTGGCTAGATTCGCGTTACGCGCATCAAGCATCGACAACAGGACTCCTGTAGAGCATTACGACAGACATCTACATGAAGCCTTCTCTTTCCCAACTCAGGCAACCGGGCTCATCTGTTATCGCCGATTTACCGGCAGCTGAAGGTTCCAGCGCAGCGGATTCCGGGCCAGTGACCAGTGTGACGCTGCTGAATCGGCTGCAGCACTGGGACGACACTGCCGCGTGGAAGCTGTTCTTCGAACGCTATCAGACACTGCTGAATACATGGTCCCGTCAGTCGCTTGGGAATCCTGCCGACGTCGACGAAGTAAATCAGCAGGTGTACTGGGAAGTCGCTCGCCGACTGACTGTGTTTCACTACGATTCTTCCCGATCTTTCCGTGGTTGGCTGAAGAAACTCCATAACAGCCGCCTGCTGGATTTTCTGAAGATCCAGCGACGGCGTGAACTGCGGGAAGTGGAAGTTGCCAGAGTCAGAACGCACGGACTGGCTTGCAGGCCAGCGAACCCGACAACGGATGTGCCGGCAAAGCAGCTCGCTGAAACAAATCGCCAGCTTCACGTGAATGGGGTCATTGAGGCAGTGCGGTCTCGCGTCACTGACCGAACATGGGCAATTTTCGAGGATATCGCTCTTCATGGTCAGACGGTCGCCGAAACGGCGCGCCGGCACAAAATGAAGTATGCGGCGACGTTTGCGGCATGGTCAAGGACATGTCAAATGCTGCGTCAGGAATCAGAATCGCGACTCGCGCCCCCGGAAAGGTCGCGCGAATGAGTCCAGAAGGAACCAATGCCGGGCGACTTTCGGAATGCCCCGGTGAGAAGACTCTGAGGCAATTTGGTGATCTCAACGTGAAGGTTGCTTCCGAAGACACGCTTTCGCCCGATGATCCGGCAGTGGCTCTGCTTGAGCATGTTGAAGTCTGCGACTCGTGCCAGCGCCGCCTGGAAGCCATTGCCGTTCAGGACCGAAACAAACTTGAAGAACTCTTCGGTTCAACCGATGGGACGATCGGTTCCGTTTCTGCATGTGCTGAAGTTGACAATCATGTTCTGAAGGGATTTCGAATTCTTAGATTACTGGGACGCGGCGGCCAGTCCAAAGTCTATCTTGCCGAAGAATTGCCAGCCTGTCGCTGTGTCGCCCTGAAGCTCATCCCCGTCAGTCACGAAGACTCGGAGCGTCAGCGCGAGCAATGGCTTTCCGAAGTCCGTGCTGCTGCAAGTATTGAGCATCAGAACGTCGTGCGGCTGTATCGTGTCGAAGAGACTCTGGACCATTTTCTGCTCGTCTTTGAACACATCAATGGCGGGACCCTGCGAGACTGGCTCTCAATACCAGTTTCACAAATACAGATCGCGCGGCTTGTGGAAATCCTGGCCCGAACAGTGCATCAGATTCACCAGCGAGGAATTCTGCACCTCGACCTGAAGCCTTCAAACATTTTGATGGAGACAAGTTCAGGAACATCCTGGGAGCTTGCCGTCCCGAAGATTGCCGATTTTGGTGTTTCGAGCCGACGGTCACGACTCGATGGCGATGGCCGCAAACAGTGTCCACGATGGGTGCGCGGCACCCCATCCTATATGGCACCCGAGCAAATTCTGGGTGTTGAGGACCTGCTGACATCAGCAACCGATGTTTATGGTCTTGGTGCCGTGCTGTATTGCATGCTGACAGGAAGGCCTCCTTTAACGTTCGAAACTGGCTCGGATTCGCTGGAACAGCTTCTCGCTTCAGACATTGTTGCTCCGGCAGATGTGGATCCAGCTGTCGATCAAAGGCTTTCTGAAATTGCAATGAAGTGCCTGCGACGGCAACCGGAGGATCGCTTCCAAACGGCGATTGAACTCTCTGAGTCTCTGAATGAATGGATTCATCGCCAGACAGATCCACGACCGAATTTTCTATTAGGGAAACAAAACTGGCTGGTGACGATAGCAGCCGCCGTTGGCCTGACAATGTTCTTCGCGTATTCCCAGTGGTTTGCACGAAGCGATGCTTCGTCCGGTAACAGTGTTCCAAAGAGTACCAACGCTCCCGCTCCAACGTCCCACACTCGATTCGCCGACGCGTTTTTCCAACTTTCGGCGAGAGATTCCCTCGCTGAAATCGATGAACCATTTCTGCTGCAGCGGCTTTATGATCGCTCTCCGGCATTGACAGTGGAGCAGGCTGCGCAGCTTGCTTTCGACAGTAGTCGCTTTACTGATCAGCTCCTCGAAAAGCCCGATGTTACGTTTGAGCAGTGCCTCAGAGTTGCCACACTGCAGCATGCCTCGGGCAGCCGATTCCAGGACGGAGGCCTTGATGAGTATTACCCGGCAGCGACGTATCTGCTGAACGACTCGAGGCGACTTCTTCAGTTCGTACGACAGAATCAACCGGATGATCAACTGGTCCTTGAAAAACTGATTGCCGTTGAAGCGGGTCTTGCGACCGTTCGAGTGGAGAAGGGACTGAACACTCCGGAACTTGTACAGAAGCATTATCGCAGGAATCTGGCAGTGCTGCTTTCCACCCTGCGATTGGTCAATGAACTTAAAGATCAGAGACAGCGAATATACTGGTCAGGTTTCATTCTCGATGCATTTCGCCTGCACTATTGGGGAAGTCGATTTACCGGCGACATGGCAGGTGCTGATATTTTTCGAGCATGGGAGAGAACAGCCTGGGATGCTTTTCGATGTGATCATTCGACGGCAGATCTGTCGATGCGACATATACTGATGCAAACTGATCTCGGCGCATTATCGTCAGCGGATGATTCAGCAAAGTGGATCCATGAAGAATCCCGGACTGTCCTTCGACGGGAGTTCCTCTTCCTTCGTCTTGCAGAACCGTTCTTTGCTCAGGAACACAACCCCGATTTCCGAATGCGGCCGGGAGACTCACTTCAAGTCATCACAGATCCTCAAAGAACGGTCTGGTTATCATTGCTTCAACAGATTTCGCAGGACATGAGAGTGATTGATTTTCAAGGCCTCACTGTGCCGGCTTTGCTTCATGAAGATCTCGTGCGTCCCCTGACATTAATCTGCACTCAATACCGCGCAGCCGGACAGATTGATGAGGCAGAGCGATTGCAGCGAAAATTCCTCGAGCTTTGTGAAGTGGCCAACGAATTGATTCCGGACAACACAGACATCCATCTGGCATTAAGTGAAGCTCATCTGCAAACATGGAAGAACGAGATTCGTCGTGATCGACCGGATCTGGCAATTGAAGCTCTGCAAAGAAGTCTTAAGGCCGCCGAAGCAGCCGTCGCCTCATCTCCGGGAACATCCCGAGCCCGTGATCAGGTGGCAGACCGCATCAAGCGACTCACTCGCTTCGAAGCCTCCCGTGCAAAGTGACTCTTCTCCGCGCGTTGGTCGAAGTCCAGGTGTCGACTCCGCTTCGCTGAGTTGCCTTCGTCGAACGTGATATGGCACACGGCAGTCCTCTGAGAATGCATGCATTTGCCACACAATTGCCGGCCAGGATGGTACTTATCCGTGCGTTCACGACCCTGCTTTGCCCAACGCTGAGCCAAATTGACTTTTTCTTCCAATTCTCGGTTACGCAGGCCTCTGCGAAACGACTATCTGTTGGGCAACAAATGATGTCCGCACACTGATAGAAGAAGGTCGATGCCAGACGACAATCCACCGGATTGGGTTCAGATCGTGGAAATGCACGCCGAACGAGTGTTTCGGATCGCATTTCGTATTCTGGGCTCTGTCCATGATGCAGAAGACGTCGCGCAATCGGTGTTCGTCGAAGCGTTTGAACTCTATCAGCAGGAATCGATTCAGAATTGGAATGGCCTGCTTGTCCGACTCGTCAGCTTTCGTTCGATCGACCTGTTGCGACAGCGTCAACGAATGGTGGAACTGAATGACGAAGCCCGAGTCTCAACGATTGGTCCTGTCGACGAAGCCATAGGTTCGGAGATTGCCGCGTGGCTCCGCAAGGCTGTTCAGCGATTGCCGGAACAGCAGGTGGTGATCTTCTCGCTCTGCTGCTTTGAGAATCTGACTCGGCAGGAAGTTTCAGCGTCGCTGCAGATCTCTCCGGAAGCCGTTTCGACCGCATTGTGCAAAGCACGTCAAATCCAATTCGCTGTGACCATTCTCACTGGGACTCTTCGATGCATCGACTTCGAGCTTCAGCTTCCAAATGTCGTCGTCTCTGCTCCAAAGAATCTCATCGCCACGAATGACCCAGCTCCATTTACTGACGACTTCCTGACTGGCTCCCAGGCCACTGAGCGTAGAATCGCAAAGCGTCATCTTCCACTCGCCTTGCAATCGTTGGTACGAGTCACTCAGCGGCGCTGTGTTAGTCGACGACTGAAACGGGTAGAGTGAAAGCAACGAGCGGCCTTCACCGACTCGGTATGAAAAATTCGTCGGTCGAGCAGTCTTTGTTCCGGGGTCTGCTATACAAACCCACCAACACGAATCAAATCACAGAGTCAAAGAATCGCCTGTCTTCAGCCGCGAAGCGCCGACAGCAAATAGCCTCGGGCGACAACCCGAGGTTCGTGCAACCCACAAACCATCCCGAAGCCGCGAAGCGCCGACAGACAGCGTCTCTTGTGGCCAAGCCAGACCCAGCGGGTCGTCACAACCCTTGCCGGTGTGCGTAAGCCACCGGAAGCGAAGCAAGTAAAAGACTGAAGGCCCGGAGGGCCGACACATCAACGCAACAGCCTGAGATAGGGGATTGCGGGCAGCATTTGAACCGCGGATGAACGCAGATGGTCGCGGATAACCCAAGAGGACAGCAGTCCCAACAAACCTCCGCCACCTGGGTTCACCCCGGTGGGAACCGGTTTCTGCACTACCGGTCTCACCACGAAGCAACAGGCAGCAACACCGCGGGTTCGTACTCGTACTCAGCATCGCGATACTCGTACTCGATCTGATCCTCGGATAGACGTCGAGTCGTTGATGATCGAAAGTCGGTTCTGTGATCACGATGCATTCGAGTACGAGTACCGTTGCACTGAGTACGAGTACGACTGTCCTGACGAACGAATTGTGATCGTTCCGTCCAGTGATTAGCCGCCGTAGAGATCCTGCGTTGAACTTTGCCACTTTGTGCTCAGCCACAAGCCCACCTCGCTCAGCCACCAACCACACACCACGCCCTCACCTCGCCCGCCGCGAAGTCAAAGCCATATTGGTTATGCCGTTACTTGCCAAAAAGTCTGTGAATGCCCTCCGCTTGATTCTTGTTGGGAAACCCCAAATAGCCTGTCGAAGTATCAATGAACTTTCTGATAATCCATGATTCAGGACCAGCATAGCCCACACGCTGCCAAGCATTAAGGAAACTCATCAGGTCGCTGCCAACAAAACTACTTGTGGAGTCATGTGACAAGTACGACACGGATTCTGTTTCTGGATCAATCGCCAAATAGTCGCTGTTTGGCATACGAAGAAATGGTATGCCACTGAGCCAAAAGCGTTGATCTGCCTCAAATTCCTCGTCGGCTAACCATGACTCGGTTGCGGCTTCTTGGCACTCACTCAAGGCTAGTGCCAAGCTGGCACTGTCGAAAAGGGTGCCGCCGCCGTAAATGTAACGTTGTCCAAATATCTCTTTCAACGCAGGCTTTAGGTGATCCGGCGGATCCCACACATAGCGAAGTGTTGCACGCGAAGTCGATGACGTGAGAATTTCGCGAAAGAGTGGCGGCAGCTGTCTGCTGAGCGAGTCTTGAAGGGAAGTAAAGGCAGCCGCAGACATTGGTGGTGCAATGTCAACAGCGTACGTGTTGAAGGCGCCTCCCGATGCATTTAAACGTTCGAAGAAGGATTTCGCATCGAGAAGCCAGTTTGTAAAAGCATCACTAATGGACATGTGACCTCAGCAGGGCTCAGAATGGAGTTCCAGGCATAACGAATTGCGATCTACGCGTCTGGCGATTAGCCGACGTATAGATCGTGCGTTGAACTTTGCCGCTTTGTGAGCGGTGCAGGCTCAGGAATGGCCCTTGCGGGATTCATCACGGTGAGGAACCCGTGCCGGTCAGAGTTTACTGCTGGCGACGCGGCTTGTCACCCTGGAAATGGCTTTGGCGAGGAACCGCGGATGACGCGGATGCTCGCGGATAAGGCAGGAGACCGGACAGTGCTGATCTGCTTTCGTGGCCCTGTTTGGCAGTAGAGGCCGTGGTAGTGCAAAAACCTGCTTCCACTGGGGTGAACCCAGTGGCGATGTTCGACAAGCCCCAACAAACCACCGCCACCCGGGTTTACCCCGGTGGGACCCGGTTTCTGCACTACGCGGCATGGCAAGAAGTAACAGATTGGAACACCATTCAGCGCTGATCAACACGAATCAAATCACAGAGTGAAAGAACCGCCTGTCTTCAGCCGCGAAGCGCCGACAGACCGCGTCCCGAGTCGCCGAAGTCTCTCAATGCCCCAATAGGCCGCGCCGTCATTCATCAAAGACAAAATCAACACATCACTTAACTCAGCCACTCAGATGTCTCGGGTTCAGCGTTTTGTTCGCCGCTTGTCTTTTGCGATTCAGAGCCTTTTTCGATGGCCAAACATAGGCTGTGCACTAATGTCTCATAAACGCTTGCCGGCTCAACGGCAGGTCTCGGTACATAGAGTGAGATGCCGGTATCCGGGATCAGGAAGAAGCCGTTTGTTCCAGTAGCGAAACCCACGAATCTGGAAATGAGCATTGTGGACGTGCCGTTCGCTGACGCAGACGCCACGCTTGTTTCGTCGAACGTGAGGTCTACAGCTTTATCGACTCGAGCAAGCAGAAGCCGCTCACTGATCCAGCGGCGCCGATGAGTCAAAGCAGAGATCGTCTCGTAAACACCAAACATTGCGAACACAGCCCCGACCAGCCAATGCCGAGGAAACGCAACTCCCATCATGACGCCCGCAGCGAGTAATGCCAGCGAAGCGTAGATCGCATAGCGTCGCCAAACGGAACGATGTTGAAGCCAGTCATCGTACAGCATCTCGAAATACTGGCGATCGTATACGATGTGAGCGGTGGCGAGCATATGGCGTTGATTGTAGGCTAACGACCAAGATCAGCCGGTTGCCGCGACTGACTTGCCATTTGAGAAACCGCCGACGGCAACTCGGCTGCATCTTATCGTTACTTGGATTCACTTCTTCAATAGCATTCAGTCATGCATTTAACACTGCCATCATCATTCATGAATAAGTACAGGCTTCCCATGTCTCCGATCGTTTGCTGATGTGCGTATATCCCGTTTTCCTTGGAACGGAGATCATATGGCGCTTCGCGATTGACCCATGGATAAGGGACAAACGGTGCTGGCTGAATCGAGCCCAATTGCGCGAGAAAGATACCGGGAGATTTTTGGTTGCTACGCAATTGATCCGGGACGCCACCAATCTTTGTGCAAGCCAAGACAGCCAAATTATAGTTTTTCCGGACTTCCAGACGCTCGGCGGTTTCAGCGGATTCCGGGTAGTCCGCTGTGCGATGAATAACGCCGTAGCAATCGAAGTGCTGGTACTCATGGTCAAACGAAGGAAACTCTTGCAGCGAGATAAGGTCTTGGTCCTTGAGAGTCTGCCACATGAAATGCATGGTCGACAGGTCACCATCACACCAGCTATCTTCGTCTTCTGTTAGAATCAGTAATATGTCGCCAGGGAGTTGGGGGAGGAGATCAAACGAATCTGCGAAGTTGAATTGTGCCATAAATCTCATGGCCGATCCGTCACTTGTTGTGGGCCAAAGTTGATCTGCGGGCCAGTAGGGCAGGCCACCAACTTTGGTAACGTGACGCTTAGGCGATTCACCCTCGGCAAAAACAAATGCATCAGTCGCAATGCCAGCAGGCGTACGCAGTCGATGCCTGTCGCGAAGGGTCTCAACCGCGTAAAGATCGTAGGGGCTTGAGATTATCTGGCCCTCGAGCTCTTTCTGCAGGCCTGCTTGTTCGTAGATTCTTTGCACCGCAACTATGTCAAGTTCGTCGTGAATCTTGGTTGACGAAGAACGGAGCACAGGTAACTCCAGCATGCAGATTGTCAAGTAACTCTTTATTAACACAGTAAAGCGCGTGATATCCTGATACTGGAAGGCAAATTGGCCGGTGGTAACGGTCATTCGCCAATATCACGCGCAATACAGGGATATTCCAATATTGACTTGTGGTACACAGCGATCAGGATACCAACACGGCTTAGGGGCGTCAATTTGATTCGTTTTGAGGGCCGGTTGTATCCATTCAGATGTTGAGTGCGGATGGTTCTTGGTTCTTGATGAATCGACGGTTGTGAAGTACCGGCCGGTTGACACCGGGGCCGCTCGCCGTTGGGACTTGGTTGTGGGGGGTGACTTTTGTCACACATTTTTGTCGGACGACGGCGCTGGGGGTGGGGATTAGGATTAAGGTTAAGATTAGGATTAGGCGATGGGCAGGGGGCGCGGGGGACTCGGTGGGCTGATGCCCGGCCGCTCGCCTTGAAGTGGGGCGTTTCGTCTGCGAGGCTCGCTGAGAGAAGGACTTCCGAGCGTCAGACAACCGCACCATCTCTTTCGATCAACAAAAAGTGGATTGATGAAGATTACTCGCGCCGAACGACCGGCAGAATTTCTGCAGCGATCACTCGACCCGGAAAACACTCAGGATGCCGGCGGCGATCAGCGCAAGGCCGGCTCCCCAGCCGAATGCGATCAGTTGTCCGAACTGTTCGTACAGCCAGCCAAACAGAACACTCGACGGCAATGCGGCAATTCCAATCGCAAAGTTAAACCAGCCAAAGGCCGCCCCTTTCTGATCTTCCGAAACCAGGTGAGTCACAAGTTTCTTCTCGGCCGGTTCCGTGAGTGAATAGAAAATCGCGTACAGAAGAAAGAGCAGCCATGCCTGCCAGGCGGTCGTGATCATCGCAAAGGCAAGATAGATCACCGAGTAGATAAGCCAGCCGGTCAGAATGAGTGGTCTCGGACTGACTCGATCGGCAAGCCGGCCTGCCAGCAGATTTCCGAGACTCTTCACAACATGAAAGGCACTCCAAAGCAATGGAAGCAGTGCCGTTGGAACTCCAAGCTCGCCAGCACGAACCAGCAGAAAGGCATCACTCGAATTGCCCAGAGTAAACACGGCCATCGCGGTAAGATACAGACGGAATCGCCCGCTGAAGGATTTGAGACCGAGACCTGGGACGGCACCATTCGACGGGCTCGACCGTTTTTCTTTCAGCCCAAACAGCAGCAAAGCCACGACCAGCAGGCCGGGCAACAGCGTGAGCAGAAACAACGTCCGCAAATGATCCGGCCAGATCAGCAAAAAGGTCATCGCAATCAAGGGACCGATCGCCGCACCCAGATGATCCATGGCTCGGTGAAAGCCAAACGCTCGGCCTCGAATTTCCGGTGGTGATGAATCCGCGATCAGCGCGTCGCGTGGAGCCGTCCGAAGTCCCTTACCAATCCGATCGGCAATTCGTGCCCCAAACAACTGCCAGGGCGCATTCACAAGTCCAATGAGTGGCCTTACCACCACCGTCAGTGAATAGCCCAGGACAACAAAGATCCTGCGCCGTCCCGCGCGATCCGAGGTCGCGCCGGCCCACAGCTTCAACAGGCTTGCGACAGAATCCGCAAACCCTTCGATCAGTCCCAGGTGAAATCGATTTCCTCCCAGAACCGTGATCAGAAACTGAGGCAACAAAGGGAAGATCGCTTCACTCGCAATAT
Source organism: Planctomycetaceae bacterium (assembly GCA_046349695.1). Taxonomy (GTDB): domain Bacteria; phylum Planctomycetota; class Planctomycetia; order Planctomycetales; family Planctomycetaceae; genus SXXK01. Next base: position 9,416 of record JAXMBV010000022.1, on the reverse strand, counting down.
CATTCAGAAGACTGACCGCGCCGAGCAGTCTGACGTTCGGCGGCAAGGACAGCTCTTTTTCTTTTCCGATTGTGCTCATAACCTGGGTCGTTGGTTCCGGAAGTTGGTATCAGCAGTAAAGCAGCAATCTCCTGCTACACATTCAGTGCCTGGAGTGCTTGCTGATTTGGAGATTGTAACGATTTGTTTGCGGAACGATCTGTTTCCAGTACCATCTGTGCTCTGCGTGTTTGTTTTCCCGTCGGACTCACAGGTAACTCTATCAATGACTCAGCCCGCCCCGTCATTCGCCATTCACTTTGATCGTGAAGATCAGTCGAATGCCTATCGAGATGTGATTGCGACGACGGAACCGCATTCCCTGCGGACGTTCACCCCCAGCCAGGCAGTGCTCGCACGGTCTGCTGGTTGTTTCCACTGGACGCCGGAAGGACGACGACTGTTTGATTACACATCGGGAGTTCTGGTCTCCAATCTGGGACACAACCCGCGTCGATGGATGAAGCGTTTCATTCGTTACATGGGCTGGAATCCGGCCGACTTCAGTGGCAGCGATGAAGGTTACTTCCAGGCTTCGTCCATGACGGCCTACAACGCGATTACTCCTCTGGAAGCCGAAGCCAGCAAACGCCTGGTTGCCAGCCTGCAGAGTTCTCCTGGTGGCAGCCGACTGCAAACTGTCCTTTGGGCCGCATCCGGGTCCGAAGCCGTGCAGAAAGCTCTGTGGGCATGCATGAAACGTGATCCTGCCCGCGATGGCATCATGGCAACGCGGTTTGGCTTTCATGGCAAGAAGGGCCTGAGTGGAGCAGTCACCGGATCAGAATCGGATCCGGACCGTGATCCCAGAGTTCGTTTCATCTCGTTCCCCCGGGAAGAATGTTCGGATGTTGACAATCCGGGAAAGCCCTTCGAGCCAGCCCCTTACCGCGCGGAACTGGATCGTGTCTGGCAGGAATCCGGCAAGTCCATCGGCTGCCTGATCACAGAACCGTACCTCGGCGGCGGTGGCAGTTATCATCCGCCAAAAGCCTACCTTCAGTTGCTTCAGCAGTTCTGTCGTGAGAAGGACATTCTTTTCATCCTCGATGAAGTCCAGGCGAACTTCGGCCGCACGGGCCACATGTATGCATTCGAATCGTACGGCATCGAACCGGACTTTGTCTGTCTTGGCAAAGGACTTGGCAACGGTGTCCCGGTGAGTGCTGCTGTCGGCCGACGAGACGTCTGTGATCCGATGGGCTATGGCTCAACATCGGACACCTGGAGCGCAAATCCGATTTCATCAGCGGCTGTTCTGGCGACGCTGGATGAGTTTGAGACGACGGACGTCCTTGAGCATACTCGAAAACTGCACACGATTTTCCTTGATGGTCTGCGACGCCTGAAGGAAACCGGGATCATTGTCAAAGTCCGCGGAGAAGGAATGGTCTTTGGAATCGAATGCGGTGCTCATGGCAGCCTCACACCAGCTCAAACCGCCTGCGCCATCGTTGAACGGTGTTACCGCGGGAATACACAGAACGAAGGAATTCATCTGCTGGGCCCGCTGGCTGGCTGCGTCATTCGAGTCAGTCCGCCAATGACCATTTCGGAAAACGATGCACAGCATTCTCTGCAACTGCTGTACGACTTCTGCAAAGACGTTGCGACAGGCTGATAGGTCATCTGATGCAAAGAGTCATTCTATGCACACTGTGCAGGCAATGATGAAGACCATGTGGGCTCGAGCCCGACATGTTGCGATGACTCGAACGTCTCCGAGAGTTCGTGCGGTTCGCCTGTCGCTCATCCAATTGCTGGTGTATTCCCTGGTGCTCACTGCTTCGTCGCGGCAACTTTCAGCGATGGATGATGAGACTACACTGGCTCCAGTGCCCAGGACGATTCAGGCCGAAACGATCAGTCCGCTGGATGGCGAAAAACAGCCATTGCTGTACTGGGCGCCGCCGGAGGCGATGAACAAGGCCACGCCGTTGTTTGTGTTCCTGCATTCCTGGAGCAGCGATTATCTGCAGGACAATGAGAAGTGGTTGCGAGCCTGCGTGGAACATCGCTGGATCTGGCTCCATCCGAATTTCCGAGGAGTCAATGACTCGCCGAAAGCCTGCGGCTCGAAGTATGCTCGCCAGGATATTCTCGACGCGATCGATTTCATTTCGTTAAAGGTCAAAGTGGATCCGACACGAGTCTACCTTGCAGGAGTTTCCGGCGGAGGCCATATGTCGTTGCTGATGGCCGGCCATCATCCGGATCGATTCAGCGCCGTTTCTGCCTGGGTCGGCCCCACTGATCTTGCCGAATGGTATCGCTTTCACTGCAAGGATGGGCAACCGCAAAAGTATGCGCAGATGGTTGCGAAGTCGCTCGGAGGTAAGCCAGGCGATTCCATCGAGATCGATCTGGACTACCGCGATCGATCACCGGTGTTTCAACTGCATCGGTCCGGGGAACTCCCGGTAAGCATCTGGGCCGGTGTGGAAGACGGTCATTCCGGTTCCGTCCCGGTCAGTCACTCACTGCGTGCCTTCAACGCCATCGCGCTTGGTCACGAGGCAAAGTCACCGCCTGTGAGTGATGTTGAGATTGAACAGCTGGTCGGTCAGAAGAAACTGGATCAGCCGCAGCCACAAGGTGAAATCCCCGGCCTATCAAGAGACGTGCTGCTCCATCGTCGCTCAAAAGACTCCGAAGTCATCATTTTCGACGGGGGGCACGAGAGCCTTCCGGAAGCGGCATTTTTCTGGCTGTCAGCGAAGCAGCGGAAGACTCAAGGACAGCAAAACTGACGTCGATCTCGGTGCTTCTTCGTGACGAAACTCACCCACACAGACACGGCAAACTTGTGGGACAACGCCTGCGGGACTCTTGCAAGTGCCAGGGGATTTCGCCATCCTCCCCATAAGTCACAGGCGGAGATTCCTGTTATGAGGCAGCAGCCTCCGGCCTGTTTAGGATTTGTCTTCGCATCAATTCACCTGAATGCGAAGCACGCCATGTGGCACGGAGGGCACAGCGATGAGGGCATTTGGTCGACTGCTTACAGGGTTCGTTGCGTTTGCGGCCTTGCTGATTCCGGCTCAAAGATCCTGTGCAGTGCAGCTGCAACCTCCCACGCTGCCGCCGCCACCAGAAAGTCAGCCAGCCCAGACGGTCCCTCCGACAGACTTGCAGAACTTGCTGCAGCAGTCGGTCGTCATGATCTACGAATCTCCTGAGAAGGTCATTGAGCTCAGTCAGCAGGCTGCGGAACTTGCAGTCAAAGCGTCGAACACCGGTTCGTACGCGGCGGCCATGGCTCAAAGGTCGTGCGCAAGATTGCTGACAGAAGGTCCTGTCGCGAGCCAGCCGGATTTTCTGCTAGCCATGGATGCATTTCCCCGAGATCCGGATCGGATGTCCCATATCTATTTCCTGCACGCACTTTGCCTGCGTGCCAGGATGACTCGATCTGCCGCGGTGGTTTCCTGTACGGAAGGCCTTCGAAAGGACCTCCGGATTCTTGGAAACGATCTGCCGGACAATATCGCATTGCTGATGTGGTCAGAGGTTCTCTGGACGGAATCGAGTCGTATCGAATTTCGCCTGAAGAAGCGTCGCTCTGACTTTTCCACCCCGGCGGTCCTGGCGGCCAAGGCCAGTGCGCAGAATCGGAGCCAGGCGTGGTTTGTAAAACTCGTCAAGGAATGTACGCGGTGTCAGGCCGACGCGAATGAAGAGGCGATGATTGAGAAGATCACGTCTTCCCTCAATGCGCCGGAGTTTCAGGGGCTGCCGGTGCTCTGGAAGATTGCCGCCACGGAAAGCCTGCTGTCACTGGACCAGTTGACGCACAGAAAAGCACTCACGACCCAGCTGCAGGAGAAACTCGCGCAACTGGCGTTCGAAACGCCTTATGCGCCCATCAAAGCACTCTATGCAGGAAGCTCCGGAAATTCTGAGCATCGCCAGTTTGTCAAGGATCTGCTGAAATCCCAGAACGATGCACTGGCGTGTGTCACTGACCCGGATGTCCTGATCAGTTTGTCACGGCATCTGGGAAGCGGTTTGTTTGAGCCACAGGATCCGACGAGGGTCGCGGCGGCAGAGCAAATCGCGGCGCACGCAAACCGTCTGCTGGGGTTTGACCGTGCAGCATCGGCGTCGATTGCATCAAAGATCTCCCTGGACCTGGACAAGCTCCAGCAGGCTCAGGTGGAGCAATCAGAATTGCTGAAGGAAGTGATTGTTGACGGAAGCTCTCATGCCTGGTGGAGCGATTTCTGGATGGCTGTCGCGGGCGTCGTTGTTGTCTCGCTGTTCGTCCTGATGCTGATGGATCAGCGAGCACTTCGAAACATCAACGAACAGCTCTCACTCGCAATGCAGAAAGCCGAACAGCAGCGAGCCGAACGTGAACGGATGGAATTGCGAATCGCCCAGACGGAGCGTCTCGAAAGTCTGGGGACCCTGGCAGGTGGTGTTGCTCACGACTTCAACAATCTGCTTGTCGGAGTCCTTGGCAATGCAGACCTTCTCAAACAGATCGTTCCCCAGGATCCTCAGATCGACGAGTGCGTGGAAGGCATTATCCGATCTGCCGAAACAGCGGCGGAACTGAGTCGCAAGATGCTGGTTTACGCAGGCAAGGAGCCGTCCAGAAAATGCGTGGTGGACCTGAACCACGTCATTGGCCGAATGCTGCCGCTCCTTCGTTCCGGACTGAGCTGTCGGCACCTCATCGAGTTTTCTCCAGGCCCTTCGCCATGCATGACGGAAGCCGATACCGGGCAGCTGGAACAGATCCTGATGAATCTCGTCTCGAACTCTGCCCAGGCCATGCAGGATACGCACGGGCGTGTGACGCTTCGCACAGGAGAAATGGCGATCGCCAGCGCGGCAGAACTTTCCAGACTCCAGCTCTTTGGCAACCGAACATGCGGCGGACGCTTTGTATGGTTTGAAGTCACTGACAGTGGCGTCGGGATTTCTGAAGCGGATCTGTCACGCCTGTTCCAGCCTTTCTTCACGACCCGATCAAGAACTCAGGGACATGGATTCGGATTGTCCGTCGTCTATGGACACGTGAATCGGCATGATGGTCTGATTCAGGTCATTTCCCGACCAGGCGAAGGAACAACGTTTCGAATTCTGCTGCCCCAGACTGACAGCCTCGTTACCGTGGATGCTGACGCCAGTGATCTGAGTGATCCTGGAGCAACGTCCCATGTGTCACATGGCACGATCGTCGCCGTTGATGATCAGCAAACTGTTCTTGATGTCGTGCAGCGTGCCTGTGAAAACAGCGGCCTCCGAGTCAACGTGTTCCGTACGGCGACAGAAGCGCTCGAGTTCATCGCTGATACTCTAGGAATCGACTGCCTGCTGCTTGACATGATGATGCCGGAGTTTGATGGACATGCGATGCTCGAAGAACTCTATCAGCGCGATATTCATGTTCCCGTGATCATCATGAGTGGTTACTCGCAGACCAATGCGGAAGATTACAGCATGTTCCCCAACGTCCGGATGACCATGCAAAAGCCGTTCAGAAAGTCACAGCTGATTCGAGCCATTCGGAGCATCGTGGCGGAATCGCCGTCGGCCAAAGCACCGGCATCTGTAGAGCTGCCGACGAATGCTGACGGATACGTTCAGTCGTAGTTCGATCATTGTTCGGTCGGCCCTCAGATGTGTGCGAACGAGTCGCACTCGACAGCATTTTCTGTGCGACCTTGACACGCCTGTTGCTTTTCCTCAACACGATCTCATCGTGCCAGAGAAAAATGGCTGTTTTTTCATGCCTTTCGCGGCCGAAGTGTCAAAATACAGAAGAATAGTTCTTTCTTGGTTTCGGTTTCCTCGCTCAACTGAGCAATGGTCTGGCTTGACCGTGGTGAATCCCTGGCGATACACCAGCCTTGCAGGTCAGACGTGTACCTCACCAACGACTTGCTCGACAGACAGAAATGGCTCGAGACGAAATGCTCGAGCAGGAGATTGGCCGGTCCTCTGACCGGATTCCCGCCTTCCAACATTTCTTCTTTCAGTCCATCGCCGGCATGCCGGTCCCTCCTCAATGGCTGAGAGAAGACCAGACTCGGAGAGATCGCGATGAACGCGAATCTTCGCCTGCTGTGTTTCGCAGCACTGATGGTGTGCCTCGCCCCGTCGATGGGCTCTGCCCAGGAATCGCTTCGACAGCTGATCGACCGCGAACTTGCTCCGCCTCCAGGCATTACTGTTCCAGTCTGTTCGGATGCCGAGTTTCTTCGCAGAGTCTCGCTCGACCTGAATGGGATGCCTCCAACGGCTGATGAAGCAAGAGCATTCCTGACCGATGCCGATCCGTCAAAGCGAGAAAAACTCATCGACCGTCTTCTCGCGTCGCCGCTTTACGCCAGGCACCTCGCCTCAACGCTCGACGTCATGCTGATGGAACGACGTGCAAATACCCATGTGGCTCAGGATGCATGGATGGCATGGCTGGTGAAATCTGTTCGCGAGAATAAGCCATGGAATACTCTGGCGAAAGAACTGATGACCGCGGACGGGGAAATGGACAACCCGGATCATCGGGCTGCTTCCCGTTTTATTCTGGATCGAGGAGTAGAGCCGAACATTGTGGCTCGTGACGTGGGACGCTTCTTCTTCGGACGCGATCTTCAGTGTGCACAATGCCACGATTCTCCGCTTGTCGCCGATTTCCTGCAGAAGGACTATCAGGGATTGCTGGCGATCACTTCTGCGACCTATGCAGTCACGAAAAAGATCAACGATAAAGATGTGACGGTTCTGGGTGAGCGGTCTGGTTCGGATCTGACGTTCGAATCCGTCTTCTCCAAAGGGAACATGCACAGAACCGGAGCACGCTTGCCAGGAGGCACAACGCTGGCAGAACAGTTCCTGGTGCCCGGCGAAGATTATGTCACCGCCCCGGCCGATGGGATTCGGGCCGTGCCAAAGGTCAGTCGACGCTCATTGCTTGCGGAACAGGCAACCAACGGCTCGAACCGCGCCTTCAATGAGAACGCTGCCAACCGCCTTTGGTCGTTCATGTTTGGTCGAGGGCTCGTTCATCCGCTCGACATGATACACCCGGATAATCCTGCGGTCAGTCCGGCTCTGCTCCAGCAACTCGGCGAGCGACTGGCAGCATCCAACTTCGACATGAAAAATTTCCTCCGAGAGATCGCACTCAGCCAGACCTATCAGCGTCCGTTTGATCTTCCAGCGGAGACAACCGCACAGTTGGTGGCTGCCAGAGCGGAAGCCGATCGTATTGCTCAGCAAAAGGCTGCACTCGATGCCGCAAGCACCGCAGCGACAACATCCAAAGACACAGCGGATGATGCGTTCCTTGCAGCAGAAAAAGCGTTGCTGCCAGTTGCCGGCGAACTGGACGCGGCACGGAATCAGTATGCCGAAGCAAAGAAGAAACTCGATGAAGCTCAGAAGGCACTTGCCGATGCCACTTCCGCATTGACGGCAAAGCAACAGGCGGCTGACAGCCTGAACCAGTCGCTCGCATCGCTGAAGAATGCTCTCGCGGCACTTCCTGACAGTCAGGACCTTGCGGCAACGGCCAGTCTTCTCGAAACACGCACCACCGCAGTCAATGCGGAACTGCCGGCATTGAAGCAGGCCGTCACGGACAAGACGACGGCAACGACAGCCCCGCAGGAAGCAGCAAAGACAGCTCGAACAACTCTGGAAGGAGCCGCTCAGAAACTGCAGCCACTGCTCGACGCGGTTCGTGCTGAAGAAGCCAAAGTCGTCGCGGCTCGTTCTGCCGCACAGAACGCTCAGGCAGTCCTCCGGTCCGCCGAAGAACGCCTCTCGATGCTTGACGACATGAAGAAGGCCGGCGACGAACGTCAGGAACTGGATGCCGCAACCACGGCAGTGGCTTCTGCGGAGTCACAGTACGTTGTGGCCAAACAGCAGGTTTCAGAAATGATGCCTGTGATTCAGCAGAAAACCGAATCACTCAAAACAGCTGAGACGACACGGGCTGCAGCCGCGGCAGCATTGACCACGGCGCAGCAGACAATGTCATCCCAGCAGACCGTTTCCTCATCGCTCACTGATGCTAAAGCAGCGCTCGACCGGGCTGTCCAGGCCCTGGCCGATGATCCCGAACTCAAGGCGGCATCGCAGCAGCTGACCGTCAAAGCGGAAGCAGCAGCGGTTGCTCTAAAGTCAGCAGAATCTCAGATGACGACAGCCTCGCAGCAGATGCAGCAGGCTGATGAACTGATGAAGAAGGCTCAGGCCGAAATGAACGAGGCTCAGGCGGAATTTCAGCGCCGCCAGAATATGGAGGCGCAGATGAATGCCGGCTTCGAGGCTGCAAAGGCGTCTCGGCAGCAGGCTTCGGACGAGTTTACAAAGGCGATTGAACCGGTCCCGACCGAACTTGCCAACCATTTCATGCTGGCACAGCTCAAGCATCTCAGCCCTGAACAGCTCTGCTGGACCGTGTTCCGCGTTACGCGAGTCTACGACAACTACAGGAGCATCGAGATTGCGGAACTCGACAAGACAACTCCGCTGACAGATGCTCAGAAGCAGGATCCCGCGGTATTGGCTCAGCGCGAGATTGAACTTGAGCAGCGTACGTGGGACAAGCTGAAGGGCAACATCGGAAACTACGTGCCCCTTTATGGCGGTGCTCCGGGACAGCCGCAAAGTGATTTCTACGCAAGTCCGGATCAGGCTCTGTTCACCTCCAACGGCGGTGCAATCAACAGCTGGGTTGGTCCGTCAGGCGGAAATGCCACGGAACGAATTATCAAAGCCTCAGACCCAAAAGCTGCGGCTGAAGAACTGTATCTCGGCATTCTGACCCGGATGCCAACGGACGAAGAAGTGGCCGACGTGACTTCGTTCCTGGCCTCACGGCCAGATCGAAATCAGGCGGCGAAGGAACTTGTCTGGGGGCTTCTCAGCAGCGCTGAGTTTCGCTTCAACCATTAAGATCATCGGACCACTGACGTCATCCTGGTCCATTGAATCCACAAGTATTCAGTCGTGGGAGTTTTACCATGGTTCTTCGATACCCCTGCAACACGGCCGCTCACGGCATTGCTCGACGTCAGTTCCTTGGCACGATGGCCGCTGGTGCCGGCGCGATCGTCGGTGGCCTCGGGGCGTTTGCCAATCCCGCGATCGCCGCTTCGCTGAAGTCTGATCAGAAGCGAATCGTTGTTTTCAACATGCACGGTGGGCTCAGCCAGTTGGAAAGCTGGGACCCGAAACCCGGCACCGAAACAGGCGGGCCGTTCCTCTCCATTCCGACATCAGTCCCTGGGATTCACATTTCGGAACTACTGCCGAAAACCGCACAGCAGATGCATAATCTCTGCCTCATTCGCAGCGTCAACACAAGCGAAGATGATCACGGCAAAGGCGCCTACCTGATGATGACCGGACGC
>JAXMBV010000021.1:0-132107 GCA_046349695.1 Planctomycetaceae bacterium | reverse complement strand
CGCTGATTTTACCGCTCTGGATATTCGGGGCCAGGTCAGATAGTGACTTTTTCAACAGGCTGATAGGCCATTCTCGCAACCTTATCTGGCAAATCGCGGCTGCCATCCGGATTGACCGAACGAGAAGCCGGAACTGCAGCATACCTCCGCTGCCATGGCTTCTACGGATCTTCCGTCAGCGGCTAAAGAGCTGTCGCAGCATCTGAGGTTTCCTTCCCGCCACCAGCACGAAACAAACTCGTCTGATATGCGACCACCACTGCGTCCAGATGCCGTCAAGTTGGCAGCCGCCCTTTGTTCCCCTGTCACGGGACGAAAAGGTTCATGCAAACCGACGCCGAGGGACACAATAGAACCGGTGTATCAGTTCATGGGCCTGCGTAAAGCGTTGTTGGTTGCTGCACAATGCACAATACTCCCGCTTCTCCCAGCCAACTCTCGCCTTCAGCAGCGGAAGGTCGCAAAGAACCCCGAAGCGATTTTGGCTCCACCACAGCTGTGGACTCAAAATCTTGCTTCAAGTTGAAATCGACAAACGCCACGGGAAGCATGTGACCCTCGCCACTGCATCTGAGACACCGAAGCCATCAGCAACAGCAACAGCAACAGCAACTGTCTGGCGTGGTTTCTTCAGCACTATTCATCGCTGGCAAAATGTCTTGCCAATCTATTTCTGTCCATCTGATCGCATGGCTTTCCGTCGTCGGTGATAGAATCCACAGTGAGGCTAAGCAGCCGGATCTGTGCGACGGTCAGAGAATCCTTTGCGGTTGCGAGGAGACGTTGTGCGTGTTGTTTTAACTGTCGAAGATTCAGGAACATCCCCAGGAAAGATGTATCCACGCGAAGTGACTGACGTGTAACTCGATCCGAGGTGCCATGGCTCCTCACAACAGAAGACGCTTGTTCGATGGCCGCCAGCATTACATGGTCCTCCTTGGTCACTTTTCTCAGCCATCTTTTGGAAGCTGACTGAGAGCCGAACCGGTACCAGTGATGAGCAATTCGCAGAAAGGCGGCGTGGTCTTGTAGGCGCACATCCAGCCGTCCTGACTCTGCCGCAATCTTCCGACACACCTTCTTGATACTCGACTCCACGTCTGCCTTTTGTAGCAAGGGCTGAGCTCCCGGATAAACCGAGGGAGTATGGCCAAGAAGTTCGTGCTCGGCAGCAAGCAGGTCGAGAAACTCGCATGTAATGTGCAAGCCGGAGTCGCCAGCCGCGCAGGTACTCCACAGCCGTTGGCGAACGTCTATGTCACCTGAATGCTCCAGTGCTTTCATCATTGCACGTTGCACCCTTGCCCAATTGTCAGTGGGAATGAATCCACCTGTGCTTTCTTCATCTTTGACTGCAATAAGCACATCGCCGTATTTCATGAGAGTCGCGAACAACACTCGATTGGAATCCGGCGTAATCTTTTCCGCCCAGTCAGCCGATCGTTCCAGGAATTCTTTACATTTCGAGACACTCCCTCGACCTTGGTTCTGAATGAGTCGTTCAATTTGTTGCCCGAGTCGGGGTACATCAACCATCTCACCAACCAGGAATCGCCAATCCGCCTCTGAAATCGCTCCTTGTGGAACTGAGAATAGAAAATACTTGTCGAAGTGAGCAGCAGATCTCGCTCGCAACTGTCGCCGCCAGATCAACTCAAAGTCCGTGGCATACGCTGAGCCACCGAAAGCCCATGAGTACTTTGAGAATAGTCGCCGAAGCAAACTGTCAACCTGTGGACGAACATCGTCGCTAAGTCCCTTCAGCCAGCCTTCGTGAAAGACCTTGAGAGCGTCTTTGTTATCCCCGAATCGCTCTGTACCTGTAAAACAACTCGGACTACTTGATACGGCAGCAATCGCAGCGGGAACGAAGGTGAACAAGGTTGCAATTGCCAACATGTCCGGCAGGTAGACTTCACCTCGCAATGGCGGATACATGAACCGTAAGATATTGAGCAGCTTTTTGGCTGACCGAGGTGTCGTAAGAAATTGCTTCACTCCGTCATGAAAGAAGTTCCCAAGGTCTTGCTTCTCGTCGGCTGTAATCTTGTCGTCACCGACCAGTGTTTCCAACTGCGACAGAAACAGGTTGTAGATCGCCGTGTGCCCGATGGTCGGGACATCAATTTGAAGCTGAACAATCTTTTCCAGATATATACCGCCATCAACGCCCAGCTTTTCTTTGATTGCACTGCAAACAACATCATGATCAAACGACAGAAAGTAGACCGTGTTTGGGAAATCTGCAACAGCCTTCAGAATCAGAAAGATTTCAGCAATTTCGTCTGCGGCCAGTCGGTCGATGTCATCCATCACAATCAGGATCTTGCGATTGAATTTCGTGAGTGCTTCGTCAATTGCATTGCGAAGGCCATGAACATCCTGCTTTGCCGCATCCGCCATGGTCTTGGCAAAGTCCGCAGCGTTGCCTGCAGCTTCGCTGCCTGCTTTTGCCAACTCGCCGACATATGGAAGCCACGACAATGGTCGCAGTCCTGCGGAAAGCTTCGTCAACAAACCAGAAGCTTTCCCGGCGTTCTCTCCTTTCTCAGGCATCTGTAACGCTGCGGCAAGTTGATGCAAAAATGACTCCAGCAATTGATGCTTGCCGGAAAACCACCAAGGATTGAAGTGGACGACTATCGGGGAGGTATCTCCACCGATTGACTTCAGCTCCGCCAAGACAAGATTGAGTACACTGGTTTTTCCCGAGCCCCATGGACCGCAGAGTCCAAACACGAAGGAATCGTGCGTATCCAGACTGTGAATTGATTGTGCGAGCGATCTTGCAAACGGAGCTCGTTCCAGACGGTCCTGCTGCACGTCTGCGATCGCGACATCAGACAGAAGTCTCAGGCTATTGTTGGGCTGCGTCACGGCTCACGGGTTCGCATAGGAACATTAGAAAAAGGACTTGGTGGCAAAGAACCGCCTCTCCACCGCTACCCACCCAAAGGGTAACGTGCTACACGAATCGGAACCACCTTTGGCTCCCCAAAATGAACGGCATCCGCCGCCCGCCGGAAATCAGTGAATCACGAGCAACCCTCGTCGTCAAACTGCTAGTGGTGCATCACGAGATCGTGACAGACCTCGCTAATCGGTCACTACTGTCTGCACCGGTCCAACCTGCTTTCTGCCGGAACCACTCCCTCAGCGCAGTCAAATCAATGATTTTGCGGCTTTTCCGGCGATTCCAGTAACGCCGCGACCAGCGGAAAGAAAAACTGGAAAAATACCTGCCGAAACGAAATACTTCGATGGTACTGACGCACCCGTTGGATATCATAGAGGCGCATAATGCTTGAGTATTTGATTTCGGAAACGAAAAACGGGAGGCAGCTTTCGCCGTCTCCCGTCATTTGTTTGGCCAAGCGTGTTAGCGCACGACTGGCTTACCGAAGGCACAGACCGGTGAAGATCGGGGTTTCGGCACTATTTCCATCCACGTTGTACGTGGCCCTGAACCTTGAGTCAACGCTCGGTCGCAGATCCCTGAAAGGAGGACAAGAAGTTCCTGCGAGGTTTTTGATTATTCGGATTCCACTGTGGAGTCTGAATTCGATTTGAGTGTTGAAGCTTATTGGTTGAGGTTTTTTATGAGTTACGAAGTTGATTTTCTCCCTGTGGGTAACGGGGAAAAGAGTGGCGACGCCATTGCTGTTCGTTTTGGGGATTTGCTGAGTGGCGATCGAAGCAAGCAGTTTGTGATGGTCATCGATGGCGGGACGAAAGAGTCGGGCGAGAAACTGGTGAACCATATAGAGACGTACTACAAGACGACCCACGTCGATCTTGTGGTGAATACACATCCGGATGGTGATCACGCGAGTGGCTTGTCCGTTGTGCTGGAGGAACTGACGGTCGATCAACTGTGGATGCACCTTCCGTGGGAGCATTCTCAGGATATCCATCATATGTTCCACGATGGCCGAATCACTCCGGGTAGCTTGAGTGAACGCATGCGCGCGGCTCTCCAAAACGCGAAAGACCTCGAAGCGATCGCGAAACGCAAAGGCATTCCCATTGTGGAACCGTTCGCTGGCGAAGGTGGTACTGCTTTAGGCTGCACCGTTCGAGTCCTTGGGCCTGACATGGAGTACTACCAGTCTCTGTTGCCGGACTTTCGTTCGACGCCGGAGAAGCGACAGGCCGCAAGCTTTGCTGAAATGATGATGAAGGCGGCGTTCAATGCTGCTGGCGGTGTGGCCACCATGGCTCAGCGTGTCATGGAGTCATTCGGCATCGAGACGCTGGAAGATCCTGAAGATGATGCCACAAGTGCTGAAAATAATTCATCGGCCATTATCTGCCTGCAGATTGGTGACAAGCAACTGCTGTTCACAGGAGATGCGGGTGTGCCAGCGCTGGAGCGTGCCAACGATTGGGCAACTTGGAACGGGATTGTGCTGTCGAACTGCAACTTTCACCAGGTCCCACACCATGGCAGTCGCCGAAATATTGGGCCATCGATTTTGGATCGAATTCTCGGTCCGAAGCGCCACACCGACGCTCCCGACAAGGTGGCGTTCGTCTCCGCGTCGAAGGATGCGCCGAAACATCCTTCTCGCAGAGTCACGAATGCATATCGCCGACGCGGTGCAAAAGTCATCACAACAGAAGGCACTGCAATTTGGCATAGCAGTGGTGATGTCCCCGTTCGTTCTAATTATTCAGCAGCACCGGTTGTCCCCTTCTACTCAGAAGTCGAGGAGGACTAAGCCATGGACATCACAAAATCCTTCGACCGTTACGTCATTCAGGCCAGGATTGTGCCTGTGTTGATTGTCTGCTTTCCTCTGGCGGCCCTCGTTTCCGTGTGGTTACCAAAGGAGAGCATTGGCTGGAAACTCGTGTCCGGGCTGATGGCCTTGGTATTGCTCACGCTTGTCGCCCAACTGGGCCGCAATCCGGGGAAGGCTAAGGAAGCCGAGCTGTTCAGAAAATGGGGTGGTAAGCCCTCGATTCAGGCGCTCAGGCATCGCAGCACAACCAGACTTGCGTGGCTGTCTACTGAACGCGTCTTCGCTCGTTTGTCAGCAGAAGTGGGACTTTCATGTCCAACGAAAGCAGATGAAGAGACTGATCCAGTGTCAGCAGATGAAGTCTATGAAGCCTTCGTCGACCACATGAAGGAAGCCACGCGTGGCGACCGCATCCTGCATTCGGAAAACATCAGCTACGGATTCAGTCGAAACCTGTGGGCCATGAAGGCCCCAGGAATCGGAATCTGTTTGATTGGAATTCTCGGTGCAGCGGTGGGAGCGTTGATTGCCAGTGATACGGAAACCATGGTTCTGGCGGCTGCGGTCACGTTGATCGACACAGCTTTGCTGACATGGTGGTTGTTTCGCATCAATGAAGATTGGGTGCGAGTCGCGGCGGAAGCGTACGCGGATCGACTGGTGAAAGCTTATCTCGGCCTAAAGCCGGAAAAAGCAGTGGTTGCTGCATAGTAAAGTCCTGACCAATCGGGATGGTGTTCACAGGGACGTGACACTCATCCCGTTTTTCATACGAATCGAATCCAAAATGGCCAATGCGAAGACATACCGACTCAGCGAACTGGCCGAGATTGTGATCGGCTATCAGCACCGGGAACGAGTTCTGGACGCAGAACATGGCAGCCATCAGATGATTCAGGCACGCGATGTGGTGTTTGAAACAGTCCCGGAAATCGGATTTTCGGGGTGGCGAGTCAAAACGGAGAACCTGGACCGCGTTACACCGAAAGGCGATGCGACTCGATACCGCCTGAGTCCCGGTGATGTCTTGTTCGTGTCGCGAGGTGTTGCGAACATCGCCATCCCGATGGTGCATCCATACGTGGAACCATTTCCGGAAGACTGGGACACAATCATACCCGCCTATCTCTATTACATTCTTCACCCCAAGACGAACATTGTGACGGCCGAGTACCTGGCGTGGTTTATCAACCAGCCGCCGACCCAGGCGGCATTGTCAAAGCAGCTCAGAGGTTCATTGCTCAAACTGCTCCCAAAGGCAGAATTCGAAGCACTTGCAATCTCGGTTCCACCCCTTGAGATGCAGGAAAAAATCGTTCAACTGGAACGACTGCGGGCACAGGAAGAGAGCCTTCTGAAACGCCTGATTGCAACTCGACAGCACCTGATTCAGCAAACCTGCCTGCGTGCCATCAGCGAATAACTGCCGCATCTCCACTACAATCCCAGCGAACACTGAAGCTTCAAAACAAAGAGGAGTCCCGCCCGTGGCGGATAAAGTCAATCAGAAAGAGATCAACGATGTCCTGTGGCGAGCCTGCGATACGTTTCGCGGTGTGATCGATGCGGCTCAGTACAAAGACTACATTTTGGTGATGTTGTTCCTGAAGTATCTGTCGGATCTCTGGTCCGATCTGAAGGAAGAGCTGGAGAAGAAATACAAAGGCGATGCCACGCGAGTCGAACGGGCTTTGTCGCGGGAACGCTTTATTGTCCCGCCGGAGTCGCACTTTGATTTTCTCCACAACAAACGCAGAGAAGCGAATATCGGCGACCTGATCAATATCGCACTGGCAGCCATCGAAGACAAAAACCGAGGCAAGCTGGAAGGCGTGTTTCGAAACATCGACTTCAACAGTGAAGCCAATCTGGGCAAGCCGAAAGACCGCAATGAACGTCTTCGGCATCTGCTGGAAGATTTCAATGATGAACGCCTGAATCTGCGGCCGTCTCGAATTGGCGGACTGGATGTGATCGGCAATGCCTACGAATTCCTGATTGGCAACTTCGCCTCGGACGCAGGTAAAAAGGCCGGTGAATTCTATACACCGCCGGAAGTGTCGATGTTGCTGACGAAGTTGCTGAATCCTCAGCCGGGGAATCGCATCGGTGATCCGGCCTGCGGCTCCGGCTCATTGCTGATCAAGATGGGTGAAGCGGTGGCACCCAACTCCAAAGGCGAACGTGATGTGTCGCTATTTGGAATGGAAGCCAACGGGGCGACATGGGCGTTGTGCAAGATGAACATGTTTCTGCACGGGTTCGACCAGGCACGGATTGAGTGGTGCGACACGCTGCGAAACCCGACGCTGATTGAAAACGATGCCCTGATGAAATTCGACATCGTCGCAGCAAACCCACCGTTCTCACTGGATAAATGGAGTGCCACCAGTGACTCGGAAGACGAAGGCACGGAGATCCGCGATCCGAAGGATGACAAGCCTTTCAACCGCTTCCATCGCGGTGTGCCTCCGAAGAGCAAAGGTGACTATGCCTTCATCAGTCACATGATTGAAACGACCATCGCGGACACTGGAAAAGTCGGCGTGATCTGTCCGCATGGCGTGCTGTTTCGAGGCGGTCAGGAAGGCGTGATTCGCCGAAAGCTGATTGAGGAGAATCTGCTGGATGCAGTCATCGGACTTCCCGCGAATCTGTTTTACGGTACGGGGATTCCAGCGGCGATTTTGATATTCGATCGTGCCCGCACGGCCAGCAAACGCAAGGACGTGCTGTTCGTTGATGCCAGTCGTGAATTCGCTCAGGAAAAACGCCAGAACCGTCTGCGGGCCGAAGACCTGAAGAAGATCGTGGCGACGTACTCTGCCTTCAAGTCGGTCGAGAAGTATGCCTATCGAGCGACCGTCAAGGAGATCGCTGAGAACGACTACAACCTGAACATTCCACGATATGTCGATACGTTTGAAGCTGAGGAGGAGATCGACATTGATGCGGTTCAGGAGGAGATTGATGGCATCGAAGCTGAGCTGGCAAAGACTCGCAAGCAGATGGCCATGTACCTGAAGGAGCTTGGCTATGGCCGCTAAGAAAACTGGCAAGCCAGGTTCCGCAGACAACAACAAGCAGAAGTCGGCAAAGAAATCCTCAGTCAAAAAGTCACCGGCAAAGGCTGGCAAGGACAAAGCACTGTCACGTTCGTCGGCAAGTTTGCTGCCTGCTGGTTATGGCGAACTGCTGGAAGACCTGAAATCCCGAGTCCGCACCGCACAAGTAAAGGCGGCGGTGGCTGTCAACCGCGAGTTGATTCAGCTCTATTGGGACATTGGTCGCTTGATTGTTGAGCGACAACAGCAGGACGGTTGGGGAACCAGCGTGATTGATCGACTGGCAAGCGATCTGCAAAAGGCGTTTCCTGGCCTGAAGGGATTTTCTCCCAGCAACGTGTCACGAATGCGAGCGTTTTTTCTGGCATACGGCCAGCATTCGGAGAATTCGGCACAGCCTGTGCCGAAATTGCGAGGCCGAAAATCGGCACAGGCTGTGGCGAAAATGGATCAGACAGATTTCCCACAGCTTGTGGGAAAATTGGCCACACGAGTTCTCCCACAAGCTGTGGGAGATTTTGACGGAACCACCGTACCTCAGCCGTTTGGCGAAATCCCCTGGGGACACAATGCGGTACTGATCGAGAAACTCAAAGAACTTGATGCACGTCGCTGGTACGCGATCAAAACCATCGAACATGGCTGGAGCCGGGCTGTACTGACAGTGCAGATTGAGACGAATCTCTTTGGACGTCAGGGGAAAGCCGTCACCAACTTTTCCAGCACGCTGCCATCACCGCAGTCAGACCTTGCTCAGCAGACGCTCAAAGATCCGTACATGTTCGACTTCCTGACACTGAGGGAAGATGCTGTTGAACGGGATCTGGAATCAGGGCTGATCGATCATGTCCAGAAGTTTCTGTTGGAGCTGGGAGCGGGGTTCGCGTTCGTGGGGCGGCAGTACCATTTGCCGGTCAGCAATGACGACTTCTATCTCGACCTGCTCTTCTATCATCTGAAGCTGCGATGCTACGTGGTCATTGATTTGAAGATGCACAAGTTCACACCGGAGGACGCTGGAAAGCTCAACTTCTATTTGTCCGCGGTTGATTCACAACTCCGACATCCGGACGACCAGCCGACGATTGGAATTGTGCTCTGTAAGACTCAGGACCGCGTCATTGCCGAGTACGCACTGCGAGACATCAGTAAGCCGATCGGCGTAGCGGAATGGAAAACCAAACTGGTTCACTCACTGCCGGAGCCGTTGAAGAGCAGTCTGCCAACGATTGAGCAGATTGAAGAAGAATTGAGAATCGCAAATCCCCCGACTGACAAGGGGGAAGGCTAAATGAACCATCACACACTCCCCAATGGCTGGCGCCGAGTTTCGTTGGAAGACGTCGCTCATATTCAAACAGGACTTGCTATCGGACGAACCGTCAATGACGACCCCGTCAAGTTACCGTATCTTCGAGTTGCCAATGTGCAGGATGGCTACCTCAATCTTACGGAGATTAAGGATGTGATTGTTTCCAGAAACGACGCAGAGCGTTTTCGCTTACAAGACGGTGACGTCCTTATGACGGAGGGAGGTGATTTCGACAAGTTGGGAAGAGGATGCGTTTGGGAATCGCCCATACCACACTGTTTGCATCAGAACCATGTTTTCGCGGTTCGCACAGTGCGTGAGAAACTGCTTCCGCAGTTCTTTGCATATCACGCAGCAGGCCCAATTGGCCGTCTCTATTTGCTGAGCTGTTCAAAGCAATCGACCAACCTTGCCAGCATCAACTCTACGCAGCTCAAACAGATGCCGGTGCCAGTTCCCCCCCTCCGCGAGCAAGCAGCAATCGCGTCTTTATTGGCTACTTGGGATAAGGCAATTGCACAGACCACTACTTTGATCGCCTCCAAAACACGGCTAAAACGAGGCATTGCACAGCAGCTTCTAACAGGCAGCCAAAGGCTTCCTGAATTCCGCAAATCATATCGCCCATCTATCCAACTCGGGAAGATCCTTACAAAGGCTTCCGATTTGGTCCATGTAGTTGCTTCAGAAAGCTACCGAGAGATCGGTATACGGAGCCACGGCAAAGGCATCTTTCACAAAGAACCGGTCAGCGGTGCGAGCCTTGGTGACAAACGCGTGTTCAACGTCGTGCCTGGCTGCCTTGTGCTCAACATTGTGTTCGCGTGGGAACGAGCGCTGGCTATCACGTCCGATGAAGAAGTCGGCATGATTGCTTCTCATCGGTTTCCCATGTTTCAGCCTGATTTGAAACAGGTCGACATCCAGTATGTCCTGCATTACATGCTGTCAGACGTCGGGAGCAATACATTGCGGCTCGCCTCACCAGGCGGCGCAGGTCGCAACCGGACAATTAGTCAGGAGCAATTCCTGAAGACTGAAATCCCTCTTCCGCCAGTTGAGGAGCAAAAGAAGATCGTTGCAATCATCAACACTGCGGAGGCCGAATTGCAATCATTACAAGACAAGCTTCACTCGTTGAAGAAGCAGAAACGCGGCCTTATGCAGAAATTGCTGACAGGGAAGATTCGCGCTTCGCACAAGCTCCTGAAACAGGCGGAAAAATCATGAGGCGTTTCAGCGGCCTAGCCGCGGCAGCATCTAGCTGCGGGCGTCAGCCCGCAGACCCAAATGTCCCCCGCACAACCAGCCGCGTAGCGACGACAGGAATCCAGTGCCGCCGTTTCACGGCTCTGGGTTTTGTGTTGCCAACAATCCGTGGGCTGACGCCCACGGCTATATGCTGGCATCGCTGCGCGATTGAATCTCTGTGTTGGATCAGGCCGGTTCTCAGCGGCGTAGCCGCGACAGCATGTAGCTGCGGGCGTCCGCCCGCAGATATGGGATCCACCGATGCCCCAGCCGCGAAGCGGCGATAGCAGGAGATTGCTGATGGGCAGTTTTACACAACTGACGTACCACGTGGTCTACGCCACCAAATACCGTCACCCTGCCATCATCCCGGAGATTCGCGAGCGTCTCTACGAATACATTGGTGGAATCATCCGCGCAAAGAACGGACACCTGATCGAGATCGGCGGGGTCGCTGATCATGTCCACATCCTCGCCCAACTTTCTGCGACATTCGCTGTCGCTGACGTCGTGCGAGACATCAAGGCCAACTCTTCTCATTGGATGAACGAGTTGACCGAAATAAAGAAGCCGTTTGAGTGGCAGAAAGGGTACGGAGCTTTCACCGTCAGTTATTCACGGATTCCCAACGTTCGAACTTACATCCAGAATCAGGAAGAGCACCACAGGAAGCGGTCGTTTGAAGAGGAGTACATTGATTTTCTGAACCGTCACGGGATCGCCTTTCGTCCCGAATATCTATTCGAGGATGAGCACCATGGTTGATCACTGCCGCCGTTTCACGGCTCTGGGATTCAAAATGCAATCAATCCGTGGGCTGACGCCCACGGCTAAATGCTGCCATCGCTTCGCGATTCAACCCGATCGTCGTTTCGCGATTCATGCCAGCGAATGTCTGGCAAACATCGGAGGCAATCATGAATAGCCTCCCTTCCACACTCGAAACACTGATCTCGCAGATTCCAGCTCTGCAACTGCTGATCAATATGGGCTGGGAGTACCTGACTCCGGACGAAGCTCTGGCGGCTCGGGGCGGGAAGAACAGCAGCGTGTTTCTGGATCGGATTCTGGAAGAGCAACTTCGGGCACTCAATGAGATCAACTTTCGCGGACATACTCAGGCCTTCTCAGAAGGCAACATTTCCACCGCCATTCGGCGATTGCGGGACGAACGCTTCGATGGACTGATTCGCACCAATGAAAAGCTGTATGACCGCCTGACGCTCGGAACAACTCTGCCACAGACCATAGCCGGTGATACGAAGAGCTTTCCTCTGAACTACATCGACTGGCGTGAATGGTCGCGGAACCTATTTCATGTCACGGCAGAGTTCTCAGTCGCTCGAACCAGTAGCCAGGAAACTCGACGACCGGACATCGTTCTGTTCGTCAATGGAATTCCTTTTGCTGTCATTGAAAACAAGTCGCCCAATGCCAAAGTGGAAGGCGGCGGCAGTCCGCTGGATCAGGCAATCTCGCAGATGATCCGCAACCAGGGTATCCACGAAATCCCGAGGTTGTTTGGTTACGTGCAAGTGGTTTTGGCTCTCGCGGTCGGTGATGCGAAATATGCCACCGTCGGGACGAAAGCAAAATACTGGGCTGTGTGGAAGGAGCCGCAGTCCGATGAGAAGGCTCTGAAGGAACTGGTCAGCCGGGCACTATCGGACGATGATCTCAACAAGTTGTTCTCCGGCGAATTCGCTCCGGCTCGTTCCTACTTCGAGCAATTGGCGACTCAGCGAGGCCGTGAAATCACCGAACAGGACAGGCTGCTGTATTCGTTGTGCCGGCCGGAACGATTGATGGAGATGGCCGAACGCTACGTGCTGTTCGACGGCGGTGACAAGAAAATCGCCAGGTATCAACAGTACTTCTGTGTGAAACGAATTCTGGAACGCATCCAGCACCGCGAAGTCGATGGCAGCCGACGTGGTGGAGTCGTCTGGCACACTCAGGGAAGCGGCAAGTCGCTGACGATGGTCATGTTGGCAAAAGCTCTGGCCCTTGAGCTGCCTCGCGAAGGAGCGGATGAGTTCAAGGTCGTGCTGGTGACAGACCGCGTCGATCTGGATGACCAGATCTATGGCACATTCCGAAACTGCGGCACTTCACCGGTTCAGGCTACGACGGGACGACATCTGGCCAAGCTGTTGGCAGATCATCAAAGTCGCATCCTGACGACCGTGATTGATAAGTTCGAAACGGCATTGCAGGTGATCAAACCCATCGACAATGCGAATATCTTTGCCTTGGTCGATGAAAGTCATCGAGGTCAGTTCGGCGAAACTCATACTCGTATGCGGCGAGTCCTGCGGAATGGCTGCTTCATCGGATTCACCGGGACACCGATCGCCAAGGGCCAGAAGACCACAATCAAAAAGTTCGGCGGCATGATTCACGCCTATACCATCAAAGAGGCCGTGGATGACAAGGCTGTGCTGCGTCTGCTGTACGAAGGACGCGAAGTTCCGCAGTCCGTGGATGCTGCTCAGATTGATCGCTGGTTTGAAGAATGGACCGACAACCTCACGAAGAAGCAAAAGGCAGATTTGAAAAAGAAGTTTGCTTCAGCAGTTGAGCTGAACAAGACCGAACAGCGAATCATGGCAATTGCGTGGGATATCAGCAAACACTTTTCGCAGACATGGAAAGGCAGTCCGTTCAAAGGGCAACTGGTGGCTCCGGACAAAGCGACGGCGTTGTTGTACAAGAAATACCTGGATGAGTTCGGCATGGTGTCCAGTGAGGTGCTGATCTCGGGGCCAGATGAACGGGAGGGCCATGAGGAAGTCGACAAGCCTGAAGAATTGTCTGACGACGACAAAGCGAAAGTCATTGCGTTCTGGAATCAGATGATGGCCAAGCATGGTGGCCCGTCGGAGTACCAGCGAAACCTGATCAATGCGTTCACTCACAGTGACGAACCTGAAATCATCATCGTGGTTCACAAGCTGCTGACCGGGTTCGATGCTCCGCGAAACACTGTGCTGTATCTGTGTCGGACTCTGAAGGACCACACACTGCTGCAGGCGATTGCCCGCGTCAATCGATTGTACGAAGGCAAAGAGTTTGGCTACGTGATCGACTATGTCGGAGTGCTGCAGAATCTGGACAAGGCTCTGGACCTCTATGGCAAGCTGGCAGACTTCGACTCGGCTGACTTGGTTGGAACGGTCATTTCTGTTTCCGAAGAGATCGACCTTCTGCCTCAGCGACATTCCGATGTGCGTGAGTTGTTCAATTCACTGCCGAACACTCAGGATCAGGAAGCTTACGAGCGACTATTGGCCGACGATGCGTTGCGAGAACGCTTCTATCAGCGGTTGTCTGTGTTTTCTCGGACGCTGGGTTTGGCTCTGTCGACGATTTCGTTTTTCGAGAAGACGCCTGCTTCGAAAGTGAATCGTTACAAAGAAGACCTGAAGTTCTTCCAGATGCTGCGTCGTAGTGTTCAACGTCGATATCAGGAAGTCGTCAGCTACGACGAGTATGAACCGCGTATCAAAAAGCTGTTGAACCAACATTTGAAGACGTCGGAAGTGGAACTGCTGGTTCAGCCATTGAACCTGTTCGATTCAGAGGAGCGTGAGGCTGAATTGAAACGACTGGGTAGTGATGCAGCACGAGCAGATGCGATCGCCAGTCAGACGAAGAAGGTCATCTCACAAAAGATGAACGAGGATCCGGCGTTCTATAAAAAGTTCTCCCGGATGCTGCAGGAAGCCATTGACGACTGGCGTGCTCGCCGGATTTCGGACGCGGAGTACCTGGGAAAATCGCGTGAGATCAGTGACAAGGTCATCAACCGCCGTGACGACGAGCTTCCTTCAAAACTGCAGCACTATGATGACGCGAAAGCTTACTATGGTGAAGTTCGGGAGGTGTTGGAGAAGTACCATGTCGACGGATTCCAGCCCGTCGATCAGGCGGCAGAGGCGGCTCTGAAGATTGATCAAATCGTGGAAGAACGGCGGTGCGTGGATTGGGTTCAGAATGAAGACGTTCAGAATCGCATGAAGACGGATATTGAGGACTATCTGTTCGAGTTGCAGGAATCGAAGCACGTGCCGTTGTCGCTGGAAGACATCGATCAAATTCTGGACGGTTGCATCAGAATCGCTCGCGAAAGGAGACCGCAGTGACCTCAAGCATGGCCGAAAGGATGACCGGCCGACAAACGTTGGTGTATGGCAGTGAAACCATCGAATTCAGCCTGAGCTTTTCGCCCCGCAAGCGTCTGTCGATCGCCGTGGAGCCAAACGGAAGTGTGATCGTCAAAGCTCCCGTTGACGCGACGGTGGACGCAGTGCAGATCCAAATGCGACGTCGAGCCGGCTGGATCATCCGCCAACGCGATCGCTTTGCTGCGTTTGGCCCAGTCATGCCGCCGAAGCGATTCGTAAACGGAGAGACTCACCGCTACCTCGGCCGACAATACCGCCTTCGGATTTCACAAGGCGATACCGCCAGTGTGAAGCTTGTCGGTCGATTTTTCGAAATCACCACGCCTGACAGACGCAGTTCCTCGGCCGTGGAGAAGGTTCTGGAATCCTGGTACCGTCAGCATGCTCAGCAATTCTTCGAAACTCGACTGCAGCATTGCCTGACGTCACCGTGCTTTCGAGGCCTTTCCCCGCCGACATGGAGCATCCGCCTGATGAAACGCCGCTGGGGCAGTTGCACCAAAGAAGGCCGCATCCTCCTGAACCTGCAACTGATCCAGACAAGCCCATCCTGCATCGACTACGTCATCACCCACGAACTCTGCCACCTCATCGAACACAACCATACAGCCGCGTTCTACCACCTTCTCGATCGAGCCATGCCGGACTGGCGGGAACGAAAAAAGACGCTGGAAACGCAACATCACTGAAAACACGGCGGTCATTTCATGCCAAACGAACCAACTCAACAACCCAGAGATGTTTGCGACGTCTTTTTGTGTCATAACGGCGCTGACAAGGACTGGGTGCGTAAACTCGCAGAGCAGATTGAATCGGAAACCTTCGATGGAACCTCAAACGGCAGGCCACTCCGGGTGTTCTTCGATGAATGGGACATCGACGTCGGAGACAATGTGCTCTTAAGAATCAATCGAGGTCTGACCGCAAGTCGATATGTGGCAGTTGTCATTTCTCCCGAGATGCTAGCTGCGCCGTGGCCAAGCTTGGAGTGGACTCACATTGTTGCCGATGACCCGACAAATCGCAGGGGGCGTATTATTCCGATTTTTCTCCGAGATTATTCTGCGGCGCTCAAACAACAGGCCGAGTTGCCTGCTCCATTCAAAGCGCTCAACTGGATTGACTTCCGGCGGCCAGCGGATTTTAAACGAAGCTTCCGGAAGATGATTCGGAAGGTTCGCGATGAGGTCCCCGCACGAGGTCGAAAAAGAGCACCAATCGCGTCACGGCCCAATGCGACAAAACCAATTGTGTCGCCATCAGAAGAAACATCAGCCTCCCCGGATCGTGTTCCTGACGTGCTGCTGGGGAACCTCCTCCCAGTACAGGATTATCCGAAGACGATTTGGTTCGCTCCCACAGATGCACGTTTATATGACGACGTTCGTGAGATTGTCGAGGACTCTGCCCAGTTCGTTTTGCAAGACAAAAAGCTCTTCACGTTCGCTGATCTGTCCCGAGACGACGAACCATTGCGTGCGGCAATCGACGACTCTCGCGTGAATTCGCTTCCAGTCTCTGCATGGCGCGATGATACAGTACGTTGGCGATGGATTATCTCGCTCATGAATCGTTGTCTCCGTTCGCATCTTGGAAAGCTGCCGATCAAACGCGATGAGAAGATGCGGTACTTCTTCAGGCCAAATAAGGATGGAACCGCAAGGGTTTGGAAGAATGGAAACGATCCAGGAAGGACTGTGGCGGACCGAAAGAAGACTCCTGCCGGCGACGAATTCTGGGTTCATCAAGGAGCAAGGCTTGCGTTTCAGACTCTTGGAGATCTCCTGTCGATATGCATAGAGCCTTGCTATGTCTTCACTGCCGATGGCAATACGCCGCTTGAAGGAAAATCGGTCGGACCACTTTCGATCAAATGGGGCGGCAAAGAACGAAACGCCGCAATTCTGCGGCACATTGTTTTTTGGGCAAGGACACTCGCACGTCGACAACCTCGAATTGAGATTCAAACCGGTGGTCAGCCAATCGTGATCTCCGGGATTCCAGCATTCGCAAGGGCCCACTTTGGTATTGAATTTGACCATATCGGGATAAAGTCCCTTTTGGCCCAAGTAGACGATGAATTGCAAGTTGCCGCAGAGTCACTCTCAGGTTCGATTTCCCAGGATGACGACGCCGACGACGCAGAAGGTGAGGCCACAAATGAATAATTCTCGACGCCATTCGGCATCGGAACGTTTGACAGACAAACTACTCAAAGAGGCTGAGCCAACTTTTGTGACATGGCACGCAGCGGAACCGAAACTACTCTTTGCAAATCGAATGCGATGTGAAGACCCGAAAACAGGGTTGTCAGAATTTGGGCCTGCAGCTCTCGATTCAACTCCTCGAACGAGTATCCGAGTCGCTGTCATTGGAACTGGTGAAACGATCCAACTCTTGAAGAATTGGGCCGAAACAGCACGTAGCTGTGTTTATGCCGGGCTTAACTCAAAAGGCCAACCGTTTGATCCACTTGTTGCCCCAAGATTCCCGGGTTTTGACTTTGAAAGTCCATTCCGGTGTAACTTGGAGTTCGATGACCGTTGGATAGTCACACTTACCAACCGCGATCTGTTGGGTATCACCAATCACAGCGAGTTTTCGCAGAGGGTCAAGGCCGCAATCGACCTTATCACGGCCAAACTTCGTGTTTTTGCAGACCGTGAGCCAGTTCCGGATGTTGCCGTGATTGCTATGCCGAAGGAACTTGAAGACAGTATTGGACCATCAGCCCGAGCAGATCAACCACGACCTCGGACTAGGTCAAAAACTGAAAAGAAAGCGGAAAAACGGTTGGCAGCGGACCGCAAATCGGGGCAACTATTTTTCAACTTCGGCGATGAACAGAATACAGTCGAGACTGAGTTGTCTCTTCGATACCGTGACTTTCACAATTCTTTGAAAGCTCACGCGATGAAGGCGAAGCTGCCAACCCAGCTTGTCTGGAATAGTACGTTACTGGGTGGAAGGACTAAAGAGAATCCAGCTACGACCGCTTGGAATTTCTTTACAGCATTGTACTACAAAGCAGGCAATATGCCGTGGGAGCTTGAGTTTGGAACGAATCGAACATGCTTCGTTGGCATCACGTTTTATCGAGAGTCAGCCGATCCCAACTCACCCACCCGAACATGCCTTGCACAAGCCTTCTCCGAGACAGGAGAGGGATTGGTTCTTCGGGGAGAACGAGTTGAGTGGGACAAAGAACGCGATAGAAAACCACACTTGACACAAGGTGTCGCCGAATCGCTGCTGAGGCAAGTGCTTGACTTATACAGGGAACATTTCAATGGGCCACCGAACCGTGTCGTGGTTCACAAGACGTCGCGGTATTGGCCAGAAGAACTCGCTGGTTTACGAGCAGCGCTTGGAGACGTTCATTCGTACGACTTTCTGGCTATTGAACGTCGTGGAATCCGATTCCTTCGGACCGGAAAGGAGCCGCCGGTGCGAGGCTCAGTGATTCAATTGGCAAAGAGGAACTACCTGATTTATACACAAGGCTACGTCCCGTTCTTGCGACAATACCCCGGCCCTAGAATTCCGAATCCTCTTGAAGTTGTGGAGCATCATGGCGACTCGTCTGCCGAGCGTGTCTGCTCCGAAATTCTCGCGTTGACGAAGTTGAACTGGAATACCTGCAAGTTCGCCAGCGCGGAGCCAATCACGATTGCCTTCTCTAAGCAAGTGGCGACGATCATTAAGGAAATGCCAGACGGCGTTGAGCCATCGACGAAGTATCGATTCTACATGTGAGACGGCAGAGCAAACGGCCAGTGACGTAAGCGATGTTTTGAGAGTCTTTCGGCGATGTTTCTCATCATCTATTGCCTTAATTTCGCAGTGATCACATTCCATCCAAGCTTCGGCGTCATCAATAGCTGTCACAGCACGGCCCTGTAAATGTTCCGCAATTTGCTGCGGCAAAAATGAATGCCCTCGACTGCAGGATTGTCAGGCGAAAGCTTCAACACCAGTGAATCGCGTCTGGGAACTGATGTTCTCCGGGCGTTTCCCTTCGGGCCGGGCTGCTCCGGGCTCCGCTTTCGCTCGGTCCGGCAAGCCGGACTGCTTCGCACCCTGCACATCCCTAACGCAAACTGGAAACCGACAGGGGCCGCCTTGGCAATTCGGATTGTATCACGGCGTCAAGGTCCGTTCGCTGCGCTCACTGCTGCTTGACCTGCGGTCAAGACTCCACCTTGACTTGCCGTGACTGCTGAAAATCGCCAGCGGCGGGCAACTAACGAATCAACTGTCACATATCGCCGACTGTGACAACAAAAGTGAGGAGGATTTACGATGTCAATGAGAGAAAGTGCTGAAACCAACTGGGGGCTGCGAATCGGAGCATTGTTCGATGAAGCGATTGAACGACTGTGGTTTGCAGAGGGAAAGGAAATGCGACGAATGGTATTGGAACAGGCCCACCAACTGGCCCTGGAACAACTTGGTATCTGGATGGAATACGGTCGCTGGAAAGAGATGGAGAAAGAGATTGAGCGAATGCAGCAAGAATACGCTGCACTCAAACGTGAGATGAGGTGCATTGCTGAAGCGATGGTTGGTCCACAGGTATTTGAAACGTGCCACCTGGAAAGCGTGATCGACTGGAAAGCTCGTGTGGCTGAGAGAGAGATCCTGATGAAACATGAGTTCGGAAGAAACATCCTGAGACTAAAGGATGAGAAAGACAATCTGTTCGAAACGCTGCTACTGGCTCAGACGGAGGGAATGATGGAGAGCGTTTGGCTGGCCACGGTGACAATGTTGGGTAATGGACTCACGCCGCTTCAGAAGCATGTTCTGAAGCAGCGAAAGGCAGGGCAGCACTCGACTCGCAAACTCATCGAATCGCTCGACTAGTTTCGCCGAAGGGATGCCAACGATCATGTCGATTGTTCTTCGATTGTTGGCATCCCGATTACCAGCGACGTCGAACAGAAGTGAGTATGTTGCGAATGACCCAGATGAAGTAGATGCCAATGACAAGGAGTGACTCACTCGGATATCGGACAATCATGAGCAGTGACACAGCATAGAAGAAGATAAACTGACCTCCCATCAGGCCACCTTTGTGATGATCTCGTCTGTGAACGGGCGGGTGATCTTTCGCCGGAGGTTCAGGGCTGAGACAGGTAACAGATCAAACCCCATTCGTGATCGGGCATTGTTGACGTTTCGAAGAATATTCAGCAATTGCCTTCGAATCGGGGCGTAGCGGGCAAAGGGGACTCTTCGAAAATCTTCGGTGAGTGTTTCGGCTTTGCGATGGCAGGCTCGCTGAAGGAAGAAAGCTTTCAGTTCAGCATAAGTTTCTGGCTCAATGCGGACACAGGCGTGCCATTTCGGAGTAACGTCGCCTTTGGGAGTGAAGCCGGCTCGACGGTAACTGATGGAGTACCCTTCAAAGCGAATCGAGTGTCGGCGGCAATCACGGATGTTCTCCTGAGTTCTGAATGGGTGATGGCCCTCGGTACACAGGAGAAGAAACCAATTCTGATATCGAATGTACTGCATGTTCGCGAGTCCTCGTGCCTTGCGATGGGCTCGCTGGCGTTCGGAAATGTCGATGCCGTACTTGGCCACGAGTTTTTGATCAATCTCTTCCGGCATCTTTGTGCCGGGGATACGGCCAGTTGTGTACCACCAATACCCGTGCCGCAGGTAGGAAACCGCAACCTGCTGAACGAGTCCTTCTGGGGTACTGGCGACACATCGATACTTCATATGGAACGAATCAATCACGGCAACGGGGTCGCTGGCAAGGGAAAAATGATCGGCCAAGCCGAACCGCTCGTGGGTGATAACGAAAGGAGGATCCCCGCCACGGAGTGTCCGGGCACGTTGGTCGCCTCAAACGAAACACGAACAAGTGTGTGGGGTTGATTGCGGCCAACCCCACGAAGCCGGTTCAAAAAAATCCCTGAGCAAGGTGCAAGAATCGACGACTGTCGAACGTGAACCACACTCGACATCGCTTTCGAACGGGCGGGACGCACTGCTTTCGTCAGTGCACCCGCCCAATTCATAGTGCCTACACCTGCAGAACCTTCGCAACGAACTTCCCGAATCGCAGATGCACCTCGGGTGTTCGTCGTCAGTCTGCCGCCAAAAGAGGTCACTCTCCCGAGTCACCACCGTCGGCCGCATGCTGCCTGCCAGGGACAATGCGGCATCGTTAGAAGATGCCACAACTGCAATTCTCCAGACAGGGCTGGCAACTGCGTTGCCTTTCGCCCCTCAGCCCTTTCGTAGCCGTTGAATTGGGTCATCACTCCCAAAACGGACGGGACGCGACTGCCTTGCCACGACACAAACAACCGCCATGGAAAGGCGGGTTTCTGTTTCAGACCTTCGTCTGAATCACCACACATGCTTCCGCATGTCTTCTACTCAGGCCACTCTCCCTCACTGCGGCACGAGGGTTGAAAACCCTCGACCCGGTTGAACCTCACGGTTCGGTCTTCAAAGACGCTCACGTTGTTCGCTTCCCGAATCCAACTGTTCCATGTCTTCGAAACACGGGTCGAAACCTGATGACAAATCAGGTCGCCGGAAGTGCCAGCTTCCGGACGCCACAGTGATTCCCGCGTTAGTGTCGACCTTCGAATCCAGGGTCACGTTGCTAGAACGAGTTACCGTTCGATCCGCACAGGTATGTGCCGTCTCCCGACTGGCCACACTTTCTCGAAACGGAAATGAACAGGGTTCATCACCGTTCGAATTTCCTCGTACGAAAGCAGAAGCTCCGAGTACCGATCCTGAACAGACTTTCGCGATTCGGCACCGTCTCCCTGAACTCTCACTGGCAAGCTCTTTCATTCGTCGTTGATTGAGCCTTTCATGGTTGAGCTTTTCACCGCCGGTCGTTTAAACCGGTCGCCGGAATTGTCATTCCGGTGCCTTCTGTCGCCAGAAGACAGCTCCCCACGCCAGCTGCGTTGAGCGAACTCGCATTGCTGCAAGCCCGAACCCCACAGACGGGATTCTCTGTGTTCGCCACAGACCACCCGCTTTGCACATCGTTCGTCATTGCTGACGTCGACAATGTGGAATACACCGCGAATTCATCGCAGTTGTATGGGTCATCGACACGACCTTGTCCTGGGACAAGGCATGTCCGCGTCGCCCGCTTTTCCTGTCACCATTCCAGGTCGACAGGACTATTGGATAGAACGCCGGGATTGGGTCGACCTGCGATCTGCGACTTTGGATAAGCCGCAGCGACAGATCGGGTTTACTCCGACGAGCCTCCATTGAACTGAGCGAACCACTCTCATGGTACTCAGCTCGAAGGGCCAGCAATTGAAGGATGGCTGTCCTTCGGTCCTTATGCCTGGTTGATGAGACCAGGTTTCCCGGACCTGCTGCCCCTGTCTGGAGAAATCAGCTCAGATCACCCTTATTCCTGGCTGGATTGCCAGTCTTCGGGCGAATGCGTTTCGCTTGAGCGTGACGACCAGCAAGTCTTGCGACTCGCCTACGATTTCGAACTTACGAGCATTCGCAGGTTTTTGTCACGTGAATCTTTGTGGAACCGTTTTTTGCCGACCTGTTGCTCAGCTCGATTCACGATATCTCGCATCCCCTGACGTGTCGCCTCCGTCGCAGGTCCGTATGGCGTTCACGTGTCGCTGGCGTCGCGGTTTCGGCAGGTGACGTGTCGCCAGCGTCGCACAAGCACATCGCACTAACCACGCTAACCCATCAAGTTGGCTCAGGAATCTGACTACTGTCCCGCCCCGCCAAAGGTACTGGTACAAAGAAATCCTGATCAACAAAAGAAACTGCTGGTGAGAATGGATCGAGAAAAACGGAGGCAGCAGGGCGATGGCTACGCCAGACGCTTGAGGAGATCTCCAGCCAACTCCGGTTTGTTCTTCTTCGCAGGTGATTCTGACTGTTCACCGAATACTTCGTTCATCAGCCTGGACAGCACTTGCTGACCGCGCACTGTCGGTTTCTGATTTCTCAGTTCCGCCCGCTTTGATTGCTGCCACCAGTCCGGAGGCGTTCTTTCCCCAGACTGAGCTTTCTTCAGGGAGTCCAGCAGGAATGCCATTGGGCTCTTGCGAAAGTGTCCTTCGCCGAAACGCTCTCGTGCGGCCAAAGTAATATCGATCCATTCGGCCACCAGCCGATGAGAATATCTCTGGACAATTCTTGCTGCAGAACCGTGATCGAACCCGACTGTCAGCAAGCCATCGATCAGTGGCGAATCATGTTCTGCGGCAAGGGTGCCGGATCGCTGAATGTGCTGCAGCGAAACACCGCGTTCAAAGGCGATTAGCCAGCGAGAGTGATCTCCTTTGGTGATGGTTGAGTT
Organism: Planctomycetaceae bacterium; assembly: GCA_046349695.1. Taxonomy (GTDB): domain Bacteria; phylum Planctomycetota; class Planctomycetia; order Planctomycetales; family Planctomycetaceae; genus SXXK01. Next base: position 109,218 of record JAXMBV010000021.1, on the reverse strand, counting down.
CTGTATGGCCCCGACCGCTTCCAACTGCTCCAGAGCCTTTCGGACTTTCACCTTCATGTCTCGAACGGCCAGAGTGGACGCAAACCCGAGAACATCCACAGCCAGATGCCGCAGTTCGAAAACGGGTAGTCGTCGTTTCCCGTAGCTCACCTTCAGTACCAGCAGAAACAGTCGCCGTGCTGCGGGCGACATCGTTTTGTACAGTTTCAAATCAAATTTCATTCCACCTCCTGTTTGTTGGACGAGTTGAAAAAAGACCGGATCCCAGATGATGGTCCATGCACGGTCTGACGCCGGATTTACCGGCAGGGAATAGCTGAAGAAGTGAAAGCTCACCTTTCGGTGCTCGGCCCTTGCAGGGTCATAGCACGCATCGCTCAAATAATTGACGACCGAGAGTCGTTCGACGGCTGCGGCAAACTGCTGATACTGACGACCACCTCGCCGAGTTCCGCTATCAACGAGCCCCATGAGGCGAAGGCACCAATGGGGCGTTGCCGTCAATGCTCCGTCGCCCGACGCATATGCCATCGTCAGGGCCAGCAATCCCCACAGGTAGACTTCATCGGATGGAAACAACCCTAACGGAGCGATAACGCGAACGTTTGCCTGACGGCGTTTTCGATCGGAATCTGTGTAGTGAAATCGGGCGTCGTGTGACAGTTCGATTCCCGATGACTTGTTTCGATGCAACGGACAGAGGGCATGTTCAATCAGAGAAAGCTGTCCCAGTCCCTGATGGGATCTGGATGATCGTCGTTTTCGCTGGGGTACTGCTTTTTCCATGAACAGTCTGTAACACGGAACCTTGGTCATGCAAAGATCTTTATTGACAACCTGAGTGAACCTGTGGCAGTGTTTCTCCTGAGTTCACAATCACTTAGGACCGAATTGCCAATGGCAACTGACAAAGCATCACCGATTCACATTTGTCTGATCAATCAGAAGGGCGGCTGCGGAAAAAGCTCCACGTGCTTTCATTTGGCAGGTTCATTGGCTGCACTGGGAAAGCGTGTGTTACTTGTTGATGCGGACCCGCAGGGGTCGATCAGTCAGGCATTCCTCGGTCCGGAGGTTGTCGAAAGGCTGGATCCAGAACTGACACTCGCGGCTGTCTTCGATTCCGATGCAATTCCGCCGTCGGCAGATCTGCTGATTCGCGAGACTCATTGTTCCGGAATCTCACTGATTCCTGCCAATCATCATATGGCGGCGTTCAATCGCCCGCAGCCAGAGCGGAGTGGATTGATGCAGTTTGCATTGCGAGATTTGCTGTCAGAAACATCGGTGTTTGATTTCGTGCTGCTCGATTGCCCGCCGAATCTGTATCAGTGTAGTTGGAACGCAATGCTGGCCGCGGACCATGTTCTAATCCCGATACCGCCGGAAGACTTTGGGACTCAGGGGATTCGAGCCGTTCATCAGGCCATCGCAAACGCACGAATCCTGAATCCAACGCTTCGAAGACTCGGCCACCTGATTACCAGATGCGACCGGCGAATGTTGGTTCATCGAGCCTATGAACAGCAGTTGCGAAATCGATACGGGCCGCTGGTGCTGCAAACGACCATTCCGGAACTGTCAGCGTTCAAAGTCGCCCTTTCCTGCCGACTGCCCGTCGAGTTTCACGAACCTCGTTCTGCCGCGGCCGAATCCATGCGAGCTTTGACGGCTGAGGTTTTGAACCGCATAGAACACAAAACTCGAATTCTCACGGAGGCGGCATGAAGACAACGCGACAACAACTGAAAGACGTACTCAATAATGTTGAGGAATCCATTGGCGGACGCCGGGAGGAATCTCGGCACAACCTGAGTCCCGTTCCGACTGTTCGCGACATCGGACGTCGGGCCAATAGAACGCTCGGGCAAATCGATATCGACCGTATTCTTCCGGACCCGGATCAACCTCGTACTGAGTTTGATGACGAAGCGATCCAACAACTTGCCGCCAGTCTCCGGGATCGAGGACAGTTGTCACCGATACGCGTGCGATGGTCGGAACGCCATAACTCATGGCTGATCATCTCCGGAGAACGTCGCTGGAGAGCGGCCAAGCGTGCTGGGCTGAAAATGATGAACTGTCACTTTCAGGAACAAACGATGAGTCCGACTGAAGTACTGGAAGAGCAGCTCATCGAGAACTTGCTTCGACAGGATCTCCGGCCGGTGGAAGAGGCGGAGTCGTACCAGAAGCTTATGCAGATCAACGACTGGAATGGTAAGCAGCTCGCAGAGGCACTTACCATCAGTCCCACTCGTGTCTCTCGTGCGTTGTCGCTTTTGAAACTTCCGCACGAGATGCGAGTCCGAATCGATTCTGGTGAAGTGTCTGCCCGAGCTGGATATGAGCTGTCGCGTACGCCTTCATCTGAGTTGCCGAAGCAACCTACCGCAGAACGAATCACGATCCAGTCTGCCGCAAAATTGGCTCGGAGCAAATCTCCGCGAAAGGAACGCGGCGTCCAACAGACATTCTACGCCGACAACGGTTGGCAGGTCATTGTCCGCTGTCCACGTCGTGGCACGTATGCCGAGGTCGAACAGGCTCTGGCCGTTGCCTTGGAAGAAGTCAAACTTCGCATCCAGAACCGAGTCAGTCTGTAGTCTCGCCCCTCATTTTATCAACGTGCCCAATCACTCCATTCGTGAGCTGCCTTTCGCCCTGCTGCGATGTCTTGTCATTCTGCTGATCCAAGAATGAGCCCTCTGCTGTGAACAGACTCCAATCCACTCGCAGCGACTTGCATGCCTGACTTCGATTCACGTCACAATTGCCGAATTTGAGCCCCACAGCATCATCGCAGGATTGCCCACTGTTCGGCTCCGCAGCGGCGGCTCCGCTGGACGCTGCGCCTGCCCTGTACGGGCAGTCCTCGGCCCGGCTGGGGCCGGACCGAGTCGGGCTGAACGCCCTTTGGCTCGCTGGGCCGCTCGCCGTCTGTCCGAGCCTGCTAGGGCAGGCTGCGGACCTCTGGCCTCCGCTGGACGCTGCGGCCTGTGGCGGCTCCGCCGCCCTGGGTTGGGGATGAATTCAATGCCCATCGACTGGAATGTCCGTCGGCATGCGTCCTGAGTTCTCCAGGTGCCGTGTCAGATTCCCATGAACTGCTGCAAACACTGTTGCCTGATGCTAATCTCCATCGCACGTGTCTACTATCCGTTTGCTGAAACGAACACGTTGACACTTTGTCGCCGGATCCTGAGCTTCCCCTGATTCGCAAAGTCCTCTGGTCGTGGCAAACAGACACTTCTATTGGAAACGCCAGCAGTACGAAATCACGGACCGGATACGAGTCGGTGGCAGAGAATTCTTGTTGTCGGATCGCCTGTCATCTGGACTGCGGTCCCGCCATTTGGCCTACGACCGCGTTGCTGGTCCGAGGGGCGCTCTTTGTGTCGTGGAGCGTCAAGCTCATTCGAAGGCAGCATGGCAGCGAGTGGAGGTGCTGCAGCGTCTTTCCCAGCAGAACTCCGAACTCCCCCAGATTCGCGAGTTCTATCGCAGTGGTTCAGAGATCATTACTGTTGAGAAATGGATCGAAGGTCAGGACCTGCGTTGGTGGATTCAGCGGATGCGGAAATCCGGGAAACGCCAACTGGGAACGCCAGAGGCGATGCGACTGTTTCGGCAGTTGGCTCATGGGCTCAGCCACCTGCACGACGCCTGCGGCATCGTTCATGCCGACATCAAACCAGCAAATCTGATCATTTCAAATGCAACCAAGAAGCTGGTTCTGATTGACTTCGGTAGCGCTTGGCAAACAGAGCGAACATCCCGCAGGGCCGAAGGCGATGGACGTTCCGATATTTATGGAGCGCCGGAGTTTCTGCGAGGGGACATGGGAGTCGACTATCGTGCCGACTACTTCTCTCTGGCCGTCACTTGTTTCGAAACTCTCACGCTACAGCTTCCTTATGACGGACTCGGTGGACGTGCCGGATTGCCGCAGAATGCCGCTGGTGGGGGCTCAATGTACATGCCAGCCAGCGAATCGAGTGCAGAGCGTCATCAGCTTGCTGATTCGACGTGGCAGTCGATTGATACTCTGTTGCGACATTCATTGCAGTTGAATAGAGATCTGCGGCCACGGAACAAATCCGAATTCCTGAACGGATGGGACTCGGCAGTCGCAGCGTGTAAGCAGGCAACAGAGATTCAGCGTCAATTGGGGTTCTGGGAATCAATCCTCGCCTACTTTCGACGGTGAACTTTGAGTCATTCGCCCGTGTATGCAGGTCGCCATCGAAAGCGATCACCGCAGTCACAATGCAAAAATCCCCGATGATTTTCACCTACGGGATTGACCGCCACCGGCGCGCCGAGTCGCTGAATCTGACGTCCCCATGATATCTGACGAGGTTTGGCGAGCGGGCAGTGAGCACACTTGCGACTGTCAAACGGGACGTCACTCGCTAAATATTGGTCGGACAAGATGGCCAGATGACGCAGTTCGACAAGACTGTCGTGGAACCGCTTTCGAAACGAAGGATGATTTGGTACTGCGAATCCTGAGTGGTCATCTCCCGTGAGCACGATTCCGTACGGGCTGGAATTCTCGCCAAAGTTCACCTCGCACAGTCGACAGTACGCGGCGATCTTAGAACGGTGACTGTCGCTGAGTTTGTCCACTGCTGAATGGGTTTGGAATACCGGAATGCGAAGTGACCCCCGTCGCAGGATACGCCAGGGACGGCCGGTGAAATACCACGTCGAATCAGGAAGAGGTTCCTGAAGTCGAATGGAATCAAAACCGAGGTGTAGCATTCCAAACCAGTTGACCGGCTGAATTTGATCGCTGGCTGGGTTTGGTTCGGCACATCGTGATTGCTCCGCCAGGTCAAGCCGCCGGTAGAGTGCAAACATTTCTGACGCGATGTTTGCCGCCTTCACTGTGCAGATTCCCATCGCAACGGGAAACATCGCGAGAAGGGCGTACTGACGAAAAACGGTCCCCGCCACAGAAATGGCTGCTGACAACACAATCAGCCAAACCCACTTCCGAAGGCGCTGCCAGCGTTCATGAATTCCAGATTCAATGGCATGCAGTTCATATCGTGGCAGCGTGTAGAGTGACGGGACTTCCTCTTCTTCGTCAGTGCGGCGGTTTTCGTAGGCGATTAGCCCAGCTCTGGGGCAGAATACATACTCTGCAATTGAATGCACGCTCAGCCACGGGTCTCCGGGAGCCGCCGTCATTCGCGATAGATGAATATCGCTTTGAGCCGATTCTCCTTTTGACTTACTCATGTGAACATCCTTCATCGCAGATGAGCTGCAGAATTTCCTGCATTGAAGACGGGCGACTTCGTTTAGAGATCGAGACACACTGTTTGATCAGCTTTTTCAAAGAGGGTGATGCTGCTGTTTTTGCTAGCAACCCTACTTCCGCCCCCGTCGCTGGACACTGACCTGTGAGCATATGAATGGCGATCTGTCCCCACGAAAAGACGTCGGCTCGGATATCAATATCGCCCGCATTTGCTTCCTGAGCGCGATAAGGATCTGTGAGCCAGTCGCGACTGGATACTGTCGGACTGCCGTCGAGGAGCTTTGCCAGTTCGAACTCCGTCAGAATTGCCTCACCGGATTCGCTGGAGATCAGGATGCTTCTAGGATTGAGCTCTCGACGAATGATTCCGTGACTGTGCAGTACAGCCAGTCCCGTGGCGATGCCTTTAAGAATCTTCAGGATTGCATCCGTTTGTAAAGCACCGGCCTGAAGGACGGTCTCCAGCGTTTCTCCATCGATCCAATAGTCAATCACCCACCACGATGCCTTGTCGGAGGCTTCACATGTCGTGATGTTTTCGATCACATGAGGGTGCCGTCCAATTCGGGCACAGACTTCCGGATGACGCAGCAACTGAACCTGGCATCGATTCCTTTCCTGTGACGACATTCCTTGCAGGTCATAGCACTTGCCGCGAGCGTGCTTGGGGAGATGTTCGTGCCTCAGTTTCCATATTCGGAACTGCAAGGCATTGGATGCGGTGATCCATCGGGAACGCGAATCATCGAATTGCCATTCATGAATGCGGCGGACCGACGAATGATCCGCACGATCATCGTCTGAGGCCTTCTCCTCAAGCTCTCTCAGGCTCGACAGACCGAGGGCGATTCGAAGCGACTCTGCGTTTCGCAGATATACGCTGTGGCGTCCTTTAAGGATCGCTGAAATGGTCCCGGTCGACATCTTCGCCCGAAGAGCCAGAGCCTCCACACCCCATCCTTTATCGAGCATGATCTGACGCACGACTTCGGCACCGATTTCGACCGTACGAAGATTCGTTTGCTTGTTCATGATCAGACGCCTGTGTTCGTCGGTGGCGAGATTCCGCGAGACTGAAGCAGACTGTATGGAGCCTGATTTGTGCCTCGCTTTAATGCCTTCAGTCCGATTCGGATCACGTTCCATCCCGGAGCGTGAACTTGAGGTCTCGCCAATGCTGACTGTTGTAAAGAAAGGTCATTCAATGTTTCAAAGAAATGTTCAATGGTTCGTCGACCGAATTATGGAGCGCCTTGTTCCATCAATCGGCAGTTTCATGGCCAGTGCCATGCAACGCATGCTGATCCTCAGCCACGCGGAACATCATAACCAACTTGAGGAGCAGGCTCTTCGCTACGAGGCGGCCGGACGACTGGAAATTGCCGAACAAATTCGGCAACAGGCTCGTACCATGTCGCTCGACAAGCCCCTGCCCGGCGCACAGGCAGTCCTTGAGAACTTCGACGCCGCAAATCCAGCGCTGTTTGAAGCCACTCAGCCCGGGATTGCTCCGGCACTTCCTGACGCCCGCCGCCAAAAGGGACGAAGGCGAGCCGATGACGCTTCAAATGACTCTGATGGAGAACAGTCGTGAGTCTGCGTCTCCATCGTCGGGACCTGCTGCTTCTGGAGGCACTCGCCCTCCGGATCCGGCTCGTTGGACAGCGTCAGGCGGCGGAGTCGTTCTGGGCCGGACATCTGGCCAACGCCCGACGGCGGTTAACGCAGCTCGTTCAGACGGGATTCCTGATCCGTGCCATCGTGAATGCTCAACCTCTTCCTGAATTGCTGGCTCCGGTTCTGCGATGGCAACCGGGCCAGCCGGATCCAGACGCCCAGCAGGTCTCCTTTCAATTGCAGTCGCGATGGAGATACCGGGCACTGCGTCCGACGGTGGTGTTCTTTGCTACAGAGACCACCATCGCGCAGTTTGGGGGACGCGAACGGTCACGAACATTGATCACCCAAACAACTCATGACTTAGGCGTGACTTCTGTCTGGTTGAGGTTCTATCAGGAATCCACGTCGTCATCGCAACTGTGGGTCGGCGAAGACATCCTGGCCCCAAGTCGCGTTGGACAGAAATTGCCAGATGCCGCTCTCGTCAATGCCCATGGTGATCCAATTCTGTTGATCGAGTTTGGCGGCAGTTATGGACCACAACGTGTGAAAGATTTTCATGACGACGCATCGGCGCGTCAACTTCCTTATCAACTCTGGTGAGTATCAAAATGCCACATCGTGATGAACAGATTGTGTCCTTCACAGAGCGATACCGGCTTGGCACGAATCAGGCGTATCAGCGAGCGATCACTCCGGACATCTCATTGAATGCCGTGACAAAAGTGACCGCACGACTGTGCAGGCAGGGGTTGCTCAGTCGCTATCCGCTGATTCCGCCTGAGGATTACTTCACTCCTGGGCCGGTCGCTTGTCGTCGGCTTGGGTTGCCGCTTCGCCGAACTGAACCACTGGGACCACAGGCACTGCCTATGGACTATGCGGTACTGCTCTACTGCATTCACGGCCAACGGACACGGCTGACTCGAACTGAGCTGGACTCGAAAACGCCATGGCTTCCCGATGAACTGCTCCATGCTCCCTATACCCAGACGGCTGCCGGTCTGATGGAACTGGTGCGAGTGGATCTTGGTGGGTCGCCAATGCATGTCGCGAAAAAGGCGGCAACCGATTGTGCCCACAGAATGGAGATCCCTGAATTCTGCCAACTCGTTGAGAAGGACCAATTCCAATTGGTTGTCCTGACCACGACGCAGAGCAAAGCAAGGTTGATTCGGCAGGCCATGGAAAGCCTTGCCCGGAACGACAAAGCTCGATTTCACCTCGCCACAATTCCCAGACTTTCATTTCTACATCTTCGCCAACAATAGAAAGGCACTCCGATGCCACGACCATCGTACTATCAGGCCATTGGAAATCCGGTACAGACCGACCGACTACCGGACGTTCCTCTCCAACTTCAGTTTGCCCACACATCGGACCAATCATCCACAAACACTTCGTTCTCGTTGACGATTCTGCGAAACCTCTATCTTGTCGTTTTCATTTGTCTCGCCGGCGAATGGATCAGCGTCGCGTTTCGAGTGATGTTTCCGCTCAACATCCTGCTGGTGATCGTCGTCATTCGCGGGATGATCAAACTCTGGCAGGTTACGGACGGCTACAAGCCGAATCTGTTGCTGCTGGCACTGCCATTTGTTGCTGCGTTCGTGGGAGTTCCCTTCCAGATCCTTATGTTGTGCGCTCTGATCACAGCCGCCATCGCTGGACGTCAGTTGGCACGTCACTACGTTTATCTGAGTACAAATTTTCCCATGCCGCCGGTCGAAGCCGCTTCTATTCGAAGTTATTGGGATGGACTGACCGTGGTTTCGGCATTGCTTGTCATTGTCCCGGGGATGATGGTCCTGCACCGAGGCTTTGCAATTGCAGGCATTCTTCTGCTGATCGTCTATGTAATGGTATGTTTGGGAAACGCTGCGGCCAAAGGGAATTCACTGTCGCTCAATCTGGCAGTCGCATGGAACTCATGGTGTTCGTACAACCGAGATGACGTGAATGCGCCGGGACTGATGTCCAGTCCCGCTGGAACTCTTTCGGTCAGACTCGGACTCACAGTGCTGCTCGTTTCCCTCGTGACAATACTCATCTCGGCAGGAACAGGAGTCGCTGAACTCGCGTTCGGGGATATTGCGGTCGGCGATGGACTGCCAAGGCTGATTTTCGGCTTTGTGATGGTCGCTACCATCATTGGCTTTCCAGTTGCGATCTCACTTGGGCTCATGTTCCTCGTGGCTCTGCCAGCGTTGAGTTCTCTCCGCGTGACTGGAAACGATTCTTCCGCCGCAGCGACATGGCAAACGATCACGGAAACGATCCAGTCTTCTCCAAATCCTGTGGAGCGGGATAGCGTGTTTATGGGCCGACTGGCTCACGATGGATCACCGTTACTCGTGCCGCGAACTGTTCTGCGTGAACACGCTCATATTCTTGGTGACAGTGGTTCTGGCAAGACGGCGCGCGGACTGATTCCGCTCGCCGAGCAGTTGGTTGCAGACGGACAAAGCAGTCTGATGGTGATTGACCTGAAAGGCGATTCTCAGGAAATCCTGCAGTCACTTCGAGTGTGCAGTCAACGAGCTGCGGGTCGCGGTCTCACCCTGCCAGTGAAACAGTTCAGTATTCGAGAAGACCACGCGACATTTGCTTTCAATCCGTTTCAGCTGCCTTGCTGGACTCGGTTGAATGACTTTCAGCGGACTGACGTACTGTGCGGCGCATTGGGCCTGACCTACGGAACCGACTACGGACGCGGCTTCTTCAGTTCCGCGAATGCCGCAGTTCTGTACGCGACGCTGAAGAACTTTCCTCGCATTGCCTCATTTGCCGAACTGTCTGACCGCATCGCGTTTGTCACATCCAGACCGAAAGTCTACGAATTGAACGATGGTCAGTCTGATGCTGGCAATCACGTGCGAATGATCGCCGCCAGACTGGCTGGCTTCAAAGCACTGAACATCACTCCTCAGCAGTCTCCTTCAGCGGACGTTGCCGCAGAAGCAATGGACCCGGCTCAACTGTTTCAAAGGCCGGAGATTCACTACTTCCATTTGTCATCGACGCTTGGCCCTGGTTCATCACCGGAAATTGCCCGCCTCGCGATGTTCATGTTACTGACATCGGCAACGCTGATGGAGCAACGACGACAGGTCTACCTGATGATCGATGAATTTCAAAGAGTCGCTGCTCACAACGTCGATGCCATTCTGCAGATTGCTCGCAGCATGAACGTCGGTGTGATTCTGGCAAACCAATCCATGCTGGATCTGAAACGCGACGACCTGATCCATGTGGTGGAAGCGAACTGCCGCTTTCGCCAATGGTATGCCGTGTCATCCCCCGAAGAACAGGAGAGACTTTCAAAGGCGAGCGGTCAAACAGTGGAGGTGTTGCTCAACGAATCCACGTCACGTCAGTCTGATGGATTTGAGGTGCGAACCACTGTCAGTCAGGGTGCGACGCAGTTTATTGCTCCGCGACTCAGCCTCAACGATATCAAGCTGGCCAGTGATGATCCTCGCAAGAGCATTGCTCTGGTCACTCGCGGAGCAGGCTACTGCCAATTTGGAGGCATGCCAGTCGTTGTGGAGTCTGATTTCCACATCTCTGAGCAGGAATTTCTGGCTCGTCGCAATGCCGCGTGGCCGGTCGCCAGTCCAGGTTCGTTTGTCCCTAACGAATGGAACCCAGTGGCAGCCGGAACGAAGAAGACGAAAAAACCGCGTGGTCCCGTGATTACGGAAGAAACGATCGGTGACGAATCTGGATTGTTTGACGCCTTCCTCTCTGATCAGAAAGGGTAAAGGGTCCGATATGAATCGATCAGTCAACGCACTCTCCAGTGATACAAATGTTGGCGTCAGGATTGCGATGGCACTAGCCCGTCAGGTCAAAGTGTTGTCATCGCAGCAGATCGCTGCCATCTGGGGAAGCGACGCCCGCGAAGAATCCCTGGACGGAACTCTGTGTCAGTTAGTCGAATCAGAGTTGGTAACGAAGTCCGAATGGAACGTCGTTCCGCCTCCCATTGATCAATGCCCTGCCTTCACATGGCGACCAGCAGATCCAGCTCCGGATGGCTGGCGACTGTCAAAACAGTTTCGGCTGCGATGGAAACAACCAACGCTGCCCATCGAAGTTTTCCAAGCTACTGCCAAAGCAGGCAGGCTCTTTGGTTCACGTTGCGGCTCAATGATTCGGACGATAGAGCAACAGCACGATCTCTTGTTGTCGCAGGTCTTCGTTCTTTACCACGAGAGACTCCCACAACTTGTCCCATTCTGGGTTGGTGAACACGCAATGCCAGTCGCCGAACGAGGTGTCAAGAATCCGGACGCGTTTCTGATCGACAATCGGGGTGAACCGCGCCGAGTCATCGAATCGGCAGGCGCGTACTCCCAGGAACAGGTCGAGTCGTTTCATCGACACTGTCAGCAGGCTGGCCTGCCCTACGAACTATGGTGAAACAATGAAAACTGTCTTGAAGAAGCTTCTTGCTGATATTGAACGATACCGTGTCGTTCGACGCGACTTGTTCTGTCAAAACTTGAGCGATTCGCAAATCAAAACACTGGATCGACAACTTCGACACAGCAGGTCAATACAGACATTTCACCATGCGTGTGGACTGTCACTGATGTATCAGAGACGACGAGCCACTCCAGCCGAGTCATCGCTCGCTGCTCACGTGGCACGGTACACATTCCTGCATCAGGAGACTGAGCATCGTCGGTTGCTCACAAAGGACGAGCTTAAAGCTTGGTTTCCGGCGTTGTTTCGTCCCGGAATGCCTCACGGCTATTTCGTCGACCAATCCGAACGACGACCAACGCTTGGGTTGCTTCAAGTTGACACGCACCTTCGCGACCCGCGAAGGATTCACGCAGAGTTCTCAGATCAAATTCGCAAACACAGTATTGCTCGAGGTTTCCAACAACTGATCGACCATCGCCAGTTCCGTTTGGTCATGCTTGTTGCATCAAGCGGGAAGGCCAATGTGATCAATGCTCTGCCGCTCAATTCAGAATGTCCCGGCGTGCAGTGCGAGGCCGTGGCGGTACCAGTTTTGTTCGATATGCAGTTCGGAAGAAAGACTCAGAGAACACTCCCCGAAGTTGTGGGTTTGTAACGGGCTCCCGACCCAGGAGCGGCGAAAAACAATGGGCAGGCCGAACCTCTTTTGGAAGACAGTCATCGCTGAGTGGCTGCGTTCCAACTGGCATCAGCATGGGGCTGGTCCAGCGAAGAAGGAGGAAAGATGAAACGCAAAGCGTATTCAAATCGGCCTCGCAGTGGCTTCAGTTCAGACGCAACCAAGACGTCTCCGAAAGGAGACTGGAGCAAGGTGCGGATAGGGCTGTTGCTGACAATTGGGATCTTCCCGGCGTACTTGTACTGCTGGGCAATCTCTGTCGTGTTCCATCATGTCCGTGTGGCATTGGAACTTGGTAGCAGTAAAGGCAACTTAGCTCAATTGAAGGGAGAAAAGTGGCAAAAAGGTTATCAACAAATAGGTTCTTTGATTCGCTCCGGCGGATCGTTGAATAGCGATGACTTACGTCATCGTTTGAATGAACTGCGTTCGTCGAAATCAGGAGGGCCTGAACGACGAACGCCAAAAACTGGAGGGCATCATGCCAAATAATAAACCCGTACACCAAATCCGCCTTAGCGCGATCCGAGCGGCGATCTGGCTCAACACTTCTGAAAAGAGTGGCGAGTCATGGTTCACCGTGACAGTCACGCGGAGCTATCGCGACAAGGAACAATTGAAGGACACCACGACGTTTCGTCGTGATGACCTTCCGATTGTGTCCAAGGTCCTTGAGCTGGCCTACACCTGGATCTGGGAACAGGCCACGGCTGAAGACACAGACGACTGCGAGTAATTGAATCAACTTGCTGGCGGGATTGCAGTCCCGTCAGCCTTTACTCCGCAGGAGGCTATCACGATGGCAAAGGAGAGGTCAACAAGGAGGTTTTCTCTGGGACAGGTTGTGATCACACGCAACGCACACTCAGCACTTCCCGTGCAAGAGGTAAGGCAGGCTCTGACTCGGCATTCAAACGCCGACTGGGGTGAAGCCTGTGAAGCAGATTGGCAGCTCAACAATGAGGCATTGCTCAATGACTCACGACTTCTGTCTGTCTACTCCACATCGAACGGCACCCGCTTCTGGATCATCACGGAATGGGATCGTTCAGTGACCACAATTCTGCTTCCTCAGGATTACTGAAGGATGACTGGTTTTTATCTTGGTTTTTGCAGTTCGGTTTTCCGGTCGGCTGGTTCGCCAGCCGACCACTTTTCAAATCTCAATGGTCTCATGAACTCTGTCATGTCGCGAAAGCTGATCTATGCCCAACGAAGGCTCACCTCTATCTCCGTGGCCGTCCATTGTCCGCGATCTGAACTCGCTGGTCGATGCCGGTGCCAAGTTCGGCACAGTCTACGCTGACCCTCCGTGGGCGTACTCCAACACAGCAGCACGTGGAGCGGCAGAACGTCACTATCGCACTTTGTCTGTCGAAGCAATCTGCTCAGAGCCCGTCCGAGAACTGGTCTCCCCGGAATCACATCTGCACTTGTGGACGACAAACGCATTTCTCCGCGAAGCCTTCGACGTTATCGACGCCTGGGGCTTCCGATATGCATCGTGCCTGATTTGGGTCAAACCCCAGCTCGGCATGGGAAACTACTGGCGAGTCTCACATGAATACCTCTTACTCGGAGTTCGTGGCGGACTGACATTCGACAACCGATCTATTCGAAGCTGGCACATCGCGCCTCGAACAGACCACAGTCGCAAACCATTCTATTTCCGCAAACTTATCGAAGAAGTGAGTCCGCCTCCATACCTCGAATTCTATGGCAGAGCCGAACAACCGCAGACGGAATGGACAGTCTACGGAAATCAAGTCGAACGCAGACTCTTCTAAGGCAGACACCAACACCAACCACTCAAGAGAGTTCTGACATGCCCGCCAAACCAGTTCATGAAATCCGAAAGGGACTCATCGTCGTCCGAATCTGGATGCGTTCCGCAAGAAAGCAAACCCGCTACACAACCTCAGCTCTTCGACTGTTCCGAAACGGTGAAGCATGGAAAGAGTCCTCCCGTTTCGGCCCCAAAGACATCCCACTGCTTCGCCTGCTGCTCGACGAAGCACATCTCTGGATCCTCCGTCAGCGAACCTTGAACAGAATCAGAGTTCCCGAGCCAGACCACAGCCTTTCAGCAAGTGCCGCAATTGCGACCACAGTTGAACGCAAGAAATCCTGCAAAGCACCACCACGATGTGGAATTGACGACCGTGAAGGAGACCAGTAAATGACGATCGAACTCTCCACCGAAACGCCCATCACAATCGCCGAAGTCCCGCTTCACATCCCGAAACGTCACGGGCGCAAGGCGCACTATTCCACAGTCTATCGTTGGATGACCAAAGGCGTCCGCGGCCGCAAGCTGGAATCTCTCCTCATCGGCGGAGTCCGCTACACCACGCTCGAAGCCCTCGCCCGCTTCCTCAAACTCACCCCACAAAAAACGGCCGCCCTGCCTGAATCATCCGACGACCTGAGCTCAGCCATCGAATCCGCATTACAGGATGCTGGAGTCTAACTAACGCAGCACTCAACGCGTTTTGAGGCGGCACTCGGGTTGCAGTTGCGGCGAACGAGCAACCTGCAAGCACCAATGAACGGTACCCTATAGATACGACAGACAACCACATGCGAGGAACTGTGAGTTTGACCAGAGCCAGAGCCAGTCTATCGCTCGAATTTGGCGTTTTGTGTTCCATTATTCTGATCTAGCGAAAGCGCATCTTTTGCGATCTCCGCATAGTGTGAAGGTACATTGACCACAAAATAGTGCACGCTGCTATAGAACCGCATTGCCCATGCACTGGCAGTTGGATGGTCAGTCACCCGTGAAAAACAATACTCGAACACGTCGTTACCGATGATGTGATGTGGTTGCGAAGTTGTAATTGTAACAAGCTCACCGAGCATATCAGCCAACGTGGCAGGAAACCGATCAACGGAGTCATCGCAGTACACCTGAATCTTGTCGGTCGGCGGCAACATTCGTCCGAAGTGCTCAGCATATAGGCCGCGAGTGATGCGTTTAACGACATGATTTATGCGTTGCCTATCAATTCGCATTGCGCTCGCCGTGCCGAGAAAAATAACACCGGGTGTCTCCACGGGTTTGTCAAACATTGCATTTGCGAGCGCAAGGGTGAACTTGCGAGCCTGCGGTCTGTGCAGTGAGCGACGGACGGACTCCCACAACGCTTCGCCAGAGGATGTGCTGCCGGAATCCTCACGGAAAACAAGAACATTTCGGAAGTATTCGTCGTCTTTAGAGTCACCCTCATTACAGGCTTTGCAACTACGGACGGTTACCAAGTTTGACGGGCGAGGTTTCGGAAAGATCGTCTTTGGCGGAATGTGGTCGTCGGACTTGGCAGCGGAGCCACAGTAAACGCAACGATCAATGATATTCTTGGAAGAGTCTGTCATAAAGTTGAAGACACTATTTGACTGCGATGGTTCTCTGCGTTGGTTAACGAGTTCCCATTGACGGGCTGCGGCTAGCATAGCCAAAGATGCAATAGCAGCAAAGTTTCATTCAAATGACATTGTTTAGCCAGAAACAATGCCGCTCTCGGACGTCTCTCCCCGTCAATCTCATCTGTGCTGGATTTCGAAAGCATCCCTTAGCCAACCTCCCGAGCAACTCGCTTTGCCAGCTCAAGATTTCGCTCGGCATAGATTTGTGTCACGTTTGCTGATTCGTGTCCACAAACCACTTGCGCGGCTTCGAGGCCGAAGCGTTTGCGGATTTCGGTGGCGGAGGTGTGCCGGAGGCGGTTTGGAGCCCATTTGGCGATTGAGTTTTTCGAACAGGCTCGATGAATCACGCGGCGATAGCTGTCGGTGGTGTAGCGATCGCCAGCCTGACGCTTGGGGTTTCGGACGCGGTTCGTTCCGGAGCTGTTTCCGTAACGCAGTGGAGTTTTCCGGGCCGCGGCAGCCGCATCTCGACGGAGTTGTTCGGATTCGGTGGGGGAGAAGCAGAAGTTCTCGGCGTCGCGGCTGAGGTACTTCTTTAACAGCTCCTGAGCACGCGGTCCCACAACGATCACGCGATTTTTTTCGTGATGCTCTGTTTTGTGTTCGTCTGGAACATAGAGCCAGATGTCATCAGAACTGTTCACGTCACACGGCCTGAGACTGCAAACCTCGCCGGGCCGCATTCCTGTCAGTCGTTGAAGTCGGACCATATCGGCGACGATGGGCGGCAGATGAGGCAATGTGGCTTCGACAACCGAATCTTCAACGCACTCGACCGGGCGAGTCTCTCTGGCTTGGGTTCGCCCCTTTTTGAGCCCCGCAAGAGCCTTGAGTGCCATTGGGATGGAGGGTTCGACGAGTTCTTTCTCCGCTGCCCATGTGAACATGCGAACGATTCGACTGACCTGCTTGTTGATGTGGCGACGGGACCATCCAAGGTCGCGAATCATTCCGCTGCGAAGTTGATCCAGAGCTACTGGACCAAACTCATTCAGGAAGGTCGTCGCATGATGTTTTCGCAGGTACCGGATCGCATCATCAATGATCGTTGCTTCACGGGTGATTCGACCATGTTTTTGGTAGTACTCGCGAGCGTGTTGGCGATAGACAAACACGAGCTCATTGACCGTCAGCGGGCTTCCTGCGAATCTCTTCTCCCGCAGTTTGGCCGGTGTGATGGCCGCCACATTCGGTTTGCTGGGGGTGGGTTTTGGCTCGGGGCGTTTGTTCCTGTCCGACTCCCAGGAGCGGAGGAATTCCTGATACTTGCGATGGCTCTCCGGGGAACCATATGGCCCGAGGTGGATTCGTTTCCCATGGAGAGAAACGACAGCTTGCTTTGTCGATTTGTGGAGTGAATATTTGGGTGGTCGGTGAAAGAGTCGCGGCATCACATCAGCCCTTTTGCAAGGAGCCAAAAGGGGATGTTCACGGGGGCATCCCCCGTAGCATTCCCCTTTTGTGCTGAGATTTGAGCCGCACTGCCGACCAACGGCAGGTAACCTGAAAGCAGGTTTCAGCAGGAAAAGACCAATAAAAAACCTCATGAATTCTACAAAGAGAAGTTCATGAGGTTAAGTGGCGGGGGCCGGATTTGAACCGACGACCTCGAGGTTATGAGGCACCTTCAGAATCTTGCCAAAACCACTCAAAACCATTGCATTTTTTGAATGTACTTACCCTTTTGCGCCTCTGCAACTCAAAGTCATTTTTTCCACTGATTATCAGCTTTTTGCATTTTGCTCGTTCGCAAAAGGGTAACCGGAAATCAGGTTGAGATTGGCCCCGAATGGTGCGAGCACCGGCACGCTGAGACCTTCAGTTCCACCACAACGACTGCTCAGCAGGCCGTCGAAAACGATGTGTCGCCCCCCTCCTCACAAGATCGTCACCACAAACAAGTCCGAGCTTGGCTGGGTTCGCCCACAGCCAACGCGGGTTCGGCCTTTTTTGACGGTGCGATGACAACCGTATCAAGGCTCGACCAAAACAACCGATTTTTCAGCTGTTTGCGGCGCTGGAAAGTCCCTTGTTTCTGCTGAATTCACCGTCTGCGGCGATCAGTTTTCAAGACCGGCCGGCCGATTCCGTAAGTGATTGCAGCGAAAGCAACTTACATCAATTTGAGAAATCCGTTGCAGCGCCCATTGCAGCGCCGAATGGTCACGATTTGGCAACCCATGACAACTTATGTCATCTACCCGCTGACTTGGGTGACTTGGGTCGCGTAGTCGAAACGTGGCCGAAACTCTCGGCGGAAGCCCGGCTGATGATCATGGCACTTGTATCCGCAGCAGAGTCGAGTCCGGCATCTAAACCCAAATGAAACGCTTTGGTCGATCATTGCCATAACCTTGAAGGCTGGTTCGCAGGATGACAACACTCCGAATGCCTATGACGCTGGGTTCACTGTCATGATCAAGCGATCAGGAACTTGTTCCTTCAAACTGGTACGGCGTATTCGGTAGTCTCGACTGCTGATCGTGCGACGAAAGCCGCAGGCTCAGGAAGCGAGTCGAATCAGGTTTTCACTGATTTCTGCCCACTTGAAAGCTCAGCCCCTGTCGAATTGTGCGGACTTGATTGCGTGCACTGTTTTGCGGCAATGAAGCCCGTGCGGCCAACGGGGAATAGTGGGCTTTTAGGCATTCCCGGCAGTGTGAGCCGTTCCCCCACTGAAATCTAACGAACGTGGATGAAACTGCACGGACGGAAGTGAGCGGTGGTAGTCTCGAAGTGCCCGGCACAACGAGGTTCTCATTCCACTCGCTTCCGTTCCATGTCTATAGCCTCCGAAATCGAATTGTCGTTTGCACTGTATCGCCAAAAATCAAAATAAGACAGTAGGCATGCTGCCGGTGACGATTCAGCACAATGTGATCACAGACGAGCTCTCGACCTACGTCAAGAACGAGAGTTCAAAGAATCTCGCTTTGTACGACCGATTCCGTGCCACTTTCTGTGCCCGCGTCGTATGATTCCAAGCCGTTCTTGAACGTGCGTTCCATTGATTTTCAGGAACACCCTCCAAACGCCGTCATCAGTTTTTCATCGGCGGCCACAACAGCTTTGAGCGCCTCCGTCATGGGCTGTGTGATGAGGAGCGATCTGGGCGGCACTCAGGAAACCCGGAACCTCTGTGTGCTTTCAGTTTTCCGGTAAGGACGCCGCTCTGGGAGAAGTCAGTTTTGATTTCATTGGCTTCCGCAAGCCCTGGAACGAGCAATGATCCCCCGGCTGCCCGGTCGAGACGAATGGAAATGTGCGGCAGTTTAAATCGGTCATGTTGCGCTCTACTGTCAAGGAATGGAGGGGAAATGTCAGTCGGGTTTCCTGACCCGGCGGTCTGAAACACTCAATGTGGAACGTCGGCCATCATCTTGGGACTCTTCCCCAATGGGTTCGTCCGATGGCGCTGGAGAATTCGTAGCAGGAATATCCCCATCAGAATCCATAACGCCATCGTTCCCCCACCTGACGACTCCTGACAACGATAGTTGCAATTCAGATTTGAATTCCCCTATGCTTATCTCTCACCTTCCGCGAGCATCGCAGACAGCTCTCGGACGTGAGTCGCACAGGTTGCAGCGCGTGCCTTGCTCACGACAGACATTGAGATTCATGAAGACTTCCAAACACATTTGCGTCTGCATATACACAATCACAACAGGATCTTGTTATGCTCCATTTCAAGATGTCGAACTTGAATGACTCACGGGATGGTGCATTCGAAATCGATCACCAGCGGCAGAACAACGCTTACGGCGCGGGAAACTTCACTTGGACAAATCATGAAACGTATTCATATCGTTGGCCGAAAAAACAGCGGAAAAACCACATTGATTGTTGAGCTTGTGCAGCAGCTCAGGGCAATGGGGTTTATAGTGGGAACGATCAAGCACACCCACCATCGACATGAGCTTGACGTGCCTGGGAAGGACTCTTTTCGACATCGGGAGGCAGGAGCGGTAGCAGTGGGAATTCTCTCTCCTTCCATGAATGCCGTGTTCTGGCCTGGAGACTCTGCTGCTGCGGACGCTCGCGACGTTCGGTATGTGTCTTTCGACCCGTTGTTCCTGAAATGCGATGTGATTCTAGTCGAAGGTGATGCGCAAACGACTGCCCCAAAGATAGAAGTTTGGCGGCCGGAGTCAGCACAGCTACCTTTAGTGCTTGAAAATCCGTCAATTCACGCCGTGGTCTCTGATGCCCCTGTCGATGTTCCCAAGGCCGTTTGGCGACGGAGCGAGGTTCCGGCGATTGCCGAAAAGCTGCTGGCCCTGATTCAAAGATAGTTGTGACAATTAAGAACGACATCGAGTATTTACTTCAAAGAGGATTACCATGTCATCGAGCGAACAAGAACCAGAATGCGATTTTCCTGAGATCCCTGTAGGGCCGTTGTCTGTGATGGACGACTGCTGGATGGTGGGGCGGCGGAACCCGGAGTCGATGCTGCAGTGCAACACCTATATTCGTACATTTCGACAGTTTGGTGGACGACGAAACGTCTGTATTGACCCAGGATCCTGTCTCGACTTTGAATTTGTCAGAAGCAACATTGAACAACTCGTCGGCAGTTTGCACGACGTGCATGGCATGACGATTAACCATCAGGATCCCGATGTGGCTGGCAACGCGCCGTGGTTTTGCGACGGTAACCCGGAAATCGAAATGATTGTGTCTGAGGATGTCTGGAGGCTGCTCCGGCACATGATGCTGTCACCGGGAAAACTGCGACTCACCGCAGGAAGAACGCGGTCAATTTCTACTCAGCAGCCGTTTCAGTTTGTCCCAACACCGTTTTGCCACTTTCGCGGTGCAATGGCGCTTTATGACCCGGAGCAGCGCATTCTCTATAGCGGCGACCTGTTTGGGGGACTTAACAGCCCCGGTAAAGTACATCTTCTGGCAACAGAAGACGACTGGGCGGGGATTGCACAGTTTCATCAACTCTATATGCCGTCTCGGGAAATCCTGAGACACGCTGTACGCGAAATCATGACTTTACAACCAAAGGTCGAGATCATTGCGCCTCAACACGGCCACGTGATTACCGGCGATCTGGTGGGTTTGTTTTTGGAGAGAATGCACGAGTTGCTGGTTGGTTCCGATCTCCTTTCGAGCGAGTGGGATACCGAAAGTCTGTCTGGCTATACAGACCTTCTGAAGAGTCTCGTGGATTGCGCTATTGAGGAACGCGGCGAACTGAACGTGAGCGGTCGCATCAATTCACTTGAACCATTTGACGATCTTCATACTCATCTGCGGCTCAAGAATCGCGACGTTATTCTCGAACGAGATGGCTATTCGGCTTTGGCAAAGGTATTTGCGAGGCTGGTCGATGGTGAGGCTGGGGAGTATGCTCGAAAACTGAGTGGAGCCGTGGTGCAGGCGAGCGAAGGATTAGGTTTGCCGATTCCGCCAGCGATTTCCGGGACCTTTGGGTCGTGGGAAGAACGTAACCCATAGAGTGGCGATATGGACTTCGCGATTATTGCCGACCATGCCTGAGACAATCCGCTTCAGGCATGGTAGTGCAAACTTTCCGCAAGCCATGGGTCGTTTCGAGGTACGGCATCCGCTTCTGCAAACGAACGCATAAAGATCAAGGCTGTCAGGCAACCCATGCCAATGATGGTCGCCACCTCGGGAATGCCGAACACAGGAACATTTCCGGTCACAGGGGGGAAGATCATCACGTACAAATCGAAGAAGCGTCCGAGCAGCACGACGCAGGCGATTTTCAACATGACGCTTTCATTCCGTTTACACGGCCGCGGAAGCAGGACGAAGAATGGAATGACCCAGTTCAATAGAATGCTGGCCAAAACAATCGGCCCCCACGGTCCATGCGTGCGAGCGATGAAATAGGACGTCTCTTCCGGGATGTTGGAGTACCAGATCAGCATGTACTGACTGAACCAGATATACATCCAGAAGCAACCGAATCCGAGGAGGAGTTTGCTCAGATCATGCAGGTGATCGTGACTGAATACGCCTGCCAGCGGGCCGACGCGACGTAACAGGATGCAGGCGATAATGATCGCGGAGAGCGTCGCCAGGATCAGTCCGGAGAACTGGTACACGCCCCACATTGTGCTGAACCACATCGGTTCCAGCGCCATGATCCAGTCAACACCGGCGAGTGAAATCGAAACGGCGAACATCGCAAGGAATAGGATTGAAGAAACACCGCTGGCACTGGTGGTGGCGGTGTGAGTCATCGTGTCCTGGCGGCGCGAGTGATTGACGAGGATTCTCGAAGACACGATCCAGATTGCAACGAAACCGACAGCGCGGGCGATAAAGAATTTTGGTTCCAGCCAGAGTTCCTTAAACCAAAACGTGCCCGCATCGCCAGTACCATGATGATGCCAGGCGTATCGTGGCAGATGAGCCACCAAAGCTACCAGCAACAACCCGCCGCCCAACGGCAAAAGCCCCGTCATGGCTTCCGGGACGCGGCGAAATGCGACGCTCCAGCTTGCGCCGCAGACGTTCGTCAGGGCGATGAACAGTGCGCCACCAAGTCCGAGTGTTGTCAGAAAGAAACCAGACAGCAACAGGTTGGCCCACGCACGGTCCGGTGCAACTAAGGCCGTGATGGCCAGGATCGCTGCTGCGGCGAGTGCAGTGGTGATCAGTCGTCTCGACAACGTCTGTGGTACGACATGTGGGATGGACTTCATGGTTTCGACTCCTGAGCATCCGATGGCTGCGTCTCTGGTGCTGTGGGCTCAGTGGGTGTTGCCGCGGTGCCTGGTTCTGTCGCAACTGGCGGCGTTGCATTCTGTTGCAGACTTCGAACGAAGTTGATGACATCCCAGCGACGCTCACGGGAAAGTTGGGCTGCCATCGAGGACATGCTGCCTTGTCCGTACGTGAGGATGTGAAATAACTGACCGTCGTTCATCTGCACAGATTTGCCAGTCGGTAACGGCGGTGGTGGCGGAAAACCTCGTTTGGCGACGGGCCCGTCGCCAGTGCCGGTTGCTCCGTGACAGGAGATGCAGTAGATGTTGTAGACTTGGGAGCCGCGCTGAACGGAATCCTGAAGCAGTGTCGCTGGGTCGGGTCTTGCAGAGTCAACAGATTTTGCGGCGTCGTCGAGTGCTGCCTGGGACGCATCGCTTGCAACAACCGGGGGCGATGCTTGTTCGGCCGCATTGTTGTTGGCCTGAGGGGCTGACGCCGCTCCGCTTGCCGGAGTGTAGGGATTGATCAATTCATCTCCGGCACGAATTGCGTCTTCTTTTGTCGGTGCGTAGTAGAGCGGCAGATCGCCGCGAGCGATCGTTCCTGCGACTGGTGCCTGCAACGTACGGCCATTGGAAAACACGGCGTTGGTCGCAAACGCACTGGACGCGGCCGAGCGTTTCATGTTCGGGAGAAATTCATAGTTCGGCTGAGACAGATCCGTGTCGAGGGACCCGGTCAGGCACACCACGATCAATAGCAGTACGGCGAGGACGACGTTGAGTTTGGTCATAGTCATGAGTAACGTCCTCCGTCCTGAATGCGTTCACATGTCTCTACAACATTGAACGCCAGCAGGAATTTTTCGACACGGACGACATCAAATGCGGCGTTCGTTTCATCGATCACCAACACGAATCTGTCATCCGTGGTTCCGGGGAAAATGTTGCGAGCCTGTTTTCCGGGATACAAGCGGCTCACGGCAAACAAGGCGAACACTGATCCGAATCCGGCCAGCAATACCGCCGCTTCGAACGCGACCGGGACATCGGATGGCAAGGAATTCCAGGGCTTTCCACCAACGTTGACAGCCCACGAAACAGACGCAGCCCAGTGTTCGAACCACAGCATTCCCAATGCGCCAGTCATCCCGCAGACGAAACACACCCAAGTCAGACGGGACGGCTTGAGTCCGATTGCGCGGTCGAGTCCATGCACGGCGTACGGCGTGAAGGCATCGATAATACGCAAGCCCTTTTGACGAATCGCGGTCGCGGCGGCCAGCAGATCATCTTCGTGTTCGAACGAAGCAAAAAGGACGCGGTGACTCATGCGGCGTTCTCCTTGACGATGGACACCCGGGCCGGAGGTTTCTTGAGATGGGCCGCACCTTTGATTTCAGCGATGGCAATCGCCGGAGCGATTCTGCAGAACAGCAGAAAGCAGGTGAAGAACAAACCAAAGCTCCCGATAAACGTCGCGAACTCAACCAGCGACGGTGTGTAGTGTGCCCAGCTGGACGGCAGGAAGTCGCGATACAGGCTGGTCACGATAATCACGAATCGTTCAAACCACATACCGACATTCACCAGAATCACGATCACAAACACGACCGGCAGGCAGGTGCGAAGTTTGCGAATCCAAAGTAACTGTGGCACGCACACGTTGCACACCACCATCGTCCAATACGCCCAGGCCATCGAGCCAAACGCGCGGTTCTTGAACACGAATTGTTCGTAGCCGTTGCCACTGTAAGCCGCCATGAAGAATTCCGTGCCATACGCCAGACCCACAATGCAGCCCATCGACAGCATCAGCAGGCACATGCGTTCGATATGGTTCATTGTAATGTAGTTCTCCAGATGCATTGTTGTGCGGGCGACGATCATCAGAGTCGTGACCATTGCCAAACCACTGAAGATTGCACCTGCGACAAAGTACGGCGGAAAGATCGTGGTGTGCCATCCCGGAATGACAGCAGTCGCGAAGTCCATGCTGACGATGGTGTGGACGGAAAAAACCAGCGGTGTTGCCAAACCTGCGAGCAGCATGTAGACCGTTTCATAGCGGTGCCAGGTTCTCGCCGAGCCGTCCCAGCCAAGTGCGAGCAGTGACGTGATGCGTTGTCGAAGGCCCGCTTTGGATCGATCGCGAATGGTGGCCATGTCAGGAATCAATCCGACGTACCAGAACACGGCGGAAATCAGGAGATACGTCGAAATCGCAAATACATCCCACAACAGCGGTGATTTGAAATTGACCCAGAGTGATCCACGCGTGTTGGGATAAGGCAACATCCAGTAGGCCAGCCACGGACGCCCCATGTGAATCAGTGGAAAGATTCCCGCACACATGACAGCGAAGAGTGTCATAGCTTCTGCTGATCGATTCACCGCCGTTCGCCATTTTTGTCGGAATAAAAACAGCACCGCAGAGATCAGCGTTCCAGCATGTCCGATACCGACCCAGAAGACGAAGTTGGTGATGTCGAACGCCCAGCCCACGGTCTTGTTGAGTCCCCATGTGCCGATGCCGGTGGCGATTTGATACCAAACCGTCACAACGCCCAGAATCAGTGCCAGGACCGACACAATAAACGCGGCCCACCACCATCCGGTGGGTTTGCAATCCATCGGCGCGCAGATATCACGCGTGACGTCCGCCAGGGATTTGTCACCGGTAATTAAGGGAGGCCTGAGCGATGGCGCGGTCTCAGACATGCTGACCTCCTTCATGAGCTTGTTCGTCCTTGTGATTCCTGACGATTCTTAAATACGCCACGTTTTGCCTGAAGTTGAACTCTTCCAGAACACCGTAACGTCGCGGATTCTGCTGTGTTTCGTGAATCGTGCTGGTCGAATCGTTCATATCACCGAATACGATCGCCTTCGCCGGACACGACTGCTGGCAGGCTGTTTGAATCTGGCCATCGGTGATCGGTAATCCCTGACGCTTAGCTTCAATTTTCCCCTGTTCAATGCGCTGCACGCACATCGAACATTTTTCCATCACGCCTCGACTGCGAACCGTGACATCCGGGTTCAGCGCGAGATTCAGCAATGAGTCTTCATGGGCATAATCGAACCAGTTGAAGCGACGGACCTTGTAGGGGCAGTTGTTCGCGCAGTATCGCGTGCCCACACAGCGGTTGTAGACCTGTTCGTTGAGTCCTTCACTGCTGTGGACGGTCGCCAGTACCGGGCAGACCGTTTCGCACGGAGCGTTATCGCAATGCTGGCACATCATGGGCTGATGTGAAACTTGCACATCATCTTCTTCTCCGGCGTAGTAACGATCGATTCGGATCCAGTGCATTTCGCGTTGTCGTCGCACTTCATCTTTGCCGACAACCGGTACGTTGTTCTCCGACTGGCAGGCCACCAGGCAGGCCGAACATCCGGTGCAGGCGTTGAGATCAATCGACATGCCCCAGGCATGTTCCTTCTTCGGATGATCTTCGGCCCACAACTGCACGTCGCTTTCGCCATGCTTCACCGGCGTTCCGGCATGAGGATCGAGAGCAAACGCGGCGAGTGTCGTGTGCTGTACTACATCACGAACTTCAGCACCGTGTGGCGCGACATTGCGGGGAATTTCCAGCGTGTGATGTTCCTGCGTCGTGGCCAGATCGTATCGTCGTCCGACTTTCTGAATCGTGATGTCATTTCGGCTGTGATGCAGCGCGCCTTCGAATGACTTGATAAATCTTGCTGCGTTCCTCCCGACCGGTTCACCAACGTCCACCGTGAGTCGGGATTCCAGCCATTGAGGTCCGATGGCGGAAAATCTGTCGGTCCCTTTGACTCCGTAGCCCAACGCAATCGCAACGACGCGATCGTGCTGCCCGCGTTGGATGAGTGTTGGCAATTCTATGCTGTCGCCGTCTTCGCCGATTGCAACTCGAACAACGTCGCCATCGGTGATGCCCAGTTTGGCTGCGGTCGTGGCGGAGACACTCACATAGTTGTCCCACGTCACTTTAGTCACCGGGTCCGGAAGTTCCTGCAGCCATGGATTATGGGCGTGACGACTGTCGGTCATGCCGACCTTGAAATACAACGACAGACAATAGTCACCCGGCGCACCTGCCGCAGGTATCAGCTTGACGACCTCAGTCCGGAACTCACCAGCGGTCGAAGCAGGCGGCGTCACTTCCACGAATCCGTCATGAACGGCCTGGTCCCAGAATGGCTGAAACGCGGCAGACTTCGTTCTCGGCATAATGTCGCGTTCCCACGTCGCCCGCACGATTTCCAAAGCCGACGAATTCTGTCCCGACCAGCGTGCCAGACTTTCCAGCACCGAACGCGTTTGCCCGAGCGGTGCCAGCAGTGGCTGGCAGAGACTGACAATTCCGCTGACGGGTTCTGCATCCATCCACGACTCCAGCGGATGATGATCGGGGCAGACAAAATGTGCGCGCGAAGCGAAGTCGTCCGATCGTTCGGAAAAGCTGACAAGCAGTCGCACTTTGCTGATGGCATCCGCAAGCGCGTCCGTCATCGGCAGGTTATGTGTCAGATCCGTTCCCGCGACGAACAGCGCCGATACATTGCCGGATAACAGTTCATCGATGAGAGTCACAACATCGCCATCGTTTCCCTGACGCTGTCGGCTGGGGCGTTCAATGTCGATCGTTTTTCCGTAATTCCCGAGCAGTTGATTGATCGCGTTCACTAAAATCTGCTCGGAGACGTTTTGGCTGTCACAGAGGACAAGGCTGCGGCCCTGAGAATTCCAGAGCCGATCAACCAATGCCGCGAGATCGGCTTCCGGAATGGGCAACGTTGCTCGTGTCTCCGATGCGTGTGGCGTATCCCGCGTCGGAGACACGGGCAACAATGAAGCTCGTTCAGCCAGAGCAGTGTAGAGATGATTCAACACGCCGCTGAATTCATCGGGCGCGAGTCGGAAGCGCCGATCGGCATTGCTGCCGGTCAACGACATGCGACCCTCGAATTGAACGTGGAACGACATTTCCGGGCGTTCTTTGGTAGGAATGCGGCGCGTCCGCCATGCCGCCGTGAATTCAACCGGCGAAATCCATGTCCCCAGAAAATCGGCTCCGAGTGACACAATGACATCCGCCTGATCAAACGCATATCGCGGCAGGATTCGCGCGCCGTGTGTTTGCTGATGCGCTGCCAGAATGGCCGAACAGTTATCGGCATCCAGTGTGACGTGGCGACTGTCGGGAAACTGGTTCAGGAACGCATCGATCGACGACTGCAACGTCGGACTGGTGACCGTCGATGTCACAAAACGCACTTTTCCAGGTGCCTTATTGAGATCCTTAAGAACCCCACTGATGCTCTTGTCGACTTCCCACCATTCAGACGGTTCACCATTGTAAAGCGGATGCTTCAGTCGATGACTGTCGTACAAGCCCAGTGGCAGCGCTTGACCGATGGCGCACAGTCCGCCGTGCGACAGCGGATGTTCGGGCATACCTTCCATTTTGAGAGGTCGACCATCACGAACATTGACCAACAGTCCGCACCCAGCAGCACAGCCACTGCATGTCGTGGCGAATTGCCTCGCTTGGCCGGGAATAAATCCTTCAGGTTGATCTGTGAACGGAATTGCATATTCGACGGGAGACTTGCTGCATCCATGCAGTGCCAGGAGAGAAAACGAAAACCCGGCCGCTTCCAGGAATCGGCGGCGACTGATGTCGACACGCTCGCCTTCCGTCAACAACTGCCCGACCGGCGTCGGACGCGTGATCGGTCCGTCCGTTTGAGGCGTATTGTGTCTTGTGTTTTTCATTTGATTCATCTGACCTGAAAGACGGACAAAGAGGGCACTTACGTACCCCGCTCGCGTTTGAGCTCTTAATAATGACACACAGAGCAATCCGTCGAAGCATTCACTGGATGCCCCTCAACTCCAAGCGCCGTGGATTCACGATGACAGTTCACGCACCAGCCCATAGATAAGGTCTCGAATTGACGCACTCTTTCCATTGATTCCACCGGACCGTGACATTTCTGGCACGACACACCTGCCGAAACGTGAGCGCTGTGATCGAACGACACATAATCCGGCAAGTTGTGGGCTCGTACCCATGCAACCGTCTTTGCTTGCGCATCCACTGCCGGTTTTTGCGGATCTTCCACACCAATGGCGGCGTAAAATTTCTGCAGGTCCGGCGAAATGATTCTTTCCGGCTTGCGCTTTTCTTCGTCGGCTTTTGTGATTTCCTGCTGCAGCACGTCGAAGGAACTGGTGACATACTTGTGGCATTTCATGCAGACGTCCGCCGATGGGATGCCGGCGTGACGCCCTTGTTCTGCCGCCGAGTGACAAAAACGGCAGTCGATGCCGAGTTCTCCCGCATGCAGACGATGCGAATAGGCAATGGGTTGTTTCGGAGCGTAGCCCTGCTGATTGTCGGGCAGCCGTCGAGTTCCGACGCTGGCAGCGACTGCTGCCAGGCCGATCAGGAGAACAACTGTGATGATGCGTTGTGGCATGGTTGTTAACAGTCTTAAACACTCTATGTGAAGCACTCTGTCTGTTGCGATCGTCCTTCAAAATCAAGAAGGCCGTTCGCATCCGTTTCGCGAGTAGTAGTACCAGTTAATCGCAACCGCGAAGAAATAGAACGCAGCCGCTGCGATGAAGAACGGCAAGGCGGATTTGACACCTCCGTCCTGGCTGGTCCATCCCAGCGTTTCACCAATCGCCGCAGAAAACAGAAACGGACCATAGGCCGCCACGGCCCCGGTCCACCCCAGAACCTGAGCACCCTGTCGCGGGTTGTGCGCAAAGATCAGTGGGTACTGGCGGAACGTAGATGCATTGCCGACACCTGAGAAAAAGAACATCCCCAGCATCAGCCAGACAAAGAGAGGAAACGTCTCCAATGAAGTGGGTGCCAGCACACCGGTCACTGCCATGGCGACGCAAATTCCAATCATGCCGATACCAGCCAGTTGAGTAAGAATCGCTCCACCAGTCTTGTCCGCCACAAATCCAAACAGCACGCGTACCGTGGAGCCAATCAACGGTCCGAGAAACGCATAAGCCAGCGGCTTCGGTGAGTCCGGGCCAAAGCCGCCATAGAGGCTCTTGATCAACATCGGAAACGCTGCCGCAAAACCTGAGAACGAACCGAACGTCATTACATAGGTGATCGTGCAGAACCAGGTATGCTTGTCTTTGAAGATGTCGAGCTGTTCGCGGAATGAGGCCTTGATGGGAACACTGCGAAGCTGCATCCAGCACACAGCACCAATGATGATCAACAGAGGGACGTACCACAAAGCGGCATTTTGCAGCCATACGGATTGCTCGCCGGTGGGCGTTTTCAGCACCTGTGGTCCGCCCGTCATTGCCGCAAACGCTGCCAGCCCAATAATCCACGGCGTGACAAACTGCGTCAGACTGACTCCGAAATTTCCAATCCCCGCTTGGATTCCGAGGGCTGTTCCCTGAAACCGTTTAGGGAAAAACAAACTGGTGCTGGGCATATAGGATGAAAAATCACCCCCGCCCATTCCCAGCAACAACGCGAGCACCATATAAATCCAGTAAGGAGTGCCAGGTGTCATCACTGCCCAGGCGATCCCCAAACAGGGAATCAACTTCAGCAGCGTGGAAACCGTGATCACCTTTCGTGTACCGAACAGCGGAATCATGAATGTGTGAATCACTCGCAGCGTTCCGCCCGCCAGCCCAGGCATAGCCACGAGCCAGAACAGCAGACGGTCATTGTCCTTCGGGTCATCAGCGAACTTGACGCCGATTCCCGTCAGATTGACTGCCAGGGCACTGAGCAGAAACCAGGTCGAGAATGACAGCACCAGTGAAATGGTCGTGAGCAGCAGTGTCCGCCAAGCGATCCGGCTGCCTGTGGACGCCCAGAACACAGGATCTTCTGGTTTCCACAGGCTTAGCCAGTCTCCGTTCGAAGCAGCCTGTTGATCGTTGGGGGCTGCGGGTTCCGTTGCCATACGTGTGCCTTCTTCTGGTTGCCTCTTCGTGCGAAATCAGCCGTCAACTAACTGCCTGTGAAGTGCGATTCTCGGTTTGATACATACGGTCGAGTGAAAACGGACCAGCTCCCTGCCAGGTGAGAATGAGCAAGCAGAAGAACACGAACGATGTGAACTGGAAATCGACATCCGCCACCAGCAGCCCGGCACCAGTGGCCCTGACCAGCGTCAGGAGAACGGCGCCCAGCACAACGATTGCATTGATTCCTGCCGAGAACCGCGTCATAAAACCCAGTGCAAGACTGGCGCCTCCTACCACGTGTGCGAAGACGACAGTCCACGCGATTAGGTTCTGCACTTCACCCATCTGGCCCTGCAGGCGCGTCTCAAGCTCGGCCATATTCATGATGAAGTACACGCCCTTCACAACGAGTGCGATTCCCAGATAAGCGCGGAGTGCGTCCATAGGGTGAATTCGGGCAGCAACGGGAAACAGCGCCTTTGGCGCGGGACGTCGGGAAAGCGATTCACGCCGTACCGCAAGAGCTTTCTGCAGTTCATCGCCAGCTTCTGACTCAGCCGCATGGCTGAAGCTCACAAGGAAAGCGCAAAACGACAATCCGGTCACCACAAAGCCCAGAATCAGCAGGGCCTGGGGATAGGACAGGTATTCTGTCCGAAACAGAAAACCAGCACTGACCGCACCCAGATTGCCTCCTGCACCCACAATCCCCGACACCGCTCCCAGACCCTTTTTGCTTATAAACGGAACCACGGAGTATGTGGCTCCTTCGGACATCTGGACAAACAGACTGAAAATGACCATGGCCGGGATAGCCACGACCAGATGTCTGGACTGAGAAAACGCGATGAGTGCGATGCCTTCCAGGAACACGGTCAGCCACAGCCAGCGGACACGTCCTTTCAGCCCGAATCTTTCAACAAACCCGTCGCTGACAAACCCACCGGCAGTACGTGCAAAAATATTCATCAATCCAAACAGTCCGGCCACCAGTCCGGCGGTCTTGAGACCCAAGCCGAAATAGTCTGTAAAGTAGATCGCCGCAATGTTGTTGATTGTCAGTTCGATACCGAAGCAGGCCGCGTAGAGCCAGAATAAGGCCCAGACCCGTTTGTCTTTTAGTGCTGCCGCAAAAGCGCCTTTGTTCTTTGCGGCGTGCGGGTGATCTCCGGATTGCCGCAGTTCTCCGAAGTTTCCGTCCGGGAGGTCGGTGGTGAAAAAGTAATAGGCGATCCCTGCAACAAGGCAGACCGCACCGGCGACCACCATAGACAGTCGCCATGACAGCGCATTTGAATAGCCCAGCCCCACAAACGCTGCGAAAACGAGCGGCATGATCATCTGAGTCACGCCGCCGCCGAGATTACCCCATCCGGCGGTTGTCGCATTCGCAGTCCCGACACAATTCGGTGCGAACATGACGGACGTGTGATACTGCGTAATGACAAACGACGCACCAATCACTCCGATTCCCAGCCGAAACAGCAGAAACGAAGTATAAGAATCCGCCAGACCGATGTCCATCACTGGAAGTGAACCAGCAACCAGCAGAATCGTATAACTGATGCGCGGCCCCACTGCGTCACACAGCCAGCCGATCAACAGTCGGGCAAAAATCGTAATCGCGACTGACGCGATGATCGTATTGCCGATTTGCTCCTTCGTCAGTCCGAGTTCTTCCCGAATGACGGGCATCAGCGGAGCGACGCCAAACCAGGCAAAGAAGCAGAGAAAGAATGCGAACCACGTCATGTGGAATGTGCGCATGGGACGAGTTCTCAGGGAGAACAAGTCAATGCTGGTGGCTCTGTTGCGAATTTCCATGGAACTACCGAATTGAGTGAGTACTTAATCGATGGATCTGACAGCAGCCTGCTATTCGGATTTTCTTCCGTACCAGCGAACAACCTGCGTCTTCCGCCACAAGTAGGGATTGGGAATGACCAGCAAATGCACCAGTCGTGTGAACGGAAAAAAACCAATCGTCAGGAATGCCAGGACAATGTGCAGTTTTACGAGGTGCGGCATCGCTGTGACGAAACTGACGTCGGGGTTCAGTTTGAAAATCGACCACAGGTACGGCGACAGATTCGTCGCAAACCAGGACGATCCCCACGGATGAAACAGGGCAATGGCCACACCACTGACTGTCTGAATCAGCAGCATTGCGAAGAGAATCCAGTCCGTGACTGTTGTTACTTTGCGAATTCGTGTTGTTGTACCACGGCGTGCGATAAGGCTGATGAGTCCGATCAGCGTCAGTAAGCCACAGACCAGGGCTGAGATCTCCAGAATGTAAAGTCGCAGTGGATGACTGTTCCATGCCAGAATCGAACGCGGAATCAGAAACGCGATCAAATGGCCCGCCGTGACGGCGAGGATGCCATAGTGGAACGGAACGACCGCCCAGAAGTGCTGCTTGTTTTCCAGAAACTGACTCGAGAGGCTGGAATACGAAAACGACTGCTGGCGATATCGATAAATCGTCATCAGCAGAAATGTAAACAGGCAGACGTACGGCAAAGCGATGAACAGGAATTGATCCATTGGCCGGGCATTCATGTTTGGGCACTCCCCACAGAATCTGAAACATCATGCAGCCTGAGTGGCACGAATTCACGGCTGTCATGGGAGCCGCATCCGCCGCCACCACAATTACCACTGCCGCAGCCGACATGCACATCGGCGACCGGAAACGCATGCAGCAAATCGACGCCTCGGTCGATGGAACTTCCGTCGGAGTGCTTTGATTCGGAACCGTCGGTCAGCACAAATCCGGCACCCCACACATGATGTAATGTGGTGGTCAGGCTGGACACGACGCTGCTGTACGGGCTGCCGGTATCTGCCAGCGCGTCCCGAATTTTGAGCATCGCAGGCAAGATGCAGGCACGCACGAATTTCCCAGCGTCCTCATCAGACATTTCACCAACGATCGCCAGCACATGCGTAATATGATCGGGCAGTTCGGTTGTTTCCACGAGCCCGTGCTTTCTGAGCTCTTCCCGCATCCGCACGAGAAACATGCCTCGCGCGTATTCCTCGCCGAACAGGTGCCAGCCGATGTCGAGGGCGCAGGCGGGATTCACATCAAACGTCTGAGTGAACGCTTCTTCGACTTCCCACAGATCGTGCTGTTCGATAAACGTACCGAACGCGGAGATCCCTTTTGCGGCTTCCGGTACGTCGCTCATCAAAATAATGTAAAGCAACTCAGCTGCCTCTGCAGTGTGTTGATTCGGGTACGTCAGCAGTTGCCCGAAAGCTCTCAGTGTCTTCTGGATGGCCATTACTTTCCCTTGCTGCTACATGCCTCTTGTCTGTCCGCCGACAAAACCAAATCCCGTTTCCGCTCGATGCTCATGCGGTTCCTTCATCATTTCGATCGCCTGCTCGCGATGCATCGGCGGGATGACGAATCGTTCTTCATAAGTACACAGCGCCGTGAGTTTGTAGATTGCATCGGCTTCCTCACGAGTGCAGTTGGCTTCGTGAAGCATGCGGTCCGCTGTGGCCCGATCAATGTCGCCCACCGTTTCGGCCCGTCGATGCCAGCGGACGGCCTTTTGCTTGGCCAGCGCGTATCGCACGACGCCTTCCTGTCCGCCACCGAACAGGTTGGCCAGAAACTTCATCGGAACACGAGAATCATCAATGTCATGGAACAGGTTATTGCTGTTGTGATGAATCGTGTCTTCCGGCTTGCTGGCCTGCACGGGCGACATCGGAGGAACATAAAACAGCATCGGCAGTGTGCGGTATTCAATATGCGGCGGCAGAGCGATCTTCCATTCCATCACGAACTTGTAGACCGGTGAATTCTGTGCCGCTTCAATGACACCGTCCGAAATGCCGTCCTTCTTCGCCTGAGCAATCACTGCCGGGTCGTGAGGATTCATGATGAGTGATCGCTGGCCTTCGACGAGTTCGTCATCCGGCAGCTTCGCCACTTCTTCCAGTCGATCAGCGTCGTACAGCAGAACACCCAGATAACGAATCCGGCCAACGCACGAATGAAAACACGCGGGAGCCTGACCGGTTTCCAGTCGAGGAAAACACAAAATGCACTTCTCACTCTTCCCGGTGAACCAGTTGAAATACGTCTTCTTGTACGGACATGCGGCGACGCAGGATCGCCACGCGCGACATTTCTGCTGGTCAATCAGTACGATGCCGTCCTCGCCGCGCTTGTAGAGCGCACCAGACGGACAGGAGGCAACACAGCACGGATTCAGGCAATGATTGCAGATGCGCGGCAGATAAAAGAAGACCAGCCGCTCGACCGAACTGAGTTGGAGTCGCTGCTGCTCCGTCAAACCCGCCAGATTGGGATCGTTGGCCGCATAAATCTCTGAGCCACCGAGATCGTCGTCCCAGTTCGGACCGGACTGAACGTCGATCTTTTCGCCATCGATCATCGAGATCGGTCCGGCGGTCGGCTGGTCCGATCCTTCTTTCGCTGTGAACAGATTCTGATAGTCGTACGTCCACGGTTCATAGTAATCGTCCATGCTGGGCATATGAGGATTGTGGAAGATGTTTGGGATGATCTTTTTCTTGCTCGTAGATTTGATGCTCAGCGAGCCGTCGTCGTTTCTTTCAAAGCCACCTTTGTACTTTTCCTGATCCTCCCATTTCGTCGGGAAGCCGGTACCCGGCTTTGTTTCGACATTGTTCCACCACATGTATTCCGCGCCCTTGCGATCGGTCCACACGTTTTTGCAGGCGACACTACAGGTATGGCACCCGATGCACTTGTCCAGGTGAAACACCATTGAGACTTGAGAACGAATTTGCATGAGGGTCGGATCCTGCTTGTTTCTTTGCTTTGTCCCCTCTCCCCTTGAAGGGGAGAGGGCTAGGGTGAGGGGATTTCGTTCGAACGGATCTTCAAAGTTGGTTCCACAAAGGCCCCCCATCCGGCCTGCGGCCACCTTCTCCCCTCCATGAGGGAAGAAGAAACGGACAACGTCAATACACCGGCTCTCCCGGCAGTTTGCGAACCAGCAAATGCGTATCTCGATTGCAGCCAACCGGGCCCCAATAATTGAAGTGATACGTGAACTGTCCGTACCCGCCGATCATGAAGTTGGGTTTCAGTCGGGTACGTGTGAGGCTGTTATGTCCGCCAGCCCGCCGGTTCTTGCGGAGCGGGGACAAAGGAATTCCGTGCGTACGTTCCGGAGCGTGATACTGCATGCAGATACCCGGCGGGATGCGCGAACTGACCACCGCTCGAGTCACGATGACCCCGTTGTCGTTAAAGACCTCCACCCAGTCGTTGTCCTCGATACCCAGCGAGTCGGCATCCTGGACATTCATCCACAACGGATAGATCCCGCGCGACAATGTTGTCATGCGTTGATTGTCGCCATACGTGGAATGGATGTGCCATTTTCCGTGCGGCGTCAGAAAGTTGAGCATGATCGCTGGACCAGTAGCCGTCCCTTTTTCGGTGAACTGCAGATCAGCGTACTGCGTCGGCAGGGGTTTCGGCTTATAGGTCGGCAGATGTTCTCCGAAGTCGATGTAAACCGGATGATCCAGATAAAACGACTGGCGCCCTGTCAGAGTGCGCCAGGGAACTAACGCTTCCACGTTGTAAGTGAACGGAGAATACGTCCGACCGTTTTCGATCAGGCCAGACCACATCGGACTGTTGATAAACCGCCGAGGCTGGCTCTGAATATCCTTGTACGATGTGCGAAAGCCGCGATTCTTTTCGCCCAGATGAGCCAGCGCGAGCCCCGTCTTTTCTTCCATTCCCTGGTACGAACGATAGGCAAGTTCACCATTCGTCACGGACGCGAAATTCAGGATCACGTCGCAGACATCAATATCCTTTTTGAGCGACGGATACGTCTTCCCGCCCCAAGTCTCAGTGTGATGCGTGTTCAGGTACTCGTCGTACTCTTTTTCAATGGCGTAACTTGTCCCGTGCGCACCCAAGCCGTTTTGTCGGACCAACGGTCCCCACGAGACAAATTGCTTGTAGACGTTCTTGTAATCGCGTTTCACAATCTTGAACGACGGCATTGTTTTGCCGGGGATCGCTTCCCCTTCGCCACGAATCCACTGCTTCATGTCGGGCTGCGAAATCTCAGCGGCAGAATCATGGGCCAGAGGCGTCGCGACAATATCTTCAACCGGTTCCGGATAATGTTTCGCGGCAACTTCGGAGAATTTCTCAGCGATGTCTTTGAAGATGGCCCAATCACTCTTCGACTCCCAGCACGGCGGAACAGCGGGTGACAGCGGATGGATAAAGCTGTGCATATCTGTGCTGTTCAGGTCAGCTTTTTCGTACCACGTCGCAGCTGGCAGGATAATGTCGGAATACAACGCCGACGTATCCATGCGGAAATTCAGATCGACAACCAAGTCCATCTTTCCCTGCGGTGCATGTTCGTGCCACGCCACCTCCTTGACGGACCCTTCCGCAAGGTCTTCACCAACGGCGTTGTCATGAGTTCCCAGATAATGCCGCAGGAAATACTCATGCCCCTTAGCACTGGCCATCAGGGCGTTTCCACGCCAGATGAACCACACGCGAGGCCAGTTTTCTTCGGCATCCGGATCTTCCACCGAGAACTTCATCTCCTTCTTCTTCAGCCGATCCACGATCCACGCGATGACTTCTTCGGTTGACGTGGCCCCGGCAACCCTCGCTTCTTTGACGAGTTCAATGGGGTTCTGCGGAAACTGTGGGTAGAACGGCAACCAGCCCTGTCGGACGGCGCGGACCTGCATGTCCATCGTGTGCCCCTGAGCCGTCGAATCAGGCCCGGCATTCTGTGGCACCGTGTGGTAATCCGTGAACGCCTTTTCGTAGCGCCACTGATCTGTATGCACATAGTGCCAGCTGGGAGCGTTCTGTAATCGCGACGGACCAAACCAGTCCTTCGCCAAAGCGATAGAGGCCCATGATTCTGCCGGAGCCAACTTTTCCTGACCGACGTAGTGGGCCAGTCCGCCGCCGTTGACACCGACGCAACCGCAGAACATCAACGCATGAATCCCGGCACGGTACATGAGGTTGGCGTGATACCAGTGATTGATGCCAGCTCCGATCAGGATCGTGCATTTGCCCTGAGTGTGTTCGGCTGTTGTAGCCCATTCTCGAGCAAATCGAATTAAGACCTCTCGATCTATGCCCGTGTATTTTTCACTCCATGCTGGCGTATACGGTGCCTTTTCATCGTTGTAATCTGCAGGATAGGCCCCGGAAAGTCCTCGATTCACACCGTACTGAGCCATGAGCAGGTCATAAATTGTCGTGACCTGAATCTCTTCGCCGTCCTTTGTCGTCAGTGTCTTCACTGGCACGCCGCGATTTAAGGAAACGCCAGCACCGAAGTCATCCAATTCCACATCAACGACGGCA
This sequence comes from Planctomycetaceae bacterium, assembly GCA_046349695.1. Lineage (GTDB taxonomy): Bacteria > Planctomycetota > Planctomycetia > Planctomycetales > Planctomycetaceae > SXXK01. Next base: position 71,739 of record JAXMBV010000021.1, on the reverse strand, counting down.
TCACTGTCTTCCAGAAATGTCAACTGCGGCTTGATCTCACTGCCATCGAGACCGTCCTGCAACAACAGATTCCACTTGCCTTTTTCTGTGGCCCAGCGAAATCCGGAACTGCCCATCGGCATCTTCGGAGCCTTTGACTCCTCATCCCACATCAGGAACTTCCACTCGCCGTGTTCCTCGTCGGCATACTTCGCCAGGCGGCCCGCTCGTACTAACTGACCGGCATGAGCCGTACCGTTTTCGTCCCTCATGATTTCTACGAGGTACGGCGAATCCGTGTACTTACGGCCGTAGTCCAGGAAGTAGTCCGTCTTCTTCTGATGATGAAACTCGGTCAACAAGACATGATTGACAGCCATCCACCAGGCACCGTCCTGTCCCGCATTCACTGCGACCCATTCGTCCGCATACTTCGCAACCATGTTGAAGTCGGGGGAAAACACCCACAGCTTCGTTCCGTTGTGTCGACCTTCTGCGAGGAAGTGACAGTCGGGCGTTCGCGTCATGCCGATATTGGCCCCCATCGACACCAGCATCTTGGCGTGATACCAATCCGCGCTTTCAGCGACGTCCGTTTGTTCGCCCCACGTTTCAGGGGAGGCTGGCGGAAGGTCACAATACCAGTCATAAAATGACAGCGAAATTCCGCCAATCAACTGCATCAATCGCGCACCGGCGGCATAGCTGATCATCGACATCGCCGGAATCGGCGAAAACCCCGCGATGCGATCCGGACCATGTTTCTTGATCGTCTGCACCATCGAGGCTGAAATGATTTCCAACGCCGTCGCCCAGTCCGTTCGCCGCAGCCCACCCTTGCCACGGGCACGCTGCCAGCGCTGCCGGGATTCTGGATTCTCAACAAGACTCTTCCATGCATCAACGGGATCCGCATGATTGGCTCGCGCCTGTTTCCACAGATCCAGCAATGCACCGCGAATATAGGGATACTTCACTCGCAGCGGACTATAGAGATACCAGCTGTACGAGATTCCACGCTGGCAGCCGCGTGGTTCGTACGGCGGAATACCGGATTCCAGCAGCGGATAATCCAGCCCCTGCATTTCCCAGGTAACAATGCCGTCTTTGACATAGATATTCCAGGTGCAGCCACCGGTACAGTTCACGCCGTGCGTGCTGCGCACAACTCTGTCATGCTGCCACCGATTGCGATAGAATTCCTCCCATTGCCGCCCCTGCGGAGTCACTTCGTCTTTGATCCACGCGAGTGCGTCGAGAATACTCATTGTCTTCTCCGTTGCGAACTGGCCTCCACAAGTGCGCGTCGCACTGAGTGAAGCCGTCCTTTCCAGATAACGTCGAACCCAAAGATGACAGCCGCTGAAATTGCCAGTCCGATCAGAAGAAATGTGATCCGACTGACCGACGGTTCTGCTTCGCTGTGTGCCGCACCGGCTTCAAAGTACGCCGCCAGAACATGGATCTCTTCTGCTTCGAGCGGGTGGCTTTTAAAGATGGGCTGCATCGTTTCTGTCGCCGGAGCCATCAGCCATGCGCTCAGTGATGTGCGCCCCTTCAGCCGCTCATAGACGCGAGTCAGATCCGGCCCCAGTCGCCCGCCACCCAATGCGGATATGTCGTGCATACCATGGCAGGAAATGCACGATGCCCCGCCGTTGGTCAGCCTCTTCTGACCCACGAAGTATTCATAGCCAGCCCGGCGATCCTGCTCCGTGAATGGCTTGCTGGAGATCTTAATGCCTTCAAATTGTGATTTTTCGAGGGCTGATTCCGCCTCCAGCAACTTGAGAAGCTGCTCGGCCCGATAGCGTGTCATTCCGGGAGCTATGGGCATCACGACGCCGCGAGATTCTTCAACCATCTTCACCGCGTAGGCGTCGCCGCTCTCAATCACAGCCTTCGGATTCTGCAGGAAGTTGATCAACCATTCGGCTTCACGCCGCTTTCCGACATCTTTCAGATCCGGCCCCGTCAATCGACCACCTCCAACGGTGTGGCAGTTCATGCAGTTCTGGCGGTAATAATCCGGTGTGTCCTGGGAAAACGCTCTAGCCGAAGCGAAAACAATGAAGAGCACAGCCACGACCTGCAACGCACATAAAGCTGCTGTCGGACGCCGCGAGGACACAGATTCCAAGACTGATTCACCCCAGGATTGGCAACTGTGTATGTCACTGTGTTCGAAGGCAAACATCATGTCATTATCTCGCGATAGTGAGAGTTGGTTGCCACCACCGCATAGCAATTTGTGTGCCCGCAACCACAGTAGCAAGAATATTGGATAAGTGTATCCGCTTTATCGGAGCTGCCGAAGGCGACTTTCAAAGAAAGAGAGCGTGCCGCCGATCCCGAGTCCCTTGTTTGAGACAGTGCCTATGATTTGACAGCATATGAGCTTGTGATCTCGCACACCCACGATGCTCCCACACGCACACGTGTGACGCCACAGCGCACGCTTCAAACCTCTGACCGCTTATTCCAGGGTGGCTGTTTACGAGGATGCACTCCGCGTGATGGCAGCATTGTGCGACGCTTTCCTATTGCAATCACGCCGCCCCGGCGATCTCAGGGGACTCTTTTGTGCATTTCGCCGCGCCGAACAGCAGTTGGGTCGGCTCAAACCGTTGACCCAATGAATGCAGCGGCTTCAGCCAATCAAGGAGTGTGCGTGCCCCAATAGCGTTCGCCCAGGAAAAGATTCCGGAATTCGGGCAGCGCATGCCGAGACCTCGTCGCAGCGCGGCATCGATGGCTGACGGGCTATCGACCAGTTTCTCCTGCAGGATGCGAGTGGCCTCGAGAAGCACTGGAACAAACAATCGCCGGGAGATCACGCTGTCGGACAGCGGACAATTCGATCGGCGGCGTTCCCGGATCAGGTCCAGCACTTTGGGATCGACACGGCCCTCTCTGGCATCGGTTTGTGTCGGATAGAAGCCGCCACCCGCCTTGCGGCCCAGTCGTCCGGACTTGTAAATCGCGATTAATAGTTCGGACGGAACGATACGTTCCGGGTAGGCCTGATACAGTGACCGTCCAACAGCGATGGCCACATCAATGCCAAACTCGTCGAACAATGCCAGCGGACCCTGCGGCATTCCAAATGCCGCTGCCGCTCGGTCGAGCGATTCAATGTCAGCACCTTCAAGCAGGAGTTCGAGTGCTTCGTTCAAATATGGTACAAGCAGTCTGTTGAGCAGAAAGCCGGGACTGTCACGAATGATGATCGGAGCCATGCGGAGGGATGTCGCAAATGCATTGACCCGATTCAGCGTGTCGGAAGTCGTTGTGTCAGTGTAGATGACTTCAACGAGAGGACGTTCGCTCACGGGGTGGCAGAAATGCAGCCCACAGAATCTGCCGGGGGTTTGCAGAACCTTCGACAGTTGAGTAAGCGAGAGGCTCGACGAATTCGACGCAAAGATTGCCCCACTGCGAAGTTGCGGCTCGATTCGTGATAGAATCGCAGACTTGATGGCCAGGTTTTCAGTGACTGCTTCGATGACCAGATCGGCATCGGCGATTTCTGTATCGTCTGTGGCCACAGAGATTTCCGGACCGGCGCCAGGTTCGACAAGTCGAAGATGCTGCCCGACGCGTGATTCGTGCAGCGACAGAATCTGTTGAACGGCATCCGCCGCCACTGCCAGGTTTGAATCACTCAATCGCACGGTCATCCCTGCGCGGGCAGCGGCAGCAGCGATTTCGCGTCCCATGACGCCAGCTCCAATGATACTCACAGTCTGGCCGGTGGTGAAGTGTTGCGAAGAGGGTGTTGAGGTCATCGTGTTCTGCCTGAATCGGTCGGGGTTGAGGTTGCTTTTTGGGCGAGCGGGGGATGTCAATCCCCTGATGCTCCCTCATGGAAGACGAACAGATCAGGGCACTTGCTTAACCCGCTCGCCGATCGCGCTGTCACTAACTGAAATCACGCAGCGCGACTTCGCCGGCTTGCGGCATTCGATGATTCATGGAACTGCGAAACGATCAATGCGGCATTCTGACCACCGAACCCGATGTTGTTGGACAGAACATGTCGACAGTGGAGTTCTCGTGCATTTCGCGGAACGTAGTCAAGATCACATTGTGGATCTGGTTTTTCATGATTCACCGTGGGAGGTATCACTCCCGACTGAAGGCTGAACAAACACACGGCAAGTTCAATGGCTCCACACGCGGTCGTTGCGTGACCCAGCATGCTCTTGGTGCTGGAGACTGGAACCTTCCATGCATGCGTCCCAAACGCCTGCTTGATCGCCAGAGTTTCGACGCGATCATTCAGAATCGTTCCAGTGCCATGAGCGTTGATGTAGTCAATGTCTTCGGGATTCAGCCGTGCGCTGGCCAGCGCACGTTGCAGAGCAGTTGTCGTTCCGCGTCCCTCCGGATGGGAATCGGTGACGCGGTAGGCATCCTGCGCTGAACCGTACCCCGTCAACTCGCCCAGAATCTCGGCACCGCGCCGGCGTGCGTGTTCCAGCTCTTCGATGATGAATGTGGCCGCTCCTTCGCCGATGACAAAGCCGTCACGATCGGCATCAAATGGACGAACGGCGGCTTGTGGGTTGTCGTTGCGAGTACTCAACGCCGACAGCCTTTGAAATCCAGTGACGCCAAATGGATGAATAGTACTGTGCGCTCCGCCGCAGAGCATCACATCGACTTCATTCTGTCGAATCATCCGAGCTGCTTCACCAATCGCCTGGGTACTCGACACACAGGCGGAAATGCAGTTTAGGACGGGTCCCTGCGCATTCAGGATTTCTGCGAGATGCATGGCAGGCATGTCCGGTTCGTGCTCTCGATTTGTGTCGGGATCGAACAGCCGCAGCGCATGCAGCGTCGAGTGATCTGTTTTGGCGATGCCGCCCTGCCGGGAATTGTGAATGGAGGCTGTGAAGCTTGAAAAATCTTCGAATGGCTCTCCGCATCCAAGGTAAACTCCGAATCGTGATGCATCAATCTGCGTGTCATCGATCCCCGCATGACGAGCGGCCTGCAGCCCGGCACCGATCGCGAACGTTGTTTGTCGCGGACACTTTTGCCATCGTGTCGGATCTTCCCCGACATGGCTGACATCCCAGTCGCGAACCTCAGCCGCAATTCTGACGGGAAAATGAGTCGCATCAAACAGAGAGAGTCTTCCCACGCCAATTCGTCCGGCGTAGAGATTCGCCTGCAGCTGCTGGATCGTGCTGCCGATTGGCGTGACACATCCAATGCCGGTCACCACGACTCTGCGTGTCATATCGTCCACTCCGTTGGAGACAGAGCCTCAGGCACAAGACTGCTAGCCGCGAAAAACTCCTGCCGCAACGCAGCTCGCAAGGCCTCTACCAAACATATTGAGATTCAGAAAACTGGATCCCGCCGCGTCATTGCAATTCCTTACCGGTCGCACGGGACACATCGGATCGGGCTCATTGAAATTGAGCACAGGAAACAAATGACCGTTGCGAAGTGCCAACAGACTGGCAATCAGTTCCAGTATTCCTGAACCGGCCCCTGCATTGCCAAGGTGACTCTTGGCGACGACAACTGGAATCCTGTCGGCAGATTCACCAAACACCTGACGAATGGCCTGAGCCTCTGCAATGTCCGACGTCACTGTCCCCAGACCGTGAGCGTGAATGTGCCCGATCTGCTCAGACAACAGATCCGCACGTTGCAGTGTCTGACGCATCGCGTTGGCGAGACCGTTCCTGCAGGCGACGGAACGATCCTGGCCGATACACGATGCCGACGCCGCACCAAGAATCTCACCATAGATCGACGCCCCACGTTGCAGCGCGGAGTGCATTTCTTCCAGAACAATAGCCCCCGCGCCTTCACCCGGAACGGAGCCTCGACGAAACTTGTCGAAGGGGCGACACACGTCGTTGTGGGAATCTGCGATATCCAAATCTACAGCGATTGTACACTGATTAACACACGTCAACGCTGTTCCCGTTGCCCCGACAACCATGGCATCCGCATCACCATCTCTAATGATCCGGCAGGCCTCAGCGACGGCCATATTCGCCGCGACATCACGCTGCGTGATCGTATTTCCCGGGCCTCGCAGATCGTTGAGAATCGCCAGATGGCAGGCGGGCATATTCGGAAGACATTTCAACAGCCACAAGGGAGCGACTTCCGGAATCCCATCCTGCCCCCAGCGATCGGAATTGAATCCGTTGTCCCCGGAGCAAGCCTGAACTCCCGCCTGAAAATCTTCTGCCATCACGGCAAAATTTTCAGCACCAAAACAGATTCCGGTTCGCCCCGGATCATAGGCCGCAAGGAGTCCGCTATCTTCCAATGCCTGCTGCCCGGCGGCAACTCCCATTTGAGTCTCGCGGTTCATCAGCTTGAGCGATTTTTGTATCGCCTTCCGTTTGCCCGCAGGCAAATCGCAGAAGTCATCAATGCGACCGGTGAATTCTGCAGCAGCGACAGGCGCACAACTCTGCCGAACTGAACCGTAAGCGGCAGAACCTGCCGCATCTCGGTTTGACATCAGTGAATGCCAGAACGCAGCCGCAGTTCGCCCCACGGGACTCACAACTCCGATTCCGGTGACGACAATCCGCAGAAACTTCGCAGCATCTCTAAGTCGCAATTCCGCCATTTCACACCTGTCTCACGAAACGCCACCATGCGTATTCCAATCGGGCGACTTCAGTCCCGATGGGAGTGTTAGACAAATTCAGGACACGCATGTCCGACATATAAGAAATGTCGGCGCTTAAGGTGCAGATCATTTGATGTATTGCGACAAGGTCTTAATTCCGGGATGTGTTTCTCTGTTGACAGTTCACCTCAGATTTTTCGACGTCTATGCGGGATGCGTTCGCTTGAGGATCGCATCCATTTCCGCAGCGTTGAAGGCACGAACCGTTGAAGTGTGCACATTGCCCAGCGAACCGAGATGAAGCAACATAGCCGCAGATGTTTCGTCGTCCGGCGCTTCGTAGATCAGTACCCCGTCATTGTCGCCCAAAGTCCAGTATGTTGCCGTGACTTGGACACCCATCTTCTTTGCCGCCACCTTCAATGCCGCAGCACGATGGGTCGTGTCCTGCATCCCTTTAAGGCCCTGTTGCGTGAACCTGATTGTCGTTATGAACGTCGCCATGAATCCTGCCTCCTGAAGAACACAAAGTGAGCCATTTGAGACCACAGCAAATTCGATACCACACCATGGCGGTCTTCTTGTTGATGAAACACCCTGTTCGGAATGTGGTTCCTGCAGCGTGAGAAACGTCTTTTCACACGATGTTGGCCAAAGGATGTGTGTCAACTTGAGCCACATCGCGTGCGCATGTGCAAGACATCGATCCACAGGCGGAGTTCAGCTTTATTCCACGTGGGGCACAGATTCCGTCTGACGCACTTGAGTGCAGCGGCGAAGCACCAGGATTTGGTCATTCCACGTCAGAAGGTGTACGTCGCCTGCAGATAAAACTGTTCCGCATCAGAACGTGCGAGAGGCCCATTGTTGATGGCATCGCCGTAGAAGAACAGCAGATACCCAAGTTGGACGTTGAATGATTTGCTGTGCGTGTAGGTTCCGACGAAATCCAATTCGTTGCCGACGTTCTTGTCGCCGCTTCCCGTCAGCCCTGCACCGGCGATGTTGTAAATCCGATCGGATGACTGGGCTAAGTCGAAGTAGTGCCACTGGCTGACGATTGACAGTTTCTCGTGAGGCTTAATGCTGGCCTGAACACCATAGTCCAAAAGATTCTGGCCTGAGAAGTTGTCGATTTGTCCCCAATAGGCATGCCCCAGTGGATACAACGAATAGAACGTATTGATATCGCCCGTCGTTGGATCGCTGTCGCCGGAACCCCAATAGAAGATTCCTCCCAAACCTGGTTTCCACGTGACATCTTCGAAGGTATATCCACCGAGGGCTCCTACCATTCCAGCCTGAACATCTCGGTAGGCGGCCGAACCAAAGTTGTCCTCCCCGAACTGCCAGGCTCCCTCGACATCCCAGTTCCATGTGCCAACCAGAGTCTTTCCGTCTTTCACAGGTTGTTTTCCAGCCAGTCGTGCGCCAAGAGTGTTACGTCGGCCATCCTGCAACGCTGCACTGGAATCGGATTCATCGAACCGAAGATAGTAAAGGTCGAGATTGTTGTTCTCGATACCTTTCCATGTCGAGTACACGCCGCTGATCCATCGGCTCTTGTCAACTCGATCGAAGCTGTATGGCTGCGGATCATTCCCGGAGACCGCATTCACACTCTGCATTGCGAAGGCATCAACATCCCAGTCATCACTGGTGTAAACCAACTTGTGGCCTTCAAAGTTTCGAAACGTGTTGGCCCATCCAAGGGAAGACAGCAAACGCTGTCCGCCGTACTGCAGGAACTGACGACCATATCGATATTTCAGGTTGCCGTCGCCTACATCACCAACGTTGAGTTCTGCGTAGTACTGCAAAAGGTCCGTGCGATTGACATCAATCTGAGACGGCGTGTAAGGAGCGTCCAGCCCAAACATTGACGCATCGATTGCCTGAACATAGCCACCGACCAGATCGTTGTAGTTGGCCTGAACGTAGGGCGTAAATCGCCAAAGTTCATACGAGGATTGCCCCGGACCGCCTGGACGCAGGCGATTCTTTTCATTCATGTGGCGATATCGCAGCTCAGCGCCGGCACTGTAGGTCAGACCGTCCGCTTTCTGGTTTTTCAAACCCTTCAGCAAAGGTTCATCGCCCAGCACTGAGCCAAAGAGCGTTTCGCAATCGAGCAGCGTGTATTCGCCAGCTCCACAGTCGACATCTTCACCGCACCCAGGATCAGCACATCCCTCAGAGGAATCATCGTCTCCACGGCTGGTGTCGGTATTGGGGGCACACGCTGCATCTTCTGATGCCGAACACATCCCGGAAGCTACGAGGCAGAGCACCAGTACCTGCAACGAAGGCTTGAGCATCCATGACTTGAGGAACATTCGTGGCATCTCCATGATCGTGACTGAGGTAATCCGTCCTTCGTACTTTCAATCAGAAAGGAAAATAGAATGACGACGTCTTCCTTTTCGCCAATTGCATTCATAGCCATGTTCTGTGATTCGATTGTTCTATGGTACTTCCCTTTGGTGGATGCTTTTTCCGACTACAACCCTAAAACTTTCCCCAAACGCAACTGTGCACACCAAACTCGCAACGCTGCGGACAGGGGAGAAAACGTCCATCACCAGCATTTTCTGCACGTAAAAAGTGTGCGATCGACGAGGCCAGTTCCAGCAGCTCTTAACACTGACGGCATCTGCTCTGCGTGACGTTGATATCCCATTAACTCGTCAACACATCAGTCGCACCTGTGGATCAGGGTCATGTGATTCGCAAGTTCTAACAAACAATCGCTGCCGCTCACACAGACACGACTTCGTTACAAGGATTTCTGAGCCTTCACAAGCTCTCGCAGTCGATCAGCGAAGACGTCTCTGGCCCGTCCCTGGCCCGAATTGGAGCATGTCCTGTTGCACGCAGCAGGCAAATCTTTCGAGTCAGCGTTTGCTGTTCCAGCCTGATTGCTGTCACCTTTGGTGATGAAACTCCCAACTTCGGAAGAATTGTCGGCGGTCCGCCACACTCGGAGAGAGCGACCAGACCGGCAACAGAATTGAGTTCGACAACAACACAACACGGGACACCGGCTTCACGAAAGGCGGCATCGATTATTCGCCGAGTGCAGTAGGCACGATTCAGGAGTGCCAGCGGCACGTCAGTCAGGTCGGAGAATCGAACGCGCTTGCGGGATGACAAACGGTGACCGGGATGAACAACGAAGGCAAACTCTTCGCTGAACAGTGTCTCAACATCAAACTCACGACCATTGCCCGGCTCAAACGAAATGCCGAGATCAAGAGATCCTGACAGTACGCCATCCTCGATCTCGTCTGCCGACAACTCATGGATGCGGAGGAAAACGTGCGGAACCTCTGCAACAAAAGATGCGACAATCTCAGGCGTCAAATACGAGTTCACCGTCTGAACGACGCTGATTGTCAAGGTTCCACGCAACATGTCGTCAAACTCGTGAAGCACCGCTTGTCCTTCTTCCAGAACACTCAGGGCTCGACGGGCGTATTCCCGATACGTCTCTCCCGCCTGAGTCAATCGAACTCTTCGACCGATTCGTTCAAAGAGTGGCGTCGCCAGCTCAGCTTCGAGGTCTTTGATCTGCTGCGACAGCGTTGGCTGTGACACCAGCAATTCATCGGCTGCGTTCCTGAAATGGCAGTTCGACGCCGAAACGACTTTTCGGCGGATTCATAGAATCACGAACGGTGAGCCAAGTCCCAATGTCCAAAGCAGTTTTCTATCATGCGGGTTGCCCAGTTTGCGTGAGCGCCGAGCACACAGTGGCTGATTGCCTCAATACGCCAGTGGAAAAGGTGCATCAGGGAGAAGCCCGAAGCCGAGTCTCTGAAGCAGAAAAACTGGGAGTGAAATCCGTCCCCGCGCTGGTGATTGATGGGCAGGTGTTCCATATCAATCATGGTGCCGACCTGTCCATTCTGAAGTAACCATGATCCCCCGAGTCGTTTCCATCCAGACTGGTCGCTCTCGGTGTTTTTCCGCCGAGAGCGACGTCTCCAAACAATGGTCGTCAGCAATCATCAAAGATCCAGTGGACGGTGCTGTGACTGTCGGAACGACCGGCCTGCACGGCGACGAACAATCAGATCTGGTGCATCACGGTGGAAGTGACAAGGCTCTGCTTGCCTATTCGTTCTCGCATTATGCGTTTTGGAAGGCACGCTATCCGGAACTTGACTTCCAACCTGGAGGCTTCGGCGAGAATCTGACGGTCTCTGGCATTGATGAGAGCACTTGTTGCGTCGGTGACATCTTTGAAGTGGGCAATTGTCTCTTTGATGTATCTCAGCCGCGTCAGCCATGCTGGAAGCTATCCCGTCGCTGGGGGATACCGAATCTTGCTCAGCAGGTTCAGCATGAACGTCGAACCGGTTGGTATCTGCGAGTGCTGCGGACCGGGGATCTTGCGTCGGGAGAAACGATGATCTTGCGTGAGCGACCGAATCCTGATTTCCCCATCGTTCGGGCTCTCGACATCATGTACGCGAAGCCTCGGAACTCCGCTGATGACCTGCTGCTTTCAAAACTGCCGCAACTGTCCGAGTCGTGGAAGAGGAGCCTCACATTACGCGCAACTCAGAATTCCGGGATCAACGATGCGGAGAGACTCACGGGGCAATAGTCAGACGTGTCGCTCGCGACTATCAAACACCCCGGTGCTGAATTCGCACGAGACGAAATCCGGTCTCGGAGCGTTCCAGAGTGTCGATCCAGTTCGATTCTTCCCAGCGATAACGAATCTGAATGCGGGCGATCGTTCCGGCGACGAGTGAAATCATCGCGGTCTTGAGTTGATCGGCCGATGCCACGGAATTGGCTGAGGTTCTCTGAACGTTGGGGAGTCGCTGTATCAGCAGCACATTCGAGGCCAGCAACTCAATATCAGAGAAAAGTTGTACCACTTGCTCTTTCGAGAGCAAGCTTTCGCGCATGGGTGGCAAATCTGCAAGGTTAATGCCACCATGATTCTCCGGAACCGCGACTGGTCGCAAAGTCTCTTGTCCGTGCCCGATGACGTGTTCGCGAGTCGGCTCTGCAGCATCGATGACCGGTGCCTTCATGTCATCGCGTGCGGGTCTCAGTCGGAACCAGTCGCGACGGGACATTCTCGTGTTCTCTGGCATCGAAGCACTACTTTCTGATCTGTGGTCCGGGGAGAAACTTCGGTTCTGCATTTATCAGAGTCTGCTCTATTGCAGCGGCCGGTGTGTGGCATTGCTGGCAGTTGCTTCTCCACGGATGAGTTGTGCGAATACCTTGTCGTCCTTCGTACCCGTGACAACTCATGCAATCCGATCGCATCCATGTGGTGTGAGGAATCTGCGGCGGTGCTCCGGGGTATGCTCGTGGTCCGGCAACGGGAGCAGGCAGACCGGCAAAAGAATTCTCTCGAAATAACTCCGACTTTAAATGTCGCGAGTGACTTTCAACGTGGCACTGTGTGCAGTTGGCAAGAAATTGATGCGACATGCGTGGGATGCGAATCGTTGAAGCGATGGCTCCAGTCTGATGGCACGCAACACACGACGCATCTGTTTGCTGATCAATGGAATGCGGTACTGTGGGAGGTGCTCCATTGAATGCTCGATTTCGGCCACGCTGCTCAAGGGCCATCAGTTTGTCTTCGAGAGTGATCTTGATTTCAGCCAGAGGCGCAACGGTAGACTTCAGGGATGTCAGTTGTGTCCGCCCCTGGTCCGTTCGCGATGTCGCGGCCATTTCTGAATAATGGGCTGCCGGGATCACTCCTTCTTCCGTTTGTCGACTCTGTATTCCTGACAAGCTCAATCGTGACGAGGCGGAACTTGCTGCCGTGATCTTCATGGGTCCCTGTAATCCTGTGAAGAACCCAACAACGGCTACAGACACAATAATGAATGCAATTAGCAGCGTGTGATTCGGTTCTCGTCGACGACTCATACCTGCACCTTACTGATGCGGACAGCGGCCTTCTTATAATCTGGCTGCTTCGAAAACGGATCCACGGCATCGAGAGTCAAGTCATTGATGAGCAGTGTTTCATCAAAGAATGGAACGAAGACAGTCCCCTTCGGCGGCTTTCCACGTCCATCGATCCAGACTGGTATCTCGAGTGCCCCGCGTCGAGATTCCATTCGGATGCGATCCCCGTTCTTCAGTCCGTATGCGGATGCATCATCAGGATGGAGTTCCGCATAGGCTCCTGGCATCGCACGACTGAGTTCAGGAATTCGCCGCGTCATCGAGCCGGAATGCCAATGCTCCAGAACGCGTCCGGTACACAGCATCAGTGGAAAGTCTGCGTCCGGCACTTCCGCCGGTGCGATCCACGGATGAAACCAGATTTGTGCACGGTCATCGTGAGTCGAGGAATGGTAGAACTGAATCTCTTTGCCTGCCGCAACGTACGGATCAGAACCTTCGGAGAAGCGGAACTGAGTCTCCTTCCACTCCCCATTGTGTTCGACAACGGGCCACCGCAAGCCTCTGGCCTTCACGTATTCGCCATATGGCGCCAGATCCTTGTGCTTGAAGCGAGTGAATTTTCGATACTCTTCAAACAGATGTTCGTCCACATTGGTGTCATAGTAGTGTTCCCATTCCCAGATAGGAACGACTTTTCCATCGGCGTCCTTGACCTCGAAGAGAAACTGACCATCTCGATTCTTCATGCCCTCGACGCCGCGCGTCAGGAGTTCATGAGCGACAGCAATCGTCTGCCAGCAGTCATCGCGAGCCTCACCGGGCGGATCGACCATCTTGAACCACTGCTGAGTTCGACGTTCAGAATTGCCAACCATTCCGTTTTTCTCAACCCACATGGCGGACGGCAGTATCAAATCGGCCAGTCGCGTTGTCGCGGTGGGGTAGACGTCGCTGACAATCAGGAACTTGTCTTCCAGACCTGCTTTGCTGTCTCCCTTCGGGTTGAACAGCTTGTTCAGGTTGGGCAGAGTTTGTCCTGGATTCGTGACCTGAACCCAGATAGTTCCGATGTCCCCGCCTTCGCTTGTCGGAGTACAGAAGCTCTCCCACATTTTTACGGTGTGATGTCCGGGAACTGAGTTGATTCGCCCCGGAGGAACCTGCCAGATTTCCTCTGCCTTGGCCCGATGCTCAGCGTCCGCAACAACCAGGCCACCTGGCAGTGCGTGCGAAAGAGTTCCAACTTCTCGAACTGTCCCACAAGCCGATGGTTGACCGGTCAGGCTTGTCGGTGCATTGCCGGGTGTTCCAAAATGTCCGCTGAGCAGATGGATGCCATGAACCATCGTATTGATCGCAGTGCCGCGAGTGTGCTGGTTCATTCCCATACACCACAGCGATGTGATCCTGAGTTTCCGGTTGCCAAATAAATCTGCCAGCATCCGAATCTGAGAGGCAGGAACGCCAGACAATTGCTCGACGTGCTCAGGCGTGTAAGGCTCAAGCAGTGTCTTGTATTCGGCGAACGAGATGACCTTGCCGTGCAGATTCGGATTGGCATCATCCGGAGCCTTGAAGCTGCAGAATGACTCCACAAACTTCTGATCATAGGTGCCGTTCTTGATCAAAAGGTGAGCAATCCCGTTGGCGATCGCAAGGTCGCCGTGCCCTTTCATTTCCAGGTAATGCTGGCATGCTTCTGTGGTTCGAGTTCGCCGAGTGCCAATATCGATCAACGTCACCTTTTCCCCGCGACTGCGCCGGTCGATGACTCGTGAGAACAGCACGGGATGCATTTCGGCAGGGTTATTGCCCCACATGATCAGCACATCACATGCGTCCAGGTCGTCATAACAGCCTGCGGGCTCATCAACGCCATACGTTGCCAGAAATCCTGTAACCGCTGAAGCCATGCAAAGCCGAGCGTTGGGGTCGATGTGATTATTTGACAGCCCGCCTTTCATGAGCTTCTGGGCCGCATAGCCTTCGGGAATCGTCCACTGGCCGGAACCATAGAAGGCGAATCTCTCCGGGGCTGCCTGAATTCGATCCGCAATAATCCCGATAGCTTCCTGCCACGAGATTTCTCGATAGCTGTCTCCATCGCGCAGCAGCGGTTTGGTCAACCGATCTTTGCCATAAAGAGCTGCACCAACATGGTAGCCTTTGACGCACAGCAAGCCCTTGTTCACGTCAGCATTGCGGTCGCCGGCAATGGCGACAATTTTGCCTTGCTGGACGCCGACCTGCACATGGCATCCCGTGCCGCAGAAGCGACATGGGGCCTTCTGCCAGTCAACCCCCATTGCTGGCTCATCGGCAAGGATCGGCAACGCAAAGCTGGTTCCTCCAGCGATGGCCGCCGCGGCAGCCATTGCTGAAGCCTTGATAAATTCTCGACGCTGTACAGCACCGTCCTGAGTGTCAGGTTTACGACTCATTGATTAGTCGTCTTTCCAATCGGAGCCACAACGTTATCGCAGGGCTCGTCTTCAAAATGAACGAAAACAACATCTACAAACGCGACACCAACAATGGACTGCAATCTGCGAGTCGTCTCTTCAAGCGAATCGGGATCGGCCGAATCAATCAGAATGGGAATTCGGTGTGAGAACGACTCGCCTTCACAAAGCTGCACTCCGGAAATTCTTGCAATCTGATTTACCGCGCCAGAAACACTGGCGACAGCAGGGTCGAGTGTGACAACCAAGCTTGCGATCATGAAGGCTCGTCTTTTGGAAATGTGACCACAACCGAAATCCTCGATTCATCTTGCAATTCCAGATGCGTGAGTCTACATTTCCCATCATGATTTCGTCAACAGCGACATATGCACTTCGCGCGGTGGTCTACCTGGCCAGTCAGCCGGACAGGTATGTTTGTCGATCGGAGATCTCCGAGGCTACTTTTGTGCCGCACGAATACCTTCTGAAGGTACTTAATCTGCTGGATGTTGCACAGATTGTTGAGTCGCGTCGAGGCCCCGGTGGTGGCTACCGCCTAAGTCTCGCGCCCAACGAGTTGTGCACATTGCAGGTAGTGCGCGCAGTGGATCCCATTCCGAGAACTAAAGCGTGTTCTCTCGGAGTACTCGGGCACAAGCAGCTATGTCCGCTACAAAATTTCCTGGATGAAATGGCAGGGCGCGTGGAAGAAGCCTTTGCCGGAATCAGGATTTCGGATCTGCTCGGTAACAAAAATTCGCAAAACCTGGACTTGGCGAAAATTAACTCGGTCTTAACAGGCGTCTTCAAATAATGGATGGGTCCCGACATTGGATTTCTTTGGTGATGATGCTGGCAATCCTTGCAGGAGTCACGGCAACGATTCAGCTCCGGGGGGCGTCCGATGCGGCAGACGGTGGTTCTACACTCGAAGCATTGCGGGGTGAATCTTCAGCGAACGAGGAGAAATCGTCAGCGGTCCGTTCGAATAGTTTTGTGCCGCCGGAAACGTTTCCTGTCACCATTCGCAAGCCTGCTGGGCCACCGCGAGTCGCCACGAATCTCAAGGATGTTCATGGTGAGGCCGTGACAGTGGCTTGTTCAACATGTCATTCGACACGTTCTCCCAATCTTCAAAACAAGACACCACAGTCCCTTGATGAGTTTCACAGTGGAATGAAGTTCTCACATGGAACTGTCAGTTGTCTCTCGTGCCACAATGCGGCCGACTATGACTCACTCCAGCTTGCCGACGGACATCGAGTCGAATTCACGGACGTTATGACTCTGTGCGGCCAATGTCATGGCCCGCAAATGAAAGATTTTGAACACGGCGCCCACGGGGGGCTCAACGGCTACTGGGATCTGAGCCGTGGTCCGCAGCAGAAAAACAACTGTGTGGATTGCCACAATCCTCATACACCGCAGTTCCCGAAGATGCAGCCCACATTCAAACCCAAAGACCGATTTCTCGAACAGTCGAGGTCAGAACATTGACCACTGACAACTCTTTCCCGCAAGAACCGCACGACGGCGAACATCTCAAGCCTTTGCTTCCGATTCTCGACCAGCCTTCGACTCGTCGCACGCTCCTGAAAACAGCCGGAGCTGCGCTGGGGCTCGCCGCATTTGGCGAAGCTCTGTCGCCGCTGATGGTGATTCCGGAAAACGTCTCCGTCGATGAATTCCTGCAGCAGCACTACAAGGAGCTTACTGACGAGGATAAGAAGAAAGTCTTCGCACGTCTTGAAGCCGAAACAAAAGAACGTTTCGGTGCAGACGTAACGATCACAGATTCAAAACCAATTCCCGGTGTCCGTTTTGCGTATGCCATTAACGTCAGCAAGTGTAATGGCAACGGCAAGTGCATGGAGGCCTGTAACAAAGAAAACAATCATCATCGAGGAGTTGATCAGTCATACATTCGCGTGCTGGAGATGACCAAGGGCTCGATGGATATGGAGCACGGATCGACAACGTACGATCACACGGTTCCGCAGGACGACAAATTCTATTTACCGGTGCAGTGTCAGCAGTGTGACAATCCTCCCTGCGTGTCAGCCTGTCCGATTGAGGCGACATGGAAAGAAGATGACGGCATCGTTGTCGTTGATTACAACTGGTGTATCGGTTGTCGCTACTGTGAAGCCGCCTGTCCGTACCACGCCCGTCGATTCAATTGGGAACTGCCTGAGATTCCGCCGGAAGAAGTGAATCCGAATCAGGGATATCTGTCCAATCGCATTCGTCCTCAGGGGGCGATGGAGAAGTGTCACTTCTGTCTGCATCGAACACGCGAAGGTCGTGCTCCAGCCTGCCAGGAAGCCTGCCCAACCGGCGCCCGTGTCTTCGGTGATCTGAATGACCCGGATTCTGCGATTAACTATGTCCTGAAGAACAAACGAGTCTTTGTGCTGAAAGAGGAACTCGGGACGAAGCCGAGCTTCTTCTACTTCTTCGATTAGCCTTGGACGGCACACGCTGTTTTTCAGAAACGCCCGGTATTCCCTTCAACTGGTTCCAGAATTCATGACCGCCAACGCGAGGAAAAAGAGAAACGTCGCAGCACTGAAGCATGCGGTTCGCAGCTATCCCGGCTTCCTGTGGTGGGGACTGGGGCAGGCAACCAACGGTGGCCTTGGATTCTACGTCTGGATGATCGTCCTGACGGCCATCGCCTTGGTCGGAGCGAACGCGTGGGCTCATCAGGTTGCTCAGGGCATGATCGTGACCAACATGACTGATCACGTCAGTTGGGGGCTCTATATCGCGAACTTTACGTTCGGAGTCGGACTTGCGGCCGGTGGAGTCATGATGGTCATCCCCGCCTACCTTTACGATGATGAAGACATGCACAAAGTTGTGATCATCGGCGAAGCCGTCGCCATTGCCGCCATCGTCATGTGTACGCTCAGCGTTCTGGTTGACCTCGGGCGCCCGGACCGATTCTGGCACTTACTGCCCGTGATTGGTCGAGTCAACTGGCCGGTGTCTATGCTCACATGGGACGTGATTGTGCTGAACGGATATCTCGTGATCAATCTGCACATCGTCGGTTACTTGCTCTACATGCGATATCTTGGTCGAAAGCCCAACCCAAAGTGGTATGTCCCGTTTGTGTTTCTTTCGATCATCTGGGCCATCAGCATTCATACGGTGACAGCGTTTCTCTACTGCGGTCTCGGTGGCCGTCCATTCTGGAATACGGCACTGCTGGCTCCGCGATTTCTGGCCTCTGCGTTCGTCAGCGGCCCCGCCTTTATCATCCTTGTCATGCGAATTCTCCGCATTACGACGGGATTTGCTGCACCGCCAAAGCCGGCACGGACGTTAATTCAGATCATTCGCGTCGCGATGACGATCAACCTTGTGATGCTGGCCAGTGAATTGTTTACGCTGTTTTACACGGGCGGAGCTCATGGAGAGTCTGCGAAGTATCTCTTCTTCGGAAGCCACGGGTACTACGGACTCGTGCCGTGGATCTGGACGGCCATCGCCTGCAACCTCATCGGCACGGGCCTGTTCTTCATGCCTGACGCACTCGAACGCAGCAATACGCGAATTGCAGCCTGCATTCTATGTATTGTCGGCATCTGGATCGAGAAAGGCATGGGCCTGATTATACCAGGGTTCATTCCATCAACGCTGCATGAGATAGTTGAGTACACCCCGAGCCTGACGGAATGGAAAGTCACCGCCGGAATTTGGGCCTTTGGGTTTCTGCTTTTGACTTTGCTCTTGAGGCTGATCTCGACCGTATTTGCCAGCGAGGAGCATGCTGCAGGATGAACGAGAAGATCTTTCGATAGAATCGCCGCACTCTCACCCTTTTTCTCGCCCCAAACCAGAATCTAGAGGTCCTTTCAAAACTGCCTTAAGCATATTTTCAGGCAGGCCAGATGTACAAATCCTTCAAAGAGATGAGCATGGCGTTCGTGGCGTGTCAGCAGGCGGCGTTCATACTGCAGCCAGCTGATGGTCCGCTCGACCTTCCAGCGACTGCGATAGCGTCGCAGCTTGCGACCATCCTGCCGCGACGGTCTCCTGCGTCCTTCCCGATGAGGAGTCACAAGCTCAGTCCCGCGCATTTCCAGTGCATCTCGCAGCCAGTCCGCATCAGCCGCTTTGTCGTACAGCAGATAACGGATCCGCTTCTTTGTCACCCGGATGTCGACCAGTGTCTCAATCGTATTGACTTCTGCATCCTGTGCGGAAGTGGTGAAGGCGGAGATGGGAATACCTTCGGCCTCTGTCAGCAGCATGACCTTGGTGCCTTTTCCCTTCTTGGTCTTGCCAACCTCAAGACCCCCTTTTTTGCAGGCGAAAAGGTGCCATCACCCATTGCCTGCGACCAGTGCAGAAGTCCTCGTCGATCCATTTTCCGGATCAGACGCTGCCAGGCTTCAACGATCAACCCGGCTTCCGTCCATTCTTTGTGCCGTCGCCAGCATGTCGAAGGTGAGGATACGATCCGGGAGATCTTCCCAGCGTCCACCGTTCTTGAGTATCCAGAAGATACCTTCCAAACAGGCTCGGGCATCAATTCGTGGTCGTCCACCTTTGGGTGAAGGATCCGGGTTCTCAAACAGATCCTTGATCAGATTCCACTGTGCATCAGAAATGAAGGGTTTCGGGGCCGTCCTGGACCCTGTCGTATTCGGCCGACGTCGTCTCGGCCACATGGACAGGGTAATCAACATGAGAGCATCTCCTTTCGCTCTCATTACTCAGCAACTTCCCTGCCATTGAATTTATTACAATCCGGGTTTTGAAAGGACCTCTACGGCTTTTGGAGCAAGTCAATTGGTGCGGGTTCGAAGATTAGGGATTGGAATCAGAGGAAAGCGACGACACTCAGCTTGTAACAAAATCTGGCAACCTCGTCGCGATTCCTTCCGGACCCATTCTTGGCGATTGTTGACGTAGTCGAGGCAATAGATGTATTTCCTTCAACTTCATCTGACCAAGTTGATGCTGGTTACGCTTGTACTGCAGGTCGTGCTTGTTGGAGCGATGTACCTGGATGTACAGAAGCGACTGACCAGTTCTACGGTGTCTGCTGCCGTCGAGAATGCTGAGTCTGTCATCGAGCAGTACACGCAGCTTCGCAGCTATTACTCGGAGAACGTCGCTGGCAAAGTCAGCAAGTCAGCCAGCCTGAAGGTGACCTTTGATCACAAAGGAAAGCCAGATGCGATTCCTCTCCCCGCAACAATGATTCATGACCTGAGCGAGTTGTCACGAAACCGGAAAGAAGGAAGCGAACTCAAACTCTATAGCCGCTTTCCGTTTCCAAATCGCAGCAATCGAACGCTGGATAAGTTTTCAACTGATGCCTTGGAGTGGCTTGAAAAGACTCCAGATCGTCCATTTGTTGCAACCGAACTCGTCGATGGGAAAGAACGTGTACGAGTTGCAATAGCTGACCGAATGAAATCGGAGACGTGTGTCTCTTGTCACAACACTCATCCCGATTCGCCAAAGACGGATTGGAAACTGGGAGACGTTCGCGGAGTACTTGAACTCACGACACCGATCCAAAGCAGTGTTGCAAGGAGCGAATCCCTGATCGCTTCATTGGGAGGTTATTCCGGAGGTATACTGATCCTGATGGCGGCACTCATCAGTGGCCAGTGGTTGATGATCCGTCAGCAGCGGACACTCAATCGTGGCGTCGTCCAATGCGGCGGCGATTTGGCCAAGTCTGCTGGCAACACGCAGGCTTTGGCGACTGCGATTGAGCAGTTCGAACAAAGCATCAGGGAGATTTCACTGAATACAAATTCGGTTGCCGGGGTTGCTCGCGGAGCCGTTGACGCAGCGGGAAAAACAAGCCATACGATTATGAGACTTGGGGAAAGTGGATCAGAGATTGGCAATGTCATCAAAGCGATCAATTCCATTGCAGAACAGACCAACTTGCTGGCCTTGAACGCTACGATTGAAGCCGCTCGGGCGGGAGAAGCCGGGAAGGGATTTGCCGTTGTCGCGAAAGAGGTGAAAGACCTCGCCGGAGAGACCAGTCGAGCGACCGAAGAGATTATCGCGAGGATTGGCCGAATTCAATTTGATACCATGGAAGCTGTGCAATCCATCGGCATCGTGAGCCATGTCATCACACAAATCAATGAGTCGCAAAATGCGATTGCGAGTGCACTCGAAGAGCAGACGGCTATGACAGGCGAAGTTTCGAGGAATATTTGGGAAGTCGCCGAGGGGAACTGCCGGATCGCGCGTAGCATTCGGGCGGTTGCCGAATCAACGGATCGAACATCCGCAGCCTCAGAAACGATAGCGACGACGGTAGAAGTTGAGTCGATGACAAACAGATTGCGGACGACCTTCGATAAGTGCCGTGCTTAACTTTCCTCAATTCTGTGCCAGAATGCCATGCCGAAATTTAGCCGCAACACAATCGCTGAGAACTACAACTGCGCCACACGAAGTTTCCTGATAAGAGACGCAAGAAGCTCGAAAAACTTCACGCCGAGCCTACTGACAAGAGACGAGCCCAATTCTGACCAGAACTAACATGCTTCCACCGCTCCGGCGCTACAGACGCTTTAACGGAATAGTCACCACAAGGCCAGCCCTCCGATCATTGGTGCTTTTGCGGTCGGGCATGTGGCATTTGAGGCAGTGATTGCTCAGTGTGATCGGTGCGGCGCGGCGATATTGGGTTGTGGTCGATTCCTCATGAAATGGTTTTCCTGACTTCAGAGCTGCCACGGCTTCTTTTTCGAAATCGTTTCGGGCCACATTGTCGGTATTCATCGCCTGCCCTTCGACGACCAGCCAGCGCAGGATGACGCCTTCCTCAGTCTCGACATCGTGAAGGATCTCTCCTATCGCGGCGGCTGGAACTGGAAGACCTTCATCTTCACGGTAATAGCGATCATGCATCACTCGCAAAGTTGAGTGAATCGTCGTATGCAGTGTCTTCGCCTGACGGCGAGCCTCGTCAACGGTGAGGGTGACGTCCTTGCTCGAACTCGGTGGCCCTGGAGCCTTGCTGTTCGGCTCGTCTGCATGAATGAGGGATTTGAATGCCGCGATTGCCACAATGATAAGGACGCCATGCATCAGGTTGGCGACGACAGTAAGGCTCCGCATGCCGGGATTCCGATAAAGAGGTGAGCATTCAAGTAAAGTGAACAACAAGCGATGGAAGTTGTCTGGTCACTGAATTCCAAGAGAACCGTTAAGGCTGCTGTGAGACTTCTACAGTCACTGGAATGCTGATCACCAGGCCAGCCAGTTTGGGGGTCTTCGAAGGCTTTGGATTGAAGCCCGCATGGCAACTTACGCAACCGCCGTGCAAAGGAATCGGCGTTGCTCGACGATAAACACCGTTATCGACGGTTTCATAAGCGGACTCTCCTTTCCCAAGTTCCCGCGCCGCCTGCTTTTCGAAATCCGTCGACGGGTCATGGTTGATGCTCATGGCTTTCAGGTTGACAGAGATCCAGTTGGCTTTTGAGCCCGTTTCACGCTCCAGATTCTCGAACACATCTTCCATCGCGCGAGCGGGAACGACGGATCGGTCTGCATGGAAGTATCGATCATGCATCACCTCCAGCGTGGTTGTGTAAATCTGATGCATCATCACGGCTCGATCACGAGCCACCGCGACCGGGACAGGAGCATTTAGTTTCTCCGTTGTCTGCTTTGATTTGCCGGATGGAGAAGGTCTCGTTGCAGAGACCTCGGGCGCACTCTTTTCGCCTGGGTTTTCGTCGGCTGCGAACAACGCGGACATGGTGAACGGGAGCAGGAGCAGACACGCGCATGCCGACAGCAATCCAGTTGACACTGACTTCAGCAGATCAGGAATTCGTTTCATGGGTTCTCTCGCGGTGGGAAACTGGAGAATAAAAGAGGCGGGGAATTGAGCGGATAGCTACATCAGTTGTTGATGCTAACCGAATCACGGGCGGAGGTAACAAGATACTATTCATCAAGTTCAGTCACCTCGAACATCACACAGAGGAACAATCTTGCTTTCTGAACGCAGTACCTGCCCGATCGTGACGTTCGCAAACGCCTTTTCGGTCGTCGCATAGGCCAAGTCCAGTTGCGCATGAAGTGGGCAGAGGCTCGTATGTGAGGGAAGACCGAGTGGACAGTGTCGAATACGCTCTAACGGCGCCACTGCGTTCACGACATCCAGTATCGTGATCTCATCAGGAGACCTCGCAAGGGAATACCCTCCACGCGGTCCCGGTCGAGAGTGAACTAACTGAGCATGGACAAGATCCTGCAGGACTTTGTGCAGGTAGCGTCGCGGAACCTTCGTCTGCTCACACAACAAGTCTGCAGACTCCGCCTGCCCGGCATCACCAGCCAGGCAGGCCACAGTCCGGAGTGCGTACTCAGCAGTTTTCGAAAGCATGAAATCTCCTCAGGTTTGAATTCCTCCAAATCTACACATTGACATGTAGATTTGAAATGGTAAAGTCGATGAAACGGAACGAAAGCAATGACTTCTCTTGCGGGCCAGCCGAATTTTGTCGGTCAGGTCAGCAAAAACTGCTCCGAAAGTGAATGGAAACCGCCAATGCTCAGTGCGAAAACGATTCAAATAGTGAAATCCACGGCGCCGGCGGTTGCACAGCACGCAGAAGCGATCACCCGCCGCTTTTATTCGCTGATGTTCGTCGGGAACCCTGAGGTAAAGGCCTTTTTCAATCAGGCCCATCAACATTCCGGTGGACAGCAGAAAGCCCTGGCCGGGGCGATCTGTGCGTATGCGGCCAACATTGACAATTTGGGAGCGCTGGGTCCGGCCGTGGAGCTGATTGCCCAGAAGCACTGCTCTCTGGGGATTCAACGCGAACAATACCCAATTGTCGGAAAGCACCTCCTTGTAGCGATTCGTGATGTGTTGGGAGTTGCAGCGACCGACGAGGTGATCGCTGCATGGGCAGAAGCGTATGGATTGCTTGCAGATGTCTGTATCAATCGTGAGTCGGAGATTTATGCGGAGCAGCGGTCATCACCCGGCGGCTGGAATGGATATCGTCGTTTTCGAGTCGA
Organism: Planctomycetaceae bacterium; assembly: GCA_046349695.1. Lineage (GTDB taxonomy): Bacteria > Planctomycetota > Planctomycetia > Planctomycetales > Planctomycetaceae > SXXK01. The sequence continues at coordinate 47,769 of JAXMBV010000021.1, read as the reverse complement.
ACGAAGAACTGCCGAATGCGATCATGTCACCTCTTTTTATCTGAAGCCCTCTGACGGGAAAGCTCTCAGCGAGTTCAAACCCGGACAATACATCACGGTCAATCTTCCGCACCCGACAACGCCGACGTCGCCTCGGAACTACAGCCTGTCGGATCGACCGGGGCTCGATTACTATCGCATCAGTGTCAAGCGTGAGGCAGCGCCAACACTTGATGCCCCTGCTGGCCTGATCTCAAACCTCCTGCACGATCAGGTGCAGAAGGGTGATGAACTTCTCATCGGCCCGCCGTGCGGCGAGTTTACACTGAATGCCTCAACCTTCGACGATACGCCGATTGTGTTGCTGGCCGGCGGCATTGGAGTAACTCCGCTTCTCAGCATGTTCAAGAGTCTCGCGAACGACACGACAGCCCCGGTCTACATTGTTCATGCATCTCAGAACAGTCGCCTGCATGCTTTGGCCGGAGAAGTGCGGAATACCGCGAATCGTCGACCGGGGCTTCATGCCCATTTTCGCTATGACGCACCGCTGGCGGAAGACCTCAGCTCTGGTCGCTGTGACAGCATTGGCCGCGTTGACCGTGCGTTCCTTGAGTCAATTCTGCCCACAAACAACGCACAATTCTATTTCTGTGGACCCAAGCCTTTCATGACGGGGGTTTACCGCGCTCTGAGAGACTGGAACGTTGACGAATCACAAATCCACTTTGAATTCTTCGGACCTCGTCAGGAGATCAATGGAGTCAACTAGCCTTCTTCGAGGCAAAAGTTGACATCCGGCCTAGATCGTCCTTCGACTCCTCAATCGCAAAAGGGAGTAAGTCATGCAACTCTTTCAAACGTCTTCAGTTTCGTTGCATGCAATCGTAGCGATCATGCTGTTAGGAAATACCGCTGCGTTCGCGTTTCAGTCTGTTGATGAGTTTGAAAAGGAGCCCATCCTCTATAGCAAGTCCACACCAGCGAACCGCGTCGCGGATCTGCAGGCTGCCCTCGATTCGGGACAGCAGACGCTGCAGAAGACACCGGAGTTTGGATATCTGCCGGACCTGTTGAAAGCGCTCGATGTGCCCGTGGAATCTCAAACGCTGGTGTTTTCGAAGACCAGCCTGCAGATGCGAAGGATCTCTCCACGAACGCCTCGAGCCATCTATTTCAATGACGATGTCTACGTTGGCTTCTGTCAGTCCGGCGATGTGTTGGAAATCTCTGCTGTTGATCCACAGCTTGGCACGGTCTTTTACTCCGTCGACCAGCATTCACCAGCTCAGGCGGTCATACAGCGACAGACCGAAAGCTGCCTCGTATGTCACAGTTCATCGCGAATGGAAGGCGTACCCGGTCACATCATTCGTTCCCTGTATGTCGATGCAGGCGGTCAACCTCTTCTTTCAGCGGGTAGTCGCACGGTTGATCATACAACGCCGATCAAAGATCGATGGGGTGGCTGGTACGTAACAGGCACTCATGGTGCCCAGAAGCATCTAGGAAACCTGGTGATTCGTGGCCGCGATGTTGTCGAGCCTGTCGACAACTGGGAAGGTCAAAATGTGACCGACCTGAAGTTCCGGATCAATCCCGACTACTATCTAACCAGCCATAGCGACATTGTCGCCTTGATGGTTCTGGAACATCAGGCTCTGGTCCACAATCGTCTTACAAAAGCCAGCTTTGAGACTCGCCAGGCACTTGCATATGACAAAATGATGCGGGAGATGCTGGAAAAGCCGGATGGCGAATTGCTGGAGAGCACGACTCGCCGCATTCAGAGCGTCAGCGAACGACTCGTCGATGCGATGTTGTTCGTGAACGAGGCGCCGCTGACCGAACCGCTCAAGGGCACTTCTGGTTATGCAGAACAGTTTGCTGCGAAGGGGCCACGAGACCGCCACGGGCGTTCACTGCGAGATCTCGACATGAACACTCGAATGCTCAAGTACCCATGCAGCTATCTGATTTATTCCGCATCCTTCCAGCAGCTCCCGGCTGACGCGAAAGACAGTGTTCTAAAAAGACTGTGGAGTGTGCTGACTGGTGAGGACAATTCTGAAAAGTACTCGCACCTGTCTACGGAAGATCGACAGGCCATCCGTGAAATTCTGGCGGACACGATACCAGAGCTTCCGAATTACTGGCGAAACTGATCTTTCCAAAGGATCTGCTCATGCACTCGAACCAAATCACGCCAGGAGAAGTCGCACGACTTCCGCTCGGCGCCGCACTAACGGAATCGTCCACGGCGAAGCTTCTCAAGACTCCGCGTTTCGAGCTGATTCGTCTGGTTCTGCCCAGGAATAAGGAGATCGCTCCTCATAAGACTCGAGGGGAGATCACGGTGCATTGTCTCGAAGGCGTTGTGGAATTCACGTGCAATGAAAAGCCGCACGAACTGCGTCCTGGGACATTGTTGTATCTCGAAGCGGGGCAGCTCCATGCCTTGAAGGCTTTGGAAGACTCCACGCTGTTGGTGACGCACATTTTCGATCATTCCGGTAAGCCATGATGCGGGTTGTTCGACCGAGGAACAGGCAATAAGGATCTGGATTCCAGGGGATACGCTGGATTCCGCAGTTATAGATAGCCTGTGTAACGCGAACTAAGACTTCGTCGCCAAGGTTCAGAAATAAGCCGAGATGTTCAGTCTTCATCAGGACTCGCTGCTTCGTGGACAGTATTCTCAATCATCGAAGCCGCGTGCGTGAACGAAGGCGCAGGATCGCTCTCGCGGTTCGTCGCAGTCATCGAAAAGGAAAACACTTTCAGCCTCGATTTACTCCGATCCAAATGATGCTGTCATGGATTGGGAGTTTTATTGGAATCGGCTTGCTTGCATATCTATCAGCCTACAGCAAATACCCGCTGATAGCAGCGCCGATGGGGGCAACTTCCGTGCTGGTTTTTGGTGTTCCACATAGCCCGCTCGCTCAGCCTCGTAATGTCATTGGAGGCAATTTTATCGGTGCGCTGGTGGCAGTGGTGCTGATGCAGTTTTTCGATTCAGAACCGTGGGTGATGGCATTATCTGTATCCACCACAATCCTGTTAATGAAGCTGACTCGTACCGTACACCCGCCATCTGGCGCTGTGGCTCTGGTGGGTGTGATGTCACGTGTATCGTGGGACTTCTTGCTGGCTCCGGTCCTGCTCGGCTCAGTTGTGATTGTGTTGTGGACATTCGTGTTCAACAACATCACACCAGAACGATCATATCCTCGTCACTGGCTGTGACTGTCGGATGAGTACGGACATTCAAGCAACTGCAGAGGCGATTTGAAATGCCGAAACCGCTTCCCAGAGAAGTTCAGAATGCGATCATTGCGGCCGTAGAGTCAGGAATGCCTGTCTCCGAAGTCACGGTGAAGTTCGGTGTCGCTCGCCGTACGATTTACTACTACCTGCGTCGCGCTCGATTGTTGGCCGCAACGCCAGCGAAGCCACATGCACGCAGAGGCGCAAAGTCTCGGCTTGATCGGTACCGCCAGCAAATCCTGTCCGCGAGGAAGTCAAATCCAGAATTGACGATGCAGGAACTCCGCGACACGCTGAAGCTGCCGGTGTCACCAAGTACGCTCAGTCGTACTATCGCAATGTGGGAACTTGAAGATCAACCGCGATCGGCGGATCAAGGTAAATGACCCACACATGACGGAGTTGCATCAAGGACGTGGTTCCAAAGTCAGCCAATCGCCCCGGCGCCACTACCTGTCTGATGAGTTAGTGCGGCTGGTCGTGAAAATCACCTTGCGTTGAATCTGTGGCTGACTGTCTCCTTCTGGACGTAGCCTTGCTGGCTTTCCGTCAATTTCAGCGTAAGCGATGGTCATATGGTTGATGGGTTCCGAGACGGTTGTGTCCTCAAATCGAAAATTTCGCCCTGTGGATCGATGTCTCGCAGTATGAGCCATGCGCAATCGATACGATCGATGCCGACATGCTCCCAGGTTACCCACTTCATGGTTCTCAACCTCCACCGAACGTCAATAGCTTATCGCGAGTTTTCTGACCAAGGTCCGACTTGAGCGTTATCACGCCGACTACAGCCGTCAGGAGATCACCTGCTATTTCCCAGATGGTGATTCAGTCGCCGTTGCCACGCCTCATCCTATGCACGAAACCGCGACCCAGTTTTCAGCTTCCGAGGTGCCTGATGCTGTTCGCCACAGTCATCGGAACGAACACACCTACTCAGACTTCGTCCAAAAAACGATGTCAGCCGGGTGCGTGGGGTACTTCGTTTAGAGCACTGGTCGCCGAGTCATCTACTTCTCACGCGCCGGGGAATCTCATGTGGAACACTTTCCGGAAGCATCGACCACAACATGAGGCTCGGCATCAGTAAAGCGGCTAAGGCTTTCGGTAGTTTGGAGGTACTTCGCCTGTCAGCGAGTTGAGAAATTTGGCGATCGCGGCGGTATCATCGGTCGTCAACTCCGTGCCCAGTTGGACGTCGGCCATGACTCTGACGGCTTCTTCCAGCGTCGTCACGGAACCATCGTGAAAGTACGGTCCTGTCTTGCTTATATTTCGCAACATCGAAACGCGAAACTTGTAGCGGTCCGCTTCGTCTTTCGTGACTTCGAACCGGCCGACATCGTGTTTATCCGATTTCGTTGCCAGCCAGTAATCCTTTGCAACGCCGAATTTTTCAATCGAATCGCCACCGAGCAGCTTTCCGTTGTGGCAGTCAGCACATCCGGTCGAGATGAAGAGAGACAGCCCTCGCTTTTCAGTCGCGTCGAGTGCCTTATCGTCACCGCTCAGGTAACGATCAAATGCTGCTGGTGTGATGAGAGTTTCTTCATATGCCTCGAGAGCTGCAGCGTAGTTGGCTGGAGTCACTGGCTCACTGACTTCGGGAAATGCCTGTCGAAAGGCCTCCGCATAACCAAATTTCTTCAGCACTGGAACGACGTCTTCTGCAGCCGTGAAGCCCATCGATCCTGTCAGTGATCTTTCGGCCTGATGTGCTGCTGACTTACGGTCGCCCGTCCATCGCAGTGTTGGCTGAAGGACCGCATTGAAAACTGTTTGAGAGTTTCGAGAAGTATTCTTGCCACGAGCATCCAGTGAAAACGGACGCCTGTCAGCTCCCCAATCCTCGGGGAGATGGCAACTGACACAAGCGGTCTTGCCATCGCCGGACACTCGTTGGTCCCAGAACAAAGACTGCCCCAACAGCACTTTAGGCTGACTCAACTTCTCCGGCGAGATCGCCTCCAGAACTTCAAATCGCTTTAATGCATCCTGTCTCTGTAGATCTTCTGCTCTGAGAAAGCTCATTAAGCACAGATTTGTGACCGTGAGTGCGACACAGAGCCTCGATGACAATTTCATGTTTCGTCCCGATTTCAAAACGCCGAATGCTGGCGATGACTTTAAGAGTTCAGGCTGCAGAAATGTGGTACTGCCGAGAGTCACGTCGCTCCATCATTGACAGGAATACCGCCAGAGCAATTATCGATGTCCCCACCGCGAAAGCAAATGCCCATGTCGGCCCCAGTGGCCACAGTATTCCGGCAATCAGGGACGCCGGAAGATAAGCGAGGCCAGTCACAAACCCATAGAGACCAATCCCTGTTGCACGTGTTGAGTCCTCTGTGAGATCTGTCAGATAGGCTTTGGCCTGACCCTCATTCATCGCCAAGAAGATGCCGTAAACCCCGAACAGAACGGCGACTGCGAGTTGCGTTTCTGCAATCATAAAACCAGCACACATGCCTGCATACGCAAGATATGATGCGATGACTATTGCCCGCTGCCCAACACGATCAGCCAGCCACCCAACGGGTACGGAGGAGAGCGTAAAGACGAGATTGAACAGTCCGTAGAGCAGAGCCTGATCTTGTATGGCGAACCCCACGGTGTTCGCCTTCAACATGAGAAAGGCAAAGCTAAAGTACCCCAGCGAAAAAATTCCCGATGAGTACAGAAACGTTCGATAGGGTCTTCCAAGCGATTTCCACGTGCTCTTCACGGTCTGGTGTTTTGAACCGGGAGTTGAAGGCGGAGCACTCACAAAAATGGAGAGCACTACAACAGCCAGAATCGCGGGTATTAAAGCTGCCAGAAACAAAGCGTGAAACGTCGCCGAGCTTGCTCCCCAGCCGGCCAGTATCAGGCAAGCAACGAACGGGCCAGCGACTGCTCCGGCTTTGTCGAGTGCTTTGTGCAGCCCAAACGAGAGGCCTCGACGGCGATCTGGAGCCATGGTAGCCAGAATTGCGTCCCGTGGAGCGCCCCGAACAGATTTGCCAAGCCGTTCAATCACTCGAAAGGCGACAACGCCTCCCACGGACCCCAAAAACACCAGACAGGATTTGGCGAGAGCAGAAACGGCGTAACCCGACACTGCAATCTCTTTGCGACGCCCGGATCGATCTGACCAGTAGCCTGACGCTAAGTCGAGTGATGACGCTGAGAAATCGGCCAGTCCTTCCATGAGACCCAGCAGAACGGCCGAGCCGCCGAGGACGCTGACAAAATAGATTGGGAGAACGGCAAAGATTGCTTCGGAACTCAGATCCGTTAGCAGACTGACAATCCCAAGAACGATGACGCCTCGATGAATACGATGGCTGTCAGCGAGAGGCGGTGCTGGTGCGGCGTTCGTCTGTCCCATTCAATTCTCCAATCGTTGCCACGAAATCAGCCAGTGGTTGAGATGCCACCACAGTAACCCCGTACCGATGATTCCCCAGTCCGACGAACGGATAGGATTTCCTGCGATTCGGGCATGTGCATGTCCGTACCCGAACGCAAATACGCATCGGGACTCTTACCGAGGCCATGTTGCGTTCGGATCAAAGTTCATCATTGCAGAGGCGGGATGATCCGGAATTCGGGGACGGAGATAGGGCTTATCAGCAGCCTTGTGACATGCATAGCACGATGTCAGTGTGAATTCATAAGCCGCGACGAATTTCTCTCGGTCTTTCGCCCCGATTGCCTCTTCCACCTGCTTCAATGGCGAGTTTTCAATCGATTGGAGGATGTCCTCAAGTCGAACCTCCTGACCCGAATTATCTTTACGGACCGGGATGATGCGGACAGCCCACCGCAGATGTGAGCGAGTTTCGTTGAAGTAGAACTGAGCCAGCGGCCAATTGCTCTGGTTGGCAGCAAACCAAAGATTCGTGAAGTGGTAGTCAACATCCTGCATCGCGTGAGCCTGATCAGGGACGATGCTCTTCAGCCGCTCAACTTCCTTTTGAAGTGCAACAACATCGATTGTCTGTGTTACTTCACCTTCCTGAGCCTGAACGGGCCGGCTTTTGAGATCGCTGACCTGTAAATACAGGAACATGGCACCCGCACCGATTGCTAGTGCGGCAGCAGAATTTACGCGAAGATCTGAAACCTTCATTGACTCGTCTCCCCTGACACTTCGCAGCAGCGGACTGGCAAATGCTGTGCGATTCAGAAGATTGTAGCCAAGTAATATCGCAACGCAATATCGGCTAGCGATAATGAAAACTGCGGCCGGGATTGAATCGACTGAGAGTCAGAGGCTTCTGCCTTGGCAAGCGATCAGATCACTGCCAGACGCTAACTCTGGACGAACCAGCCGATCGCGCGGCTCAGTTCAAACTGGGCGATGTTGTAATCGACGACGGCGTTGAGGTAGGCACGCTGGGCGTTGGCCAGAGCCTGAATTGACTGCAGCGTTTCGATCGGAAGACCCTGCGCATTTTCAATTCGCTCAAGGTTCAGTGCATACGATTTCATCGCAGCTTCGACGCCTCGTTGCGTGAGTTCAATTCGCTCGCGTCGCCGTGTTACCTGCGTATGGGCTTCAGTCACCTCGCGTGCCACCCCGTCCATAAGAGCCACTTTCTGCATCTGAGCCTGACGTTGACGGGAGCTCATTTCTTTGCGGGCTGCCTGCTCACCATAGCCAAGATTTCGAATTTCCCAATAGGCCCCGGCATCAGCGTCCCATCGGCCATCAGTATTCGTAATCGAGTTGCCCAGCCCACCTCCCTGTCCGCCGTAGCTCATTCCCAGCAGTACACTTGGAACCAGCGGAGCATACTTTTCACGACGCAGTCGCTCGACCGCCTCGCAAACAAGGTGCTGTTGTTCCGCCAACTCCGGGCGACGTGACAAACCGGTTGCCACATAAGCCGCCGGACCCCCATCGAGTTTGACAATTTCAAGGGGAATGATGTTGGGCTCACCACTTTGAATCAGGACCGTAGGGTTGGCGTGAAGTACCTGAGCGAGTCGAGCCGAAGCGACCTCAACAGCTTCGCGACGTGTGATCAGTTCTTCCTGTCGCAACGCAAGTTCAGCTTCGAGTCGTTGGTAGTCCGAATTCAATCCCTGTCCCGATTCCGCATACTGCCGAGTCAGATTTGTCAGCTTCTCCGTGTTCTTCAGTGCCTCTTCGGAAATGGCCTGAGCATGTTCCGCTCGAACCAATTCCAGATAGGCAACTGCTGCATCTCTCAACGTGTTATTTCGAGTTGCGGTGGCGTTGAATCTCCTTGCAGAAACCTGATGTGCTGCGATTTTTGGCTGGAAGATGGCGTCGGTCAGGTGAAACTGAGCGACAATTCCAGGCACTGCCGGTGACCCTGCTCCCACGGCATTCGCGCCCATTCCTCCATAGAACGAACTTCGGGTGGTATTGAAAACATTTCCGGCAACATCCTGAATAGCGCCTTCGTGATGATTGTAATTCATGCCGGCACGAAGTGATGGGACCCACAGAGTTCTGGCACGCTCCACACGAGCATAGGCATCATTGATTCGTTCGCGAGCCACTGCCACATTCGGGTTCTGCGCGTCGGCTAGATACAACACATTACCGAGGTTCAGATTGTACGCGTCTGCACCGGTTTCCGAAGAGGCGACGCTGTCGGATGCAGGTTGGCCGGTTTCAGCGGAGTTTGGTGAACCAGTTATTGAGGTATCGTCAGTTGCGTTCGAAGTCGCCGTCATGCTGACAGTGTTGATCTTTTCCCCGTCGGGGGGCTCCGTTGCACTTGGCTCTAGCGCCGCCGGACACAAAGAAGCATCACTCTTTGACGTCTCGTCCAGGCTCGGTTCGTCCATCACCGTCAAGGATCTGTCGCCGGAGGCTGCAGCCGTACCTGAAAAGGTGGCTGTGTGAGCGACCGGTGCAGCAGATTCCGGCCGAGAACGTTCGTTTCGCACTGATTTTGCGGGGACTGCGGCGCAGCCGGAAAATCCAATCGCAAGCGCAAGCAGGCTTACCGGTACTCTTTGCGTCATTGGGCCATCCTTGGCGAGACGAAATCTGAGCGTGAATCCTTCCTCTCTATTATCGAACTCCGATATCGAAACATGAGAGTCGAATCACGTCAGCGTTCCCGCTGCGGATTTGCCCAGTCCGGTTGTGCTGGTTGTGCCGTTGGAAACGAAGCGGCCTGATTTGCGGAATAGGCCAATTGCCGGACTGTCGGGACGCCGGGGTGCTCACTTAGCAGGCGGTGTCGCTTCAACCATCTGACCCTCTCGGAATGCGCCCGCATTGACGCTGATGACCTGTTCATCACCGGTAAGTCCGTCGCGAATTTCCACATCTGTTCCGGCCTGGAGTCCCAGCGAAATTGGCAGTCGAAGAACTTTGCCTGAAGAATCCACGGCGAAACAATAAGTCTGCTTGTCCTGAGTAACCACGGCGGATTTCGGCAGGCTCAGGCAATCCTTCACATCAGCCGCCGTCAGCCTGGCCTGTACATATTGTCCTGGTCTCCACTTGCCGTCCGGATTTGGGATATGAACTTCGGCCGACATTGTTCGTGAAGTGGTATTCAGTGACCAGCTCGAACGCGTGATCGTGCCTTCCCACAAACTGCCCGGAAGGGATGGTATTTTGATCTCAACTCTTGTTTCCGGAGTAACGAGCACGGCGTCAACTTCCGGCACATCGATCATGATTCGCACCGGATCCGTTCGCATCACAATCAACAGCGGTTCTCTGGTGCTTGCTCCCGCCTGAACGAGATGACCCGTATGAACGTTGCGTTCTACCACGACGCCGTCAAACGGTGCTCGGATTAACATGTAATCCAGCATCGCTGCCGTTCGACGTTCATCGGCCTGAGCCACCGCCAGGCGAGATCGTGCAGCGATGGCGTCCGCCTTGGCCTTTTCGAGGTCAGCCATGACTCCCTGCTGCTGTGCTTCCACGGTGACGATTCGAGCAGCAACTTCATTACGCCCTGCGTCGGCTGCATCTCTTTGAGCGCGAGTTTCGTCGGCTACTTTTCGAGTGACCGCTCCAGACTCCGCCAACTGTGAAATGCGTTCAAATTCAGACTTCCAGCGGATGAAATTGGACTCTTCCCGTTCAATCGCGGATTTCGCTTCGGCGACTTTTGCGTCGGCGGATCGCACGGCGGCCTCAGCCACCTTGACACCGGCGTCCGACTGGGCGACTTCGGCTTCTGCCTGAGCGATGGCGGCTGACTTCTGAGCAAGTTCTTCCTTCAGTTCTGGAACCTGCAATTCGCACAGCAATGTGCCGGGTTCATCGCCATGAGGACCGCGAATCGTGTCTCCGACGTCGACAGGAATATTGATGACATATCCTGTCGCCTTCGCATGCAGCGGAGTAACTTCATAGGCTTCTACGCGGCCCGGCAATTCCACCAGCCGAAGCAGCGGTTTCCGCTGAGGCGGAATCACGGTAGCCTTCGCCGGAGCCTGCTCACCAGTCCCGGACGCCTGCCCTGATGGCGACTTCTGCTGACATCCGCAGAGAGTCACCCCGATCAGCAGCACCAACATGGACTCGAATGTCTTCAATCGCAGATTCATGAACCGTTCTTTCTGATGGTATGGGATCGAACCAGTCGGGGTCAGCGGGCGTCCAGCAAAGCCGCGGCTTCCTGCCGAAACTGGGCACTCTGTTCGTCGACCGGATCCAATGACGCCGAACGATTCGGTGCTCGCCGCTGGATCAGGGCGAATACAGAAGGCAAGATCAACAGTGTTGCCAGGGTAGCGGCTGCCAGGCCACCGATGACCGCTCGCCCCAGCGGAGCTGTTTGTGCCCCTTCTTCCCCCAAACCTAATGCCATCGGAATCATACCGACTCCCATCGCGAGGCTTGTCATCAGAATGGCGCGGAGGCGACGTTCTCCGGCTTCCCGCGCTCCGGCTTTAGAATCACCCGAACGCCGCCGAGACTGTTCGGCGAATGTGACCAGCAGAATTGCATTCGCCATGGCGACACCCACCGCCATGATCGCTCCAATAAATGACTGAATGTTGAGCGTTGAACCGGTCAGCCACAATGAGATCACGACACCGGTCAGCACCGCCGGGACTGTCGAGACTGTGGTCAATGCCAGCCGCAGTGACTGAAAGTTTGCCGTCAACAGCAGGAAGATCACGAGGATCGCCAGAGCCAGACCGACGCCCAGACCGCTCACAATCTGACGCATTGGTGGAATCTGACCACGTAATTCCGTCGTCACACTCTTCGGACGCTTTCCTTCAGCGTCGATCTTCGCAAGTACCCGATTGACCTCACCGGCCACAGAACCCAGGTCCTGCCCACTAATGTTAGCCGTCAGTGTGATCTCTCGCTTCATGTTGTAGCGGTCATATTGTCCTGCCATAGTTCCCGAGGAGATTTGCGCTACGTCCCGCAACAGGAGCGGCTGACCATCACGATAGTTAATTGGAATTGTGGCGAGGTCCTCGGGTTGCGTCATCACAGGCTGAGGAATCTCAACCTGAACCTGATACCCGATTCCCGTTTTGGGATCCGGCCAGTAGTTTTGTACGACAAATCGAGTTGATGAGGTCGCAGCAACGACAGAGCGAGCAATCTGTGACGCTGTGGTACCGGTATACGAGGCCTTCTCACGATCAAGAGCGACATTCACCGTCGGATAGTCCAGCGACTGCGAAATCTGCACATCCCGCAATGCTGGAATCGTCTTGAGCTCCTGCTGGACTACAAGCATATAGTCTCGACTCTCCGTCAGATTTGCACCGCGAGCCGCGATCTCAAGCGGTGTCGGAGAACCGAAACTCATCACCTCACTCACAATATCGGCGGGCTCAAATGAGAATCGCAGTTCAGGAAACTGTTGAGCAAGCAAGTCTCGCAGTTCATCCTTCGCACGTTCGCTATCAACACCACTGCCCTGTCGCAACGCAATTCGCAGCAGTCCTTCTTCTGGTCCCCTTGACCACTGATAAACACCGTTGATTGGGAAACTCGAAGGAATCGTCCCCACATACCCCAGCGTAATTTCAACGTTCTGAGGACCCACATGTTTGCCGATGGATTCGAGAACCCCCAAAGCGTATTTTTCTGTCGTATCAAAGTGCGTCCCGTCCGGAGCACGAAATCGAAGCCGAAACTCACCCACTCCTGTGCTCGGAAAAATCTCAACGCCCAGCCGTAAACCAGTGACGGTGATGATCAAAAGTGTTGAGACAAGATAAGCGGGAACGACGATCCAACGGGCTGCAACAAGTCCTCGCAGAAGTCCCGAGTACAGACCAGTCACTCGATCAAACAGAGATCGCCTCTGCGTACCCGATCCGTGGCCGGAATTCTGCCCATGCCCGGAACCACTATGTCGCAGCAGCCAGACGGACAGAACCGGCACAAACGTACTGGAAAGGATGTAGGAAGAGATCATCGAGAATCCGACGGCCAGAGACAGGGGGACGAACAGGTTTCGAGCAGCCCCCTGCATAAAGAACGACGGGACAAACACCGCAATTATGCAGAGCATCGCCAGAAGACGTGGAATTGCGGTTTCTGCGTTGCCAAGTCTCACCGCCAACGCAATCGAATCTGTCTTCAGATACTGCGTATGAATGTTCTCGATCTCGACCGTAGCCTCATCGACCAGAATCCCTACTGACAGAGCCAGCCCACCGAGGGTCATCAGGTTGATCGTGTGACCGCACAGCCAAAGGCCAAGGATTGAGGCCATAATGGCCAGCGGAATATTGAGCACCACAACCAGCGCACTCCGCCAGTCGCGGAGGAACAGAAGAACCATCAATCCGGTCAATACGGCACCCAGCACTCCTTCAGTGAACAGGCTGTTGATGGCTCGCGTCACATACGGAGACTGATCGAACTCAAACGACACCTTGATGTCACCCGGAAGTTCGGCCTGCATCGTGGGCAGAGCTTTCTTGATCTCTTCGATGACGCTCATCGTCGATGCTTCGGCTCGTTTCGTCGCAAGGATATAAACGGCTCGCCGACCATTCACGAGCGCATAGCCCGTCTGGAGGTCAGTGGCATCTTCGATCGTGCCGATATCGCGGACGTAAACCGGCGGTCCCTGATTCGTGCGAATCGGAATACTTCCAAGGTCACGAATGTCCTTCACCATCGCGTTGGTCGGCACAACCGGATAGCTTGTTCCGACATGCAGATTCCCGGACGGACTGACCGTGTTGCCGGAAGCCAGAGCCGTGACCACCTCGTCCGGAGAAACAGCGTACGATCGCAGTCGCTCGGGATCCGCGCGAATGACGATTGTTCTTGCACTTCCCCCAAACGGCGGCGGTGCCGAAACACCAGGCAGAGCAGAAAACATCGGGCGAACTTTGAACAGCGCCTGGTCCTGAATCTCGCCAACGGTCTTTGTTTCACTCGACAATACCAGGTAACCCACCGGAACGCTGCCGGTATCAAATCGCATCACGAATGGAGACACCGTTCCCGGAGGCATGAATGCACGCGACCGATTAACGTAGTTGATCGTCTCGGCCATCGCCTGAGCCATGTCGGTCCCAGGATGAAAATACAGCTTCATCAGGGCCATCCCCTGAATATTACGGCTTTCGACGTGATGAATCCCGCTGATGTAGAGGAAGTGATACTCGTAGTAATTCGTGAGCAGCCCTTCCATCTGCGCCGGATCCATGCCGCCGTACGGTTGGCAGACGTAGACGACGGGCAGGTTCAACGCCGGAAAGATGTCGACCTTCATGGTCTGGAGCGGGAGCTCAATCCCAAGTGTCTGCAGGGACTGATCAACCTGCCGTGGGCGCAGAGCGACCGAACAGGCCAGAACGACCGCCACAACACCGACCATGACTGTAAACGGGCGTCGCAATGCGAACGTGATTGGGTTCATCGCGAACTTTCATTAGACTATCGGGATGATGCTCTGCATGACCGAATCATACCGGTCGATCCCGAGTTATCTCACAGTTTTATCCAAGCACGATATCGTAGTTCGACAATGAGGGTGACGCAATGTCCGGCGATTTGCTGAAGCACTTTTTCGGCGGTTTCGTACGGCTACACATTCTGCATCACGCTGTTCTGGAGCCGATCTACGGAGTGGAAATGATCGAGGAGCTGGGGCGACACGGATACAAACTCAGTCCGGGTACTCTCTATCCGATTCTGCATGATTTGGCCGATGGTGGCTACCTGACCAGCGAAGACGAGGTCGTCGATGGCAAACGCCGCAAGAATTACCGAGCAACGAAAAAGGGCGAGAAGCTGCTTCGCGACGGCAAGGTGAAACTGCGTGAGCTATTTCGGGAAGTTGTTGAAGAAGAGCCAGAACAGCAATGATTGCGGTTTAGTCAAATTGTGAATTCCGCTTAACCATCATCCCCGCCGGAGTCTCCCACGATCTGGTCATCTGGTCACTGTGTATTGCTATTCGATCATACAGTGAAAGTTGTGGGGCGTTCACTTCGATGCCTCCCCGCCAGAGGACTGTACCGGCAGCAATAGCCGTGCATTCTTTTGCAGCCCGACTTGTTCGAGGTGTCCGGTCAGAAGCTCACCTTTGTCGTTTGTGAAGATCAGGTGGGCATGCACTGAAGTAGCCGGGTGAGTCAACTTGCCGACAGCATCTTTAGCGTGAACACCAATCAGACGACCGGATACTTGTTCAAGATCCTGCTCGATCGGCTTCTGATCCGCCGCTATGGTCTTCTTTCTGAGTCGGGAGTGCAGGGGACATGCTCCATTGATTACATGCAGCCAAACCTTCTGAAATTCACCTTCGATGGCAAACAGGAAGGGCTTGCTGGTATCGATGCCGAGCTCGGTTGCCTTCTCAGCGATTGTCTGATCAAACTTTGCGACATCAACTGCGTCACTCAAAAAGACCTCCCGCCATTCGGGAACCTGACCGCCAACGAACAGCGTTGCCTGCAGGGATGCAGCTCGGTCATTTAAGACCACCGGCTTGCCATCACTGCCGACGCCCGTGACCACCGCCTTGCTGTCAAAGATTGAGATCTCGCCCTCGAGCCGTTCCAAAGCGCCAACCCCAAAGAAATGTGGTCGCTGCAACAATGCTTCCAGTTTGACTCTCCCATGATGATGCTGCTCTCCGATGGTCTCATGCATGGAACCATGCTGTTCAACGCGGTTCAGTTTCTCCTGAGCGTTTGCAGCGGAAACCATGCAGCCGCCAAGCAGCAATGCCTGCAAAACGAAACTCATAGAATGCAGTTCCCGTCGTGATTCTGAACACAGTTTCATGATCTGCTTTTTTCTGCTCGAATGACTGCACAGTTTGATAATTCATGCCCTGTTCGCGCATTGCGACCAAGCCAGAGGACTCGCGGGTTTGTCAGACCGTTGGCCTGCAGTCGCTGCAGAAAATCCCTTTCAACAAGGGCTCCGCCGATGCATCGGAACCAGTCTTTGATCTCGCAGCGAACTTCGCTGGGTAACTCACTCTTCAGCACAATCTCGGCGAAGATTGTTCGACCACCGGGTCTCAGGACACGAGCCACTTCTCGCATGACGGCATCCTTGTCCGGTGACAGATTGTAAATCCCATTCCCAGTGATCAGGTCGACTGAATTGTCCGGCAGCGGAATCTGGTCGGCCGGAGCATTGAGCCACTGGACGTTCGTGACGCCCGTCTCAAGGAGATTCCGCCGCGCTTTGATCAGCATGTCCGCCGAAAGATCGAGCCCATAAAGCTTTCCCGTCTGGCCAACCTTTTGAGAATACAGGTACAGGTCCAGTCCTGCTCCGCATCCGAGGTCCAGCACCGTTTCTCCTGGTTTTGCATCGACAAACGTCTGCGGATTTCCAGCGCCTGTAAACGATTCCCACATTCCCTGTGGAAAGTTGTCCAGGATCGCTGCCTCGTACCCAACGCTCTCGGCGAATTTTCGCCCAACCGGAAAATTGAATTTCTCAGCAGGACTGGTGGCTACAGAACTGTACCTTTCGGCAACGGCAGCTTTGATCTCATCCGGTGTGAATTGTGCGAGTGGCTTCATGTCTCAACTATTCCCGCTTCTAAAGTACTAAGGCCTCAACTGCAAAATCAAAAGACGAGGACTTTGTCGGCCCACATGGTCCACTCAGTCAGTTCGTCCATGCTGCTTCGTCGGCAGCCGGCCTCTAATTCGTCGTCGCTGATTCCGCGAGCGTCCATGCACGATCCACAGACTCCAACAAGCCCATTGTGGCGGAGGATCGGGTGCAGCATGAGTTCTACTTTGTAGAAACCGTGAGGAACCTTCTGTCCATGCTTCGCACACGTCACAGCGTCACCGAACAGGAAAACTCGAACTTCACAGTCGTCCTTTCTCGCAAGGCTGTCGGCAAGTCGCAGGCCGTTAAAGGTCAGTTCACTTCCATAAGCAGACCCATTGAGAATCACCAGAAACGATGCCATTGACTGCGTCCTTTATTGATAACGTCGAAACTGAAAACAGTCACTACTTCTGATTACCCGACAGAAGGTCGATGGTCGCACTGATCTCATCGCCTGTCGTCATTCTTCCAAGGCTGAATCGCACAGCGCCTCGACCTACCTCGGGAGTCACTCCCATCGCAGCAAGCACAGGACTGATTGTCGCTGCCCCCGCATGGCAGGCGGATCCGGTGGATGCAGCAATGTCTGGAAGCTGCGCGAGCAAATCGTACCCGGCATGATCCAGAAAACTGACGTTCAAAGTATTGGGCAGTCGATCGACTGGATGACCGTTGAGAACGACTCGATCACCAAATTCATCCCGAAGCCTCTCCCAGAATTCGTCTCTCAACTCCCGCACGGCATCACAGTCGGCATCGTCTTCGGCCAGCTCGCAGGCAGCGCCGAGACCGACGATCTCAAGGATGTTCTCCGTGCCAGCGCGGCGACCGGATTCGTGACCGGCTCCATGCAGCAGCGGCTCAAGTTGAATTCCTTCTCGAACGAAAAGTACGCCAACTCCATTTGGCCCATAGAGCTTGTGCCCGGCGATCGAAAGCAGATCGACAGAAAGTGATTCCACGTCGACTGAGATCTTGCCGGCCGATTGAGCCGCATCCGTGTGAAACAGGATTCCATGGTCTCGGGCGATCGCCGCAATCGACGCAATGGGCTGAATAGTGCCGACTTCATTGTTGGCATGCATGATCGAAATCAGGCGAGTATGCGGACGAATCGCACGTCGCACTTCGTCAGGATCAACCATGCCAAAACGATCCACTGGCAGCAGAGTCACTTCAGCCCCCAGTGACTGCAGAAAACGACAGGGCTCCAGTACAGCCGGGTGTTCGATGCAACTGGTGATGATGTGACATGGAGCTCCGCGGTTCTTGATGGAGAAGAATGCTCCTTTGATAGCGTAGTTGTTGGCTTCCGTTCCGCCGGAAGTGAAGATGACTTCAGTCGCATCGCAACAAAGCAGGGATGCGACCTGCGAGCGAGCTCTCTCAACGGCATCGCGTGCAGGACTTCCCGCCCAGTGCAGACTGGAGGGATTTCCGTAGGCCATGGTGAGGAACGGCCGCATCGCCTCGACGACATCCGGAGCGAGCGGTGTGCTGGCGTTGTAGTCCAGATAAATCTGCCTGTTCATCGGCCTCTCGACTTCCGCTTAACGCCGTTGATCGCTGACGCCGAAGCCCCTCTTGAGCGGGTAGATTCATTCATTTCCGCCAGTCGCTCTTTGTCGGCCTTAATCTCAGCAGCCGTTCGAATCAGCATGGGTTCATCACGTCCCATCAGGGTGAGAAGATCCTTCACAAGCATCGGTCGGCAGAGATAGTAACATTTCAGAACGCCGTCCTGAGCATAGTCGACAAGCCTCGCGTTTCGCAGAACAGCAAGATGCTGTGAGATATTGGCTTGCCTTGCCGGAAGGATTTCTTCCATGTCCGTCACACAGCGCGGACCGGCCACTAAGGTTTGCAGAATGGACAATCGTGTCGGATGCGAAAACGCCTTCAGCAGTTCTGCCGTTGCCTTTTGTTGCCGAGAATCTGTCATTTTGCGAGATCCAAACGTACCCAATTCAATTCACATATTCGATTTTTTGAATATTATGATGATGCAGGGCCAGCGTCAATGAATCAAGGAGGCGGAATCATGCATGACAGTACGACTCACTGGCTGAGGTTTCATGCCGTACTTATTGTTGTTTGCCTCACACACACTGCTTCGCCTGCCGACGAACCAGTGACCATAGACGGCAGGAATGGCGAGTTGCGAGAAGGTTCTGTTCGCAGTCAAATTGGCGACGCAGAACTGAAATCGCTTAGCCGCAGCACAGAAAAGCGGCGACTTGATCTCAGTCACAGCAAGGTGACTGACATCGGCGTGGCTCATCTTTCGGTGATGAAGCGGTTGCTGTTTCTGGATGTGAGCGAAACGGAGATCACGAATTCCGCACTTGCTTCGATTAAGGAACTTCCCGTACTTCGATCGCTGATACTCACTGAGACGAAGATCAGCGATGCGGGACTGGCAAGTCTCTCGCAGATGAAGTCACTTCGAGTGCTAAGACTTGACCGATGCAGGATCTCCGATTGCGGTCTGAAGCACCTGAGCAGCATCGAGTCCCTCGAATGGCTTTACCTGAATGACACCACCGTCTCGGACGTTGGAATTCAGCACTTGACGAACCTCCGAAGGCTAAAGTTTCTCTCTGTGGTCAACACTCGTGTGACAAAGGAAGGCGTTGACCGATTGCACGAGGCTGTTCCAGCCGTGAGAATTCGCTACTGACGCGAAGAGCGTGTCATGTTTAGAGAGAGCCCAGGAACCATGCAAACTCAACAATCCCAGCGATCGATCGTGGCGTCATTCCGGCTGTCCAAACTGATCAAGCTTGTGATGTTCATCGTGGTGGCTGGAGCAGCCATTTATTGGCTTCGTTTTTCACCGGTTACGGTGACAGCGGTTGAGGTGACGGAAGGTGCGCTCGTGGCAGAAGTCATGGGAACCGGGACTTTGGAAGCAAGACAGAAGGCCATCATCAGCCCCAAGATATCAGGGCGGCTGCAGGAAGTTCGAGTCGACCAGGGCGGAACCGTTGAGACTGGCGACGTACTATTTCAACTGGATGATTCGGAACTCAAGCAACAGGTCGAAATGGCAAAAGTCGGCGTCGCTGCAGCGAAGGCCGGATTGAATCGATTCGAAGCCGATCAGAATCAAGCTCAGGCGGTGCTGAAACAAGCGGAACAGAATCATGAGCGAGTAGCGATGCTGGCAAAGTCCAACGCGGCCAGTGCGACGGAAATGGACAAAGCACGCGAACAAATGGATGTCGCTCTTGCCGGAGTCGCCCGTGCGGATGCCGCATTGCTCGAAGCCAAACAGCAGGAACTGGTCGCCGAAAGCACACTGGCGTTTCATCAGGCCCGACTGGCTGACACGATCGTAGCGGCACCGTTTGCCGGACTGATTGTACAACGCTATCGCGATCCCGGGGCAGTCGCCGTTCCCGGAAGTCCAGTGCTGAGTTTGATTTCCACCGAAGTGTTGTGGGTCAGCGCGTGGGTGGATGAAACGGAGATGTCTCGAATCGCCGTGGGACAACCGGCTCGCGTGGCATTTCGATCGGAAGATGCCAAGTCGTTTCGCGGCGAGGTCGCTCGTCTGGGACGCGAAACAGATCGCGAGACTCGGGAGTTCACCGTCGATATTCGCGTGCTGGAACTGCCGACCAACTGGGCCGTGGGGCAACGAGCCGAAGTCTACATTGAGACAGCTCGCCGCGACAAAGCGATCATCGTCCCTGCCAGCGGTGTGACGTGGCGCGAAGGAACGGCGGGCGTCTTTGTTCAACTCGATGGTACAGCTCAGTGGCGTCCGGTCAAACTGGGACTCCGCAATCGCGAACAGGTGGAAGTCCTCGAAGGCGTCGCTGCGGGCGAGCAGATTCTGCTGCCTTCGGAAGCGGCAGCAAAGAACATCGAAGGCAGGAAGGTTACCATTCGATGAACCTGGCCATCAAAGATATCAGACACAATCTCGGTAGGTTCATTTTGACCGTGCTCGGCATCGGCATGCTGCTGATGATCGTCATGGGCATGGCGGGCATCTATCGCGGACTGCTGGAAGACGCCACGCTGCTGATCAATCGCATCGACGCAGACTTGTGGATTGTTCAAAAGGACACGCGAGGTCCGTTTGCAGAAGTGTCACGCGTGCCAAAGTCGCTTGTCTATCGAATCGAAGCTGTGCCCGGGATTCAGTCTTCCCGAGAATTCGTGTACCACACGATTCAGCGGCAGCACAACGGCAAGCCGATGCGAATGTCGGTGCTCGGGCTCAGCTGGCCGGTCGATAAAGGCGAATGGCTGCCGCTGATTTCCGGACGAGCCCTGCGGCAGAATCATTTCGAGATCGTTGCCGACAAAACGCTCGGCCTGCAACTGGGTGAACATATTCCACTCGGCAAGGAAACCTATACCGTCGTTGGCATCACTTCCGGTATGGTCAGCTCAGGAGGTGACGGGATGGCCTTCACCACGATCCAGGATTCTCAGTCGATCCAATTCGACAGTTCGGGGGAATCCGTGCGACTGGAACGTGCCGCCCGTGATTCGCGTGGACAGGAAAACGAACTGTTTCTGAGTCAACCGGCACTCACGGAGCAACTGGCGCGGCCGACGGCCGAACTGCCGGGTGTCACACCTCCGCCCTTGAGCGCCGTGATTGCCAAAGTGGCTCCCGGAGCAGACCCGCTGCAAGTTAAGAGGATCATTTCTTCATGGGGCGACGTGTCGGTCTTCAGCCGAGACGGACAAGAAGAGCTGCTGGTTCAGGGCATGGTCGATAAAGCCAAACGGCAACTCGGGATGTTTCGCGTTCTGCTGACGATTATTGCGGCCATCATCATGGCGCTGATTCTGTATACACTGACGCTGGACAAGATTCATTCCATCGCGTTGCTCAAACTGATCGGTGCGCAGAACCATGTGATTCTTGGACTCATTCTGCAGCAGGCACTGCTACTGGGCGGTCTGGGGTACGGGATCGCATGGGCTGTCGGACAAAAGCTGTTTCCGCATTTTCCGCGTCGAGTCGTTCTGACGAATGACGATCTGATTCAACTGGCGGTCATCGTGTGGGTGATCTCCGTGCTTTCCAGTTTACTGGGAATCTGGAAAGCGATGCGAGTGAACCCGAACGACGCTTTGATGGGATAGCCAATATGTCTGACGAACTGGCGATTGAAACCATCCGTCTCACCAAGATCTATGGCAGCGGCAACACCGAAGTCGTCGCCATGAGTGATGCGAGCGTGCAGGTCCGACGAGGTGAAGTGATCGCCCTGCTGGGACCAAGCGGTTCCGGGAAGTCGACATTTCTCACAGCCGTGGGGCTGATCAATCCGCCGACATCGGGTCAGGTTCTCATCGGTGGTACGCTGGTGATGGATGGGCCTCGCGCGGCCGTCAATCTTCGCAGCTTTCGACGTCAGCACATTGGATATGTGTTTCAGAAGTCTAATCTGATTCCTTTCCTGAGTGCCGTTGAGAACGTGCAGATTGCGATGGAACTGAACGGCATGACCAGCCGAGCAGCTCGCACTCGCGCCGCCGAGTTACTCGACGAACTCGGAGTCGGCGACCGACTGGATCACAGCACCGCGATGCTTTCGGGAGGGCAGCAGCAGCGAGTTGCCGTGGCTCGAGCCCTCGCCAATCATCCGAGCGTGATCCTGGCCGATGAACCGACGGCGGCCTTAGACAGCCATCGAGGACGTCAGGTGATGGAACTCTTTCGCAACGTCGCCCGTGAACACGGGGCGGGTGTGATTGTGGTGACTCATGACCAGAGAACTCTTGAAGTGTTTGATACAATTTACGAGATGGAAGACGGCGTGATTCATCAGTTCAGCACGAGCCACTCACTGCAGGCAAGCACATCGGAAGAATGAAACCATGACTCATCCAGCTTATATCTCACCAAAATGAATCTCTGTGGTCATTCCCGGTTTCGCTCGTTTACAACCATTCCGCAGGCACAAGTAAAGGTAATGTTCAACTTTCGATCTCATCTCACGTACCCGATGACTCGCTGCCTGAAACGCAACGAGTCTCTTCGGCACCCAGACAATGCTGGACAAAAGACGTTATCCGGCGTTAGGGTCGGAGGGTGGAAAAGCTGATCGGTTGGCTGGAAGTTTCTGCGGTTGCCCGGTGAGTGAATCAGGGGCATCGCTGGCCAGGGAGTTGATGGGTGCTGCTGTCAGATGATTGTCTTGGCAGACAAAGAATTTTTGATGAATATTGCCGCTCGATGAGTGAGGCGGCTGCTTGATTGCTCAGGGAGGAGTATGGCTGGTGAAGATGGGCTACAATTAAATGGATCGTGCACGGAGCTGATGGAGCGGCAGGATGCGGAACTGCCGACACTGATTCGGGATGCGGGGATGGCCGCGAAGTTTGCATTCGAGGAGTTTCTGCATGGGAAGATTCGTAATCGATTCACGCGCAAAGCGTATCTGCATGCAGTGAAACGGTTCTCGGATTGGTGTGCAGAGCGGCACCTGAATTTGGTTCGAGTGGCTCCGGCGGATGTTGGCCGGTATCTGGATGCAATGATGTTGTCCACGCCGACTCGGAAGCTGCATCTTGCCGCGTTGCGGCGGTTCTTTGATGAACTGGTGATGCGGCATGTGGTGATTCTCAATCCTGCTTTGTCAGTGCGGACAGAACGGCATCAGGCGGTCGAAGGAAAGACACCGGAGATCTCCATCCAGCAGGCTCGACGATTGCTGAAGGCGATTGATGGCTCGCACGATGTTGGTCGCAGGGATCGGGCAGTGATTGGCATTCTGATCTACACGGCAGCTCGTGTGGGTGCGGTAGCGAAGCTGCGGCGGTCTGATTTCTACCGGTCCGGTGATCAGTTCTGCCTGAGGTTCCATGAGAAGAACGGCAAGGTCCGCGAGATCCCGGTCAGACATGACCTGAGTCTGACCATCGTGGAGTATCTGGAGCACAGCGGCATCCAGTATGCCGGTCCCACAGCTCCTCTGTTTCGGTCGACTGTCCGCAAGTCGCGGAAACTCACTCAGAACGCCATGACGGCCGATGATATGGGGCGCATGATGAAGCGTCGGTTACGGGATGCCGGGTTGTCGACTCGATTTTCGCCCCATTCGTTTCGCGTCACTACGATCACGGATTTGCTGGAGCAGGGGGTGCCTCTGGCGGATGTCCAGTATCTGGCCGGTCATGCCGATCCTCGAACAACTCGACTGTATGACCGTCGCATGCAGCGGGTGACTCGAAACATCGTTGAACGGATCTCCGTCTGAAGCTGGTCTCGGAAGGTACAGCTCGTATCGGGGCTCTGCCCCGGACCCCGGGATTTTCTTCAGGTATGGGCTCGCATCGAGTGGGCAGATTTGCAGGCCGCTTGATTTCCTCTCCCGGAAATCAAGCCGCCCCGGAAACCGTGAAGCGCGGTTTAGTGTTTCTTCAGGAACCTGGCGATACGCAGACCAAAATTCCAGTCATGACTGCCATTCCGAATCTGACTGATCTCACCCGCATTTGCAAACCTGGGATGAGCAAGCAAAGAGCCACCGCGACCTGAAACAACGAGGGGATCCTCCTTATTTCCAACGCGATCGCCAGCAAACAGCTCAGCATCGTATGGATATGTCATGTCATAGACGCTGCCTAGCATCTCTGAAAATCCCCACGGATTCGGTGGATATGAGCCAACTGGCAGCGGATATTCACCTGAGTTCAGTGCCGTAAGTGCGTGACGGTTGAGTCGAGTGAGTCCACCGCCAAGGTAATGGTCCGTCAGGGTACCCGCCCGGCATGCTGTTTCCCATTCGAATGAAGTGGCGAGGCGATAACCATCCAGGTATTGGTAGTCAGCACGAAACTTCATTCCTGGTCCAATTTCGCCAATGGGAGGCAGGCAATTGTCCTCCTCGGAAATCCCTTCTTTGTCACTAAGCCATCTGCAGAATCGAAGTGCCTCCCAGAAATTCACTCCAACCACCGGAGCTGCATCTTCAGGAGAGCCGAGTTGCCGACTGATGTGAAGCGGTAAGTTGGATTCCCTGGCAAATGTGGCAAACTGCTGATTTGTAATTTCGTGAGTACTCAGCGCAAACGTATGCAAAAGTCGGACAACCTGAGGCTGTGGCAACGTCCAGCGATTGCTTCGTTCCGCAACACCGTTTAACTGATGCGTGGTCTGATCTACCACAATCATCTCAATACCCTCTGGCGCCAGTCCCACCTGACCGTGCGAGGAACATTGGTCGATCCGTGGCAGGGGACTGACAGTTTGCAGCTCTGGCTCACCAATTTGTTGCCGAAGCCAGCCCGTGAGACAACGGACATTCGGCAAATCCTGATTCGCTGAATCCTGCAGGTTGCTCAGAAGCCTCAGCACCTCATTCTTATCAGGTCGGACGTACAAATGTCGAAATCCAGCTGCGATAATGATGCCGTAGGCAATGGAGGCATCTCCCGACTTCCGATTCTCTGCCAGAACATCAGACAGTGGGATCCGAGATTCTGCCAGCAGATCGATACACGCATTCCTGAGCAGCGGATCAGTCGTGTCCAGCAGCGAGTTAAGCAGTGGCCTGCGGTCATTCAACAACCAAAGCGCGAACGCAAACCTGGCCATCGTTTGAGATTCATTTTCCGTGAGCAGCGGAACGGCTTGTTTCCACCGAACAACGAAAACGGGGTCTTGTCCATTAGTACTCAGACAATACACGACATCAATTTCAAAGCCGCGCTGGGCCAACTCCCTGGCAGCCTCCATGACATCTGTAACACTGTGAAAGTCTGCGCAGGCCCGCAACACACCGTCTTCACAACGCAGCGGAACATACGAGGCAATCATTCCCGGATTCCGAGTCAGATCAGTGTAATGGAATTCGGGCAACGGACTGACAGCAATGTCACCAGCGGCTTGAACTACGCCCAATTCCGGCACTTTGACGGACACGACAGACGATCCAAAGCGGTAGTAACGGATACTCTGGCCGGCATCGATCGCGTTACTTGCCTCGGCAGCAATTTCAGGCGCCAGCACCCCTGGGGCGAAATCGCCACGAGATGCCTCTGAGAGCCGCAACTGCGCTGCATTCCCGTGTGTATCACTCAGGACGACGGCCAGTGCCTTCAAATCGTCTTCCGTTGACGACGACTCATACAGACACGCACCAAGAGTGTGATTTGCCTCCGTCAGGAGTCGTCTGGACAACTCCGTGATCGGAACATCAAACTCGACGGTTATCTCCCTTGGATATTTCTTCCACAGTGCCGTAATGAACTCTTCCTGTCCAGATTTCCAGAGTTCGACCTGCACCGGCTGGTACCCCTGCGATTTCCAGTGCAGTTCCAGACGCGACCATTCTTTTCGCGGCACGGCTGGAAGCAGGACCGTCCCGGTGGTGGCCACGGTCGGGACTTGTGCAGCCGTGTCTGGTGCGCTGTCCGAAGGCGCCAGCAGGTTACGTTCGTGCCTGACCCTCATCGACTGCAGGGACTGCGAAAACACCTGCCTTACGGCAGACAGTCTGTGTTCCGGAACTTGAGCGAGACTCGCGGTAAGATCAGGAATCGACATCATGTCGGCCAGTTGGCAAAACAATTCTGGATCAAAGAACTCCGACTTCGCGGCAATTAGGGCCAAGACCGAGGCCTGACGTGAGGATAACTCCTGTACCATTGTCGGAGGTAATTCATTAACCGACAGGTGCAGATCCGACGCGCCAAAAAGACCGTTCATCAGTTCTGCATCCTCGGATGCAATTTTCACAAACTCCTCGACAATCACTTTCGCGGGACAATATTGGCGAAATTCGTGGGGAGACGAAGCAGCAAGCATCCCCAGGGCAACGAATCTTGCTCGTGGCGTCGTCAGACCTGCCGTCAGGTCGGTGTAGCTGCGATTGCTGTCATGTTCGCTGCGCCGCTCGTTCTCTCGCAGGCGATTTGTCAATTGATAAACTTCTGCATTCGAAACCTGCTCCAGCACAGAGTTCAACCGTTCCAGATGCAAAAGATCCAACCGAGAAACAAACACCGCCAGGCGAAGTTTGCCAGCGTCGCCGATTTCACTCTCCTCAAGTCGAGTCAGGATCAAGGGCATCACCTCGTCGATCGGGAAACTGTCAGCTCGGGCAAATGTTGACTCAAGCTGTAGTGTATTACAGGCTGCAATCGCAGCTAACGCGGCATCACATCGATGAATCTGCTCAAGCCGGACGCGTTCGGCAACAGACTGCAGAACTATCCATGACGCAAACGCCAGGACGCCGGAAATGGCCGTCACAATCCCCAGCAGACGCATTCTGTATTGGCACCAGCGGACGACCAATTCCGTTCGCGAAATCCGCTTTGCCCGGATTGGCTCGTGTCGTCGATATCGCCACAAGTCGTCTACTAATTCCTTTGCGGTCGAATAACGGTCAGACTGCCGCGTTGCCAGACACTTTAGACAGATCGTCTCCAGTGACTTCGGAACATCTCTTCGAAGCACCTTTGGGCTGACGATGCGGCACGTGCATATATCGCGGGAAGTAACACGGTCTTTTTGCAGGGGTGATCGTCCCGTCAGAAGTGCATACAGGACTGCGCCAAGTCCATAGACATCAGTCTGCTGATTCGTGGTTTCGCGGCCTTGAACTTCCGAAGGGCCGAAGGAATTCGACTGCTCTGGTGCCATGTATCCCGGCGTTCCCAGAATCGCGTAATGCGATGTTTGCGTGTGCTCGCCTTCAACTCGCTTTGCTATGCCGAAATCCGTAATCCTGGGAGTACCGTCAGCCGCCATGAGAATGTTTGATGGCTTCAAATCGCGATGAATGATGCCGGAACGATGAAGGCACTCTACTCCTGATCCGACCTCAATCATCAGTCGGGCGATTTCATCGAACGACAGTTGCATTTCGTCGACCATGCGGGCCATTGTTCCTCCCGGCATCCAGTCAAGAATGAGTACCAGCCGCTCCCGCAATTCAATCGCGTCAAGCAGCCGCACAACATTCACATGGTCAACAGACGCCGCAATCTCCGCTTCACGCAGCAGTCTCCGGCGAACGTCAGGGTCTGACAGTTTCTGGTGGATAACTTTGGCGGCCACGCGGTGCCCGGTCAGAAGATGACGTGCCCGATAGACCGTACTGAAATTGCTCGTCGACTGCTCATGCTCAATCTTGTAGCCTCGCTCAAGCAGGATCGAATCGATCGAAAAGGCGTCCGCCTTCGGATGTGCCGGGTCGAGAACCAGCAGCGACGGGATCACCGTCTGTTCGGCAAATTCCTCAAGACGACGGCGACATCGTTCACAGGTTGAAAGGTGGGCCGTAAGGGCACTTTCGTCGGGCAGACTTGTACCGTTCACAATGGCCAGCAATATCTCAGTTCTCGGGCACGTCACCGGCATGCGACGTCTTCTCCATGCTTCTTCAGACTTGCCCGCACGCGATACCGTGCGATGCACACATTGCCCACAGTCATCCGGAGTTTCTTTGCCACAACGGCAATGTCCATGCCTTCAATTTCTGTGAGGTAAAAGGCGTTCCATGTCCGACGGTGAACTCGACAGCGGACTTCTTCAATAATGCTTCGAGCAGCGAGAATTCGCTTTGAGATGTCCTCGACTAATGGCGACTCAAACTCGGCCGAATCCCTGCAATATTCCTGAATCGGGAATGCAGAAACATGGGCAGGACCCACTGACTTTTCGTTCTCTTTGCAGACCGATGTCTTGCGGCAAAACTCCGATACGGACGATCGCACAACAACGCGAAGCCAGCCACGGAATCGTTGGCGAGGATCGTATACAAAACTGCGTAACGACCTGACAAGTCGAAGATAGATCTCACCCAACAGGTCTTCGGCGTCGTGTGAACTGAGGTGACATTCAGCGATCCAATGGCGTATCAACGGCGCGTATGTTGCGAAGAATTTGATCCAGGGCAACTCCGGGCAATCGAGTTTTGTCACCTGGCCAATCAGTACCCGATCCGTTTCAAAAGCCATGTTTGCCACTGCCCCTCACCACTTGTTCTCGCACAAGCTGCAACTTCGTAACTCATTATCAGCCATGATGATGCAAACAAATCCAGCGCCTGAGTGTAATCCTGAACTGTAGTCCTCTTCAGGCAAGTTCAGTATGGACTGCCCAAAATATCAGTCGCAAGTGTGCGGATCGTTGTTTCATTGATTCATCAGGAATCCGGCGGTTGCTGGATTGCATTCGAGGTAGTGGGCTATGCACTTGGTAAACTGGCGTCGAGCGTCCCGCAGAAAATCACAGATGTGGACTCGGTCATCCGCGCTTCCCACGGTACTCGAGCATCTGGAAGACAAGGTTTGCCTGTCCGCTGCGCCTGCAGTGACAATCGATGGCTTGGTCAGTTGGTACATGGCTGAAGGCGATGCTGCAGACTCTGCTGGAGACAATGAAGGATCGCTGGTAAATAGCGAACTCACTGTCAGCAACGGCCTGGTCGGACGTGCATTTTCTAACAATGGGACCATCGGAAATCATGTTCATATTCCGACCAGCCCGTCCCTTGAATCACCAGTCTTCACGACAGACGCATGGGTCTTTGCCAATAGTGCCGGAAGTCATCCGGATGCTGATGGTCCCATCATTCTGACCAAAGACCCCGTCGGGACTGATCCGTTTCACGCCTTCGGAATGCTGGGACCAAACAACGCGGGGCAGTTTGAGTTTATCCTCGGATTCAACAACGGGGCACGTGCCGTTGTCCGAACTACCCGTACGTTTGCCTTTGGTCAGTGGCATCACGTCGCGATGTCCTGGGATGGCACAACCATGCGGGGGTTCGTTGATGGACAGGAACAGTTTGCTCAAGTGATCGGTGCCACCTCGGTGTTTTTCAATCCCACGGCACCATGGAGCATAGGGTCGCATACTGCTTCAGGGACTCGTGCGTACGATGGCCAGATCGACGAAGTGGGGATCTATGACCGAGCGCTGTCTGGGGCTGAAATTGAGGCGATTTACTCCAGCGGGAGTCACGGTCGCTACTCCGTTACCGTCGGGCATGCATTCTCCCGCACAGGGAAATTCGAGGACGCAGATTCCAGTTCCTGGACGGCGACTGTTGACTACGGTGATGGCTCGGGAGTCCAGCCGCTGAGTCTCAATCCAGATCGGACATTTGATCTCAACCACGTGTATTCAGCACCTGGCACTTTTCCGATTACCGTTCAAGTGACCGATGATGGTGGAAACACCACAAGCCGCTCGGTACCAGTTAATGTCATTCCAGATCAGGCTCCCCGAGTGAAAATCGACGGACTCGTCAGCTGGTATATGGGTGAAGGCGATGCGTCAGACTCCGCAGGAGACAATGAGGGCTCACTGGTTAACGGCGAATTCACAGTCAGCAACGGTCTGGTGGGTGGTGCATTTTCCAATAATGGTACCATCGGGAATTTTGTTTACATTCCAGCCAGTCCATCACTGAGCCCGCAGGTTTTCACGACGGATGCATGGGTCTTTGCCAATAGTGCCGGAAGTCATCCGGACTCAGAAGGTGCAATCATCCTCAGCAGAGATCCACTTCCCGGAGACCCATTTCATTCCTTCGCAGTTCTTGGTCCCAACAATGCAGGTCAATTCGAGTTTATTCTCGCCTTTATAGACAACCAAAGACTTGTTATTCGGACGACAAACACATTTGACTTTCGGGAATGGCATCATGTGGCAATGTCGTGGGATGGGACGACACTCAGAGGATATGTCGACGGAAATCAGGAAATCTCCGCGGTTGTTGGACCAAACACAGTCTATTGGAACACCGCAGCCCCCTGGAGTATCGGAGCTCATTCCTTCTCCGGAACCCGCGCCTTTGACGGAATGATAGATGAAGTCGGGATATACGATCGGGCCTTGTCGTCCTCTGAAATCAACACTCTTTGGGAGCACGGCAACCGAGGCCGGTATTCGGAATCAGAAGGACTGCCATTCCAACTGGCCGGGACATTCACAGATATCGATTCCCTTCAATGGATTGCCAACGTTGATTACGGCGACGGTACAGGATCACAAACTCTGCTGCTTAATTCAGATCACTCGTTTCTCGTGAGTCATGTCTACTCCTCGCCTGGCAGATTTGTCATCAACGTCACGATTACAGATGAAGCTGGGACCTCTGCAGAAGCGGCTGTGCCGGTCGTTGTTGTGCCGAGTATTCCGACAGTTGCGGTCGTCGAACCGTCAGATCGGGGGCGGCTCATTTCCGGTGGCCCCGACACAAACGACACGGCCCAGATCGTCGTCTCGCTAAGCGAAGCCCTCACACCCGCCGTCGAATTGGCGTTTGATGCCTATCAGGCGCATCTGGATGCTGGTCTGCAGAACACGCCGTTCACGTTGGCACCACTGAATATCACACTGGTTGGCTTCGAGCACTTCGGCCGATTACTGTCCTACGGATCTTTCCGAGGAATCTACGATAATCCAATCGCGGGTAGTAACTACAGTGAAACGCTGACGGGTACGGTCGGCCGTGATCTGATTGCAGGCAACGGTGGAAATGACACCATCTTCGGTCTTGGTGGAGCCGACATTATCATCGGGGCTTCTGGTGACGATTCCATTGACGGTGGAGACGACGACGATACGTATCTGTACAGCGGAGCCGCCAACGGATTTGATACGCTGATTGCAGGAGCCGGTTATGACAAGGCCATTGCCGTATCTGCCGGGACCGTCATCGGCCTGAATGGCTATGCGAACGGTGTCGAGGAGTTCGTCGGACTTGGTGACACAATCGTTCGAGACACCGCCTACAGCAAAACGCTTGACTTCAGCAACACAATCCTGACTGGCATCGCCGAGATTGATGCTGCTGGTGGGAATGACGTCGTCACGGCATCGAATCTCAGCTCTGGCGTCTATCGTGGTGGAGCGGGAGATGATGTCCTCAACGCGGGTTCGATGGCAGTGACCTGGAAATACTCGGGGACCAGCAACGGCTTTGACACTCTCAATAACGGGTCCGGAACCACTCTGGCATTTGTCGAATCTGCGGGCACCGTCATCGGAGTCAACGGCTACATTAACGGTGTGGATGAATTCGTGGGGCTGAGTGACACGATCATCCGAGACACCGCCTACAGCAAGACTCTCGACTTCAGCAATACCGTGTTGACAGGCATCGCGGAAGTCGATGCGGCTGGTGGTAACGATGTCGTGACCGCATCGAATCTCAGCCCGGGTGTCTATCGTGGCGGCGCGGGTGATGACATCCTCAATGCGGGCTCAACAGCGGTCACATGGAGATACTCCGGTGCCGGCAACGGTTTCGACACACTCAACAACGGATCGGGAACCACATTGGCGGTCGTCGAATCCGCGGGCACCGTCATTGGAGTCAACGGCTACGTCAACGGTGTGGATGAGTTCGTCGGCCTCGGTGACACGATCATTCGAGACACCGCCTACAGCAAAACGCTTGACTTCAGCAACACAATCCTGACTGGCATCGCCGAGATTGATGCTGCTGGTGGGAATGACGTCGTCACGGCATCGAATCTCAGCCCAGGCGTCTATCGTGGCGGATCAGGAGATGATGTCCTCAACGCGGGTTCGATGGCAGTGACCTGGAAATACTCAGGGAACAGCAACGGTTTCGACACACTCAACAACGGATCGGGAACCACTCTGGCGGTCGTCGAATCTGCGGGCACCGTCATCGGAGTCAACGGCTACGTCAACGGTGTGGATGAATTCGTCGGCTTGGGAGACACGATCATCCGAGACACCGCCTACAGCAAGACGCTCGACTTCAGCAACACAGTCCTGACTGGCATCGCCGCGATTGATGCGGCTGGTGGTAACGATGTCGTGACAGCTTCAAACCTCAGCCCAGGCGTCTATCGTGGTGGCGCGGGTGATGATGTCCTCAATGCTGGTTCGACTGCAGTGACCTGGAAATACTCTGGTGCCGGCAACGGTTTCGACACACTCAACAACGGATCGGGAACCACACTGGCTGTCGTCGAATCCGCCGGTACCGTCATTGGAGTCAATGGCTACGTCAACGGTGTGGATGAGTTCGTCGGTCTGGGTGATACCATCATTCGAGACACGGCCTACAGCAAGACACTCGACTTCAGCAACACGGTGCTGACGGGAATCGCTGAAGTTGATACAGCGGGCGGCAATGACGTCGTCACAGCGTCACGCTTCAGCAGTACGTTGTACCGTCTGGGTACCGGTGACGACACTCTGGTGATCCTGAACACCACTTTGGCGCAAGTCAGAGTCGCAGACTTCAAACAGTCAGGGCGAGACAGAATCGATCTGCGTACCTTTGGTATCTCGAATCGACTGGCCGGACTGACTCGAACTCAGTCCGGGGCGGATACTCTTGTCTCCGGGCCTCCGAATCTCAACCTGCGACTTCTGGATACGCTCTTCGGTTCTCTCGTGGACGCAGACTTCCTGTTCTGACATCACCATGGCTAGGCAAGGCAGTCCTTCCGGTCAACGAACTCCATTCATTGAATGCTTCGCGACGGGGAGTTGCGGTCTTTGGTACTGCCAGACCGCAGGGCAAAACCTTCAAACGATTTTCAATCGTTCCAAGTCGTTGTGCAAAACAGGCCAGCGTGTTCGGTAACAGGTCACCGAATCACGCTGGCCGCAAACGTCACTCCGACGCTTCGGCGAGAATATCCCTGGCTGGTTGCGTCCCCGCAGAGCCAGCGTCCGTTTTTCCTCGCTCTGCCAGAATGCCACAGCGGCCGCCGCTCGTCACCTGCTTGATCAATGCTGTCAATTGTGGCATGAAGATAGTCAGGATCTTTCCCATCGAGCGTTCCCACGCTCCCCGGTCGAGCTGCTCCCTGTCATCGCATACGTTCACTGTGAATTCACGCAGTGAATGGATGCAGATGACGTGCATGAATCGGTTTTGGAATTCTCGAAAAAACCCTCCCGTCGTCGGCTGTCTCCGTGTAACTCGGCGTCAAGGTCCGACGCCTGCGGCGTCTGCTGCTTTCGCTGCGCGAAAGGCTCCACCCTGACTTTACCACGTTGGCCCACCTGTGGGCCGCCGACGGGCCCATCGATTAACTCACTGGCCAGGATCACAGTCGGCTGAATGGCTTGGCGATGGAACCCATGCAACATTCACAAATCATTCGAATCTCTCAGGAATCGTACGCAGAGATGTCCGAGAACTATGGAGGCTACTGCACTCAGTGCGGTGATGAAGCCTCAGGAGTTGAACCGGATGCTCGGAAATACGTCTGCGAATCCTGCGGCGAACGTGCCGTGTACGGAATTGAAGAGCTGCTCATCAGCGGACTGATCCAGTTTATTGACGACGACAGCGACGACTGACAAGACACAATAACTCGTGACTCCGTAGGAAATATCCCGCCACGGAGTCACTGGCCATTTCGAACCGCTGACGAAGCGATCATCAGGTTGCCAAACGGTTCTTCATGCACGTCGCTGATTCTCGTCACTGCTGCCATGGCAGCGACCCGACACAGATCTTTGCAGGCACCAATCCGAGTTTGTCAAGAGTCATGCGGCTTCAGTCGTCCGAATCTGCGGAGGCCTGAAGCCGGTGGCGTGCATCGGTTTTCGATTGTTTTCCGGCTCCCAGTTACGGGGACCATTGCGGTTTGCTTCTCTCTACACCGCTGCAGTACTGCCTGCAGCCTTTCAGGAATTCTGCTTCCATGATCATCCTGCGAATTCACCGAGATACGTATCCTCGGACCGACCACGGTTACACATGGGTTGAACGCATCTGGTACGAGAAAGACGGAAGACGCATCAGTCCACTGATTCCTTCCGCTGGGTGTTGTGAACGACTGGGCTCAATGCCCGGCGGACCCGTCCGCTGTGATTTTGTGCGCGAGGAAAAGCTCTATGCACCTGACGGAGTCGCTCGCACGGAGAAATCGGAAGAGGTTCATGATGATGGCTTCTACCGAGTGAATTCGGTGAGCATCTTTCGTGATCCCCATCGGCAATGATCGACAGGCGTGAATCTGCTGACTCGTTGGGCGGCAGCATTGCCCAGCGGATCATGAACGATTGGGACAATCGTTCTACCAAAAGAAGACTTCCGCTCGGCCCTTCTCATTCTGCCACGGCGTCAAGGTCCGCTCCCGCCGTTGGGCTCCGCTGCTGCTTTCGCTGCGCGAAAGGCTCCACCTTGACTTGCCGTGTCTGGCTCGAAGATCGGGCCACCGGCAGGCCCGAATCTCATCTATGTGCTGCACATGCCGGATGCAGCTTCTAACGATTCGGAGAATGAACATGAAGAAAGAAGACGCCAAACAACTTGCAGATCAGGCGATCACCGCACTGCAGGAAGAACTCAAGGCCGGATGCAGCGAATCACTACTGCGATATCTGGATTCCATGAGTCGCTTTCACAGTTACTCATTTACCAACAGCCTGCTAATCATGCTGCAGAACCCGGAAGCAACACTCGTCGCTGGCTTTCAACGCTGGCTACGAATGGGACGGCATGTTCGACAGGGTGAAAAAGGAATTGGGATCATGGCACCGCTCGTTTATCGCAGTCGCTCGGATTCCAGTGATCAGCACTCAGGACCATCACCAGAGACGAGAAGCAAAAGTGAACGCACCGTTCGTGGATTCAAGATGGTTCACGTCTTCGATGTTTCTCAGACTGAAGGTGAAGACCTGCCCGACACAGCCAGAATTGAGGGAGATCCGGGACACTTACTCGGCTCACTGGAGGAGCTGATTCGATCGAATGGTATCGAACTTCGGTACGAAGCACTGCCGATCGGAACGAAAGGTGTCTCACGCAAAGGCGAGATCGGGATTGCCCTGAATCTTGATGCCGCAGAACGCTTTGCCGTTCTGGCTCATGAACTGGCTCACGAGTGGATGCACGACGTAGATCAGCGTCAGAACCTTCCCAAGACAGTGCGAGAAACGGAGGCGGAAGCGGTGGCCTATGTCGTGTGCCGATCCTTCGGACTGGATTGCTCCACACGCAGCTCAGACTACATCCAGATGTATCGCGGCGATGAAGCGACGCTGATTGCGTCGCTGGTACGCATTCAGCGAACATCAGCTCGCATGATTCACTCCCTCTCAGAGGCAACCACAGGCGAGACGGATGAGCCGCTGGAAGCGATGGCGATCGACTGACGACGACATTTCCCTCACACAGGTTATCTGAGAGAGGTTAACGCATGCCACGGGCATTCTCAGCGAAAACTGAGCCAAGTCAGCGCCAGCATTGACGAGAACGTCAGAATCGGGTCATCGGGAAACAACAACCCTAAAGCAGAGATGAAGATACTGGTCTTAACCATGCCGGTTTCATATCGCGCAGCCAAAGATTTGTCACTCCCCGCTCTAAATTCAGGCTTGCGCATCGGACCGAAGTCATGCAATACCGTGGGTCACGAAGAAACTTCGTTGGCGAAAAACATTCCTGGCGTTCGTTTCGGCTCCGTGATACCACTGGAGTATGAAACAGTCTTACCTTGGCATAATCACACCTCGCGGGCTGGAAGTCTTCTGCCCTGAACATCCGGAATCACTACGGTTTCTCTGGCGACGTGCTCGACGGCTATCAGCTGAGTCCGAGTGCATCTGGGCGGTGATTCCGGACGATGCGGCGAAACTTATTCGCACCAGCATTGAAGTATTTCGTACCAGGGCGGCTCTGGAAATTCTCCGTCGAGCCTGCATCGAAGGTGGCTACCTGTTGCCCTCGAATCCCGTTCCGGCCGACCTGCCTGTTTACGTTGGCAGGAACTGAGCTCCGATAACTTCCCGGAATCATTCAACACCAACATCCGAATCCTGATCTCGCGGATGCCGATTTGCCAGAATCCGCAGACCGTGCTAAGGAATCTCCCGAAGCCAAATGCTGTTCTTTCACTCCATGGCTGCGAGAAGACTTACCCATCCGCCACTCTGCTGTTTGAGTCCTGACGACACGCAGCTGAGAAGGCGGTGGTGCCCTACAGGTTTTGTCAGGTTTTCATTTGGGGCCAGAACCTTGTCGTTCATCCAGCCGGGTGCCGGGTGAACGCTGTGGTTTTGGCACCCTCGTTCCTCATTGAAGAAAACTGAGGAGACGACTTTATGGTGAATCTGACTCGAGCAAACAAAGAACTTTACCGGCGAGGCCCTGATGAGGCGTTCGCCAGCCTGGAAGAACTGCACGAACACTGTCGGCAGGAGCAGCAGTATTCGTCCGACGTTTGGCAGTTGCCGCAGACCCTGCAGCCGCAGGTCGTCAACGGTGAACTTAGCCTGACGCTGGAACATGGAGGAACCGCTCAGTTGAACGATTGGTCATTCAGCCAGATGTGCCGTTATTCCGGGATCAGCAAAGAAACGGTGAATCGTTTCGAGCCGCAGACTGCCACACTGGCGTTCCGCGACACTCTGCCATTGGCTGAGAAGCCCTTGCAGTTGCTGACCACCGGCCAGACAATCCGGTCAGTCCATGGTGTGTCCTACACACGCCTTTGGAATGCGGAATTGCTGGATGTCGTTCGCGAAGTGGCGGTGGATTTCAGTCCGCCGCAGGCCGCGATGACTGGCGGAACCGGATTGTATTGCGGTGAGCAGGACATGTTCTGCTTCCTGATCGATCCCACGGGCTGGGTTGAGATTGACGGTGAGGAATTCGCTCCCGGCTTTTTTGTCTGGAACTCCGAAGTCGGCCGTCGATCGCTTGGTATGCAGTCGTTCTGGTTCCAGCGAATCTGTCAGAACCACATCGTCTGGGATGCTGTGGACGTGGTTGAGTTCACTCGCAAGCACACAGCGAATGTGCGTGACGGCCTGCAGGAGATTCGTCGACACATTTCGTCGCTGGTTGCCAAACGAGATGCTCGACGCGACCAGTTTGCGAATGTCCTGAAGAAGGCCATGCAGACTCGGCTGGGATCCGACGCGGAGGAAGTGTCCAAAGCACTTTCGAAAAACGGAATTCCTCAGCATGTCATCAAAGAAGCCATGGCAATCGCCCGCGAACAGGGTGGATACACCATATTCGCTTTGGTGGATGCTCTGACAAGGCTGGCCCAGCGAGTGACCTACGCAGCAGATCGAGCCGAAGCGGACTATCGAGCTGCCCAGTTGTTGTCGCTGGCGATGGCGGCCTGAGGCACAGTCATGGATCCTCAGCAAACCTGGAAAGAACTGTTGGAAGCCGTTGAAGCCAGTGACACAGAAACCGCACGCGACCGCGCCCTTTCCCTGATGGAATGGCTCGCTCGCGGTGGATTTCCGCCGGTCACAGGCAACAACCTTTCCCTGACCGCCGATCAGCATCGGCAAGTTGTTCGAGACTACTGCCGCAACGTTTTGTGGCAGCCCGGTTGAGCCCTGACGTGTTGTGATGGGCTCATTCACATGTCCACTTGTCGGCCAGTCCCCTATCGGGAGCTGGCCTTTTTCAATTCTTCACTGTTGGAAAGGTTCTTGGTCTATGTCCACAACCACACGTTCACGAACACGGGAAACCAAAGTACGTCCCGTCCATGACGTTCGCCTCGGCCGCATTCGAGCAGCCATCTGGGAGA
Organism: Planctomycetaceae bacterium; assembly: GCA_046349695.1. Lineage (GTDB taxonomy): Bacteria > Planctomycetota > Planctomycetia > Planctomycetales > Planctomycetaceae > SXXK01. Next base: position 10,016 of record JAXMBV010000021.1, on the reverse strand, counting down.
ACAACACGGAAACGGGTATCCGTCACAACGTGACGATCACTCGGCTGTACAAGGAAGGCAACGACTGGAAAGACTCCACGAGCTTCGGCCGCGACGACTTGCCATTGCTGGCGAAAGTCGCGGACCTCGCACACACGTGGATCTTCAGTCACATGTCTGAAAAGAACGGCAGTTCACAGAACGGAAACGGTCATGACGAATTCGCGGAAAACGGTGCACGGTTCTAACCAGCCGTAATCGCTTCCTGTCGTCAATGCCCCACACAGGAACAGGAGAGCGGCACCACCGAGCCCTCTCCACAGAACCGTCCCTGTGTTTTGAGAACACAGCTGTGAGCCTGGCCAACTATAGTCGGTCGACAACAAATACGCTTACCCAAAGCCCCACTAAGTGGGCCTCTGTATGCTGACTCAGTTTACAATCGAATTGCCACGGTTCACTTCCGTTGGGCAACCACCCGGCAGCTCATAGTTTCAACCACTCGACATCCTTCGGCTTGCGCCTCTTTCAGCGTGCGAAATTGCTTCAATTTTGTTTTTGGCGGAACCAAGAGCAGCCGACCTTGAATCCGTTCTTCACCTATTTTGGGCCGCTTGCTGAACTCGGCGGCCTTGATGACAAAGGTCAAGCTTGAAAGGTCCTGAGGGATGGCGCGAATCTCTGAAAAGGCAATTCCGGGATCATCCTCCAAATTGACCGTAGGGACTTCAATTCTGGCCGCCATGGCAATGTCATATCCGTCCAAGAGATGTTGCTGTTGCTTGAGTAGGGCTCCATCGAGGTCGACTTCAAATCTCTGAGGCTTGTATTCCCAACCCCAGCCACTCGCGAGTTGAAGGCGAAATTCAAGAAAACTTTGCTTCTCAATTGCGACCTTGAACCCACTGACCGCAGCATTCACTGACGCCAGACTTCGGTCTCGATCATCAATGTCGAAGGCAAAAACCTGTATGGCCGCTCCAAGCAAATCTGACGGAATTCGCTGCTGTCGATTTGAGTTTTGACGGGCAATGAACACGCGCCGCGCGCCGATTGAGCCTAGAAACAGCCCGATCTCGAAGATCACGTTATCGCGAAATGCAAGAAGCGTCCGACGTTTGCCATCAATTCTCAACGTGACGGTATCATCGGGAGTAAGGATAAAGAGGGCAAAATCGTATTTCAGTGACGCAGACTGAAGAGCAGCAATGGTCGTATTCGTTCCTTCGCTATTGAATTGACTTGCTAGATTCCATGGCACACATGATACATGCTGGGAAAGTGCCGCGACAAACAGTTCGACAACCGGCAGAGCGGCACTCGAAGAACCAATGAACATTTTTGGTCTATGCTTGCCACTCACGGATACGTCCCTTCGTTTGACGGTAGGCAACTAGTTGCCGCAGTCTTTATCGCTCGCTCGCGACGCTGAAACTGCCTCACCTTGAACCTTGAATTCCCAGCTTCGTTCCCGAGCAATTCTTAATACCTTCAACTTCAACGTCGCTTTGGCTTCATCGGGAACTTTCGCCGAAATTGCATCTACAACGTCCCCGACATTCGAGTATGTTCGTCCACACGTGAAGCCTTTTGCACGCAGGTGTTGATCCATCACATTCGCTATGTCTGAGTCAGAGGCCACTTGGTCTTTCTCCAATGAGAAGAGTCTCGATCAAAAATCTACCCCTAGGAAGTCTAGCGACCCGGGAGAAGGATACAATCGCCCGTTGCCTGAGTGGCGTAGAATCAGATGTTCGAAGTTCTTCGCCGATGCAGGAAGAAGTTCATTGATTTAGTCTGTTCGGAGACAGATCAGGAGGTCCAGAAGTCGTTCTGGAAGCTACGGGCTACGGACGATGTTGTCGTCACGAGAACATCATGACGCAATGTCGCCGAGAAATCAATTTCTTGACTAACAATGGAGCACTGCTGACACGTATTCACCTGATCGATCCGGCATTTCGGGCAGGCAAGTGGTGCACTGATGTGCGATGAAGTTCATTTACCGGGGCAGCTTACTCGGCGGCACCCACCCAGGTGGAAGTGGCCGATCTGAGTCGCTGCACACTGAGAAGAACTGTAGGTGTCCACAATAGTTGCATTTGAAGATCAAGAATCCACCGCTTCCGGTTGGATTTAGGCCGAAATTGTGAGCTGACGTCACATTTCTATCCACGCTCTTCTCATACTTTCCGTTCGCACAGACTTGGCAGGTCCAGTTAAGAAGTCCATCCCCGTACAATACTCGTCCTCTGTTTCGAATGCGGCTGATGACTCTATCGAGCTTTTGCAACAACATGCTCGCATCCGCCAAGCAATCCTCCTCCTTCTCCACGATGCATTGACTTAATAGCTCATTGACGATCGGCATCGCAGGGTCTTCAGGAAACTGTTCTTCGAGGTTGTTGTCCTCGTTATTGAAATACCAAAGATGAAATGGGTGCTTTCCTCCGATGGTGAACCATATTAACTTGGCGAGCGAATAAACGTCGAATGCCATACTGACATTCTCCTGCCGCCGAGCTTGAGCCCAAACCGGCATCCACTCCCACGAACCGACATTGTCATATGTGCCGGTTACTCTAGATTCAGTTGTTTCAATAAAATGCACCAACCCAAAGTCTCCGAGTACAAGTTGTCCATTTGCATCGGCGTAGATGTTTTCGGGCTTTATGTCACGGTGTACGATTTTCTCCTTGTGCAGCATTGCAACAGCGGCAATGATAGGGCGTAGTGCCTCCAAACTGCCGAGCGCATCACCCAGAAATTTGGTCTGATTCTTTTTCAGATCGCCGCCATCGCAGTATGCTGATACATACCAGTTTTGCTCCTGGTCAACGTCCAGCAATCTGAGAAGATGTGGATTCGTTTGTTGCAAGAGGACATCGATCTCTCTTTTTTGCCGAAACTTGGCATGTCTTGGGTCTCGAGCAGTCTCCGGGTTCTTGAGTCTCTTCAACGCACCCAATTCGCCGCCACGGAATGTCAGCAAACTCAATGTGTCAACTAGTTCTTTTGCTGCTTTTTCATGGTCTGGCGGAGCGGCGAATACATTCGAAGTGAGTTCCTGTAGCGTTTTTCGCAACTTCAGGTGCAGATCTCCGGTCGTATCACTGATTGATCGGCGCTTCACCAAATCAACGGTGCCTTGACCGCCTTCCCCGATTCTCTTCACCACTTCCCAGTTTGATTTCCAGGATTCCGCAGACATCATCAAATCCCTGTTGCCTCAAGTTGAATCAAAGTGAATCCGATTTGGCAGGCCAATTGGGCATCAGATGATAGTGGTTTCGTGACTGGGAAGTAAGGGTTTGCCGTGTCCAACCGAGGTTCCTTCTTGCGTGTCTCCGTTTTTCCAGTTGTCAGTTCGCTTGAGGTTTCTGAGCATAAACTCATGGAAAGACCTGAAGAACAGGCCGTTTCAGAAGAACTGCGAGTCGAACACTGATGAACGCCGCCAACCAGTCTGCTACCGGGCCGCCAGTACCCTATTGCCTTTGTCGTGAATCTGATCTACGGTCGGGGGATGAAGGAATTTGTGGCTCACAGTGATGGTTTGGTGCAATCTGCGTGGTTTCCTGCGGTGGTTGGAGTGGTTTGTTGTTTGGCTGTTGTCATCTCGTGGTGGCTGTTGCCGGGTAGCGGTGAAGTTCTGGCGGTTGGGGTGCTGGTCAGCGTGTTGATTGCTTTGGTGGTGAGTTCCGTGCCTCAGCCGGGGTTGCGGGCGGAGCTTCCGACGGATCTTGAGACCCCGTTCCTACTGGCTCGCGATGAGCATGCGTTCGACCGTTATCGCCGAGCCACGGCTTTGATGCTGAAAGTCAGTCGCCATCATGATCCCATCTACCGGGACATCGCGTTCGAACAAATCGACGAGTTGATTCGCAGGCTTACGACCATCGCTGCGGGAACTCTGGTATTTGAAGGCACAGAAACCTGGCGGCTGGTTTATGAGCGGCTACTTCGCAGTCAGGGATTGTACCTGTATCGCTCGGTCTCACTGGTGAAGACGGCTGACTACTGGCAGGATGAACCGGGCCGGAAGAGCATGGCGGTGAACTTCGAATTGCAGGACCGGGGTGCTCTGAATATTGAACGCATCATCATTCTGGACGACGAACTCTGGCCGTTGTCCATGTCGTGGCCTGTCGATTCGGTGCGTCGCTGGATACTGGAGCAGCATACTGCTGGAATCTGGATCAAACTGGTTCGCCGGTCGCAGCTCGCCAAAGAGCCCGATCTTGTTGCGGACATTGGCATTTATGGTTCACGAGCCCTGGGAACTCAGGTGCTGGATGAACGCTGTCAGACGGTGCAATTCACTCTGACATTTGACTACACAAAGGTGGCGGAAGCGGAGGAACGCTGGAACCGACTTTCGGTGTACGCAGAATCTGTGGGAAGTTTCCTGGATCGGTACGACATTCCTGGCTAAAGTGACCCTGTACCCGAGCCAATCGGTTTGGTTCGGCAGAAAGTTCAGGCTTGCGACCGCTCCTCTATCTGGATACGGCGCGGCTGGGCCAGACATTACCGGCCGCACGTGATGCTCAAATAGACTTCGTTCGACTGTCGGCCGAAGAGCCCTCAACGCTGTACTTCGAAGAATTCCTAAAACACGGCTACAACGCGTGGCCGAATTGCTATCAGAGCCGGTTTTCTGCCCTCAAAACCTGGGGCGGTGTTCGAGCACTCAAGCAGTCGCTCCACCAATTTGCCGGTGCCCCCGTAGACTGGAGCGTGTTGCTCGCCAGTCGATCTATATCGTTGGTGCAACTGGCAGCTCGCAGCATGTTTCAGATCTGTCGTCACGTCCTGACAACGGACCTGAGCTGGCCCACGTATCAGGATGCTGTTTCAAGGCAGGCATTGGCCGCTGGTGCTCAAATCACAACGGTCCCGCTTCGCGATGCGATCTTCCGAGAAAGTTGGACTGCCGGCGATGTGGCGGCGTTCCTGGCAGGGATATATCGTGAGAACGGATGTGACGGGCTATCTGTGCCAGCCGTGGACCATTTGGGAGTTCGGATCCCCGTTCGAGCCATCGTCGAACAAATCCGAAACACCAGTCACGTGCAGTTTGTTCTGGTCGACGCCGCTCAGGCCTTCTGTCAGGTGCCAATCGACGACTGTCTGGCCGTGGCCGACTTTGTTGTCACCGGATGCCACAAATGGATGCGAGCCGGTCAGCCTATGGGTGTCGGGTTCTTCGGGCGAACTGGAACTCAGCAAATCATCAGGGCAAATCTGCAGGAACGTAGTGGGAATGGATGCGACCTCGACCCGTTGCTGATTTTCACACAACGCTCGATGGAGAACAGCTAAACGGGCATAGTGAGACCGTGAATCTGGCTCCTGTTTTCATAGTGCAGCGGCGGTGGTTGAATGCAACTCCGGCGTCGCAATCAGTTTTTCAGCCAACACTGTTGGTTCATTCCTGACTGATAGTCCCGCTGGTTTCACGATGCTGGATTTGCCTGCTGAGCTGAGCCAATGGATTCCAATTCAGCCCCACGAAACGATGAGAAGTCACATTTCCCTATTCGCCAATCAGGTTGCTGTTCGAACTTCGAATTCGGCCGAGGAAGCTCGACGGGAATGGCTCAATCATGGCTGCGTCGTTACGGGCTATGACAATGGCTGGGTTCGAGTATCACCGCCACAGGAACTCGCAATGATCTCATCAGCTTCGATGTGTGCGTTGAAAGTGCTGTGGTCCTCAGCGCCTCACGGGCCATTGATATCACACGCTCATGTTGTTCCCGTCCCCTCAACTGGTTGATTGAGATGAAGGTAATCGCACGGTCAATAGCATTGCTAATTGGATGCGACATCATTGTCGTGCGAATTTTCCCGCCGAATGCCGCTTCGCCATGATCCACCTCCCGGAAATCACCAGATGGTAACCACGCCCCGCAACATGCACTTCACCGTGCGCTTACAAGTACCTCTCGTGGCTGCCGAATGCTACGAGGTCACCAGCGCATCCCGGAACTGATCAAAGGAAGCCGTTTCATCGGCGGAGTCAATGAACAGTCACTCAAAGAATAATCGTCAGCAGTTTCCCGACACCCTACAACTCATACCGAAATCGTCGCCTGACCAATTCCACCTGGACACAACATTCGGTATTAACTCAAACTTCACTCTAATAATGCCTTGCTGAACATTCGTGACGAATGGCCTACTCCAGCATTCCAGTTGCCATAAGTACTGACAGTACAAGCAAACCGATACCACCCAATACCAGCGGAATAAATCCCGTCCAACAGAGCACTCTGGCGACGAATGGGTTCTTCGTTCCAATCATCTCAGACATTTGTAGCAGTTCTTCTCGTGACGCGCGAATTCCTTTCATGGCTCTCCAGGCACCAACGAGACAGGCAACTCCTCCAGCAGCGAGAATGGCGGACTTGGATCGAAAGAATTGCATAATGAGAACTCCAGTAAGTCGCACTCCGTCGGCACCTTGTCGGATTCTTTCTGACAAATGCCGACGTGCGTCATTCACCTTTGAACGTGAATTTGAGTGTCGGGCGATAGTTTGTGTCTGGGAAAGACAAGTCGACGGTCATCGAATCAGGATCCATACTGTTGAACGATTCACTTTGGAATTTCAGACAGTTGAAGTTGCCGGACCTCCACACCGTTGAATTTGGGTAGAACGTTTCTGTTTCAGTGCGTTCGCCCTCCGTGAGGGTTACGGTCGCAGTTGGAGTTGGCATCGAATTCAGGCCACCGTCAAGATAAAGATACGAAGCGGCGTTCCCGAAGATATTATCGGCGGCATACGATGCCGTGATCTGAGGCCGTGAATCACTCGTCCAAAGCTGTTCCAGATCATCATCAATCGCCTTGGTGTTTGCGTAATAAAAGTCAAGTTTCGATTGAAGCTCTTTCGCGTAGACCTCAAGGTGAATTTTCTCTACCGTATCCACTGCTTCATTGGAAATGATTCCGCTGAGGGATGAAGACGCATAACGAGCCAATCGCGTCTCTCCGTTCGGCCACTTCGACAAATAGTGCATATGTTTGTCGGCGGCTTCCGTGCGCTCCGGACCATGGACTCCCTCCAGAGTCACAAAGATTGTGACGTCAGTCAGATCACGGCCAGAATCGTTTCGAAGCCACGCCTCATCGGATGAGTAGGTTGCATGCCACGAGCCGGTATAGTCGACGTGAAAGTTTGGCTTGTCGCATTCGTGATCCCCTCTTGCGACTTTCGATACGATGATCTGATCACCACCCCGCAATACTGATATCTGTACTTCCGAATCATATTCGCCTCGGAGACGCTCCAGCCATTCGCGGCGTTCTGATGTCATCTTGTCCCCTGTATCAAGGGTATGCATAGCGTTTAGCAGCAACGAACCCAAAACGTCGTCAGTTTCGTTCGGGATCGCGAGGCTTCCACCCTCTGGACATGACACTCCGTCGATCGACAAGAGTTCGTCACCGAATGAAATGTCATGTTTTGAAGCTTCCGAGTTCTCAATGACCTCCGAAATGATCGCTTTACCGTCGCTGAACTTGACTGCAATTCCGATTCCGTACAAATACTCCCGCGATGACTGATAGCGGCGTTCCGCCACTTCTCTTAATTCCAGAGACTTACTCCGGACATCGCGGTACTGGGTTCGGTATTCATCTCGTTTTGTGCTCAATTCGTGAGCATTGAAGCCAGACATGACGAGCTCTTGAAGCGCTTCCCGCAGTGCTTCTATATCTTCTTGATCTTCCTCTGACATTTCGGTGTCACTGGGCTCGTACTCTGGCTGAGCTGATTCTTGTCGGCGGCGAAGCTCTTCTTCTTCCAAGCGCCTTTGCTCATCCATGGCTTCTTCCCCTTCCATGGAGTCAGTTTCCTCTTGGGGCATGTCGCCTTTCTCCTCTTTGTCTTGGTCGCTCGGCTCTTCTTCCATTTCATTCAACTCTTGTGGTTCGGAAAGAGCGCGATTTGCAGCGCGGTACATCGCTGGCGAAGCTTGAATCGCCTTTGTTGCGATTCCAGCGTAGTCAGGAGAGTGGCTATCAAGGGAACGAATATCCTCGTATGTTGAATGGCAGGCTTCTAATGCAGCGACGACGGAGGACCTGACATCTGCGATACCATTGTCTGTGTCCGAAAGGAATTTGATCCTCTGCAATGCGATCTCAGTTCGCAGCATCGCTTGGGAATCCGCAAATGCACCTTCAGAGGCAGCGAAGTTGTGATAAAGTGGTGTCGCCACGCTCTCAGCGAGGATCTGGTAATCGTCGGCGTTCAATGGCTCGAGTCGACACAACACGCTGATTACGGCGAAGGCAACAAATCTCTGACCGCGCATTTTTTCAACCCCTCAAACTTGACCTTGCGACAGGCTGACCGATCTCAGAGTACCGAGCTTTCGGTGAGTCAGCAAGTATCGGCGGGTTGTTCGGAATCCTCAGCCCCTCGCACTTCGCAACTCTGTGATTTTTGCCAAAGCAGACTCACATCCACTGATCCCACTCAGTTTTATGGCGGATCCATTCCGCGGAATGAGCTGCACCGTGAGTGCAGAGTTTCCACCACTCTGAATCGACAGTGCGGAAACCTGCTGGATGTCATCGTATCGCAGTCTGTGGGACTTCACTGGTCCGACAAATGTCAAACCTCGTTGAAACAATACGAGTCGAACTCTCATGTGCAAGACGCCCATGATGATTAGTGGCAGGCTGACAACCAATCCGATGACAATGAGCACGACAGTTGCTGTGCTTGGTACACCTTTCTGGGCGTTCAAATCCGCAATGATCCCACGAGTCGCGATCGCGATGAGTAATCCGATTCCGCAAAGGAGCGACACAATCGGTGTCGCCCCGGATGTATATACCGCAATCTCCCGCCCGAGATCGTCCGCATCAGAACCGTTGTTCAAAGATGAACCACTGTCTACCGCGGCAACAGTTCCTGAATCACGCAATCGTGCATTGGCTTCCAACATTTGAAGCGAGATAGCATACAGTCGCTCCATTCCAACATTCAACGTGGATAGATCCAACGTGGCGGTTGTGCCATCGGTCAGGTGGAATTGAATTTCTGCGCTTCCTTGATCAAGTCCAGCCCCGGATTGTCTACCTGTGATATCGCGAACTTGTGACCAAGGTATGTCGTTCGCAAACTGCTTTGAACGGATGAAGTTTGGATGCAGTTCAAGCTGGGGTGATCGATCAATCAAGCGAGCCAAATGACGTCGACTGGTAACCAACCAACCAGCAATGTTCACTCCGCAAACAACCCAAGCCCATGGTGACTTCTCAAAGAAAAGGCCTATCGCTGGCAGTGACAGTCCGGCCCAAATCAGAAAGTAGGTGCTCATCCAGGCTATGGGGGTTGAGATTCCGTTTCGAAAATAGTGGACCATCAGACTTCTCGGAGGGTTTTGGAAAGGACCGTGGTCCTCCCCGAAATCGGTAAGAAACATTGAAATTGACAGTCGCGGACCATCGTTGCCGAACCGGGAGATCAATTCAATACACCATCAATCACCCTGTTGCAATCCTAGGCTGAAGTATGCACCATTCCGGCGCGTGATAGCCCGACGGGGCAACAGGCCAGAATCACCAGTCTGGTCTTCCGTCTTCCAATTTGGTGTGCTCTCGTGGTGGAGTGTTAGAATGGCAAGGCGAGCAAACGGTCAAGGGGCGATCAAGAAGCGGAAAGACAGGCGTTTGATCGGCGTGATCTCGCTCGGATTTGGTGAGGATGGCAAGCGGATTTAGGAGTCAGTGTATGGCGCGAGCCGGTCCGAAGTTGTTGGCAAGTTGGATGTGGTACGAAAGGAACTGAATCAGGAAGGAAAGTAGGCTGTTCCTGGAGCTGCCCGCGGCAGTGTGACCACCGGCCCGCTTCGCAGCAATGTGGACATGACAAAGCTGATGCGGCCAATGTCCCGCAGCCGAGCAATCCCTTCGATCCGTGGAGTTTTGTTCTCAGGAGGTTCTTCTCAAGGCGATTGATACCGCCGATGATCGCCGTACCGACCAAACTACAGGTCGGCTTAGCGAAATCGGGC